>JADGAV010000006.1:0-163261 GCA_015231825.1 SAR324 cluster bacterium
GTTCAAATCCGACCCCCGCCACCAGTAGAATCAAGGGATAGACGAGATTCCTTGATCCCTTAAAAATTGTCCTGCCGCAATACTTGCCGCATTAAATCCCAATTTAACCTCCTTGCTCCTGTTGGAATTGGCAATGGAGTTGCGACATATATAGTCGCAAGTTCGAAAGAAAAACTCCGACCCCTATCTTAAGGCGGCGGGTAACATTTAGAACCCTTCTTTTTATAACGTTCCTGAGCTCTCTTGCTCAATTTGGTCAGAACTCCGAAAGACAAAACTTCCACGCTGGAATGATTTGAATCGTCTTTCCCTCTTTCTCAAGCATCCCGTCTTCGGCATGAGTGACAATCATCGAAAGATCCATTCCTGTCTCTTCCATCGCTTCAAAAAGGGCTGAAATCTCCCGTTTCCTGGTATTTTCATCACTCATATCCCAGGACACCTGTAACAAATTCAAACCCCCTGATTGTGATTTCCAAATAAAATCAACCTCTTTTCTGGAGCGAGTCCGGTAGTAATAGATTTGCCGGTTTTGCCTCCTCAAATGAAGGTAAATCAGGTTTTCAAGCAAGATTCCGGAATTGACCAGCAGATTTGAAGAGACTGAGCGTACCAGCGCATGATCAATCGCGTATATTTTCCGGGGATTCGCGTTTTGTATCGATAATGAGGGGGAGTAAATGGAGACCGGAAGAAAAAGATATGCGTCATGAAACCATTCCAGACACTCTCCCACAAATTGCTTGCTCGTTTTATATCCCAATGATTTCAAATACTCGGTTAAACGATTGAGCGAATGCAGCGACGAGATATGATTCACAATACGGTGTCCCAAACGCACCACCGCTTGCGGATGTCTTGCATCAAAACGTTCAATGATATCCCGATGAAGGATCGCTTTAAAATATTCCTGATGAATCATTAACTGAAGTTTTTCACTGGCAGAAAAGACTTCCGGAAATCCTCCTTTCTGAAGGTATTGTTCAAAGTGACTTTGGATCAAAATTCGTTTTTGAGAACTTAAGCGATCATAGACGATTCCATGAAAATCCAGAAATTCCCTGAATGAAAAAGGGAACAATTCCCAGGCAAGGGAACGCCCCCCCATTTGAGTTGCAATTTCCCGCGACAACAACTTTGCGGATGATCCGGTAATGAAAACTTCGCAGTTTTCTGTCCGAAGTAAACGCTCAATGAATTTTTCCCAATCTGGAATCTCCTGCAGTTCATCAAAGAAAAAGTACACGGTTTCGTCATTCTTTTTTGCGGGATACAGCAGGTAATAGGCTTCGCTGATGATTCCTATCTGCCCCTGTCTTAGTGCGTCCAGGCGATCATCAAAAAAGTTGATATAAACCACATTCTCTGCAGATATATTCCGGCGCTTCAATAAATTCTGAATGATCTGCATCAACAAAGTGGATTTACCGCACCTCCTCACTCCAATGCAGATAAATGCTTTTTGCGAAACCAATTCATAATCAAGGTGCCTTGGCACACCGCCACTGATAGCTTCTTCCTGAAAATCCAGGATCAACTCCTTGATCAATTCCAGCATCGTTCCTGTTCAACTTAAATATGGCCTTAAAAACTTCCGAATTTTGTAAAAATCAGTAAATTTAATTACCACTTTAAAAAGAAAGAGACAACTCCAATCGGGGATTGATCCCTACATCCCCAACCGTTCCTTAAACACCCGATAGGCCGCTTTGTAATCCTCAATCCGGTCCACATGGGTGAACGGTGGCACAAAGGTTTTCGTAACCGTTTGATTGCCGTTATGGTCATCATGTGGTTAGCCATCTGGTGTGGATGGCTTTTCACCTTCCCCCTGGCAATCTATCAACTCCTTTCCATCGGATTCAAGGAGGCAGTCACAGCAACGGGTTGGATTTATATCATCGCCAGCGGGATCATTCACACCCCCTATTCGATCTTTTTGGCCCATGCATATCAGCATGGTGAGATTTCTGTAGTCTATCCTATCGCTCGAGGTTCAGGAATTGGGCTGACGGCTCTTCTCGGATGGAGCTTCCTGGAAGAAACCGGTTCGTTCCCCGGAACTGCTGGGATTGCGTTGATCTTTGGGGGGATTTTGTTTTTGGGAGTTCCCGCTTATCGCCAAAAAGAATCACTTCATAAAATCGGTCTTGCATTATCGGTAGGATGCACGATTGTGGCGTATTCATTGGTCGATAAAGTCGGGGTCCAATATGCAGACGCAGTCCCTTATCTCTGTTTTATGTTTTTTGTCAATGCCGTCTGTATGGGGCCTTATGTCTGGCGTAATCACCAGGCAACGATTCTCCAAATTGCACGAAACTCTTATTCGTATATCCTGCTCATTGGTGTAGGAGCTGCCGGAACCTACTTGATCATCCTCTTTGCCTTCACGATGGGGCAGGTCGGCTATATCGTTGCGGTGCGGGAATTCGCTGTCGTGATCGGTGCTCTTCTTGGGATTATCTTCCTCAAAGAACAATTGACAATTCCCAAAGCGATTGCGATTGCTGCCATCACTCTGGGATTGGTTTGTATCAAAGCGAGTTGATCAGTTCTGCCTCTCCTCCTTAAAGTAGAGATCCATTGCAGCGAAATCAATTCTCCTTCATATTTTTTTGTTTATCGTGACTGTCAGAAACTCCTAAGATGGGGATTGTGTTGACAAAATGATCTTCCGGAAATGGGAAAAGGGAACAGCCGATAGACAAATAGAGGAGGATGTTAAAGAGAAAGAAGGAATAGAATTGAGGCATTTATATCCTTTCTTTTTCACACTTGCTGAAATCCAGGGGTATGCTAAACTAATCCAACTCGAAGGGTATATGAAATTTACGCAATACTTTATAAAAAATCGCCAAAAAACCGACCATATTGTTATTCAATTAGAATGGATTCAGGAGGTTATCCAAAATCCTTTGAGGAAAACGATTCAGAAAGATGGACGAATCCGTCTCTGGGGAAAGATTCCTGAAGCTGATAACAAATTTCTCAGAGTCGTGTTGCTGGAAGATGAGGAAACGGTTCACAATGCTTTTTTCGATAGACGTTTTCAAGAGGAATTATAATGAAAATAGAATATTTTGAAGACACTGATACGGTGCAAGTTACCTTCAACGAAAACAGCATTGTGGATACCAAAGATATTGATGAAAACATTCTTGCCGAGTTTGATGAGAAAGGACATTTGGTATCCATAACTGTGGAACATGCACAAGAACACACAAATCTGGATAGTTTTATCTATCAGAAAGTTTCATAAAGGTCCTTTATCCCCATCAGCTATTTCCGCAAAAACGAAACCAAATCTTCAATAGGTTCCGAAGCAATACATTGAATTCAATATGAGCTAGGTTATTTGTTTCATATTGGTTAAATCACTCCTTCCTTGCCCTAGTTTTTACCAGGGATCGGAAAAGGCCAGCTCGGTTTTGAGAGAATTGAGTATCAAGGCCAGTTTCTCCTCAATTTTTTGATCCATTTGCGCCATCTGCGTCTTTAATGCGGTGATTTCCTGTTGCTGCTGCTCGATTTTTTTCTTCAGTTGTTCGATCTCAGATTCCTGCCTCGTTTTTAATGTTGAGATCTCTGCCTTTTGATGGGCATGGCCCATCCTATTTTCTTCCTTCAACTTTCTTCCTTCAGCCTCTAGTTCTTTAACTGCTTCCAGCAAATAGGGAGTTAGAGACGCATATTGCACCCCTAAATATCCATCGTCTATTTCTGAAACCATGAATGGCATTTGGGGCTGAACTTCCTGTGCTATTACTCCAACACCCTCACCGGTACCATTTTTCATGTCAAATTCGACTTAGCTTTGGCATGAAATGGTTTTAACCTTCTAAGCAGAAGCAAATTAACTAGGAGATAGACTTACCCCCCTAATGTTTTAGATGAAACAGAGAGATTGGAAGCCAAACGAAAAACATTCAGCATCTAACATGAATTGGTTTGTTAACGATTTAATGCGCTTTCTATTTTTTTTCGTATTTCCCATGATATCATCCTTGTAATTCGAGAATTAAGGTAAAAATTACAAGGATAAAGATTTCAAACGAGTGACTAAAGCATCATCACCACAATATTTTCTTTCCATTTCAGCAGCGTTGTAATATATTTTGATATATCACATAATTTCAGAAATTTTTTACATCAGGGAGATGATTCAAGATGAAACACACTGCTAAACTGTTTATGAACGGTCGTAGCCAAGCTGTCAGACTTCCTGCGAGCTTCCGATTCGACTGCGACCAGGTATACATTCGTAAGGATTCGGAAACAGGCGACGTCATCATTTCAAAGAAACCTGGATCTTGGGATGATTTTTTTGACTTACTGGAAACGATTAATGTACCACAGAATTTTATGGCAGAAAGAGACAATAAAATCGAAGAAGAGAAGGAATTGTTCTAATGAAAAAGCTGCTATATATGCTCGATACGAATATGGTTAGTTTCCTTATAAAAGGTGAACATATTGTTATAAAGGACTATCTTAGAAATGTAGCGATGAGTGCCGTGTGTATCTCAGTAATAACTGAAGCAGAACTTCTACGAGGCTTGGCTAAGAAACCTTCAGCAAAAAATTTGCAGACAGCCGTCAAAGAATTTTTAATTCGCGTAGAAATATTGCCATGGGACTCCGGTGCCGCTCAAGCGTATGCTGATCTGAGAACGATCTGCGAAAAAGAGGGTAAATCATTAGGAGCAATGGATATGCTGATCGCTGCTCATTCTGTTGCTGTAGATGCCATCCTAATCACAAATGATCAGGCTTTCTACAAATTAAAAAACCATTTAACCCTTCAGGATTGGACAAAGTCCAAAATAATTTAAAATTATACGTCAAGAGCCTACTCAAATTGTTCCGACTGGCTTCGGAGGATGATGGAAGACATAGAACGCATCTCATCTACCGAACAGTCTTGTCAGTTGGTAATTGAAATCAGGATATGTTCCATCTTATTTTATGTTATCAGTACTTATTCGCTGACAATCTGTTCGGTTTTGAGGGAATTGAGAACCAGGTCGTCGGTTCAAATCCGACCCCCGCCACCAGTAGAATCAAGGGATAGACGAGATCCTTTGATGGTCCTGTTTAGTGGTCCGGTACAATCCTCGACAATTGAAAATTAATTGGAAGAGAATTGTTCAAACTCATTCCGCAAAATCCTCCGCGCACAAGTTCACTCCTTCGTCTAAACAAACACCTGTCTCTTTCCAAAATTCTGATTCGCGAACAGTGAAAAATAATTTTACTGTTTGTTTTCATGGACATTCTTCTATAAGCTGTTCTGATCTTATTGGTAAAGGTGACCATTGGGTATTTGACCAGGGATTCATTTCAATAAAAAAGGTAGGCTTCCGGTGCAGGCAAAGCACGACGTTTGCAGGTTTGAATAAATCACTGTGAGAATAGGGCCTTTGATGAAATACAGGAAATTTGTTCAGCTGTTCATTCAAGTGTTGGCTGTTCTGATTGCGCTTGGTTTTTGGGCGATACTGTTCCACAAAGGGAATGCTGATATTGCGACAATCTACCGGGACCATCCAGACGATTTCTGGAAGGCATTAGGGCAGTATTTAATCACAAATCTTGCCAGATAATTACCAGAACTCAACCTAAGAAATGGGAAAGCAACCGATTAACGCAAATCGTTTTCCCGCTTCCATTAAAAGGGGACGGATTTATTTTTCTTTTGGGTATTGCCACTTCCTTCTTTTTCCGCATTTATTTCTCCTCAATATGTAAATCGTTTCTCATTAAATCTCTGACTGCATCGCGTCCTCTTCATCACACAAGCACAGCATGCGTGAGATTCCATAAATCCTTTGGTTTGCAAACAGCACGTTCCAGTAATGAAGCTAAAACGGTTCATGGTAATGCAGAAAATAAATCCGTCCCCTTTTACAAACAGCACGTTCCTGCAATGAAAATTGAATTTCAGCGTGATCGTCAGGCGGACTTTTTGTCAACATTTCCACAATAGGAGTGTTCTCAGTAAGAACGCATCGACGAATGTGAAACTATTTTTGGTAATCGCAAA
The DNA here is from genome assembly GCA_015231825.1 of SAR324 cluster bacterium. GTDB lineage: Bacteria > SAR324 > SAR324 > SAR324 > NAC60-12 > JADGAV01. The sequence goes on from JADGAV010000006.1 coordinate 6,047, forward strand.
AGAAATTTGTTATTGTTCCCATTCGGCATTTATTATGCGTTTTTTTCAATCGGGATTGATATGACTACTTTAGAAACACTTATACCGTATCTTAATGAAATTATGTCTCGATTTTATAAAGATATGCTCTCGCACGAGCAATTTTCGATATTTTTCAAAAATCAAATCGAGATCGATAATTTAATTGAAAAACAAAAACGCAACTTCATTGATTCATTAAACGATACTCCTCAACAACTGCAAGCACGTTATTTGAGGTTGGGGGAGCTACACTATAATTTACGCGTTCCCAGTTCTGATTTTCTGAAGAGTACGAGAATTTGGCGCGGTTGTTTTATCGACTACGCTATCGATACAATCAAAAGCACAAAACTTGTCCAGGATATTGAAAGCTACTTCAAAAAAGTAGATTCCTGGATGTCGAACGGTTATTTAAAAAAACAGCTTGAAGTCGATAAAGATGACCTGGAAAAATTGATCAATCACTACAAAAACATCAAATCCGGGACATCCGATCAAACTCTGGATCATTTGAACTGGCTCCTTCAAATTTTGATTGCAATCCAGTCAGGGAGTGTGAAATCAGCGCCTGAACTGGATGTTGAAAAATGTTCAGTTCATCCTGAAATGTTCTGCTCCGTTGGTGATGCCGATCCGATATTCACCAAAGAACATTTTGATGATTTGCATCATCGTCTCCATATCGACGCGAGAAGCCTTTTTTATTTTATTGATATCAATGACTACATTGAAGTTTTGTCATTGTATTCAAGTTTACTGAGTGTCTACAAAATTACTTTAGTGGTTTTGGGGAATGCGAACCTGCACCAAACGGTGAAAATGCTGGAGCAGAATCTTTCAGACGCAAAAGAAGAAGTCAAGCAATTGAGGGGAATCCTTCCGATATGTTCGCATTGTAAAAAAATTCGCGATGACAAAGGCTTTTGGAATCATCTAGAAGAATTTATTTCGGAACGCACAGAAGCAGAGTTCAGTCATGGTATTTGTGACAAATGTGTCAGTGAGCATTATTCGGGTTTTTCGCGATAAAAAATATCCTGCCGCAGATGATCTGGAAATTGAAAGAACGAGGTTTTTAATGCCAGGAAAAAGGATCTTCCAGGATGGAATTTGTTCCATCATTGGAAAAACGGGGAGGACATTTTTTCAGGTTCTGAAGGTCAGGGAGGATGATGTCTGAATCGGGTCAATATCTTTATGTTATTCGTCCGGAGAGAACCGCGATGCTGTTGGAAGGACCCAGCAGTGAAGAAGAGGAAATCTTAAAAGGGCACATTTCTTATCTGAAAGAGCTGACAGAACAAGGTGTGGTGATTCTTGCAGGACGAACTCAGACGGCAGATGAGAAAACGTTTGGAATAGTCGTTTTTCATGCTGACTCTGAAGAATCGGCACACAGGATTATGCAGGAAGATCCCGTGGTGAAACAGGGGGTGATGCGTGCTGAGCTTTTCCCTTTCAAGGCAGCCTACCAGGGAAAAGCGTTTCCGGAATGATTGGATGAATACAGATGGAACGATTATAAGATCCGGGAGCGTCTCCTAAATTTTTCAAGGTTTATTTTTTTGCGTAATACTTGGCAAGTAATCCGATTTCTATTGCCAACTCGCCACTGAGTGGAAACGGGTGGTACAGGGACTTTTCCGATGAGTCAAATAGTGCGGCATCCAGATTCTGAATCGTGTCGACGTTGAATAAGAGCATGAACCAATCTGAAAAAAAACGATGTTCAATTGGATTCAGGGATAGAAGAAGAATCTCACTATGCCGTGGGTCCTGACAAATTCTTTTGAATGTCTGATTGATCTTGATCAAATCTCCTTCCAAGACCTGTAAAAAGGATCGATTGCTGTACAAAAGGATTCCGGAAATATGATCTGATTTGTTTTTTTCCTCTGCGGTCTGAATAATACTTTTTATATCAGCCGTTGCCAGTTTTTCCTGGCGTTTGCTGACGTAAACAAGGCGATATTCGTTCATCGCGTTCTCCCAAAGAAACCAGTTTTAAATGGATTTCAAACAATTTTTTTGAAATCTGTGAAACGGTGATAGTCTTAAAAAACTGACAGATTGACGACGGTCAAGATTTCAGTTGGCAGGTGATCCCGCAAAATTCAAAGTTGTTCCGAAATCGGTGTTATTGAGTTTTCGATTTACGAGTTTGAGCTTCGGAACCGTGCACCCATCCCTCTGCAGGTTATTTTGATCAAGCTTTGATTCGCTTCAAGCCCATTGGCAGCTGATAGTGTCGCTTGCCTTCATATTGGTAGAGGGCGTTTGCCACGGCTCCTGCTGTGGGAACCAGGCCAATCTCTCCAACCCCTTTGGCACCATGGGGGCCGTTGGGATCATTCACTTCAATGCCGATCACTTCCATTTTTGGAGTTTGTTTGGCACGCAAAATTCCGCATTTTCTCAGATTGGTGCTTTCGAAAAGACTGTCTTTCATTGCCAGATCTTCTGACAATGCGTACCCCAATCCCATATGAATCGATCCCTCAATTTGCCCTTCAAAGAGCGTCGGATTGATAATCTTTCCAGCATCATGAGCGGCATAGACCGTGTCGACATTGCCGTCGTCATCGAGGACCACGACCTGGGCTGCATAAGCATAAGAATAATGAGTAACAATTTTTTCAACATCGGCACCCAATTTTGTCGTCCAGTCACAAATCCAGTGACCTTCATAGACTCGGCCCACCAGCTCTTCCAGTGTCTGTGTTTCCAGATCTTGTTTCAGCTTTTTTGCCCCGTCAATGATGCAATGTCCCAGCACCGAAGTTCCCCGGGAACCGGTAGTCATGCCGGCGAAAGCTTTTTCAGGAGTTTCTACACGGACTTCAATCAATTCTGGAGAAAGTCCGGTGTTTTCGCAGAGAAACTGCACTCCCATTGTATGGACTCCCTGTCCCATCTCTGTCCAACCATGATGAAGAACCACTTTGCTGGCGGATTCAATCACAATTTTTATCGTTCCCTCATCCGGCATTCCATTGCCCAGGCCGGTATTTTTAATCCCGCAGGCGAGTCCTGCGTATTTGGCATTTTCGAAATGCTCTTTAACGGCCAACAGAGCTTTCCTTACGCCGACACCCGCTTCCAGGACCTGTCCGGTGGACGTCGCTTTTCCTTCTGTCAGAGCATTGTCATACCGAAACTGCCAACGGTCAAAATTCCCCTGCTCGCATAAATCATCAATACAGCTTTCGAGGGCGAAAGTGACTTGATTGACCCCGAATCCCCGCATTGCACCACAAGGAACATTGTTGGTGTAGACCGCTCGGCTTTCGACATCAACACAGGGAACATAGTAAGCTCCGGTGGCGTGGCCGGCAGAGCGTTCCAGAACCTTCATTCCAACGGATGCATAAGCTCCGGTGTCTCCGATGATTCGTGCTTTCACCAGGGTCAGCATCCCCTGCTGGTCGCATCCCAATGTGTATTCCATTTCGAGGGGATGTCGTTTGGGGTGCATGATGATCGATTCCTCCCGAGTCAAAAGCACCTTGACGGTTTTTTTCAAAAGGAACGCAAAGAGGCAGGCATGTCCCTGGACGGAAAGGTCCTCCTTGCCTCCAAATGCTCCGCCGTTGGGGACAAAAACACCTTTGGTCTGCTCCAGAGTGAGGCCGAGGAGTTTCGCAATTTGTTTTTGATCCTCGTAGATACCCTGCCCTTGAGAAAAAAATTCGATCCCTTCTCCCCAGGGTTGGGCAATTGAACATTCCGGTTCCAGAAATCCCTGCTCGATCCGTTGGGTTTTGTATACACCATGACTGATGTAGGCAGTTTGTTTTTCCGCGTCAGCAAAGTCCCCCCGTTTGGTGATCGTTTCTGAAAGAAGATTTCCTTTTTCATGGATCTTCGTGTTTGCTTTTGCCAGGGATTCATGGGGATCCGTGAGCGGGGACAGCACTTCATATTCAACACGAATCAATTGGGCAGCTTCGCGGGCGATTTCCTCACTTTCTGCGACAACTCCTGCCAAAACATCACCGAGATACCGGGTTTCCTCTCCAATATCAACCATCAGGGGCCAATCGGGCACGATTATGCCCTGAAAACGCTCTCCAGGAATATCTTTTGCGGTGAAAACACGAAGGACTCCCGGAAAGGTTTCCGCATTTTTTGTTTGGATGGAAAGGACTTTCGCCCGGGGATGTTCGCTCCATTTCAAGGCTCCATAGACCATCCCTTCAAAACGCATATCATCAATGAAAGGACGGTTTCCCATTACGGCACGTTCAGCTTGGTAGCGCGCTTGCCGTTCCCCGACTTTTCCTTGGGAAATCATGGCAGGAATCCCCCGATTTTCCTGAAATGCTTTTGCCGCATAGAGGATGGAATCGACTATTTTTTTATATCCCGTGCATCGGCATAGATTGGGATTGATTGCTTTTTCTACCTCCTCGCGGGAAGGATTGATGTTTCTTTTCAGCAACGCTTCCGCCTGCATAACAAATCCCGGCGTGCAGTAGCCACATTGTACGGCTCCTTTTTCTACGAATGCATTGGTGAAAACCTGCTGTCGGTACTCCCCCAACCCTTCGGTGGTCGTGACTGTTTTTCCCGCGACCTTTTTCATTGGTATGACACAGGAAAGCAATCCGCGGCTGTCCACATCGACAGCACAGCACCCGCAGGTTCCCTGGGGGGCACAGCCGTTTTTTGGTGAAAGGATCCCTTCTTCTTCACGCAGGTAATGCAGCAGAGTCGCTTCCGGGTCTCCTTCGTAGTTTTTTTCGATACCATTTAAAATAAATTTCATAAGATTCTCTTTTCCATTAACGACTTTTGCGGTTTGTCCAGATGATCACAATTGCTTCGGGAGAATTTCCCTTGTTATCATTTTTTTTCAAATTGTACAAAATGAGATTTCATCTCCTCATTTCTTTCTCACTTTTGATGGATCAGGGGGCAATTTGACTCCCTGAGAAGAGAGGCTTTTTCAAATTTGGCAAAATGCAATTCGGGCTGTTTGTAAAACAGAAACATCCAATGTGTGGAATATCCTCGGTTTTTAAGGCGAACCCGGTTGAACACGAAAGATTATCTCCAGATCATTTTCCTCGCAACATGATTGCCGGGTAAGACAATGGTTGATCAATAATGCCATGCAAAAGCGATTTCATCACATAAAAGGGATTCATGTCGATGATGCTCTGATCTTTCAAGATTTTGTTTGTTTCCCCCTGCAGTAAGTGGTTTTCGTGATCCAGGGTCATGTCGACTTCATCAGATTGCCACTTGTAGGTCTCGGCTTGCGTGTCAAAAGAGAGCAAATATTCCTTTCCCTGGAATCGTCCTTGAAGGGAGTTGGGGTTTGGAAAATAAAATCCGTCATGATCGGGATAAGTGTCGTAGGTGGTCTGATTGAAGAAAAACCGCGGTTTTTCCTGGTAGGGACCGCCATTTTCTGGACAGTATGGGTCACAGTCTCCACATTCGTTGCAAAAATCTGCCAAATTGGCAATTTGCGTTTTTTGTTTGAGGACAAAATCATTCCCGGGAATCGGAAGCAGAGATCCCTGTTCTATTTTAAAATTTGTGGTGGCAGTGCTTGCAGCACCGACCGCGATGTAAAAATTTGCAGCATTGGGGCAGACGGGGAGACACTTGTTGCAGGTAATGCAGTCAAAAAATCCCAATTGGCTATCGACTCTTGGGGGTTCTTTTTTGTTTGATTCAAAATGGTAATAAGGATTTTCAATCAATCCAGGAACAATTTTTTCGCTGTTTGCAAAACCGGCATCATTCCTATTTGTAATGTTCTGATCTGCTGCTCTTTTGATAATAAATTCCGCAAGATTTGAAGCGCCGAGTTTTTCCATTTCCTGTTTCAATGTCTTTAAATAACCTGACATTCGTGTGTACCCTCCCGTTTTGAGCAAATCCGTACAGACTGAAACCGGTTTCATGTTGCAGCTGACGGCATCCGCAAAATTTTTGTTGGATATCCCTGCAGAAAATGAAATATGGTAATGTTTCCCCATTGCCATACGAAATTGGTGCATGGCGTTCATGGCGAGAACATGGAGGGGTGTTCCGGAAAGATACATGGTCTTGTCTTTGAAATAGGTCTGATTGTTTTTCAACACCAGCGTATTGGTAAATTTGGAACCGATGCTCACCCCGTGCTTTTCCGCAAATTGCTCCAGTCGTTTCATCATTGCCACACCTTCATCAAATTGAAGATCAACAGGGAAGGCATCAGGATCGACGATTATGTTGGTGTAGCCTAAATCCTCGCAAAGAGTCTGATTGACAAATTCGTATCCCAACAGAGTCGGGTTTTTTTTAACAATCGTATGAAACTGGTGTTCACTGATCAAATGTTCGGTAATCGCTTCAATCTCTTGAGGCGGACAGCCATGGAAAGTCGAGAGGGTGCATGTCTCTGAAATGTGCGGATCGATGGAAAGATTTCTATATTGCTCAAATTCAGGAGGCAAACTTTGGAGCATGCTTCCAATCGCTTCACCGGCATCTTTCATTTTCTTTAACCAGTTGTGGACCGGAGGCGATGAAATTCCTTTTAGGTCGTATCCAACAGAAATATCAAAAACGGTGTTGTAAAAGCTATCGCCCCTGGGAACCCCCAGCAATTCCATCTCCTCGATAATCTTCAATAAAACCCACGCCATTACATATTCATTGTAGGAATCCTCAAGACGCAACTCCTGTGACCATTCGATATTGTACCCGATATTGCGGGCATCAATGCAGGGACGGCTGATTTCCAACTGATCCAGAATTTGAATCGTCTTGAGCTCCATGATCCTTCCTCCTCCTAAAAAAGAAAGGATGATATTCTGCACCATCTGCGTATGGGGGCCTGAAGCAGGTCCAAGCGGAGTAGCTGCCTCTTTGTGATGAAAATCGACGGAAAAATCGATTCCCGGATAACCCCGGTAAAACTTCTTTTTAGGATAACCATAAATACTGCCGAAGTTTTCGTATTCAGCCAAGATGGCACCAAGATGGGTTGCCAGCTTCAATCCTGTCAGTTCAGCCATGCTTACTCTTTGATTAATTGTTAAACCGATCCCAAACACGCTGAGCGCATTTATGAGATTCAATAGCGATTTTTTCTTCGTCAATTCCAGGCAGGTGTTTATTCTGCATGACCACTTTTCCGTTGATGATGCCAGTATCCACAACAGCATCACAGATTCCAAACAGAAAATGTCCCCAAAAATTTTCTGAAGTCAAAGGAGTCGGGGGGTAGTAATCAACGAGAATCAGATCAGCCTGGAAACCGGGGGCAATTTTTCCGACGTTTTGTCCGGACACACGTTTCATGATTGCAGGGTTGTTGCTCAAGACCATCTGCCGGGTTTCGTTCCAGGCCAGCGTGTTATCTTTCAAGTCGTGCTTTTGCAGCAAAAGTGCGGTGCGTATATCGGGTTTGAGATCCGGAGACATTCCGTCGGTTCCCATTCCCAACAGGACCCCACGCTTCAAATATGAAAAAATATCGGTGCGGCCCACGGCGTTGTTCATATTCGATTGAGGATTGTGAACGAGCATGGTGTCTGTTTGAGCGAGGCCATCTTTTTCCTGGTCCGTCAAATGAATACCATGAGCGGTGATGCTCGAAGTTCCTAATATTCCAAACTGCTGCAGCCGATCAACCAGTCCTGCATCGTATTTTTCTTGAGTGATCATCCGGTCCTGCGGATCCTCACCGAGGTGAATATGACATCCCTTTTGAAGTGATTGACTGATCGCTCCGGCTTTTTCCAAAGTGTCATTGTGCAAAGTAAATGATGCATGCAGTCCAATCATTGCGTCGAGAAGGTGGTTTGGGTCTTGAGTTTTGGCCTGTTGACATTTTTTGATGTAACGCTCATTTTCCCGCAATCCCTGCTGCGCGACCTCGTTTCCATCCCGATCTGAAATTTCGTAGCAAAGGACACCCCGCATTCCAAGCTGCTGCAGGGCTTCTTCGATCCGGTCAAGACTGCCATCTACAGCGTTGGGACTGGCGTGGTGATCAATGATGGAGGTGACCCCCTGCTTGATAGCGGTAATTGAAGAAAGGAGGGCGCTATAATAGATGGAGTCTGGATCCAGCGCCCGGTCGAGTTTCCACCAAAGCATCGAAAGAATTTCTGAAAAATTCTGTGGAGAACCACTCAAGGCGATCCCTCTGGCAAACGTGCTGTAGAAATGCATATGGGCATTGACCATCCCAGGCATCAGCAGGCGTCCTTTACCGTCGATCCGGGCATAATCCTGATACTTTATTTTCAAATCCGCCTCGTTCCCCAACTCGTGGATTTTGGACCCCTGAATGGCCAGGGCCTGATCATTTAAAATTCCCTGTTGGGGGTCATTGGTAAAAATCTTGGTATTGCAAATAAGAATGTTCATGAGCAAATTTTTTGAAGCGTTGATTTTACTTGATTAAGTTGGGAAATCATTCAGAGTCGATACTCTAGCATCTACCTAGCCTCTTTTCTAATGATTTGCAAGAAAACTATGTTTGAGTTTTATCGATATTTTTTGTAGGCTTTTTCAAAATATAATGGCATTTTATTCTTTGTTTTGAGGGTTCAGATCGATTTATTTGTGCACAATATATTGACGGGCTCTTCATTTGAACTGGTAAAATTTATGGCGACTGAGAACGACAATGATCACTATGACCTTTTTTCCAGCAAGTGGGTCAGTTTGGCAGACGAGGCACTTGGCGCGCAGGTGCTTTCTGCCACTGATGAATTTTTCGGAGAAAAAGAAAACCTTATTAAACCGGGAAGAGGAATTTTTATCCCGAATAAATACACCGACCAGGGAAAATGGATAGACGGCTGGGAGACCCGTCGGAAACGTGGTCCTGGATATGACTCCTGCGTCATTCGACTGGGGGTTCCCGGAACGATACGGGGTGTTGATATCGATACGAATCATTTTAAAGGAAATCATCCTCCATTCGCTTCGCTGGAAGCATGTTGTATTCAGGACGATCCGACAGAAAAGACCGAGTGGCAGGAAATCCTCCGAAAAACACCCACTCGCCAGGGTTGTCAGAACCTGATTGAAGTTCATAATAACAATCATTGGACGCATGTCAGATTGAATATTCATCCGGATGGAGGAGTGGCTCGATTGAGAGTGTATGGGGACGTTTTCGTCGATTGGTCCAAATTGGATGCAAACGAAATCATCGATTTGGCCGCTGTCCAAAACGGCGGTAAAGTATTGGCCTGCAACAATATGCGTTTCAGTTCTAAAGATAACCTGATTCAGCCTGGGCGGGGAAAAAATATGGATGATGGCTGGGAAACCCGCAGACGCCGCACTCCTGGTCATGATTGGGCCATTCTTAAACTCGGCAGAAAAGGAAGCATTAAAAAGGTTGAAGTTGACACCAAACATTTTAAGGGGAATTATCCGGAAAGCTGCAGTTTGGAGGGAGCGGTGATCAATCCTCATGAATCGGATGTGACGGCAGGCGGAATAGTCTGGAAGACCTTGCTTTCTCGCCACAAATTGAAGGCGGACCATCAACACTTTTTTGAGTTGGCCCTCCAGGATATTGGCCCCGTCAGCCATGTCCGCTTGAATATATTCCCTGATGGCGGGATCAGCCGCTTGCGACTGTTTGGCGTGATCGAAACGGTAAAATTGATTGAATTGAATGATGTTCCCCAAATCGAAGGCTGACTTGTAAACAAAAAAGAGGAAATGATGACCAAACTGAGTGTGAATCTGAACAAATTTGCTTTGCTGAGAAACTCAAGAGGACGCGACTATCCAAATGTCCTCACCATGGCGAAACGATGCCTCGATTCCGGAGTTGACGGAATCACCATCCATCCAAGACCGGATCAGCGGCACGCAAAATATTCTGATGTCTATGAACTGGCGGAACTCCTCAGGCAGTACCCCGAGGCGGAGCTGAATATTGAAGGAAACCCTGTTCCCGAATTCCTGAACGTTGTCAAAGAAGCAGTCCCGCATCAATGCACCTTGGTCCCGGATGATCCGAATCAGCTCACATCTGATCATGGTTGGGATTTGAAAAAAGACGGCAATTTTGTCAGTTCCATCGTCAAAGATTTGCAGGAAAATCAAATTCGGGTCAGTTTGTTTATGGATCCGGTTTTGGACCAAATTGAGCTTGCAAAAGGGCTTGGCACGGACCGGATTGAACTTTATACAGAAGCGTATGCCCGTCAGTTTGCAGAAGGCAATAAAGAAAAAGCGGTCCAGGACTATCAAACAGCGGCTGCCAAGGCTCAGGAACTCGGTTTGGGGGTCAATGCCGGGCATGATCTGGATCTGATGAACCTTGAATTTTTTTTAAAGATTCCCGGGGTTCTGGAAGTTTCCATTGGCCATGCTCTGGTTGTCGAATCCTTCGATCACGGTCTGGAAGAGACAATCAGGCAGTACTTAAAAATTATTTCGAGGAAAAAAGATGCCGGAACTGAATGAGGATTTCAAACAATATTTATCCCCGACTCCCCTGTTGGATTGCGATCATCACGAGGTCATCAATTACGCGAATCGTGTGACGCACAATACGTCATCTCAGGAAGAAAAAGCGATCGCTCTTTATTATGCAGTGAGGGATGACATTTTTTATGATCCCTATCGGGTCAGTTTAGCGCCTGAAGATTTGAAAGCCAGCGTGACACTTGAGCGAAAATTCGGATTTTGCGTGTCCAAAGCGATTCTTTTAGCGGCCGCACTCCGCGTTCTGGGAATTCCCAGCCGGCTCGGGTATGCTGATGTCAGGAATCATATCACGACAGAAAGAATGAAGGAAAAATACATTGAATCCGATTTGTTTGTGTATCATGGATACACCGATGTTTTTTTAAATCATCGCTGGGTCAAAGCAACTCCCGCTTTCAACCTTTCCCTCTGTGAAAAATTCCACATCAAGGCGCTGGAGTTTGACGGAAAAACCGATTCTATTTTTCATGAATATGATGAAGGGGGAAACAAGCATATGGAATATGTCAACGATCATGGCACCTATGCTGATGTTCCACTGGACGATATCCGAGCAGCATTTTATCGGGAATACCCCAATCTGATGGCGCAGGCGGCCCAGCCTGAAGGCAGCTTTGAAGAAGAAGCCAAGCCGATCTAGCCGGCTGGAAATTTACGTCAGAATCGCCATCACATGATTTCATCCCATCAAAGGCGCGAGCTCCGGACAAAGTTCAATGACGGAATTCTTCAGGAAATCTCTTTCATAAACCTCATCGTCGACAATTTCCTTGTTCCAAACAACAATATCCAGATCAATGGTTCTTGGACCAAATTTGTCTGCACCCCGCACTCTTCCCAAATTGTCCTCTAATGCTTTCAGCCATGCTTTCAGCTGCCGGGCATCGAAGCGGGTCTCGATCAAAAAAGCACCGTTGATAAAGTCTGGCTGGTCCGTATTTCCGATCGGAGTTGTTTGGATAAACTGCGATTCGGCAAGCAACATTTTTGCTTCGTTGAGTTGTATTCGCGCCTGTTCGATGTGGTATTGCGGTTTTATATTGGAACCTGCAGCAATGATTGCCTGATTCATGAACGTCTCTCTGACGTGACAATGCTGACAGAATCTGCAAAACGAACAGAATGGGGTTTGCCCAGTTCTACCTGGGCATATTCCACTTTGGGATCCTCCATCACGATACTCAAAATATGGGATGCCAGTTTTTCGAGCATGAAAAACTGGGATTGCTCCACTTCCTTAATGATTCTTTTGGTAATGGTCCGATAATTGACCGTATCTTCAATACTGTCGCTCTGAGCCACTCGCTTCCCATCGAAATCAATCTCTACATTGATGATCACATCCTGGAGCTTTGTCCGTTCTGAATCATTCATTCCGATGATGGTTCTCAAACGAAGATCGATAATTTTTATGCGCATAGTACTGTCCTTAAATCCAATTGTTTCAGAAACACAGTTTGACCTGTGTTTTTTTAGTCCGTTTGGTGTAAAAGATGTTCCCCGCCGTCGAGAAACAGGCAATCGCCTGTGATGAAGGAGTTGCTCAATAAAAAACGAAGAGCCTGGACAATCTGATTGAGATCTCCATACCGCTGAAGCGGAACTTTTTTGCTTTTTTCTGCAAGATAATCCATACCGCTTCCCTCTGGAGGAAGGATCAATCCCGGGCTTATTCCGTTGACGCGAATCCTCGGAGCGAGCTCCTTTGCCGCCATTAAAGTGAAGTCATATAGGGCTTTTTTGCTCAAGGAATAGGCAGAATGGGTGCTAGAATTGTTTTTAATGCGGGTATCGAGCAAATTGATGACTGATCCTTCGGATCGGCAGCATCGGGCAAAACCCTGGGTGAGAAAAAACGGTGCTTTTAGATTGATTGCAAAGTGCTGATCAAATTGGGCTTCTGATGTGTTCATCAGAGAGTTCTCTTCAAAGATTGAGGCGTTGTTGATCAATACATTGCACTCAGGGGCTGCCTCAAAGGCTTGCCGGACAAGTTCTCTCATCTGGAGAGAATCTGAAAGATCCGATTTGAATAAAATGCAGGTTGAACCGATCTTTTCTATGGCGTCTGCCGTTTCTTCTGCTTCCTGGCGAGAGTGGCGGTAGTGCAGCAAAACCTTGTAACCTTCCTGCGCCATCCCTAGTGAAAGTGCCTTTCCGATCCGTTTGGAGGCACCTGTAATCAAGACTGCCGGGGCCATCTGTTCCTCATTTTTCAGTTGAGCGGGTTTTCTGTTATTTGTGCCGGTAAAAACTCAATGTGTCTTTTTCTGTGCAATTCATGACAATTAGAAAACTTAGAATAGTGCCGGTCAATTCGCATTCATTCGCATCACATCAACCGAAACCTGCAGTTTGTGATCACCTCCTCCGAACAGGATCCCCTTGAGCGGACTGATGTCGCTATAATCCCGTCCCCATGCGGTGGTGATATGCTGCTGATTGGGCATCAGATCGTTGGTGGGGTCGAAGTCTACCCATCCGTGGGAGGGGCTATAAGCCGAAAACCATGCATGAGAAACATCTGAGCCGACCAATTTCGGTTTTCCGGGCGGGGGAATCGACTCGAGATACCCGCTTATATAACGAGCCGCCAGACCGTAACTGCGCAGACAGGCAATAGCGAGATGTGTGAAATCCTGACAAACTCCGCGTCGTTTTTTGAGAACTTTGGCAATCGGAGTTGAGACCGTTGTGGCTTTGGGATCAAAAGTAAAATCGGTGTAGATCCGGTGAGTCAGATCCATGACAGCCTCCAGAAACGGACGCCCTGGAAAAAATGAAGGGGCTGCATAGTCCTTTAGTTCCCGGAATAATGGAATATTGGGAGATTCAAAAACAAACTGAGCGGCATCCCAGTCTTCCGGTGAAACCGCTTGCCGCAGCGATTCCTGTACCCATTCCCAGTTGGGTGATTGTTCCAGGGAGGGCAGCGAGCGTGGCTTGACGTCTACGGTGCTCTGAAAGGTCACAGTCAAGGAGGTGTGCGGATCCTGAATATCAAAATAAGTTGTCTGATTGCCAAAATAATCCAGACGATCCAGGCAGACATTCGCCTGGGGCAAAATCGAAATTTGCACATCAAGGCATTGTTGGTGTGTAAAATTTCTAGGAATCAGATGAGCCACGTTATGGCAACGGGCGACTTCCTTTTTGTACTGATATTGAGTTTGATGAGTAACCTGGTATTGGGTCATTCTTCTCCCTGCAGTTGATAGGAAGGTTCAGATTTCATGAGGTACTTTCGAGTGATTGCATCTGAAAAAGCATACAGTCGATTCGTCAAATCATTCAGAAGATACTGGAAGTTGTTGAATGTTTCCCGGGGTGACATATTTTCTGAATACGGATCGAGTTGTGCCTGCTTCAGCATACTCAAAGCTTCAAGGATGAGTTGCTTTTCTTCAGTCTCTTCTTCATCGGACTGCAATTGAGAAATATGTTCGTATAATATCATCAATTGTGTCTGTACTGCCCTCGGGTTGTCTGCATTTTTGAGGATCAATTCCAGAATGGCAATCGGATTGAGAGTGAAGGAATAGTGATCCCGATAGATCACATGAAGGTCTTCCATATCCAAAATGAATTCCCAAAAAGACTCCGGCAAGCTCTCTGAATCCCGCAATGCCGAATGCAGCAGAGTCATGGTATTGAGTGCCCATTCGATACGGCGTCCGATGTCCCAGAATCGCCAACCCATTCCCTGACTCATCGAATCAGTGGAAATTCCGCGCAGGGCGGCAAAAGCGATCTTCATCCGGTTGAGACTTTCCAAAACCTGGACTGGATCGTTCATCATGCTGAAGGCAAAGTTCAAACGATTGCAGACGTACCAGATGTCCTCTGAAAGCTGATCCTGAACAGCACGGGCAACGCGGGTCATGGCCTTGATATTGAAGCTCAGGCTGCCGGTCATTTGCTCATCGAGCAGAATGGAGCGCAACCCCGATTCTGGAGCGGTCAGTTTTTGATCGGCAAACTCGAGAAACATCCATTCCAGTTCTGTGCGGCTGGTGGCTGCCTGCAGGATCCGGATTACCGAAGGATCGTCATCCGGGATCTGGCTCCCCATCCTCAGGAGTACGACCTGACGGAGCCAGCGGATCATACTTTCTGATCGTTGGGCGTATCTGCCCAACCAAAAAAGATTGTCAGCCACACGGTAAGAAACTCGGCGATCATGGCGTACTGACGCCGTGTAGTAAGACAAGTGGGAAAATAAACTGACAGGGCGTTCAGGCTCAGATGCCAGGATCCATGTGTCTTTGCTGAATCCCCGATGATGATTGGAAACCACGAGGTCTCCCATTTTGGGGGCAACTCGGGTCAGCCCGCCCGGCATGACCGCGTAATCGCGTCCATCCGATACCAGAAAGCTGCGCAAACCCATATGGCGGGCTTCCATTCGATTTCCCTGCCAAAAGGGAATCGTGGAAAAAGTGATCTGTTCCTGACCGACAAAAAGGTGAGGTTGCCTTTGGATGCGCTCGATCCATTGCTGTTTCTTTGCCGAGCTCAGGTTTCTGCCAAAAACGTAATGTTCTGCCAATTGAGGATAGATTGGTTTGATTACCATGTTGTCAAGGTGACTGAGCACATGCTGACGATGCCGGGCATCACCACACCAGAATGTAGGAACCGAGGGAAGCAGCAGTTCCTCTCCCAAAAAGTACTGTGACAGCGCCGGGAGGTAAATCGACAAGGCAGGATTTTGCAGCACCCCCGCTCCCAGAGGGTTGATCACAGTCAAATTACCGCTGCGCACTGCCTGAAGCATGCCGGGAACTCCTAAAAGAGAGTCGCTGCGCAGTTCAAGCGGATCGCAGTAGTCTCCGTTGACGCGGCGCATCAGCACATCGACTTTCTGGAGTCCTTTCAGAGAACGGAACCATAGACACTGGTCTTTGAATACCAAATCCCCTCCCTGTACGAGAAATACTCCCAGATAGTTTGCCAGATAGGCGTGCTCAAAATATGTCTGATGTCCCGGGCCGGGAGAGAGTATTACGACAAAGGGATCGTCGGTTTCTCTGGGAGCCGATTTTTTCAGCGAATTTCGCAGTGTGCGGAAATATGGCTCTAAACGATGCACCTGCGCATCCCGGAACAAGCTGGGCATGATCCTGGAAATGGTAACGCGGTTGGCCAGAGCATATCCGGAACCGGATGGAGTCTGGGCCCGGTCGCCCAGCACATACATATTTCCGTCGGACTGACGAACCAGATCTGCCGCGTAGGAAACCAGGGCCCGTTTTGAAGAAAGGGTGCCCGAACAGGGGCGAAGAAATCCGGGGTTGGCAAAGACCAGTTCAGGAGGCAGCAGTCTTTTAGAGATCACCTGCTGATCCGAATACAGGTCCATCAGCAATTTGTCCAGGACTTCAGCGCGTTGAATCAAACCCAATTCGAGGCGGCCCCACTCTTCGCTGGGAATAAGCGCAGGGATCGGGTCCAATCCCCACAAATTTTCGATTCCCTTGGAATCTTCATAGACCATGTAGGTGACCCCATCCTGCTGCAATTGATTGTGGATCGCCTCTTTCCGGTTTTGAAACTCCTGCGGTCCCATTTTCTGCAGAGTCTGCATCAGGAACTGCCAGTGTGGACGGAATTCTCCCTTTGTGGTCAAGAGCTCATCAAAAACTGCTCCAGACGGAGCATAATCATTCCAGATTGCTGGAAAGGAAGATTCCATATTCATGGTCAAATCAGGCATCGGTAAAATCTTGAAAAATTGAGACTTCGGTCCCCATTTCCTGAAAACAGGGTGAATTCATTTTCTACCGTGTTTTTGAAACAAGCTCAATCTGGAAAGCCGAGAGAAATAAATTAGGTGTTTTCAGGTGCGACCCGCAGATCCAGGGTATAAGGACACCATGGATTCGGCTTTTCATCTGAGACTTTGATACGCCCCGCAGTATGACCTGAAGGCATAAATCGGGATACCCGCCGGGCTTCTGCTTCATTGGCATTGACAGGTCGGGTTTCATAGTTGCGCCCACCCGGGTGAGAAACATGATAAGTGCATCCGCCGATGGATCTCAAATTGAGTGCATCCACGAGGTCAAAAATGAGAGGAGAGTGGACGGGAATGCGGGGATGCAGCGCTGAGGGGAGGTCCCAGGCTCGAAAACGAATTCCGGCCACATACTGCCCTCGTGTCCCAGTGGGACGCAGCGGGACTTTACGCTGATTGCAGGTCAGAAAATATCGGGATGGTGTAAAACCTTCCAACTGAATCTGTAAGCGCTCCACCGAGGAATCAACAAAACGGGAAGTTCCCTGGAGAGTGACCTCTTCTCCTAAAACATTCCAGGGTTCAAGTGCCATTCGCAATTCCAGACGCGTGTCTCCTATTTGAACAGTCCCATAAGAGGGAAAGCGGAATTCATAAAAAGGAGCAAACCATTCCGATTTGAATGGGTAGCGCTGACTTTTGAGATAATTCAGGACATCCTGAAAATCCTCTCTGACAAAGTGGGGGAGCATGAATCGATCATGCAGCTCAGTATGCCAGGGAATCAGTGCTTGCCGGTAAGGTTTTTTCCAAAAACAGGCAATCAGTGCCCTCAACAGAAGCATCTGAAGCAGGCTCATTCGGGGATGCGGCGGCATCTCAAACGCCCGCATTTCCACCAGGCCCTGGCGGCCGCTGTAGCTGTCTGGAGAAAAAAGCTTGTCAATACAGAATTCTGCACGATGGGCATTTCCAGTGACATCAATCAGAAGATGCCGAAAACTGCGGTCCACAAACCAGGGAAGCGGGTTTTCTTCCGCGTCAATCTGTTGAAAAGCGATATTCAATTCGTATAAACTTTCATCACGGGCTTCATCCACTCGAGGAGCCTGGCTGGTTGGTCCGATGAACATACCGGAAAAAAGATAGGAAAGGCTCGGATGATTCTGCCAGAATGTCACCAGGCTGCGAAGCAGATCAGGCCGAAGCAGAAAAGGGCTTTCTGCAGGAACGTTGCTCCCCAGTGTGACATGATTCCCGCCACCAGTGCCGGTGTGTCGGCCATCAACCATGAATTTTTCTGTTGCCAATCGGTTGAGACGTGCTTCCTCATAGAGAATCTCCGTTGTTTTGACCAATTCACCCCAATTTTGAGATGGATGGATATTCACTTCAATTACGCCCGGGTCGGGAGTAATTTTGAATTGGAGCAAATTGTTATTTTTTGGGGCTTCATAGCCTTCCAGGCGGATGGGCAGTTTCAAGGAATTGGCAGTTTTTTCAATAGATGAGATCAATTCCAGCCAGGCGTTGAAATGGGAAACAGGAGGCAGAAAAATACAGAGGAACCCGTTGCGGACTTCAATACAGAGCGCAGTGCGGACAAAAACGTCTTCGTCATCAGATTGGTTTTCTTGATGAGAAGGGGCCATCGGATCTTCCTGCTGCTGTTTTTGACGCTTTTCCGGAGGCTCCCAAATCAGTGAATTCAATGGCAGTCGATAACCCATCGCGGAGTCACCAGGGAGAAGATAGAGCCGTTTTTGGCGGAAGGTCCACGGATTGCTGAGCCAAGTGGTGTTTGACGCTCCGCTCAGATTTGTCAGAGGCAAGGCATATCCTTTGACCGACCCCAATCCCTGCTGCAGCAGTTGCCGCAAGCGCTGTCGTTCATCATCCTTTTCCAGATCATGCTTCAGCGGATCGATATTTTCTGGAAGTGTTCCTTCCTGCCATAGGGAATGAAAGATGTCTTCGTAGGCAGCCTCTATGTTTTCTTTTGAAACAGAAAGATTGTCCGCCAGAGTTTCTGCAAAGCGAAATGCAGTCTCCGAATTCAGGTTTTCATTTTCAGTATCCGCCAGCAGTTTGGAATTTTTCCAGACCGCTTTGCCGTCCCTGCGCCAGAAACACCCCAGGGCCCAACGGGGCAATGCTTCTCCAGGGTACCATTTTCCTTGCCCATAATGAAGAACACCCCCGGGAGCAAACTGGGTATGCAGGCGTCTCAGCAGTTCCATAGAAAGATTCCATTTGTGTTTTCCATGGGCGGCAATATTCCATTCTGCAGCATCGGGTTCATCAATTGAAACAAAAGTAGGTTCTCCTCCCATGGTGAGGCCCACCTGCTCCGCTTCCAAGAATTGATCCACCTTGCCTGCGAGCGCTTCAACCGATTTCCATTGCTCTTCGGTATAAGGTTTGGTGACTCTTGGGTCTTCATGAATCCTCTGTATTTCCATGTGAAAAGAAAATTCAGTCTTACACGGCTCTGCAGATCCTGTGATCGGAGCTGCATCGGTGGGATGAGGCGTGCAGGCTAGAGGAAGATGTCCTTCTCCGGCAAAAAGCCCTGAGGTGGAATCGAGTCCGATCCAACCTGCCCCGGGAAGGTAAACTTCTGTCCAGGCATGCAAGTCGGTGAAATCCACTTCTGTTCCTGAAGGCCCGTCCAGAGCTTTTACATCCGGTGTCAATTGAATGAGATATCCTGAAACAAACCGAGCTGCCAGTCCAAGATGACGAAGAATTTGGACCAGCAGCCAGGCTGAATCCCGACAGGACCCTTTTGCCGAAGAAAGGGTTTCTTCACAGGTCTGAATCCCCGGCTCGAGGCGGATCACATATTCGGTGTCCTGCTCCACTTTTTTGTTCAGCGCGGCGAGCACGTTGATGGTTGAATCTGAAGCAGTGTTGGCACTCTTCCATTCTTTCAACCATTGCTTCAGTCCGCTTCCTGACTCCTGGATTTCCAGGTATGGAGCCAGTTCCTTGTGCAGGCTTGGTTCATATTCAAACGGAAACTGAGAGGCTTTTTCTTCAAGAAAAAAATCCAGAGGATTGATCACAGTCATTTCAGCAATGACGTCGACCGTGATATGAAATTCTTTGACTTTCTCTGGAAAAATCAGGCGAGCGAGAAAATTGCTGAAGGGGTCCTGTTGCCAGTTGATAAAATGAGGTTGCGGAGCAATTTTAAGAGAATAGCCGTGCACGGGTGTCCGGCAGTGAGGAGCCGGTTTGAGTCGAACGATCTGCGGGGATAACTCAATGGCTCTTTCAT
The DNA here is from genome assembly GCA_015231825.1 of SAR324 cluster bacterium. Classification (GTDB taxonomy): domain Bacteria; phylum SAR324; class SAR324; order SAR324; family NAC60-12; genus JADGAV01. The sequence goes on from JADGAV010000006.1 coordinate 25,555, forward strand.
ATTGATAACGGGTTTCGTGTTTCAGGGCGACTTTAATGGTCATCAGTTATTCTCTACGAAGATTTGCTTTTGCGACTGGCTTTGAGTCTGCACGGAAGTAAAATCTGGAAATTCCTTTTTTGCAAAAAAGGTATTGTGGATTTCAGTGTCAATCTGATTGAGGTTGAGCTCAATTCTATCGAGAAATTCGTGCAGTCCTGCTTCCAAAATCTCCTCGATATCGCAGTAGTCCATTTCTGAGTGAAGCTTTCCCAAATAGCGTTCTGCCTTGTTTCGGAAACGTTTCCCCTGGTCAGGACCCGAAAGAATCCGCAATGATTGCTGGGCACGGATCAGGCAATGATGAATCGAACGGGGAAAATCAGAATCCAGGATCAGGAACTCGCAGATCCTTGGGGTGGAGATTCCGCGGTATCGCTGGCGATACATATCGAGTGCACTGACGGATTTCAGCACAGCCAGCCACTGGATTGTTTCTAAAGGGGTGCTGCCTGTCGGGATGTTGAGCACCGGCATAAAATGCAAAACATCCAGAATCCTGGCAGTTTTGTCTGCCCGTTCTAAGAATCCGCCAAGTTGGCTAAAATGCCAGGCTTCTCCCTGTGACATCGTCGAAAGCAGGGCTCCATGAAAACGGAAGCATTCTTTTTTAATATTGGAAAAGAAATTGTGAGGTGCATGTTGGACCGAACCGATTTTTGCTTCCTTGATCACCAGGTAAAAAGTGTTGATTTGCTCCCACATGTCCGAGGAGATGGTTTCTCGGATCGAACGGGCATTTTCTCGAGTTGCACGGATGGACGAGAAAATCGAACTGGGATTGTTTGAATCAAAAGTCAGAAACCGAATTACGCTGGCTTGGTCTGCCTGCTTGTAATTTTGATGAAACAATTCAATATCCCCCGTGGTCATTGTCAGAGCCTCCCAATGGAGAGCGGTAACCTCGGGTAAATCCATCATAAGCAGCAGATTTACATCAATAAAACGAGCAATACTTTCGGCACGTTCTATATATCGATTCATCCAATAAACAGCATTTGCGGTGCGACTTAGCATCATGTTCTCCTTATCTTGGCAATACCCATGTGTCTTTGCTTCCTCCTCCTTGAGAGGAATTAACCACTAATTCTCCCTTTTTCAATGCGACCCGGGTCAAGCCTCCGGGTACGACGTAAATCTCAGGTCCATAGAGAATGTAAGGACGGAGGTCGACATGACGCCCCTCCAAAATATCCTCTGCAATCAGAGTAGGAACCCGCGATAGAGAAAGGATCGGCTGGCCAATATAGTTGCGGGGGTTCTTTTCGATTTTTTTCGCGTAGGACTGCAGGTCTTTTTTAGAGGCTTTGTTCCCGATTAAAATCCCGTATCCTCCGGATTCATTGGCCGGTTTTACGACCATTTCTGCGAGGTTTTCCAGAACATGCTTTCGCTGCTTCTTATCGGCACAGATGAAAGTGGGCACATTGGGCAGGATAATTTCCTCATCCAGGTAGTATTTTATGATTTGGGGAACATAGGCATAAATTACTTTGTCATCTGCCACTCCTGTTCCGAGAGCGTTGGCAAGTGCCACGCGGCCCTGACGGTAAACATCGACTAATCCCCGAACACCCAGTAAAGAGTCGGCCCGGAAAACCTTGGGATCAATGAAGTCATCGTCTATGCGCCGATAAATGACGTCAACTTTTTGAAATCCCTGGGTGGTGCGCATCTGCACGAACCCATCCTTGACCACTAAATCGTCTCCCTCCACCAGCTGCACTCCCATTTGTTGAGCCAGGTAGGAATGTTCGAAATATGCCGAGTTGTGGATTCCCGGAGTAAGGACGACTACAGTGGGATCATAAATTTCTTCAGGTGCAAGGTACTGGAGGGTTTCCAGCAGCCGACTCGGGTACAATTCAACGGGTTCAATATGAGAGGTGCCGAAGATTTGCGGCCAAACCCGTTTCATAACCTGGCGATTCTGCAAAACATAGGAAACTCCGGAAGGACATCGCATGTTGTCTTCCAGCACGTAGATCTGTCCGTCTTTGTCGCGAACCAGATCAGTGCCGATAATGTGGCACCAGATTCCTTTGGGAGGGTTCACCCCCGCGCAGGCTTTGCGAAATCCTTTGCTTGAGCGGAGGACTTCTCCTGGAATCACCTTGTCTTTGAGGATTTTCTGCTCGTGGTACATATCGTCAATGAACAGGTTAAGGGCGTAAATTCTTTGCTTGAGCCCCTGTTCAATTGTTTTCCACTCCCTGGATGCGATGATGCGGGGAATGATATCAAAAGGAAGGATCTTTTCGGTACCGGCACTGTCTCCGTAGACATTGAAAGTGATACCCATGTTCATCAGGGCTGCTTCTGCCGCTTTTTGCCGACTGTTCATTTCTCCTTCGGGCAGCGCTTTGATCCTTTGAATCAGGAGCTCTGCTCCTTTGCGGGGGGAGAGGTCGCCTTGGAACAATTCATCATAAAATCCTTCCGTGTCGTAGTCTCTAAACATCAAATCTCCCTTTGGTCAGTATGTTTCATGAATTATCCATTTCCGTAATATTGGCCTTTACCCAATTTTCTGCAAGCATATCAGGGAGACCGGACCATGTCAAAGAAACCGGCAATGGAGGCTTGGTTCGAATCAGATTTTAATTTTCGGACAGGAACCACAAAAAATCGGGTGGCAACGACGACTTAATGAAAATCTGAAAAATTTAATAAAATGATCATTCCTGTTTTGATTCCTTTGCCAGGCGTTCCAATTCCCTGACAACCAAAGATCGATTTTTAGAAATGCCTGCGAGCATGGGATTGAGAGAAAGGGCTTGATCGTAGTTGGCAAGCGCCTGCGAAAAATTGCCTAAGCGAAAATGAGCACTGCCGATGTTCGAATAATAGATGGCTTCATTTGGTTCGATTTGTAAGGCTCGTTCAAAATCACTGAGTGCTTCTCTGTTGCGATTCAGACGAAAAAACGCTTCTCCACGGTTGTTGTAGGCTTTGGCGTGGTTGGGCAGCAGTTCCACTGCACGATTGAAATCTTGGAAAGCCTGACCGTATTTTCCCTGCCTGTTCAAAAGAAGCCCGCGATTGTTCAGTGCAAGCGGATAATCCGGATTGATGGCCAATGCCCGGTTGAAATTTTCCAGTGCGGAACTCGGGTCGCTTTTGATTTGGGTGTAGCCCAAATTGTAGTAAGAAAGCCAGGCTGAGGGGTTTTTTGCAATCGTGTCTCGGGATAGAACTGCCAAATCTTTAAAGTTCGCTGCATGATTCCGGGACAGGTCTCCTCCAACTATAACGACGGCTGCTCCAATTCCCCCGAGCTTCCATAGTATGCCTGTCTCTTTTGATGAAGGAAATAAGCGGTGCAGCCCTCGGCTGATCAGGAGGCAGATGGGAATAAGCGCAGGGAGACTCCAATGATCTGCCACATAAGAATAGCGCATGCCGCCAAAGCCGACAATGCCCGTCACTGGAAAAATCAAAATCAGGTAGGCAGCAATTCCGAGCAGCAGTCCTGAAGCCCAGTCTCGACGGAGCCGCAGCAGAAACAGGAGGCAAGTGATCCAAAAAATCGCGGGCAGGATCAAACTCCATGAATTGTCAGAAAAGTCCCATTTGGGGTAATTGAATGAAAGCGGGTAGGGGAGGAAAAATTTTTTTAGATAAAAAAAAGGTGTTTGTGTCGCCAACAGAAGATGATCACTCCATTTCAAATCCAGAGACATCTGATGTCCCATTGAAGAAAAGACTTCATTGTAGGCTTTGGCAAGAGACACGGAAAAAAATGGAAGCAGCCTCAGAAAATTCTGCAGCCGAAACTTTTTTCGCAGCCAGAATCTGCTCAGAATCAGAAGCAGCGGTGCCGTAATCACAGAGGATTTGCTGAGGAGCGCAAGGACAAACAAACCAAGGGATGCAAAATAATGAAGCTTCTTTTCGCTTTTTTCATAGTTCCAGTAGGCCCAAATCATGCCGAGCATCAGGAGATCGGCCAGTAAGCCCCGTCGCTGGGAGATCCATGCGACTGATTCAACCTGCATGGGATGGAACCAAAACAGCAAAGCAGATAAAAAAGCACCCTGCATCTGAATCGAACGCAGGCTTCGCCACAGTACTATTCCTGTCAGGAAGTGCAGGAAAAGGTTACTCAACCGGTATCCAGTCGTGTTTTCTCCCCATAAACGCCATTCCAACCACAAGCTGCTCCTGGATACAGGCCAGTAGGGCCAGGCGCTGTGATAGGGCTGGAACCAGATCTTGAATATTCCTCCCGGGTTGATGATGAAAGGATCGTTGTATAAATGAATGTCGTCATCCATCAGAAAACCGCCCTGAAAAGACGGCCAGTAAACAAAGAGCAATGCGCCGGCGAAAAAAGCACAAAGCGTCCATTGGAATTTAGAAGAATGCAGCAACATTCAGTAATGCTTAAGATTTTGATGGTTTTATCTGCTTCCAGACTGACTTTTTAGAGCCCAAGCACGGCTTTGGCGATGATTCCCTTTTGAATTTCATTGGAACCTCCGTATATGGAAGTTTTACGCATTCCAAAGTAGAGTTGGGCCGTGGAGGAATGCTGATGAGTTTTTAAATCCAAAGGTTCTTCATTGGCATCATTTTGGGGATCATGGAAAATAAACCCGCTATAAGCCGCCATTTCCATTCTCAGTTCCGCCAGTTTCTGCTGGATTTCTGTGCCTTTGATCTTGATGATGGAAGATTCCGGGCCGGGAGCACTTCCGGTAGAGACTTCTGAGAGAATTCTCATATCGGTGTATTCAAGGGCGGTCAATTCAATTTCCACTTCGGCCAGTTTTTTCAGGAAGGCTGGATCCTGCATCAGTGTTGCACCCCCGGCAGGGGTTTTTGCTGCCAGTTCTTTGATTTTCTCGATACTGCGTTTTGAAAAGGCGACCCCGCCAATTCCTGTTCTTTCATGAGTGAGTAGATATTTGGCATAAGTCCAGCCCTTGTTTTCTTCTCCGATCAGATTTTCAAACGGAACTTTGACATTTTCAAAATAGACTTCGTTGATGCTGCTCATCCCGTCCATCATTTTGATCGGTCTAACTTCCACCCCGGGTGACTGCATATCGATCAGGAGAAAAGAAATTCCCATCTGTTTTTTGACGTGGGGATCGGTGCGTACCAGGCAAAAAATCCAATCGGCGTGCTGGGCGAGAGTCGTCCATGTTTTTTGACCATTGACGATAAAGTGATTTTCCCCGCGGACAGCGCTCATTTTCAAAGAAGCCAGATCGGAACCGGCTCCCGGTTCCGAGTAGCCCTGACACCACCAAACGTTGGACTGCAAAATATCTGGTAAAAATCGCCTTTTTTGTTCCTCGCTGCCAAAAGTGTAAATGACAGGAGCCACCATGCTGTAGCCGAAGGGAATAAGCCTTGGCGCATCGTGTCGGGCTAATTCGTCAAAGAAAATCGCTTTTTGAATTGCGCTCCATCCGGTACCTCCATATTCTGCAGGCCAATTGACAGCCGCCCACCCTTTTTTGGCCAAAGCTTTTTGAAAGAGGATTTGGTCTTCTTTAAAAACAGGCAGTCCTTTGTTTAACTTTATTCTCAATTCTTCAGGCAATTCGCTTTCAAAAAAGCGGGCAACTCCTTTTTGAAAATCAAGTTCTTCCTGGCTATATTTGCTATCCATGGTGTTTCCTCTTGTTTCGTATACGGGTCGTCATCGGAAAGGCCAGGGCTCCCAAAACATCGGGATGTGGCAGAAACGATATTCCTACCATTTCTCGAAGTCATTTTCCATGTTTTGATGGGCAGAGTTGTTTTTTCGGCAGGAATAGATTCAGGTTCATTTTAAGTGACAGAGAAATAAAGCAGCAGGGAACGGTCTGCCAATAGTGCGGAATGGAATAAGGTTCACAGACAATGGTGTTTCCAATTGTTTTTACAATGCTGCCTAAAAAACTTGAAATGATGTGTCTGTTTTACGGATTCCAATTTTCTTCGGATGGGCAGTATTCTGATAGAGCTCGACATTTCTACAAAGCTGTCTGATACAGAAGATCATTTTTTAAGAACCCGAAAGAAGAGAGTTTGCTATGAAAATTCGAAAAGATTTGAAAATCGGTAATTTATTTCCGGAATTTGAACGTCGTGATCAGGACGGCAAAACCAGAATACTGAGTGAATTGATGCAGGGATGGCCCACCATTCTCATTTTCTGGCGTGGAGGCTACTGACCCAAAGACATTCTCCAGTTGGAGAATTACAGCCGCCATCTGCAGCCTGAATTGCAGGTGAACTATTGTCGGATGGTATCCGTTTCAGTTGATGATCAGGAAGAAACTCGGGAAACTCGTAAAAAAATAGGCGCAAACTGGCCGTTTTTGATCGATCATGACCGCCAATTGATCAATGAACTGGATATTGCCGATAATACCGACCCTGTCCATTCACCTGTTCCGATTCCCTATACATTTGTTTTGAATGGAAATCGTGAAATTTACAAAATCTACAATGGTTGGTGGTATGTTGGAAGACCTACTGTTGAAGAACTTCGGCAGGATTTGAGAGCTTTACTGGCAGGTCGGGAAGACTATGTTTACAATCGGGATTGGGATTCTTGAAAAAACTGTTTATTCGAGAAGCTTCAGCTCAGATGGTTCCCATCAGTGATTCGACATTGTTCTGCATTTTTACCAGTTTGGGAAGATTTTTGGATTGTGCCGTTGAGAGCGTATTTCTAGCCTTTTCCAGGTTTGATTTTTTCCATTCCCGGGGTGCCGGAATAAAACGGCAGACAAAAATTATGAAACTGATATATTCTGCCAGGATATTGTAGTTGAGTCCATCGTATCGGCTTCCCTGGATTAAAGAAAGGGATTGTCCGTAGTTTTCCAATGCCGATTTGATGTCACTGATCATTGATTCCTTGATTCCCTTCGGTTTGTAACCGGCTCTTTCCAAATCAAATTTCAATTCACCGCTTGCGGCAATGATATGACCTTTCAAGAAAGAGCCTAAAGGATGGGAATCGTCCAGTTTTGATACCAGATCGGCAATATCCATTGCTTCTTTTCTAAGCAGTGGAAAACACCGCATAATTCCGACGGCAAAGTAGGCGGAACGCAGCATGAGGTTTTTTTTCTCTTCAGCATTCTCCTGGCTCGTATCAAAATTTTTCAATTCATTGTTGTCGACATGAAGCTGCTTTATCTGTGGCAATATTTTAGGAACTCTTCGGCCGACATAGATTTTGTAGACCATCACCATTTTTTTATTGAGGTGAATTTTTTTTTCTATTTCTTTTGGAAACTTTCCTTTCAACGCTTCATTGACGGCATTTTCATTCCGGGCTCCTAACTGCTCCATATAGGAGTTATAAATTTGGTACAAGGTCAAGAGACTGGGTAGGGTACGTTCTTCAAAGGAGTTTGCGAGAAAGGCGTGAAGGAGCAGAGAACGCATCTGCAGTAAAGAAATTTCACGTCCCCGGCTCACTGATCGTTTGAGTACGTATGCAACTAAATGGGTGCGTTCGTTGCAGTCATTTGGTTTTGAATTGAGCGCTTTTGTGGAGTTGTTCGATTTCAAATTGGGATCAATGATGCTCAGCAATTCGGATCCGTTGACGGTTGGCAGGGTCGTGTTGCTGAAGAGCCGGGTGGCTTTCTTGGCAAAACTGATATTCATGGTTTCGGAAATTTCTTTTTTCCGTTTCAGCAGTTCTCCCTTCCAATGGGGCAACAGGCCTGGAACTCCAGACAAATCATCGACGCGAATTTCGGTATTGGGCAATCCCAGAGCGGGGTCTCTATCGGTTATGAATTCAACCTTTATTTTCCCGGTAGTGGACACTAACTTACTGTCGGTGCTTGCCATAACGATTAATGTTCGAATGTCTTTTCCAAGAATAAGACAGGTGGCAGTATGGAAGGGCTTCAGGTTACTGTGGCTCCGGCGATGATGCGGTGGTTGTTGCCGGGTCTGTCCCGCATAGTCTATTGGCAATATTCTCGAAGCATGCCAAAGCGATTATTGCGCTCATAATTTTCATTTTTTCAAAGTAAGTACAAGTTTAAACTTTGCCTGAAGTTTGTCCACAAAAACAATAGACCCCGCATTGAATTTAGTCCTTCATCAGCTAGTGTTTTAACATGACGTGGGATTTGGGTGTTTTTCCAATTTGATTTTGGAAATATGTTAAAAAGGCGGCATTCAATTCGTCAATGTTTTGTGAAGTGGCGCGGATCATTAGATCATTGTGCTCCTCCAAATAACGCAGAAAGGAAAGTGTGCCTGGTGACAAATCGCTGGTTGTCGAAAGTCGAATGAGGCATTTCGGGCATCGAATGCCGCCTTCAACGCAATCCAGTTGATGCGTTTCAATCTGAACCAATTTCGGCAGCTTTCCCAGGGATATCTGCCACAAGTCGCAGCGGCATTTTATACACCGCTCCAAGTTAGGCGAGATGCCGAGAATAGCGAACAGATTCTTTTCAAATATTATTTTGGTTTGGGCCAGAGAGTTTGGTCCCTGGAGGGCGTGCAGCGCTGACACCAGAATGTGGAAGAAACGGGGAGATTCCTGCGGGTCAATAATACAGAGGTGAATCAGTTCCGTAAAATAGGTTGCGTAGAGGATTTTATCGTAGCCCTGACGAATTGGATAAAAACTGTCGATGAGTTCAAATTTTCGAACACGAACAAGTTCCGCGCGGGGACTTTCTACATAAAAAATCCTGACTTGGGTGAATGGCTCGGAAATACCGACATTTTGGGAATTGATTTTTTTTGCTCCTTTGACAATCCCTGATTTTTTACCTTCGTCACGGGTTAAAAAAGTAATAATCTTGTCATTTTCCTTAAAATCCATTTGTCTAATAATTAGACTTTCTGAAGATTGGAGAGTCATATTTTAAAACAATGCAGACTTTTCGGAAGGAGGTTCCATGGAAGAAAAATATCAATTAGGTACTGTCTCGTTAGCCAAAATTCGCAATAAAAATGAATTGAGAGTGATTTCGCTGATGCCGGAAGTGCTGAAAACACTCGAAAGAGAGTTCAAACCCGATATTATGGACATCGAAGATATTTATGCTTTAACCCTCAATAACTTGGCGCCGCGATATGTTCAGAATGGGAGCATTGTTATGAATGAAGTACTCAAAGATGAAATCATTTGCGACCAAATCAGAGCGGCAGTGAGAGTTGTTTCCGAACGTCCGAAACATTAAGCAAAGATCGTTCAGAAATGAAATTCTTTTTGCTCAAATGACTTTTTAGGATTTAGACAGCATTCTGCGAGTGCTTCTCAATGAATGCTAATCGGGGAAGACAGGCTATTCCATATTCCAATCACCCCTCCCATGCAATTCATTTCATATAGAAAAAATAATTTAGCCTTTTTGGATCAGGAGGGCGTGTTGGATTTCTGCACGGGAAGTATAGCCCAATTTTGTCAGAACCGCTCCCAGTAACAGTTGATGCTTTTTTTGCAGCATGAGTGCAATAATCAACTGTTCTGAAGAAATATTTTCGTTTTTTAGAAGAATTCCCCCCAATGCCTTCATTTGCCTCCTGCCAAGTTCAATTCGCTGATAGATTCTTCGAATTGGAGACAGGATAGGCGACCAGAAGGACGCATCCATGTCTTTCAAATATTTAATTATTTGAATCCGATTGGCCGGGTTCATCAACTCCAGTGATTTTACCGTTTCGAATGCGACTTCCGGTTCTTTGGCCGCAATCCAAGAAAATAAAGCGGAGCCGACTTGGTGCAGTTTGTATTCTCCCATGATGCGGATTATATGACATTTCGTTTCCAGATCATTGTGATGAAGGAGATTGAGCAGATAACTGTTTGCCAATGCATTTTTCTTCATGGCCAGAGCCTTGATGGCAATCATCCGGACATGGGGATTGTCGGTGTTGTCCAGAAAGCGGATCAGTTGGTCGACCGGCATTTGGGCCGTAACTTCGTCAAGTTCGACATGAAAGTAGTTGCTTTCTTTCGCTGCATGCCCGGGAGAAGAAGGTCCGTTTTGGCGACGGGTGTGAAACTTTTTTTCTTTTTGGCGTTTCAGCGTTTCGTAGGCCTGTACGACTTTGTTAAATTTTTCCGGGTTCCCAAGACCGGAAGCTGAATCGGGGTGGTATTTCAAAACTGCTCGCCGATAGGCTTTTTTCAATTCTTCCAATGAAGCAGCGGAACTCACGCCTAATTCACTGTATGGATTCATTTTTTCTCCTAAAACCGATTGTTCCTGGTTTTGTCAGGTAAACTGTTCATGGCTTTGACTGGCAAATAAAACTTCTGAATCCAAAAACAAATTTTGGACGAATTTTGAATTTTTCTGATGAGAATAAAATATACCTATGAAATCAAACGCTTATCTTACATTCTTTGTGCACCGTCAAATCAAGCTCCGCACTTCACGAGGAAGAGTTTTGACCTTTCCGCTCATGCATAAATCGTCCCAACACCAAGTAAAAATCAGGGATTCCTTTACCTCAGAATTGATTGTTGCATAAATCCAATCGGAAACAAAATGTGACCATCAACTTAAAAAACCCTGCGGGAAGAGTTCCTGAACGGTTTACAACTTGATTTCAAGTGATTGGATCAGTAAAATTTTAATTTAGAAAAATTAAAAATACCACAGTACAGTTGAAAAAGACACTCAATCTGAAAGTATTATGACAAACGATTTTGATATTCAAAAGTGTCTGGCAGGCATTGATCTCAATGCGGAGTGGATTGGCTTGCGCGAGGTTAAAGAAACAGGCACCCACCATTTTATTCGTGATGGACATCCTGAAGGAAATTCGAAAATTTCTTCTCACGGCGTGATGGTAGAAGTTTTGACAAATGGGCAGTTTGGTTACTATGGAACCCATCGGCTGGACCAGGAAAGCGTTCGGAAAGCTGCTGAAATGGCTTTTCAACAGGCGCGAGAGGCCTCAAAATGGGCCATTCATGCATTCACGGAAAAGACTCGCCCGCGGGCGAACGGAAATTATCATTCTCCATTCAAATCTCCGAAGGATGCCATTTCTCCCGGGGAATTGAATCATCTGCTGGTCAAGATGTGTCAGGCGTTGAAAGTTTCTGACAAAATAATCAGTACCCATGCTTATGCTCGCCTGGTCGAGTCCGAATTTCGATTTGTAAGCAGCAATGGCAGCAATGTTTTTCAAAAATTCCTGCTGCTCGCTTCCGACTATACGGCCACGGCTCAGGAAGGAAACCTTATTCAACATCGCAGCGATGGAGGCTCCCTCTGTCGCTGTTATCAAATTGGGATGGAATTTTTTGAGGAAGAAAAATTGCTGCAGAGAGCCGAAAATATCGGAGCCCAGGCTGTAGAGTTGCTGTATGCAGAAGAATGTCCGTCCGAAAAAACGACCTTGGTGCTCGCACCCGATCAGATGATTCTGCAAATTCATGAAAGCGTCGGTCACCCCTTGGAATTGGATCGCCTGTTGGGGGATGAACGCAACTATGCCGGCTGGACCTTTGTAAAACCGGAAGACTTTGGTCATCTTCAATATGGATCGGAACTGATGAATATCACATTTGACCCCACAAAAGAGGGAGAGTATGCCAGCTATGCCTTTGATGACAGTGGCATGAAGGCTGAACGAGAATTTCTCATCAAAGAAGGAAAACTCGTAAGGGGGTTGGGGGGAACCGAAAGCCAGGCACGGCTCAAAATTCCCGGAGTCGCCAATTTTCGTTCCAGTTCGTGGAACCGGGCTCCCATTGACCGGATGGCCAATTTAAACCTGGAACCTGGCCAAAGCACACGGGAGGAGCTGATCGGTTCGGTCGAAAAAGGAATCTTCATGGAATCCAACCGCTCCTGGTCCATTGATGACTACCGCAATAAATTCCAATTCGGCTGCGAATATGCCAAACGTATTGAAAATGGAAAGTTGACAAATACCTTGCGCAATCCCAATTACCGGGGGATTTCGACCCCATTTTGGAACAATCTTAAAAAGATAGGGGACTCATCAACAGTGGAGCTCTATGGCAGCCCATATTGCGGTAAAGGAGAGCCCAATCAGGCCATCCGGGTTGGGCATGCCTCTCCCTTGTGTCTTTTTGAAGAGATTGAAGTCTTTGGAGGCACGGCATGAAAATACAAAATAATGAGTCCCTCAAGAAGACAGAAGAGGCGTTTGAAACAGTTTCTTCACGACTTTTTGAAATGCTGGGAAACAACGAATGCCTGACGATCTCGATCGATGGTGAGTCGAGTCATTTTATCCGGATAAACCAATCGAAAGTCCGTCAAGTCGGTTTGGTCGATGAGGTGAGGTGTTCTTTGGAACTCAAGATCAATCGACGTCAAACTCAGGTAGTTTTTCCGTTTACTGGAGAAGATGCAACAGATTTTGCAAAAGCTGGTCTGGAACTGTCCCGGATGCGTGAAGAAGTAGCTCAATTTCCTGAAGACCCCTATCTTGTTTTGCCGGAGAACCATGGATCCAGTCGTGAAGTTCATTCGGGGGATTTGCTTCCGGTAGAAAATGCGGTCGACTCATTGCTGCCGATCATGCAGGGTGTGGATTTGGCAGGCATCTGGGCTTCCGGCTGCATCTTTCGTGGTACTTCAAATTCGGCTGGTCAAAGAAACTGGTTCAGTACAGATACATTTTCTCTTGATTATTCTCTGATCGCTCCCAACGAAAAGATGGTCAAAACTATCTTTGCCGGGACTTCATGGAATCAGGATAGGTTCGAAAAGCAGATGCGGGAATCCAAAAAGCAGTTGGAAGTGATGGAAGCGACGCCCAAAACACTCGCACCCGGACACTACCGGACTTGTTTTGCTCCTGCAGCAGTGGCCAGCTTTATTGAAATGTTTTCCTGGGATGGAATCAGTGAAGCCTCGCTCCAGCAGGGAAAAAGCGCCCTGGGAAGAATGCGTCAGGAAGGGGAAAAACTGTCACCGAAATTCAATCTGTCAGAAGATTTTAGAGACGGAACAGTTCCTCGGTTCAACAATAACGGGGAAATTGCTTTGGAATGGCTTCCTTTGATTGTGGATGGCCGATTGGAAAATACGCTCATCAGCTCCCGGACTGCAAAAGAATACGGAAAGGAATCAAATTTTGCTGCCAATGGCGAATCCATGAGATCCCCGGTGATGTCAGGAGGCGACCTGGATGAAACAAAACTCCTCCAGACCCTGGATACCGGTTTGTTTCTTTCCAATCTGCACTATTTGAATTGGAGCGATCGGATGGGAGGGAGAATTACAGGCATGACCCGTTATGCGTGTTTTTGGGTCGAGGATGGAAAAATTGTGGCGCCCATTGAAAATATGCGGTTTGATGACAGTTTGTACCGGATTTTTGGGGAGCATTTGGAAGCTGTTTCCGAATCTACCCAATTCATTCCTGAAATTGGAACCTATGAAGGGCGCCAACTGGGAGGAATAAGATGCCCCAGCATGATCGTGGATGCTTTTGAACTGACGTTATAAAGGCTGTCGGTCATTATTCCCAACCCAATGAGCAATAGAATTGGCATAATAGGTTAAAACGTCCAGAGCTTCCGGCGCCATTTTGTAGCTGTCTTCGGACTTGAGAATCAGGTGTCTCAAGTGGAGCATATTTATTGTTGTTTCGATTGTAAAATCGTGTGAGGTGGGAAATGAAATCAAAGCGTTTTGATCGCTCAGGTTTTCCAGCAAGTGATGAACGCGGGCATTCAGGTCAAAATGATTGAACCAGGTTTCTGGGTTTTTCACCAGAATAGTGGCGATTATGGGAACGGGAAGTGGTGGAATGATTTGCTTGATATTGGAGAGTAGTTGCCGGGCCAGCACTTCTACCTTCACAAATCGGAGGCTGGAGTCCATTTGACTGAAATTGATTCCATGTTCCTGGCAAAACGACCTTGTCGAGATTGGATTTCCGAAATTGACGCAGGCAAATCCGAAACGGCGCCAGCGATTTCTCGCCATTAAAAAGAAAACTTGAGCGTTGAATTTTATGACCGTCTTGACGACAAACCATTTGCTTCGTCTTTCGGCATTGGGATTGAGCTTTCGGAGCAGGCTGCGATCTTCCAGTGTTCGGTCATAATTGAGACCGATTGGGATAAACACAATATCCCGATCTTTGTCAGGATCAAAACCCCGCAGCATATAATCCAGAAATCCCAGTTTCGGTGGACGCATCAAACCGTCTTTGCTCAATCCCCCCTCAATAAAAACTGCCTGACATACCCCTTCGCGAGTGGCCATGTGAACATAGCGTTCTAAAACTCGTCGATAGAGCTTGTTGTTGGATTGACGGCGCACAAAAAATGCTCCGGTTGCTTTGATCAAGGTCTGTAATGCCCAAATCCTGGCCCATTCTCCGACCGCATAGGAGAGGGCGGTGCGTTCTGTTGTCAGATAGGAAACGAGAATATAATCCATGTTGCTGCGGTGATTCATGACAAAGACAACGGTGCTTTTCGGGTCAATAGCAGCGATTTTCTTTTCATCAACAAATCCCAACCGAACACGATAAAGCAAACGGGCTATTTTTTTTGAAAACCAGTATCCGAACCGGAAATAGATGTAGGCATTGAAGGCCGGTACAATTTCTTCTGCATAATTGACGACTTTTGCCTGTGCGGCTTCACGGGATATTTGCTGTTCAAGGGCATATTCCTGAATGGCTTCGATCACTTTGGGATCATAGACAAGTCGGTCGATAAGGACCTGGCGCTTGGTCAGTTGAAAAGGTTTGATTTCAATATCGAGAAGGGTACTGATTTCATCCAGCACACGATTGACTCGACGGCGTAAAAACCAGCGTACACTGGGAAATAGAATTCGGCTGAGAAGCGCCCATCCTGTAATGAGGATCAGGATTGCGAAAACCCAAAGAGGAATACTGATGCTGGTGTTCATCTTCAACGCCGGGGTCTAAATAGAGAAGAAGGACAAATCATCGAATGCTTCGATCAGTGGGGATCATCTCAAAGATCAAACCTTTATGCAAGCAGTAGAATCCATATCAATTTTCACGGAAATTACGCGTGTACATGTCTTTTTGAACGTTTTTAAAATGGTGGGATGGGTGGGGAGGAGACAATTACTTCTGATCCATGACAGATTTCATGGCGACACGCAGTTTGACAATCACTTTGGTTCGGATTTGTGAGACTCGAGATTCGGAAACGCCAAGAACTTCTCCGATTTCCTTGAGGTTCATTTCTTCCATATAGTACAGCGATAAAATCAATTGTTCCTGTTCCGGGAGGGTTTTGATGGCCCCTGCCAATTTTTGCTGCATCTCTCCGGAAGAAAAAGTGGCAAAAGGATCTTCGACATCGGGATCTTCGATGACCTCCAGCATGTCCTGGGAATCTTCATCCCCTGCTTTTCCGTAGTTGCTCAGGGAAACCAGCGGGATCGGGCGGGATTTTGCCAGAAATTGGTAGTATTCCTTGGTGGACATGTCCAGCTCATGTGCCATTTCCGCATCAGAAGGTTCTCTTCCCAGGGTGTTGGTCAAAGTCGTATGGGCATGTTCCATTTGAGTCGCTGCGCTGCGCACCGAACGCGGGATCCAATCCATTGACCTCAATTCGTCAATGATCGCTCCCTTGATTCGAAATTCAGCATAGGTTTTAAATTGAACTTCTTTACCGGGATCAAATTTATCGACTGCGTCCAGCAATCCTAAAGAACCCGCCTGATAGAGTTCATCCTTATCGACTTCCGAAGGAAGACGTGCCGACATCCTACTAACAATGCGCTTGATCAGGTGTGCGTTTTCCAGCACCAGATCTTCTCTGCTTTTTTGGGCCTGTTGAGCATAAGGATTAGGATTCACAAGCTCTCCTGGATATTTATCACGTTGACCGATCTATCGTTTTCGTTTCCAGTGCATCAATCGATCCCAAAATCCGGTTTGAGGTTCGTCCAGATCCAGAATCGGAAGCATGCCGGCATTTTGATCCAGTTTTCTTGCCAGGACAGAAAAGCATTTCCCTGCGGGAGATTTTGGATAAACTTCCAGCAATGGTTTCTGCATGCGCACTGCTTTTGTCAGCATCGGATCCTTATAGACAAAGCCGGTGTAATTGAGTTTGATTTGCAAAAAATCATAGACCACCTTGTTGAGGCGGTCATAGACGGCAAGGGCTTCTTTTTGTGATTCTACTGCATTGGTGATCAGGTTGAATTTTCTTACATGGTATTTGGTCGCCAGAATTTTAATCACCGAGTAAGCGTCAGTCATTGAAGTTGGTTCCGGAGTCGCAATCAGCATGATTTCATCAGCAGTCGCGTTGAAGCGCAAAACATTGGATGCGATACCGGCTCCGGTGTCAACAAACAAATAGTCCATTGTTTGGTCAATTTCACCCAATTTGCGAAATAATTTGACCTGTTCATCGCGGTCCAGTTCCGCCAATTCGCTCAAGCCGGAACTGGCTGGCAAAATTTTGATGTTCGCGGGCCCCTCGACGATTATCTCATTGATGCTCTTTTCTCCGGAAAGCACATGTTCAATATTGAAGGGGGGCGAAATATTCAAGAGCACATCAATATTGGCCAGTCCGAGATCTGCATCGAGAATGAAAACTCGCCGTCCGAGGAGGGAAAGCGCATATGCCAGATTGATTGTTACATTGGTCTTGCCGACACCACCTTTGCCGCTTGTGATGCTGATCACGCGAACCCGGCGTTTCTTTTTTTGCTTGGGGCGGGCTTGCCCGGCATTCGGGTCTTTGTTTACGAGTCGACGTAATGTACTGGCCTGATCCACTGTTTGTCCTGTGTCCGAAGTTGAAAGCGTGATGAGGGACTCAATTTCCTGCAATATTCAGTAAAAGATCTACCAGACGTTCCTTCGTAGCGATTTCTATATCCTCAGGAACTTTTTGGCCGGTCGTTAAAAAAGCAATGGGTTTTTTAAAACGAATCACATGGTTGAAGATACATCCATAGGTTGTGCTTTCATCCAGTTTGGTGAAGATTACACCATCAATGCTGAGTTCTCCAAATTTTCGAGTGATTTCAGAAATTTCATGATCCTTCGTTGTCGTACTCAAAACAAGAAAATTTTCTATTCTTTTGTTATTGTTCTCCAGCAGTTCGCGGAGTTCATACATCTGTGCCTCATCCCGTTGTGACCGTCCTCCTGTATCGATCAAAATGACGTCATAGTCAGAAAATTTTTCAATTGCCTGATTGATTTCAGATTTACTGGAGGTGACTTCAAGAGGAACATTCATGATCTTGGCATAGGAACGGAGCTGTTCAATTGCGCCGATTCGAAAAGTATCCACTGTCAGCAATGCAACTTTTCGTTTGTATTTCAATACCTGTTCAGAAGCAATTTTTGCGATCGTTGTGGTTTTCCCTACCCCGGTTGGTCCGATCAAAGTGACAATTTTCTGTTTTGCGCCATCTTTTTGAATCCCATTGGAAACTCTCACAATCTTCATCAACATACGAGCGATAAAGATTTTCACGTACGGAAAATTGTTCAATTCTTCCGGGGGAATACTTTTTTTCGCCTCTTGAATCAAACGCCGCGCAAATTTTTCTTCCAATCCATTAAAAACCATTTGCTGAAACAAAACGACCAGATTTTCAGATAAATCTTCATTACGCAGCTGGCTGGATTGTGCGGCCAGGCCCTGGACCATGGTGCGAACTTCTGAAATTTCATGATGGAGCTGTGTCGTTGCCTGGTTTTTACGCGAAGGTCGGGTCTCCATACTAACGATAATATCTTTCAGTTCCTGAATTTCCTGACGAATCGGCAGCAGCATCCGCTGTACCTCTTCCTGGCTCTTGAAAGCAGACTCCAGGGCAAGCTTGGGCTTGGTAGCGAGTGCTACATCGGGAGCACCGTATGGAGACGATTCGACATTGTTCTGCCTCGGAACTGGCGGAGCGGGAGCTTTTTTGGCGGTTTCATCACGGGCGGCGGTTACTTCAAGCATGCTCTTTCCAAAAAGACCGAAGGTACCGCCGCCGTCCTTGACTTGGCGTGTGGAGACGATGATGGCATCCGGTCCCAAATCTTTTTTGATTTGCTGAAGTGCTTCTTGAATATTGTTGACGCGGTATCGTTTCAGATTCATGGCATTGGTTTCTTATAAAAAGTCCTCAGATCGTCCTGCATTACTCAATGACTCCCATGCTTTCAATACGAACATCGGCTGCAATTTCGTTGTGGGAAAGCACAACTAAATTGGGAATAAATCGTTCTGTCAATCTCTTGACATGCGGACGGATTAGGGGCGAAGAGAGCAGAATCGGTTGATAATTGTTGATGGAGAACGGTTCCATCAGTCCTTCAATTTTGTTGATGATCAATTGAGCCGTTTCAGGGTCCAGTCCGAGATAGGTCCCATGTCCGGTATCTTGAATTGCGTGAGCAATTTGATCCTCTATTTCCTGACTCATCGTGATCAGGGGCAACTGGCCGTCCGGTGTCTGATATTGTCGCGTGATCGGGCGCGCCATGGATTGCCGGGCATATTCGGTCAGGAGATCAGGATCTTTGGTGAGCGGAGCCATATCTGCCAATATTTCGAGCGTTGTGTGAAGATCCCTGATCGAGACCCTTTCTCTCAACAGGTTTTGTAACACTTTCTGAACTGCACCAAGGGAGAGCAATCCCGGGACCAATTCTTCCACCACTTTCGGTTCATTCTGTGCGAAGTTGTCCAGTAAGCGTTGTGTTTCCTGCCGACCCAGAAATTCATGGGCATAGTTTTTCAAAATTTCTGTCACATGTGTTGCCAAAACCGTTGGAATATCAACTACGGTATAGCCTGCAAACTGAGCATCTTCTTCATCGTCGGGAGAGATCCAGATGGCTGGCAGACCAAAGGCCGGTTCCACAGTATCAACTCCTGAAATTTCTTCGTCCACCTCTCCGGTTTTCATTGCCAAATATTGTCCCACCATCAGTTCTGCCCGGCCAACTTCAATCCCTTTGATTGTGATGGAATATTCACCAGGCGCCAATTCCAAATTATCCTTGATGTGCAGAGGAGGAACGATAAATCCAAAGTCCAGGGCCATTTGACGCCGGATGGATTTGACCCGTTTTAAAAGTTCCCCATCCTGTTCTTCGTCAACAAGCGGTATTAAGCCATATCCAAGTTCCAGGCCAAACACATCGATTGGCAGCAAAGAGGCAATATCTTCCGGTTCCTCATCGATTTTTTGTTGAGCCTCTGCTTCTTCCTGGACCAGTATTTCTTGTTCAGCCCGTTGATTGTTCTGCCTCGCATAAAGGGCCAGGGCTCCTGTTGCAATTGAAATAACCAGAAAGGGCACAGTCGGCAATCCTGGAACAACTGCAAAGGCCAGCAGGACGATGCTGGCGACAAACAGAGCCTGGACGTTGTTGAATACTTGTTTTTGCAGGTCAATCGAGAGTTTGTTTTCTGCGGAAGCTTTGGTCACCACCATACCGGCAGCTACTGAAATGATCAGCGCGGGGATCTGCGAGACTAGCCCGTCTCCGATGGTCAAAGTGGTATAAGTGCCAAAGGCATCACCGGCCGACATTCCGAACTGGGTGGTACCAACCAGGAGTCCCCCTACAATGTTGATGGCGCTGATGATCAAACCGGCAATGGAATCTCCACGGACAAATTTACTGGCTCCATCCATCGCTCCGTAAAAATCTGCTTCTCTCTGAACTTGCGAGCGGCGGCTTTTGGCCTGCTGTTCGTCGATCAAACCTGCATTCAAATCAGCATCAATGGCCATTTGTTTTCCAGGCATTCCGTCCAAGGTGAAACGTGCGGCTACTTCCGCGATCCGTCCTGCACCTTTCGTGATGACGATAAAGTTGATCAATACCAGGATCAGAAAGATGATAATCCCCACAATCTGATTCCCTCCAGCAACAAATTCCCCAAATGCATTGATCACGGCTCCGGCTGCCTTCGGACCCTGATTTCCGTTGAGAAGAATCAGACGGGTTGAAGCGACATTCAAAGAAAGTCGGAAAAGGGTAGAAATGAGAAGGACGGTAGGAAATGAAGAAAATTCAAGGGCACTGCTGGTAAAAAGAGCCACAAATAAAATCAGGACTCCAATCGTGATGCTCATTGCCAGCAGAAGATCGATGACGACTTCGGGTAACGGAAGCACCATGATCAACAAGATGCTGATCACTCCTGCAGCAAGCAGGAAATCTGAATTTTTTGTGAGACGTCCGATGGATAGATCTGTTTGTACTGCCACGTTACCTTATTTCCAAAGAAAGTTGCTTTTTCAACCCGACACCTTGGCCGGGAACTACCGACCTTCTTTTCAAAAGGTGGAAAGAGGACTCTCCCCATTCCTGTTCATTAGAAAGAAAGAACCAGAGAAAGTGAAAATACTAGGAATAAATTTCCCTATAGGGGCATTCAGATTAAGCAGGATGGATTCCGAGAGAATCAGGTAGAACGCTGTTTTTTCTTGATACGGTAAACGTAGGCAAGGATTTCAGCGATGGCTTTGTAGAATCGATCCGGAATGGTTTCCCCTATTTCCACATCTCGATACAATTCGCGAGCCAAAGCAGGACGTTCCAGAACAGGAACATTATTCTCCCTGGCAATTGTCCGCATTCGAAAGGCAATAAAGTCGGCTCCTTTGGCGGTGATCTCGGGAGCAACCATGGTTTCACGATCATATCGAATAGCCACTGAAAAGTGGGTTGGGTTGGTCACTATCGCGTCTGCTTTTGGAACTTCCTGCATCATACGGGCGCGCGACATTTCGCGCTGGACCTGACGAATTCTGTTTTTGAGCTGAGGATCACCCTCGCTTTGTTTCATTTCATCCTTGACCTCTTGTTTGGTCATTTTCATCTTCTGCTCATTGAGCCATTTCTGGTAGAAATAGTCGAGAACCGCGAGGACAACCAAGGCGAGTATTATCTTTGCGACGACTTTTGCAACTACAGAAAAGTTGTAGTTGACGATGGATTCTACTGAAATGATTGACAATCCGGTTAAAGCTTCCATTTCGGTTTGGAATGTCAGGTATGCAATATACCCCAGGACAAACAATTTGAACAAACTCTTGAACAGTTCTGCCAGTCCTTGTGTCGAAAAAAGCCGTTTGATTCCGCTGAGGGGGCTGATCTTGTTGAATTTTGGCTGCAGCGGCTTGATTGTTGGTCGGAAACCGACCTGGAACACAGAAGACAATATTCCAAGGACGATTGCGACGAAAGCAAATGGCAGAAAGATCGGGAGTGCAAAATCCAGAACTTCGCGAAAGATTTGAGAGATAATGGATACCGTAAATTCCGGTCGCTGCAAATGGGTAAAGGAGTCCGCTAAAAAAGCTTCGCTTCTTCTCAAGATAAGGGAACTCATCGCGTAAAAAATAAGTCCAATCCCTGCCAGGATTGCTGCGGAGGTCGCTTCTTTGCTAAAGGCCACCTGCCCTTCTTTTCTGGAATCCTCCCTCCGTTTGTCTGAAGGGGCTTCGGACTTTTCCTGTCCTTCCTGCTCAGCCATAACAAATCCTTCTGTCAGTCATTAAAATGCATTTTTCTATTGAATGCGAATCAATACTTTCTATCCTAACACAATTTTGATCGAAACCCAAAGATCCCTAGGGCTGTTTCAACAAATTCAATACGGTTACAATTTGATTGTCAAAAAGTTCAAAAAGGATTCGCAGGGCATGAATAAAAAATGGAATTCCTGCCGAAAGCATGACAAACCCTAAAAGTATTGAAAAAGGGAATCCGACAACAAAGATATTCATTTGCGGCACTGCCCGTGCCATAAATCCCATGATGATATTGGCCACAAAGAGAGCAATAATCAACGGTGCACCGAGCTGAAAACCCAGTACAAAAACTCCTGCAGAGAGAGTGATGATTTCCTGAGTGAGTTTTGCCCCTAATTCGACACTTCCTGGAGTGAGGATGGTATAGCTGTGCACCATTGCGTTTATCACGACATGATGAGCATCCATGGCCAGAAAGATCAATGCGGCAAAGGCATATTCGATTTGGGCGACGATGGAGACTTGCTGCTGGGATTGAGGGTCCATCACATTAGCCATCCCGAGTCCCATTTGTAATCCTGCCATTTCTCCTGCCAATTGGACTGCGGCAAACAGCAGCTGACCAACCATCCCCAGCACCAGACCGATCAACAGCTCCCCGGCGACCAGGAGTAAATAATACGAGACGTTGTCAAGCGGAATGGAAAAAGGAGGAACAAAGGGATAAATGATCAACGAAAAACCGAGGATAATAACGATTTTGATCTGGGAGGGAATGTTGGCGTCACCAAAAATCGGAGCAGTTGCGACTATTCCGCTAATTCTGATCACGACCAGAATGAACGCTAATAATTGTGAAGCGTCGTAATTCAGCAGATTAGCCATTGCGGCTCCTGATTTTTATAGTGACCGTGACCGATGTCCGGAGTCATCAGCAAATTTCAATTTCCGGGAAGTTCCTGTCATCAGGATGGGCTCAATCCTCCATGTACCGGAGAGAATTTTCTGGCTCATCATTGACATTGAGGCCTTTTAAACGTTCTTCTTCCTGTTGGCAGTTGATACAGAGTTTCGTGAAAGGAACAATCATCAGGCGTTTTTTTGCAATGGGTTCTCCGCATTCCTCGCATTCTCCATAATTGTCGTTTTCAATCCGGACGATCGCTTCTTCTATCTTTTCCAGTTTTTCACGTTCCCGATCCTGGAGAAGCATTAGCAGCTTACGTTCCTGCTCTTCAACAGAACTGTCGATCTCATCCCCGATTTCATGCTCAAAAGCGCTTTTTCCCTGGCTTTTAAGAATTTCATCGATCAGTTTTTCTTTTTCTTTCAGCAACATAGCTTTGATTTCTTGCATACCTGATTCTCCTGATCTCAAATGATCGTGATTTCTGTTAAATGACCCGCTTCCAGATCTTCAAGATTGATAAACCTTGCGGGCTCATTCAACCGAATGTTGTCTCTGTTGAAGATGTTCTCAAAAGCGTGCTTTTCTAGTGACTTTTGACTAGGAAGTCAAGCGAAATTGTTTTCAGTTCTCTCCCCTCTATGCAATAATACTGCCGCAAAAAATCCCATCATCTCAGGTGATGGAAGAGAACGAAAGTATCCCTCTTTAGTCAAATAGGGAGAATAGTTTTGCGGGACATTGGGTAGCTGAAAGAATGGCAGCAACTCAAATTCTGGATGATTCTCAAGGAATTGTTTGATTTGAAGATCGTTCTCTTCTGTTTCAAGAGAGCAAGTTGAATAGACCAGTGTTCCCCCCGGTTTTAAATGTAAAACCGAATGCTCGAGCAACCGACGTTGCAGATCTTCTTGCTTCAATAGCGTCGCCGGCTGGGCAGTCCATTTCAAATCAGGGTTTTTGCGGATGGTCCCTGTCGCAGAACAGGGAACATCCAGCAAAATCACGTCAAACGGTTTTAGATAGGGAAGTCGTCGACTATCAGAAATCGTCAGCATCTGGGAATTTAAATTCAGTCGTGCAATATTTTGACTGATTTTCAGCAGTCGGTTTCGGGAGATGTCATTGATGACGAGGTGGCGAAGCTGCGAGGATTCCAGAATTTGGAGTGATTTTCCTCCGGGTGCTGCACAGGCATCCAGAACATCGCCCTTCCAGAGCGATTCCGTCAGTTCTAAAAAAACTTGGGAAGAACTGTCCTGGACATAAAAGGCTCCCTCATGAAAAGCGTTAGTTCGAAAACATTCTGAAGCATTTTCCACAATCAGGGCCTGATCCGCGATAGGATGAAGCCGGCTTTCAACCCCTTCAGCGCGGAGCTTCTTCTGGAGCTGAGCACGGTTCCAGGGTTTCTTTGTGCGGATCGTGATTCCTTCAAAAACGTTGTTTGCTTCACAGATGGATTGGACCTCGCTTTTCGAATACGAATTTTGCCACCTTGCTACCATCCAGTCCTGATGTGAGGTGCGGACAGGCAAGGGATAATTAAGCAATCGACTTTTTTTGTCCGGATCCCGCTGCAGATTTCTTAAAACTGCGTTGATCAGTCCTTTTTGTTGAAAAATCCTAAAGGGAACAGCCAACTCAACTGTTTCGAAAATCCCGGCTCGTGCCGGAACTTTATCCATGAAATACAGTTGAAAAATACCCAGGGAAAGAATGCCGACCACACTGTCCTGCAATTTGTGGAATGGCTTTTTGATTCGGCTACGGATTTCTTCTTCCAATAGTCTTTGATGTCGAATCATCCCCTGCAGGAGGTGAAAATAAAAACGGCGGTCAATGTTTTTTGTCAGTTGCTCAGGTGCTTGTTCCGCCCATTGATTCGTTTTTTTAAAATTTAAAAAATCGCGCACCACTAAAAAACGGACTGGATCGTATGCCATTTAAAAATTTATTTTGCTAAAATGATTTCCTGTTTGGAGGAAAGTGCATGGGTGGATCAGTATTTCAGAATTTCAAATTTCAATTGACCTCATGACCTTCTACCGATATGATTTGCCCCTGCTTTCCTGATCTAAGTATTCCTAGTCCGCCGATTGACCCGACCTGATTTAGACAGAAGATTTTTCGACCTTTATGATGTTCACTCAAACATAATTTTTCTTGATGGAATTTACGATGAAAACATACTTTAACAGCCGATGGAATTGGATGACCCTGCTCGGAGTCATTTTACTTGGAGTTTGCTTCACTAGCAAGCCTGGGAATCTGAAAGCCGCTGATGATTCTTTCTTCTGGATAAGTGCTACGGGTGATTTGAGGGGCGAAATAAAACCCTGCGGCTGCAGCACCGATGGGGATATGGGTGGTTTGTTGAGGCGCGCCACTTATTTGAAACAAATGCGGTCTTCTCATGAATCTGTCGTTTATCTCGATTTGGGGAACAATTTTCCGGTTCCTTCCGAACAAGGTCGATTGAAAGTCGATTTGATCCAAAAGGCCATGCTTGAACTTCGGCCGGATGCAATATTGGTAGGACCGAATGAACTGCTCTATGAACGTCCTTTGTTAAACCAGAATCTTCCTTATTTTTTGAGCAACCTTCGCGGGGACTGGTTGGTAAAAAAATCTCTCTTTGTTGCTGCGGGAGAAAAAAGAGTAGGACTTTGGGGGTATCTGTCTCCAGCTCAGATTTATCAGAATAAGCACGAGGAACTCGATGTTTTTCCGGTGAGCTCCCAATTCATCGAAGACCTGCAAAAACAGCTGGAGGAAACTCATCCGGATTTTGCGGTGCTCATGTTTCGCGGTGATGAAAAGGAGCTTCAAAAATTCGAGAAAAGCCAATTGTTTGATTTGATAATTACGGGGAGCAACAACGATGATGAATTGAATCAAATTTTGGAAATGAAAACAAGCGAGGGGAGCTTTATCTCTATTCCCACCAAAGGGCAGGGAGCGTTCCACGGAAGGGTCGATCTCAATAATAAAAAAAAGGTGAACCTGGAACTTGACTGGTTTCTGGCCAAATACGAGGATGACCAGAAAATGATGGCTTACTTCGATGTTTACGATCAATCCGTTCAGGCATTATTTTTTTCCAATCTGGATCGAATGGAAAAGCATGAGCTTGAGGCTCCCTATGCTGGAGAAGAAACCTGTAAGACCTGTCATATTGTTCAACATCAGATCTGGAGTACGAGTCGACATTCCAATGCTTTTGCCACCTTGGAAAACGTGAATAAACATTTTGATTTGGAATGCCTTCAGTGCCATGTTGTTGGTCTGCAAAAAGAAGGATTTCTCAGCCCGGAACTGACGCCTAAATTGCTCAATGTTCAATGTGAAAACTGTCATGGACCGGGAAAAGCACATAGCAGCAATCCTAAAATTCGCACTCCCAATGCTGCGGTTAAAGAAGTCTGCAGTTCCTGTCACCAGGGAAGTCATTCGCCAAAATTTGACTATTCTCTTTACTATCCGAAAATTGCTCATTAATTTTTGCACCTGCCATTGAAGGGAGTCCTCATGAAAAGTCATTCGTCTGCATCAGGAAACATGAATTCGGCACAGGAGGTCAGAGATTCTGAAGGCCGACAATATCATATTGCGACTGCACCGGGTGAGGTGGCGGACTACGTTTTGCTCTGTGGAGATCCGGATCGGGCGGATCGAACCGCGAAGAAATTTGAACGGATTGAAATTGAAAATCGTTATCGAGAATATGTTACCATCACCGGTGTTTACCAAGGATCCCGCATCACGGTCTGTGCGACGGGAATCGGCTGCGATAACACGGAAATAGCCGTTGTCGAACTTTCGCAATGCGTCAAACGCCCGACCTTTCTGCGCATCGGTACCTGCGGGGCGTTGCAGGATTTCATCAAGATCGGCGATTTGGTGATCAGTACCGGGGCCGTTCGTCTGGAAGACACTTCGTTGAACTATGTTCCGGCAAGCTACCCGGCAGTCGCCCACTATCAAATGGTTCAGGCATTGGAGGAAACCACCTCTGAAATGAATAGCCGGGCTCATGTTGGTATCACGGCAACCTGCTCTGGATTTTATGGAGCGCAGGGGCGCAACGTGGGAGGATTTCGCAGCAGAAAACCTAAGCTGGTTGAAGAATTACAAGCGATCAATGTTTACAACCTTGAAATGGAAACCAGCACGCTGCTGACCCTTTCTTCAATTCAAAACTTTCGAGCAGGTGCTGTATGCGTTGTTTTTGCCAACCGGGTGGAAGATCAATTCATTTCAATGGATAAAAAAGATGAAACCGAAGATCTTTTGATCGAAACCGGTTTGCAGACCATCATTCGTTTGATCAACTGGGACCGGCAAAAGCAATAAACGTGTTTTCCCTGTTTTCAAATTTTAACAAACAGAAAAAATTTCCATGCAGGAAGAAATATTGAAGAAAGCCCGTGCCTGGGTTGAAAATCCTTATATTGATGACAATTCGAAGGAAGAAATCAATCGGCTCATCGAAAGCAGTCAAGAAGAGGAATTGGTCTCCCGGTTTTACAAAAACCTTGAGTTCGGTACCGCAGGGATGCGGGGGAAAGTTGAAGCGGGAAGCAACCGATTCAATGTTTACGTGGTCCGTCAAGCCTCTCAAGGACTGGCTGATTACCTGAAACAGAACGCAGAGGATGCTCCAGCGAGCATTGCCATTGCCTTCGACAACCGCACCCATTCGGAAGTGTTTTCGCAAGAAGCGGCCAGTGTTTTTGCCGGAAATGGAATCAAGGTGTACATTTTTCCTTCTCTGCGTCCTACTCCAATGCTCTCTTTTGCAGTCAGAGAATTGAAGACAAATGCTGGAATCGTCATCACTGCAAGTCACAACCCACGGGAGTACAACGGATACAAAGTGTATTGGTCTGATGGCTGCCAGATCAACGCTCCCCATGACTCAGGAATCATGGCCGCAATTGAATTGATTCAGGATTATTCTAAAATCAGGAGCACGAATTTCGAAACTGCCTTAAAAGAGAAACAAATCGAGATTATCGAAGATCAGCTGGATCAAAAGTATTACGGACAGGTGGAACAACTTTGTTTGGGAGACCGGGAAAACAACAAAAATCTCCATTTTGTCTATACCCCATTGCATGGCACAGGAAATATTCCAGTGCGAGAAATACTTCAGCGTCGGGGATTCCAGAATGTTTCGGTCGTCGAGGAACAAGAGCTTCCTGACGGTAATTTTCCCACTGTACGCTCTCCCAATCCAGAAGATCCTGCGGCCTTCACGCTGGCTAAAAAAACAGCGCGGGAAAATGAAAAGCTCCTTCTCGCCAATGATCCTGACAGTGACCGTTTGGGGGCATTGGTCCGGCAAAATGGTGACTGGATCAATCTCAACGGAAACCAGATTGGTCAACTGCTCCTGGATTATTATTTGAGAAAATTAAAGGAGGTAAACCGACTCCCTTTGAACGGGTTTGTCGTCAGCACCATTGTGACTTCTGAACTGACTCGAAAAATCGCAGAGGGTCACGGACTCAGATATTATGAAACTCTCACTGGATTTAAAAATATTGGCCAAATCATCAGAACGCGTCAGGACCAGGGAACAGGCCAATTTGTCTTCGGGATGGAAGAAGCCAACGGGTATTTATTAGGGGATTTTGTGAGAGACAAAGATGGGGTCAGTGCCCTGGTTGTTTTCGCGGAAATGATTGCCGAATTGGCAGCAGAAGGACACAAGGCGCTGGATCAATTGGAGTTGATTCATCAAAACTTTGGTTTCCATGAGGACTCTTTGATCAATCATGTTCTTGAAGGAAAATCGGGAGCGGAGCAAATTCAGAATATTATGAAAGAACTGAGGACAGATCCTCCAAAAACTATTGGGAGATACAAAGTCAATCTTCTCAAGGATTATCAGCAGAATCTGATGACAGATCCTCAAACCGGGAAGGTTTTGGGAAGTTTGGGACTTCCGGTTTCCAATGTGCTGGCTTTCTACATGGAGGATGGCAGTCGTATTACCGCTCGGCCTTCCGGGACAGAACCCAAAATAAAATTCTATTTTAATCTCTGTGGTGACGGGAAAAAAGCGCTTTCCGAAGCAAGAAAGCACTATGAACAAAGTTTCATGTCTCTGATTGAAAATTTTGGATAACTTATGGCCAAGCTGTATTTTTACTATTCCTCGATGAATGCAGGAAAATCCACCGCCTTGCTGCAATCCAGTTACAACTATTTCGAACGGGGAATGAACACGTTGATCTTTGTACCAAAACTGGATAATCGTTATGGCGTGGGTAAAGTCAAATCCAGAATTGGTATTGAAGCCAACGCGACAATATTTGACGAAAACGATGATCTATTTGAGATGGTCAATGAGAAATTGGAAAGCACTCCCCTGCATTGCATTTTAGTGGATGAAGCTCAGTTTCTTAATAAAAAACAAGTCTTCGAACTGGGCGAGGTGGTAGATCGCCTGGATATTCCGGTGCTTGCCTATGGATTGCGTACCGATTTTCAGGGAGAACTTTTCCCCGGCAGTTTGTATTTGCTGGCCTGGGCGGATAACTTGAAAGAAATCAAAACAATTTGCCATTGCGGCAGCAAAGCCACCATGGTGGTTCGTGTTGATGAAAAAGGCAACCCCGTCAGAGAAGGGGCGCAGGTTGTCATTGGCGGCAATGATCAATACATTTCGATGTGTCGAAAACATTTTAAAGAAAATATTTACCGATAGAATTTTTTGCCTCAAAAATTGACAATATAGAGTTTATGTTGCATCCAAAAATCGACGATATCAAAGTAGCCCATCAGAGAATTAAACCTCATATTCATAATACACCCGTCTTGACTTCCCAGGCCATCAACGGGGTCTGCGGGTCGTCACTGTTTTTTAAATGTGAAAACTTCCAAAAAGTGGGCGCCTTTAAAATAAGAGGAGCGACCAACGCAGTGCAGCTATTGAGTGATGACGAAGCGGCCAAAGGGGTCGCAACTCATTCTTCCGGTAACCATGGAGCTGCCCTTGCATTAGCGGCTCGAACCCGTGGTGTTAAGGCCTGGGTGGTGATGCCTGAAAATTCTTCAGAAATTAAAAAGCAGGCGGTCGCTGCCTACGGGGCTGAAGTGATTTTGTGTGAATCAACCCTTGAAGGCAGAGAACTTGCGTTAAAAAAAGTTGTTGAAAGCACAGGAGCGAATTTTATTCATCCGTTCAATGACAGCAGGATCATTGCAGGGCAGGGTACAGCGGCATTGGAACTGTTGGAAGAAATTCCGGATCTCGATGTCGTCCTTGCTCCGGTCGGAGGAGGAGGCTTAATCAGCGGCACGGCCTTGACCGTGTCTGCCATTTCCCCAAAGACCAAAGTGATTGCCGCCGAACCCGAAGAAGCGGATGATGCCTATCGATCTTTTCAGCAGGGAACTTTAATTCCCTTGACCCATTCCAATACGATTGCGGACGGTTTGCGAACTTCGCTGGGCGACTTGACCTTTGATATCATTCAGAGTCATGTCGCTGAGATCATCACAGTTAGCGAAAAAAAAATTATTGAGGCAATGCGTTTAATTTGGGAACGAATGAAGATAATTGTGGAACCGTCTGCTGCTGTGCCGTTGGCAGTCCTCCTGACGGAACGGGAAATTTTTCAAGGTCTACGAATCGGCCTGATTTTGTCTGGAGGCAACCTCGATTTGGAGAAACTTCCCTGGAATTGATCCTCCTTCATAATCAATTGGTGCTGCTACGAAACCGAATGAACGGATCTCGAAAATACTCTAATTGGGAGTAGACTTTATGCAGGCATGTCCTGAAGAAATCGGGCTTTCATCCCGACAGCTGGAAAACATTGGTGCTCACATCGAACGCAGTTATCTGAAACCAGGAAATTATCCAGGAACACTAACCCTGATAGCGCGTCACGGTAAAATTGGCTACTGCCAGGCACAGGGAAAGATGGATATCGAAAGGAATCGGCCGGTGACCGAAGATACTATTTTTCGAATTTATTCGATGACCAAGCCAATCACATCAGTGGCCATGATGCAGTTGTACGAA
The DNA here is from genome assembly GCA_015231825.1 of SAR324 cluster bacterium. Classification (GTDB taxonomy): domain Bacteria; phylum SAR324; class SAR324; order SAR324; family NAC60-12; genus JADGAV01. The sequence goes on from JADGAV010000006.1 coordinate 55,976, forward strand.
CAGGGGTATTTTCAGCTCAATGATCCGGTGGAGCATTTTATTCCTGAATGGAAAAACAGGAGAGTTTATTCTTCAGGGAATTATCCGAACTTTGTGACAACTCCTGCTTTGCGCCTGATGACAATTCGGGATCTCCTGACGCACACATCAGGATTGACTTACGGTTTTATGGAGCGCACAAACGTGGATGCAGCGTATCGAAAGTGTGATTTGATTGGCGGAAATGAAGGTTTTTCGAACAAAGAACTGGTCATGCGTCTGGCAGAACTTCCCCTTGAGTTTTCTCCAGGTACGGCGTGGAATTATTCTCATGCCACGGATGTCATCGGCTATCTTATAGAACTTATTTCTGGACAAAGTTTGGATCAATATTTTAAGGATCATATTTTTGGACCTTTAAAAATGCAGGATACAGGATTTTCTGTATCTTCAGAAAATCTGGATCGTTTTGCTGCCTGCTATCTTTACCATCCGGAAAAAAAATTCATCCTTCAAGATGACCCGGAAATTAGCCCCTATACCGGATTCAAGACATATTTTTCAGGCGGGGGCGGTTTGGTCTCTACTGCAGGAGATTATCTGAAGTTTTGTCGAATGCTGCTCAATGGCGGGGAATTGGACGGGGTTCGAATATTAGGTCCACGGACCATCAATTTTATGACATCCAATCATTTGCCTGATGCTCAGGACCTCCCCTCTTTGTCCATCGGTACATTCAGTGAAACGCCTTATGAGGGAGTCGGTTTTGGTTTGGGATTTTCTGTAAAAACGGATGTGATCAAATCACAAACTATCGGTTCGGCAGGCGAGTATGGATGGGGCGGCATGGCAAGCACCGTTTTCTGGGTGGCTCCCAAAGAAGATCTGATTGCGATATTCATGACTCAGTTGATCCCTTCCAGTTCCTACAACATTCGTTCAGAATTACGATCTTTGGTATATTCATCACTGCTCGATTGAGCGCGTTTCATTAAAAAGTCATCTTCGATTTGCAGGAAAAAATGGCAGCGACAAAAAACATTCTTTTCATCATGTGTGATCAGCTCCGGGCAGATTATCTGGGTTGTTATGGACATCCGAGCATCAAAACTCCTCATCTTGACCGTTTGGCGGAAAAAGGGGTTGTTTTTACCCGTGCCTATGTGCAGGCACCTATTTGCGGACCCTCGCGAATGAGCTTTTACACGGGACGCTATATGATGAGTCATGGTTCCGTCTGGAACAATGTTCCTTTATCTTTGGACAACCACACTATTGGTGACTATTTGCGGCCGGAAGGCATGCAGGTGGCATTGGTCGGGAAAACCCATATGTCTGCCGATCTGGAAGGAATGGAAAGAGTTAGGCTCGACCCGAATTCACTTGAAGCAATTCGGTTGAGTCAGTGCGGATTTGACCCGGTTGAACGGGATGACGGGCTGCATCCCAGCGAATTTGTAAAACCATTGGCCTACAATCAGTACTTGAATCAGATGGGTTATCCGGGTGATAATCCCTGGCATGATTTTGCAAATTCCGCGGAAGGTCCAAACGGGGAAGTTCTCACAGGGTGGTCTGTGAAAAATTCGGCATTTCCGGCAAGAGTCAGGGAAGAGCATTCCGAAACACCCTATATGACAAATCGAGCGATTGATTTTATCCGAGAAAAGGGAGAAAACCCCTGGTGTCTGCATCTGAGCTACATCAAGCCACACTGGCCTTATATGGCTCCTGCACCGTACCACGAAATGTACAACGAAGATGATATGCTTCCTGTCAATACCAGCTCCTCCGAAGCGAAAAATCCCCATCCAGTTTACCAGGCATTCCGGGATCAGGAAGAAAGCATCACTTTTCGCCGTGAAGACGCCCGCAAAACAGTCATTCCCGCTTACATGGGTTTGGTCAGTCAAATCGATCATCATCTGGGACGCTTGTTTAAATTTCTTGAAGAAGAAGGAAGGATGGACGATACGATGATTGTTTTTACCAGTGATCATGGTGATTATTTAGGGGATCATGGTTTGGGAGAGAAGCAGTTGTTCCATGAAGAAAGCGTTCGGATCCCGCTGATTATATATGATCCTTCCAATGCTGCCGATCCCACGAGGGGCAGGCAGGATTCGCGTTTTGTTGAATCCATCGATTTGATTCCAACTTTCATTGAATCGGTAGGAGGAAAAGTCAAATCTCAACGCCTGGAGGGCCGGTCACTCCGGCCACTCCTTCATGATCAGGATGTTTCATGGCGTCAGCTTACATTCAGTGAAGCAGACTATTCCTTTTACCTTGCCCGTGCCAAGCTGGGGGTTGATCCTCATCGGGCCAAAGCCTACATGGTGAGATCAGAAGAATGGAAATATATTTTTTATGAGGGATATTCCCCTCAATTGTTTGACCTGAAAAATGACCCGAATGAATTGCATGACCTTGGAGAAGATAATGACTGCGAAGGGGTGCGACGGGAAATGGCAGAACATTTATTTTCCTTCTTCCGCAATCGCCGGTCTGTGATCACTCTTTCTGAAGAAGAAATCATAAAAAGAGCAGGGACTGCAAAAAAGAGAGGAATTTACATTGGAGTATGGGATTGTGATCAGGAATAAATCCCCAATTTTTTGCTTTTCCTGAGAAATGCGGCTGTGTTTTCAATTATTTTTGAGGGGAATTTCGAGAAGACAGCCAAATTCCCGGGGAAAGTCAACTGATACACGAGCGTGAACCGCTCCCTGTTTGTCAAAAAAGCGATGCTTTCCGCTTACTGCAAAGACACCGTCATGCCAAATATTAGGATGGATGTACAATCCTTTGCTTCCATCAAAGGAAAAGCAGACAAAATCTTCGGGTTTTACATCGTCTCCGGGTTTTGCTAATGGAACGAGGAAGGGTTTTTTTTCTTGTGGAAAAAATAGCTGGCCCCCATCGGGATGGTAATTCGCATGCCAAAGCAAAAGGGATTCCGGATCGCCTTGGTGACGATCGTCAGCATCTTCGGGTTCTGTTGCGTAACCTAAAATATAGCGGCCACCAACCGCCTCATTGGAACCATAAAGAATATCTCCCTTCCATTCACTAACAAAAATTCCTTCCGTGGTCCCTCCTTCATCGCCGCAGTCAGAATCCACGGGCCGCCAACCCTGGGCAGGCCATCTCGTGATTTCGATCTCAATATCATCCGGACGGTCAAACAATTGTCCATAGCCTGCGATTGTTTTCGAATCGGCTTCAAGCACAGGAATTTTGACTCGAGCCATGCCTGGCGGAATTGCAGGATTGAGATAATCGGGAGCATTTGATGGTTTCATTGCATTTTCCTGTGGAATCGGATGAAAATTTGGCAGACAGTTCATGAATTGTTATTTTCACTACCACACCATTGCTGGCTGAATCGTTCTTGAGTGGTTGGACCTAGTTGTTCAATTTGAAGCTCAAAGTTATTGACTTCTCTTAAGTTTTTCCTTTTGAAACAGTTTTTGTTTCTTCGTTCGCAAAAAGATACCATATAGCACTGGGAATAATAATAAAACTCAATGGCAGCATTTGCCTTGATTCATGAATAACACCGGTCAAAAAGTGAATAATAATGAACAAAGGAATCATCCAGGACGAACGTTGCAAAAAAAAGGGTTTACTGGAAAAGTTAAAGAATGCATAGAGCCAAAATACACCAAAAAGAAAAATCAGATAAAGGTATCCTGCCTGCCAATAAAACAATGGAGATTTCATGGATTGTTCAATTAATCCGTTGATATTGTCCGGCAAATGCCAGGCCCCTCCCAGGTGAGGCCGATCACGAGTGATGTATCGAATCATTCCTGTGTAGAAAAATGCAGGAAGGCATGTTCCGATGGTGAGGGTCGACACTTTGAGGATATGTTTTAATTCAAGTGTGCGAATGTTATAGAAGAAAAATACAGCAGGGAGAATCAGGACGGTTTCGTTGTTGATCGCTCCAATCAGCAAAACAACCCCATACCGGTAGAATTGATGTTCACGAATTGTCCATAGCCCCAACAAAAAAGTGAGCATCAATAGCGGAGCGCTTTCCTGGAGGGCGTTTGAATATGTCAAAGGCATGACAGCACTGAGAAAAACGACTCCGGTGAAGGCAAGTTTGCTGTCAAACCATTTTTTCAGGTAAATATGAAAACAGAGAAATGTCAAAAAAACGAAAACCCAGCGCTGTATTTGATAAGCGTCCTGAACCGAAAATCCGAAGATTTTAATGAGTGCTTCTGGTACGTAAAACTGAAGAATTCTTGACTGCTCATTGTTGGTGTTTTGAAATTGAAGAAAAAGAGCGTGATTTTTTGCTAACACATCAACGTGCCAAAAGGGAGTCAACCAAAGTTTTACCCGCAAATTGATGAGCGCCAAAACCAAATATACCCACGAAATTTTAAACAATTCATTTGTGTATATTTTGTAAAATACGCTCATTTCAGAATCTCTTTGTGATTGGCCGAAAAACTTTCAATTCAATTTAGTCAATATTTCAATTCCTCTTCTACATGGTGCATCCGATCACGACCCCAGAACATTTCGTTGCCGACAAAAAAAGTCGGTAACCCGAACGCTCCCCGGTCCACAATTGATTGAGTATTGGATTTCAGCTTTTCTTTGATTGCTTCTTCTCCGATTCTTGCCATAATTTTTTGTGCATCAATGCCTGCGTCACTCAGCACTTTGCTAACAACACTTGAGTCCGCCATATTCTTGTTGTCCACCCAGACGGCTTTATAAATTGCATCCGTGTATTCAAGAAATCCTCCTTCTTCTTGTGTCACCAATGCACCGCGCAGCAGAGCGACTGAATTGACGGGAAATCCGCTGTTCATTACAAAAGGTACCCCGAGTTCTCTCGACACTCGAGCCAGATCGACAGGGACATAGTCAGTTTTTTGGGAGATCGGTACGACTGGAATCCCAAGAGTTTTATAGATTCCGCCCAGTAAAACCGGATAATATTTTACCTGACAGTTGGTACGTTCAATCAGTTCTGGAATCTGCGTCCATGCCATGTAGGCATTGGGGCTGCTGAAATCGAAATAGAAATCCAATTGTTTTGCCATTTTATTCTCCCTGTTTTAAATGTCATTGCTCTCTGTTTGCATCTCTTTTTGATCTTGTATCCGACACTTTCTATAGACTGTTTTGCTCCTTTGCATTCTTCACCTTTTTGAGGTAAAATGAACGGCGTGAAAGGGCTTGAAAAAGAGATCAAGAAATAGCGTTCGTCATCCAAAGTTGTCAAGTTATTACTGGCTTCCAGTGGTGCTGTTGCTGTTTCTATCTCAAAAATCAATTATCAGCAGATAGCAGTCATCTTATAGTCGGCTAAAATAAGGATTATTAGCAATGAGTTATGAAATGAATGATTTTCAGACTGACGTTTTGGAGCGAAGTCTTCAAAAACCGGTCTTGGTAGATTTTTGGGCAGAATGGTGTGCCCCGTGTCGGCAATTAGGACCAATTCTGGAGAAAATTGCAGAAGAGCACAAAGATCAGTTGGAACTGGTGAAGATCGATACTGAAAAATTTCCGGAAATTGCCGGGCACTTCGGTATTCGCAGCATTCCCAACGTGAAGCTTTTCATGAATGGCCAGGTCCATGATGAATTCTCGGGGGCACTCCCTGAAGAAGCGATTATGCAATGGTTGGAGAAATCAATCCCGGAACTGGCGCCTGAGGAAAACCCGGTGGATCAGGCAAGAATGCTGCTCGCTTCAAATAAAAATGCTGAAGCGATTCTAACCCTGACCCGGATCCTCAAGGAAGATTCGGAAAATCAGGAAGCGAAGGTTTTACTTGCACAAATTGAAATCTATTCGGACGATCCTGTTGAACAGCAACATGCCCTGGAACTGGTGAAGGAGATTCGGGCGGATTCGGATTTTTTTCAGCAGGCAGATTCAGTCCGATTATTTGGAAAGCTGTTTCAAGCGGAATACCAGGACAAATTGATGGAAAACGAAGTCAGGCCTGTTTTTCTGAAAGGTATTCAAGAATTGCAGCATAGAAATTTTGCAGAGGCTCTCGAAAAATTTATTGAGGTGATCCGTCTGAATCGGGCATATGACGACGATGCTTCACGTAAAATATGCATTGCTATTTTTAAGTACCTGACCGAAAGCCACGAGATTACCAGACAATATCGTCCCTTATTTTCCCGGACCCTGAATGCCTGAGCGAAACATCTCCTTAGAGCATTAGTTAATTTCTCCAGTTGTCTGAGGGGAATAAGTCATCCCCGGTTTTTTGCCTTCCGAAAAAAAAATAATCGAGCTTTTCTGATGGGACCTTTGCACGGTAAAAAAATTATTGAACTCGCGGGAATCGGACCTGGGCCCTTTTGCGGAATGATGCTTTCAGATATGGGCGCCGAGGTGGTTCGTATTGACAGAATAGGAAAGGCGGATCGTAACCTTGCCAAGGATGTTTTGTCCCGCGGCCGACTTTCCGTTGCTGTGAATTTGAAAAGCCCTGAAGGAAGAGGAGTCATTTTGAAGCTTTGTGAAAAAGCAGACGGACTCTTTGAAGGATTTCGCCCTGGCGTGACCGAGCGTCTTGGTATTGGACCGGTGGATTGTATGAGCAGGAACCCGAAATTGGTCTATGGACGGATGACCGGTTGGGGGCAGGATGGTCCGCTTGCCCAGGCGGCAGGCCATGATATAAACTATATTGCTCTTTCCGGTGCACTTCATGCGATTGGTTTCAAAGGAAGCCGGCCGGTCCCTCCATTGAACCTGGTTGGAGACTTTGGCGGGGGAGGGATGTATCTCGCCTTTGGAATCGTCTGCGCGCTGTTGGAGGCACAAAATTCAGGGAAGGGGCAGGTCATTGATGTTTCAATGGTGGAAGGTTCTGCTTCACTCCTTTCGATGTTCTATGGTTTGAAGGGAACACCATTTTTTGCTTCAGAGGAACGCGGCAGCAACCTGTTGGATGGGGGAGCTCATTTTTACAATACTTATGAAACAAAAGATGGAAAATACATCTCGATTGGTCCGATTGAAGCCCAGTTTTATTCTTTGCTGATCGAGAAAACGGGCATTGATCCAGACCGATTTTCAGAGCAGATGGAAATGTCCCAATGGCCGGAGAAAACTAAGGAACTTGCAGAAGTTTTTAAGACAAAAACTCAGAAAGAATGGTGCCGAATCCTGGAAGGCAGCGACATCTGCTTCGCTCCAGTGCTCTCTATTTCTGAGGCTCCTCAGCATCCACACAACAAAGCCAGGGGGTCGTTCATTGAATTGGAAGGGTTGGTTCAGCCCGCACCCACTCCTCGTTTCAGCCGCTCAGTTCCTGAAGTGAAACATGCCGGTCGCAATCCAGGGGAAGACACCCGTTCAGTTCTCGAGGATTGGGGCTTTTCAGAGTCCGAAATCGAACAGCTGCAATCAAAAGAAGCCATCAACCACTAATACTGCAGACTTTGGAGGAAACAGTGAGCGAAGATAAAGCAGGAATTGAACGCTTGAGAGAAATGATTGAAGAAAGCCGACGGATTGTGGTTTTCACAGGGGCAGGTATCAGCACTGAATCAGGCATTCCAGATTTTCGCAGTCCTGGCGGGGTGTGGGATAAATACCAACCAATTTACTTTCAGGATTTTCTCGCCTCTGAAGAAATGAAACGAGAATCATGGCGCCGCAAATTCGCCACAGATGCTCTAATCGGACAGGCTGAACCGAATTTGGGACATGTCGCTGTTGCAAAATTGGTAAAAAGGGATCAGGTCAACAAGGTGATTACTCAAAATATTGATGGATTGCACCAGAAATCAGGAATCCCGGATCATAAAGTAATTGAGCTTCATGGAAATGCAACCTATGCTTCCTGTCTGGATTGCGGAAAACGCTACGAATTGGAAGAAATTCGCGTAATTTTTGAAAACAATGAAACCCTTCCCCATTGCTCGGAGTGTGATGGAATCATAAAAACTGCCACAATTTCCTTTGGTCAGCCGATGCCGGCGGAACCGATGCAGCAGGCAGAAATTGAATCCAAAGCCTGCGATTTGTTTTTAGCAATGGGCTCCTCGCTCGTGGTCTATCCTGCCGCCGGATTTCCAGAAATTGCAAAACGAAGCAAGGCTCGTCTGGTTATCATCAATCGGGATCCCACTGAGCTTGATCGAATTGCAGATCTTGTCCTGCATACCGAAATCGGCGCAACCCTGGCTGAAACTGTCGGATTTGACTAAGAATTCTTGTTAAAAAAGATCAGTTCTGTTGCGAAATTAATGAGAAGCTTTCCACTGCAAACCATTTGAGAATAGTTGGCGGAAGCAGACCAAGAACGATCGTTATTTGGAAGATTCCCCTTTTTAAACGGAAAAAGACGAAGATATGTTTTGTTATTCGAATGTGAGTATCTTTCGTTTTGAGGCAAAATGACAGAATTCATGACAAAACGTTTGCCGGCTGCACCGGATGTCACGGCTCCGGACGGCTCGGATGTTCGCATTTTGCTGGGCTTGCAGGGGGGTGGGTGTGCACACTTTGAACTGGCTTGCGGTAAAACTTCAACGGCTGTTGCCCATCGAACAATCGAGGAAATCTGGTTCTTTTTGAAAGGTCGGGGTGAGATGTGGCGAAAGCTGGGAGAGCAGGAAGAAATCGTTTCGGTTGACCCCGGGATTTGTCTTACCATTCCAGTCGGGACTCATTTTCAGTTTCGATCTTTTGGAGAAGAGCCGCTCGCTGCTTTTGGCGTGAGCATGCCGCCATGGCCTGGAGCGGATGAAGCTTATCCGGTCGCAGGATACTGGGAGGCGAGCGAAAGCAAATCAGATAAAGATCACGACAAACTCCAAACCAAAAGGGAAAATTCATGAAAGTGTACATCATCACCGGTGCCTCACGTGGCTTGGGGCAGGCTTTATCAGAGCTGCTGAACAAGGAAGAAAACCTCGTCTATTCCGTTTCTCGAAATCAGGGAGATGCCGCAGGTATTTTCAAATCGTGTGATCTCAGCAAGCCAAATCAAATTCCTGGTCTCATGGATGAAATATTTAAAGAACTGGAAGATGTGTCTTTCGATTCGATAAGCTTGGTCAACAATGCCGGCATGTTGTCCCCCATTTGCTCTATTGAAAACGCATCAGGGGAGCAAATAATCAGTCACATCACAACCAATTTTTCCTCGCCTGCCATCCTGACTTCGCTATTCATTCAGAAAACCCAGGCTTTTGAAAAGGAAAAGAGGATCGTCAACATTTCCACAGGAGCGGCGGTGACGGCTTATCCTGGTTGGTCACTTTACTGTTCTTCGAAAGCAGGTTTGGAACATTTCGCCCGTTCTGTTGCTGAAGAACAGAAGATGCAGGAATTCCCGGTCATGCTGATCAATATTGCCCCTGGTTTAGTTGACACCGCCATGCAGGATGAAATTCGCTCGAAAGAGTCCAAAGATTTTCCGAATGTGGAGCGTTTCCGCGAGTTCAAAGAGAATGGAAACCTGATGCCTCCTAAAAGGGTTGCTCAGTGGATTCTCGATGGCCTGGAACGAGCTGATCTGGAAAATGGCAGGCGTTACGTCATTGATGAATTTAAATAAGTTTAAGCTTTGGCCAAATAAAGAATATGAAAATTTCACTTTCTGAATTTCAAAATAGACTTCCCCTTCCTGCCAATGAAAAATGGCCGGACGGGGTTTGGGATACAAAAGCATTTGCCTATGGCTCCATGTCTCTGGTCCTTTTTACTCCTCGTAAAAAGGACTATCAAATTTCACATGATCAGGATGAACTCTATATTGTGCTGCAAGGAAAAGGAGAATTTGTCGTGGAGGAAGACCGATTTTCCTTTGAAGCGGGAGAAGCCTTATTTGTAGCGGCAAATCAAAGACACCGTTTTGAAAACTTTTCAAATGATCTGGTGACCTGGGCCATTTTTTGGGGACCCGAGAGGGTGGAATAACCATGTTTGAAACTCAGATCCTTTTGTTCCTTGTGACGTCTTTGATCATCATCATCACCCCGGGTCAAGATATGATACTGGTGATGTCTCGATCCATTGCGCTGGGTTCAAGAGCAGGAATTGCGACGGCGACTGGAATCAGTGTAGGGCTTTTGGGACACACGATTCTCGCTTCTCTGGGACTGGGGGCCATATTACGAACTTCGGAGGTTTTATTTCTAGTAGTAAAAATAATTGGGGCTGCATATCTAATTTTCCTGGGCATCAAACTGTTGAAAAGTCGATTTGAGCAGTTTACACTGGATCGCCCAACGGCCGCCTCTTTGCGGACTTTGTTTTTCCAGGGGGCCCTGTCGAATTTATCTAATCCCAAAATTGCTATTTTTTATTTTGCTTTTCTTCCCCAATTTGTCCCGACCCAAAGCACCAACCCCACCCCGTTGTTGTTGACTCTGGGAGTGAGCTTCGCCATTTTGACTTTTTTAGTAAAAGCACCTATCGGCTATGGCGCAGGTTCGCTTTCTCATTGGTTGCGGACCCGTCCTCTTATTCAGCTCTGGATCAACCGGATCAGCGGCACGGTTCTGGTTGCCTTGGGGATCCGCCTTGTCTTTGAAAAAAGTGCTTGAATCAGATGTTTTTCGTCAATATCGATCGCTCAGCTGGAGGATATCTCCAGATCTCAAATTTTAATCAAGCTCAAAGTTTTGAGCTTGATTAAAAAATTGCCTGCAAAAAAATTTCGAAAATATTTCTTACAGATCCTCTCTGATGCTAGTAAATTCAAAAATATTGCATTCCCGCTCTTGCCCTAATTTTGAATTTCCGATAGCTTTTTAATCCAATTGGAGCGTTGCTGCAGTTTATCAATACTTCCGGTTCAATCAACAGATATTCCGAATTTAACAATGCATGAGGAAATCAGTATGGGTGAAATGAAAAACAAAGTTTGCATTATTACCGGCGGTGCAGGCAGTATTGGCCTGGCAAGCGCCCGGCTTATGTATGAACAAGGCGCACGCATCATGCTGGTCGATCTGGACCGAGAGGAGTTGATGTCGGCAAAAGCCAGCTTTAGCGATCAGGATAGAGTCAGCATATCTGTTGCAGATGTTTCCAACAGTGAGCAGGTTCTGAATTTTGTTTCAACGACCGTAGAAAGATGGGGAAAATTGGACGTAGTGTTTGCCAATGCAGGTTTTAGCGGTACCTGTGCTTCAATAGCTGACTACCCGGAAGACATATTTGATAAAGTTATTGCGGTGAATGTTCGAGGTTCATTTCTGACCTGCAAATACGGGTTGCCTGAGATGAATGATGGGGGTAGCATTGTAATAACTTCCAGCATTATGGGTGTAACTGCCAGACCCAATTCAATTGCCTATATTACTTCTAAACACGCACTCATCGGACTGATGCGGGGAACTGCAAAGGAAGCTGCTCCTCGGAATATTCGAGTCAACGTCCTGGCTCCGGGACCCGTTGACAATGCGTTTCAATTGGAAATTGAAGAACGTATAAACAATGTGACCGGGATTGATGCCACTAAAATGCTAAACGATTGGATACCGCTTGGCCGCCATGCAAGAGTTGAAGAAATAGCCAAAACTGCCTATTTTCTAGCGTCAAGTCAAAGCAGTTTTACCACGGGTAGCATCTTAATGGCGGATGGTGGCATGCATATTTAGCTCGACGAATTGTATTCATGCGCTTTGTTCTTTTGCAGAAGATAAGATGCATCTTCTCTGTTCTCCATTGTTTGGTTGATGATTCACAATGAATAATAAAAAGGACTTGCGATGGTGCCCTTTGTGGCTTTTTATTGGCTGGATGCAGGTTTTTATAGTTTTTTACCTTTCGTTGATGAGCAATCCGCCATCCGTAGTAAGCTTCGAAATGGCAGACAAGTTCCATCATCTGTTGGCCTATCTGGTTTTGATGCTCTGGTTTGCTCAGATTTACTCACCGCAACGATTTAAAACAGTTGCCTGGGTTTTGTTGACTATGGGGATCTTGATTGAAATACTTCAGGGGCAAACCGAAGATCGTTACTTTGAGTATTCTGATATTGTCGCCAATTCGAGCGGTGTGCTTTTAGGTTTTTTTTTGGCAAGGTCACCTGTTCAATATGGTTTGGTTAGGCTTGAAGAAAGGCTTTTTAAATAATGTCATGCAAATTGAAAATCGGCTCCCGTTAGCATTTCATTTCTATAAAATTTCTCACTTTGACTGATACAATGTTCAAACCCTACCATCAAAATTTTGAAAAAACAGTCACAATTGAATTTGAGGGGATCGAATTTAGAGTGCCGGATACGATTACTGTCGCAGCTGCTGTTTTGAGCTATGCAGGGGAGAATCACACCAGCATTTCTCCAGTGAGTGCCAAGAAAAGAGCGCCTCACTGCTTCATGGGTATTTGCTATGAATGTCTTATGGAGATAAACGGCATTCCGGATCAGCAAGCCTGTATTGTAAAGGTGGAAGAAGGTATGAAAATCAATCGTCAATTAGGCTTTTCTGGGGGTGGGGAATTGTGAGCGAACTTAGAGATATCATCGTTGTAGGTGCAGGACCTGCGGGACTTTCAGCGGCGCTTACGGCATCAGGATTAGGGCTTGATGTTCTTGTTCTCGATGAACAGCCGGCATTGGGTGGGCAGCTCTACAGAAATATTGAAAAAGCGAATGAGCAGACCCTGAAAATCCTGGGTTCCGATTATGGCAGAGGACGTCACCTGATCGAGAAATTTCGAAATAGCAATGCCGAGCATTTGGCTGGCGCGACTGTTTGGAATATTGAAGCAAATGGAAATGTTTATTATTCCAAAGCTGGTCAATCGTCCGAAATTCGAGGAAAGCATGTAATTCTCGCAATTGGGGCGGCAGAGCGCTCTGTTCCGTTTCCAGGATGGACCCTTCCTGGAGTAATGGGAGCGGGAGCAGTCGATTCTAATTTTAAAAGTTCCGGTACAATTCCAGAAGGACCTGTTGTTTTTGCCGGCAGCGGCCCACTTTTCCTTTCCACGTTAGGGCATATGACAAGCCTAGGTGTGGAAATCGGTGCAGTTTTGGATACAACGCCTCAAGGAAATCTCTTAGCAGCACTCCCCTTTCTTCCAAGAGCCATGAAACGTTTGGACTATTTTTTAAAAGGTGCAGGGATGCTTTTGAATCTGAGGCGATTGGGCATCAAATATGCGAAAGGCATTAACGGATACGAAGCGCATGGAAGGGACCGTGTGGAAAAAGTTTCGTATTCATCAAAAAATGGAGTTCAACATGTCGAAGCCGGGGTTTTTCTTGTCCACGAAGGGTTAGTACCTCGATGTGATTTTACCCAACTTCTTGGGTTAAAACATTGTTGGGACGCGGCTCAGCGATACTGGTATCCGCAAATAAATCATGTCGGGGCAACCGAAATTGATACTATTTATGTCGTAGGAGATGGAGCCTTTGTCCATGGAGGGATGCCTGCAATCACAAAGGGATCTCTTGCCGCCGTTGACATTGCCGGAAAGCTGAATGCTCTTCCGTTGGATAGCAAAACGGTTACATTGGCAAAGTTAGAAAAGAAACTGTCATCTGAACTGGATTTTCGCCCTTTCGTGGATGTTCTTTTTAGACCACGTTCCAACCTGTTTAAAATGAGCGACCAAACATTGGTTTGTCGCTGTGAGGAAGTGACGGCAGGAGAGATTCGTCGAGCGATCAATGAGGGTTGTCTGGATTCCAATGAAACAAAAGCGATAACGCGCTGCGGAATGGGTCGTTGCCAAGGAAGGATGTGCGGGTCGGCTCTCAATGAGATCATTATTGATGAATTAAATCGTCAACCGTTAGATACCCAGCCATTGCGTATGCGGCCTCCTGTTCGAAATATTTCTCTTGCGGAGCTTTCTCAACTGAGCCTTTTCAAGAATCGAGTGAGATGAAACATGCAGATATTATAATCATTGGTGCAGGATTGATAGGAACCTCGACTGCTTTAAATCTTGCCCGGGCCGGAAAAAAAGTTTTTCTTTTGGAGAAAGAGAGCAGTGCATGCCATGCATCTGCAGTCAATGCAGGAGGTGTTCGTCGTCTCAATAGACATTTTGAGGAAATCCCGATTTCGGTGGCGGCGATGGAAATGTGGCCCCAAATGTCAGCATTGGTTGGCAGTGATTGCGGATTTCGATCTCATGGACAGGTCCACATTGCACCTGATGAAAACAGTATGAAATTTTTAACAAATCGAGTTGCAGGGGTTGAGTCACTAGGTTTTTTTCATGAAGAACTCGTTGATGCCACGGAGATCAAATTGCTGGTTCCTGCATACAAGGGAAAATGCAAAGGAGGGATTGTTGCCAGATCGGATGGGTTTGCTTTGCCGGCCGTGACCCTGAAAGCATTTTTTAAAACCGCATGCTCTCAAGGTGTTGAAGCCTATGCAAACTCCAAAGTAAGCAGCATAACCTGTGGAGAAAACGGTTTTTCAGTTCAAACAGAAAACGGGGGCCTTTTTGAATCAGAGATTTTAATAAATTGTTCTGGTGCATGGGGTGGCAATATCGCAGCACTTTTGCATGAACATCTGCCAATAAAACCGACCGCACTTTCCATGATGGTCACGGCCCGCATGCCGCGATTTCTTAAACCGGTCGTTGGAGTCCATGGCCGCAAACTCTCTTTTAAACAGATGGACAACGGCACCGTAGTCATTGGGGGAGCTCACATATCATTTTTGGAAATGAATAAAGAAAGAACCACACTTGATTTTAAGGAAATGAGGATAAGTGCTTCAACAGTTCAGGAACACTTTCCGATTATGAAAACGGCAAGCATAGTGCGCTGTTGGGCGGGAATAGAAGGGATTACAGATGATGATTTGCCCATTATCGGAGAGTCTCAGAAAACTCCGGGACTTTTTCATGTATGCGGTTTTTCTGCCCATGGTTTTCAGTTGTCCCCCATGATTGGACGCCTTGTGGCATCCCTGGTACAGGGCAAAAAACCCGAGCTGCCTTTGGATGCTTTTTCCGTAAGCCGTTTTAAAAATCCTGTCTAATGCAAAGGAATGTCATTTTCTTCCAAAACTCTTAAATCATAATAAATTGAGTAATAATGATGAATGAACTTTCAATTCTATCCACCGTAAAATTAAACAATCAGGTTGAAATGCCACTCCTTGGATTGGGAATTTATGAAACGGGTTCGAGTCGTCAGACTCAAAACGCAGTTGCCTGGGCTTTGGAAGTTGGTTATCGACATATTGACACAGCAAAGTTGTATGGGAACGAATCTGATATTGCTCCTGTTCTGCAAAAAATGTCACTCGCACGAAATGAAGTGTTTGTCACCTCAAAATTATGGAATTCGGACCACGGATATGACAAATCAATTCGAGCTTTTAACCATAGTTTGGAGCGTTCCGGTTTGGGCTATTTTGACCTGTTTCTAATCCATTGGCCTGTAGAAAAGTTGCGTGCTGATTCCTGGAGAGCATTGGAAACCATTTATCAAGAAGGAAAATGCCGTGCCATTGGCGTTTCCAATTATACCATCCGTCACCTTGAAGAGTTGTTGGGAGCGTGCAAGGTTCCGCCTGCTGTCAATCAAGTCGAATACCACCCCTTTTTGTACCAAAAAAAACTGCTGGAATTTTGTAGAGCAAATAATATTCGCTTGTCGGCCTACTCACCACTGACAAAAGGAGAGAAGTTGGATGACAATACGCTGAAAACTATCGGAAATAGATATGGAAAGTCGCCAGCGCAGATCATGATTCGCTGGGTCCTAGAGCAAGAAGTCATTGTTTTACCAAAATCTGCACGTCAAAGCCGAATTATTGAAAATGCGGAGGTCTATGATTTTCATCTTGAAGAAAGTGACCGAAAAACTCTCGATGCTCTCAATCAGGATTGGCATTGCACGTGGAATCCTACCAATATTGTATAAAATCTATTTACAATAATTTTTGATGCTTTTGGAACATCACGTCAGGACAACTCAGGGGTTTCGCTCAACAATTGATTAAAATGAGCGTCATCCGCAGGGTTGAATACAGATTCAACTTCTTGACAGGTTTAACCACTCATCCAATTCTTCCAATACTTTAGAAGACCCCGCCTCATCGCGTCACGCTCCCCGGGAAAACGGGAAATCAGTTCTAGATCATTGTTAATTTTTTTCTTGCTAGCAAAAAGAATTTTCTTACCGCAAACGTTTATCTGGGAGATTATGTTTAGACTAGAAACTAATTTAAGCTGTATTAAAAATCTTTATGCTAAATATTTTTTTAAATATACTTGAATTGATAAAATCCCCAGTGAATATTAATAATGTTATTTAAATCAATAGTTTAAAATGAAAAAATGAAAAATTAAAATTCACCAATTATAATTTTATGCTTCCGGTAGATAATTTGAATACTAAATAAATTATTGAAATTTTAATTTATTATTTATATAGTACTAAAACTATAATTGAAGAAGGTTTGAGTGCTCAGGGAACAGATTTTCGTTGAATCTTTAATGGAACCTGTGAGGCCAGAGCGGTTCACGGAGGGACGAGCTGATTAAAGCGCCTCAATAAAATCGGCTTCCTAGCGGAGGCATTTTGGGCTTAATCAGAAGAATTCGGTTCATTCAAATTCTTTTCCTTAGGGACCAAGTCACTGTCAGGGGAAGTAAATTCTTCAGGCTTATTTGAAGGAAGAGGAGCAATTTCAAGCATGGGAGCCGCATCGATATTCTGAGCATCCATCATTTCTGCCAGGCGTTGCAGAGAAGAAAGAATTTGTGATTGTTCCCAGTTTTTTAACTCTTGAAAGCGCTGAATGAATTCGTCTTGAAGCAAAGTTGGCGATTGCTTCAAAGCAGCCTGTCCCTCGGGAGTGAGCTGTGCATGCACAACCCGCTTGTCCGTCTCGTTGCGGGATCGTACGACCAGATTTCGTTTTACCAAACGATCCAGGATACTCGTAACTGTCGCCTGGCTCAAGTTAACATGTCGGGCAATAGAACCAATGGTCACATTGCCCAGTTCCTGGATCGACTGTATCACGATTAACTGGGGTCCGGTAAAACCAGAAACTTTCATCAGTTTTCGAGAATGAATATCCACTGCGCGAATGATTCGACGAAGGGCCACCAGAACTTCTTCATGATTTTTCATACTGCCTCTTTTTCCAGTTTAAGAATACGGCATGATATTGGAAAATTTATAATTTTTTCTCAAAGTGAGGTTTTTCCTGAAAAAATGTTTTAAAATTACCAATGTTTAGAAGACGAATTAATTTCACTATAAAAATTTCAGGAATTGTCGTCGATTCCCCTGGAATGAAGAAAAAAAATCGATTTAATGTTTTTAACTCAAAGTAAATAGTAACTAATAATCTAAGAATCAACACAAATTGACCTCAGGTTAACGGAAAATAATGATCAATGGTATGATCGGGATTACGGAAACCCAAACGGATGTTTTGGAATTTTTCCGGAATGTATTTTAAAAGTTAGAACGAGAATGAGTATTTGTGTTGAGGAAGGTGAAATCAAATCTGTTTAAGCGACTATTCATGGAAGGATTTAGAGAATAGGGATTTACTTAAAATCCGCTTAGTGGTGATAAAATTCTAATGTTTTTACATCAATTTCGTTGTTTAAGGAAAAATTTCCAAAAAAAAACGAGAAAGGAAAGTTATGAGCACTTATGAAATCAATACCCGTCTGCCGGATGAATTTGGCAAGCATATTACTTCTGTTGTTGGTTCCCGGTATAAAACGATCAGTGAATATATTCGGTATCTCATACGTTGTGATATGAAAAAAAAAGATGCCACTCAGGTTAACAAATCAATTATTGAAGGTTATAAAGTCGGACCAACGAAAACATATTTCAAGTCTACTGGAAATTTCAAGGATGATATGAGAATATTTCATGAAAAGGAAGCCGAATACATGAAATGAAAAGATGAAAAAATTTTTTCAGCTTAAAGTATCGTTATTGAACAGCGATTTTCCCAGTATTTGTTTAAAATAGGGGAGATCCGTTTTGGAGATCCCGTTTTTAAAGATTATTAAAAATGCCCACCAAATCGGCGGTGCTGATTGAGATTTTGGAGAGGATCAGCAATAGCAAAATCAATTTATTTTGCTTCTTTGTTTTGGCGGGTGTGTTGGGATTTCTTTTTTTGAAGAGCGATCAACTGACCTTTTACCTTTTTACGCAGATCTAAAACTTCCATGATTTCATCAGCTGTTGTCGGTCCCCGATCGCCAATGGCCCCCGAGAAAAAATGGCCTCCGGTGAGTTCCGTAATCGTTTCCAATGCTTCAATATCCGCCCCGGTTGAACGTTGTAAATTCTGCTGAAATCGGTGCCGGTAATGTTCCAGCACAATTTCATGCTGTTTTTTCAAAATTCGTTCAAAGGAGGTGTCTGCATACCAAGATTTCCATTTTTTGGCACGATCCGTAGCCTCCTGCGTGACCAGCGTCTGGAGGGTCTCTACGGAAATTCCTTCTTCCGCATCGACTTCGACACAAATTTCCCTGGCACAGCAGATCGTATGGACATCAATTCTACGTTGCTGGCAAAACTTGGCTGCCTGGTAAAAATTGGGAGGACAGTTGTGATCACCATCTGTAAACAGGAGAATTTGTGCTGCCTGAAGACTTCCCCAGGGATCAAGTGTGTTACGGGTTTGTTCAATCAAGGAAGCCGCAGAAAGCAGTCCTGCCCCGAGGGAGGTGAATCCGAACATGTCTGCTAGAAGCGCATTTCGGGCACGGTGAAACCAGAGACGACTGTCGAGCAGCAAGTCCAGGAACTCACTTTTTTCCTGTCCGAATATGTGAGAAACTATTCCCATACTCGAAAAAACAACCTGTGCCAAAGCGGCTGTAGAATCGAGGGATCGAACCAGGCCTTCCTGAAGATCCAGCGCGTATTCGAAACGGGACGGCGGGACATCATGAGCCAGCATCGAACCTGAAACATCAAAAACAAAAACCGTCAAAGTCGTTTCTTTGGAAATCTGTGCAACTTGTTCAATATGGTCCAACGCCTTTTTGGTAAAAAAGTGTTTGAGGTACTGTTCCTGTCCGTAAATCTGTTCTTCCCCAGTGGGCCAATAAATAAATGAGTTTTCTCCAGATTGAGCGTACAGCACATCTAGATCTTTATCTCCGGTCTGCGTCTCTTTTTTCTCGTTTTTAGCTTTTTGAGCATGTTCCAGTAAGTTGATTTTGCTGGTGTCCCGCTGATTTTCAATATAATCCAGCATACAGCGGAAATACTGGTAGACGATGAATGACGGAGAACTGTAAACGTCGATCAATCGGTCATAACGCCTTTGCTCCTGCGTGACAGAATAAAAAGTAGCAGGAGGGTGTGTCTGGATTAGCTTGGTGTAGCGACCCAGCAACTTGCCGAATTTTTTCAATTGCTTGTCAACTTCGGGTTTGAGCAGCACTTTTTCTTCATCGGGATAGGCTCGAAGCTGCAGCGATCCGTCATCCAGGCTGTCAAACAGGAACTGCTGTTCAGAATCCGTCAGTCCCCGCAATGATCCCTTACCGCTTGCTTCAACCTGAATCGCCTGTTCAGAACTGAGAAATCGTTCCTCCCAGTTTTCAGCCAACTCGATGCGATTTTCCAGGGGTAATGGGAGGAGCGTTTTCGGATCAAGGCCAAACATCTGGCTCAGGACAAATTCTTCAAAACGGTCTTGACTGGTTAAATGAAAGATTTGTTCCAGCAAAGAAAGATTGAGTTCTTCAGACAAATCCTTGCTGAAATATGGTTTGGAATGGACGGCATTGGTTTTAAAGATTTGCTCCACCACTTCCAGCATTTTCTGACTGGCCAAGAGTGAAATTTGCTGGAGGGAGGAATGGGGACTCCTCAAAGGATCGCTAATACGGTGGGAAAGAGTCTGCAGAACAGAGTGATACCTGGCAATGCGTGCCTCAATCTGACTCTTTTTTGCGTGTTCAGGCGTTTCCTGCTCGTTTACGGATTCCACAGATACGGACATGAAAGTATGGCGGTTTAAAAAGTTTCTTTCTCACGGCGACTGCCAGCGTTTAGCTGTATCTCGGATGATCTCCATCTGAACCAGCAAGAGTTCCTGTTTCTCTTTCTGCAGGTGCGACCAGCTCTTTTTGAGATCATCGAGCAGTGTTTGCAGTTTGGTAATCGGTAATCCGGAAGTCGATTCCAGTTTAGTGACGCGAGGTTGAAACTGAAAAATTTTTTCATTTTGCACCAACAGACGGACTTCATTGTAATTCCACTGAAACAATGCTGTGATGCGTTTGAGGAGTTCTGGTTCAGGAATAGTTCCAGATTCTAACTTCAAATAATAATCTTCGCTGATATTCAACAGCAAGGAAATTCCAGAGCTGCTTTGTCCAATTTTAGTTCGCGCACTAATCAGACGGGAAGCCAGAGTTTCGTGCTCATTCTCGTCGAGAACGCGTGTCGGAATGTCTTTTTTTGGAAAACGTTCCTGGAATTCCTTGAGTGACAGAGGGGGCGTCCCTGTCGTAATGCGCGGAGTGGAGCGATTGATTATTTGTTGACGAGTGTCGTTGTAATTCCAGCTGAACAGGGTGCAGATTTTACGAATTAATTCATCTGTCGGAATCGTTTTTTCCTCAAAGGTTTGATAATATTCTACAGGAATGTTGAGCAGCATCGCAATGGTTTCCGGAGGCTGCCCGGCCTGTTCCCGTGCCTGTCGTAAAAGTTTGTGAAAAGAGGAGGGTTCCGTTGACGGGGCAGAAGTGCTATGATCTCCCCGGTTTTCCTGCTTTTTTGAAGGGACTGCAGTATTTTGAGCAATCCGTTTGATATCATTGTAATTCCATTCAAACAAGCTGCACATCTGCTTGAGAAATTCATCCGGCGGAACCCAATTCGATTCCAATTCTTCATACTGTTCTTTCGAGATCTGCAACATCATCGCGATTGCTTCAGCACTTTGATTGATGGAGAGACGAAACTCCTTGACCATTTCATTTAATTTCGCCATAGGCCTCCAAACTGGCTGGTTTTCGTTGGCATGGGATTCTCCACTTGGTATAACTCTTGATTGACTGAAAGATGACTTCTTACGTTCCAGTCAATCTCTTTGTTTGTATACCGGATTATTGAAGTAAAATGATTGAGAAATCAATGAAAGTAAAGCATATTTTATTCCTGATTGCCAGTATGGTTTTCTTGCTGGGAGGAGAAAAATTTGCTTCAGCTGAGACAGAAAATTCCGGTTTGGGACCCTTAGAGGTTCGTGATCAATTCCCGGTTGCGCTGCCGTTTCTATCAATGTCACCTGAAAATACCAGCACTATTGGGGATAACATATTCTTTTTCTCATATCAAATGGCTGTTGCCAATACCTTCCTCAACAGTGCCGGAAGAAACAAGCAAATCACCAAGGATCAGGTCAAACGGGGTTTAGTGGAGGCCGATTTTTTCAGCAACAGGACGGGAAAACCGATCCCGGGCTATCATACCTACATTGATGTCGAAAGTTATCGTCATTTGTTTCGTATGAAGTATGGCCTGTTTGATTCAATGGAGTTTGGATTTGAGTTTTCTTATATTTCCTTTGTCGGGGGTTCTTTGGATGTGGGTTCTGAACTGGTTCATGATCTGGTCGGAATCGGGAATGATACGTCCGCGGGTGCCTATCGCGCCAATGCCGAAAGGGACCGTTATGATTATTATCTGCTCAATGAGGATTCCTTCCTGATCAACACTTCGGATCCTTTTGAAAATGTAGCCAGCGACCCTC
The DNA here is from genome assembly GCA_015231825.1 of SAR324 cluster bacterium. Taxonomy (GTDB): domain Bacteria; phylum SAR324; class SAR324; order SAR324; family NAC60-12; genus JADGAV01. The sequence goes on from JADGAV010000006.1 coordinate 77,666, forward strand.
TTTTTAAATTCAAATGGAACGCCATAAGCGGGAATTCGATTTTCCCTGCGGTTTCCTTCAAATTGGTCTATAAGCTGGCGACCCCAAATCGGACCAAAGATCAGCAGCTGGTGAGCAGCGGTCATTCTGATTTTGGCACTTATCTTTTGCTCTCCAAAGCCTACGGGAACTGGGTTGTCTATCTGGGTTGGGGGAATTCCAAATTTGAGCAGAGCGGAGAATTTTCTAATGGAATTTCAAACCGGTTTATTACATTGGAGTATCAAGTGGACCCCGATCTTTCCATCATTCTTCAAACGGTTAGTCAAAGCAGTATTTTCAAGACCTCGGGGCGACTCAGCGGAACTTCTCAGGAATCGAACAGTGCGTTTCTTTCCAATTTAACCGATGTGGCTGTGATCGGGTACAAACAATGGTTTGGAAATTTACTCTTGGAAACAGGCTTTGTGGAGGACTATAACCAATCCGGAAACCAGACGGACATTGTACTGTTTTTTGAATTAGGTCAAAGATGGTAAAATTTTGGCATAAAAAACTCTTTTTGTTTTTCTGCCTGCTGACAGCGCAGGTCGCTCTGAAACCAGCCTTTGCCCTCGAGCAGGTTTTTTACCTGCTCAACTTCAAATTCGGTATTCAAAACACCGGACAGGCTGCGCCGATCGGGGGCAAAGACGATCTCTATTTAAAGGAGATCGAATCAGAACACGGAACTCTCAATGAAAACCGGCTGGCTACTCCTTTGGCCATCAGTTTTGATTTCTATCAGGTTGATGGGTCTCTTGCCACGGGTTTTGGGATGGAAATCAATCGATACAATAAAAACTATTCCTTCAATGACAATTCCAGTGTGGAGCTTGAAGTGCAGGGCGTTTTGTTTGCGTTTTCTACATATTATCGCGGAGATTATTGGTTCCCCTATTTGTCTTTGGGAACCGGAGGATACAGTGTAAAAATAAGGGAAAATCTGGTCAGCACCACGGCCGGGGAAGAGGATTCCAAAGCTTCTTTTATCGATTCGGCTCCCAGCGTTTTCTACTATGAAATAGGAAGTCGATTTCCATTGGGAGAGTGGGGATTTCTTATTGCCTGGCGTGCAACTTCTGCCCAATTGAAAGTCCAGACTGTCGGCGAGAGGTTGGAACTTGGTGGACAAACTTCGCTCCTGGGTGTTTACTACAACTACTGATGCAGAAAATCAATCGCACCAGTAGGCTTTAGCGAGCACCTCGGTCGAGATTGCATCAATTGCTCTTCCTTCCCCCCGTGGTGCTTGTCCTGCATCGAGCACGACCACGTTGCCGTGTAGCCTTGCAGCGGCGTTTTGCGCCTGCACAACAGCGTCTGACTCAGTGATGGAGGTGGATTGGATGTTTCCTTTCAGCTGACAGTCGGTCACCACATTCGGATCGTTCGTCACCTTAACGTTTTCTCCTTCTGCTGTTAGTGTGGTGCAGCTAATAGACAGCAGGCACAATAGCATTGTCCCCCAAATTCCTATTTCCTTTTTCATTATCACCCTTTAATTGTATGATTTATTGTCGGTCATATTCTACAAATTTTTGGAGAGACCCCTCTAAAAAAGAACCATAGCTTTGCACCCCGGGGCTGGAAGGGGAGTTTAAATTAAGCAGGCTCGGATTGAGTTTGAAATCATGGGCGGGTTCGACAAAAAATGGAATTGAAATTCGTTTTTCTCGATTGAAAAGTACCCGATGATTCGTTGCTTTCAAAAATTGGCCGGAGAACGTTTGCAGCGCCAATCCGGTGTTGACTACAAAGGCATCAGGATCAAAAGGAACGTCATGCCATTGTCCGTCAGCATGGTTCTGCACCTGAAGACCGCCCTTCCTGTCCTGATACAGGATTGTGAGAAAACCGCTGTCAACATGGGTTTCACAAGCAAGTTCGACTCCGTCCATTGATGAAATTTCTACGGGTTTTTCCTGCCGGGGGTAGAAATTGAACCGCATGGTTGAGAGGTTATTGGGCCTTTTAAACGCTTGATTCACCAACTCCTCTTTTCCTCCAAACGAAACAATGATAGCTCTCATTAGAGTACGTCCCAATGAAAACAATGCACTGAAATAAAGCGCAACGGTATTTTCCCAGTCCGGGTTCAGATTTTTTGGAAATCGATTTGCTTCATAATAGGGGATGGAGAGTAACTCCTGCATGTCCTGATGGAGGTACGGGTCGCTGATGTCGAGACCCTCTTTCCCATTGACGAAGCTTGGAAAATACCCTCTATAGACATTGGAATTTGCTCGATTCCACTGTTGGGGAGAGACCTCCAGTTTTTCTTTGGCCGGCAAATTGAAAAACTTGTTGCAGGCAGCCACCGTCTCCGCAATCAAATCCTTAGGAACACCATGACCGCAGACCGTAATGAATCCGACATCTTGACAGGCTTGCCGAATACTCGCAATCGTCCCCTTCACTTCCGGCGATTCCCAGTTCGTTTCCCAAAGAGAGGAGATATCAATCTTAGGAATATAGTTTCCATTCTTGTCGGTCATACTCTTCGTTCAATTTCATCAAAACTTTTTTCACGGATTCGACTTTTCCAGTATCATTCTTTGGCCTTTTAAGAACCCGGGAAATTATACCATTTGATGAGAATCAATGAAATATAAAAATCCGCTCAACCCCTTGAATGATGGGTATATAACAATTGACAATTTTTCAATTAAAATGGTATAAATATCGATTTTGGGGACGATAATATCATTGTATTTTAGATAATTTCGGGGACCCCAACGCTTCCTGTAAATCCTCCACAGCTCGGTTTTTTCTAACTGCCGCTTTTTGTTTCCTAATGCATAGTTTTTATGAAACTCAAAAAAAAAGTAATTCTTCAGGTTCTGGAACACAGTGGTGTTTCTTTGAGTTTACAGCAAATCCGTCATCGAATGGGATTAAAAAAACAGCAGCACGCTAAGCTCAAAGCACTTTTAAACCATTTAATTCTAAAAGGTAAACTGAGCCGGGAACAAAACAAGTTTGCGATTTCTACTAAGAAATCCAGTCATCTCCAAAAGTCGGCGAATGTCAGAAAACGACATTTCCGTGAAAAAGAAATTGCTGCTTCAGGAACCATCGGGAATTTTTCCAGGACTCATCGGGGTTATGGCTTTGTCAATACCGGTGACGGGAGAGATGTTTTTATTTCCGAAAAAAATCAGCATGGTGCTATGGATGGTGATTTGGTAGAAGTGGCCCTTTTCCGCAGTCAGCGTCTCGGTTCGACAAAAGGAGAAATCATTCGCATTGTGGAGCGAGAACCAAAGTATTTTATTGCGCGATTGGTTCGGGGGAAACAGCTGACCCTGGCGATGCCGATCAGTGAAATGTCAGGGTTGAAGCCCTTGATTATCTTACCAGAAAACGATCTGGAAGAGGCAAAATCCGGGACTCTGGTTTCAGGAATGGTGATTGAACCGCCCTTTAAAAGCAAAGAACTTTATGGAGAACTTTTAAAGGTGATGCCGGTACAAACAGTTGATGAACTGGCGTTTGACTTGATCCTTACTGAGAACGGGATTGCCGCTGATTTTTCAGAAGATGCACTCAAAGAAGCCGAGCAATTTTCTCAACAGGTTCGGTTCAGGGCCGATTCAGGACGAACTGATTTGCGGAGTTTGGATTTTGTCACAATTGATGGAAGTGACGCACGGGATTTTGATGATGCGGTTTTTGTCCAAAAGAATGAGTCGGGTACCTACCAATTGTTCGTTTCAATTGCGGATGTGGCACATTATGTTCGACCGGAAAATGCTATCGACCGGGAAGCGTATGCACGGGGCACCAGTACCTATTTCCCGACCCATGCGATTCCAATGCTCCCTGAAGTTCTCTCCAATCATTTGTGCAGTCTCCGACCGAAGGTGAACCGCCTTACTTTGACCTGCGAGATGGAAATTGATGAAAAAGGGGAGTTGCTCAACTATTCCATTTATGAAAGCATGATTCGCAGTCGGGCACGATTGAATTATGATGACGTTGCAGATTTCATGGAAGGGCGAATGAATCCGATTCAAAACAAAAAAGTTCTCGCTGCCCTGGAGACCATGGCTCAGTTGTTTCCAATCTTGTCTAAAAAGAGGTACAAACGCGGTTCAATTAATTTTTCTTTTGCTGAAACAAAAGCGGACCTGAATGAAAATCGGGAAGTGATTGGTTTTCATAAAGAATACCAGTCGGTTTCCATGCAGTTGATCGAGCAATTCATGCTCGAAGCCAACGAAACTGTGGCCCGTCATTGTCACGAGCACAAATTGCCGAGCTTGTATCGTGTCCATGAGAAACCCGACATGAACAAACTGGAAAAACTGCAGAACACTTTCTGGTTTTTCGGAGTGGGAGTGAAAACATCTCAGTTACGGGATCCCAGGAAAATCAATTCCGTTCTGGATGCAATCAAGGATCATCCGAACCGCGATCAAATTCAGGTATTGTTCTTGAAAAGCATGGCATTGGCCTGCTATCGTACCACGAATCAGGGTCATTTTGGATTGGCCGCTGAGCATTATACTCATTTCACGTCTCCGATTCGACGCTATCCGGATTTGATTGTTCACCGCGCACTCAAATCAAAACTGGAAGCAGATCGCATCGGCAAAGGATTTCGAAAAGTAGCCATTGAGCCTGAAGTTGCAGAACATTTGTCTCGGTTGGAACGTCGAGCTGAGCTTGCAGAACGCCAAAGCATTGATCTGATTAAAGTCATTTTCATGGAAAGCTACCTCGGGCAAAATTTGCAGGCGCAGGTGATTTCAACCAGTCCTGCCGGGGTGAGCATCGAGTTGACCGATCTCTGTGTTGAATGCTTTCTTCCGCTGGAGGTCTTCAACAACGACTACTATCATTATGATGATGTCCGTTTGATTCTTACAGGACGTCACTCCAATCACGTGATCCAAACAGGAACTTTGCTGAAGGTCCAGGTGCTGCGAACCGATCGGATCAACCGTAAAATAGAATTTCAACTGGAAGACTGGTTAGAAGATAAAGTAGCCTGAGTTTGATCTCCGAGATCAAAAGGTTAATATTTATTTTTTGAAAATATTGCAAGATGTCCACGTTATATTTACTGTCAATCCATCCTGAATGCATCGAAGGAATTCAGCTCTCGAAAAGGAATGAACGGCTTTCCATCAAGTCAGAGCATTCATCTGCATTCATTCCATCAGAATCAGGGATGAACGGGATCGAAAAAATCGGCAATTTTTTAGAGGCCCACAAATGGGAAGATCAAGCTATTGGTTTTATTATCCCCACCGAAGAAGTCTCTTTTCGAACCATTCATTTGCCTTTTCAGGATAAAAAGAAAATTCAGCAAACCCTGCCTTTTGAAATTAGGAATGAGGTGTTGGATGATGTTGAGGAGAGTTATCAATACACGACAGAAATGCTCGCAGATGGGACAGCAAACGTTTTTCTGTCTCTGGTTCCTGAACCATACCTGGAAGCTTTGATAGGATTGAGCAATGAACACGACCTTTCCATTCGCAGCATTGATTGTGCCGCCCACCTTTTGTTCAAAAGTTCCCCGCTCCACAAAGATGAAAAACTGCAATTTCAGATCTACCTGGGAGCCGAAGAAACATTCATCAATGTGATTGAAGAGGAACATTTAAAATCCGTGAAAATTTTTCCCAATCGGATTCCCCAATTTTTAGGAGAGTATCCGGATCTGCGTAAGCTGGAACTGGCCCAGCTGCACGAGACAATCGCGGTAAGCCCGCGTTTATCCGAAGACATGGAAGTAAACAAAGGAACCGTCGAATATGCCGCTTCTTTACTCAAAGCAGAAATTGAAGGATTGTGTGCACAATTCAATTTTTTTTTAAAAGCCTGGCAGCTGCAAGATAACATTCAGGTTTCCCTGCATGGATTGTTTGGCACTTTGATCGATTGGGACAGCAGGAATTTCTCGTTTAAAACGGGGAATCAGGAAGAGAAAATCGATGCAAAAGCAGTTGCTGCTGACCGCGACCGTTCTGCAGGTAAAGCGGCAAAGGTTGTAGAAGACACGATGATTGATTCTCGGGAAATTGGTCTTGCTGACGATGACTCGGACATCGTATCGGAAGAGGAAGGTGAATCAGCAGAAAAGAATACAGAGAAAACAACATGGAATCTGCAGGAACTTCCAGAACATTCCAAGTCAAAGTCCATTTCTTCAAAATCCCGGATTTTTTCGCATCAGGAGTCAGCGGAGTATTTGTCCAGTTTTTCTGCTCATTGGGGTATTTTAGGCGAGTTGAAAAAATATGACTTGTCTCACCTGGAAGGGTCCGGGCATTCTTTTTATTCAGAAGGAACTCCTTTCAAGCGATTTGTTCAAAAGCATCGTCTGATCACATTCATGGCGATTTTATTTTTGGTTTTATCCCTGGGTAGTTTTTCTGCCAACCAATATCTTCAGTTGGAGCTCTTGGAAAAAGAGATTGAATTAACCGATAGGAAGCTGCAAAGCAAATTGAAACAGCTCCTGCCCGACGGAAGCTCCAGTGTTGAAGCAGCCATACTACAGTTACAAAATGGAGTGCAGCAAAAAAGGGAGGATCAGCGGGAAAAACGATTCAATGCCAGGACCTACAACAAGATTCGTTTTTTAGAAAAACTTTCCAATTTGTTACCTGAAAATGCACCGTTTATTATCCGCCAGTTAGAATACAGTCAAAATCGTTTTTCTATCAAGGGTGCGGTCGACAGCTATGAAAATCTACAAATCCTCAAAAGCGGACTCGCCGGATTCGAAGAATTTAAAGATAAGAATATCGTTGAAACAAACTCTTCAAATCCAAAAGGAATATTTTTTACTATCTCTATTAACCATTGATCATGCGTGCATTGACCTTTCGAGAATACCTGCTTATTGCTATCATGCTGCTGCTGGGGATTGGTGCGGCGGGCCGCTACGGCTACCAGCAATTGGAATCCTACAAATCGACGATCGAGGCAGAAAGAGTCTTAAAACAAAAGCAACTCGAGATCGTCGGCCAACTTGAAAAAGAATGGGCGGAACTGAATCGCAGGACCCCCCTGCCTGTGATTCCGCAAGTATTGAAAACGTTTGTTGAAAATGGCGTAAAAAAGCTCAAGCTGGAGGAAAAACAACACAATCTTCAAATGAACGACTTGTCCTCTGTTCCTGAAAACATGGAAGGAATCCAGGTGAAATTGGAACAGTTGAATCTTGATCAAATGTTCGACATTCTTTTTTTTCTGGAAGACAATAAACCGGTTGTTCTAGTCGAACAAATGGAGATTTCCAACAGGCCCGGCACTGATTTGTTACGTCTCAATCTTCGAATATATAAACAAAAATACGGAGAATCACAGCCTTCGGGATGAAGTCCGGCGATATTTCATTTGACTGTCAATCTTTCATTTCACTGCATTCATGTTTATTTTCAAGTGGTTGAAAAATTTATTGTTACTCTTCCTGTGTCTGATTCTGGGGATCTACCTGTTTATCCTGGGATTCCAGCACGCATTCCCCGGCGAGACCATTGCCCGTTATTTGGAAGATCAATTTGAGGCGCGCAGCCTCCTGCGAGTGGAAATTGAGCCGCTGGAATGGAAAAATCCGCTTCGTTTGGATGTGGAACGAGCCGCTCTGCTTGCTCCCCCATCAGTTCCTGTTTCCAATTTGTTTGTCGTAGAAAACATCCAGGCTGTTTTTTTTCCAGAGATTTATCAACTTTCAAATTTGTTTGATGTCTCGAGTCCCGCCGACCTGTTCGAGCTCCTGAATTTTTCCAGGATTCCAAGTTTATCTGAGCAAAATATCGAAATTCGGGCAGAAGCCTATGGTGGTGAAATTCTAGGAACAGTCAACCTGGCTAAAAGAGAATATGCAGGCTTTATCATTCAAAAAATGGAACTCGATCGGATTCCAGTGGTCAATTTATTTCCCTATGGTTTTCTCAAAGGGACTGTTGAAGCTTTGGGTAGTATTCGCAATTTGAAGGAATTACAAGAAGGAAAAACGCAATTGCCCAAAGGAAAATTAAAAGCAAACTTGGAAAGTATCCGAGTCAAATTTGAGAACCTCGACGAGTTGATACCGGGAGGATTGGATCTGCCCGAATTGTTTTTTTCTCAGATTGAATTGGACCTGGACTACAATCAATTCCTCAATATTCGAAAGATTCAACTGCGTGGATCGGTAGAAGGGACGATTGATGGTAAAATTTTTTTGAACCACCGTAATCTGTCCGCGTCCCGAATTAGACTGCATTTAAAGCTCAAGCTGTCGGAAGAGGTTGAGGAGGCCTTAGGGCCGATGATATTTTTCGTCAAAGGACTTCAGTGTGGCGATGAAATGGATTTTGATCTGCTGGGAACCGTGAGCCGAATCAATCCTCCCAAAAAGCGGACGTGTACATGACGAAATCCGCCATGAAAGTGGGGGTGATCTTTGTTCTCCTGTGCCTCACGAGCGGAGGCATACTTGCTTTTGAGACTTATCGTTATCTCCATAGTCCGATCACACATTTGCAGGTTCCACCGTCAAAGCTCATTACAATTCCCAAAGGTGCAGGATTTAATCAGATCGTTCAAATCCTCGCAGAACATGGAGTGTTGGACCAACCGAACCGTTTTCGACTGCTGGCCTATTTTCGAGACCTGATGTTTGAACTCAAAGCTGGAGAATATGAGGTGCAAACCAGCTGGACTCCAAATCAGATGCTTGATCATCTGGTGGAAGGGCGCAGTCAATTATATAAAGTTACGATTCCTGAAGGTCTGACCTTTGAGGAAACTGCAGAACGGTTTGAACAGGCCGGAATAGGGAAAAAGGAGAACTTTCTGCTTTTGAAAGACAATCTTTCTTTACGGGAAATGCTAGATATCACTCCGGTGGTTGCGTCCCTGGAAGGATTTCTTTTTCCAGAAACCTATTTTTTTACCAGAAACGATACCGAGATGGCCATTTTGACTGCGATGATTCAGCAATTCAATCAGAATTATCCTGATGAATACCGCCGCAAAGCTGCTGAGTATCGAATGACCGATTACGAAGTGGTCACCCTTGCCTCTATTGTCGAAAAGGAAACGGGGAGAGATCAGGATCGTCCGCTAATTTCGGCAGTTTTTCACAATCGTCTCAAAAGAAAAATGCGCTTGGAAAGTGATCCCACGGTGATTTATGGGATTGATAATTTTGATGGAAATCTGACCCGTAAACATTTAAAAACACCTCATCCCTACAACACGTACCGCAATTTCGGTTTACCACCAGGACCGATTTGCAATCCCGGCAAAGCTTCAATACAAAGTACCTTGTATCCGGAAAAAGTATCATTTCTTTATTTTGTTTCGCGGGGTGACGGGACAAGTTATTTTTCTTCAGATTTAAAAACCCACAACAAGGCTGTGCGGCGATATCAAAAAAAACAATAGGGAAAGAGCTTTTGAAAGACGATTGAATCATGCCTCTTTATCAATATCGCGCATTTGGCGCTCAAAACAAAGTACATAGAGGAACGTATGATGCGGCTTCTGAAAACGAAGTGCGGCAATATTTACGGAGCAGCAATCTCTATCCTGTTGAAATCAAACTAAGCCGTTTTTCGGACAAGAAAAAAATTAGAGACTTGTCCCAAGGGTCTGAAAAATCATTTGATTGGCAGAAGATTCTTCCTTTCGGGAAAAACCATCATAAAAATGTCTCAGTTTTTACACGGCAGCTCCAGACTTTGCTGGAGGTGACCATCCCATATGACAAAGCATTGGAAATGATCATTGCTCAAACGGAAGATCCTGCTTTTAAAAGCACGCTTTCCGAAATCCGTGGAAAAGTGGTGGAAGGAGGACATCTGGCCGAGGCGATGGAAAGCTATCCCGAAATTTTTCCTCCGATGTATGTGAGCATGGTGCGTTCCGGAGAGAGTTCGGGAACACTGGGTTTGATTATGAATCGCCTGGCCAATTTTTATGAAAATCAGGAAAAACTGCGGAGCAAGCTCAAGTCGGCAATGATCTATCCAATTTTTATGCTGCTCTTCAGCTTTGCAGTCATCACCTTTATGATGCTTTACATCGTTCCAAAAATCACAGCGGTATTTGAAACAAGAGATGCTATTTTGCCACTTCCAACCCGTCTTTTGATCAGTATCAGCGATTTTTTAGCGGAACAGTGGTTTCTCGCCTTTAGCGCTTTGCTGCTCGTCATCGCCGGAATGACTTATTTCTTAAAGACTCCGATGGGTATGCGAATCAAGGACAAACTTTCGATCTCCCTGCCCTTGCTGAAGGTCCTGGTGATCAAAGTTTTGGTCTTGCGTTTTTGCCAGACTTTGGGAACTTTGTTGAAGAGCGGTGTCGATCTGAAACGCTCCCTCGAAATCTCCAAACACGTCGTTGTCAATCACTATTTCCTGATGAAATTGAATCAGCTCATTGTTGATGTGAACAATAAGGGAATTCCTTTGTCCGCTGCAATGAGAAGGGTTTCGTATTTTCCTGAGTATGTTTGTCATGTCGTAGCGATTGGAGAACAGGCGGCTCAAGTGGATGAACTCCTCGAAAAAGTGGCTGATCAGATGGAAATGGAAGTTGCCAACACCATGGAGGGACTCACATCATTGCTGCAGCCAGTTATGATATTATTGATGGGAGGGATCGTCGGATTTATTGCAGTTGCCATTCTCCTGCCGATGCTCAATATGAATCAATTGTTGTAAGCAAAGTCAAAATTGTCAGAAAACAACGAAAAATGCAGGAGCTCAGAACAAAAATAAAAAAAATTGTACCTATAGATTAAAACCTAGTTTGAAAAATTCGCGAATAAACCATTCAACAACCCCAATTTGAGATCAACTATGCTTTATCGTAAAAACCCCGCAAAACACTTTGCTGCACGAAGAAAAAAGAAAGGATTCAGCTTCATAGAAATAATGGTGGTGATTATTATTATTGGTTTGCTGGCCACCATTGTGGGAGTCAATTTACTCCCCTCCGTGGATGAAGCGAAAATAAAAACCAGCATTGCCAATATCCGCAGTTTGGAAGCATCTCTGGACCTGTACCGTCTTCACAACTCATCCTATCCGAGCACCGAACAAGGCTTGAAAGCACTGAGAGAAAAACCGGAGGTGGGATCCATTCCTGAACGATGGAACGGTCCCTACCTGAAGAACCAGTTGCCCAAAGACGGCTGGGATCGTGACTATAAATACTCCAGTGATGGTCAAACCTATGAAATTATCACTTTTGGCAGTGATGGCCTGGAAGGAGGAACAGACGCCAACGCTGATATTTCCTCCAAAGAGATCTAATATTGAATGGCCTTTGCGAACATGAGAAAAGCACCCCTCGGATTCTCATTTTTGGAAATCATGATGGTGATGTTCCTGTTCGGTTTGATCATGTCTTTTGCGGTACCGCAATTTTTTACTGCATTTGAAAAAACCACTGATGCAGAACTTCGCAATCTGACTCGAGTGATCAATCTTTTGAGGAATGAATCCATCATGGGCAAGAGCAGGTACTATGTGATTTTTTCTCCAGAAGAACAAGGATATCATGTAGAACTGCAACGCAAAGAAGGAGGACAGATAAAAGTTGACAACCCCAAAATTCTGCGCCCGCATACCTTCCCAGAAAATTTTCACTTGGAAACAGTTTCCCTGACCCAGAGAGATGCTTCCAATCTGACAAAATTTTCGTTGTCAGGAATCGTTTCCAGGAAGCCCGTGGTCATCACTGTTGACAGCTCCGGATTTGTTACACCCTTCACGCTCTACTTTACTTTCAATGAAAAAACCTGGTTGATTCAAACCAGAAATATCATGGGGCAGCTGGAATTGAAGGAGGAGGATGTATAAATTCAAAGGTTCCTCGAAAACGTTCCCCGGCTTCACTTTGCTCGAAGTTTTGATTGCCCTCAGTATTTTAACAGTCGCGCTGATTGCCATTTATCAGGCATTTTCTTCTTCTGTTTTTATTCTTTCCTCGACCAAAAATCTCTGGAAAGCAATGACCCATTCTCACAATGAGCTGACCCGTTGGGAACGAAGCGTGAGTGCTCCGGTTTCGATTGCACAGGGAGAGTTTGAGGAGGATCATGAATTGGCGGGGTTGAATTGGATACGTGAGATCTCCGATGTTTCTCCCTTTCCAGGAATTCTGGTCAGAAAAGTGTCCTATCAGGTTTTGTGGACGGAAGCAGGAAAAGATTATTCTTATGATGCGCAAATTTACATCAAACCGAATTGATCCAATAAGCCCGGGCGGTTTCTCCTTATTGGAAGTGATCATCGCCATCGCGTTGTTGTCTGTCATTATGTCTTTGCTCTACAACGCGTTTTTCCAAATTTCAGACTCCACGAAAAAGGTAGCCAGGTCTCTGGAAGCCGGTCAGGAACTGCGGCTGTTGATGAAAATCGTCTTGGATGATCTTCAGGCTGTGCAGTATTTGGAAAGCCTGGTGGTGCACAATCATCCTGACAATCCTGAATACTTTCACACCGGATTGTTCTCCCGGCAAATCGAGGGTCCCAACAATGAACCCGCCAGTTTTGTCCAGTTTCATGCCGCCATTCCTACCCGTTTTTTCCCCGAGGCAATCAAGCAGCAAAAAGATCCTGAATTGCATGAATTGGAATATTATCTTGAGATCGAGCCGCTTACTCAAAAATGGCAGTTCATTCGCAGAGAGGATTTTTATGTGGATTCCGATATTACGGAAGGTGGAGTTGAACAGGTCCTATCGGAGTCGATTGTGAAATTTGATTTGGAATATTTGGAACAGAACATTTTAAAATCAGATTCCCTCGAACTCCAAGAAGTCTGGGTTCGTGAATGGGATTCACAAGAAGGAAGCTGCAGCAACGCTTCCGGCTCAACTCCCTGTCTTCCCCTGGCCATCCGCTTAACCATGTCCATCCTAGGAGAAAACGACAACATCGTTACCGATACCCTCCAGGTCAATCTCCCCATCGCCCTGCAAAAATAAGAGATTTGATATTTTTGATAAAGTCCACCCGTGATGAAAAACACGAATCACGATCAGAATAAACCAAATTTCCAGGGTCTTTGGTTCTACCTTTTTTTGGAACGGTTCTTCCCTTTTTTAAATGCATCGTTCATTGATTGATAACCTTGCCTGTAAATTGATTTGATTCCCCTGTCAAAGACGAGAGAAGTCAGTGGAGCCATCAATGAATTTTCAACCAAGAATTTTTTTTCCACTCGACTCCGTTTTCGATTAGAAAAGTTATGCTTCTTTCACAGGAGTATCAATATTCAACCGGCATTTGAAAAATGATTCTTAAAGCACTCTTTGCATGTGACATAGAGGAGGAGTCTGACTCTGCTGCCTTTTGTGAATTTTAGAGATAACAACAAGCATGGAACGCATCTGATGAATAACAGTTGCCAGTTTGAGATCAGCAAAAGATTGATCCTAAATGAAAGTATGGTACCCTGTTAAGAAGAAGGCTCATTTTGTCATTTTTTGTTGAATTTGACACACTGCCACTTGAGGAGGAAACTATGAAAAAAAGCAGCCCGAAAAAAGATCCTGTGGTGCATCTTCCCGAATTTGTTACCGGGAGCGCTCTATCGTTTCCTATCCTGAAAATTCTAAAGGAGGACGGCACCCTCTATAAAGATGCGGTACTGCCCCTGATTGATCGGGAAAAGGCACTGAAAATCTATGATACCTTCCTCTTTTTACGTATTTTTGATGAACGAATGTTAGCTGCGCAGAGGCAGGGGCGAATCAGCTTTTTCATGACCTCAACCGGAGAAGAAGCAACTCATGTGGGCAGCGCAGCCGCGTTGCAGGATGACGATATGGTAATGGCTCAGTATCGGGAACCGGGGCCTTTGTATTTTCGAGGTTTTACAACTGCCAATTTCATGAATCAGTTGTTCAGCAACGAACAGGATTTAGGGAAGGGGCGGCAGATGCCAGTTCATTACGGTTCCAAAAAGCTAAATTATATGACTATTTCCTCTCCGTTGGCGACCCAGATTCCTCAGTCTGTCGGCTATGCCTATGCTCAAAAAATAGAAGGGAGTCAATCATGTACCCTTTGTTTCTTTGGGGAGGGGGCGGCTTCTGAAGGTGATTTTCATGCTGCAATGAACATGGCAACACTTTTTGAAGTTCCATTGATTTTCTTCTGCCGAAACAATCATTATGCGATCTCGACTCCAAGTGAGCAGCAGTTCGCTGCCGATGGAATTGCTCCCCGCGGTGTGGGATATGGGATGAAGACAATCAGGATTGATGGAAATGATGTGCTGGCCGTCATGAAGGCAACGGAAGAAGCAAGGAAACTGGCCGTCGAGAAGAATGAACCGATCTTGATTGAAGCGATGACTTATCGCTTGGGGGCCCATTCAACGTCAGATGATCCGAGCGGATATCGCAGCCGAAAAGAAGAAAATCGCTGGAAAAAAAGTGATCCTGTCTTACGCATGAAAAAATGGTTGCTGGCTCAGGAATGGTGGAGCGAAAAAGAAGACCAGGAGGCAATGGACACCAAGCGTGAGGAAGTGCGGAACGAAATGCAGAAGGCAGAAAAAATTCCTGTTTCAGAATTGTCTTCCCTGGTAACGGACGTCTATGATAAGCCTCCCTGGCACCTGCAGGAGCAGTTGGCAGAATTGGAACAGCATATTCGTCGTTATCCCAAAGAATATCCCAAATCTTCCTGGAGGTTCAAAAATGACTGAGATGAATTTACTTCAGGCCATCAACAGTGCGCTGGATATTGCAATGGCCAGTGATGAAAAAGTGCTCTGTTTTGGAGAAGACGTCGGCGGCTTTGGTGGTGTTTTCAGAGCGACCAGCAATTTGCAGAAAAAATACGGGAAAAATCGTTGCTTCAATACCCCTTTGACTGAACAGGGGATTATTGGTTTTGCCAACGGGTTGGCGGCTCAAGGTCAATCACCTGTGGCAGAAATTCAATTTGCCGACTACATTTTTCCCGCCTTCGATCAAATCGTCAATGAAACGGCAAAATTCCGGTATCGCTCAGGCAATCAATTTAATGTTGCGGGTTTGACCATCCGCACTCCTTATGGGGGAGGAATCTCGGGTGGGCATTACCACTCTCAATCTCCGGAAGCCTATTTTGCCCACACTCCAGGATTGAAAATTGTGGTTCCACGCAATCCCTATCAAGCCAAAGGCTTGCTGCTCTCCTCAATCCGGGATCAAAACCCCGTCATTTTTTTTGAACCTAAACGGCTCTATCGTGCTTCAATTGGAGATGTTCCGGAAACCGATTATGAATTGCCCCTGGGAGAAGCAGAAATCGTCAGCGTAGGAAGCGACATTACTGTTATTGCCTGGGGAGCACAGATGGAAATTGTTGAAAAAGCAGGAGCGATGGCAGGAGAGGAGAGGATCTCCTGTGAGATTATCGATTTGCGATCCATTCTTCCCTGGGATGTCCAAACTGTCGAAAATTCAGTTAAAAAAACCGGGAGACTGCTGATCAATCATGAAGCACCTAAAACTGGAGGCTTTGCAGGAGAAATTGCGGCGACTATTCAAGAACGCTGTTTTCTCTATCTTGAATCGCCGATATGCCGTGTTGCAGGGCTGGATACGCCGTATCCGCTTGCTTTGGAAAAAGAATATACTCCTGATGTATTTAAAACGTTCGAGGCCATTAAAGCTGCAATGAATTACTAGGAGAATCCCATGATTAAAGATTTTATTCTACCCGATATCGGCGAAGGAATTATCGAATGTGAAGTTGTTGAATGGCTAGTCAAAGAAGGAGATCTTGTAAAAGAAGATCAAATGATTGTTGAAATCATGACCGACAAAGCAGTTGTACAAATCCCTGCCTCCGATTCCGGAAGAATGAGTAAATTTTATCATCAGGAAGGTGATATTGCCAAAGTTCATGAACCCCTGTTTGCCGTCGAAATTGAGACAGAGCAGGAGAAGATTGTTGAAAATCAAGATCGTTCAGATCCTGATTTTGAAGCATCGGTAAAAGAAAATTTCCGTTCCTCAGACGAATCAGAATCAGCGCTTCTGTCAGCCGAAAATTCTTCCCCAAAGGCCCTTGCCACTCCAGCCGTCCGACGAATAGGAAGAGAACTTCAAATTGATTTAAGTGATGTCTCGGGTTCTGGCAAAAATGGCCGGATTCTCAAAGAAGACCTGGAAAATTATAAAAACCCCGAAGCTCAGGGAAAATCCGAATTGAGGAACAAGGGCCGGGTAGAGCCGATAAAGGGAATCCGTTTGACAATGGCCCGGAAAATGACAGAGGCGGCTTCGACCATTCCCCATTTTTCTTTTGGAGATGAAATCGATCTAACACGGCTTGCTGATTTGAGAGAACAGTTGAAAGGAGAATTGACGAACTCAGGAGTCCATTTGACCTTGATGTCCTTTTTTATGAAAGCATTGGCATTGGCCCTCAGGAAGTATCCCATTTTGAACAGCCGGCTCAATCCTGAGGTTACAGAGATCATCTTTCAGGATAGTTGTCATATTGGAATGGCAGTTGATACTCCTAACGGACTGATGGTGCCCAATGTTAAAAATGTACAAAGTCTTTCACTTCTGGAGATCGCAAGGGAAGTTCAGCGTTTGAGTCAAAATGCGAGAGAAGGAAAAGTGGATCAGGTCGATATGCAGGGAGGCACTATCACGCTATCCAATATTGGTTCGATTGGAGGAACCTTTGGCATTCCCATCATCAATCCGCCGGAAGTGGCGGTGGTTGCGCTGGGAAAAATCCAAACCCTGCCCCGGTTCGACCAGGGTGGAGGGATTGAGGCAAGGAAATTAATGCAGGCGAACTGGTCGGCGGATCACCGAATCATTGATGGCGGAACCATTGCCCGCTTCAGCAATTTGTGGAAGCAGTATCTGGAAGACCCCTCTTTGATGCTGATCTATCTGCGCTAACACTATTGATTGGTATCTCAGCCTTTCAACGATATTGCCGTCCACTAGCGCACAAAAAAAGGTCTATAAAATCACGCTCAATCTTTCAGAGACTTGGGGACGAAAACTGCTGCCGCCCAATCCAAAAACCTGCGTAAATCCGCAATAGCTAGTTGATCCGTCAAAAATGGCTGAACCCAACATTCAACTTTTTTATATTCAAGAAGAACAGTCGATTTATCTTCTCAGCCACAATGATGCCAAGAAACTCAAGGATTGGATATCCCTGTGCAAACAGCAGCTGGAGCAGCTGGGATTCGACCATATCGAGTTTATCGGCAAAGGTGCCTATGGGTTTGTTTTTGGAGGCATTACTCCAGAAGGGAAAGAATATGTTTTTAAATTTTCCCGCATCAATTTGCCTCAAAAAATTCAGGATCGTCTGGAAGAAGAGGCCTATATGCTGGGTCAGGTCGATCATCCTCTAATTCCCAAATTGATTGATTTTCAAAGAATAAAAAAACAATCGATTTTGGTGATGGAAAGGGTCAAGGGGAGAAACCTTGAAGAAATTTTACTTCTGGAAGGAAAGCTTTCTCCGCGTTTGGTGTTGAAAATTGCCGCCCAACTGGTCGAAATTCTTTTGAGCATAAGGTCGGTGCAGCAAAATGGATTGAAAACTCCGGTGGTGCACGGTGACATCAAACCTTCCAACATCGTTTTTGATCCCGAAACCGAAAAAATTGGTTTGATCGATTGGGGATCCAGTGTTTTTGCACAAGTCGATGAGCACGACCAACTCGTGACAAGGAACGTGATGGATTTGATGAGTGACAGTTTGCGGGAAACCAATGCGAGAATGGGCGATGTTTATTATATTGGTGAAAATCAATTGAATGCAGGGCTTTCTTCACCAAGATTTGATGAACAGGGCTTGGCAGGGACCTTATATGCATTAGCATCCGGCCAGTCGTCCCGATTTGGGCATCCGGCAATTCCAGTAACTTCGCTCAATCTTCCGGTCGAATTGGCGAGAACCTTGGACGCCATGCTTGACGATAATTCGGAAAGGTCAAGAAAAGGCGGAGATTACCTTTTGAAAAACATGCGTCACATGAAGAATATAATTTTGCCCGGAGATTCCTCTATAAAGACTGTTCCGATGCTCCCGGTCTGGCTCCATGAACATCCGGGAAAAATGGATACGGTGGTTTATACTTCAAGAAAAAGTTTCTTCAGGGAAGAAGACAGCAGGAATTATCTGGCAGAAGTGGACAACATGGAGTTGGATAAATATTATAAAAATTTTCTTCAGAATGTGGGTAAAAAAGAAAAAGCTTTTCTTGTTGCCGTCAGTCGCTTGGGGAAATATCCCGTTGTTGGAGGCTTGGCAGTCAGATGGGTCAAAGATGGAATTTATGTTGATTCCAATATCAACCTTTATGATCGCGAACTGAGACAGTCCTTTTATATTTCCATCAACAATACGATCAATTTAGCCCGCACCATTCACCGGGTGGGTCTTTTCAAAGCGGTCTATTTTAAGGCAAGAGACACACTCCACATTGAGAGAGAAAGTCCAAACGAACCATTCGTCGCAAAGCCCGGGATACAGATTCCTTTTGACGTGGTTCAGGTGCCGAAACCAGAAGATGAGAGCCGGTTGCATTCCTATTTTGAAGATGGTGACGATCCGGATGAAAATCTGGAGCTGCCCCCCGGTATTCTTTCGATTATCTCCGAACTCAATACCTTTCATCATACCGGTGTGATAATTTTTGAAAGTTTCCGCACCCACCTCAAAATCCATAGCTATTATGTCTTGATGAACCCGGAACGTAAAACAGAATTTCGCAGTTTATTGGATCAAATCTTCCAATTTCTTCCGGATATCCATGGCTTGGGAGTCTCTGGTTTTATGAAATTACCCTATAAAGATACCCGGTTTTTTCCGCTTCTCTGAATTCAGATTTCCATATTAGGGAAACAACCGCTTCAGGGTGTTGAGAGTTCTGGCAGGACAGAATTTGCGGGGAAATGTGGATATTTTTTATCCAGTAATAAAAATCTATCCGTTTTCTTTTTTGTCTTCTTGAGGAATCAAAGAATTTTCCTGTTCTTCGGCGGGGGGAATTTGATTGTCAGGACTTACGGAAGTGTCCAGTTGCTCTGAATTTTGTGGAGGAAATGAAGGTCTCTTTTTTTGGTTTTCCAGTTGCAGTTGTTTGTTCTTCCCCCGTTCCAGTAAAACGAGCTTTTTCAAACGATAAATTTCGCTTCTTTGAAAATTATTCCGCAATCGAAGAAGCGCATGGTATCCGAAAAGATACGAAACGGTCACAAGAATTCCGCAAACTAAGGCTAATAAAATCGGCACAAAGATTGGGACTCTTGAAAGGCCGAAGCTCATGTTGATCCAATCAATCCGGAACTGCACTGTTACAGGAGCCTGGTTTTGGTAAACAAAAAGAGCTCCGATTCCAATAAAAAGTGTTAAAAAAACTAACCATAGATAGCGCATAGCGTTTGTCTATTCTAAAAGGTAACTCAAACGGATCCCGGAAGGGGGAGGCAAAAATTGTTTGAAGGGAAGCAGCCCTGTCAGCAGATTAAACCAGGAATTTTTTTGATCAAACTGGATAGTACGAACCGGATCGCTCAGTCCCAAATGATTGGCGAGAGCTTGAAGCACCTGGGGGTAACTTGCCACCTCATCAATCAATCCAAATGTTTTCGCCCGATTTCCTGCCATTATTCGGCCATCAGCCAGTTCCCGCACTTTTTCCTCAGTCAGCTTCTCTCTTCCCTGCATAATCGCTTGAACAAACTGTTCATGAGAGTCATCAACCAATTGCTGTAAAATATCACGTTCTGGATCTCTTAATTCGCGAAACATTGACATGAGATCTTTGTTTTGGGCACTCTTTATGGTCATGCTTTTCGCGCCTATTTTTTCAGTAAGTTCTTCAAGGTTAAACCACTGCAGAAGCACGCCGATACTGCCGGTGATGGTACCAGGATTCGCAAAAATTCGATTTGTGGCGCAAGCAATGTAATATGCTCCAGAAGCGGCAACGGCCCCCATGGATGAATAGATTGGTTTCTTGGATTTTAAGTGATTCAGCGCATCAAAAATTTCTTGTGATGCCGCCACCCCTCCACCTGGACTATCCAAACGTACGATTACTCCGAGAATACTTTCAGTTCGCGCCATTTTTTGGATTTGTGCCACCACTGGATCAGGATTGAGGATCACACCCTTGATCTCGATTACGCCAATGACTCCTTCTTTGAGAAAAGTCAGGTTCTGTTTTTGGGTAACATTCAACAGTCCTGTCAAAATCAAAAGGAGACCGGCGAGAATCACTATACTGGAAAAATACGGATGTCGTTTTAAGATATTCAAGTTAGATCTTCATTTTAATTAAGGTGTCCGCAACCGATAGAGTATACCGGATTGTATTCCAAATCGATTGATTCAAGAAAAATTATCATGCCTCGAGCTTTTGAAAAAATTGCCCGCCTCAATAAATCACGTTTCAGTGTTGCCCTTTTTAACATTCGTTTTGTCAAGACACAAACTACAATTAGAGGATTTGGATGGAATAGACAATCCCAAATCTTGAGAAATTTTGGTAGGCAAAGCATAGCTTGCGGGTGTATTTTTGAAACTCACAAGGCCATGAAGCGTTTTCCAAATCTTGGAAAATTGGTACTTGTCAGGAGAAATATGTCGAAGGAACAACCCTACATAGGATGCTTTTTTAAAAACTGTTCAAATTAAAGCAATCGTTCAGTTCTTGTTCCCTTTCAGCTCGTTTGCAAAAAATAGGTTTCTCCTTTTGGTTGAATTTATGAGACTTTCAGATGAAGTTCATAAAATTGCGTGCCGGGCAGGTGGCGGCGGCTATATGGGGGAATTTCTTCAAATCCCAATTTTTGATAGAGTGCCTGGGCAGCTGCCATGTCTGGCAGTGTATCAAGCCTTAGTTTTGTATATTTTGCCTTTCGCGCCTGATCGATCACTGTCAATACAAGACGTCGTCCTAAACCGCTGCTTTGATGCTGAGGGCGCACGTAGAGTCGCTTCATTTCTGCGTTTTGTGCTTCTAATCGTTTGAATGCGACACAACCAGCAAGATGCCGACCTATTCTCCCAATAAAGAGCCCGCCATCCGGAGGGCAATACGGTTCTGGCAGGCCTGCAAGTTCTTCTTCAAACCCCTGATATTCTAAATCAATTCCAATCGTCTTCTGGTATTCAGAAAAAAGTGTTCTGATTAGTGAAACATGGTGAGTGCCTAGTGCGGGTTCAATGCTTAACAGTGATTCAGGCATGCTCATCGGTCTTGAGGTTTTGCTGCAACGACTGGCAAATTGATGCTTTTTAGTAAACCCGCTTTCTTAATTCGGACTTGTTTGAGGCATAAAATATCTTCTAATCTGAGCCAGGCCTGATAAATTGACGGGAAAAGGTATTGAGCGATTTGCCAAATTTCATCAAAATATCTTCCAACCTCAGATTTTCCGGAAATTGAACTTTCTGCTATTCGTGCAATACCGTTTGCTTGATGTATTGCGAGTTGTTCTTAATAACGGTTTCATATTCTTCATTCGACAGAGGGGAAAAAATAAAAAAATCTGCTGTCGAACGATTGCAGGCGGAGGAAATATCATAAAGACCGGAAATTCTTAAAAGTGCGTTGATGTCGACATCATGTGGCTGCCTCAGGTCCTGCAGGAAAATCGCGATATGCCGGTTAAACAGGGCAGTTTCTCTGGAGAAATACCAGGGTTCTCAATGAGTCCGACTCTGTCCGGAAAGCGAAGGATGTAAAAACCACTTTTGCAGTACACACGATGCAGCATTCGAATCAACGATCAAAAATATTTCGAAAAACCCGTAAAACTTCTTCGATAAATGTGCTTAAATGCTCAAAGCGATTAAAATGTGGGAAACGCGGAGAGAGAGGGATTCGAACCCCCGGACCGCTTGCACGGTCAATTGATTTCGAATCAATCGCATTCGACCACTCTGCCATCTCTCCGGAGTTTTTCAGACCGGAATCCGTGCGGATTCGGTTGCCGACCAAAGATACATGGTCAAGGGGATGCGTGTCAAGGGAAGTGTAGATTTATTGCTGTTGCCTGCTGTTGATCATTAGAATCAATCTTCAAGTGAAGATTGAAGAAATTTTACGATGTGAATTTTATTTCCTCTTTCATTCCAGCTGACCTCATCCATTGCCATTCGAATCAAGAATAAGCCTCTTCCTGAAGTGGATAGTAAATTGTTGAGATCCGTAGGCTCAGAAAGTGATTTGTAGTTAAATCCTTTGCCTTGGTCTTCGATTATGATTTCCAACCGCTGGTGAGAGAGAATGCATGAAATGGTTACGATTTTTTCTCCATATTCCGGCTGCACTTCTCTTTGTTCCGTCATTTCTTGAAAGCTGTCCCATGATTCTTCTTTGAGGGAAGAAGGGATTTCGAGATTCCCGTGAATTACGGCATTGTTGATAGCTTCTCCCAGGCACATGGCCAGATGGGTGCTGCTGATTCGATAGAGATGGAAAATTGGAGCAATAATGTCGTTCAGACGGTAGACAACCTTGGGAATGAATTTGGTCTGACTGGGAATGGAAATTTGGATTTTTTCATCATAAAAAGGCAGAATATTCTTAAATTCCTGGGCAGGAGATTGAATTCCTGAAAACTTTCTTAGGATTGAAGTGATCTGCTCAAATTTGAATGGTTTTAAAAGAAAATCGAAGGTTCCTAACCGAAGTGCTTCGATTGCGTTGTTCAAATCCCCGTGACCGGTCATAATGACTACCGGGACTTCAACATTTTCAATCCGAATCTTCTTTAACAGTTCCAAACCTGACATAACCGGCATTCTGATATCGGCAATGATGAAATCGAACGGGTCTGAAGCATCGATAAATTTCTCCCATCCTTCCTGTCCATTTTCAGCCGTTTCGACCGTATGTCCTTGACCAAGAAGCCCTCTTTCAAGCAGGGAAAGCAAACTGCTTTCATCGTCAACGACTAAGATTTTCATGAGACCATTTCCGGTGAAGTGGTTTGAAGTATTGGCAGTTCAATTCGAAAATTGGTTCCTTTTCCCTCTTGACTGCTCACAGTGATAGTCCCTCCATGTTCCTCAACAATACCATAACTGATGAATAGGCCCAGTCCGGTCCCTTTTCCAACTTCTTTTGTTGAAAAAAAAGGGTCAAAAATGTGAGATATTTGATTTTCTGGAATCCCTACTCCTGTATCTTCGATTTCAATGACATTGCACCCATTTTGATGAGTGGACCTAATCCAAATCTGCTTTTTATCTGTGGACTTCATGGCATCTCTGGCATTGATCAACAGGTTGGTCAACACTTGCCCGATTTGAGATCGATTACATCGAATCAGGGGCAGGTCAGGAGCGAGGTTTTCTTCAACTTTGATATTATGAAGCCGAAATTGTGCCCGGATCAAGATAAAAGCATTTTCTATCAGCGTATTGATGTCGGATTCCTGTTCATCAACGCTGATGTTTTCTCTTCCAAACGTTCTCAGGTGATTGGTGATTATTGAGGCACGATCCACCTGATCTATTATTTTTTTAAGGGAGTTTTGTATATTTCCAAGATCTCCTTTTTCTATATCCAGCAGGTCCAGTTCTGCTTCCAGACCGATTATTCCAAGAGGTTGATTCAACTCATGGGAAATCCCGGAAGCCATGTCCCCCAAAGAGGCCAATTTTGTTGATTGAATCAATTGTGCTTGTGTTTTTTTAAGTTCGCTGATGTCTTCATGGACAAACAGCCAAACAGGACCATAAATGGAATGGTCAAACGTGGAAACCACGGCATCGCTCCAAAAAAGCACTCCGTCTTTTTTAATGCTATGAATCTCCCCGCTCCACCTTCCCCGTTTCTGCAGCCTATTCTTAATTATCTGGACGGTATTTTGAGGATCTTTTTCCTCAGGTAAAATGAGCTTACTGAAGTGCATTCCAATCAATTCTCTGATGCCGTATCCGAACATTTTCTCGAGCCGAGCATTGGTATAGAGAATGTTCCCGTCACTTGCTCTTGCGAGACAAACTCCTTCGGCCATATTTTCCAATATCTCATCACTGAGCCGCATTTTTCCTTCAGCGTTGACCCGATCAGTAATATCAATTGCAATCACCCCGAGCGCCTTGGTCTGACCTTCGATTGTGATAGGAAAAAGCCAGTCCATCAGGTGCCTCAACTCATCAGGGTATTTTGGCAATTTGGTTGAGAATTCGCGGTTGGAGACGGCTATTCCAGATTCCCGGAACCGGCGTAAATTCGGAAGGATGTGTTTAGCATCAGGGAGGACCTCTGCGATGGTCCTTCCGAGATGCTCTTCTATCGGCAGTCCATTCATGTCAGCAAGTGCTTGATTGACTCGAAAATATTTGAAATCTTCTCCTTCAAGTATCGCAACTCCGATGGGTAATTTTGAAAGTATAGTGTCCAGATATTCCTGATTCTCTTGCAGAACTGAGGCCTGATTACGCAGTTGCTCAATCTCCAGGATCAGTTCTTCTTTCGATTTTTCGTCATCGATCACCGGAATTCTCCATAAACATTCTTGGTTAAACTCATTTAAACTGCCGAGACAATCAATTCCATATTAGATTTATGGGAAATTTTTTGCCCATTCTATCTTAACGTCAACGCCTATTGGGAGTATCAAAAAAGAATAGAGGTGATTTGTATAGAGAGTTCTTATGGCAAGAGAGACTGGTCATAGATTTTCTGGAGAACTTTGTTCACAAAACTGCGCGCAATATCATCTACAAAATCTTTTGCCAATGTGACGGCCTCATCAATTACGACTTCGTATGGGGTTTCTTTGGAAAAAACCATTTCATAGACAGAGAGCCTCAATAAATTTCTAACCAGGATTGAGAGGCGTTCCAATCTCCATTTTTCCATGTTTTCTTCCAACAACTTGTCGATCGCATTTTGATTTGAAAGGGTTCCTAAAATGAGATTCCTTGTAAAAATATTTGCATCCTCTGGAGCCTCTAGTTGTTCTAAAAAGAGATCGATATCTTCGGTTTTGGATAGAGAAACAATTTCCTGCTGATAGAGGCTTTGCAATGCGTGTTCACGGCATTTGTGACGAGAATAGGACATAGCTTTTAAACGAGAGTTATCCTTCAGTCAAGGCTGTGTGCATTTTTTTGACTAAAGTTTGATTGAATGTGTGTGAGGGCATATTGGCAGTGAAACATCCTTCAATAGGAAATCCGATTAAGTATAAATCTCCAATCAGATCAAGGATTTTGTGACGGACAAATTCATCAGGATAGCGCAGTTTGGTGTTGATAACTTTGCCGTCATGCAAAATAATATGGGAATTGAGATATCCGCTTCCGACTTTCCCTGATTTTTGAGCCATATCGATACTTTCAAAAGTGTTGAAGGAACGGGCGGGCGCGATTTCTTTTTCAAAGGAAATTTGCGAGGGATTAAAGGTAAAATTTTGTTCCCAAATAGGCGCGTAATAATTGACACGCATCTTAATTTCAAAGCCGTTATATGGTTCTGCAAAAAGATGGGTGTTTTTCAGATCTTCCTTGCCCACAGCAATTTTTTTATGGATCACTATTTTTTTAACATTTTTAGATTGGTTTTCGATCCCCGCTTCGTGGATCAATTTGCAGAAACTTTCCGCAGAACCATCGATATTCGGAATCTCTCCATCTGTCTTAATCTGAACATTGGATATGCCCAGCATGGACAAAGCCGCGAGCAAATGCTCTACTGTACGTACACGGTGACCATTGCGTGCCAACACGGTGGAATTGGCAGTAAAAGGCTGGCTCGTATCAATCCGGGAAAAATTTTCAAGAGAAGTGATATTGCCGGGAATAGTAAAGCCGTCCAGGGATTGAAAAACAATGCCCTCATTGACACCCAAGGGGCTGACAATTACTCCGGTATTTCTACCGCTTAACAATCCAGTTCCGTTGAGAACAACATTTTTTTTAAGCGTTCGTTGCGGTTGATCTGATTCTACCAGAGAGACGGTCCGTGTATGGATTGTTCCTTCACCTGTGAATCTATTCGACTCTGGATTTGAGGGAGATTCATCCAGATGAATTTGTGGCTGAGTGGCGAGGGCGCCTGATACTTTTTCCAGCAACACTTCAAGAATGAGCGGCTTTTCCAAAAAATCGTAAGCACCCAGTTTGATTGCTGTGACGGCAGACTCAATTCCTGCGTGACCGCTCATCATAATAACAGGTACGTCAGAGTAGTCTTTTTTAAACTCCTGAAGCACTTCCATTCCATCGGCGCCGGGTAACCAGACGTCCAGTAGAACCAAGCTCGGTTCTTGATGAGGCAACCGCTCGAATAAAGTATCTGCATTTGGGCATGAAACCACAGTGTACCCCTCGTCCTGCAGAACACCTTCC
The DNA here is from genome assembly GCA_015231825.1 of SAR324 cluster bacterium. Taxonomy (GTDB): domain Bacteria; phylum SAR324; class SAR324; order SAR324; family NAC60-12; genus JADGAV01. The sequence goes on from JADGAV010000006.1 coordinate 104,011, forward strand.
AAGGTTTCGCAAATAGCAGGTTCATCATCAACCAGAAAAATCGGCTTCATGAGCTTTCTCCTCTTCATTGAGTGAAATATTTGAACGGAAGCGCAGCGGGTATCATTATCCCGGCAGAATACCTTGTTCTTCTGCCTTTGTACAACCTAAAAAATCGTTGCTGTGCAGGCTTGTTCCCTGTTTGTAGAAATGCGAACATTGCACCATTGCCAGCAGATTTTAAAACTTTGAGAAAAATAGGCTGGCGCCCTCAAATTGTGAGAGCGAAATGCAGCGGGACTGTTCGGAATTTCAAAAATGAATCAGACGAAACGGCAAAATTTTTGTTCAATCAAATCCCCCTGCATTATAAATAGTAGCCTTGATGAGCAATATATTCCTTATCTGTGTTCTTATGGAATTCATTTCTGTTTCAGTACCCTTTGCGACTTAAAATACGGCAGATTTGATCATTCAATGGATAAAACAATTGTTACATCAGGATCATATTGGAGAAATTCGCCAGAATCAGGAGAACTTAGAAAAGATTTTTTCGGATTCACTAAGGATGAAAGAAGGGAGCGGGTGAACAAAAGAATTCTGAATGTACAGAAGCCCAATTTTCACTGCTAAAGAAGAGAGAGGGGGATTTCGATGAAAAAAACACTTCCTTTTCCGGGTTCACTGGCCATCACAATATTGCCGCCAAGATTACGGATTGCAGCCTGGACAGCATCCAGGCCAACACCTCTCCCGGAAAGTTTTGTCACTTTTCCTGCAGCAGAAAATCCTGGCAAAAAAAGTATTTTCCAAAATTTGCCGGTGTCCACATAGTGACTTACCAATTTCTGGGACAAATTAGGGTTGTTTCTAGCGATTTCAACGATTTTTTCGGTATCCATACCCGCCCCGTCGTCTTTGATCACCAATACCAGTGTCTGCACTTTTTGATAGACTTTTACAGTGATTGATCCGATTTCGTTTTTTCCCAGCTCCTGGCGCCTGGATTTTGATTCAATGCCGTGATCAACGCAGTTTCGATAGAGATGCCCAAGCTCTACGTTCAATGTTTGGGCTAATTCTTTGGGAATAAAAAGTCCTTCCTGGGTTTCCAATTTAAGATCGATTGCTTTGTCCAAACTTTCTGCCAGACGGTGAATATCGGTTTCCCAATTCTCTATTATTTTCGATGGAGGAACATTTGTTTTTGAAAGCACAAGAGGTCGCAGTGATTGAAAATCCCCTTCAATCACGGCCTGCTTCATCTCCAAATATTCAGTTTGCGTAAAAGAAACACCTTCTAGGATTTCTACTATTTTTTCTCCCAAATTTTCTTTAAAAGAAACCGCGTGCATGTATTCTGCCTGGAGTTTCATCAGCAGATTATTGAATCTATCGATATAGATCATGATGCCGTTTTGATCGATACCGCGAAGGCAGTCTTCCAGTTCATGAAGCACGTCTTTTAAAGACTCGATTTCAAATTGTCCACTCAAGCCCTTGGATCCATGCAGGTTTCTCATCAAGGCGCCAATATGATCCGAATCCGGCTGTTTTTCTGTATCAATATATTCTTCAGCAAATTGTTCAATCAGGTTGTTGGAATTGTTGATATTATCCAACATCGTCATGAACCCGCCAATATTCTGCTGCATCTTCTCATGTATTCGCCGATTTTGCTCTTCTTTGGCTGCCAGTTTCCTTTCCAGTGTGACTTCTTCCATTCTGACAAAAACCGACATCACATAGCCTTTGCTGTCCTGTACAAAGAAGTAAAAGAGTTTGAAAATTCTTTTGTTGATGGTCACTTCATCTGGAAGCATGCTCAGGATGACTTCCGGATCAAACTCGTTTCCACCAAATAGCATATTCAGCGCCCGATAGTACTCGCGCAACGCTTTCCGGTTTTTACGAAAAGCAATATCAGCAAAAGGAGCGCCTGCCAGTTCTCTGCGATTGAGATAATCTTTGGCAACTTTCGAAAAATTTCCAATTTCTCCTGCCTGATTGATCGAAAATGAACCCTGACCAATGTGGTCGAGGACTTCCTGAGTCAGTTGTCGCTGTTCTTCGGCGAGGGCCTTCTCTTTTTGGGCGACTTCCTGCTCAAATTTTGCTCGATCAACGACAATTTGAAAAACTTTCTCCTGCAAACCCGGGATATTTTTAGTATGCAGGAGGAATTTTTTTCTGGGAATATAGAATGCGAGACCTTCCTGGGAAGTCTTGACAGTAGCAGAGGCCGCCTCCACTTCCATGACGCAGGCTTCTTCTCCAAAAATCCCGTTTCGAATTACCACCGGTTTTTCAACACCTCTCAGAAAAACCCTTGCTTTATCTTTCAACAGATAAACACCCTTTACCGGTTCATCCTGAGTCAGGAAAGCTTCATCCTTTTTAAAAAACATTTCTTCCATATCGGCAGCCACGTTCATCAGATCGAAGGTCGATGTGTCTGCGAACAAATCGATTTCTCGCAAGGCGTCCAGTTTTGCCTGCCATTCCACTGGGTCTTCCAATAGCCTCTGGCTCGCCGCATATATTTTTTCGAAAATCAATTTTTCTAAAGTTCCCCCAATAGCTTCAAAGGTCTCGTCGATGGGTGCCACAAGAGCAGAAGCGAAGAGAGATCTAGTCATTTGAAAGCATTCCCGGGCCAGTATGTGTTTTCTTTCCGGTGGCATCTTGTTTATAGACTCAATGACGGCAGCGGGGTCGGAAAGGCCGAAAATACTTGCGACTTGGGCTATATCTTCAGATTTTATACTCATAATTTTTGAGCGTTTCGTGGTAATATTTGGTGAAACCGGATCGTTTCATCCACTGCAAAACTTTTGCAAGATTCTTCCCAATCTGTAGAAGTACCGTATTTTTATTAAATTTACAAAATTTTGTGGGGCGCCAAGACAAGGAATATGACATTTCCGGGAAGGATAAGATTAAATGCTGACATCTTTCAATTCCTCTGGTAAATTAAAACAAATAAAAACCTGGAGCAATTCGACTCACTTTCCATGTGCAAATTCGGACAGAAAAATGTTAAATAATTTTGATCCCAAAGAAAAAAAAGCAATGATCATTTTTTTTGCACTGTTACTGCTGGGGATTGTTTATGTTTATACACACGAGCTGCCATGGGATCAAAACCGTCTGCAATCTTACGAAGAGCAGCAGAACTCCGATTCATCAACAAGAAAATCTTCTCCTCCTAAAAAATCCTATGATCGGATGCTTTAGCAGTCAGTTCCCCGATATTTCTTTGGAATTACCATTTCAATTTTTCATGAAGTCTCAAAAAATCAAATGAAATTTCCAGGTTACGGCAACTTCACTAAAGGACTTTTTTCTGCACCCGCCACAGTGTTCAGCTTGACGCTGATTCTCGGATTGCTTTTCATGTATGGCTTGGGCACGATTGCTGGACAATTGACTCGCCGTGAAATTCTTAACCTTCCTGTTCCGTCACCGAAACCTGTTGTTCTTTCCAAGCTCCCGCTTCCCAAAGATCCCAGCATTGAAAAGGAGGAGTTTGAACAAATTTTGGCACGTAATTTTTTTGAAGCGGCCCGAAAGCCGGAACCTGTCGTTCCTTTACCCCCTCCTCCGGAGGAAACAGTGATTGTGGAACCCCTACCTGAAGCGAAACCGGGGGAAGAATCGGCGAATGAAATAGATGGGGTTTCTGAGGTGGAGCTTGAAGAAAACGTGGAACCCGAAGTTGTCGTTGAGGAAGAACCGGAGCCATCCGTTCCCCCTCCTGTTCCTATGGGGCCCGCTCCGCCAGCCATGCAGACTCCTTTCACCGATCTTTTGCGGGACTTTTTCCACACGCGATTAAAAATTGATTTACGAGGTACCGTGGTTTTCAAAGATCAAAGGCGATCCTATTCCTTCATTGGTCGCTCTGGGTCAAAAACCGAGAAAATCTTTCGTATTGGGGACTGTTTTGCTGAAAGCAATCTCGAGAAAGTCTCGGACTGTCCCCAAGATGGCATAAGAGTTACAAAAATTTTGAATCGTAAAATTGCGATAATATTATTGGAAACAGGAATAGAAGAATGGCTATATATGGATAAGCCCGAGATTCCTCCGCTTGAAGAAGTGGCCTTGTTGAATGCCCCGCCTAAGCCGGTCGCAAAAGCGGAACCAGCTCCCAAGCCGAAGCCCAAACCAAAACCGAAGCCCAAACCAAAACCGAAGCCCAAACCAAAACCGAAGCCCAAACCAAAGCAGGAAACCCCAAAATCAACTGCAGCACCGACACAGGAAACTGCCCAGGCAGATGCTCCAGTCTCCGCAGATCAAACAGTATTTTATCTTCAGCGAGAGTGGGTTGATGAACAATTGGCTAATTTTGCTCAAATCCTGCAAGATGCGCGAGTTGTTCCCACTAAAATTGAGGAGAAAACATATTTCCAATTCAAATACATAAAAAAAGGAAGTATGTATGAAGCTCTTGGTTTGAAAAAGAACGATATAATTCTGGCAATAAACGGAACAATGATTGACAATATTACAAAGGCAATGGGGCTTCTGCAAAAATTACAGTCGGAACGGGAAATTGTCCTTGATGTCAAACGGGAGGAAGCCGACACGACGTTACAGTTTTTTATTAACTGAAATCGAGTTTTAGTTTAAGATTATTTGCGGGCAGGAACTTTTTAAGGAGAGTAAATATTAGTTGAATAATCCAGTCAAATAGGCGGCAATGCCGGCAGCACAGTATCCTCGAAAAGCAATGCATTTTGCTTTTCCTAGTTTTTTCCCGGTTACCGAATAAGCATAAACCCAAAAAGTGCTCCAATCGTAGTAGCCGATTAACTGATCTTTATTGTTGAAAAGCTGTCGGTTCGCCGACCATCCGACCAATGTTTGTTTGTTGTCTCCCTTAACAATAAAAAGCTGAAATACTCCCCCTGCGTTTTGAATTCCGACTTTGCCCAGCAATTGTTCATTCATACTGAGTACTTCAAAATAGTCGATATAAATCAGTGCTTTGGCAATTGCTTTATCATTTGCATTTAAAATTTCTGTTTTTAATGGCCTTCCTATCGGATCTCCAAGCTGGAGAGCATAGAGAGCAGGAATTCCTATCCAGAAGCAGAAAATCAAAAAGAAGAATCGGAGTCGTCCATATATAAAGGGCATTTTCGTTTTCAGGCCATTGGCATTAAAATTGAAATCCTAGAACAAGTTGAGCCCCTCCGTCCACTCCGGTAAAATAACGGGAATCCCTTCCAATGAGTAACTGGAACCAATCTCCATTCCAACCAATCCCTGTGGCAAAACTGACGTCTGAGTCTCGAAGAAGTTCTCCGCTGAAATAATTATTGTGATTGTCTCTTAAAACGAGTGAATAGAACACAAACGAATATAAGGTGATTTCAAAATCAAGTCCTGATAGTGAAGCGGCTTCGCCTGTCAGAGGAGAAAGCGTCGTCAATTGAAAGAATTCCAAATTGACTTCGTCGGGGCGTTCTTCTGCTCCTCCAAGATTAAAACTCATTCCGATTCCACCGCCTCTGAATCCTTCCACATTGGGCAATTCGAAATCTCTTCCTTCTTTGTCACTGGTTTTGGGAGAAGTAGGACCATCGGAATAATAGGCTAAATGGAGCCATCCCCATTGAAGGTGAAGGCCGAATCCGGGCGTGAACGTTGAGGTCTCATATTTGCTGCTGAAAGATCCATTGATATCCCGAAAGTACTCCCGCAACCGCAATTCTGTTTCGCGGTAATAGGTGCCGACAGAAAAGAAATCTGTTTTTAGCCCGAGAGACAAAATCGCATCGTATTCGCTTTGATTGAAATTAACTTCATAAGTATCATGCTTATCCGCTTCGTGTTTTCCCAAAGCCATATTTTCAATTTGAAAATAGAATGTATCTTCCCAACTGGAATAGAGAAACCGGCTGTCGGAACTGTCTTCTACACAATCGCTGTAGCCTTTCAATTGGCAATTGCCGGGGGCACTGTTCAGAAGATCTCTGTTACCGACACTTCCGCCATAAGAAAAACCTGTACCAGTCGTGCGAGTAATCAGGGCAGGGTTGAGCGGGCGGTGCAATACAAAGATCGAAGGCACAACAATTGTTCCCCCCCATGCTGATGAAACAAGAAAAAGGAAGGAAAAAAGCAGAAGGAACAGGAATAAAAACGGCGTTTTTTTCCTGGGGATTTCAAATTTCACACTTTTTTTTAAAAAAACTTTCACAACGTTTTTAAGGTTTTCACGGGCCAGGAGTGATGGTGATGATGCAGTTCCCATAAAAACTAAATGCTTTGAGAGGGTTTGAATGAGGAATTCAAGTTTCTCAGTAATCTAGAAATTAAGCTATTTTACGATTTTATAAGGATAGCCGACCATTTCGTAAAATTTCACACGGGGATTTCCCGGCAAGGATGATAAAACCCGGTGCGTGTCTGCTGCTGGTGCTGAAATCATAATTTTGCTTTCCACTACGCGTCTTACATTGGATTAAATGAAAGAAATGCACAACACAGTCCATCCGCTAAAATGGATCGCTGCTGAAAAAAAAATATTGGTATTTGGTGATTAAAATTGATCCTCGCTTGACAAAAGGAAATTTTTGCCCAATCCTTTTTTTAGGAATCTATCACAATTAAACATTCCCAATCATGTCTGAGAAAAATCTTCCAAAAATAATCGCGGTGGTGGGACCAACCGCCAGCGGAAAGAGTGAACTGGCACTTTATTTGGCTCAGGCATTGGGAGGAGAAATCATATGCACAGATTCAATGCAGGTTTATCAGAAAATGGACATAGGAACTGCCAAACCTACCGCTGCCGAACAAGCCCTAATCCCTCATCATCAGTTGGATTTGGTAAAACCTGATGCTCATTATTCTGCGGGATGCTATGAGCGCGATGTTGGAAATATACTGAAACGACTTCATAAACAGAACAAACCAGCCATTCTTGTAGGAGGAACAGGACTCTACTTTCGTTGCACCGTTTTTGGCATTTGCCAGATTCCGGAAATTCCGCCGGAAATAAAGGAAGAAGTCAATGCATGGCATGAGCAGGGATTGGGAAAGTGTTTTGAAAAATTGCAGGAACTTGACCCTGTCAGTTCGTCAAAGCTTCACAAAAACGACACCGCACGTATTTTAAGAGCGTTGGAAGTGGTTTTGCACACAGGACAGTCAATTCAGAGTTACCAGCAGGAGCACGGTTTCAAAACCCCTAAGTATTCAGTTTTTTCAGTTGCTTATCGACATGAACGAGAAAATTTGTATCACTTGATCAATCAGCGAACGCATGTCATGCTGAATGCCGGTTTAGTGGAAGAAGTGCGGGCTCTATTGGAAGAATACCCGCCGACACTGATTCCACTTCAGGCGATTGGATATTTTCAAGTTGTTCAGTATTTGGAAAATCGGATGAAAATTGAAGAAATGGTTGAAAAAATTCAGCAAAAAACGAGAAACTATGCCAAACGACAATTGAATTGGTTCAAAAATGATGAGGAGATCCGATGGTTTTCTTACGGAGAAAAAAAGCCTATTTTGAATCAGGTAAAAAGCTTTCTTGATTCATAGGGCCGCTTTCTTATAGGCTTGAAAAAATGCATTTGGTTTTAAAGATTCTGTTCAATAAATTCTTCTCGCTGCTTTCTGAGAAATTAACAATTTTTTTGTTTTGGGTTTCTTTTTTCTTTGTATCCTACTAAAATACAGGTTGCTCATGTAATTTCTGCTCAAACCCATGTTTCACAAAAACGATTCTAGAGGATTAGTAAAGTTTCTCTTGAAAAATGAGCCAGGAATCCTTAGTACTATTCATTATTAGAAAACACGCCCTTAATAAATAGAACTCAGGCCGACATAAAAGGAGTAAATACCGTGAATAAATTTGAAGTTGATAACAATAGTTATTTTATTTTTGACAAGGATTCTTCCGAACATATGGTCTGCTTTTTATGGGGAAAATTCGATTTTCGAATGTATTTTCGAAAGGCTGTCAGCGAGGAAACTGCCAAAAAGCCGAAAATCAGTTTTACGGACGAGAACGGAAACTATTATATTGCAGACAGGCTTCAACATCAGCGCCATGGGGAGTGGTACGATTTCCAAAAAGTGACTTCACATGGATTTACTTTTGAAGAAACGTTGTGGCAACATGGTGAGAAGGTATACTATGCGGAATTTCCTAAAGAACTGTTTGTCGTAGCAGCAGAAGTATCTTCGCAAGAACTGGGTTTGAAACCCGCTCATTGAGTAAGGGGCTTATTCTGTTTCATCCATACTGCACATCAAGGGGTAGTTTTTCTTTTCTGCCATCTCGTGAACTTTATTGATTTTGGTTTCTGCGACTTCATAACTGTATATGCCGCAAACACCAACCCCGTGTTGATGGACATAGAGCATTAGATTTACTGCCTGGGTCTCACTCATTTGAAAGACAACATTCAATACCTTGACAACAAACTCCATAGGAGTAAAATCATCATTGTGCAGCAAAACTTTGTACTGCTTTGGATGATCCAGTTTGGATTTAGTTTTGGGATCAAGAATTGTACCTTTCATGGCATTTAATTATCTGAAATTCGTTTGGGCTGATGAATGTTAGCGAAAATCTAATTTGTATGCTCGTCTAAAACTGATGTTTGCCCAAAGTATCATCATTTTAAAGTTGATGCAAAAGACTATCTTGAAAAAAATGCCGACCATGCGAAATTTTCAGCTTTCAGATCTCAGGAATTATAATTAGGAAACAACTATGGCAGAGTTACTCAGTGGAAATGCTTTTATCACCACCCAGGAAAATTTCACCCCCAAGATTGTTGTTCTGGGCACGGGAGGTGGAGGTTGCAATGTGATCTCTAAAATGGTGCAACTGAATGTACAATTTGTTGATTTTGTTGCCTGCAACACTGATCTCAAAGCCCTGGCCGCTACGAGAGCACCTCACAAAATAGAATTGGGAAGAAATCTCACTCGCGGTTTGGGAGCGGGAGCCGATCCGGAAGTCGGTGAAAAAGCCGCTGAGGAAAGCAACTACGAAATCGAAAAAAATATTGAAGACGCTCATATGCTTTTTATCGCTGCCGGTATGGGAGGAGGTACCGGCACAGGTACCGCACCCGTGGTTGCCAAGTTGGCAAAGGAGCGGGGAATTTTGACAGTTGGAGTTGTTACAACACCATTTCTTTTTGAAGGAAAAAAAAGGATGCGGATCGCAATGGAAGGGATTACCCGGTTGCGAGAATATACGGATACTTTGCTGGTGATTCCCAATGACAAGCTATTGGATGCCACTACACAGACTACGAGTTTGATGGATGCCTTCCATTTAGTAGACGAAGTCCTGATCAATGCAATTCAGGGAATTACGGATTTGATCAATAATGTCGGGGAGATCAATGTTGATTTTGCAGACGTAAAAACCATCATGGAGGGAATGGGCAAAGCGGTGATCGGAAAAGGGGTTTCTTCAGGAGATGAACGAATGGTAAAAGCGGCGCACAATGCGATTGAAAGTCCCTTGATGCAAAATACTGACATTCGTGGAGCAAAGGGAATTTTAGTGCATGTGGTGGGGAACGAAAATATGGGCTTGTTGGAAATCAATGAAGCTGTCGGAACAATTGAGGATCTTGCCGATGAAGATGTCAATCTCATTTTTGGAGCAACCACGCTTGAATCAATGAAAGATGACGTTGCTGTGACCATCATAGCGACGGGTATTCCGGGCTGAATCATTTTTGAGTGGACTGCATTCAATTGTTTTTCCCTGAATTGTTATGACACAGACCATTCAGCTATACCGCACCAATAATGGCCCCTGCCCTTATCGCAGCGTGGGAATTTGGGAAAATGTTTCCTTTGAAGTGAAATCACTTTCAGTTCAAGTCTTTCAGGACTTGCTCGACGTCGGATTTCGGCGAAGCGGCTGTTCAATTTACCGCCCTGATTGCAGGGGCTGCCGTCGTTGCATTCCGATTCGTCTGGACTGCGATGCATTTCGGATGAGCAAAGGACAGCGACGGACATGGCGAAAAAATGAGGATCTTCAGATTGAGCATCGATCTGTTGAATTTGATGAGGAAATTTTTAAATTATATCAACGCTATCAAATCGACTGGCACCAGACATCCGAGATACCAGAATTGGAGGAATTTGAAAATTTTTTGATTCAGACTCCAGTAAAAACTGAAATGATTCGGTATTCTCTGGAAAACAAACTGCTCGGCGTCAGTTGGGTCGATCATCTCCCTTCCGGATTGAGTTCAGAATATTTTATCTTTCACCCGGAATATGCCTCACGCCGACTCGGAGTATATTCGATTCTATATGAAATTGAGTACTGCCAAAAACTGAAGCACCCATGGCTTTATCTGGGATATTTTGTAGGTGATTCCCCAAAAATGAACTACAAAGCAGATTACCAACCCGCTCAAGTATTCTTAAAAGAGCAATGGCAGTATATGGAAAAAACAGTCTCCTTTGCCAACAGTATTTTTGCCGCCGGATCTACTTTGAGAAAAGGCAGGTCACTTTTTTAGTGTGTTCCTCAAGAATCAATCCGAACGAATTGTCATTTTTTATGATTTCCTTTGAAAAATTAACCCAATCCGGATCGGCAAGAACGGGAAAGATTCAAACCCCTCGCGGGGAAATCCCAACTCCTGTTTTCATGCCAGTGGGCACCCTGGGAACCGTAAAAGCCATGGCTCCGGAGGAAACCCGTGAATTGGGTGCATCTATAATACTTGGCAACACATACCATCTGCATTTGCGTCCTGGAGACGAACTGGTTCATCGGCTTGGCGGTTTGCACCGGTTCATGAATTGGCCCTTTCCCATTTTGACGGATAGTGGTGGATTTCAGGTGTTCTCACTTGCTAAACTGAGCAAACTAACTGAAGAAGGGGTCACTTTTCAAAGCCATCTCAATGGGGATACCATTGTTTTCACTCCAGAGAAATCCATTGAAATTCAGCAAAATTTGGGTTCCGATATAATGATGTGTTTTGATGAGTGTATCAGACTGCCTGCCACTCACGCCAAAATAGAGGATTCAATCGCATTGACGACACGATGGGCAGAACGCTGTAAAGCAGCTCGCACCAGTGATCAAGCTTTGTTCGGAATAATCCAAGGTGGTTTGCATCTGGATCTTCGTCAGAGGAGTTTGGATGATCTTGTTGATATTGGCTTCGACGGTTACGCGATTGGGGGGCTCAGTGTAGGTGAAGATACGAAAGAAATGTACGAAATTCTTCACTCATTTGCCCACCAGCTTCCTGATACTTATCCCCGTTACTTGATGGGGGTTGGAGAACCGGAAGATATCTTGGAAGGGATTGAGACTGGAATTGATATGTTTGATTGTGTTCTGCCGACACGCAATGCTAGAAATGGATGCCTGTTTACATCTCTGGGAAAGATTTCGATCAAACAATCACAGTATCGGGAAGACCCTTTACCTCCAGATCCAAATTGTGCGTGTTATGTCTGCCAAAAATATTCGCGGGCGTATTTGAGACACCTTTATATGTCCAAGGAAATTCTTTCAATGCGGTTAAATACTCACCATAATTTGCATTTTTATCTCAAACTGGTCCTTAACGCTCGAGAAGCAATTCAAAATGATCAGTTTACACAATACAAAAAGTCATTTCTGGAAAAATATTCACAAACAGCCTAGTTTTTTCCTCCACTTCAATAACTGCAATAATAGTTAATAAAATTAGGTATATATAATTTTTAGATCAAAATATTGATCATTTCGAAGAAAACAGAATTCCTATGTTTTTCTCCTTTTCAGTTTAAACTGTATTCTACTGCCAATCAAATTTAAATATTTCTCAATGCTGTTTGTGATTCACTGAATTCAAATAGTTTATTGTCAACTTTTAACCTCAAATTAAATGCAATAGATTTTTCGAATGCAACAATTTTCAATAGGATTGAAAATTGTGGCAGACCCGTTGCATTAGGTCTAATAAATCACTCAATAGCGGCGAATTTGAATTTTGCCATTAACGATGATTATTTTCCTTTGGCATGAAGCTTAAAAAAGGTAAAAGGTCAGACATGGATGTCAGACAATGAATCAATCAAAATACTGTTGGTTGGGATGGGCAGCTACTTTTATGCTGGTAGCTGCTTGTACCAGCACGCAGCCGAAAACTACAAAATCTCAAGCCGTATTTTTACCCATCGACGGGACCTCTGCCCCTGCATCACTTTCTCATGTTAGGCAAAGGGCAAAGATTTCGACAGTTTCTCCCTCCGGTATCTCTAAATCAAAAAGTAAGCACTTCAAAACTGTTTTACCGAAAAACAGTTCTGGGAAAAACGCGGAACCGAAATTCAATGCAAGGAATCCCGTTGATGAAGAAGCTCATCGGATTTTGGCGGAGGAAAACAAGGAAAGAAGTAAAAAATTGCTTACGGAGCAAACGAATACTAGCTCCAGTTTAGTCCTTCCCAAAGTACAAAAAATTTCAAATGCCCAGGCTCCACGAGTCAAATATGGTATCCCTATTCGCTTCAATAAGCGTGTCAAGAATGTTATGGATTTCTACTTAGGCAAAGGGAGGAAAAATTTAATAAAAGGGATTCAACGATCAGGAAAGTTTTTGCCGTTGGCAAAAAAGATATTTAAAGAAGAGGGTGTCCCGGAGGATTTAGTCTATCTGGCAGGGACAGAAAGCAACTACAATCCAAAGGCACGTTCGTCGGCGGGGGCTGTCGGCTTATGGCAATTCATGAAAGGGACGGCTAGTATCTACGGTTTGCGGCAGGACCGATGGATTGATGAAAGATTGGATGTTGTCAAATCGACTCATGCCGCCGCCAGGCATTTGAAATACCTCTTTAATGAGTTTGGTAACTGGGAATTGGCACTTGCCGCCTACAATGCGGGGGAAGGTCGCGTAAAAAAGGAGATTAAAAAAGCAAAAGCCAGAAAGAAGAGTGGAAACTACTGGTCATTACAAGTTCCACGCGAAACGAAACGCTATGTTCCTGATTATATGGCCATTACCATTATTTCTAAAAATCTGGAAAAATACGGCCTGTCTGATGTCGCCAAAGAATCTCCGATGCGTCGAAAAAAAGTTAAGATATCAACAGACTTTTCGCTTCAGGAAATTGCAAAACGCAGTAAGATGCCGTTTAAAGATCTTTGGAATTTAAATCCGTTTTTAGTGCAGACTGTTCCTCCGTTGAATCAGAAAGAATATGAAATTTATCTTCCACGGGAATATGAACTGCGCTATGTGATTTCGTTGTATAAAAAACCCAATCCTTCAAAAGCGTGGAAGACAAAACTGATTCATGCCGACAAATCAGCCCATATGACGGAACTTCTGAGTCGATATGGATCGCGGACCTATATCCGTGTTAAAAAGGGTGACAACCTCTGGAATCTGGCAAAAAAACACCATACCACAGTTGCTCGATTGAGAAGATGGAACGATGTGAACAAAAAAGGACTTTTGAAGATTAATCAGAAACTTAAACTTTACATCGCAAACTGGAAAGTATTTGACGCTTTAATTAAAGAACCGACTGTTCGTCCCAAGAAAAACAAAAAGAAAATCCTGGTGGTTTCAAACAAAAAGGGAAAGCAGAATTTGCCCTCTGCGGACAATTCCCGGCAGAGATCCCAGTCCATTATCGTACAACCAGGAGACACGCTTTCCGCCCTTTCACGAAAATACCAGGTAACTGTCAATCAATTGATGAAATGGAACGCATTGAAGCGGGCAATTGACTTAAAAGCATACCAGGAATTGAGTATCTCCCGTCCTTTGGAACCTTCATCAAGTCTAAAGCTCACTTCATTGAATTGACAGATCCTCCGCAATCTCCGCATTGTCCCTACCGTTGGGGGAAAGCCTTTCCCTTTTTCTTTCAGGTATAGTAAAATCAGTTTCAATCTGACTCCGAATAGTCCTTAAGAACCGCTTTTTAAAATTTCAAAATGTTCAATAAAAGTACTCGAATTTGGTTTTATGTTCGAACATTCTGCATTCTTGTATTTTTCTCCTTGTTCTTTGCAAACATACAAAGTCAAACCAACTGGCTGGTTTTGTTGTCTGCGGCTGAAAACAATGATGTTCGGCTTGCGGCACAGTTATTGGCTCAAGGGGCAAACGTGAATGTCCGCAGAGAAAACGGCTGGACAGCACTGATCATCTCCGCATTCGAGGGAAATTCCAAAATGACACAGCTTCTCCTCGATCACAATGCCGATGTGCAGGCTAAAAGCATTGACGGGTGGACCGCATTGATGGCCTCTTCCATAAAAGGTCATATCGAGGTGGCAGAACTTTTGCTGAAAAAAGATGCTGATATTGATGCAGTCGACAGGGAAGGCTGGACTGCCCTGATGATCGCAGCTTACCAGGGCCAAACTGAAATGGTGGGGTTTCTTCTCGATCAGGGGGCCAATCCGAACATCAGGGATATCCGTGAGACAACAGCCCTGATGCTGGCCTCGAATCAAGGGCATATCAATACTGCCCAGATTCTTGCCGAATTTGAAGAATCTCTGGCGCAGGATGAAATTGACTCTATTCAAAATCTCGGCAGCAATCAGAAAAAACCAGAGTCTGTTTTAATGAAAGCCGTTTTTCACGGAAAAACGGCAGAAATCGAGCGTTTAATTGCTCAAGGAATGGATGTCAATGAAAAAAATGAAGAGGGATGGACTCCACTAATGGTGGCGGCTTTTGTCGGAAACATTGAAGTGACAGAACAATTGACAAAGTATGGAGCTGAACTTAATGCCAAAAGAGCAGATGGTGTCAATGCGCTGATGCTCGCATCCTTCAAGGGTCATCACAATACCGTACGATTCATGCTTGAACGGGGAGCGGAGGTCAATTCGAAGGACAGTGAAGGATGGACCGCGTTGATGTTGGCGGTTCTTGGGGATCATCCCGATATCGTTAGAACGCTGCTCCAGGAAAGCGCCGAGATCAATGCCAGGCAAAACGACGGGGACACGGCTCTGACATTGGCTGTTTCGAAACAGTTCACGGAAATCGCTCAAATTTTGATCGAGCAGGGTATTGATCGTGGTGCAAAAAACAATCAGGGAATGACAGCACTGATGATTGCCCAAAAGTACAAATACTCCGAAATCGCGAAGCTTCTTAAAGTCAACTGAAAATTCGAGACCGGCAATCGATTCTGTTTGTTTTCCTCAGGACCCTCCAATAAACTATTTTAAGATGCTCAATATGAAAAATGCTTGATTTCAGCAATTGAACTTTTTCAGCTTTCTCTCAAAATTGGATTCGTTCAATAAACTTGTCCTCCCTTCCATATCTTGTTACCTTCTTTTCGATACGCGTGATTTCTTGTCAATACTGTCTGGAAACCAGTCCCTTTTCTGTTGATTAAATCAGGTTATTTTGATGTTTCACAGTCAGCAAACAATGCTTTGAGTCTTTCTATGTTCAATTCCGTTTCCCTCACCAAAAAGTCCCTCATACTAATAGGTACTTTGACCACAGCCCACATGATCAATGATTTTTATGCGCATGTGCTGCCCTTTGTGATTCCTGCACTAATTCAAGATTTGAAGATCAGTTATTTTGAAGCGGGAATGCTGGCTTTGGCAATTTCCATATTTTCAGGAGTATTGTCTCCTTTTCTGGGACAAATGGGTGATCGGCACGCCTGGCGAAAACGAATCATGATCTTTGGATTTCTTGCTTTTTGCCTCGGTTTGCTGATCATGGGATTGTCGGCAAATTATGCGTTGATTTTGGTCGCTTGCTTTATTTTTGGTTTGGGAGAGTTCACCTTTCACCCCCAATCAACGAATTTTCTTACAAGAAATTTTCCCGGCACCAAAGGGAAAGTGATGGGGATTCATGGAATTGGAGGTTCTATTGGAAATTTTACAGCCCCCCTGGTGGTTACTTTTTTAATCACGCTGGTGGGGTGGAGAGAGAGCTTATTTTATCTTACGATTCCTGGATTGTTGACGATTTTCGCACTCAAAATGGTTTTGAAGGAACCACCCAAAGCTAAAAAGCAAGCCTTGTTTGGAGGAATCACACTGCCCTTGCTGCTTCTAACGGTCAACTTTGCGATGATCCAGATGGTTTATAAGGGATTCTTAATTTTTTTACCCACCTTTTTGATAGAATCAGGTTCAACCATGCAATCTGCGGGAGCGATTTCCGCATTAATGCTCTTCACCGGTTTGTTTACCCAACCGTTGGGAGGGATCCTTATGGATAAACTGGGTGGTAGAGTTGTTTTTATCGGAAGTTCCATAACATCAGCAATTGCCCTCTGGCTTTTTACTGTTAGCTCCGGCGTTTTTGTAGTGATCACGATTCTCATGTTTGGAGCAGCCATCTACGCATTGTTCCCTGTCGCGCTTGCAATGGCCAGTCAAGTTGTTAGAAGCGACCATGTGGGGATGAGTGTTGGATTAGTTTTTGGGATCGGGTCAACTTTTTCTGCATTTACCCCGATGTTGACCGGTCTGGCTGCAGATCGTATTGGTTTGCAGGCCTCTTTTCAATATTTGATTGTCTTCCCTGTTTTGGCATTGATTGTCGCCCTGTTTCTTCCAAGCAAGCAAAAATTGGCTTCAGCCATTGGAAATCCAGAACCCGCTGGATAGATCAATCTGGACGATCGAACGAGAAGCCAGCAGCGAATTACTGAAACAAACCTGTTAAGCCCTGGCAGGGGATTTTAAAATAAAAATCCCGGTCTCCGTTGAGTTGAGTCCAGAAATGACAGTGCAAAAACCAGAGAGGATGCTCAGGCCGCAGCTTAGATCATTCCGAAAGATTTTCCTGACCAGATGATCTTTGTTTCTTTCAAAGGAAAAAACATGAGTGATGTTGAAATTATAATTGTCGGAGGCGGAATTGCAGGTGCCTCTGCTGCTTACGAACTCGCAATAGACCACAAAGTATTGCTTTTGGAAATGGAAGATCAAGCTGGTTATCATTCTACCGGAAGATCTGCTGCACTTTTTACAGAAAATTATGGAAATTCCATCATTCGCAAACTTGCAAAGATCAGTAAATCCTTTTTGGAGTCTCCTCCGGATGGATTTTCTGAATATCCTCTGCTCAGCAAACGAGGGGCTTTATTTATAGCCCGTTCGGATCAGCTGGACGTTCTGAATAGTGAGCTACAGACGATTCAGTCCATGGGAGGGGAGGTGCAGAAAATAGAAGGAGATGAACTGCTTCAATATATCCCGCATCTAAATCGGGAATACGCCGTTGCAGGAATCTATGATCCGCACTCGAAAGACATTGACGTGAGCGGTTTGCATCAAGGTTTTTTAAAAGAAGCAAAACTAAGAGGCGGAAGCATTTTGATGGGTTCCAGGGTGCTTCGTTTGAGGCCGTTGGCAGACGGATGGCTCGTTGAAACTGAGGAAGAAGAATTTTCATGCAAGATACTGATCAACGCGGCAGGAGCGTGGGCGGAAGAAATCGGAGTCCTCGCCGGGGCAAAAAAGATTGCATTGTCGCCGATGAAGCGGACCGCCTTTTTGTTTGATGTTCCAGAGGATTGGGTTGTCCAGAACTGGCCAATTGCGATTGATATGGAAGAAAAGTTCTACTTTAAGCCAGATTCGGGAAAACTTTTAGGATCTCCTGCCGACGAAACACCGGTCCTTCCTCAGGATGCGAGGCCTGATGATTTTGATATTGCAATGGGGATTGAACGAATTCAGGCAGCTCTCAATTTTGAGATCAGGCACCTCAGCCATAAATGGGCCGGTCTGAGGAGCTTTGTTCCAGATCGTACTCCAGTTGCAGGATTTGATCCTGTAGTAAAGAATTTTTTCTGGCTGGCAGGACAAGGGGGATATGGCATTAAAACATCTCCTGCATTGGCGGTTTGCTGTGGAGCATTGATCCGTGAAGGATGCTTTCCCAAATTTATCGAAGAGTTCGGTCTTTCTGCAGAAATGTTGTCGCCAAAACGATGACTTCCTTATTTAAAATTGGTTTGGAACAGCGTTTTTTAAGGAGGAATGATGCGCCTTTTAAAAAATCGAAGTATAGGGATGACCTGCCTTGCCGCGGTCGCAGTTTCCTTCTTTTTCGGCTGTGAAATCCCCAAGAAGCCATCTCCACCCACTCTCTTGGAAACAATTCTTCAAAAGAAAAAACTTGTTGTCCTGACGCATAATTCCTCAACCACCTACTATGAGAATCAGGACAGATTTGTCGGGTTTGAACGCGATTTGGTGACCGATTTTGCCAAATATTTGGGTGTTCAAGCGCAATTTTTAGTGCTCGATGGAGTTTCAGAAGTGCTGCAGGCGATGCGGGAAGGGAAAGGGGATATTGCTGCTGCGGGACTGACCCGAACTGAAAAACGGGAGAAAACTTATTTATTCGGGCCGGATTACTATACGGTTCAACAACAGGTCGTTTGTCGTAGAGGTGCAAAAATTCCGAAAAATCTGGCTGATCTTCCCAATTTTCAGATTAGCATTATCAAGGACAGCAGTTATGAAGAACGTTTGAAGGAACTAAAGTTGGAAATTCCTGATCTCAATTGGACCCTTGTTGATGACATGCCTACCGAAATGTTGCTGGAAAAAGTGTGGGAAAAAGAAATAGAATGTGTTGTTGCAGATTCCAACATCGTTGCAATAAATCGACGTTATTTTCCCGAGTTGGAAATTGCCTTCCCCATTTCAGAGGAACAACCTCTCGCCTGGATTATTCGAGAAGGAGGAGAGGGTTTAAAAAAAGAGGTTGAAGAATGGTTGAAGAAGTATGAACATGATCGGCATCTTGCCGCATTACAGAGCCGCTATTACAGTTATCTGGCAATTTTTGACTACGTTGATATCCGCACCTTCCATAAAAGACTAAGCACCCATCTCCCCAAATTATTACCTACTTTTAAAAAAGCTGCTAAAAAATACAATATCCCCTGGACGCTTCTTGCTTCGCAAGCTTATCAGGAGTCTCATTGGAACCGAAGAGCGAAAAGTCCAACAGGGGTGCGGGGCCTGATGATGTTGACTCTGAAAACCGCGAAGCAGGTTGGCGTTAAAAATCGTTTAAACGCCTCTGAAAGCATTATGGGAGGAGCCAAGTATTTTTCGCAGCTGCTTAAACGCATTCCTGAAAATGTGGAGGGGCCTGATCGTTTGTGGTATGCCCTGGCAGCTTACAATGTTGGTATGGGGCACTTGTATGATGCGCGTACACTGGCAAAACGATTCGGAAAAAACCCGAACAAGTGGCATGATTTAAAAACGATTTTACCCTTGCTCTCCCAACGCAAATATTACCGAACACTCAAAAGAGGGTACGCCCGTGGATCGGAACCTGTGCGTTATGTCCAGCGAATTCGTGAGTTTCATGACATCTTAAAAGCCAACGTCGACATGTTTGAATGAAATTTTTAAAAAAGGCGGCGTACGGCAATATGAAAGAGCAAGTCGGGTGCGGTGTCTTTGATGAGGTCCTCAGAGACAGCAAGATCCATGAAAAATTTCTGAGGTAGGTTCAGCGTTCCTCCCATAATCAATTGTGATGAAAAAACCCCCAGCTGTTGAGCAGGATTATTGAAGAATGGAGAATGCATGTCGATTTGAAGCTTAAGATCGAGCCATTTTCCGAAATGCCCCCCAATCCCTAAATTTCCAAAAAAAATTTGATGGCGTTGTTGTTTTTCCAAAATATCGGCGTTTCCTGTCATGAGAAGGCCCAATCCTCCAAAAAAATTCAGCGGCCAAAGAATTTCAATGGCTTTATCACTGGCATTGAGACTTAGATACAAATCTGTACCTCCGCTTCCATGCAGTGTCTCAGAATTGCCGGTGGGAAGTTTCAGACCAGTCCGTAGTGCGACAGCGGTCGATGCTCCACCTTTAACGGTGGAGAGAGGAAAGGCCAATGAGAGGAGAAGATCGCCAGGTCCTGCTTCGTGCTGATGTACATATATGTCTTTTGCCTGATAGGAGTTGATGGAATATAATAATTGATTTCTTTGAAACTTCTGCCGTTTTTTGTTTGAAAAGCCAAATATGTCATGCCAATTTTCGATGAAACTATCCAGAAACCCCTGATTGTGTGAGAGATAGGCCAGATCGATTCCCGCTTCCAGTTTTTTCGCCATGCCCCAACGAAACTGGAGGGTGCCGCGGTACGTTTCTCCATCAATAACGATTCGCTGCCGAGTGCGGAGATCACGGGTGTAATTGTTGATTACTTCGAAAATCGCTCTCGTTTCGACTTGCTCAAATGGGACTAAAGTTCCCGGTTGAGCAGTTGGGAAACCGAATATATGGATAAATGGACTTTGATTTCTAGTGTAAAATGGAGAAATTTCGCTGGCATCTGCCCGGGGACCAATCCCTAATAATAGAAAACAGGATAAATGAATTAGAGAAATTGACAGACGAATATTCAATGAAAGGGCTCTTGTTTGAGAAATTTGGATGTCATTGGAATCATGGACCTCAAAAGCCATTTCGCTTTTTGAGGAATCAAGCCTCCTAATTCATTAAATCATTTCCTCCCTTGATCGGCTCGTTTCCAACGGTTTGATAGCCTTCTCCTGAAAATTGAATCATTTCCATTGATTCTATAGGACGGAAGTCCGTGGGTGACGTGGAAATCGTGATACCTGGAATGAGTCCAAAAACCTCCAACTTGCTGATGCTGGCTGCTTGTTTCATGAGGTTCTCGCGTGACAAATCATTTTTACAATTTTCCAGAACATGTACCATTGTTTGAGCTACTGCATATCCGTAAAGATTGAAAATGCTTTTTCGATCTCCTTCCGGATAATACCTCTCCATGAATGCTTTGAATTGAATAATCCCTTCCTTTGCCTCATGCTTGGGGTCATCGGGATCAAGGAGGTAACGTGTGGTAATGATTCCTTGAGATAGATCAAAACCGGCAGGTTTTAAAACGGTTTCAATACTGCTGGCAGCAGCGGTCAACAAATGCACGGGTTTCCATTCGAGCTCGTGGATTTTTTTAATGGCTTGTATAGCAAACTGGGGAATTGCCGTATTGAAAAGGATATTTGCCCCGGTTTCTTTCAGTTTGCTCACTTGAGTATCAACCGAGAAATCGTCTGTTTCGTAGCTTTCTTCCGCCAGTACCATCCTTTCGAACTTTTCTCCCAATTCCTGCTTGAAGCCTGCCAGATACTGCTTTCCGTAGTCATCGTTTTGATAAAGTATCGCAATTTTACCATCGGGATGGTTTTTCAAAATATATTTGGCAAATATGACACCTTCTGAGTGATAATTGGGTTGCCAGCCCATTGTCCAGGGAAATCGTCTGGGGTTGTCCCACTTCGAATCTGCACTGGCAACAAACAGGTGGGGGATTTTTGCTTTGTTGATATAACGATGAACAGCACTGTTCGTGGGAGTTCCAAAACTCTGAAAAATGAAAAGGATTTTTTCATTTTCAACGAGATTACGGAATTGTTCTTGAGTTTTAGGAGGACTATACCCGTCATCCAAACTGATGAAGTTAATTTCCCGTCCTTCGATGCCGCCGGCATCATTCACTTTGTTGAAGTAGGCAAGGATGGAATTTGAAATTGTGCTATAAGCAGCGGCAGGTCCTGTGAAGGGGTTGGTGCTGCCAATTATAATTTGATCATCTTTTTTTTCCTCCTCAGGCTTCTCATCCTCCGCATTGATGCCGGTGGTCCAAAAAAAGCAAAACACCGTGAAGATTGCAAACAATTTTCTCAAACTTTTATCCTATTGAAAATGTACCTATAATAAATGAAACTTCACTGACGAAAACGCCTGTGTGCTGACAAATGACGTGCTGGCAAAATTTTTGTTTGTTATTGAATCTTGTCGTTGCCGCTTTTCACTATTTCTCCAAGCGGCACAAAACTTTCTCCTTTAAAAACAGTTGGCTGCATTGATTCCACCGGACGAAAATCGGATGGTGATGTATTCACTTCTATCCCTTCATACAAGGTATCCAATTTTAAATTTCGGATATTGGCCGCGTGTTTCATTACATTCTCCCTGGTCAGGTTGTCTCCGCATTTTTTCAGGACGTGCACCATTGTTTGAGCAACCAGGTAACCATACATATTTAAAGATTCCTTGCGATTCCCTTCAGGAAAATAGTCGGCCATAAATTTTTGCCAACGTTTCATTCCCTCTGTGTTTTGATAGTGCGGATCGGTGGGATCCATATAGTAACTGACACTGATGATCCCCTGGGATTTTTCCAGACCGGCAGGCTTTAAAACCGCTCCGACAGAAGCTGAGACATTGTTTAGAAAATGTACAGGTTTCCAATTGAAATCAAAAATTTTTTTAATTGCCTGTGCGGCAAATTTTGGAGTCGTTACATTAAAAAATATGTTGGCGCCGGATGCTTTCAATTTAATGATCTGAGAATCGATTGTTGGTGAAGTGGTCTCATAACTTTCTTCGGCAACAATCATCGAATTTGAACGATCACCGAGACCTTTCTTCAAACCAATCATATAATCTTTCCCATAGTCATCATTTTGATACAAAATTCCGATTTTTCCATCGGGGTGATTTTTTAAAATATACGATCCATAAATCTGCCCCTCTGTTTGGTAATTGGGTTGCCAACCCATCGTCCAGGGAAAATTTTCAGGGTCACTCCATTTTGAAGCCCCGGTTGCAACAAACAATTGCGGCACCCGTTTCTTGTTCAAATAGCTGTGTACTGCCGCATTGGTTGGAGTTCCAAGACTTTGAAAAACCAGCAGAACTTTCTCTTTTTCAACCAGTTTCCTAATTTGTTCCTTGGTTTTGGGAGGGGAGTAGCCGTCATCCAGAGAAATAAATCTGATGCTGCGACCGTTGATCCCACCTTCCGCATTAACTTTATTAAAATAGGCATTGATTGCTTTCCCGATAGTACCGTAAGCCGATGCAGGACCACTATAAGGCATAGTGTTCCCGATTTTGATTTCTTTATCGGTCACTCCGGGCATCTCAGCTGCACTAATTGCAGCAGTCAGGGTGACGAAACCTATCGCGCAAATAATGCCACGATTCCATAGGTTCATAATATCCTCCAGGATTTGTGTTCGACGGATGAGCAGTTTGATAAAATTGAAGTCTGCATTAAAGAAGTATCGGCAAAGTCCCTTCGTCAAAGCTGAAAAGTCTGCACTGAATGCTTATCTCTCTCAATCTCTAGTGGACAGAAAGTATAAGTGAAATTTTTGATTCGCTGAACAGTTTTTATCATCATAACAGCAAATAGACCAGAAAATCCTCTCTACCTGTTCAGGGATCACTGGTTCAATTTTTGTTTGAGCCGGGTTAGAATTGCAGAGAACAATCCCGCAGATCCGGAAGGCATTGCATAGACGGTCGCGATAAGAAGTATTCCGAATATGGCATAGGCCAGGTTTTTAGAAAAATCTTCCGCAAAATTGGGAAGAAATAAAACAAATAATGCACCGAAAATCACACCCGGTATTGATGCCATTCCGCCGATCACCATGCCTGTTAAAAAAAAGAAGGAAAGCACAAAAGTGAAACTGTCGGGAGCGACATACTCGATGACTATCGCTGACAGGGCGCCGGCTGTCCCCGCATAGAGCCCGCTGCACCCAAAAGTGAGTGCCTTGTAGAGGCTGGTATTGATTCCCATCGATCGAGCCGCAATGGGATTGTCCCGAATGGCAATCATCGCTCTTCCGGATCGGCTATTGACGAGATTTTTTGTACACCATAGCATCAGCAAAAGGATGCCTAAGACCACAAAATACCACCATTGGTCTGCCTCCAGAGGTAAAGCTTGCGGGACATCCGGTTTGTAGACATCCAGGCCTTGCACTCCTCCGGTCCATTGTTCAACATGTTTTGACTTGAGGATTTGTGGAGTGGCAATGGCAAGAGCGAATGTTGCCAGTGCCAGATACAAACCTTCCAAACGGGTGACAGTGAGACCAAAGATGAAACCGAAACTCAAGCAAATGAGAGCTGCTGCAGGAATTGTCCAATAAGCAGGTACTTCAAGTTGATTGATCATGATCGCAGAGGTGTAAGCGCCAATCCCGTAAAAAGTGCTGTGTCCCAGGGAAATCTGCCCGTTGAATCCCGACAGCAGGTTCAAACCTAAAATAGCAATGGCATAAATACCGGCGAGAGTGAATTGAAACGTAGTGAATCCCTCAAAAACAAATGGGAGAATCACTGCGAAGGAAAGGCTCAGTACGAATGCTAAACGGCGCCACTCGACATCTGTCAAACCGATTGTTTTGGAAGAACTTTCGGGAACTCCTGATTTAGAATCTGGATGGACTGCATGGTTTTCAACTTCAGGCATGACTACACTCTGGTGACAATCTTCCGGCCAAATAAACCGTTTGGTTTCAAGAGCAGGGTCCCCGTAATCAGGAGTAGAGCAAATGTCAGCTTAAGTTCGCTGCCAATGAACTCCACATAGGTTCCTACCAGGTTTTCGAGAACTCCGACGAGGAAACCTCCGGCAACCGCGCCGCCAGGGCTATCAATACCGCCGATCAAGGCGGCAGTAAAACTGTAGATCAAGATGCCGCCCATCATGTTTGGATCAAGGAAAACAATGGGGGCAATCATCATTCCGGAGAGACTGCCAAGGCTGGCCGCCAATCCCCATCCCAGCGCCCTCATCCATTTCACTTTGATTCCCACGAGGCGCGCGGATTCCGGATTGGATGCAACTGCTCGCAGGGCAAGTCCCAGTTTGGTAGTTTTGAAAAACGAATAGATGGCAGCCAGCATGAACATCACAATCACAATGGTACCGACCTGATGAGCGCCAATTAGGCCGCCGAACGAGTAGTCCGGAAAAGGAGAGGGAAATTCTTTGATCGTGTGCCCCCATATCTCGCCCGCAAGACTATTGAAAATTGCATACAAGCCAAGAAAAACCAGCAAATGGCTCAATGCGGGAGCTTGATGAATGGGAGCGAAAACAATCCGTTCGATGAGCATTCCACCTAGAAATGAAATAACGAGAGTCAGCCCGAAGGCGATCCAATAAGGCACATCAAACCGGACTATCAATGTCCAGGCGATATAGGTGCTGAACATGGCCATTTCTCCCTGTGCGAAATTGATATGATCTATGGCCTGGTAGATCATCACTATCGCCAGCGCCAAACTGGCATAAATCGCCCCATTCGAGATACCGGCAAGGGTTTGCTGTACAAAAAGATCCACTTTTGTCTCCAATAGATTCAATATCCCAAATAGGAGCGACGAACAGATTCATCACTTTTGAAAATTTCGGCTTTTCCTGAAATGACAATTTTCCCTGTTTCCAGCAAATAGGCATGGTCTGCCAAATCGAGGGCGAGTGCAGCATTTTGTTCAACGATCAGCATGCAAACTTTTTCCTTTTGATTGATATGTCGGAGGATTTCAAATAATTCCCGGACCAGCTTGGGTGCCAGACCAAAAGATGGTTCATCGAGAAGCAGCAAACGGGGGCGCAGCATGAGGGCGCGTGCGACGGCGAGCATCTGCTGCTCTCCCCCGCTAAGAGTTCCTGCCTGCTGATAATGCCTTTCTTTGAGGACTGGAAAATAACTGTGCATCCGCTCAATATCCGATTCAATTTCAGATTTTCTTTTCCGGGTGACTGCTCCCAGCTGCAGATTTTCTCTGGTTGTTAAACGCTCAAAGGTTCCCCGTCCTTCTGGGACATGGGCTATTCCGCAGCAACTCACCTCTTCGGTTGATTTTCCGACGAGGGAGTCTCCATCAAATGTGATTTTTCCTTTCGTATGAACCATCCTGCAAATTGCCCGCAGGGTAGTCGTTTTTCCTGCACCATTTGCTCCGAGAATGGTTGTAATTCCTCCCGGCTTAAGAGAAAACTGGACACGATGCAAAACTTTACTTTGGCCATAAAAGGCATCCAGGTCGATCACTTCCAGTAAATTTTTCATGATCATCCTGTTCCGAGATATGCTTCAATGACTTCAGGATGCCGTTGGATTTGAGTGGGAGTTCCATCGGCAATCTTTTTGCCGAAATTAAGGACGGCGACTTGTTCCGAAACCTGCATGACCAGATTCATGTGGTGCTCTACCAGCAAAATTGTCAGATTCAGTTTTTCCCTGATTTTGAGAATCAATTCCTTCAATTCTTCGATCTCATCATGGTTGAGCCCACCTGCCGGCTCATCCAATAAAAGGATTTTGGGGCGGCTGGCCAGGGCACGGGCGAGTTCAACCCGTTTTTGCGTCCCAAAAGGCAGGGTAGAAACCCGGCTATGCATCATCGGACTCAAATCCAAATAATCAATCAGATTCATCGCTGCTTCTCGGGCTTGACGATTTTCTTTACGTGCCCAGGAAAGGCCCAGGGCATTACTGAGGTAGTCACTTTTGGTATAGTGATGACCGCCTGTCATGACATTATTTAAAACGCTCATCGTGGGAAATAGTGCCAGGTTTTGAAAGGTGCGCCCCATTCCGAGGCTGCTCATTTTGTATGTGGGCAGACTCAGAATAGATTGTCCTTCAAAAAAAATATCCCCGCGGTCAGGATCATAAATCCGGCTCATACAATTAAACAAAGTCGTTTTTCCGGCGCCATTGGGACCAATCAGTCCACAGATACTTCCTTTACTTATCTCAAATGAGACCTTGTCCAAAGCAGTAATGCCACCAAATCTAACGGTCACATCGGAAACGCTCAGGAGAGGAAATTTGTGAATCTCTCTCTGTTTCATACAGATTTTGGAAATAAAATTCAGATAGACAGAGTCTGGTCTGCAACGATGACTTTTGGGTTGTGGCTCTAAAAAATAGATGTTTCAAGGGTTTTATAATGAACCATCACCTTTTTCAAGCTCGTAGCCTTGGCTTTTCAAAGATCAGGATAAGGGGAAATGATCTCTTGAAATTGAAACTGCTGAGCGTCTGTCCGCAAAGTAAAATGACACCGGCAGTTTCTTTTTCAATTTGAGCAAATAAAGGGAGGGTGCAAGGTCTAAAAAATTAAATAATCCATTCAACATTTTGCTCTGCAAAGGCGTCGATGTAGCGGCCAAATAGTTGGGAAGGGTCATCTTTTGGTTTGATATGGCTCTTCTGCAAGGAACTTTTTCCAGATTCAAGAAAGCGCATGTACATGGGGCGTGGAATATTCAGAACATTTCTCAGAGAATAGGCAAATAGGCATGCCGATGAGTGACCCAATAAGACTTGGGTTTGAATATCTTTCATGTGGTTTATGGTCGACAGTCCCTTTAAGCCTTTTCCATAGGCCGCCAGGCTTTGTTTTAAATTGGATTCAACGCGACCTTTCAGTTTTGGAGAATATCGTTGGTGTATGACCGAGATTTGCAGACGGAACATCCAGATCTTTCCTTCCAATGCAAAAGGAATAGGACTGTCGGGATTTAATCCTCTCATTGTGTTGATCGTTTCAAGCAATTCATCTTGAATAAATTCTATTTCTGCCAACGACATAACAATAGCAAAAAGACTGCGGGCAATTTTCTCTTTATAGGAATTGATGTTTTCTCCCGTTGGCAGTTTAACGGTACCATCAATCGTATCTTGAACAGTCTTGATCGACAATGATTTGAGATCAACTGCATTGACGTTGACCCTTTCCTGTTTCAATTTAATAATCGGTGTGAGTAAATCCATTCCGAGGGTCACATTTTTAAGATTTTGTGCATTGGCACTATCCTTGTTTTCGGAAGGATTAACTACAAGGCTTTTGAGTTCATTTTTATCTTTTTTATACTGCATCAACAATTGCTTCTGATAAAAGCGGTAGCTTGAAAGTAAAATGCTGGCATTTTGACCGTTGAAATTTCCGAGGCCGATTGGCAGTGCCAACTGCATTAAAACGCTTCGATTCTGCTCTAAAGTTAAGTTTTGCTTGTCCTGGGAGAGATTTGCTGCAAGTGCAATACGGGCAGAATGTCTATTGGGGTTTTTCTCCAAAGAACTCACCAAACTCATATTTTGGGAGGTTTTTTTGAACTCAGCAATTTCTAATCCAGAGATTCTTGCTTTTTGCACAGAATCTCCCGTTTTTTTTATCCCACCGAAAATTTTTGTAAACACTTTTGAAGCACTATGGCCATGTGCCGCCCGGATTTCTTTTAGCCTTTCTTTAAATTCACTTTTGTAAAATGAACGAATGTCGGGAAGACTCTGCAATCGTTGCGAGTTGAACGGCACATTGAGAAAACTGCTTCCCTGAGGGCCCCCACTTGCTGGGCGGTTCTGTTCTGCCATAATGTTTGCTTATTTAATCAGAAATTAGTCGGTCAGTACTGAAAGGAAAAAGCGGTTGACTTTTATTTCACCAGACGATCAGTCTGATGTCTGAATTTGGAGTTGAAAATCTGCTAGTTTCAGATGGCCTCCACCAATCAAGACGCTGCAGTAGTTGGTCTCTTTATTGAATTTTCCCAGATATATATTTTTAAGAAATTTTCCACGGCAGATGTAAAATTGACTTTGATGGCCGGCTTTGACGTAATTTTTAATCTTTTTTTCAGATTTGAAGCGCACCCATATGTGGGGAAGATACAGTTGGACTTGGTAGTCTTGAAAAGTCATTTGATAGTCCAGTTCATCCGTAATTCTACATGTTCGATCTCCAACTCCAGTGCTTCCTGGATAATACTTTCCAAGATAATGAACCCTGCAAATATACTGACTTCCTGAATCCGTTTTTCCGCTGGCGACAGCATCTGGAGGAATTTCTTTTGTGTCCACCCAATAGTGGACTAAGATTTTAAAATTATGGGATGTAAAAATTTGATCTTCAAAGCGATAATGACATCTATTGCCGATCACTACCCCTTGTCGGGGGACTCCTTTCTTCGTTTTCAGGCACAAATATTTTTCACCCAGCAAGGGTGTGCGGCCTGCATCAAAAGCACCTATCGGAATATTGCCTTGCTTGACCTGAAACCATCCTAAATTTTCTTGCGGATCGACAAGAACTTGATAGTCTTCCTTGAGCAAAGTCGAACCATAAATCAGTTCACATCCTTCTGTGTTGCCGATGATACCGAAATTGTTTTGCCGATCCCGGCAATAATAGAAATTTCTTCCTTTTCCTACTTTTATTTGAAAACTTTGATAAGGGAGAATTCCTGATTTCACTTCATGCCATTGTGCAAAGCAGGAAGAGCTCAGACCGATTATAAAAAGCAATAAAAAAATCAGCATCGTCGGAATTTTCTTTCTGAAAATTAGAGAAGTTCAACCGGGTCAGGAGGCATCTTACCATGTTCTTTTCGCAAATAGGAAGATTTTAAAAAGGAAGAGGGTTTCCAGTCTTCCTGTCCATATCGACCAAAAAAATGCTTCTAGTCAATTCCTTCGTTTCGGCAAGTCCGGAACTTGTGTGTTTTTGATTGACAGGCTTCCAGATGGAGATGCCGCCTGGCTGCGTTCAGTTGATGGGAAGGTCTGACTAAGTCATTGAGTTTTGGGGAAATAGGAGTTATCTTGTTTTTCCAGAAAGACCCGCATTTAAAATGTCAGGGTGTTGCCTTTAAGGGCCCTCATGACAATCAGAAAAAATTTTCAAAAACCGCCAGAATGGACAGAACACTATGCCTTGGACAGTGAAGAAAATTTGCCAAAAACTGGGACTCAATTTTTCAGGAAATGGCGAGCTGATCTTGGTGCAGGTATGTGGTCTGAACCGACTCCTCCCTGGTGCCGCGGTTTTTATCACCAATTCAAAAGATCTGTCTCGGATTGCTGCTTCTGAAGAAATTGCAGTGATTGCGCCTCCTGAAATAAGCAGTTCTCACCACACGATCATTTTTTCTACTGATCCTTTGGCAACCCATACCCAGATCACTTACCTGCTGCACGTTTCGCCCATAAAAAGCAAAGGTATTCATCCAATGGCTGCAATTGGAGAAAATGTAATTTTAGGAAAAGAGGTAACAATTGATGCCCAGGTCGTCCTCTATCAGAATGTTAAAATTGGGGATTATTCGGTGTTGCGGGCCGGCGTTGTGGTCATGGAAAATTCTACGATTGGAGAAAGCTGCCTGATCTATCCGAATGTAAGCATTCGCGAAAACTGCAGAATTGGGAACCGCGTCATCATTCACAGCGGCACCGTCATCGGTTCAGATGGCTTTGGCTATTTTCAGAGAAAAGGGATACACCATAAAATTCCTCAGATCGGAGGAGTTATTCTGGAGGACGATGTTGAGATTGGAGCAGGCTGTACGATTGATCGATCCCGATTTTACAATACGGTGGTTGGAAGAGGAAGCAAATTCGACAATCAAGTGCATATTGCTCACAACGTTGAAATTGGAGAACATTCCCTGTTGACCGCCCAGGTAGGAATTGCAGGGAGTGTGACTACTGGGCATCATCTTGTGATGGGAGGGCAGTCTGGAATTGCTGATCAAATTGATGTGGGCAGCGAAGTCACGCTGCTTTCAAGAGCTCTGATTACAAAAAATACGGAAGATCATGAGGTGGTGGGAGGAGCACCGGGACGGCCTGCCAAAAAATGGAAACGAGTTCAGGCGTTGATCAATCGACTTGATCAGTTATTTGATCGTGTTAAACGCCTTGAGTCCCTAATTGAAAAAAAAACAATGGAGGATTAGCGGTATTCAAATGTTCCGGCCTCTGATTCAATCTGCAGTGAATTTCCGCTGGAGCTCGATTGACATCTACCGATTTGCTGGACTTCCAGTTGATATTTGTTTCCGATCGCTTTCACCACAGGCAGTAATTCGGGAGAACCGATGATCTCCATACGGTGTCCCATATTGAATACCTCATACATTTCCCGCCATGAAGTCTGAGAAACTTCCTGGATTGTTTTAAACAAAGCTGGAATGGGGAAAAGGCCGTTTTTAATATAATGAATGTTTTTCCCAAATCGGAGGCATTTGGTCTGTCCTCCCCCGGAACAGTGAATCAATCCGGAAACACTTTCACGGTGCTTTATCAATAATTCTTTGATGACAGGCGCATAGGTTCGGGTTGGGGAAAGCAGCGCCTGACCGATAGTCAAAGGAGTTCCGTTCAAAGGGTCGCTCAAACGAAAGGGGCCGCAGTAGGCAAGTGTTTGCGGAATGTCTGGGTCATGGCTTTCGGGGAATAGTCGTGAATAGTCGGAATGGAGCAGATCATGTCGGGCGGATGTCAAACCATTGCTTCCGATTCCGCTATTGTATTGAGCTTCGTAGGTAGTTTGTCCGTAACTGGCCAATCCAATAATGATATCTCCCGGACGAATATCTTCGTTGGTGATGATTTGATCCCGGGGCCACCTTGCTGTCACGGTGGAATCAATAATCAAGGTCCGCACCAAATCACCAACATCCGCTGTTTCCCCTCCTGTCGTGACTAAATTGATCCCTGTTTTCGATAATTCGCGGACAAATTTTTCGTTTCCTTCTATCAATGTTTTAATGATTTCTCCCGAAATGCATTTGGCATTGCGGCCGATGGTGCTTGACAGTAAAATGTGATCGTAGATGCCCACACAAAGCAGGTCATCCAGATTCATAACGATAGCATCCTGGGCAATTCCCTCAAAAACAGAAAGATCATCAGTTTCCCGAAAATAAAGATAAGCCAATGATGATTTCGTTCCCGCACCGTCGGCATGCATTACATTGCAGTAGTTGGGATCCCTTCCCAGGTGATCTTCAACCACTTTACAGAAAGCAGAAGGGTACAGTCCTTTATCGATCTTGAGAATTGCCTGGTGAATGTCCTCTTTTTTTGAAGACACCCCGCGACTTTGATAGCGTCCCAGATTCAACGGTGACTCCTAGTCCGAAATTTTTACTGAGGAAACATTATGGGATGAGTTCTACGACAAGCTGGAGAGGGTGAAAAGGGGGCATTGTTCGTTTGCAAACAATGCCAGTAGGATTATTTTGAGGAATATCCTTCCTGCGCTTATTTCCGCCGGTTTTTCTTTTTTAAGTGAGATTCAAAATGAGCAATGAGCTTCATCGGATTGATGGGTTTGCCGTTGATCAATATTTCATAGTGAAGGTGCGGGCCGGTGCTCCGTCCAGTACTTCCGACGAGACCGATCAGTTGTCCGCGTTTTATTTTTTGTCCGCGTTTGACCTTAATTCGATACATGTGACCGTATCGGGTCAATGTATAAACTTTCTTATTGTTGTTTTTGTAAAATCCAAGGCCATGATTGATTTCGACCATCCTCCCGTATCCGGCTTGATAACCGGATTTTGTGACAACCCCATCGGCAGGAGCATAGATCTTTGTTCCCCGTTTTGCTGAAAAATCAAGTCCCTGGTGAAAGTCAGGTTCTCCTGTAATTGGATGCCGTCGCCTTCCATATCCGTCGGTTGTGGAGGCATACTGGATGGGGCGTATCGTGGGAGTGTTTCTCCACAATTGACTGTCTTGATCAATGGATTTACTTAAATCCGCTACCGATTTGACGACGTTTTCATAGTACTGAGTGGTCTCTTGAATATAACGCCAAAGATAGCTTGTTTCATTGTAGTCTGCTTCAGGGTCCTCTTTTACACTGGGACCCCCTCGACCTTTGTTAGAAGAACTGTTTTCTTTGGGCAGAAACTGGTCGGATAGATTGATTGCAATTCCTGTTACGCGATGAATTCTTTTCGAAAGTTCATCGATTCCCTTTTCCTTGTTTTTAACAATTTGCAGGTGTTTCTGCATCTGCTCTTCTGTTTGAGCAATACGGTTCTGCAGTCGATCGATAATTTCTTCTTGATCTTCTATTGTGATTTTCTTTTGATTGAACTGGGAGACGGTTTTGGCGAGGGTTTCAAAATTGCCATAGATTTGATCCATCCAGGTGATAACTTGAGTGGGATTATCCGGGTTTTTAACTTTTTCTACACACTCCAGATCCATTGTCTGGCAAACATAGCTATGGAGACCTGCGAGTTTGTTTATACTGGCCTTGTAGTTGTCAATGTGTTTTTTAAGTGCTGTTTCGCTATTGTAGGTTGTTTTCTTGAGTTCTGTGACGTAGGTCTCTAAAAAAGCGATATGCTTTTCTTTTCCTGCGAAACCGTCAATTTGAGTTTGGAGTTTATTCCTGACAATTTCCTGATGCTCCAGCTGATTTTGCTGTTGGGTGATCTTATGATCCTGCACATAGTAAATCGAAACCAGGGAGACGATTCCACAAAAAAATAGAAAAAAGCAGGTATAAACAGCTTTGTAGCTCAACGAATACTGACGTGCTGAGGCATGAGGGTCTTTTAAAAAAATTACAGAGAATTCCTTCATACTGTCACTTTCGTTTTAATGTGGCGGCTGTAGAAAATCATTGATGTTTTAAAAACAGTCCTGATTGTTGAATAGCAGATTATGCTACGCCTTCGCAATGCAAAAATATAGTTATCGTGAAACGTTAATTTAACCACAACTACTGGCAAATACTAGTTGGAACTGAATGAGTCAAGACAATCCGCTCTATTGCGGCCTGTTGGAGCGGAATATTCATCAATCGCCTGCTGTAGATGCTTGCATTGGCTGGCGCCAGCTCTGTCAAAATACTGAATCTGCTGCCAAGGGAATAAGGAAACAATTTCTTTTATGTCGGGCCCTGTTTTTTCAAGGAATAGGAAAATATACAGAAATTTTTAAACTTCTGTGAAATAATAACAAGCTTTACCGCGATAAAGGTGATGGCTCATACTTTCAATCAAAAGAATTTCATGCAAAAAATACTATTTTTCAATCTTGTCGGAGGAATAGCCGGAGATATGCTGGTCGGTGCGCTTTTGGAGTTGGGAGTACCGTTTTCCCTACTCGAACAGGGAATTCGTCAGCTCAGAGGATTAGACGTCCGAATTTCTCATAAAAAAGCCAAACGACATCAGATTTATGGAACTCAGTTTATCGTGGAAAATAATGCACCTCAAGGAGTTCAGCCCGATCGATCCTACCGCAATATTAAGGAATTGATTGGAGAATCGCTCTTGTCCCCCAATGTAAAACAAAAGTCTCTTAAGATTTTTGAAGTGCTGGCAATTGCCGAAGGAAAAATTCATCAGGTTGCTTTGGAACAAGTGCATTTTCACGAAGTTGGAGCGTGGGATTCTATTGTCGATATTGTTTGTGTGGCGTTATGTCTGGACTATTTTCAGATAAATGATATTTATGTTTCTCCTATTCCGACAGGTACAGGATTTGTTGCCACTGAACATGGAAAAATGCCAATTCCTGCCCCTGCCACTCTGGAGTTGTTGAGAGGCTTCGAAATTATTCAGGATTCACTCCCTTTTGAACGAACTACACCAACAGGTGCTGCGATTTTAGCTGCTTTGGCACAACCCCAGCCTGTTTCTTTCCAATACACCATCGAAGCAGTTGGGAATGGAACAGGGACACAGAACCGAACCGAAGTACCCAATATCATTCGCTGTGTTCTCGGGTTCAGAAGTGAAGTCGGGAACGAGGTCAGAGAAGATCAGACAGAATTGATTGAATGCTCTGAAACCAATATTGATGACAGCACTCCTGAGTGTTTGGGATATGTTCATGAGCAGTTATTGGCGATAGGGGCATTGGATGTATGGTTCATCCCCATTCAAATGAAGAAAAACCGCCCGGGATTGTTACTTCAAGTTTTGCATCCGCCAAAAATGCGCGCGGAGATTCATCAATTGATTTTTCGAGAAACCACCAGTTTGGGCATACGGTTTCGTATCTGGAATCGAGTTGCACTGGAGCGGACAGTCGTCAAAGTCGAGACCCCCTGGGGTATCGTTCGAGGAAAACAATCCCGTTTGAATGGTCAGATTCAGTTCAATCCTGAATTTGAAGATTGCCGAAAAATCGCTATGGCCGAAGATATGCCGCTCAAAGAGGTATATCGGGTAGTAGAAATGAATTTCTGGAAACATTGACGCTTTCAGAGGTTTGAGCTGAACAATCAAATTTGTAACTTTATTTGAAACGAATTTATGACCACAATTCTTTGTATCCGAAAAGAAAATTCTGTTGTGATGGCAGGTGACGGGCAGGTGACGATGGGAAATACGATCATGAAAGCCACGGCAACTAAAATTCGCCGCACCTACAACGACCAAGTCATCGCCGGGTTTGCCGGTTCCACCGCTGATGCGTTCACTTTATTCGAAAAATTTGATGAAAAATTGGAACAATATAATGGACAGCTGATACGTTCTGCCGTGGAATTAGCCAAAGATTGGCGCACCAACAAAATGCTGAGAAATCTGGAAGCCTTATTGGCAGTGGCCAATAGGGAAGCGTCACTCATTATTTCCGGAAATGGCGATGTGATTGAACCGGATGATGGAATTCTCGCGATTGGTTCGGGAGGACCCTATGCCCTGGCCGCTTCGCGGGCTTTAATGGACAGTGATTTTTCAGCACGGATCATTGCAGAAAAATCCCTACGTATTGCTGCAGATATTTGCCTTTATACGAATCATAAAATTTCTTTTGAAGAAATAAAATTTTAAAAATACTGAGACATATATGGAATTAGCATTGACCCCTCAAAGCCAAACCCCAAAAGAAATTGCGGGAGAACTGGATAAGTACATAATTGGACAGGATGCTGCAAAAAAAGCAGTGGCTGTCGCTCTACGCAACCGATGGCGCCGTCTGCAGGTGAGGGAAGAATTGCGTGATGAAATTCTTCCAAAAAATATTGTTATGATTGGTCCGACAGGAGTTGGGAAAACAGAAATAGCGCGTCGGATGGCGCGCCTTGTCAATGCGCCCTTCACTAAAATTGAAGCGTCCAAATTTACCGAGGTTGGCTATGTGGGACGGGATGTTGAATCGATTGTCAGGGACTTGCTGGAAGTGGCGGTGAACATGGTCCGCCAGGAGCAGACCAAACGGATTCAAACTCAGGTTCAACGTCAGACTGAAGACCGAATACTGGATCTTTTGATCCCTTCCACCAATCCCCGGGAGGATGAAGAAGAGGACAACCCCACCAAAGAGAAATTTCGAAAAAAACTTCAGGAAGGAGAATTGGATGATAAACTCGTAGAGCTGGATGTTCCAGAGCGGGGTTCCGGATCTTTTATCGAGCTGATGCCGGTTTCAATGAATGACAATCTGGATATGAACATTCGGGACATGCTCTCCAATATGATGCCGAAGCGGTCGAAACGGAGAAAGATAAAGATCAAGGAGGCACGAACAATTTTGGAGCAGGAAGAAATCAGCAAATTGATCGACATGGAAGAAGTCGCCCGGGAGGCCATCCATCGAGTTGAACAAACCGGAATAATCTTCCTTGATGAGATTGATAAAATAGCGGCTCGCAAATCAGCACAGGGGCCGGATGTTTCCCGAGAAGGCGTCCAGCGTGATTTACTGCCCATAGTGGAAGGATCGACGGTCAATACCAAGTATGGCCCGGTGCAGACCGATCATATTCTTTTTATTGCGGCCGGGGCATTCCATGTCGCAAAACCGTCCGATCTGATTCCAGAACTTCAAGGTCGGTTTCCGATTCGAGTGGAATTGCAGTCACTGACAAAAGAAGATTTTGTCAGAATACTCACTGAACCAAAAAACGCCCTGATCGTGCAGTACACTGAATTGCTTGCAACGGAACAGCTGACGTTGGAATTTACAGGAGACGCCATTGAGGAAATTGCCAGAATTGCCTGTGAAGTCAATGAGCAGGCAGAAAATATTGGCGCGCGCAGGCTGCATACCATCATGGAACAATTACTGGAAGAAGTCAGTTTCGAAGCACCACAGCTTCAAGGCCAGTCCATTAAAGTCACGCCCGAATATATTGAAAAACGACTTTCCGATTTGCTGAAAGATCAGGATTTGACCCGTTATATATTGTAAAGTTCTCTTCGCTCTTGAAACATCATGGATAAGGCCGCTCTCCTGATGCAGCTCGAAAATCAATTGAACTGGTTGCAGAAACAGAACTTTTCCTATTTGAATCTGACACCATTGCCTCGTGAAGATCATTTAAAATTGGTAGAGCGTTTCAATTCGTTGTACCATCCCGTTGAATCAGCGACTGATTCTGTCGGCGATTCAGATCAGAGAGCATTTTCAACCGCTTCACCGGACAGCCGTTCTTCAACAGTCCAGGATTCGATCGAAGCTTTACGGGCACAGTATTCTTCATGTCAGCGGTGTTCTTTAGGGGCCACAAGAAACAATTTTGTTTTTGGAGCAGGAAATTCTCAAACGTCTCTCGTTTTTATCGGGGAAGGACCAGGAGCCGATGAAGACCGATTGGGGGAACCCTTTGTGGGAAAGGCAGGAAAACTGCTCAATAAAATGATTCATTCCATTGGTATTGATCGCAGAGATGTCTACATTTCCAATGTGGTCAAATGCCGTCCTCCGGAAAACCGGAATCCCGAGCCGATTGAAATTGCAAAATGTTTTTCAATTTTGCAGCGTCAGCTCGAATTGATCAAACCTCGTTTGATTGTGACTCTCGGCAACGTGCCAACTCGTGCTTTGATTCCAAATGCGCCAGGCATTACACGTGCTCGTGGGCAAACCTACCACTATCAGCACTGGCCCGTTCTTCCCACTTTCCATCCCGCGTATCTCTTGCGCAATCCTTCTGCAATGAACCAATCCTGGGATGATTTTAAAAAAATCATGTCCCTTTGTTTTGAATCTAAAGAACGATAAACAGGTTTTTAAAAACATCCCTCAAACGAATAGGAATTAGAATCGATATGAATTTACATTCAGTGAAAGGAACCCGTGATTTTTATCCGGAAGAAATGAGAATGAGGAATTGGCTGTTTGACGTTTGGCGCAATACAGCATTGCAATTCGGATTTGAAGAATATGATGCCTGTGTCCTCGAACATGCAGAGTTGTACACTCGCAAAGCAGGCGATGAAATCACAGAACAACTTTATTCTTTTGAGGATAAATCAGGCAGGCATCTCAGTTTGCGTCCTGAAATGACTCCGTCTCTGGCACGTATGGTGCTCCAGCATCAGAAAGCGCTCTCATTTCCATTAAAATGGTTTTCTGTTCCTCAGTGTTTCCGATATGAAAGGATGACCCGTGGAAGACGGAGAGAACACTTTCAATGGAATGCTGATATTATCGGGGAGTCATCAGAAATTGCAGAAGCAGAAATTCTCTCTCTGCTTTTGACCGTCTGCCGGAACTTGGGATTGACGTCAAAAGATATTTGTCTCTTTTTGAATGACCGCCGTATTCTCAACGAGATTCTTGATTCTATCGGGGTTCCCGAGCAACTGCACCCGAACGTCATGGTGATCATGGACAAAAGGGATAAAGTTTCTTCGGATGCTTTCACGGAATTGCTTCAGCAAGAGGAGATGGCTCTTTCGCAAATCACTCGTCTGAATGAATTTTTAGCCATTCCGACGATGGAAGAGTTGGCATCCAAATTAGGAGAAACAAAAGGATTGATTTCCTTGCGTAAAATTATGGCTTTGATGACTCAATCCGGATTAGGAGATTTTCTGAAATTTGATGTTTCGATTGTTCGGGGATTGTCTTATTACACAGGAATGATATTTGAAATCAATGACGCCGACAAAGCCCAACGAGCGATTTGCGGGGGAGGCCGTTATGATTCGCTGCTTTCTACCTATGGGGGCGGATCTATTCCAGCAGTAGGGTTTGGATTTGGAGATGTTGTAATTTTGGATGTACTTTCAGATCTCAAAAAACTGCCGTCTTTTGCCCGTCGACTCGATTATTTGGTGGTTCCTTTTTCTGCCGATGAAATAGGAATGGCGCTGACCATCAGCAATCAATTGCGTCAGAAGGGAAAGAGTGTTGAATGTGATTACAGCTTGAAAAAGGTTAAAAAAGCCTTACAACGAGCTGATGAGTTGAATGTAGAGAAGGTCGTGATGCTGTTTCCTGACGAATTGGCAGCCGGGAAAGTGGTCGTGCGCGAGATGCAGACCCGACAGCAGAAAAATGTTTCAATAGAAGAGTTAACGTCATGAGAATATCTTTTTTAACGATCACTTTATTAACTTTGCTGGATCAGGGAAGCAAAGTATGGGTTCGGCAAAATGTCGACTCTTATCAGGTAACCCCGCTGCTGCCAAATTTCCTGGAATTGACCTTCGTCCAAAACAAAGGGGTGAGTTTCAGTTTTTTATCCAATCTGCCTGACGCAACCCGAATTCCCCTGCTTCTTTCTGTTTCAGGGATTGCTGTGCTGGGCATGCTCTATTACTTGATCCGTTATTGGCGCGTTACGGATCATTACATGAAAATCGCCCTGGTCTGGATTATCCCCGGGGCCTTGGGCAATTTGATTGACCGTGCTATTTTTGGATCTGTTACGGATTTTCTGCATTTTCGCTGGTACGATTTCAGTTTTTTTGTAAATAACCTGGCAGATTGTTTCATCAGTGTGGGTGTGGTGTTTTTTATCGTTTCTACCCTGTTTGGAAAAGAACAGGATGTGCCGAATTCTAAGCACTCGTCCAAAACTTCCTCCTCAGCTCAAAACAGATAAAGGTCCGGATGAGCACTCTCTAATCGTTGTTCGTAGAGTGCCTGGACGGGAATTTTGAAGTTCCCTAAACGACATTGTATTTGAAATGTTTGCAAATCTTGACTCCCAAACTACAAGTGCTCTTTACCGACGGTTCATCTGGCCTGTAGTCACGATGACATTCCTCCTTGCGATAGGAACCGTGGGTTTCTGGATGCTGAGTGGACGGCAGGCTTCCTTGTTTGATGGTTTTTACATGACCATCATTACTGTCTCAACGATAGGATTTCATGAGATTATTGATTTATCTGACAATGTTCCAGGTCGCATTTTTACCATTTTCATTGCTCTCTCGGGAATTGGAATTTTAACTTATCTCATTTCCCAAATCACTGCCGCTTTAATCGAAGGGACACTGATCGAGTCTTTAAAAAGGAAAAAAATGATAAAATTGATAGAGAAACTTGAAGACCACTATATTGTTTGCGGAATAGGAAATGTGGGAAGC
The DNA here is from genome assembly GCA_015231825.1 of SAR324 cluster bacterium. Classification (GTDB taxonomy): domain Bacteria; phylum SAR324; class SAR324; order SAR324; family NAC60-12; genus JADGAV01. Next base: position 143,919 of record JADGAV010000006.1, read on the forward strand.
AATATCGTTAAAGAATTGTTGACCCATGACCTGGCTTGCGTTTTTGTAGAAATGAATGAGTCGAGCCTTGAAAAAGCTTTGGATAAATTTGAACATCCATTTTACATCAAAGGAGATGCGACTGAGGATTCTGTCCTGCATGGAGCAGGTATTGAAAAAGCCAAAGGCCTTTTTGCCGCACTTGAAAACGATAAAGACAATTTGGTGCTCTGCTTTACCGCACGGCAACTGAATCCGCAGTTAAAAATTATTGCAAATTGTCGACAAGTTCAGAATTTGGAAAAACTTGAAAAGGCTGGCGCGGACGAGGTAGTCTCACCCGCATTTATAGGAGGATTTCACATGGCCTCTGAGATGATTCGTCCCAATGTGGTTTCCCTGATGGAATCGATTTACAACGAAGGGCTGAATGTGGAAGAAATTTCTATCCCCGATCAGTTCATTGGAAAACCCCTGTCAGATCTGAACTTGGTCAAGTATCCGGAAACTATTCTGATTGCCGTAAAAAATGAAGAAAATTGGCAATTTAATCCTTCAAAGAAGTACCTCGCCCAGCAGGGAGATATACTGACTTTTGTTAATTCTGGAAAAAATGACGACCAATTGAAAAAAGATCTGATGAGAGCTTTTGGCTGAATTTCCCTTTAAATCAGACGAAGCTATATAGATTTTGCGAGAGGAATCTGAAAAGAAAAAACGGTGCCTGCATCGATTGTGCTTTGTACTGAAATACGTGCTTGATGAGATTCTATAATTTTTTTGGTGATGGCCAGTCCCAAACCCGAACCACCTGCTGTTCTTGCTTTGCCTTTTTGGCCCCGATAAAAACGTTCAAAAATATGCGGCAAATCCTCTTTTGCAATCCCTTCTCCCGTATCTGAGATATTGACCCTAACCTGGTTTCCCTCCTGCACGAGTTCCACGGTCACCACTCCAATTTCGGGGGTGTAGCGCAAAGCATTGTCAATCAGATTTTGCAGTACTCTTTCGATCATGCCTATATCGGCGTAAACAAAGGGCAGATCTTTGGGAAAAACACCTCGCAACCTGATTTTAGACTGATCTGCCTGCTGTTGAAATTTCTGAACGATATCGTGAACCAATTCCGTCAACGCGAAAGGTTCGTATTTGGGTTTGATCTGATTGGTATCCAGTTTTGAAAAAGTAAAAAGTTCTTCAACCAGTGCGCTCAGTCTTTGGGTACTGTTCAAGATGATTTCGAGATACTTTTTTTGCTGCTCTTCTGTCAACGCATTTTTCTTCAGCAGAAGCGTTTCCACATAACCCTGCATGGAAGCAAGAGGCGTGCGGAGGTCGTGAGAAACGTTGGCGACAAGTTCGCGGCGCAGAGCATCCGCATTTTTAATTTCATCCATATGAGAAACGATGGTATCTGCCATGCTGTTGAACGCTTTGGCCAACTGATCTAATTCATCATTAGATTTGACCGGAATTCGATCATCATAAGCACCGCTTTCAAAAGATTTGACGACTGCTGTGGTTCGTTTGAGTTTGCCCATCATCAGGCGGAGCACAATCAAAGCAGTCAGGACCGCTAAAACCAGAGTAACGAAAAAAGCACGCGTCCCTAATTTCAGATAGTGACTGTCATAAATCATCCTCATGGTAGAATCATATTCCTCACCGCGCAGAATCACATAGATATACCCTTCAACGAGATCTTTGTATTTGATAGGAGCAACTGAGAATACTTTTTCCTTGTTGTTTCCTAAAGGATCATCTCCTAAAATAAACTCCTTTTCTTCCAAATCTAAGGCTTTTTTAATAGGATCGAGTGAAACCACAGGGCGTTCCAGTTTTTGACTGGGAACCGAAGACGCCAAAATCATCCCCACCGGATTGAGCAGATAAATTTCAATCCCGGGATTGAGCATCGTCGCGCCGTCAAAAATTGGTTTCAGTGTCTCTAAATTGACATGGTTTTCTGAGAGTGGATTGATTTTATTGACGATGTGCTGGGCGATTGGAAAGCTGATCTTCTGAGTGGCTTCTTGAACATACATCTCAGACATAAACAAAGTGAAGTAAATATAAACTCCTCCAGTGAGGATGAAAAGGAAAAGAAAAATCCCGGCGATTTTTAGATACAGACTTTGAAATAAAGCGGAAAACATCGTTAATCAACCCATTCCTCTGGTTCCATAAATTTGTAGCCAACTCCCCATACGGTCTGAATGTACCGCGGTTTTGAGCGGTCTTCTTCAATTTTCGAACGCAAGCGGTTGATATGTGAATTGACTGTATGATCATAGCCTTCAAATTGATATCCCCAAATTTCATCCAGCAGCTGTTGACGGCTGTAGCAGTGTCCGGGGTGGGAGGCAAACAAGTGCAGCATGTCAAATTCCTTTGCCGTCAAGTCCACAATTTCATTTTTGAGCAAAACTTTGCGTTTCGGCAAATCGATCGTCAGTTCGCCAAATTTTAGAACAGGTTCATCCTGTTTGCTGGAAATCGTTTCGGCTGTCGACTCGATTCTTCGAAAAATCGCCTTGACCCGTGCAATCAGCTCCCGGATTCTGAAAGGTTTGATCATATAGTCATCGGCACCGAGCTCCAGCCCCAGCACAATATCCAATTCCTCAGATTTTGCAGTGAGCATCAAAATGGGTGTTTTAATTTTCTCGGTACGAAGACGTCTGCAAATTTCAACTCCCTCCATACCAGGGAGCATCAAATCTAAAATGATCAGGTCGAAGGGTGCAGAAAGGGCGGTTTGGAAGCCTTTGTTCCCATCTGAAATCCAGGTGGTTTGAAAACCCAGATCTTGTAAATGGAGTGAAACTAAATCGGCGATTTCTTTTGAATCTTCAATTATGAGAACGGTTTTTGTCACGTAGCGTTGTGTTTTATAACATTCCAAGCACTTTGACGCCACGAGAGACAAAATCTTTCCGGAGTTTGTGACGGGCGCGATAGAGTAAGACAGAAAAATTTGAAACCGACAGATTCATCCGATCACAAATGGTTTCTGTAGATTCCCCATCAATTTCTCTTAAAATAAAAAGCAACCGCATCCTTTCTGGTAATGAGTCAATACATTCCCAAAGCAGTAGTTGTGCTTCTTTGTTCTCTAGAATTTGTTCTGGACTGAAGCTCCACTCATGGGGTTTTTCATGCCACATGCCGGCAGAATTAAAATCTTCTGGTCCAATATTTTCCATTTCTGCATCAGACATAAAATTTTCTTTTTGCTTCTGTCGATAATGGTCCATAATTTTGTGTTTCAAAATTCCCATCAACCAGGTCTTTATGGTCGATTTTCCCTGGAAGGAATCTTTTGCGGTAAGGGCTGCCAGTAGCGTGTTTTGTACAATGTCTGCGGCCAGGTTTTCATCACAGACTCGTGTCAGAGCGTAACGAAAGAGAATATTCCCATATTCTTTTGTCCACAATTCTACATTTTGGATTGCTTCTTTGCTGGATTCCGTATTTTGCAGTGTCATCAATCAAAAATTTTTGGAAAAATCGGAAATGGGGAATTCGGATGATGTAGGAAATATAACTTGAAAAAATAAAAAAGAGATCACAAAATTATCACAAAAGTATTCTTTTTTACCTGCTTCATTAAGAATAAGGGCTGATCTTCAAGAATAGGGGTTGATCTCCTGACATCACGCAATTGTCCATCGAAAAACTAATGCTCTCTGAAAAGACTGGGATCAATATTTCTTATAAGGTTTTCCGAATTTATTCAGGTGTTTTTGGGAGCTTCTGATGACTTTTATTGGAAATTCTATGGTCTGCTGTGAGCTTTCGGTTACCTTGATTTCTTTGCTTGTTAATTTGGTTCCCTCAACCCATACTCTCAGTTTGTAATTTCCGGCAGGAATGTTTGAAATTGAATAGGCTCCATCTTCCCTGGTTAAAAAATATTTATTGTTCTTTAACACAAGAAACGTTGCAATCATTTGCGGATGAATATTGCAGAAAATTTTGACGATTCCGGGTTTTTCAAACGTGACTGATTTTTCGACAGGAGCTTTAAATAATCCCAAATCAAAACTCTTGGCTTTTGAAAGGGACCAGACGTTATGATTGACCGGGTCACGGTTTCTGAAGGTGACGGTTTGACCACTGGTGATTGGCATCACTCTTTGAAGAAAGGTTTTATCGAATTGGTCATGATAAATAGCAGTGTCTTTAGGAGCTTCTTCACTCAATCCTGTGATGAAAACCACTGCATTTTCGTGACTTTTTGAAAGAATCCAGTCATCACCGGAAAGAGAGCGTTCCCAGAACTGGATTTTTCCCTTCACCTCGCCGCCATATAAAGGTATTGTGGTAAGCAGGATGAAAAAGGACAACAGAAATGTTTTCATGGCTTTCCTTAGTGGAGACAGTTCTTTGTTTAAAACGCTCTTGCTTAAAATTGAACATATAACCATTTCATGAAAAAAACTCAACCTTTTGAAATGAAGAAGAGAAATTCTTTGCTGCATCAGCTGATTGTTTTCTTGTTCCTGACTGCTATGCCGTTTCCTGTTTTTGCGCAGAATTCAGATGAAGATGATGCCTTGTATTCTGACGGTCCAGATGCCGTGCAGTCGTTTGAAGGTGTTTCAGGAAGACCTGGAGGGACACGAGTTATTTTCTCGGGAAGTGTCGATTTCAGACTTGTTCAAACGGGAGCGTCTGTCAGCTGGAAAAAAGGAGGCCGAGGACTGACTCGGTATGGAGGAATTGATACCGGCAACAAAGAAAATCAGGATGGTTTGGGGGATCAGTCTTCGGTTGCATTCAAAATTCCGCAAATCACCATGACGACCGATATTCTTTTTGATGAATTTTTTTCGGGTTTTATTCAATTCAACTACGATGACCATTATGATTCTGAGCGAAAACATGGACGTATCGGAGTTGTCGAAGCCTATTTGGGGTACGATCGGGGGTTGGAAAATAATAGCAGGGTGTTATCACGTTTGGGTTTGCTGATTCCCCCTATTTCTCTGGAGCACCCGGATCCTGCCTGGAATACCCGCTATACCATCACCCCTTCGGCCATCAATAGCTGGGTCGGCGAAGAACTGAGGGTGATTGCTTTCGAAGCGAACTACCGAATTCCATTTTCAGCTTTCCACAGTCTCGAGCTGATGCTGGCCCCTTTTTCCGGAAACGACCCGGCGGGTTCGATCCTCACCTGGCGGGGCTGGGCTCTGCACGATTATCAATTGACGGCGGGGTCCCGATTAAAAGCACAATCGGTTGTTCCGGAAGCACTCGTTCCGAAGGGAGAGTGGGTTGAACCTTTCAAAGAACTTGATGGCAGAATGGGCTATTATGCAAAAATGGGAATCAGGCGGGCAGAAAACTGGAAAATGGAAATGTTCTACTATGATAATATGGGGGATCAGGTCCGGACTGAACTCTCAACCCGTGAATATGCGTGGAGAACAAAATTTACCAATTTTTCAATGGAATGGTTTCCCTTTGAAAAAATGACGGTTATGAGCCAGTTTCTGGTTGGCAGCACTGAAATGGGCAATAGATTGGACCCTGGAGTTGCAGCAGATCTCAATGCAGCCTATCTGCTTCTGAGTTATTCAAATTCAGGCCATCGAATCAGTGGACGCTATGATTCCTTTACGGTCACCGAGAAAGACAATCTCCTCACTGATCCAAATGATGCTGAAGGGACGGCTTTGACGGTTGCCTATCTTTTCGATTTTGATGATGCCCACCGAATTGGTGCGGAATTCCTGACAGTGGACAGTAGTCGTCCAGGGGTTGAACAGTTTGATGAAAATGATGATCCCGATGATGATCTCTTTCAACTGATGTATCGGATGATTTTTTAAAAGTGAAAGAGCAATTCAAAAGAGGTAATCAGGTCAACGCTGAGAGGTTCCGCACTTTTGATACCGTTGAATTCTTCAAGGAGCGTGAAAACACGCCATTCTTCTGAAAAGCTGAACTCGAGAATTGAGCCAATGTAACTCAGACGAAGTAAGCCTCCCGAGAAAAATATTTCTGCAGACCGGGAAAAAAGGGAATCGGTGGTGGATTCCAGCGAGAACAATTCATTCACCCGTTCATTGCTCTGCCCAATGCTGACGTTACCGAATCCGAATTTTAAATAGCCGCTGAGATCAAATCCTTCTTCGGTACTTTTGAAACTTTCGATCATCCATCCGGTTGCAGAGAATTGGGGGAAAATGATCACAGCATCCACACTTGAATTGCTTCCATCACTATTGCTGATGATGGCGGTTTCATTGAGAGGAAGCCAAATCGGTTTTTGAAAAGTCAGTTCAAAATACCCAAAAAAGCCGATGGGAATTTCAGTGCCGGGAATAAAAAACTTGGTGATCCCGCTCATCTTGTCTTCAAAACTCGTTTCAAGTTGTATTTTCGTGCCGGTTTCAATCAGAGCTTCTGATCCTGAAAAGCTGAGAAAAAGTGTGTCTTTTGTTGGAAGTACCTGTGAGACAAAATTTTCTTCGCTGAAACGAAACACAAGGTCAAACACATCTGGAATAGGCAGCAGATTGAATTGCGTAAAAAGTCGAGAGCTTTGAATTTTTTCACTGGTCAGGCTGCTTTTGAGATTCTCTGTTTTACTGCTTTGGTCAGTCCTGCTTTCAAATGGATTCAATCGAGAAAAGTCAGTGTTTTCCGTAAAGTCGAGATGAAGATTGTCAACATTGTATTCCCCGCCATATTCGACAGAATAAATCGTTATGAAATCTGTGGAAACCACATCCAGGTTTTCTTCAGAGTTCTCTCCTTCAGGTTCGGTGTCACTCGTCCCTGTCACCGTTCCGCTCACTGTCCCTGTCAGCCCGGCTACTTTTCCAATCAGAGTTGAAGTAACTTCAGTGAAGGGTGCCCAGTATTGAAACTTTACGCCAAATGAAGTGAACTCTCCTTCCCCGATCTTGGCAGCGATTTCAGCCCCTTCATTGATTGCGTCATCCACCGGGGCAGTTTCTTCCTCTGGAGTATCTGGTTCAGGGACTTCTTCTTCCTGGGCATAGATCGGTCCGGAATGCAGGAAGAGTAAGAAAAAGAATAAAGTCAGAGTTTTAAATGCCGAAGTTTTCATGGGGTAGTTGAATTTTATTGACTTCGTGGTAAGACAGATCCTTTTCGACAAATTGCATTAGCACGCGCTCAAAATTCTTCTCCATGAATCAGTTGGAACAATGATTCCCATGTTTCCATTTTGAGTTTTTCCTTTACTGTGAAGACTTGTTCAGTCAATTCCTTCAAAGAACCGGCCTTGAATTTTAAAAGAAGATTGTCTTTCTCAAAGAAAGGATCATATTGAACTTCCACTTGTTTCGGTAAACGGAGGCTTTTAAGATCCGTTTCAAATCTTTCACGGGAAGAAGTCAACTCCGGGTATCGCCAAGTTTCCAGTTTTTGTTTGAGCAACCGAAAACGAACGGGAGATTGAATTTGAGGGTCATGCAAAATGCGAACAACTTCTGCAGAATCCATTATTTGAGCCAAGGTCCAGTTTCTAAAACGGCAGACTTCATTCAATAGCTGCAGCAGGCTTTTCCATTTATTTCCTCCGAGCTTCAAATCTTTCAAATTTCGGAAAAGAATCGGAATTTCGGCGTCGGAAAATTTAAGTAAAGGCAGCATTTCATCTGCAGTACAATGCATCAATAATTCAGAGTCGTCTTTTCTCAGCAGTTGACCGAGCAGCAGCAGTTCTTCAGTCGTTTTTTTAGACGGTTTCATTCCCAGTTTGGGGAGGACCTGTTCTGTGATGGCTGACTCCTCGAATCCAAGTTCCGCTAATATGGTGAGAATTCTGCAGACTTCCGGGCCTTTGAAACTCTGTTGTTTGGATTGGGTTTCCAGACGCCAGAGGGCAATGCGGGCAGAAGAAATTTCAGAGGGAACAACTAAACAGGGGAAGGACAGTTCTGCATTATGTTCAAGCTCCCGGAGCGCCTTTATTCGTTTAAACCCATCAATCAGAAGGAACTGGCTTGAATCAGCAGACTGGATCACAAAAGGCATCAAAAGGCCGTGGGATTTCAGTGATTGGCGCAAGTCAATGTCGGTTTTGACGAGACTCCAATCAAAGGGAGAATTCTGAGCATTGATGCGATTGAGTAAAACTTCCTGACAAGACCATTTCATAATATTCCCTGATGGTTTTTTATAATTTGCTGGTACTGGGCAATTTCTGCATGTTTACCTCGTTTTTGAAAACCGAGGATTAAAATCTGACATTTTTCAATCAGCTTGGAAACTGCTGCCCGATGATCATCGGGAGAAAGAGGAATGGATTTGATGATTTTTTGGAGGGAAATTACCCGATATTGGTCATTCCCCCAGCTTCGTCCTGACAATTGATCCGAATGTCCGCCATAGCGAATCATTAATTTTTCCTTCAATAAATAAACTGGAAACTGAGCAGTGATTCTCAACCAAAGATCATAATCTTCACAAACAGGCAAATCCTCGTCAAACATTCCTGTCCTTTCAAACACCTCCCTCTCAATCATAATAGTGGAAGGCGCCATCAAACATAAAGAAAGGCTGGGTTGAAAAATCCAGCCTTCTTGTTTGTGATGTTTCTTTTTGGGATTTATTCGTTTCCCCTGACGAATCCAGATTTCGTCTGTAAAATGGATTTTGGCGTGAGGAATCTGCTGGAGATGCTGAAGCTGTTTCTCCAACTTCTGGGGAAGCCAGCGATCATCCGAATCCAAAAAGGCAATCCAGCGACTGTCTGACTTTTGAATTGCAGAATTGCGTGCCGCACTGACTCCTCTATTTTCAGGAAGCGTGATTGTTTGAAGGGAGGATTCAAATCGGGAAAGCATCTCCGGGGTGCTGTCCCTGGAACCATCGTCAACGACCACAAGTTCAAAGTCAGAAACAGTTTGTGTCAAAACAGATTCGATCGCGTGAGGAAGCCAGTGCGCGCGATTGTAGGTGGGGATGATCACTGTGATTAAAGGCATTGGAATTCGCCGCGACAGGGCACTTTTTCAGGATGAGGAACTGTAATAGTGTCTGATTTTTTCAACCACGGTATAGATGGCTTCCTGACTGACATCATGATGAGTGACGAAACGAACGGTTTTGGAACCCGTGATCAAAATATTATTTTCTTTCAAATATTCTGCAAGCGCAGCCGAATCACCCTTTACAGGGGTCGCAAAAACCATATTGGTCTGGACTGGATCAACAGAAAACTCATTCATTTCAAGCAGCAAGCTCCCCAGCAACTCTGCGTTTTTGTGATCTTCAGCCAGCGGTTTGACCTGTTGTTCCAAGGCAACAATCCCTGCAGCCGCTAAAATTCCTGCTTGTCGCATCCCTCCTCCCAGCATTTTCCGCCATCGGCGTGCTTTCCTGATCAATTCTTCTGATCCATTGAGTACAGATCCGACGGGAGCTCCCAAGCCTTTTGACAAACAGATTGAAACAGAGTCAAAATGTTGACTGATTTCGGTGATCGGGACGTTCAGTTTTACTGCAGCATTGAAAGCTCTTGCTCCATCTAAATGAATTGCGAGGCCGCGTTCTTTAGCAAAGTCAGATGCTTCTTTTAGATAATCAAGAGGGAGTACTTTTCCACCCTGTGTATTTTCCAGGCAAAGCAGTCGTGTTTTTGCAAAGTGGATATCGTCCACTTTGACAGCCTCTGCCACTTTATTTAAATCAAGTCTGCCGTCCGCTTCAAAATCCAATGGTTGAGGTTGAATGCTACCCAGCACTGCTGCGCCGCCACCTTCGTATTTGTAGGTGTGGGCCTGCTGCCCGACAATATATTCGTCTCCGCGTTCACAGTGACTGAGCAGAGCGAGCAGATTGGATTGAGTACCGCTGGAGACAAACAGGGAAGACTCTTTTCCCATCATTTTTGCAGCCAGATCTTCCAGGCGATTGACAGTCGGATCGTCACCATAAACATCATCGCCTACTTCTGACTTTGCAATTGCCTCATGCATGGCAGCAGTCGGCCTTGTTACTGTATCACTTCGTAGGTCAATAATCATTTTTTGTCCTTTTAAATTAAAGGTATATTTTGAAAGAATTTCTGTCGTTGTAAATAAAGCCAGCAGGCCCTGTTTATCAATTTATGAATCCGAAATTTTTAAAACAGGAGAATATTTTATCATTTTTTCGGGGACAATATTTCTGGTTGGCCAATTTCTCTAAAGGTGAATTTTTGCGGAAAGAAATGCGCCAGGGGGATTTTTCTTTTCGGGACAATGATTCATACATGAAATTGGGCTGATGGTTCCGGCAATTTCAAACCGTGGGTTTTGAATAGTAGGATTTTAGCTGCTTTCTCTGCTGTTGAATAGTTTTTACGTTACGGGGTATCCGTCAAAAAGTAGATTAGTCATTTATAATGGTCAAATTTAAAAAATAGAGAAAGTTTTCACAGGTATAAAATCAAATTTTTACCTCCCATCAGCAAGAGAGATGCTCAGTTTTTAGATTTTGCAAAAAATCTGATTAAAGTGTTCTTCATTTTGAGGGCTCCCGTATGATCTGGATTGAGTTTCAGAGTGTGTTCGTTGTCAATGAGTGTTTGCTGGTAGCGCTTCAAAAAAAAGTTAACTACCCCCCTATTATAATATGCTTCTGCTAGGCTTGGATCAAGCTTCAAAACGGCAGTGTAATCTTTGATGGCATTTTCGTAGAATTTCAATTGGAAATAAAGGGATGCTCGATTATTGAGTGCTTGAAGGTGGCGGGGATCCATTTTCAAAACGAGGTTATAGTCATTTATCGCTTCTTCATACTTTTGTGACCAGGCATAGGCCATTCCCCGATTGAAAGAGGCTTCAACGGAATCAGGATCGATTTGAAGGGCCTCATCGAAATCCCGGACGGCCAGTTCTATGCGACCTTGATGAAAGTAGGCCAAACCACGATTGATAAGAGCAAATATATTGTTGTGCTTGAGTTGAAGTGCTTTATTTGAGTATTCAACGGCCTGCTGATAGTTTTTCTCTTTCAGGGATTCTTCTCCAAGAACTGTATGCGCCAGCCATGAATTTGGATTGTGGCGGATTGTGGCCAGGTTTAAAGTCTTTTGATTTTTGTAAATCAATGTCTGGTTCCAGGTCAGACTTCCCAGGCCGATCAAAAGCGCGCTTCCCAACGCCCAAAATTTATACTGATTTTGACTCTGTTTTAATCCGCGCACCATTTTTCGCCCTATAAGAAGAGCATTTACTGCTAAAACTAGAACAGGAAGGCATGGCAAATACACCCAGTGATCCGAAACATAGGAAAACTGAGTCCAGGCAATATTAAAAAACCCGAGTACTGGAAAAAGAGTCGCAACAAAAACGCAAAGTCCTATAAAAATCGGTTTTCCCCAGCTATGATACTTCCAAAGAAGAATGGCAGAACTAACAGTTAATGTAATCAATGGAAAAAAATTGAAAATTTCGCCTGGATCAAATTGCCATTTTGGGTAGGTGAAAACTAGAGGATAGGGAATAAAAAGCTTTTTTAGGTAGAAAAAGGGGACATGTGCTGCGACTGAAAGGCGCTCGCCAAAGCTTAAACTTTCTTCAAGTCTGGTTGCTCCCAGCAATGTGTTTTCAAACCAAATTCGTATCACTCCGGCCGCTAATGAGAGGAAGAAAAAGGGTAGAAGACGAAACAAGTAGATTTTTTTCAGGTTTTTGTGAATCCAGAGTAAGCAAAAGATCAAAACCAGAGGCATCATGATCGTGGAAGTTTTGCTGAGCAATGCTCCTGCAAATAAAACCAGCGCCAGCCAGTACCAGAGGCCTTGTTTTTTCTTGTCAAAGTGAAGATAAGCCCACATTGCAGTTAGATAAAATACCGATGCAAGCACATTTCGGCGTTCTGCTATCCAGACGACGGACTGCACATGGACCGGGTGAAGTGCAAAGACGACCCCGATCAACCATGCTCCTCTGATATTACAATATTGAAGGGTTCTCCAAAGTATAATTGCGCTCAGCAAATGCAAAAGGACATTGATCAAATGGCTGACAGCAATATCGGTTCCCCAAATTTGTTTTTCCAACCAGAAAGAACTGCGGCTGATGGGGACATAGGACCAGATTTTATTGTTTTCCAGTGGTTTCAACCAAATTTTCTCTAAACCGTCTGAGGCCGAAGTCAATGGATCGTTTAAGAAAAACAATTCATCATCAAGGATGATTCCCGCGTCCATTGCTGGAAAATAGGCAATGAGGGTCAAGCTGACCATTGTCAGCAATTGGATCAAACCCTTCATAATCGTTTTGAAATTGGATGAGTCTTGAATTCATGGAGCAATAGGAAGCTGCCCGGCTTGAGAAGTCCTTGAGTCCATTGAGGAGTTTGATTATATTGAGGTCGTTATAGAAATCAAGTAATTTGAATTGACGCAAATGAGAAAAGCAGGATTTTCAATCTGAGATCAGTTATGTCCCCGGATTGGCGGTCGGGTCTAATGAAAAACATGTTGAGGATTTATTGGACAACATTTATGTTATCAACTTGGTCAATTCCTGTTGCCCAGGCTTTTTGAAAATAGTGTTCGAAATCGCGCATCGAACTCCAATGCTGTTTTTACTCTCAAATTCTAATGCAAATTTTTGATTTGCCCTATCTTAAAGGAGAATTTCAATGAAGGCTGCAGTATTTCACGAAGTGAATAAACCATTGCAAATTGAAGAAGTCCAAATTCACAAACCCGCTGCGAGGGAAGTTTTGGTAAAAACAGCTGCTACAGGTGTCTGTCATAGTGATTTGCATTTTATTACCGGCGCTTACCCATTTCCCACCCCGGCTATCCTTGGGCATGAATCGTCAGGAATTGTAGAAGCGATCGGCTCTGAAGTACGATATGTCAAACCAGGTGATCACATAATCACTTGTTTGTCAGCATTCTGCGGACATTGTGAATATTGTCTGACGGGTCATATGTCCCTCTGTGAGAGCCCGGAACTTCAACGACAAAAAGATCAGGAACCGCGTCTTGCTCAAAATGGTGGAGAAATGAATCAATTTCTGCACCTCTCCTCATTTGCTGAACAAATGTTGATTCATGAGCATGCACTGGTTAAAATTAGAGAAGACATGCCCCTCGATCGGGCTGCTTTGATCGGTTGTGCAGTCACGACCGGGGTCGGTGCAGTTTTTCATACCGCGCGCGTGGAACCGGGAACCACAGTGGCTGTGATAGGCTGCGGAGGAATAGGATTGTCCTGCATCAATGGAGCAGCCATCGCAGGTGCGCAAAGAATTATTGCTATTGATCGGGTCCAATCCAAATTGGACTTGGCAAAGGAATTTGGCGCGACTGATTGCATTGATGCGTCGGAGGTTGATCCCGTCAAACAAGTGAGGGAATGGACAGCTGGAGGAGTTCATTATTCCTTTGAGGCAATCGGTTTGAAGGTCACTGCAGAGCAATCTTTCAGAATGTTACGCCCGGGAGGGGCCGCAACCATAATCGGGATGATCCCGGTTGGAACCAATATCGAAATTCATGGTCCGGAATTTTTAAGGGAAAAGAGAATTCAGGGTTCCAATATGGGTTCCAATCGCTTCCGTGTCGATATGCCCCGCCTGGTTGACTTTTACCTGTCAGGGAAATTAAAATTGGATGAAATGATTTCCCAAAGGATAAAACTGGAACAAATCAATGAAGCATTTGATGAATTGCATGCTGGAAAACTGGCAAGAAGTGTGATTGTTTTCGACCACTAGAAATTTCTGCATCTCCCCAAAACTCAATTTATGAAAAAACTGACCAAAACCGCCGTCTCACTCTCAGAAAATCTGATGGGATTCATTGATGATTCCCCCACTCCATTCCATGCTGTGCAAAACATGTCCACTGTTTTAAAGCTGGCCGGCTTTGAGGAATTGAAGGAAAAAGAACAGTGGGAAATCAAACCTGGGAATCGATATTTTGTGACTCGTGAAGATGCCTCAATCGCAGCATGGATTACAGGGAGTCATTCTCCTGCCAGGCATGGTTTTCGAATCGTTGGTGCTCATACCGACAGCCCCAATTTGAAGATAAAGCCCAATCCTGATATTCAGAAAGAAGATTATCAGCAATTGGGGGTTGAAGTCTATGGAGGGGTTCTTCTTTCCAGTTGGGCTGACAGGGACCTTTCCCTTGCAGGACGGGTCATTACCACGGATAAGAACAACAAAACATTGCGAAAATTGTTTTTGAAAGTGGACCGTGCTGTTTTACGAATCCCTTTGTTGTGTGTTCACTTGAATCGTGATGTAAATACCCTGGGACTGATCCTTAACCCGCAGAAACATCTTGCTCCTGTGTTCGGCCTCAAATCCAAAGTAGAAGACCCCCTGCGCAGGTTTTTGTCAAAAGAGTTGAAAACGGAACCTGATCAGATTGTGGACTATGATCTGAGCCTTTATGATGTTCAGAAATCAAATTTTTTGGGCTTGTCTGAAGAATTTGTTGCTGCTCCCCGACTGGACAATCTATTTTCTTGTTTTTGCGGATTGGAAGCATTACTGGCACTCAATCAAAAAAAACAACCATTTCAGAAAACATGCATGATGGTTGCGTTTGACAATGAAGAAATCGGGAGTTTGACGACTCAAGGGGCCCGGTCTTCATTTCTGAAAGGTATTATAAATCGAATCAATCATTCCTTTTCCGACGGCCCATCTCAAGCCTATGAGCGATCACTTGCCTCTTCTGTTTTTTTATCGGCGGATATGGCCCATGCCCTCCATCCCAACTATCCGGAACGTCATGACCCTCAGCATTTTCCTAGAATCAATGGAGGACCTGTGATCAAAATCAATGCACAGGGGCGCTATGCCACCAGCGGGTATACCAGTGCTGCTTTTCAATTGATATGCAAACGGCGCAGAATCCCATTTCAAAAATTCGTCAATCGCACGGATCTGGCCTGCGGGAGCACCATCGGTCCCTTTGTGGCAAGTGATTTGGGAATCCCGTCTCTTGATGTCGGGGCGGCTCAGCTTTCTATGCATTCAATCCGTGAAATGTGCGGAAGTGCAGATGCCTACTATATGATTGAAGCTTTTAAAGGCTTCTATGAGGATGCCTGATATTTTCAAACAAAAAAAAATCCAATTTTTTCTGATCAGTTTGCTTATCGGTAATTGACAAACTGGATATCAAATTCAAAATCTTCATCTTTCAGCTGCGCCATCACACTTTGTAAATCATCTTTCTTCTTGCCACTGACGCGGACCTGCTCATCCATGATTTGGGCCTGGACCTTCAAGTTCGTTTTTTTAATGAATTGAGTTATTTTTTTGCAGTTGTCTTTACTGATTCCCTGCTGAATCGATATATCCTTCCTGACTACTTTCCCGGAATGTTCTGTGCTTCCGTAGACCATCGATTTGACAGGAACCGCTCGTTTCAAAAGCTTGGTCAACAGCACGTCGATAATTTTATCAAGGGTCATTTCGTCATCAGCCACCAACCGAATAGAGAGAGCCGTTTTGTCAATGGAAATCTCACTGGTCGTCCCTTTGAAATCATAACGATTTTGAATTTCTCGTTTGGCTTGGTCAACCGCGTTTGTGACTTCTTGAAGATCGACTTGTGAGACGATATCAAATGAAGGATTTGCCATAATTTCCTTTTCATTTAAAAAATTGTTGATTATGTCTTGAAAAATACCTTTTGAGAAAGTGCTTCTTTAATAAAATCATCGATTTGACCATTGAGGACGGCACCGGAATTTCCAGTCTCAAAATTTGTGCGATGATCTTTAACCATTTGGTAGGGATGCAGGACATAACTTCTGATTTGACTTCCCCAGGCAATATCCTGTTTCATGCTGTTCAATTTATCTTTTTCAACATTGAGCGCTTTCTGTTCATGTTCATAGAGTCGTGCTTTGAGAATTTTCATGGCTGTTGAGCGATTTTTGTGCTGCGACCTTTCGTTTTGGCACTGCACTACGATTCCCGTTGGAAAATGGGTAATCCGAACTGCAGAATCCGTTGTATTGACGTGTTGTCCTCCTGCACCGCTTGCACGAAAAGTATCGACTTTGATTTCATCAGTCTTCACTTCAATTTCGATATTTTCTTCGATATCTGCATAAACAAAAACGGAGGCAAACGAGGTATGGCGCCGCTTATTGGCATCGAATGGGGAAATCCGTACCAGGCGGTGCACTCCAATTTCTGTTTTTAGCTGCCCATAGGCGTATTTGCCGGAAAACCCCAGTGTCACCGATTTGATCCCCGCTTCGTCGCCTGGCTGCAGATCCATCAAATCTATTTTATAGTTGTTGCGATTGCCCCAGCGGAGGTACATTTCATATAGCATGGACGTCCAATCTGCGGATTCTGTTCCTCCAGCACCGGGGTGAATCGTCATGATGGCCCCCCCTTCATCATTTTCTCCAGAAAACAAATTGAGAATTTCCAGGTGCGTCAACTGCTTTTCAAGAGTTTCGCAATAGTGCTCAATTTCTTCGAGAAGTTCCTGATCCTCTGATTCCTTGAATAGTTCATACGCCGTCACCAAGTCATCCTGCATGGCATTCAGCGAATTTCTTTCTTCAATGATATCATTTAGCTGGGAAATTTTTCTGAGAACGGGAGTTTGTTCCGCCTGGGGAAGCGTCCAAAAACCTTCTTGAGAGGTTTTGTGTTCTAGTTCTTTAAGTTGTTCTTCTTTGTCAGGTAATTCAAAGATACCCTTCTAAATTGCTCAGGCGCTCTGCAATCTTTTCAATTTTGCTATTGATTTCTTCGTTTGTCATAATCTACGATTTAAACATTGATTTTACATGTATTTTTTTAAAATTAAGAGCGGAAGTATCCCAAAATCATGATAAAATGAAAAGTCTTTTTTCTCTTGTCTGCCATCACAATGGGAAGCATTGATCTTCTTTTTAGGAGATGATTGTTTTGCAACAACATGCAATACTTGGCAAGTTTTCGTTGGAAGCGATGATGATCTCTTGAGCTTTTTGGTAAATTTAAATAGATTAGACCAGCAAAAAGAGTCGTCGGTATCAATTTGAAGAAAAACTGTATTGAGTCCCTCTCAAAGACTGAGTTTTCTCGCGCAGCAGGCGCTTTTCAGAAAGAGCTCAATCGTTTCTTCCCCTTCATCCAAAAAGATCGCACCGGTGCAGGCTTCTGCCCAAAAATGTGGGATCGAATGACAGGACAGTTTCATGGCAGAGTCACGTTTTGAGACGTATTTCAACAAGGAAGATTCCGGCAAAGTTGTGTTTGAAGCACGCGAAGATTGCCTTGAAGAAATTGATAAACATCTGAATTTGATAGAGAATTTAAAAAAATCAGAAGATATTGCAGAAGAACTACTCCCGGCGCTGGGTGAAATTCACTATCAAATCCAGAGTCTCAAATATTCCGACATCCCTTTGGCGGAGGTTAAAAAGAAAATTAACCAATACAGTCGTGTACCGCTCGGTGACGGAAAATTCATGCACTTGAGTTCATTTTTGGGCAGCACCGGAGAACAAAAAGTTGTCAAATCTGAAGAGGAATATTTGGCACAGGTGCAAAAGATGGTTGAAAACACGAAAGCCAATCTGACCAATTTAATGATTTTTAAAGAAGACGATGAGCACCTGAAAGGCTTTGCTGAAGAGTTGGATTTGATGGACGGCAGTCATGATTTTAAATCCGTGAAAACTCGAATGGAACATTTGGCGATGAGTGGAATCATCAAACATTACAATCAAGTCAAATTGGAATTCTTACGAAATTGGCTGGCTCCTTTTGAAGAACAGTTGGGAAAGCCGATTGCGCAAATGTCATCAGATGAAGTACAGAAAGCCCTCGGCAAGGTAGAAAACTTGAAAAAACAGCAATTGGAAGATATTGGAATGCGCATGAATCCGGAACTCTTTGACGATTTTCGCCCCTACAACCGGACAATGCATGAATTGATGAATGGAGACAATGCTGATTTTTGGGGTTTTCCCCAGCAGCGGGATGAGTTTGTTGAATTGATCAAGAAAATTATCAACCGTTTTTCTTTTAAACTCGAAAAGCATTATCTGATTTTCCAGTCTGCAGACAAAAAAATGGCGTACCTTGTCGGATTTCCTGACACTGCTTACGAAGGTAAAAAAGAGCTGAAAGGATCAAAGATCGGGCTGATTCCGCATTTGAAAGTATTTTTTGCAGGAAAGGACGGGAATTTTAAAGAATTGACTCGGGATCAGCTTGAAAAGTCATCTGAGTATTATCGTGTGCTAAAAACAGCCGTGGTACCGTTTTTAGCCTCTTTGGCGACGATAGTGGAAACTCCGCTCAGTCAAGAATTTAAAGATGCCTTCGATATGTGGTTATGATCTCGGAATCTTGGAAAGTTCCCCAAAGTTTTTCTTGAAACTGGATATTTCTGTCAATGACGCGGTCAGAATAATTTTTAGAACAAAGACATTTGTTCTGCTTCTTTTTTTGGTTTTTCCTGGGACCAGTTGATTTTTACGGTTTTGACCCCAGAATTGGAATCATATAACAATTCACCATGCTTGAGGGCGTGCTGATGGACGTCGCGGGTCACTTCGACATCGACTTTGCAATATTCAATAATTTTGTCAAGCTTGCCTTCTTTGTACCACTCCAGGGCTTGAAGGCCATCCGCCGATTTTCCAACTCCCAAGGTGGGACGGGCGATGGAATCGAGTTTGAGGCGATGACCAAGAATTTTTTTCACTTCGACCAGCATATCACAATTGTTCAGTTCCACCAGTTCGGTATGAGCCCTTTGACGATCAGTTCGCTTGGCATGAAGGACCCCGGCAACAACACGATAATCGAATCCGATATGATTGAAGCCAACCACCTGGTCCGCACGTTTGCAGTGATTGACCAGTTCCTGAATCTGATTTTCCAGGTAAATGTGAAATTGAGAATCGGAAGTATCCCATAGAATCCCGACAGACATTCCCATGTCCTCAATGTTTCCCCAACCACCGACTTCATCAGCAGAGTATTTTGTTTCTAAATCAAAATAGACAATATGCATAAACTTTGTCCTTATTTTAGAGTTTTGAGTTTATGATGGATTTTTACCGTATCTTGAATATTACCTCGCAAGCCTCCTCCGATGAGATTCGCAAAGCATTTCGTCGCGAAGCAAAATTGTGTCACCCCGATTTGTACCACAGTGCGAGGCCTGAAGAAAAGCAGAACTTACAAAAAAAGTTTGTCTTACTCACGCAAGCCTATGAAACCTTAAGCGATCCGAGCCAGCGCCGTAGCTATGACTTGAAGCTTGAAAAAGAGCAGCGCAGGAATCAGAAGTCCCAATATAGTTCCAGGAGCACTTCTGCACACAAACAGAGCGCTTCTTCTCACAGCAAACCTCCCCCGTTTTCAGAACCTCCCCCGTTTTCAGAACC
>JADGAV010000006.1:163361-173119 GCA_015231825.1 SAR324 cluster bacterium
AACCTCCCCCGTTTTCAGAACCTCCCCCGTTTTCAGAACCGATGGATGAAACATTTGAAGATCTGCTGGACGACGTTGAAGAAATGCTGGGAAGATTCGGGATTCGGTTCAAGGACCCTCTTGAAATTTTGGTGGACTGGGCCAAGAAAGTCTTCAAAGAGTTTTCAGATGCCTGGAAGGAGGAAGAATCTCAGACCCATCATGAAGCTCCGGGGGGCCGTTGGGAAAAAAGACGTTCGATGGTTGAAGAAATTGAGGAAGAACTGCAGAGATTGAAGCAGCAAAACCCCTCTTCAGGGACCAGCAAAAAAACAACAGCCGGTAATTTCAAATCAAAAAAACAGCAATCCAGAACTGCATCTCCGGAAATTGATCGAGAGCTGGAAAACTTAAAAAAGAAGTATGGGAAATCTCGATAAACTTGTATACTTTTTGCTTTACCTCTATGTCTGAAGGTTAAAAGGAAGCAGTCCTCACTGCAAGGTGGAAATCAGTTTCATTATCCATTCAACTCTGCACCTGTAATATTTCTTGAAAGTCATGGCATCTACGAACGCACATTCTCCCGTTTTAAACAATACTGCACAAATCGCAGTGTTAATCCCCTGCCTCAATGAAGAACTTACCATTGGAAAAGTAATTTCAGATTTTCAAAAAAATCTTCCCGGGGCAAAAATATATGTTTTTGATAACAATTGCACTGACCGAACACCCGAGATTGCCCAAAAAGCAGGGGCGATTGTCGTCAAGGAAAAGCGACCGGGAAAAGGGTCAGTCGTCGCCTCGATGTTCAAAAAAGTGAAAGCAGACTACTATGTTATGGTCGATGGGGATGACACCTACGACGCTGGATCGGTTTCAAAATTATTGAATCCTTTGATGACGGGGGAAGCAGATCTGACAGTGGCAACACGTTTGAGCGAGCACACAGATGAATCGTTTCGCCCGCTCCATGTTTTTGGCAACAATTTAGTCAAATCTCTCGTCAATTGGATTTTTCACAGCAATCTTGCCGACATTATGTCAGGATACCGGGGCTTCACGCGAGAGTTTGTAGAAACCATTCCTGTTTTATCATCAGGTTTTGAAGTTGAAACGGAATTGACAATCCGAACACTCGATTATGGTTTTGTAATCGAAGAAATTCCGGTGCCTTATCGGGAACGGCCAGAAGGTTCCTTTTCAAAGCTGCACACTTTTCGTGATGGCTACCGCGTCCTTTCCCAGATTGGGACAATCGCTAAAGCTTATAAACCGTTCACTTTTTTTGGTTTGATCGGTTTGTTTTTTGGTTTGATCGGTTTAGGAACGGGGATCGAAGTTATCTTTGATTTTTTAGCGGATCGTTATGTCAATAAGGTTCCCACCGCAATCCTTTCTTCTGCCTGTATGATATTGAGTTTTGGCTGTATCGGGATCGGCATCATTTTAAACGTCTTGAGCTACCGATTCAGAGAACTGGAAAAAATCATTCAAAATTCTGCAAATCTGAAAAGGAAAAATTAGAAAATGCAGCGCCATGCAGCAGTCAAGAATTCATACAGTCCTTCTATAACTCCAGGAGTTTCTGACGATGAAGCCTTGTTGGTCCAGTTGTGTGAGTACCTGTTTGATGTGGGCTTTTTGTTCAGCGATGCTGAAAACCAGGAAATAGAACACGGACAGGAAATCATTGAAGACTTCTATGAACAGGAGGAAGGACTGGTGATGCGCTACCTTCCTCAAAATCTTCTAGAAAAGTTCATCAATTATTGCAATGGGCATCAATGGAGCAGTGCACAGATTGAAGAAAAAATTCGCTTCAAGATTGTCAAAGCATTTGACCAGCTGGCTCAAGGTGCTTCCCATTCTTTGAATATTCAAAGGAACATTCATTTGGGTCTGATGAATTTTCAACAGCATGCTCTTCGTGATTTTCTGCTTTATCTAACTGCTTATAATGCTCTGGTACTTGAAGAAGAAAACGTTTCTCTTTCTGATCAATCATTCTCTATTGATGATTTAAAAAATCTTCGTCAAAAATTCCAGGAACGAATGGAAGGACACAAACTGGTGGAGGTTTTACTGAAAGATATTTCACGGATCCGGGGAGGACACATGCCCTTGGAAAATCAGGATCTTAAAAAAGCTCGTAAATCCTATCAGTTTTTCCGCCCCTCTGAATATCCTCAGGGGACAATCGGTTCGATCAAACCACGGAAAGAAGCGGATGTCTCACCAGTTGATAGCCAGTCGGTTTCTTCGAATTCTGGCAATTTGTCCGATGATCAGCCAAAGAGAGCAAAAAATGAGGGTCCGGCTTCAACCGAAAAAAAAGAACCTGTCAAATTAGTGCTGAATGACGATTTTGAAGAATTGGAGTTTGAGGAGGAAGCCTCCAGCAGCAACGATGATGAAGCCGACGTGATTTACGGTAACGGACCGATTACCCGAGATTCATTTGTCGACTTTATTCAGAAGCATCCCGACAGTGCCTTAAAATTTATGTTCCGCCGAAATATTGACGAAAAAGGTCTTTCTCCGCAGGTACTGGAAATTTATGAAGGTTGGGAAGAAAGGGGTTTGAAGCGTGGGCATATACAAAAGTATATTCTCGAACTGATGGATTGGAAGGAAATTCCTACCGGTCAGACTATTCTTGAACTATCGGGAACATTGAAAGACCGGATCTTTGAGTTAAAGAGTGATTATTAAAGCCTCCGGATCAGCAATATCAATTCTTTCCGTAATTTGGATTTGAATGGAATGTATGTTTGGTGAAGCTGTTGTAGAATTGTTCAGGGAGCCACAGGATGCGGCCCCCTTTTCTTGAGCGAGTCCGTTCACAAAATCTGTTCGAATCGGTGAATGCGGAGCCAGGTGGGGTAGGAAATCTTGATTCAGTAGAAGTTGTGAAAATATTTTTTAAAATTGAACCCGGATTGCCGATATTCAAATCTATCGTTAAAAACCGCTAAGGAAATATTTTATTGATTTTTTCGCTGAGCGTTTTTGCATCAAAAGGTTTTACAATATAATTGTTAACTCCTGCTTTCACAGCGGCAATAATATTTTCTTGCAGAGCTTCGGCAGTGACCATTAAAACAGGGAGAGATTTTAAATTTTCATCGGCACGAATTTCCTTAAGAAGTTCCATTCCTGTCATCTTCGGCATATTCCAGTCAGTGATCACAAAATCAACTTTTTCAGAACTTAGCTTTGCCATGGCCGTTGTTCCATCGTCTGCTTCTATTATGTTGTTAAATCCTAACTGACGTAAAATATTTTTGACAATTCTTCTCATGGTTGAAAAGTCGTCAACAACCAATATGTTCATTTCCTTGTTAGCAGGCATTAAAATTCTCCTTTTGCTGATCATTATCGAGAGCAATTACTGCGACATAGACTGTATAAGCATTTCCGTCAAGTAAGTATACCGAACATTTACAACTTTACAATAGATTTTATTGCAGGTTCGAAACAAATGCCCTGACCTGCCGATCATTTTGTATTCCAATCTCATCAATTTTAATATATTTTAGAATGTTTGCTGGAATCCTGCAGACAACCCACTTTCGATAACTCATTGGCGAATTTATGAAGAAGCGAAAAGAATCCTTTCACTTGATGGCGGTTCCAAAGGAATTCACTCCAGCCGTGTTGGAAGCGGGAGGACGTTTTTTGAAAATGAAAAATAAACAATTGAAGGCAAAAGTGCTAAAATTGATTCAGCAAAACAGCACTCCGGAACCAATGGTTCACATTCTTGATCCCAGTCAGCATCGCAGTTACGAAATGCTGGGAGAAGATCATGAGGAAGACATGTCCATTTGCAATACCGTTTTTGAACAAAACCGGGAAGGCGGGTATCGAATCTTCCAGGGAAGCCCCAGGTTGGCCAATTGCGAAGATTGCGTCAAAGTGCTGAAACAAAAAAATGCGGTCGCTTGAGATTCAGAATTTCCACAACATAATTTCTCACATTCACTGATTTCCATGATTTCACTAACTAATTTGACCATGCACTATGGTCACAACACCTTATTTGAAAACGTCTCACTCTCATTTTATTCTGGAAATCGATATGGAATTGTCGGTGCCAATGGATCTGGAAAATCCACTTTGCTGCGCATCTTGTCGGGAGAAGAGCAATCCATAGAAGGAGGTTTTTCGGTCCCGCAAGAAATCCGGCTTGGTATTCTGCAGCAAGATCACTTCCAGTTTGAAGATTCTCAGGTGATCGGGGTGGTGATCCAGGGAAAGAAACCGCTGTGGGAGGCTTTGCAGGAAAAAGAAAAACTTCTGGCACAGGAGGATATGGATGAGAAAATTGGGCATCGATTGGGAGCCCTGGAAGAAATAATTGCTCACCAGGACGGCTACAATGCAGAAAGTTTTGCAGGAGAATTATTGTCTGGTCTTGGCATTGCGCCGCAATATCATTTTGGCCCCATGAACGCACTTTCCGGGGGGTTTAAATTGCGAGTTCTTCTCGCACAGGTGCTGTTTCAGGAGCCGGATGTTTTGTTGCTGGATGAACCGACCAATCATCTGGATATCCTTTCCATAGCATGGTTGGAAAATTTTTTGAAAAACACATTTGCCGGTACCTTGCTGCTAGTCTCTCACGATCGTGATTTTCTCAATACCGTCAGCACTCATATTGCCGACGTTGACTATGAAACAATTCAAACCTATGTTGGCAACTACGACCAGTTTATGAAGGGAAAAGAGCTGGTGATGGAACAAAAATACAAGGAGGTGGCCAATCAGGAAAAAAAAATTGCGGAAATGCAGGCTTTTGTCGATCGTTTTCGGGCAAAAGCGACAAAAGCTCGGCAGGCTCAGTCGCGGGTCAAACAGATTGAACGGATCGAAGTAACAGAAATCAAACAGTCTTCTCGACAGACCCCCTCAATCAAATTTGAAGCAAATCGTCCTTCGGGTAAGGAAGTTGTCACTTTGAAAGGAGTGTCAAAATCATTTGCCGACAATCATGTTTTAAAAAACGTTAATTTCACCGTGATGAGGGATGATAAAATTGCCGTCATCGGGCCAAACGGTATTGGGAAATCCACCTTATTGAAGATCATTGTGGACGAGTTAAAAATGGACCAGGGAAGCTGTGATTGGGGATATGAGACGCATTTTTCCTATTTTGCTCAAGATCACAAAACGGCATTCGATAAAAAATACAGCGTCTACGATTGGCTCTACCAAGTGGCTCCCGGTGAAACCATTGGCACTATCCGTGGCCTTTTGGGACGAATGCTGTTTTCTGGGGATGACGTCAAGAAGGAAGTCAGTTCGCTCAGTGGAGGAGAAAGAGCACGTCTTCTTTTTGCTAAAATGATTTTGGAAAAAGGGAACGTCCTTATTTTTGACGAACCCACGAATCATATGGACCTTGAAGGGGTTGAAGCACTGGAGGATGCTTTAAAAAAATTTGAGGGGACCCTGCTTTTTGTGACCCATGACCGACGCTTTGTGTCTAATGTTGCCACTCGAATTTTGATACTTTCTCCTGATGGAGTGGAGGATTTTGTCGGCACTTATGACGAATACCTGGAAAGCCGGGGAGAAGACTTTTTGGATCGGACGGATGTGAATATCCGTGCAAAGAAAAGTAGAAAAAAATCCGAACTTTCCAAAAAGGTTCTAAGTTTTGCTGAACGAAAAGAAATGAAACGCTTGACAGCTCAGCTTTCTAAAAAGAGCACTCAGCTGGAAAAAACCATTGAAAATCAAGAATCAAAAATTGCTTCCATCGATGAGCAATTTGGTGATGCCGAGTTTTACCAGACGACTCCCCCGGAAAAAATTCAAATTCTCCAGCAGAACAAAGAAAAGCTGGCCGTCCAACTTTCAGAAAATATGCGGATATGGGAACAATCACTCAGCGAGTTGGAAAACTTGCAGTTGCAGTTAAGCGAGGCAGATTGACGGTTCCTCTAGTCGGACACTATTAAAAACAATGATTCGTTTATGAAAAGATACGCTTTACGTTGGCTGGTTCTCTTTTGGGTTTGGTTATGTTTTGTTCCTCCGCTTTCTGCGGTTGAGTTCTCTGCGCACGTGGATAAAACCAAAGGAAGCATTGAAGATCAGTTTTTGCTGACCCTGGTGATCAAAGGTGTGACGAATTATTCCCTTTCCCGTGATATTACAATCCCTGATTTTAAAGTTAATTTTCAAAACCAGTCATCTCAATCCCAATGGATCAACGGCAAAGGAAGTACCCAGATGAGTCACCGGTATGTTTTGTTTCCACTCAAAACAGGCAAATTGACGATTCCTGCTTTCTCTACCTCGGTCGATGGCAAAGAATACCGCACTCAATCGATTGTCCTGGAAGTTTCAGATGCAGCCGACATTCCTGTCCAGAACAAACCCGCATTTGTGCGGAGTTTTCTTTCATCCGAACAGTCTTACCCGAACCAGCAAGTCCTTTATACCTTTGAATTATTTATCAGAAAAGGATTGAAGGTGGCTAATATCCGATTTGAGCACCCGGATTTTAGCGATTTTCATGTGAAGGAACTAGAAAACGAAGGCAGACCGGTGGATCGAAATATTGGAGGACAGGTTTTTGAAAGTTATACCGTCCGCTACGCCTTGTCTCCAAGAAAGCAGGGGAAAATCCAAATTCCTCCGGCAACATTACATGGGGTACAGGCGGTTCAGCAACGTCTGAATGCATTTTTCAATAACCCGCTTTTCGCGAGCCAGGGGAAACCCTTTCAACTCAGAACCGAAGCGCTTGAACTGACCGTGCTTCCCTTTCCGGCAAAAGACCGTCCTCAGAGCTTTTATGGTTTGGTCGGCAACTACAAGATTCAGGCAACGCTTTCCCAATCAGAGATCAAAACAGGAGATTCTGCCACTGTGAAAATTACTGTCAGCGGACCGGGCCGTGCAGAATCGATTCAAAAACCAAAGTTTCAATTGGATAAAACGGTCAAAATTTATGAAGATCAACCTTCCTACCAAACGGAATTCAAAGGCAGTCAGCAAATTGGGAAAGCCATTTTTACGATGGCGATTGTTCCTTCTCAGGCAGGAATCAAAACCTTTCCTCCGGTTTCAGTTACGTTTTTTAACCCCGAATCCCGGTCCTTTGAAACGCTCCATGCCAGCCTGCCGCCTCTCAAAGTTCTTGCCGGTGAAAAAGAGCAGTTGACGACGGTGGGAGGAAACCTCGCTTCTTCTCAAAAACACGGTGTCGTTCGGCTGGGAGAAGACCTGCTGCCCATCCACCAGGACATGGTTATCCTTCAAAATACTGGGGGCAGTTCCGGATTTCTGTTGAGCTACGGTTTAATTTTTTTGTTGGCCCCATTTTGTTTTGGGATGTTCTTTTTTTGGAAATGGAAAATCGAACATTCCGCAGCAAACAAAGACAAAATTCGCAGCAGTCAGGCATTTTCCAAATTTCGCAGAGAGATCAAAGAGATTCGTTCCTCCGTTCATGAAAATCAAAAAATTTCTCCGGCAATTATGATGATTCTAAAAAATTATATTGGAGACAAAGCAAACAAATATGGAGACGCTTTGACCTCTCGGGAAATTGAAACGTGGCTTACTGAAAAACAAGTAAACGAGGAACTGGTGACCCAATTGAAATCGCTGTTGGATCAGTGCGAAATGGCTCAGTACGCATCAGGATCTTTTCCTGACGAAGGAAAAGATCAACTATTTCAGCAAAGTCAGCTTCTTGTTGAACGGCTTGAAGAGCAGCTCAAATGAATTTTTTCCGATTCAGAATACATCAGAAATGCGTGAGCACCTTTTATTTCTTCGTGAATTTTTGGGGAAACCGGATTCTTTGGGGTGTCCTTCTAATGGGGCTTTTTGGCATGATTTCATTGTCCGCTGCACAAGACCGGAGTAGTGTTTCCCTCTTTGTGGAAGCCAATCAGGCATACGAACAGCAAGATTTTGCCAGGTCGGCAGCACTCTATGAATCCCTTCTTCAGAAGGGGCACCAGAATGGACACCTTCACTACAATCTGGGAAACGCGTACTACCGCCTCGGTAACCTGGGAAAGGCTATTGGTTATTATCTGCGGGCGCTCAATGATTTACCGCGTCATGAAGATCTGATTGCAAACCTCAATTACGTGCGTTTGCAAACAACGGATCAGAAAGAAGATCTGGAACAATCCTGGCGAGAAACATTTCAAGAGTGGAGCAGTCCTTTTACACTGCAGGAATGGCTTTTGATGCTGTTGATTTGCAATGGATTATTTTGGGCAGTCGCCGCGCTCCGCCTATTTATTCAAAGAGAGATTTTTTCCTGGCTGCTGTACTTGTCAGGAGGGTTGACCGTTTTCCTTTTGCTGGCGGCTTTCACCAAATGGTGGGCTCCTCTTCCGGTGGGGACCATTCTGCCTCAGGAAAGCGCCATCTATTCTGCACCCCATGAACAGGCCACTGTTCTGTTTCAGCTTCATGAAGGGACCGAAGTTGTCATTGAAGAAGAAGCACAAGAGTGGGCAAAAGTCCGTTTCGAACCGACTAAAAAAGGATGGATTGAGAAAAAAAATCTTTTTTTTGTAACGCTTCAAACTCCCTGAAAGGTTATCTTTTCCAAGGCATTGCTCCGTAAACCGGAATTCATAAGTAAAATCAAACTCATTTTTACGTTTGAATTGAAAAACAGTCACAAAATTTCCTGGATCCCAGAAAAAACGAATGAGGAAAGGTTGAGCCTTAATGAAAGCAATGATCTTGAAAAGATGCTGCAGCCTGGAAACAAATCGAGATCCGTTAGAAGTGGCCGTGCTTCCTGATCCTTGCCCTGTTGAAGATGAGATTCTTTTGAAAGTGAACGTTTGTGGGGTTTGCCATACTGAATTGGATGAGATTGAAGGACGAGTGCTACCTCCAAAATTTCCTCTTGTGCTGGGGCACCAGGTTGTTGGTCGTGTTGCAGCATCCGGACCAGGTGCCAGCAATTTCGGGATCGGAGAACGAGTCGGTGTAGCCTGGATTCATTCTGTGTGCGGAGTTTGCAAATTCTGTAGTTCAGGTACCGAGAATTTGTGCAGGAAATTCATAGCCACCGGGAGAGACGTAAACGGCGGATATGCTCAATATATGACCGTTTCCGAAAGCTTCGTCTATAGAATTCCTCAACAGATTAGTGATTCTGAAGCAGCACCGCTATTGTGCGCGGGTGCAATCGGCTACCGCTCTCTTCATTTAACAGGACTTGTGGATGGTCAAAACCTTGGTCTGGTTGGATTTGGCGCGTCGGCTCATCTGATTTTGAAAATGGTGAGATACCGCTTCCGGTTGGTAAAAGTCTTTGTCTTTGCAAGAAATGCCGAGGAACGTGAATTTTCAAGGGAACTCGGTGCAGTTTGGGCCGGCGACATCAGTGAAGTTCCCCCTGAAAAAATGGATTGTATCATCGACACCACCCCGGTATGGAAACCGGTGCTGGCAGCGCTGAACAATCTCGAAGCTGGCGGAAGGTTGGTGATCAATGCGATTCGAAAAGAAAAAGCTGACAAAGATACACTTTTGCAGCTCGATTACGCCAATCATTTGTGGAGGGAAAAAGAAATAAAAAGCGTCGCTAATGTCTGCCGACGGGATGTGAGTGAATTTTTAACACTGGCGGCCGAGATGGAGATCAAACCGGAAATTCAGGAATTCCCCTTGGAACAGGCAAACAGGGCCCTGCTTGAACTCAGAACCCAAAAAATTCGAGGAGCGAAGGTATTAAGAATCGCCTAAACGCCCGCTTCGCTTTCTAACTAAGAAGGGGTCAA
>JADGAV010000006.1:173219-231388 GCA_015231825.1 SAR324 cluster bacterium
AAGAAGGGGTCAAGTATTAAATTAGCTTTAATGAAATTGTCAAGAAGGATATGTATGAATTTTTGAGACTATCAATTCAATGCAAATGGGCAAAAGAGCTTGATCGATCTGGTATTTCAAGACTGATTCTTTGCAGTTTAGGAAATGTCGGTGGCCACTAAAAGTTGATCAGGAAATTCTCAGTTTTTGCACACTTTTCTGAAATGTCTGTTAATGTGCGATTTGACAGTCCAGACAATTCCTGATTCGCATGATGGCACTCCGATAGAGCCGTAAAGTTCAGTCTGATCTGATTCCGTCAGCAGCTGATAAGTGCCGATGCTTCCGTTTTCCTATAGTGTCACTGAGAAAAATAGTTTTCCCGCCGCGAACGGATGCGCTTAAATATGGGATCTCCTTAAGATCTATAAAAGTTCGATTTTTGAGGACCGTTTTATGATTCCCTGTCTGCGTATTTTTCAGCCATGGCTAGCCATTGAGCGGTCCCCACGATTTCCTCTCTAGCATCGAAGTCAATCATGGCATCGTATGTCTCAGTCGTTCCAAATTTCCGCATATGATTCACACATTCTCGAACAGCCCAAATGGCTGCCCGGTGGACATCATTTGGAAAAATTGCGATTTTGAAACCTATTTTTTCCAACTCATCAGGCGAGAGAAGAGGCGTCCGGCTTCCTTTTATCATATTGGTCATCGATGGTGCTTCGATTTCGTTGACAATTCGCTTGAGCTCTTCGATGCTCCGGGGTGCTTCCACAAAGACAACGTCAGCACCTGCTTCAGCATAGAGATTTCCTCTTTCGATGGCGCGGTCCAGTCCGAGTGCCGCCCGGGAGTCAGTTCTGGCAATTAGTGTCAGTCTTTCATCCCTGCGGGCATCGAGAGCTGCTTTGATTTTTCCGATCATTTCGCCGATTGGGACGACTTCCTTACCATCATAGTGACCGCATCGCTTTGGCGTGATCTGGTCTTCAAGATGAAATGCAGCGACACCGGTCCGTTCGAATTCACGCACGGTACGCGCTACATTGAGTGCATTGCCGTAGCCGGTATCGGCATCTGCAATGACAGGTATAGCCACCGCATCACAAACTCTGGCAATTGCGGCCCGGTTCTCATCCATCGTCATCAAGCCGAGATCTGGAAATCCGTAACTGCGGGACATACCTCCACCGGTTAGGTACACTGCGGAAAAACCAGACTGTTCTATCACCATTGCACTCAAAGGGTCAAAAGCACCCGGGGCCGTGATTATCTGTTTTCTGTTCAAAAGGTCACGGAATTGTGCACGTTGATCATTCATTTCTAATCTCTTTAAAACACGAATAAAATTCAAAGGCGAAGGTCCATAAAAAACAATTCTGTCGAGCAAACGTCCTCAGTCCTGGATCCTTTGGTTTTCTGGTAAACAGGAGTTCAAGCATTGGCAATGTTGTTTCCATAGAATCTGTTGATCTGGGATCTGTCAAGCGTTCCCTTCTTTTAAAATTCAGCGTACTTTTTGTATGATTCATTGTTTGTTGCATTTGGCTCTCTTGAAAGCAATTACTTTCTTGAGAGCTGCAATGGTTCAGTCTTCTTATTCCATGCCGACTTTCCGGCTAAATTCGTAGACAAGCAATAGGAGAAGAAGCGAATTTACAATGAAGACAAGATTGCAACGTCCATTTTCCTGAATCCTTTGTCCCGAAGGGGAATCAGCTTTTTGTATTCAAGGCTTTCAAAGGACTTTTGAATATCTTCTTCGGTTTCAAAATTCATTACAAGTAGCATTCCAAAGTTTAACTCTCCGATAACGGGCTTCTTTGTTTTACCGCTAATAACTATGATTTTGTCCCGATCAAGAAAATCGTATTTATTCAGGAGGCTCCACTTAGAAATTCTATTGTTCACTACTTTCAGAATTTAGGTTATATCAAAACAATGGGACGACTGGATCAGCTTTGCAAGCGACTGGCAACTGCAAGAAAACATTTTTTGTCAGATTTTGATTTCAAGGGGAATACTGCCTCCAAAAACTACAACTCCCCTTTTAAAAGCCGTTTTTTCTATCTAGAACAGCGAAAATTAAAAAGTAAATTTTTTACTAAGAAATTGTCGATAAAATCAGTCATTTCAACTGTATAACTGTCAATTTGAACATCTACTGTTTACTAATTGCAGAATTTAGGTATCATCTAGCTTTTTCGTCCAGGTAGTGTTTATCAAACATTTGCGGTGAAGAATGCCAATAAAAACTTTTGCGGGGGTTCTTTTTCCCAAAAGTATTCCCGGTTATCAATTCACAGGACAGGGGGCGAATAAGATTATTTTTGAAGATCGACATTCGGTCTATTGCAGAGGAATTCGTCAATCAGATAATCAGCCTGTCCTGCTCAAGCTGTCGAAGCAGGATGATAGCAGACTGAATGTAGAAGCCAAATTTAAAAACGAATTTGAAATCATTCGCTTCCTTCAGGGTGATGGATTTATTAAGGCCTACGACATGCTGGCTCATCAAAACCATTGGGTGATGGTGCTCGAGGATTTCGACGGACTGTCGTTGGCAGCGGTGCTCCAGGAGGCAAAATTACCAATTTACAGGGAAAACAAGGAAAATAATCCGGCAGGATTCTCCATTCACGAATTTCTCAAAACAGCTATTCAGATCACAGAAATCCTTAGACAACTGCATCAGCAAAGAATTATTCACAAGAATATCAATCCTTTCAATATTCTGTACAACTCGCAAACAGGACAGCTTAAATTCACGGGTTTTGGGAATGCTGCATTTTCACCAGTCGACCAGGTTTCCTCAGAATTCAGTTCCGGCAATCTCTCACAAATACGAGATACCTCAAATTCAGATCGTTTTGACACTGAGAATTTGAACCTGTTTGATGGAATATTGGCTTATATATCTCCTGAGCAGACGGGCCGCGTCAATAGAGCTGTCGATTTTCGCAGTGATCTCTATTCATTGGGTACGGTCTTCTACGAACTGCTGACCGGCCAGCTCCCTTTCCAGGCAGAAAACACCATCGAGTTGATTCATTGCCTTTTGGCACAGCAGCCCATACAGCCATATCAACTCAATAGTGAAATTCCCTACGTATTATCAGATATTGTCCTGAAACTGATGGCAAAACTTCCAAATGACCGGTATCAAAGTTGCCTCGGCCTAAAATCGGATCTTGAGTTGTGTCTTGGACAATTATCAGAAAATAATACCATTAGCCCGCTTGTATTAGGAAAACATGATGCCGGGCAAAAAATT
Organism: SAR324 cluster bacterium; assembly: GCA_015231825.1. GTDB lineage: Bacteria > SAR324 > SAR324 > SAR324 > NAC60-12 > JADGAV01. Next base: position 176,476 of record JADGAV010000006.1, read on the forward strand.
GAAATTCCCCGGAAACTTTATGGGCGGCAAAGGGAATTGCAAACCCTGTTTCAAGCTTTTGACCGGGTGAATCTGGGAGGAAGAGAAGTGGTTTCAGTGACCGGTGAAGCAGGTATCGGCAAATCGTCGCTGATCCAGGCATTCAGTCAATACGTTGATGAAAATAATGGTTATTATATCTCCGGAAAATTTGATCAGTTCCGTCGGGATATTTCCTTCAGCACTTTGATTGAAGCTTTTCAGCGACTGATCCGACAGTTGCTCGGACAGAAAGAAAATCAGGTTGAAGTCCACAGGGAAAAACTGGCAGAGGCACTGGGAGTGAATGGCGGAGTTATCATTGATGTGATTCCTGAATTGGAACTAATTGTTGGTCCACAGCCCCCTCTTTATGCTTTGTCCGGGATTGAATCCCGCAATCGCTTCAACTTTGTATTTCAGCGCTTTGTCCGGGCTTTGTGCCACCCGAAACACCCTCTGGTCATTTTTCTCGATGATTTACAGTGGGCGGACCCGGCTTCTCTGAATCTGCTCGAACTCCTTACGGGTGATGTTGAACTGCCCGGTCTCCTCCTAATTTTCGCCTGCCGTAGCAACGTTGAGGAAACACTTAATGTGTCGCTTACCGAGTTTGAGAACCGCATAAAAAGCAAAGGAATTGTTACATCGATTCAATTATCGCCCCTGCCGATCAATGTTGTCGGCCAGTTCATAGCGGATATTTTTCGGTGTTCTCTCGATTCGGTTCAAGAATTAGCCCGGGTTTGTATCGAAAAAACCTCAGGCAATCCATTTTTTCTTGGACAATTTTTGAAAACGCTCAACCAGAAAGAATTGATTGAGTTCAATTCAAAAACGCAGGACTGGCACTGGGAAGTTGAGAAAATCAAGCAGTCCGATATTACCGGCAATGTTGCCGGAATGATGGTTGAAAAATTTCAGAAATACTCGCCGGCTGCGCAGCGAATCCTCCAAATAGCAGCCTGTCTGGGCAACACCTTCAGCCTTTATTCATTGTCTCTCGTCAATCAACAAACACTGGAAGAAATCCGAGATATCTTATCGGAGGCTTTGCAGGAGGGATTGATTGTGGATCAAAAAGATGTTGCAGACGATTCAACCCCTGTTCTTGGAGAAAGCCGGTTCAAGGGAGGGCTTCTCCCGCATAATGCCGCTGCACAAGAGCAGGCAATTCAAGTGCGATTCAGTTTTTCTCATGACCGTGTCCAGGAAGGAATCTACTCCCTCATCACGGAGCATGAGAGATCGATGATTCATCTCAAGGTGGGGCGTATTCTGCTGCAGAACGCATCTGAAAAAGTATTGGAGGAAAATCTATTTGAGATCGTGAACCACCTGAATAGAGCCTTGCATTTGATCGAGTCGGCTTCGGAACGGAAGGATTTGGCCGAACTCAATTTAAAAGCAGCACAGAAAGCAAAAAATGCATTTGCTTATTCTACCGCTGTCACCTGTCTAAAAACCGGGATTACCCTCCTTCCGGAATCGAGTTGGAATTCTGATTACTCCTTCTTTTTTGCTTTGCATCTCGAATTGACGGAAGCCTGTTTTTTAAACGCCAAATTTGAGGAAGCGGGTCAGTTGCTAGAACTCCTTCTTAAAAATGTGCAGACCGATGAGGACCGCTGGCGGGTCTGCTACATTGAGATAAACCGATTAATCCTTGAAACACGGTTTCACGAAGCTTTTGAGGCAGTCGCAAAAGCTTTAAAACTGTTGGACATCGTCGTTCCGCGTACCGAAAAAGAATTCTCCCAGGCTGCTGATGAAGAAATTACTGCGTTTCCTCGTTTCCTGGCAGGAAGAACCATTGCAGATCTGGCAGAGGAATCTGAAAAAACGGGTCTCAGAGAGCAATATAAGCTCATTTTCCTGGATTGCTTAGCCAACATTGCCTATCAGCTGTCCGATAACCCGATGCTGAAATGGACCTCGATTAAGGGAGGAGCACTATGTTTAAAAAATGGCAACAATCAAAACGCTTCCTTCAGTTACGTTGTTTTTGCAGCAGGCTTAGTCCGCTTCCTGAAAGAATATAAAAATGCCTTTGAATACGGTCAAATGGCGGTGGCATTGTCGGAAAAATATGAAGATTTGATCAAAAGAGGAAGAACGTACTATATCTTTGCTGTCTTTATCAGTCCTCTGAAAACTCCCCTCAAGGAGAGCATCACGATGCTGAGAAAAGCAATCCGTTTGTTAATGGAAACAAGTGATTTTATCTATGCCTCTTATGCCGTTGGCATGCTTTTAATGTATCAAATCGTCTCCGGGGAAAAATTGTCAAAAATTTCTGAAGTGTTAGAAACATACACCCCGTTTCTCAGACAGACCAGTCGACAGCAATATGAAAAACGTATCAGACCTGCCGTTTTGCAAGTGCTCAAAAATTTAACGGGTACCACTATCTCAGGGACATTCACTGACATTGATGTTCACGCGGATGCTAAAATTGGAATGCCTGCTTCACAGCAGTCCGACTGGCAAGCTGAAACTTCATTTGACCGTTTTAATGAACAGGATTTTTTGCGGCAGAATCAGAACCGGATGATTTTGTCACAATTTCACTATGCAAAAATTCGCAGTCTGACGCTGTTCGGAGAATATGAAGAAGCCTTGCAATATTTGGATCAGGTCGAACTCGTTGATCAGGATCTTCACAATACGATCTTCACTGCCGAAGCCTCTTTTTATATGGCCCTGGCCATCACTGCGAAGTTAGCGGCAGAACGGAATAAAACGCAGAAAAAAAGAAATGAGCAATATCTTCAAATTCTGGATGCTTTTGAAAGCGAAATGAAATTCAGGTCAGATCACGCACCCGCCAATTTTGAGCACAAACATCTGCTCCTGGAGGCGGAAAGGGCTAAACTGGCAGGGGATTTGACGAAAGCAATGGATCTTTACAAGCAAGGGATTTCCTCGGCAAAAAATAGTGGTTTTGTCCATATCGAAGCCCTGGGCAATGAGCTGTATGCCCGTTTTTGGCTGGAAAATGGAGAAGTCGAATACGCGAGGATCCATCTCGTCAAGGCCCGTCGTCTTTTTCAAAAATGGGGTGCCGCAGGTAAGGTGCGTCAACTCGAGGAAACCTATCAGGATTTGTTTGTTTCCGTAGAATCCCTTCTTGGCGAGCAAAGACAAGTTGACCAGCTCGAGCAACTGGACCTGGATGCAATCATCAAAGCTTCCCAGGCACTTTCCGGGGAAATTGATCCAGAAAAACTGCTTGATCGATTGATGAACATTATCATTGAAAATGCCGGTGCTCAAAAAGGATGGCTGCTTTTCAAACAAAACGATGACCTCTTTGTCGAGGCAGCGATCAATGCTGAAAAAAATGAAGTTCTCATAGAACATGTTGCTCTTCAGGAAAGTATGCTTCCGCTGAATATCCTCCGCTTTGTCTTGCATACCGGAAATCTGGTGCGCATTGAAAATGCCTCCGATCAGCACGATTTTTCACAGGATCCTTTCTTTACCCACTCGAAACCTCTGGCCATTCTCTGCGTCCCCCTCAAGAAAAAAGAAAAGGTGGAAGGCATGCTTTATCTGCAGAACGACATCACCAGCGGTATTTTTGGTGAAGACCGCATTCAAATGCTCGAAGTCTTACTGGCCCAAGCGGCTATCTCTCTTGAGAATGCGCGTTTCTATCAGCACCAGCAGGCTACTTTGGCCAGGGAGAAAGAACTTTCAGAGCTGAAAGATGAATTTCTTGCCAACACCTCCCATGAATTGAGGACCCCTTTGCACGGAATTATCGGACTGGCTGAAGGAATGCTCGACACTGCCGTTCAGTCAATTGGGAGAGAGGAACTGTCATTGATCGTTTCAAGCGGTAAGCGGCTTTCGCATCTGATTGATGATATTCTTGATTTTTCCCTCCTTAAAAGCGAAGAGCTCGAGCTAGCTCTGAAAGCAGTCGATTTAAGGGAGATTGCCGAAACTGTAATCACAGCTTGTAAACCCTTGCTTAAATCTGAGTCGGTCGTTTTGCTTAACGAGATTTCATCCGATTTACCTCCTGCTCATGCGGATGAAGACCGACTCCAGCAGATCCTCTACAACCTGGTGGGAAATGCGGTCAAATTCACTCACCAGGGAATCATTAGAGTCGAAGCATTTCAAAAAGAGGCTGTCTTGATCATTTGTGTGAGAGATACAGGGATCGGATTTGACTTGAAGCATCTGGAGCAGATTTTCACTCCATTTGAACGGACGGATGAAATTTCAAAAAGCTATCCGGGGATCGGATTGGGGCTGGCCATTACAAAACAGTTGATCGAGCTGCACAAGGGAAAAATTGAAGTCGAATCAGTAATAGGTAAAGGCTCCCATTTCTATTTCAGTCTGCCGGTTTCAAAAAAGACAGCAGCCCCTCTTCAGGTGCTTCCGGATCGGATTCAGGTCAAAAGGGGGCCCTCAGCCCCGGACGCGCTTTCTCTCGTCCTTGATGCACATGGCCAGGGAGAAGTTCAGGACAATCGGTCGGATGATTCCCGGTATCATATTCTGATTGTCGATGACGATCCGGTCAATCTTCGGGTCGTTGCCGGCCAGCTGACTCCAAGGGGGTATCGGATGACCTCGGCGGTCAATGGTTTGGAAGCCCTCGAAATCCTTGAGGATGAAGGCCCCTTTGATCTGATTGTTCTCGACGTGATGATGCCGCAGCTTAATGGCTATCAGACGTGCCGGAAAATTCGAGAAAAGTTTTCCAAAGGAGAATTGCCGATTATCCTCCTGACCGCCAAAAACCGGGTGGACGATCTCAGTCAAGGACTTCAGGCCGGGGCAAATGATTATTTAACCAAACCCTTTTCCAGGGAAGAGCTGCTTGCCCGGGTGGAGGCGCATCTCCAGCTCAAAGATTCGTTTCAGCAAATGCAGGAAAATATAGCACTGCGCCGTGAAATTCAGGTACGCCAGCAATCCGAACAGCAGTTAACAGAAGACCGCCTCCGTCTCTCGCAAATCCTCAACGTTTTTGATGATGCCGTCTGTGCCTTTACTGAGCTCGAAACCATCACTTTTTTAAATCAATCGGCATTGAAATTTTTCGGCTATCCCGAAGATGCTCTTTTGGAGCATCCCTTGATGCAATTATTTGGCAATTGGAATTTCGAAACAGTCAGGCAGTCTCTTCGACCCTGGAAAAGCGTTTCTGGAGCAGAAGTGTTCTGTTCTCGTCAAATCCTGCTGAGTGCCCGTTTACAGGATCGACGGGAAATCGAAGTGGAAGCAGATATCCTCAATTGGCAAACCTCAGCTGAGCGCGGATGGTTTTTGGTTTTCAGTCTTCCAGATCAAATCAAAAGCTCCCATTCAAATGTCGCTTTGCCTCTGTCCCCTTTCAATTGGGCTCCTCCCGGAAGGCGTCTGCATCAATTGGGAATCGCTTTGGAAACAGTACTGCCCGACTATTCGCATTTCCCGACAATTTCCTCCCTTCTTCGTCAGAATGAAAATCAGGAAGTGTTCTTTCTTCTGGAAAAAGACCTGCATTTTAGAAAGTCACTGGTTGAGCTGCTTGCTCTTTCACTAATTTACTGGGAAGAAACCACTGCGGGAAACAAGGTTGACCTGGCAGAGAATAGCGGACTCTGGAGTGTTTTCATGGAGCAGCGCGGCGTCTTTCGAGCTCGAACTCTGGAACGCCATCTCAAACTCAAGACCCTGCCTAAAAAACCCCGCTGGCAAGCGGTTCTTCAAACCGCTCAATATGTTCTCCACGAATGCCCTTCATCCCCGCAGCTAAGGCAACAATTAGAAAAACAATTGGCTCTGCTTATGGACCAGTTGCCTCAACAATGACAGTTTTAATCTAGAAATTGACTGTTCCTGTTGTCCACGAATCCCAATCAATTCCTGAAAAGTTCTGTCAGAGCAATTCGATGGAATGCTTTGCTGTCAGCGTGATTAGCTGTTGATCAGCCGTCAATAGCGTTCCATTGGGCCTTCTGGCCAGCGAAAAATGTCTTAAAGGGATGCTGCATGATGCAGGAAAAGGCTAAAGTCGCTCGATATTGTTTATCGCGTAGGATGAAAAATCATTGCTTACGCAGACAGCGGAAAAATACAGGAGAGCCTTTTAGATGAAATGGCCCTTCTGACGACAGTTCCTCACTCATTTTTTGGTCACGAATCATGACCAATCTCTGACCAATTTGACCACATCTTTCCCTTGCCCTACCCCAATAACGAGTGATATTTTTTCGCTTAACAAGCACGGAATTTTTATGCTCCTCAATCCCCTAGTTAGTTGATGCAGATCACCTCTCAGTTTTTTTCAAAAGATCAACAGATGGTCATTACGCTCAAAGGATCGGTCCTTCAGCATGAGGTCGAGCATTTGAAAGCAAGGCTTGGCGATATGGTATTTGGGACGACTTTGAGCAAAATCATCCTCAATTGTGAAGATCTGACTTCTGTTGATCAGGACGCTCAAATCTTTCTCAAGCAATGGGCTGACGAGATTGTGAAACGCAACGTGAAAATAACGTTGATTTTTAACTATTGAAATTTGGTTGACAAATGCAAATCCGCTTGATCGGTAGTACAGAACAGGTTTTTTTGAAAGTCATTAAAAAGAAGAAAGTACGGCGTTTTTTATAAAACTCGGTCGTTCAGGAAGATCAGACAGAATTTCGTGCTGCTGCGCGGAATCAATTCTTTGATAAGGAGTGAACGATGAAATCCACAGGCCCTTATAAAATTTCAGTGAGAACGACTGACGCAGGAGGGCTGACTCATGACAAGGGTTTTTCTATCTGTGATCCTGTCAGCGCAACGTCCTCATTCAAAGCCCCAACGGCAGTTTCTCTGAGCACCAGCAGTGTGGCTGAAAATCAGTCTTCCGGAACAACGGTCGGAACACTGAGCACAACCGATGATGCGCACACTTATTCCTTAGTGTCCGGCGACGGATCGACCGACAATGATCAATTCAGCATCACCGGAAGCACGCTTCTCACTGGTGCATCTTTTGATTACGAAACCAAAACCAGCTACAGCATAAGGGGCAGAACTTCAGACAGCGCAGGAGCGCATTATGAGGGTGAATTGACGATCACCGTTACCGATGTGAACGAAGCTCCCACCGCGATTTCCCTGATCGCAACGACTGTCTCCCTTCCTTCTTCCGGGACTTCGGCAGGAACCTTGAGCAGCACCGACGTTGACAGCGGAGACAGCCACACCTGCAGCCTGAGCTCAGGATCCAGCAACTTTCAGATCAGCAGCAGCACCCTGCAGACGGCTTCCAGTTTGTCGGCGGGTTCTTACAGCGTTACGGTGAGAAGCACCGATAGCGGAGGACTGACCTTTGATCAATCTTTTACCGTCACCGTCAAAAGACTATCGATCACCGCCAAAGATACGGCATTGATTCCTGGTGATTCAGATTCGATTACGGTTACTTTTGACAGCACGCCAAACGTAGGGAGCGGCTACATCTATATATATAATCCGGATGGCTCTGTTTTTGAGACATTCGATGTGACAAGCAGCAAGATCTCGATATCAGGCAATGTACTTACCATTGATCCAGGTACGAACCGGGTTACCGACATCGGAAATTATTACGTATTGATTGACTCGGCAGCAATCAGTGATTTTGCGGGAATCAGCAGCACAAGCACCTGGCAAATCAATGTGTTCTCACCGTAGGTGGAAGAAACAGATCAGAATTATAATTGGGTCGAGTTGTTTTTCAATTAACAAAATGTTGATCGGATTACTTTGACGGGACTGCATTTTAAATCAATTGTCTACTTATTCACTATATTCGCGATTGCCGTCCTTGTCGCTACTTGCGGCAATCGCGGTGATGGTAATGGCGGACTGAATGAGATTCAAATTTCAGGAACGGTGTCAGTCGGATTCGCTCTTGCCGGGCAGCAGGTTTCGGTACTCGATCATCGGCTTATTCCCGTCAGTTCCTGCGAAACAGATGACAGAGGAAATTATCAATGTCTGGTCAAGAGAAACAAAATCACCCATCCGATGGTGGTTCAGTCCGCTGGAATGAACGCAGTCATAGTGGATACTGAAAGCATAAACGGCAGACTGATCCGCCACGTCAACCTCTTCTCCGACTACCTCACCAGCCAGATTTTGGGAGAAAATTTGAACAGACGATCGCTGAATAACAGCACGAATCTTCCCAGAAGACTGAAGTTCGTCAGCATTTCGGTGTTCATTTCAGCGCTCAACAGATTAACAAATGCCCTCGGCCTTGATGCCAGCAAGTATGTCGAAGGCAGTCTTCTTGTTCCCCGCGTTATTGGTGATACGGAAAGCGGCGGCATTCTCAGTGACTTGATGGAGACAACCTCTGAACATATTAATTATTATTCGAGCGGGTCTTTAACGCTCTCCAGTTTGGTGACCTCAGCTGAAGCTTCAGGAATCTCCCTGATTTCAAATCCTGTCATTCAGATCCGACTGGCGGCAAATTCTTTGGCAAACAGAGACTCGAGCAATGCTGCCGGCATCACAGAAGAATTGGCACCCCTGATTACAGCCGAAGAAAAAAGGGAGATTGAGACAGTATTTGCTTCAATTGCAGCGGTTTTGGATGAGGTTAAAATGACCGCGTCAGACAGTGATCTGACCAATACGCCTCAAATGAAAGGAGTCGCGGTAAGAAGCATAAAAAACGCTTTGGTTTCCATGCTCGAAGATCCCGCGGGGGCAAGAGCTTTAGAGGATTCTGTGAGTCTGGTAAATATGGTGAAAAATGCCGGCGACTTTCTGCATCACACCGTTGTTTTGAACACTGCCAGGCTGGCGGAACGGACGGGGTATGACCCCAATGAATTTATTGACACCACAGGTTTCCTCACTGTCCTTTCCCAGGCATCCATTTCTGCTTCGAACGTTATTTTGAGAATCAATGACATTTTCAATGTGGAAAACCTGGTCACAGCAAGGCTTCCAGGATACAGGCACTACAATCCAATGGCAAGTAACGCAGTGATCAATGGGGCAATTGAAAATCTTGTCGCTGAAGTGACAGATCTCATGTTGAGGGTTTTTGGTGAACAGGGGATCTCTCTTCTGGATTTTCAGGACAGCAACATTGATCAGGTAACAGAAAACCGCCTGACTTTCGAAATTAACGATGCAACAAACATTGCGATTAACGAAGTGGAGACCGAAATGGTCGAGACCGGACTCCCACCTAATTCAATTCTTCCTGCTGCAGATTCGTTTGTTGCATTCGCTGACAACAATATCTCCGATTTGACGACTACAACCACCACAACCACAACCACCACGACAATCCTTACAACCACAACTAGTTCTACAAGCACTACAGCAGAACCGACCACCACAACGAGTACCACAAGTACCACGAGCACTACGAGTTCGACAAGCACGACCACCACATCGACGACCACGTCCACCACGACCTCCACCACCACGACGACCACGACGACCACGATCCCTGATACTACGGCACCCACTTTGACAGAGGTGACCTCTGTTTCCACACCTGCCTCCGATACAACGCCGAGCTATACCTTCTACACCAATGAGGCCGGCACCATCAGCTATGGAGGGAGTTGTTCCTCTTCAGCCACCAGCGCTTCTTCCGGCAACAACACGATTACTTTTTCTACTTTAAGCGATGGCACATACAGTGATTGTACCATCACTGTCACTGATTCATCCGGCAATGCCAGCTCTTCGCTAACAGTCAGCAGCTTCAAGATCGACACCACTGCACCCACCGTATCTGAAGTGACAGCCGTTTCCCGAACTAATGATACAACACCGAGTTATACCTTCTACAGCAATGAAGCGGGTAGCATCAGCTATGGAGGAAGCTGTTCCTCTTCGACCACCAGCGCTTCTTCGGGAAACAACACGATTACCTTTTCCGAATTAAGCATCAACACCTACAGCGATTGCACGATAACAGTGACCGATACAGCAGGTAATGCGAGTTCTGCATTTAGCGTCGGCAGTTTCACCATCTATCGTTTTGTCCATCAAGCCTTTTTGAAAGCCCTCAATGTGGAAGCTGGTGATCAATTTGGATGGGCTGTCGACATTTCATCATCGACAATGGTGGTGGGGGCTCAACTTGAAGACAGCAATCAAACCACCATCACCAATGGAACTTCAATTGATACTGCGGACAATAGCGCCACAGATTCAGGAGCAGCCTATGTTTTTATCCGCAGCGGCAGTTCCTGGACTCCGCAGGCCTTTCTTAAAGCTCCCAATGCAGGAGTGGGGACAACTGAGCGATTTGGACACGCTGTTGCTATTGACGGTGATACAATCGTGGTGACAGCTTATCGTGAAGACAGCAATCAAACCACCATCACCAATGGGACCTCCATTGCCACTTCAGACAACAGTTTAACGAATTCCGGAGCCGCTTATGTTTTTGTTCGGAGCGGCACCACCTGGAGCCATCAGGCCTACCTGAAATCTCCCAATGCAGGTGCAATCGATCAGTTCGGATGGTCGGTTGACATTGCTTCATCAACAATTGTCGTCGGAGCTCATCTTGAAGACAGCAATCAAACCACGATTACCAACGGAAGCTCTATTGCGACTTCAGACAATAGTGCAGATTCTTCCGGAGCCGCTTATGTTTTTGTCCGCAACGGAACAACCTGGACGCATCAGGCCTACCTGAAGGCCCCGAATGCGGAGACAGGAGACGCTTTCGGGGTGCCGGTCGCCATTGCCGATTCCACAATTGTGGTGGGAGCTTATCTGGAAGACAGCGGTCAATCAACGATCACCAATGGGACTACCATCGCAGCCACGGGTACTGATGCAGTTGATTCTGGAGCCGCTTATGTTTTTGTTCGGAGCGGCACCACCTGGAGCCATCAGGCCTTTCTCAAGGCTCCCAATGTGGGAGCTGGCGATCAATTCGGATGGGACGTAGACATTGCCTCGTCTACAATAGTGGTAGGAGCCAATTTTGAAGACAGTGATCAGTCCACCATCACCAATGGAACCTCTATTGCGACTTCAGACAATAGCGCTTCAGATTCCGGAGCCGCTTATGTTTTTGTTCGGAGCGGCACCAGCTGGAGTCATCAGGCCTTTCTCAAGGCTCCCAATGTTGATGCAAGTGACAATTTTGGATGGTCCGTTGCCATTGCTGATTCCAGAATTGTGGTGGGAGCCTACCTTGAAGACAGCAATCAGACCACCGTCACCAACGGAATTTCTATTGCGACTTCAGACAATAGTTCCTCCGGTTCCGGTGCTGCCTACGTTTTTTCAAGCAGCGGCACCAGCTGGAGTCATGAAGCGTTTATGAAATCACCCAATGCGGGGAGCAATGATCAATTCGGCTTTTCAGTCGCCATCGCTTCCTCAACGATTGCAGTGGGGGCCAACTTAGAAGACAGCAATCAGTCGACCATTACCAATGGTGCCTCTATTGCGACTTCAGACAATAGTAACGCTGAGGCAGGAGCTGCTTATGTTTTCACCGAGGAATAAAAACACGGACAGAGAATTGAACGAACCCCATATTAACATCATTCAGGGAGATATGTTATGAAAGAAAAAACCACTGGACTACCGAAACGATGGGTCGCAGCATTCACTGTTTTATTCCTTTTCGCGGGTGCTCTCCTGTTCAACGATGTTTGGGGACAGGCAGATGAGAACGGCCTGGAAATCGGGCATCACCTGTCCAGTTATCACAACGATCACATCCCGGAAATGTTTCAGTTTCTTCAGGAAGGAGACAGCACCGGATATTGGGAAACCATTGAGACTGATATAGAAAAGTGGAAAGTACCTGCCAACAACTCGCAAAGCTACCCCGACTGGTTTTCCAACGTCTTCCCAAAAGGTCTTCTTGACTCCACCACTGAAATCACCCACCGGGACGTTCCCCCATTCTTTACTCCGGGAAAGTATGCGGAAGCAGATTATTTGGGTTTTCTCTATTACCTGGGAAATGTCGGCATCGGTACAAACCGTCCGCAGGCCAGGCTTCATATTGACGGGGGGGATTTACTGATTACCAAAAATGGAAAAACCGTCTTTGAATCTGGGAACGCCACTTCCTCTGTAGGTGTTTCGGCACTCAACATCGATGACAACATCAAAATCGGACCAGGTGGAACATTGATTATTGAGGATCTGAAAGGGTGTTCCCCGAACAGCAAAGATGAAGGCACCGGAATCAACTACTCCATTGAAGATTCTATCATCGACACTCAGCTTTCAGTCAGCACGGATGGGAAAGTCATCTGTCAGGTGACCATTGACACAGCAGAAATCACAGACGCTTTTATGGATATAGTCCAGGGCGTCTGCAGCACAATGGGAGTCACTCAGCATCCCGCAGGAGATATTTGTTCCGATGTCGCGGGGATGTTGACGGGATTTTTCAAATATGCAGCCCTCTTTTCGGCAGATGCACTGCCTGAGGGAGATTATGTGAAAACCGCGGATCGGCGAATTCCTTTCTGGCCGGGAAAAAGTGATTCGCTTCTGGGAGACCGTCTGAACCTCCTGGATATAGGAGTTCCCGGTTCCTCCCTCGAAGGATTGGGAAGTGAAATTCAGGGGAAATTTTCAGAAGCACTGCTCAGCGGCAGTTTCGGGCTGATCGATTTCAGCAGTCTGCCTTTGCCGCAAAATATTATCCGCGACGCAGTTGCAGAAGATCCCGAACTTCTCTTTGAAAACCCGGCCGGTTTTTACGGAAAGATTATGGAATCGTTTGTGAACTCCTACCTCGCAATAATTTTTGACCCCGGGACACTTGCCGAAATAACCAAGCAGGCACTGGAACAATTGGCCCAGTTGAGAATTCTCAATCAAGATGGGGACGAAGTCTTCAAGGTTGGTTTGAACGATGTGGAGACCGGAATCGACCTCAAAGACGGAAAAGGATTGGGAATCAGGTACAAAGGAAATGAACTGATTGGATTAAGTGAAAGGAGTTTATCGCTGGATGTTGAAGGAAACGGATTCAGAGTCAGCGGGAATGGCGGGCTCGATTTGAATATTGCGAACAACCGGCTGATGTATTTAAGGTCAAATAGTATTGGGCTTGACGTTAAAGGAAACGGATTCAGAGTCAGCGGGAGTGGCGGGCTCGATTTAAATATTGCTAACAACCGCCTGATGTATTTGAGGCCGAATGGTTTTGGAATGGACGTTAAAGGAAACGGATTCACAGTCAATGGGAATGGCGAGCTTGATTTGAAAGTCGAAGGCAGTAGTTTATTAAAACTGAGATCAAACGGTATCGGACTTGATGTTAAAGGCAATGGAGTCAATGTTAGCGGAAACGGCGGTGTGGACTTAAAAGTGGGCGGCAAAAATATACTTGAGGTAAGGCCGAATCGATTTAAAATTGATGCCAAGGGTTATGGGATTAGAGTACAGGATAATCGTCTCAAACTCAGATTGAACGACAGCACACTCCTTGACGCAGGAAAAAATCATATTCAAATGCTGGTTGGAGGCAATAAAGTACGAGTCAGCGACAACGGGTTCTTTTTGAAGGTGGGAGGAAAGGATAAAATCAAATACAGCGGCGGTAAACTCGAATTGCTTGGTTTGAATTTCGACAAACTCAAGAAAGTAGACAGTTGGGTACGAAAAGCGTGCAAAGAAATTTTGAAACCATTTTGTTCTGATCGAAGATTAAAAAGAGAAATTACTCCCTTTAACAATTCTCTGGATAAGATCCTCCGGTTGCAGGGAGTGACCTTTAAGTGGAATCAAGATGCCGCCAAAGTCCATCCCTGGTTTGATCATGACTATACCATGCATGGCTTTGTGGCACAGGACTTTCAAAAAGTTTTTCCCGATTTGGTCAGCAAAGGGAGCGATGGATTTCTGGGGATCGACTACATGCAAATCGCTCCAATCCTGGTGGAGGGAATCAAGGAACAGCAGAAACAGATTGAAGAACAGCAGGAGCAGATTTCAGCGCTGCAGAATGAGCTGAAATTGCTCAAACAAAGCCAGAACACCGGATTAAAAATGGAGGTCCTGGTGATGAAGTCTTTTATTTGCAGAAAAGATCCCGATGCACCGTTCTGCGCTCAGGTCCAGAATGTTTCTCATCAGGAATCTCAAAATTGTTCTGAACGATCCGATTGTACTTCACCCGAACTTCAACCTGCACTTTAGAATTCAAATAAAGAATACAATTTTTTTCAAAGAGGAAAAAATGCAAAAGAGAATTTTTCTGATTCCATTGCTCTTCTTGTTGGTTTTAATCATTGCTTCTTCTTGCGGGGGAAACGGCGGAGGATCTTCTTCTCAAACAGACCCTGCTGCCTCTGGAGATGATCAGGGAGGGAGTTCTGCTGGAGGGGATGACGGAATTGACACAGGAGGAGAAACCGATGATATTTTGGGAGACGATCCCACTGAAGATCTGGTGGAAGTAGACTTTCCGCTCGACCCCACTGAAGAGGAACTCCTTGCCGAAGAAGCAGATAATGCCTTGCTGGATCAAGGATTGGAAGCAGAATTGGCAGCAACCACAACACCGCTTACTGAAAATCTGCCGACGTTCACCAGAATGGTCTCCATCCGGGCAGGGAGCTTTGAGATGGGAGACAGTTCCGGTGAGGGTGATGCGGATGAAAGTCCTGTGCACATCGTGCAGTTGAGTGCGTTCCTTATCTCAGAAAACGAAATCACACTGGAAGAGTATCAGGCTTTTAATCCTAGCCATGAAAACGTTGAATCAACAGGTTGCGATGCACAAATCTGCCCGGTTACCGGTGTTTCCTGGGAAGAAGCGCAGCAGTACATCAGCTGGCTGAACTCGGTGTCTCCGTTGAGCAGCGGTGGTGTTTACCGTTTGTGTACCGAAGCAGAATGGGAATATGCTGCGCGGGCAGGGACGTCGACCAAATGGTCCTGCGGTGCTGATGAATCCTGTCTCTCCGCGGCAGCATGGTATGCCGGGAACTCAGGAGATACTGCCCAGCCTGTCAGGGGAAAGGCAGCCAATGCTTTTGGTTTATATGACATGCACGGCAATGTTTATGAGTGGGTTCGGGACTATTTTGATTCCAGTTATTATGCAATCAGTCCCTCAACCAATCCCGTCAATACAAACGGAAGCGAACGAGTCATCCGCGGAGGGGATTTCAGGGATTCTCCAAGGTTTCTTCGTTCGTCCTATCGCCTGCTCTCAGATCCAACCGACAGTGGAGACAACTTTGGTTTGCGTCTTTGTGCGCAATAGGCCAGGACAGCAGTCTTGGACTCAACTAAAAATTCACAAAAAAGGATATGAAAGTAGACCGCCTCCGTTTTTCTCAAAAAAGCTGGACGGTGCTGACAGGGTTCTGGCTGACCGCTTTGACCTTGGTCGGCTACAGTCGGTCGCTAAAGGGGCCTTTTGTATTTGATGATTTTGTCTTTATTCTCAATAATTCGGCTGTTCAGGATCTCCCGTATCTTTTGCGTCAACTGCAGCTTCCTTTTTCTTCAGGACGTGCAGTTTCGCTGCTGAGTTTTTACTGCAACCACCTTTTTGACGGATTTGAAGTCGAGGGGTATCACTTTTTCAACCTTCTCCTTCACTCGGCAAATTCCTTACTCCTCTTCCTCATGCTCATACGGCTCCAAAATGGCGCCGTCAGGGAAAATCATCCAAACGTCCCTTTTTCCGGTTGGGACTCCTTGATTGCTTTTGTGACCGCTTCCCTGTTTGCTGTTCATCCTCTGCTCTCCTCTACGGTCTTATATATCACCCAGCGCAGCAGTCAGCTGGTGACGATGTTTACATTGCTCGCGTTTATGAGTTATCTTCAAGCGAGATGTTTCTCTCCGAAACTTCTTCGATTCTGGACATGGTCTTTTCTTTGTTTACTCTTCTATTGGCTGGCTTTCAAATCGAAAAATATGGCCTTGACCGGACTGGGGCTTCCTTTGATCCATGAAGGCGTATTAGCTACCGCCTCAGGTCGTTTTCGGCAGTTTTTGAAAAGAGGAAGCATAGGAATTTTGATCTTGGGATGGGGAATCGGAACGTATTTTCAGAGCGCGGATTATCTTCTTAAGGGAAACGCCTTTTTGGGATTCAATTCCGATTCGTTGTGGGGGCCATGGACTCATTTCCAAACGATGACGCGGGTTTTGATGCATTATTGGAAGCTCCTCATGTTGCCGCTTCCTCAATGGCTCAGTATTGATCATGATTTTTCAATTTCGCCCGGATATGCCGATCCCTGGGCGATTTCAGCAATAGGTGCCCATCTGATCATTATTACCGTCATGGTCCTGTTTGCTCGAAATAAATTTGTGCTGGCCGCCTTGGGAATCGGTTGGTTTTATCTTACTTTGGGACCTTATCTTGTGGTCCCGCAAAGAGACCTTTTTGTTGAATACAAACTGTATTTACCCTCCATCGGATATTTTCTGATCACTGCAGATTTATTGAGGATATTGACCGATGGTCAGGTAGCCAGAATTTTTCCGCCGGCCGCCTTTGCTATATTTTCCATTGTGATCATTGCGGGAACGGCGGGAATTTGGCAAAGGAGTGCAGCTTTCAGCTCTGGGGTTGCTTTATGGAAAGACGCGGTTTCCAAAGCACCTGTTAAGGACCGGGCGCTTTATAATTTGGGAAACGAATACTCAAAACTGGAAGAGAACGGCGTAGCTTTAATCTATTACCAAAAAGCACTGCAGGTGAATATCGCCAACAACCACGCACGATTGAACATGGCACGACTTTATTCACGCATGAAACGATACGAAGATGCCTTGGTGACCTATCACCAGATCTTGACAACGTTGAGCAATTATCGGCCTGAAAATCTGGGGAAGATCCCTTTTCAAGCGTTTTCAGAAGCAGCTCGACTGCATAGTGTGCTGCGGCAATGGGAAAAGGCGATCCCGCTTTTTCACAAAGCAATTGAATGGGACCCTCAGCATTCTAATATTTATGCGGAACTCGGCCGGGCCTACGCTCAAGTCAGACAGCCGGAAAATGCAATTTTCTTTCTAAACCAGGCGTTAACCCGAAATTCTCAGTCGTTTTTAGCCCATTACTACCTTGGAGGTTTACTGGGACAGATGGGAAAGCCGGAGGCGGCCCTAAAACATTTGCGTATCGTGACCCAACTCGAACCTGAAAATCCGGACCATTTCAATAATTTGGGAATTGTCTACCGGATGCTGGGCAATTACCACTCGGCACAAAAGGTGTTTCGACAAGCTCTCAAACTCAACCCGAACCATCCTCAAGCACAGGAAAATTTGATCTCAGTCATTCAGCTTCTTCCTGTTTTGAAAAAAATTGATCCGGCGATTCAGATTTCTTTAATAAAATGAAGGCAGGCGGAATTCTGCAATTTATTTTCTCAGCAAGCTCACGTTACTGCGAGACCTCCTCTGCAAGAAGGCTTTCTTTCCGGGGAGGCCCAGTCTTCCAGGAAGGGGTTGCTTTCGCCAAAGAAAGCACAAGGCTCTCTCGATTGTGGAGATCTGAATCCATCATGCATATTCAACTTCTGTGTTTCGATTGTCCTGTTGAAAGCAGGTATTCTGAAAAACATAAGAGGTCTGCCAAAATGAAAATGATCTGATTTTTTCGGCCGTGACAGATCTTTATAAGGAAAATCAAAGGGAGAAGAAGGCATAATGAGAATTAATTCTGAATCTATTTTTCGGAAAATCACCTTCTTTGCGAGTCTCCTCTTCGTGGTGTCAGGGTGTTCTTATTTCTCTTCCCCGCAAGATGAATATTTCAACTCAATCCCCATTTTAGGGGTTGTAAACAGCCGAGACAAACAAAATAAATACGAAGGAGAATTGATCTCACTCCAATTGAAGACAAACAGGGGGCAGGGCCGTGTTTTTGTCAGCCTCCAGACCTATCATGAACTTGATACACAAATTGCATTTAAAAATGCCCATGACACGGCCTGTTATTCTTATGATTTGCCCTGTGATCAGTATGATTTTCATTATGCCTTTTCATCAGGAAAAAGCAATATTATCAAAGGGCAGAGCGGATCATCGGCGCTGGGGTTTTTATTGCTCAAGACCCTCAGACAGGAAACGATTGACCCGAAGATCGTGATGACAGGGACCCTTTATCCGGGAGGAATTGTCGGCCTGGTCGGAGGAATTGACGAAAAAATTGAACTGGCTCAGACCCATGGATTTAAAAAAATATTCATTCCTCAAAATGCTGTTTGTGAAAAAAAAGCGTTTTGTAGCAACTTTCGTCTGAATCATCAAAAATGTGTCATCAGTACTGATTTTTTGGACGAAACCAACCAAATACGAAAAACCTCAGAAACAGCGATACGGTGTCCTCGTACAATTTCTCCGACTAATTACCCAATCGATTTTTCTGATTGTTCAATCAGGCCTGAAAATGTCCCTGACACTTACAGTATTTTTTGCACCGAGTCCCTCAAACATTCGTCTTTTTCCCTGCAATATCAAAATTGTCGGATTGTCTGCAAAAAAGAGCCGGGTCAGTGTTCTATCCGATGCGATAATCCGGCAGTAAAAGATTTTATAAAAATCAAAAAAATTATTTCGCTTGATGAAATACTGAATCATGAAAAAATGCCTGAACTTCCTGCGGTGAATGATCAACAATACCAGAAATCGATGAAACAGCTTTCTCAGGCTTTGTGTGAAAGAAAAGAGCGGTATGAAGCCAGTCTCCTCCCCAAACTTCCTGACAAGGAAGATTCAGATTCGCTTCACAATAATCAATTTTTTGCACGTTATAAACAATATCAGGCTGAAAATATAAAAATCAAAAATTCAAGTTTCCGCTCTTTTTACTCATTGGGGAACACCTGCTTCCAGCAAAGCGTTTATCTGCAAACCGCCCTGTTCTTTCAGAAATACGCAGATCATCCTTTTCCTGATCATAGCTTCAGTCGATTGATACGGCAAAAGAGTCAGGAAATTTCAAACCGGCTGCTTCGATTGGAGTTGGGAAACTATTTTGAGAAAAATATCCGGACGAAAAGTGATTTGCAAATCTTCCTCATTGTTAATGACCGAAGACATGAAATCATGCAGTTGATCGAAACATTAAACAAGCTCTCAGTAAATTCCTCACGGAAAAATCTGTACAAGATCAGTGAGACTTATGCCGGTATTCTGGAAAAAACGCACAGCCTGGAATTGTGGGAAGGTCTTCTCCGGCATCGGGGAAAGCCACATGCTGTTAAGAAGGAGAACATGAGATCCGCATGCCGTGCGATCAATCAGGCTATGCATATCAAAACTTCTGCAAAAAAGTGGTTTCACCTCTCTGGCCTTCGAGATAGAATCCACTTGCAGAAAAAATTTTCCAATCCGGATGCCAATCCCTTTGTTTGCTTCTATAAAGGAATGGAGTTGGAAGCGGAAATGAATGCGGCTTTAAATTTTGTTAAGCTTAGACCATTCGAAAAAAAAAATTATATTAAAAAGTTTCTTGAGATCACCCTGTCCCGGATCAAAAAGTTTTCAGAAAAAGATGAATTTCTTCTGCTGCCTTACATGTATTACGAACATGCTAAACAACTTTTTGAAATGGATGAACTTGAAGATTCTTTTAGATTTGCCCAGAAAGCAATCAGTTTTTCTGTAATGGACATCTATTTCAGCAGGATGTCTTCAACACGAAATTAATTTTAATGCTTCCTTTTGCCTTCTCGGTCCATTTCACTGAAATTTACTGAAAAGAGGGAAGACGGACCAACTCCATTAACTCAAGTCAGGCAATGCAAGCACAGTAGTGAAGATCACAAAATGACGACATGTTTGAAGATTCAACGCTACAAGACGTCCT
This sequence comes from SAR324 cluster bacterium, assembly GCA_015231825.1. GTDB lineage: Bacteria > SAR324 > SAR324 > SAR324 > NAC60-12 > JADGAV01. The sequence goes on from JADGAV010000006.1 coordinate 196,283, forward strand.
GTCAAACAAAAGAACAGATCGACGTGGCCCCACATCCCGCAACGAACAATAATCGATTAAAGTTTCCGAACCAAAGTTAACGACTGCATCGCTTTGGTGTGATCTGGTCCTCAAGATGAAAAGCAGCGACACCGGTCCGTTCGAATTCACGCACGATGCGAGCTACATTGAGTGCATTGCCCTAACCGGTATCGGCATCTGCTATGACAGGTATGGCCACCGCATCACAAACTCTGGCAATTGCGGCCCGGTTCTAATCCATCGTCATTGTCAAACCGAGATCTGGAAATCCGTAACTGCGGGACATACCTCCATCTGTTAGGTACACTAATGGTTCAGTCTTCTTATTCCATGCCGACTTTCCGGCTAAATTCGTAGACAAGCAATAGGAGAAGAAGCGAATTTACAATGAAGACAAGATTGCAACGTCCATTTTCCTGAATCCTTTGTCCCGAAGGGGAATCAGCTTTTTGTATTCAAGGCTTTCAAAGGACTTTTGAATATCTTCTTCGGTTTCAAAATTCATTACAAGTAGCATTCCAAAGTTTAACTCTCCGATAACGGGCTTCTTTGTTTTACCGCTAATAACTATTTCTCCTCCGTGCTCCTTCAAGATGGGAACAACCCGAGAAAGGTAAGTTTGCATCTCCTCGATTGCTTGCGGATTGGGAATTGCTGTTACGACCATCGTTGTTTTTGATTTTGACATGGTTTCTCCAATTTGAGTTTTAATTCATGAATTCGTTCATGAGACAATGAATGGGATCAATCAATTTTCCATTCGGCTACACGACAAAGAAATAAAAAATTCTCCTGAAACATTTACTTTTCTAAATAAGATACGACCTGCTCGTAGGCATTGGAGTGGAGTCCGACATGACCATCTGCAATTCGCTCAAAGGTATATTCTAAAACCTTAGAAACGTTGTCATGCACCGCTTCATAGTCATCGTAAGTCGGTTCCGGAATCTCGTTTACGTGGTCACCGCGACCCACAATCGTATCGCCGGTAAAGAGCACATCTTTCCAAAGATACATTGTACTTCCTCGAGTGTGGCCCGGGACATGAATTGCTTGGAAGATTTCTCCATCGATTTCGATACTCTCCCCATCAGCGAGTTCTTTCAATAGCGGAGGTGAATACGGCTCATGACCCACCAGTGAATTCGTGATCCTGGCCATCCACCCTCCGGCTTCAATTTCACCTCTGACAAGAGGTCCTTCTCCCGGACCTATGTATACGGGGACATCAGGAAATAGAGGCAGTCCCCCTGTATGATCAAAATGTCCGTGAGTGATAAAAATGGCGTGAACCTGCCGATCAGCGAGTTCTTTTTTTAAAGCATATCCTTTTTCTTCCCATCCTGAATCGACCAACACAACCCCGGTCTTGGTTGGGATGAACCAGGTGAATGAACCACCTGCATCAATGCCAATGATGTTATTTCCGTCAATTCTATCTGCTTGTGGAGAAGGCATCCGGGTCAAAAAGCACCCGGAATGTCCAAAAACACAAATCGTAATGACCATGATCCAGTAAATTTTCTTTCTGTTTTCCATCCAGTTTCCCTTTCTTGTATAAGAAATTGACAAGCTGTTGTTGACATAGTCATCCTCCCCGGAAAAATTTTTTACTGGGCAGGGGAACGACTGATTCTCATTTGAGCGAGCCTTATTTTAAAAACTGGACTCGTGGGTCCAAAAAAAGTCAAAAAAAATCTTGTCAGAGAACACTCAAGATGATCTTTACTATTTTTTCCAAAGATTCACGTTCTGGATTCGATTTTGACATGACCGAGAGTCCATTGCTGCTACTCAAGAAAAATTTTGCTAAAGCCTCTGCCTGATGATTTTTGGAAACTAATCCTTGCTCTTGAGCTTTTACCAGACCTTTGGATATCACATTCTCTATTCTTTGAAATCCTTGCCGCACCAGTGCTTCAACCTCCGTATCGTGTGGAGATAACTCGATGGCACTGTTGACAATAAAGCAACCCCGACGATTTTTGATAGCCAGAGCATCAAGATGCCGCTTGAACATCAAATCAAGAGCGACAGGAAAGTCGTTGCCCTCAAAAATTTTCCGGTAAACGCTTACCCTTTGGTCGATAAAAGTCTGCAGGCATTCGAGGTAGAGCTTTTTTTTGCTTTGAAATGTATTGTAGAGACTGCTTTTGCTCAGCTTCATTTCTGTAATCAATTGCATTGGAGTCGTTGCTTGGCACCCTTGAATCCAAAACAATGTCATCGCTGAATCAATCACGTCCTCTCTTTCAAATTCTTGTTTTCTAGCCATGACCTCTCTTTTTTAAAATAAGTACCGATATCAAATATCTTTTATGGACTCATAAGTCCAGTAAATATTTCATACCGTTTGTAAAAATGCGTTTTCTCAATTCATAAGGTCGAGCATTTATATGGCTTTAGGTAAGCATTTATTGTTGAAATCAGGCGAATGCAGGCCCTTTGGAGGTAAAGACCGGGAGCAATGATACCGATTCTATCACTCCGGTCTTTGTTGGCCTGAAAAAATAAATCTGTCCCCTTTTATACAATTTTTATAAAAACTTCTTTATCAACAGTGGACGGAGGGCATAAAGCGCCTTCACTCGTCAAAGCATCCAGACTGCCCATCAAGTATCCCAATCCCATTCCCAGGGTGACGGGCTTACTTTTTTGACCTTTCATTTCCTTTTCGACTTCAAGCAGACTGAGGTATAGGTTATTTCCATCAACCATTGGATTGCCGTATATTCCGCGCATTCCCATTATGGTTAGAAACATACTAGCCAAGATCACTTTCTTCATATTCGGCCCTTCTGATTCAAAAAAAAAACTGCAATGTTCTGCAGGATATTGACGTTTTTCCTGCCCATCAATGCAGAAAACTTCTCGATCCTTCAGGAAAAAATCTTCATTGGAATCCCGCTTTGCTTCCATAAATTCCTTCTCTCTTTAAAAACAGCATGGATAATGCTTATCTCAGTTGTCTCTGAATCCATTGAAAATAGTTCATACTTCCTCCTGTAACAGGAATCGTTAAAATGCCGGGCAATTCATAGGAGTGGAGCGATTTAATGGTCTCTTCAAGACTTTCGTACAGAGGTTCACTGCTTTTCAGGAGACAGATCCATTCTTCCGCATTTTCAATTTTTCCTTTCCATCTGAAGGTACTTTTTACAGGACCGATTATTTGTGCTGCCGCTGCAAAATGATTGTGAATTGCCGCATCAGCAATTTTCTGGGCTTCTTCTGCTGATGACGTGTTGGTTAGAACCAGTAGTAATTTTGTATCATTTTTGAATTCGTCATTCATTTTATTCCGTTTTGGAATTCTGAAACAAAGGGAGTCAGATGTTGATATTATTTTGGAAAAGCGCTTATTTCTGTATAATCCAGGAACGAATTTTAAATTACTAAAAACCGGTCAAACTGGGCCCGGTCGAGCAACGACGGCAACGAAAGTTTTGCGATCTTCCATGGAAGAAGACCTCTTTATGGGCAGATTTTTTGCTGCTGAAAATTGTGATAAAACTGGCAGGAACCCAATTGACAGGCACGTTTCCAATCCTGGCAGGCTTTGTCGTTGCGATTGGCCTGTAAATAAAGGAATGCGCGATTGTTGTAGACCTTTGGATAGTTGGGTTTGATCAATAGGGCCTGTTCATAGTCCTGCAGGGCCTGTTCATATTGTTTTAAATAGAAATTGGCAATTCCGCGATTGTGGTAAGCCTCCGGGTATTCCGGGTCGAAGCGGATCGCTTGATTAAAGTTTTGAATCGCATCTTCATATCTTTTGAGTTGCAGGTAGGCCAAACCCAGGTTGTGGTGAACTTTAATGTAGTCAGGTTTGAATTTGAGTGCAGTCTTGTAATCTTCGATTGCCTTTAAGGGCTGTTTGAGCAGCATGTAGGCATTTCCCCGGTTGTAGTAGGCATTGGTGAAGCGGGGATTGTGTTTGAGCGCTTCATTGTAGTCCATGATGGCAATTTGATATCGTTTGAGGTGGGCATAAATGAACCCTCGATTGTGGTATGCCCCCGCAAATTTCGGCTGGATTTGAAGCGCTCTGTTGTTGTCTGCAATCGCCTGGTCGTACTGCTGCAGGTGAAAATACGTGACGGCTCGATTTAAATAGGCATTTGAGCTTTCCTGCCGCTTTAGAGTTTCCTCAAAATATCGAAGTGCTTCCTGTAAATTCTCTGCCTGCAGTGATTCTCTCCCCAATTCCAGATATGCGACCCAGGATTCAGGATTGTGATGGAGCGTTGCATTCCAAAGTGTTTTATGATTTTCGTAAAGTGCGCTCTGATTCCAGGTCAATCCACTCATGATAGCCACGAGGCTGCCTCCTGCAAAAATCGGAATGTAGTGAATTGCTGCGCGTTTATTCTTTATCAGTCTGTCTGACACCCAGAACATGGCCAAAGTGCCAAGAATCAGGATTGGGATGCTTGGAAGGTGAACCCAATGATCTGCAACGTATGAAAATTGTGTCCAGGCGTTGTTGAAAAATCCAAGAACTGGAAACAAAGCGGCTAAAAATGCCCCTAATCCCAGAAACAGAGGACGTCCCCAGCTATGGAATTTCAAAAGAAGGAATCCAGCTGTTAAAACAACACTGATCAAAGGCAGCGCCATCGAAAACTGAGACGGGTCGATATTCCATTTGCTATAGGTAAAGACCAGAGGGTAGGGAAAAGCAAGTTTTGAAAGGTAGAAAAAAGGGACATGGCCTGCAATTAGAAATCTTTGAGAAAGGTCCAAAGAGAGCAGAGGATTGGCGGCTCCAAAGTAACGGAGTTCAAACTGTATGCGAATGAAGCCGATTCCTGCGGCAATTAAAAAGTAGGATGCTAGAATAACCAGATCTGTGCGTTTCCAGCTTCTCTTCATCCAGAAGCGGCAAAAGATCATGATCGCTGGTAGCATGATCGTTGAAGTTTTGCTGAACAAAGCGCATAAAAACAGCAGCAGTGTGAGCCAATACCAGCGCCAGTTTTTCTTTTGGTCAAAATGGAGATAAGCCCAGAGACAGAGCAAGTAGAAAATAGCAGCAAGTACGTTTTTCCGCTCTGCAATCCAGGCAACGGATTGGACGTAGATCGGATGTAGGGCAAAGAGCATTCCAACCCACCAGGCTCCCCGGATTTTCAGATTTTGGAGGATTTGCCAAAGGAGTAATGCACTGGACAGATGAATCAGAATGTTGATCCAATGGGTGACCTGGAGATTGAGACCCCAAATCTGGCGTTCCAACCAAAACGTTGTTCTGGTCATGGGAAGGTAAGGCCACACATTGTTGTGATCCAATGGATGGAACCAAATCCTTTGCAGTCCATTGGCATCTGTCATGAGCGGATCATCAATGAAGAAATTGATATCGTCCATGATAGAATCTGCCTGTGATGCAGGATAATAGGCGGTCAGAGTGAGTATGACCATGAGGAACAATCCTGCCAGTCCCCTTTTGTTTCCAAAAGGAAAATAAATACTCAGGAATGATTGCTTCGGGTTGGATGTGCTCATGATAAAAACACAGGGGAGAGAGGATCAGGGGATGGAAAAAGATTTAAAAATTGAATCTGCAATTCCTCACCTATGCCGCGTTGCAGATCGTAGAATATGTGCCGTCGGAATTTGGCTCAAATTGCAGGACATGATTGATACATGAGAGATGATCATCGAGATGGTGTGTGACGTATAAAATATGCGACTGCATGCTGCTGCCGATGGTGTCCACCAGATCAAGGACCATCTTGCGGTTGGCATAATCCAGTCCCTGGCAGGGTTCATCCAAAATTAGCAACAGGGGGGACTTAACCATCGCCCGAGCCAATAAAACCATCCGTTGCTGTCCCTGGGAAAGTTGGTCAAAATGCGACTCTGACTTGTCTTCGATACCAAGGATTTGGATCCATTGTTTGGCGATTTCCCGTTGGGCAGGAGTACTTCGCTGGTACAATCCGATGGAATCAAAAAATCCTGAAAGAATAACATGAAAAGCACTGATATGGCTGTGGTACTTAATCTGGAATTCGGCGGAAACGATACCGATTTTTTGTTTGATATCCCAGATACTTTCCCCGCTTCCCCTCCGTTTGCCGAAAAGATAAATTTCATTTGAATAGGCCTGGAAATTATCTGCCGAGATCAGGCTCAGCAAGGTTGACTTCCCGGCTCCATTTGGACCGACAATTGCCCAGTGCTCTCCTGTTTTCATGGTCCAGTTCAAGTGGTCCAGGATGGTGGTTTCCCCATATTTGACAGTGACATTTCTCATAACTACCATGGTATCAGAAGTGATCCTGTCCAACATTTTTTGAGATGCCTGAATTGAAGGCAATGTGATACCGTTCAGGTTTTTGTGCTCATAAAGCCGTTTGATCTGTTCAGAGGCCAGGATCTCTTCTTTGCGTCCCTGTGCAAACACTTCACAGTTTTTAAGGCACAAAATGTGAGTGATATTTGAAGAAATTTCCTCCAGTCGGTGCGTGATCAGAAGGATATGGAGATCATGTGCCATCAAATCATCAATCGTTTTGGACAATTCGTCCCGTGACGGCACATCCAAACCGTCAAAGGGTTCATCCAAAATCAAAAAATGCGGAGCTTTCATCAAACCTCGCGCAATCATAATTTTACGAGTTTCTCCATTGGACAAGCTGCGTATCCCCCGGTCCAAAAAGGGCGCAATATGGAGTTGGGCCACAATGCGGTCAAATCCTTCCTGTCCCAGTTCGTCTGCCAGCACCGACAATAGAATTTCTCGTACCGTGGTGACCTCGTCGACTTCTCCTTTGTAGCTTCGTGCTTCGTCCTCTCTATCTTCCCGTAGAATCAGCTGCTGCTGAATTCCAAAAGAGACATAGGAGATCCTGTTTTGGGGAAAAAGTTCCTGGTCCCGGATCATAGTGCCCTGGCAGACAGGAAGCGTTCCCAAAAGGACGCGGCTCAGTGAGGACTTTCCGGAACCATTGGGACCAATGATGGCCCAATTCTGGTTGCGGTAAATGGTGAGTGTGGTGTTCGCCAAAATGTGACGACCACGCAGGATGGCGGTAATTTTATCCAGGATGATTAAGGGTTTTTCCGGAATCTGCACTTGCATGAAAAAATTAGTGATTTAGTGGACGATGGCTCATGTAATAAAGTCGGCAGCAAAGAAGAAATGCTTGAATACTGAGGCCGGTAATCAGCCCGTACCATAAACCCTCTGCACCGAAATCGAGCACAAAGGCGATATAATAGCCGGAACCCAGACCAATTCCCCAAAAGGAGATCAGATTGACGATCATATTGAATCGAGTGTCTTTCCATCCTCTCAAGACACCACCAGCGGTCACCTGAATTCCGTCAGAAATCTGGAAAATTCCCGCCAACATCAAAAACCCTGATGTGATTTTGATCACCATGGCGTCATTGGTGTAAATCCCGGCAATTTGTTCTGGAAAGAGAAAAAGAGTGATGGCGCTGAGTGTCATAAAAAAGCCTCCGTAACCGATACTGATCCAGCCGATTAATCGGGCCTGAGGAATGTTCCCCCTGCCCAGCGCATTGCCGACTCGTGTGACAGTGGCCATCCCCAATCCCAGAGGGACCATGAACATGAAAGCTGCATAGTTCATGGCAATTTGATTGGCGGCCAGGGTGTTGGTGCCGAATCGCACCATCATCAGAGCAGCCGTGACAAAGACAGAAACTTCAACAAAATAACTGACCCCTACCGGGGTTCCAATTTGAAGTACCGGACGAATATGCGTCCAGGAGAAATGCCGGAGTTGGGAAAAAATTTGGTACCTGAAAAATCTCTTTTGTGTTGCAGTATAAATAATCACTCCCAGTGCCATCACCCAATTCGCCAAGGCACTGGTCCAGCCTGCTCCAACGGCTCCTAAACGTGGTGCGCCGAAATGACCGAATATGAGCGTGTAGTTGCCGATGATATTGACCAAAAGGCCGGTCAAGGTGAAATAAAAAGTGAGTCGACTGATGGAAATTCCTTCATAAAAGCCACGAAAGGAAGTAAACAGGAAGACGGCAGGCAATCCCCAGGAAAAGGCTTTCATATAGTCTTGAGCGATGGCAAAAACTTCAGGATTTATTTCCAGAAAACTCAGGAAAGGAAGGATATTCCTTACCAGAACCCAGGCTATCACTCCATAGATTTGTCCAATCCAGATTCCCTGTCCTACTTGAAAACCAATTTTAAGAGGCTCCGAATTCCTTCCTTGAAGCTGGGCCACCAGGACTTGAGTCGCGCTCAGTGTGCCGATGCCGAAAAGAATGATCACGATCATGCTCTTTTCTCCGATCGCTACGGCGGCGAGATCTTTTGCGCTGAAATGTCCGGTCATGATGGTGTCAACAAAACCCATTGACATCTGAATCAACTGAGCCAGTATCAGCGGAATCCCGAGGCTGAAGAGCAGCTTGCTTTCAGCGATGAAAGAATGCCATTTTGAGCTGGATTTCTCATACTCCAGATTTTCAGATGAAACGGCAGAAGGGGAAAGCTTCATTTTTTTAAATTTCGTGTTTTTTCATCGCAATGTGCATAGAAAAGGTTTCACACTTTTCTCTGAAAGGTTTAGTTTTAAAACTAAAAATGAAGAAGAAGGAGGAGCAATCTTTCTGAAAGAAACAGAGTCAACCCATCAAAATAGAACAGTTTTTGATAAACATCAAGATTGTCAAAGCATGCCTCTATTGTGTTTGAGGCAAATTCGACCCGCACTTATTCGCTGATCTTGTTCTGATCAAAATAAAGAGAATATACTTCGTTGAAGGAAGCGCATGGAAATGAAACAATTTTTACTAGAGACGATCAATGAAGCAGGAATGCTGGCTTTAGATTGGGCTCACCGGAGGGAACAAAATGAAGTCCACTACAAATCAGCAAAGGATTTGGTGACCGATGCAGATTTTGCCGTGGAGGCTTTGATCAAAGACCGTTTGCAGGAGAAATTCCCCAATTTCGGCTTTTGGGGAGAAGAAAGCGGTCAGCAAAAGGGGCAGGACGGCAGGTGGATTGTTGACCCGATTGACGGGACTGTTTCCTTTGCGCGCGGGTTCGACTATTGGAGTGTCAGTATTGCCGTGGAAATAGAAGGAAAAATAGAGATGGGTGCGGTTTTTGCCCCGGCGTTGGAGTTACTTTTTTATGCTGAAAAGGGAAAGGGAGCGACTCGCAACGGGAAAGCCATCCAGGTATCAAAGACTGATCGATTGGAGCAGGTGATCACGGCAACGGGCTTTGCCTGCATTCGCAGCGATGTTGAACCAAATAATCTCCCCCGGTTCAACCGAATCGTGAAGGAAGTGCTGGGATTTAGAATAAGAGGGTCTGCGGCGGTTGATTTATGCAGCGTAGCGGACGGCAGTTTAGATGCTTTTTTTGAGCAAAATCTCAACCTTTATGATGTGGCCGCCGGAGCCTTGATACTCGAAGAGGCCGGGGGCAAAATCACTGATTTTAAAGGAAAGGAACAATTGGATCCAAAAGCTGTTATGGCTACCAATGGCAGCATCCACCATGACTTGTTGAATCTGGCATGAAAAATGACCCCATCCGATGATTTGACCAGGTCGGGTTAATCCCGATCGGCTTTTGTCATCCCCCTGGACACAGACTCTTCTTTTGGCTTTTCGAAAGACACGCGTCCCAGTTTTCCCGCGCGAAAGTCTCGGAGAAGAAGTTTTGCAGTCCTTGGAATATCCACTTCCCCACCTGTTTTCAAACACCCTCTTTTTTGTCCAATGGATGCCAAGGTTTCTTCAGGTGTTGAGCAACCGTCGTTCAGTTGATAATACGTTTGTAAAATCCTGGGATAGTGGTGGATATGATATTGGATCAAAAAGTGGCACAAACGTTCTTCGCCTGTAATTCGATCCTTTATTGCCCCGGTGATTGCCAAAGCCATTCCGGTTTCGGGGTTTTCAAATTTGGGCCAGAGGATTCCCGGGGTGTCGAGCAGTTCGACATCTTTTCCCAATCTGACCCATTCCTGCCGTTGCGTCACACCGGGATTCGGTCCTGTTGCTGCTGCATGACGCTTGACCAATTTGTTGATCAGGCTGGATTTTCCGACATTGGGGATGCCGACAATCATGAGTTTCAGGGCGGGCGGACGAATTCCTTTTTTCTGGAAACGCTGCCATTTTTCCTGCATCATCGAGCGGGCGATGGGCAGTATTTGCTGCATTCCCTGGTTTTTTTTGACGTCCATAAAGTGGCAGGCGATTTTATTTTTTTTGAAATATGCCCGCCATGATTTCGTGATGTCTTCATCGGCCAAACCCGTTTTATTGAGCAGGACAATTCGTTTTTTCTGCTTGAGAATCTCCTCAAAATCTTTATTGACGGATGCCATTGGAATTCGGGCATCACGAAGTTCCAATACGACATCAACTTGTTTTAACCGTGCGGTCAGCTCCTTTTTTGCCTTGAGCATGTGACCGGGGTACCAGTTGATGGGGTTTTCCTGCACAAATTCTTTTGGATTTTTCATGTAACGAAACTTGAAATGATTTTGATGCAGGCTTTCAATTTGTTTAAAATGAAGCGGTTGATCCGATTCAGTTCTGCAGCCAGAAAGACCGTGCGAAAAGATCCTGCGCTTGTCTATGCTTAGAAAATAAGCGATGATCGAGGGTGATTTTTGCAGAGCACTGTGAAGCTTTTCGTGTTGCTAGCGCAAGCGCATTTAGTAGGGTAATCGAGTTTTGCAAATATGCAAGTCGGCCATTTGGAGATTCTCGAGCCGATCGTTTGGAAAAGAATTTTTAAGTCCATTGTTTTGAAGATCAAAATTTGCAAAGGGTTTTCGCTATTTCCGTGTTGAAGTTATGTTGGCTAAAATAAGACGATTCGCTTTTTTCTTTTTGATTGCGATTCTATTCAATTCGACTTTTACAAATTTGGTTTTTTCTCAAACTCAGACACGGCTGGCAAAAGATCTCCTTGCAGACAGCCCTCCCTTCTTATCACCATCTCAGGTCCTGGAGGATATTTCCTACTACGAAGAAATCCTGAAAGAAAGCTATGCACGTTATGTATATTTGGCGGAAAATGGAGTTGACTGGGAGAACCTGTTTTTTAAATTGAAGGCAGCATTGACGACGTCAAACAAACAGATTCTGACACAAAATTTGATGAATGACCTGATCAAAACCATGCAGTTTACCAAAGACCCTACTCTGCAGGCTGAACTTTCTCTTCATAATCGTATTTACAAAACTTCCAACAACGAGGCATTCATTCCCTTTTTTACAACAGTTCGTCTGGCAAAACAAAACCAGCAGTTTCGCATCCTTCCTGATTCTGTCAATGCTCCCATTGCCAATCAATGGCTGCGTCATTGTGATGATGCCGCATTTAGACTGTTTCCAGCAGTACCAGAACGTCTGGGTGAAGAACGCTATGTCCTCGGCATGCTCTCCAACTCCTTTCCTTCTCAAATGAGCTGCATTGTAGAAGATGGCCTGGAACAGCTCAATCATCAAACACTGGATTTAAAACATTATGAAAGTATTGAGTATGAGAAATCGGATAGTGCTGCTGTCTTTACCTGGACCCCAGGGCAGATTCCCTATATTCGCTGGATGCGGGATGGAGATTTGGAGGATAGGGAGACACGTCGTTTCATGAGTCTCACCCGTGAAGTCCGAAAACGGAAGGCGTTTATCCTGGATGTGCGGGGAAATCTGACCGGGAGTTTTGGTTTCATTGCCCGCTGGCTGCATCCTTTGACCAATGCCAGCTGGAACAATGCTGTGATTCAGGAAAAACAAACCATAACGGCTCTACATGGGATTCTCAATCGGATGGAATATCTCCGGTCGCTTCCTGAAACACTTCATGCAACACGGCTTTCCCTGCAAAAAGACAAGCAGGGAATTATGGCTCTGCTGCAGTATATTGAAAGCCGGGTAAGCAAGACCCGGTTGATCGAGACCAAATTTAATTTTTCTGGTGACAAAGAGGGGCCGAACTGGAACAAACGGATTGTTGTTGTCGCAAATCGGCATTGCGGAGACGGGTGCCAGTTTCTTGCGGCTTTGGCCAAACAGCTGGAGGATTCTTATCTTGTGGGGGAAAACACCGGGATTTTTCCGAAAAACCGTCTGATACCACTGTTTCAGCTCCCTCATTCAAAGATTCGAGTGTCAATCAGCCATCGCCTTCATCTCAACCATGAAGGTGTTCCTGTTTCTTCTTCAGGGTACGAACCTGATTTTTGGCTTGATCATCCTTCCTCTCTCAGCGACATATATCGGTTAGCGAGAAGCGGTCAGCCATAGGTAAAACTTAAACAAAATAAATTTGGAGATTAGAGCAATGGTCTATGCTGGAATATTTTTAATTGGTGCAATTGGAGGACTTGCCTGCGCAAAAATCATGTTGTTCCTCACCACCTCGGAAAACGCCAGAAACTATCCTCTGGGAGGGTTTGCTCCTGCCGTTTTAATCATTTTTGATTTAGGGCAGAACTCGGCAGTTTTGGGAGGAGGAATTTTAGCGATGGGAGGACTCTTCGGGTATTATTTGCTGGTTTCAGTCTGGGCAAAATATATGGATAAGGCCCCTGCTCTCCCGGTGAAAGAAAAACCACCGGTTTCTGCAGGAACTTCACTGAAGGATTATTTGACTTAGTGCGTCACATGGTTATTTTTTAACCGATGCCTGGAATGACCGGGACACAATACGTTGAACGTATTCCAATGCCTGTTTTTGATGCCCTTTGTCTCTGCCGACGAGGCTGTCAATTTTTCGTTTCTGGTCATCTCCCGCTCTGGCAAAATAATATTTCATTGCCACGGTGTGGACTGCACGCATTCTTTTCTTCAACATTCCCTGGTCTACCAGAGTTTGGTGGTCGGCCAGTGTGTTTGTCAGCTTTTTGATTTCCTGATGCAAACCGACTTTCAACAAAACCCGAACCAATTGGTGCAGTTCGACGGCCTGTTTTTTGGGCAAATAAGCGGTAGCCAGCTTTAAATACTTCTCACATTCCTGAGCACGTGAAGAATAGACTTTGCTTTCATCCAGAAGCATCATCGAAAGCTCTTTCTGAAAGTGGTGCTCAATATTTTGAAATGGTAGTTTTCGTGGTTTGTCCGGAGTGAATTCATTCACCTTGAACTGTTCCCGTAAACATAAATTTTTCAGGTATTCCGGCCGGGAAAAAACCCAGAATGCCGGATCTTTGTTGACTAGCCCCCTCATGGGAGGTTCCCAATAATACAACATGGGAGCTTTGCCCATGAAATAGAGGCGGAAAAAATGCCATTCGTCGCGAACCAGATAAATCTCATTCCATGTCCGTTGTTTTCCTTTTGTGGGGACATAGTTACAATCTAATTCCTCTGTGTCTTGCTGAGAGATGTCCATTTGCAGCGCATCCAATAATTTTCGGGTGACCTGCAGCAAAGGTTCAAAAAAGGCGATCTCTTCGTGGATAGGCAAATTATCGATTTCTTTGGTGACCATTTTTCATCTTAAACAAGTGATAATTCAGAGGATTTTAAACCGTAATAGCTATAGCAAAGTTTAGGGTTTTAAACAAGTATGATGTCGTTCTTATAATCCAAAATTAGGGAACTTGCCAATCTTCCTGCATATAAATCAAAATTGCTGGCGAATTATAGTTAAACTGTCATATTAGTGAACTCAACTCAAAACATTTTTAAACATATTAAAAAATTCTCAGAGGAAACAGAGGAATTATGAGTGCTGTCATTCCATCTCGGTCGTCGGTCCTCAACATCGAATTGAAACACCACGTCCGCTTCATTACGGCCACCAGCCTGTTTGACGGCCATGATGCCGCCATCAATATCATGCGACGCCTTTTGCAGAAAGGAGGAGTTGAAGTTGTTCACCTGGGACACAATCGTGGTGTAGAAGAGATTGTCAACGTAGCGATCCAGGAGGATGCCCAAGCTATCGCCATCAGCTCCTACCAGGGAGGGCATATTGAATTTTTTAAATACATGATTGATCTGCTCAAAGAAAAAGGGGCAGGACACATCAAAGTCTTTGGAGGAGGCGGAGGTGTGATCATTCCTCAGGAAATCAAACTTTTGATGGAATATGGAGTTGCACGAATTTATTCTCCGGAAGACGGAAAAATGATGGGCCTGGAAGGGATGATCGCCGATATGATCCAGCAATCGGATTTCAGCACCCTGGCTGATGGTTTCATTCCGGATTGTTCTCTATTGAATGCGGATGCTTTTGGAGAAATTGCCCGCTGCATCACCTGGATAGAGCAGCATATGAATCAACCGGCAGTATTGCAGACGGTGACTGGTACGATTGAAAAAAATATAAAAATCCCCATCATTGGTATGACGGGAACCGGGGGGGCAGGAAAATCATGTTTGACTGACGAAATTTTACGAAGAGTGCTGCTGCAATTTGATAATTTTCATATTGCGGTGGTTTCTGTTGATCCTTCGAAACGCAAAACAGGAGGAGCTTTATTGGGTGATCGGATTCGAATGAATGCCATTGATCCGCAGAGAGTCTACATGCGCTCGGTTGCGACTCGCCGTGCAAATCTAGCCACGTCTGCATCAATTCATGAAATCATCAAGGTTTTGAGTGTGAGCGGGTTTGACATGATTTTTGTGGAAACCGCGGGAATAGGTCAAAGTGACTCGGACATATCGGATCTGGTCGATGTCAGTATTTACGCGATGACTCCTGAATTTGGCGCGGCGACTCAACTTGAAAAAATCGATATGCTCGATTTTGCTGATTTGATCGTGATCAATAAATCTGATAAACGCAGCGCTGAAGATGCCTTGATTGCGGTCCGAAAACAGTATCGCCGCAACCATGGAGAGTTTGAAATTCCTGATGAAGAATTGCCGGTGTTCGGCACGGTTGCCAGCCGCTTTAATGATGGAGGAGTCAATCAGTTCTATCAGCGTTTGATCAGCAAGGTGATTGAAGTCAAGCAGTTGGATTGGCAGCAAGATTTGTCGGAACGTGCAGGATTGACCGATAAAACTCAATTCATTCCCGTCGAACGCAGTGATTACCTGAGAGAAATCGCTGCATCGGTGAGGCAATACAAAAAGAAAATCCGAAATGCCGCCGAAGCTGCCACCGCTTGTTATCAAAGCTATGGGACGCTTGAACAACTCAAGTGTCACTTGCCGGAACCTCTGGATCCCATTGATATAGCAGAGATCCCTAAAAACTTTCATACGATAGCCGAACTTTACAATAAAACGCTGGAATTGGTTCCTTTAACCGAACGACAATCAGTCACCCGTTTTCAAAAAGAATGTGAGCAGTACCAGTTGCCTCAATATGAATTTTCAGTACGTCAAAAAACAATTGTCGTGGACAATCATACTGAAAGTTTATCGGGGACTAAAATTCCAAAAGTAGCGGTTCCTCATTACCGGGATTGGGGCAGTATTCTCCAGTGGATGGGACTTGAAAACTTTCCGGGCTCATTTCCCTTTACCGGTGGAGGCTTCCCATTCAAACGACAAAACGAAGATCCAACCCGGATGTTTGCTGGAGAAGGAAGCGCCGAACGCACCAATCAGCGCTTCCACTACCTTTCTGCAAATCAACCCGCAATTCGATTGAGCACGGCTTTTGATTCAGTGACCCTCTATGGCGAAGACCCTCATCCCCGTCCTGACATTTATGGTAAAGTTGGCAATGCGGGGGTCTCAATCTGTACGGTTGATGATGCCAAGCGTCTCTATTCAGGATTCGATCTTTGTCAGCCCTCCACGTCTGTGTCGATGACCATCAATGGACCAGCCCCGATCATCCTGGCTTTTTTTCTGAACACGGTGATTGATCAGCAGGTGGAAATTTACCTGGAACAGGAAGGGGCAATGGAAAAGAAAGTTCAGGAAATTGCCGCAATGTATCAGCAGCAGGGACTGACTGCCCCGTGTTATCGCTCAAATCTTCCTGAAGCTCACAATGGTTTGGGGTTGAAAACTTTGGGGATTTCAGGAGATCAATTGGTTTCCCCGGAAATCTATCAGAAAATCAAGCAGGATGTCCTCAAAGTGGTCAGAGGAACCGTTCAGGCAGACATATTAAAGGAAGATCAAGCGCAGAACACGTGCATTTTTTCTACCGAGTTCGCCCTGAAAATGATGGGAGACATACAGGAATATTTTACTGTCAATCAGGTTAAAAACTTCTATTCTGTCAGCATTTCGGGCTATCATATTGCTGAAGCAGGTGCCAATCCGATCACCCAAGTGGCGCTCACCCTGGCCAATGGATTCACATTTATTGAACACTATTTATCTCGGGGATTGTCCATTGATCAGTTTGCCCACAACCTCAGCTTTTTCTTCAGCAATGGAATGGACCCTGAATATGCGGTGATCGGACGAGTAGCGCGCCGCATATTTGCCGTTACGTTGCGTGATCGTTATCAAGCCAATGAACGTTCTCAAAAACTAAAATACCACATCCAAACGTCCGGACGTTCGCTGCATGCTCAGGAGATTGATTTCAACGATATCCGGACAACTCTTCAAGCCCTCTATGCCATTTATGACAATTGCAATTCGTTGCACACCAATGCCTACGACGAAGCCATTACAACCCCCACCGAGGAATCCGTCCGACGTGCTGTCGCAATTCAGCTGATTATCAATCGGGAACTGGGATTGGCAAAAAATGAAAACTCACTGCAGGGAAGTTTTGTGGTGGAGGAATTGACGGATTTGGTTGAAGAAGCGATCTTATCTGAATTCATTCGAATCTCGGAGCGCGGTGGAGTCCTGGGTGCTATGGAAACCATGTATCAACGCAATAAAATTCAGGAAGAATCATTGTATTACGAAAGTTTGAAGCATTCTGGAAAATTGCCCATCATTGGGGTCAATACTTTTCTCAATCCGCATCCTGTGGAGATGGGAGACCAAATCGAATTGATGCGCTCCACAGAAGAAGAAAAAGAAAATCAATTGAAGTCGCTCGCCCAGTTTCACCAATTCCATCATGCTCAGAGGGAAATGGCTTTGGAGCAACTGGCCGAGGCGTGTGGCGCAAACAAGAATATTTTCGAAACGTTAATGGAAACTGTTAAAGTCTGCTCTTTGGGACAAATTTCCCGGGAACTCTACCGTTTCGGAGGGCAATATCGACGAAACATGTGAGACCACAGGAAAAATATGGCTATTACGACCTCCCAACTTCAAAAAATCTGTACCGATCTTGTTGAGGTTTTAAAAAACCAGCTGCCTGACAATGATCCGGATTTGGTAGAATTGATTGGGCAACAGTATTTTATGGGGACGCTTTCACGTATGATTTCGCTCTCAAAAATACTGGATGAGCAAGGATCCTCCTCACCGGAGCTCAGTCGCCAGGATCTCCGCTTCAACCTGACTTATCCGGAAGATGCGGATCTTGCTGAAATCGAAGCAATTCGTCAGCATGCAGCCGTACTTCTTGGAAAATGCCTGGATGCTTTGAAAAACGATTTGTTCAATTGAAATTGCACACGTCATCTGAATTTGACTTACCCATCTGCTTTTTTCCGTGAGACCAGTTATGGACGATCAAAATTTCTATAATAAAGAATACCGTTTGAATATGGAATATGCCCTGCAGCGTTACCTGATCGAAAAGAAAAATTTTTCAGAGTATGATGCCCAAATTCGCGTGATGCGCGAATTTGACGCGGTCGAAGCTGAAGCAAAAGAGGACCACTATATCTGATTTGACAAAAATCATTTGACTTCAAGCATTTGATTCAGAAAGTTCAGTAATTTTTCACGATAAATGCTGTCAAAGCGAATGAATGCCTGAATGTGTTGTCCCCCTTCGATCGTCCAGAAATATTTGGGTTCTCTGGCAGCTCGATACAAAATTTCAGAATGGTAATAATTGACAACCGTGTCGGCGGTTCCATGGATAAAGAGGACCGGTACAGGGGACAATTGGTCGACCCAATCTTCAGGACTGTAGGTATCACGGACAAAAATTAAGGAAAGGGGCCATTGGAAAGGCCATGTTAACGAAACTTCTCCTAATTTGTCACGTGTAATGCGTTGAAAAGAAGAAAAACTGCTTTCAATAACCACGGCCTTCACCCCGTCCTTTGAACCATGAGTCGCTGCTGCAACAGCCAGGGCACCTCCAATACTTTGACCAAGGAGAATCAGTTTCCCGGAATTTTCTCCGGTTCGATTTCTGACGTAGTCAATCGCGGCAACCGAGTCGAAAACAGGCCCATGATGGTCCGGCTCTCCTTCCGATAGTCCAAATCCGCGATAATCAAAAGTAAATAAATTGTAACCGTGATGCGGCAGCCAAATCAAAGAACGATAATGACTGGACATGTTTTGCGCATTGCCGTGAAATTGAATGACAGTCCCTTTGGCATTCTTGACATTGTGGGCCGGGATAAACCATCCCTTCAGTTTTGTACCGTCTTTACTGCTGAATTCAACTGTTTCAAAATCTAATCGGAATTGAGCGGGAGTCGAATAAAGCAATTGGTTGGGGTAATAAAACAGATAGTTGCATCCGGTCAGCCCCCATGAAATCAGAAAAAAGCCAGGCAAGCACAGGAAAATAAAGGTTTTGTTTTTTAAGTTCGTCATCTTGCCATCGATCATTTGTATTCCCAGCAAACGTTTTTATAAATTTCTTAAAAGGCGTTCATTTTCTATTTTTTACGAGAAAATTGACCTGTCCGCCGCGATGGCGGAGCTGGGGAATTTAATTGGACGTCCGGTGTTCAGGCATTCGTTCCCAATACTTCTGAAATCAGGCGTACGGCATCGTTTGCGTTTTCTGCATAACCGTCTGCACGGATTTCATCAGCAAAATCTTGAGTGATCGGGGCTCCTCCGATAAACATTTTTGTCTCGGTATTCGAAAAATGCTCTGAAATGGCCCTCATGTAATCCATGGTTGTCGTCAGGAGAGCACTGCAGCAGACAGCCTGGGCTCCCTCATCCACTGCTGCTTGGAACTTGTTAATATCACAATCCACCCCCAAATCGTTGACTTCCCATCCCGCGCCTTTCAGCATCATCACCACCAGATTTTTTCCAATATCATGCAAATCGCCTTTGACTGTCCCAATGCATACTTTCCCGACTGGTTGGTGACCCTTTGCGCTTAAAATCGGCTCGATGATATTCAAACCGGCCTGCATCGCTCTGGCTGCAATAAGCATTTCTGGCACGTAAACTTCATTCCTGGCAAACTTCTCGCCAATTTCTTTCATCGCCGGTATCATGGATTCATTGAGCAGTTCTACCACCTCGACGCCGTCGTCGACTGAATCCTGGACTAATTTGGCGGAGGTCTTGCGATCGCCATTAATGATTGCATCAACTAATTCTTGGTTTTTTGCCATCTCTTTTCTCCACTGAAATATTGATGATTGATTCTGGAAAAGATCACTTTATTTCTTCAGTATTTCCTTCCTGGTATGAGAACGGTCCTTGGCTCGTCAACTGGTTCAATGATATTGAGTTCATTAAAAAATTGTAAAGTTATTTATTGAAGCAGTTTTTAATAATTTTTCCATCAAAACAATTTGAACCCCCGGGAAACAAGAATTTTGGATATTCCCGGCTGTTTTACGGTCAGCTTTGTTGTAGAAATATTCATAATGCAGCCGCAATCTAATTGGCCTGGTTTCTATTTTCCTTGCCTGGGGCTTGGGATGCTTGCCAAACAAGCCGAAGCCCGGTTTCTTAATGTTCCAGGCATCCTTACGACCTATGGTTTTCCAGCAGACAATCTTCCAATTCGAAATATAAGTAAAACAAATTGCTTCGAAACAGGCTGTTGTGTACATTAAAAAATGGCGAGCGCTTCAGATGCAGATTTTCGCTGGAATTCGATAGTAAATCAAAAGTAAAATTTAAAAACTGAAAGCTTGCGGTCAAGGTTTCAACAAAGAGGCGGTTTCTTTTGATAAATTAGCAATGTGCCCCCTTATAAATTCAAGTGAGGAAGCATGCAGTATGTTGAAGTAAAAATTGATTCAGACCAACTGCTGGATGAGACTTGTCAGAAAATCAAATCTTCCCCCGCGGTTCGTCAAACTATTTCTAAGAATGCGATGGCTTCGGGGGAAATTGACGACTGTATTCGTGAAGCGAATCAGGCCTTGAAAAAAATCATAGCACCCAAAGCAGCGTATATTCCTGTTTCCACTGAATTGACGGAGCATGGGGTGAAGCTGAAAAATGGAATGATTTTGGAAAATCGGAACATGGTTCGGCAGTATCCATTAAAGAAACAGACTTTTGTTTATCTGGTGACCGCAGGCTATGATACCCAGGACGCGTTCAGGGAACTCAACTCAGACTATATCGTTTATCATTTTCAACATTTGATCGCAAAAACATACATCGTCAAATATGCCCAACAATTTCATATCGAAATGCAGTGGCCTTTCCCCGGTTTAAAATTTGTGCGCTACTCTGTATTAATGAAAGGGTATGGCCATACGAATGGGAAAGACTATTGGGATCCTCTTATGGTTCGTGAGTTGATCTCCCATTTTGGAGAGAATTCATTAGGAGTTGAAGTGACTGAGGCGGGCTGTTTTTCTCCGCTCTACACCCTTGCAGGAATCACCATGGGAATTTCTGAACCATAGATTGTTAAAAATCAATTTAGCTTCGGAGTTCCATATCGTACATGGCAAGGACATTTTCGAGAGGCGTATCCGATTGAATATGGTGAGAACTCGACATGATATAGCCTCCGTTTTCTCCCAGTACCTTGATGCGGTCAAGAACTTCTGCCTGAACTTCCTCAGTTGTCCCTTTGGGTAAAGTTTCAACGATATTGATTCCTCCGTGGAAACATATCTTTTCCCCAAATTCTCTTTTCAGGACCCGAGGATCCATCCCGGCAGCATTGACTTGAATAGGATTCAAAACATCCACTCCCATTTCGATCAGATCAGGAATCAACGGGTACATGGCTCCACAGGCATGGTACATCACCGGTTTATCAAATTTCCGGGCAACATCTATTATTTTCTGGTGATGGGGTTTGATCAGAATTTCCCACATTTTTTTAGACATCATCATGTTTTCGGTGGAGGCGACATCATCATAAAAGAACACCATATCGATTTGTTCCCCGGCAAGATCAAGAATTCTAGTTAAATTGGCAATGTAAATCTCGCAAAGACGGGTCATGATATAGACAGGGATGTCCGGTTCCAAAGCCATATCCATAAAAAATTGCTCCATTCCCCTCATTTGCCAGGCAATTTCGAAAACGGAACCAATGCGGAATCGAATATGATATTCGTCTTCCTGGTTGATCTCATCAATGACATGGTTTATGGTTGAAAAATCCCACCAGTCCGGTTCAGGCCAAGGATGCTTTTTGAGATCGTCAACCGATTCGGCATCTTTGAGAACCGGCATATTGTTTTCATAGGTTCCAGTTTGAGTATTGGAAAGAACATAACGTCGCCCGAAAATATCATAGCGTGTTCCATCCGGAGTGATTTGCCGCCACATGCGGTTTGGAGAAGAGCGGCCGAAAACTTTCCACCATTCGATTCGAGCTCCCTCAAAAATAGAGTGCTCCGGCGGAGCAAAAAATTGGTCGTAGGAAAGCACTCGACAATCGACTTTGAGCAGCGTGAGTATTTTTTCCCAAACCGGATCAAAAAACCGGGAATCATCGGGTTCTTTTTCGCGAATATCAAAATGATCAATCAGCTTCTCCCAGATTTCAGGAGTGGCCAAAAAATCAACAGGCACCCGATCCGTGACGCTGTGATTGAGTGCACGAATGACACGTTCTTTCGCAGTTATTTGTGTTTCCATCGCTTTTTTCTAAACAACACTTTTTACTTTAATAGGCTTATTTCGACGTTCTCCCTAACAGTGGTTTCATTTTTCTGCAGAGTAAGCAACATGATTGGTGGAACCGTTCGCCGGGTCCCCTGGTTTGAGCCCTCGGTACATATATTTGATGACTCTTTCCTGATAGACATTCAGTGGATTCAAAAGCCTCGTCCCGTCCGGATAGTATGCAATAACAATTGCTTCTCGATTGTATTCGGTGGAATTGGGAGGAGTTCCATGCAAGACCCAGCCATGATGTAAACTGGCATCACCCATTTCAAGGTCCGGACTTTCAAAAATTTCAAAGCTTTGCTTTTTAATGAGTTCTGAAAAGTATCCTTCTGCTTCTTCACCAATCGGGTTAAAGCCAAGATACCCTTTTTTGTGGGAACCTTTGGCAAAATGCATTGTCCCCATTTCCCTTTTTACATTGACCAGGGGGATCCAAATGGTGATGACTTTATTGGTGTCGAGCGGGTAGTAGAGACTGTCCTGGTGCCATGCGGTTTTTGTTCCTCCCGACTCTTTAAATAGGGCTTGGTCGTGATAGATTCTAACAGAATCCACTTCCAGTAGATCCGCCGCAATCTTGCCAAACCGGGCGGCAGTCGTGAATTTTTTTGCTGCCTGATTTCTCATTCTCAGATTTTTTGTTTGAAGAAAGGCCCCTTTTTCTTTTTCAAAAGAATATTGAGTGTTGTAGCTTTCCAGGCAATTTCGGATCACAGGACGGTATTTTTCAATTTCAGTTTTGCTGGCAACATTTCGAAGGACCAAAAACCCGTTTTCTCTAAAGGATTTAATATTTTCTTCAGTCACTTGAAAGGTGGGATCAAGATCCGGCAAATCATCGGTACCCGCATCGATTCTTCCGAAACTGAGCCATTTGTGCCAGTCTCCCGCATAGTCCCACATCGTAATCGCCCGCCTCAATTCTGCTTCGGATGTCTGGAGATTCATTTGTCTTGCTATCGCAATGCGTCCTTCCAGGTCGGTTTTTTCGCACTGTTCCGCAAGGCTTTCATTGTTTTCAAGCTGCAGCATGAAAGCAATGGCGTTTTCCGTAGGTTTTAAAGGGTTTTCATTTTCGTTCGACATCGTATTTCCTGTCAGTTGTTCATAATTGGGCAAAAAGCCGAAGCCAAGACAATTTTCTTTCACTCCAGCTCCTAATCCTAATCCTACTTGCAATTAGTGATGCTTAAGCAGTCGTCAATGAAGAAGAGACCAGTCCGGGATACTTTCAGGGTCACTCAAAGGGCCAAAAGCATTTCTGACAACCCTCCTTTGATGGTCCAGCCAGTTTTTAGAATCCGTACAAGGGAGTAAACGATCTCCTCTTTGATTCATCAGATCTTTGAGTTTCTCTTCCATCTGCTGCTCAAGGGGATGATGGGATGCCTGACCCGCAAGATTTTGATTTTGAAGCGGGTCATTCAGATTGTCGTACAATTCAATAGTGCCATCAAGCCGTTTGACATAGGTATGGGTTTTGGTCCGCACTCCACGCCATTCGGCACCATTTTCAAACCAATCGAATTTGTTAGAAAAATTCATAATCAATAGCGCTTCCTGTTCCTGGGCGTTGTCGTTTCCCAACCATGATGCCGACAAATCTTTCCCTTCAACAGAACGTGGAATAGGAATTCCCGCCAACCCGCAAAGCGTAGGAAAAAAATCCACGATCGAAGTGAGTGTATCCTTTCTTACGCCTGATTCCAGCACTCCTGGATACCGCACGATTGTCGGGACTTTGATAGACTCTTCATAAGGATTCTTTTTTTGCCATGGCCTCACGCCGTGGGCCCCCACTTGTGAACCGTGATCGGAGCTGAAGACAAAAATGGTATTTTTGTCTTTCCCGGTGCGTTTCAAATAGTCCATAAGATTGCCCAACATTTCATCAACTGCCAAAATCATTGCCAGATAATGCCGGTACATTTCCAAAGATTCTTCTTGCCACTCAGGGGGAACATTGTCCGGCAGGGTCAATTTATCAGGAAGCGCTTCATAGAATTTTTCCGGTGCAAATTGATAGGGAGTATAATGAGGAGGATGGGGAGACAAAAACAATAAAAATGGGTCATCGCCGACTTGATCCATGAATTCAATGCCATAGTTTAACAATCCGTCGGTTTCATAGCCTTCCCATCTTCGATAGTCCCAGTCATCCCCACTGACAAAACCATTGAAATAAACCATGTGCTGATTGTAAGCACGCCAATACTGGAACCCTAAACGATCTCTTCCTTCGGGGATCCAGTCGGGGTGCTGGGGCATCTGGTCGATGGCAGGCCAGACTCCCGTGTGCAGGTGCCATTTGCCAACCCAGCCTGTTTTGTATCCCTGATGGGCAAAGGCATCAGCAATCGAAATTTCTGAATGCCGGGTCCTCGTGGAATTGATTAAATGTCCGGTGGTCTGAGGGTGACGTCCGGTGGTGAGCATTGCCCGAGAAGGGGTACAGACGGGACAGGGAGTAATCGAATTCGTCAACAAGATGCCTTCCTGCGCCAGTTGATCCATATTGGGAGTTGCGATTTGATTCTCTCCAAACAGAGGAATGGACGCAGCCCGCAGCTGATCCGGAAATAAAAAGACTATATTGGGTTTTTCGCTCATAAGTTCCTTTGTGATATTAGTGAAGCAATCGGTCCCTCAAAAAATCTTCAAATTTATCCTGATCTTTCCAGGAAGTCGCGCATCGGATCTTTTTCCCACGATCATCAATGATGGTGCGGCCGTCATCTGTGATCCTCAAAGGCAATTCTTCGATTTCCAGTAATTCTTCAGAAAACGCGAGGTAAACCGCCACACAATCATAAAGAACCGATGATACCGTGTTGGGATCCAAATCTTTATACTTGGGCCAGTCTATATTTTTTTTCCAGATGAAGTAATTGGAGACAATGGCTTTGAGCAGTGGATCTTCGCTGTTGAGAATGGCCTGATAGTGATCGCCTTTCAGGGTGATGATTCCGCAAGTATCCAAAGGTGTGATCGTGATCGGCCAGTCCGCTTCAAAAACCATTTGACAAGACTTGGCAGCTTGAAAAACGTTGAATTCAGGGTCAGGACTGGATGCTCCTAAATAGCCTTTGCGGATGCTGCCGTGCATGCCGATAAAGCGAGCATTGTTGACGATTCGAGGTTCTCTTTGCAAAGCAGCAGCAATATTGGGAACGGGAGCTATACTGATCAGAGAAACCTTTTTCTCCGATCGCATTATGGTGTCAATGATTGCGCCGACGCCATCCTCAATGACTTCGCCCGGGTACCGGCTTAAATCATAGTCTTCCACCCAGTCGATTTGGTTTTCTTTTTGGAAACTAAGCGGAATCCCGACACCGATTGGAATATCCGTCCGATGAGCCAATTCCAACGTTTTGGCGACAATCTTAGTTCGATAGTAGGTGTTTCCGGTATCAGTTGCGATCAGTTTGATATCGAGTTCAGGGGATTTGAGCATCATCACCAGGGCCCACAAATCATCGATATCAAAACCAATATCCGTATCAAGTATGACTGGAATTTTTTCCATTTTATTCTCCAAAAATATTATCCTTTGATGCTGCCACTGACACCTTCAATGTAGTATTTTTGAAATGGCAGTATCAATAAAATCGGTATTGCAGCTGCCAGCGTAGCACCCGCGAGAAGTTCGTTCCACTGGACATTATAGTCTAAAACAGCCTGCGAAATTGCCACCTGAATCACCCTCAAACCGGGGCTGGGTGCAATCAGAAGCGGCCAGAAAAATGCAGTCCATTGAAAGATAAACAAAAGCAATCCGGCACTCAGCATCACGGGTTTAGATATAGGAATCGCGATGGAAACGAAGATTCGAAACCATGATGCACCATCGACTTTGGCAGCATCAATCATTTCTTGAGGAATCCCTTTAAAAAATTGGGTGAACAAAAAAATTGCAAGACTGTGAGCGAGACTTGGAACCAGCAATCCCTGCCAGGTGTTGGACCATCCTAATTCGGTTACTAAAATAAAGGTCGGGATGGCCAGCATGTCCGCAGGTACCATAAATGAAAGCAGTACAGTGCCAAAAATAATATTCTTTCCAAAAAATTCAAAACGCCCAAAAGCAAACCCGGCGGTAGAACTAATAATTCCACCACCAAGGGTACCGACAACACTCAATATGATGGAATTCCTGATGGCCAAGTCGAAATCTCGAGCCCATAAATTCACATAAGCGTCAGTTGTGAACTCCAAAGGAATGAGTGCTTTCAGAGTGAAAGGGAAGAGGTGTTTAAATATATAGGTGTTGGGAGAAAACGAAGCAGAAATGGCCCAAAAAAGTGGAAAAAAGAACAGGAAACTGGTGATGATCAACAAGGCATAAATATAAATTTTTTCGGTGTTTGAGTAGTTCATGTGTTTATTTCAAATGAGCGGGCCTACCTGTTTTGATGCATCAACCATGGCTTCAATGTGGGCCATCGGCGTGCCGGGTACGATACCGACGCCATCGGAGAGGATGTAACCTCCCTGGCTGCCCAGTGTTTTGATATAGTCCACACACTCTTTGGTGATCTTCTCCACGGGGCCTTCATAAATGAGGGCTGGATGAGGACCACCCCTCATCACCGCCTGACCAGCCAGTTTTTTCGCCAACAGTTGACGGTTTGTTGAGAAGCCGAAGCGGTCCAGATAAGTGATGTCCAAATCATCCCGCAGGATATCGAGGAGATGATCAATTTTTCCGCACATATGAAAAACTCGCGGGTAATTTTGTTTTTTCCAAATCTGCAAATAATAGGGCACCACAAACTCCTGAAACATTTGAGGACTGATCATTTCGGCAATGTCAGCTCCGGCCCACACACTGTGTCCTTTTTCTCTTCCTGTCAGTTCGGCAAAATATTCAATCACCTGCAAATGGCTTTGAGTCGTGATTTCCAAGAGACGGTGGATGCGATCCGGTTCCTCCAGCATCCAGACAAATAAATTTGATCCGCATAATGCAAAAGCGGAAGGAATTGCGCCGCCCGGGTGGGTGAGATCCAATTTGACCTGCAGCGGTTCTCCGTTTAATCGAACATCAAAATCTCCGGTCATTTCTGACATGGTTTTGTACCATTCAATTCTTGTATGATTCAAACCGCAATCTGGAGAAGGGATCTCTAATGTGTCGATTTCCTCAGGTTCCTGCAGCAAATGCTTCGATTTGGGAGATTCGTCACCCATCCATTCGATTTCAATAGGAAACTCTACTCCGCGAATCGCTCCAAATTGAGGTTCAATGGTCAAGCATTCTGTTTCGATGGGGAAATCGTCACGAACATTCTCTATCCTCCATTTCTGATTGAGTATCTGTCCGTGCAGGTGTTCTCGTGGTCCTTTAGTCAGATCGCTGTATTTGCCTTTGCGCCCTGCCAGTAGAGACCATATTTGAAAATCTGGCCAGACTGGAACCCGATCGGTGGCTTCAAATCGATAAGTCTTTTCAAGACGTTCTTTCTTTTTCTGATTGAGGGCGAGCACGTCCTCCGGCACATTGATGTCAATTCTCTCTTTCATTCTCATCTTCTGAAAGTAAACCTTGAGGGATTTCCGCAACGATAAATTATTTGGGAGTTCGCAGGATACGGAACTCTATCACAACTAATAACAACACGATGCTAACAATGATCGACATCAGTGCTGTTGCAGCTCCCAGATCTCCATACAGAAACCCTCGCCGATAGGCTTCCCACATGATCAAGTTGGTCGATTCATTGGGCCCACCACGCGTGATCAGCAGGATGGGTTCTAAAAGAATAAAATTCAAGATGGTCCCTGTGACCACGATGAAAACTGTGATGCGCTTCAACAAAGGAAATGTGATTTTCCAAAAAGTCTGCCAGCGATTAGCACCATCAATGGCCGCCGCATCTTTGAAATCCTGAGGGATTTCCTGCAGGCCTGCTAAAAAAAACAGCATAAAAAATGGAATTCCTCTCCAGCATGCCACCAGAATAACTGTCCACAGAGCTTGTTCTTCTGCTAAAAAAAAAGGTTGAGGGGTGAAACCGAATAAAAACAGGATTCCATTGATCAAACCGGAAGTTTTGTCCAGCATCAGCTGCCAAATCGTGGTGCTGACCACCGGAGAAACAGCGATGGGCAGAATAAAGATACTCCTGAAAAAGAATATTCCCTTGACTCTCTGATTCGCTAATACCGCCAAACTCATTCCTAAAAATATCTGGATGGGTATACAGACGATACAAAATTTTAAAGTCACAAATAGTGAATTGTAGAGAATCGGATCTTCAAACAGTCTTATGTAATTGTCGAGGCCCACATAGATTCTTTTGGCATTAAATCCAAACCCTTTTTTAAAAAAAGATTCTCCAAAACTTAGGAAGATTGGAGAAATTCTAAAAATAATGAGCAACAACAACGCAGGAAAAAGGAATAAAAAAGGGGTGATGGATTTGGATTTAAACATAACAGAATCTGAGGAGCAGCAATGAGTATCTCAGTGCTGCTCAAAGGGGTTATTTGTATTTTGACAATTCGCTGTTCAATCGGTTGATTGATGCATTCAATGCCTTTTCTGCTGAAACCCCGCTGCGAATATCACTGAAAGCATTTTCTAAAGTTTGCTGATATTCATAGTAGCCGACCATTGACGGTCTCGGCACAGGATTGACTCCTGCTTCGTCGATGGCAGTGCGTACATTATTCCATGGTTTCTTTTGGTACTTTTCATTGTCCAAGATCCATTGATTGACAGGGACTTGAGCCGACAAGGCGGTTCTCACTTTACTGAACCAGGCTTTCCCTCCTGCTTCGGTGGTCATCCAGTGTACAAATTTTTTGGACGCTTCCTGCTGGTCTGAACAGGCACTGACACCTAAATGCCAACCGCTGGTCGGGGTGACGATTTTTCCTCCCTTGAAATAGGGATGCCGTGAAATTCCCCACTCAAAACCGTAGTCTTTTGCCGACAACCGGCCTACGTTCCATGGTCCTGCCAGCATCATTGCCAATTGTCCGGTTCTGAACATTTCCCAAACCCGCACGGTGGTCACTGGAGAGGCTTTGTATTTATTAAACATATCGCCGTAAAACTGCATTCCACTGATCCATTCTTCTGAATTGACGATTCCGTCGACCGTCAAACCATCATTTCCAATAGATTTTCCACCTTTTGATAAAAAGAGGGGTTGCAGCTGATAATACTGTGTTGTCTGTTCCCAGTTGAATCCCCATATATCAACGGCTCCATCTCCATTTTTATCTTTTGTCAATTTGACCGCCAAATCCCTGACTTCCTCCCAGGTCAACCGATCATCGGGGCCAGGTGGGGTTAAACCTGCGTCTTTGAAAATAGTGGCGTTATAATATATATTTTGGGTTGATGTATGGATAGGGGATGATAAAAACTTTCCCTGATATGTTCCAATATCGAGTGATGCTTTGTAAAAATTATCTTTTTCCTGCTTGTTGAAAACATCGTCTAACGGAATCAACCAGCCTTTCAGCCCATAGCTCGCAGTAAAAGGTGCGTTGACGATAATGACATCAGGGTCTCTTTGACATGTCCCGACTCGAACCTGAATTTGCTCATAAACGCCATTGATCGGAAATTGTTCCAGTTTGACCTCAATATCAGGATATGCCTTGTTAAATTCCTCAATAAATCCGCTGTCTTTGACCTTCCAGGTTTGTGAAAGCAACCAGGTTATTTCAACCGAATAGATATTTGCGCTTAGCATGGTTATCAAGAAAAATAATATTCCTACCCTTTTTAAATAAATTTTCATTTGCACTCCTTTGTTTCATTTAAAATTTCAGCGAGCAAATCAGGCGGTTTTTAAGAGTCTGCAGATAAAACAGCGAGAAAAGTCTACTGAATTCGGACCGGGAATACTGAATACCACAACATTCCGCATGAATTCTCCGCTAAAAAATTGAGAATTAACGTAATTTTGTGCTATTTAGCGATTCAACAAAAAATGACTTAAAAATCTATTGTTCAATCAATTCTCAATTTCATTTACTAGATAAAGGATAATTTTTCCATGATTTGAAATTGCTGTCCCTCGATTAAACGATGATCAGTTTTACTGAAAAGGAAATATGATAGCAAGAGAGGGTTGCACTTTTTTATAGCATAAAAATATTCAAAATTTGGAGAATATTATGTTGAAACAGCATAATTATATGATTCAGTTTCCGGTTGTCTTGAGAGCGGGGCGCATTAAAAAAAGCAATGTCCCGTTTCATCAACACCCTGGTACCGAATTGGTTTTGATTGTAGAAGGAATGTGCCGGGTAGAGGTGGAAAATCAAATTTTAGAAGGATCTCAAGGGACTTTATTTGTACTCCCCGCCAAAGTTCCTCACAATCAAATTTCAAACAGACTGCACACCTTGTGCATTGTTTTTTTGGCAGATAATATTGTCTTTGATGAATCTCCCCGGACCATTCAGATCAGTGAAAATTCTAAAATCTGTCGTTGGATAGAGGACCTGGTGGAACTGTATTTGCCAGGAAAAAAGGCGACAAACCGCTCACTGGAAGGTCTCTTACTTGCGGTCACTGAAAGTTTGCGTCATTTGGAACAGCAAGATCGCGAACAGTCGCTTTTGCACCCTGCTTTGGAAAATGCCTGCAATTATATTAAAAACAATCTCACGGATTCCCTCAATCTCAGTTCACTCGCCAGGTCGGTTCATGTCAGCAACAGTCATCTTTCTTCCCTGTTTAAAAACAGTTTTGGCTGTGGCGCGGTCCGGTATCAGCAAAATTTGAGGATGGAAAAAGCAAGGGATCTGCTGCCCAATCCCTATCTATCGGTGCAGAGTATTGCGGAACGATGCGGGTATGAAGATTCAAATTATTTTATCCGGCTGTTTCGTCAGCATCATGGCATTCCCCCTAACAAGTGGAGAGAACGGCATCAAAATCAAACGGACAAAAACTACTTTATTGAATATTCAGCATAGTCTGAAATGGTTTTTCTTCCTTCCGTTCAGCGGATTCGGCTGCCGGGAGCCCACATGTCTAAATTGAACCCCGAGACGTTTTTTAAATGTTCAGTTGCTTCACTCGCTTCTTTTAATATTTCAGTGGAGACCTCTGAATTGACCGCATCAATGTTTTCTTTGGCCTGTTGTGCATTTCGGGCGCCAGCCAGCACCGAAGTGACTGCAGGTTGGGCAAGCAACCACTTCAATGCCAGGGTCCCCATCGGTAAATGATGTGTTTCGCAAATTTTTCTCAACGCGTCAATGGCATCAAATGTTTCTTTTTCAAATCCGTTTTCCTGGTGACGAACCAAAGGACGATTGTTTTTAGAAAAATGGCGGCTGCGTGCCCGTCCTTCAGGAACATCGGCGACATCCTTAAATTTTCCAGTCAGTAATCCCTGCATCATTGAACTGTAGCAGAGAATCCCGATGCCTGCTTTTTGACATATCGGCTGTACTTCCTTTTCAATATTGCGCCAAATCAGATTGTAGGACATTTGATTGGTAACTACGTTCCCCAGCCTGATTGCTTCGCTCAGGTCCTGTTTGCCAAAATTGGAAACTCCATACAAACGGATTTTTCCGTCAGTTTTGAGTTGTTCCAAAGCCGCGATTGTTTCTTCCAGCGGGGTATTCCAATCCGGCCAATGGATCTGATACAAATCGATGTAGTCCGTATTTAATCGGGTCAAACTCTTTTCGCATTCACGCAAAACATCGGCCTTTTTCAAAGGACCATGAATTTTGCTGGCCAGCACCACTTTTTTTCTGCTAGTTCCCAACGCTTTGCCGAGCAGAACTTCGGATGCTCCATCTCCATACATTGGAGCGGTGTCAAAAAAATTGATCCCTTCGGCAATACTCAATTCAATTGCCTGTATTGAATCTTTTTCATTTTGATTGTCGCAATTGATGTCATTGACGATTGACATGCAGCCGAATGTCAGCTCGGTGACCTCGATATCGGACTGTCCAAGTTTCTTTAGTTTCATTTTAGTTCTCCATTTTTCTGAATTGAATTAGGGAATCTGAATCGTTGTTGTCTGGGAAAAATTTAGGAATCCTTGCTTTTATTTCTTCCACTCCTGAAAATTGGATTGCAAAGAATGCGAAAGGAAGTCTGCGGTCGGTCACACACGGGAGCTTTCCATTTTCTGAAACTGACTATAATTTGCTTCAAATCGATTGCGATTGTCTTCGCTATATTTTGCATAGTCAAAATTGAGTGTCGAGTGAATTTCCTGGACGACACTCCACAATGTCTCACGCAACAGTGAGGCACATTTCATTGCTTCAAAACGGAGGCGCAATTGATCGTTTACCGGTTTTTCAAAATAATTCTCCAAGAGCCATTCTTCCTTTTTAGAACCAATCTCGTTGTTGCTCGACAAATTGGCTAAATCAAAGAGTGCTGCATTATATCCGGCGTAATCCCAATCGAGCAGCCACAAGCGTTGACCGTCATCGATAAAATTGGCAGCCAATAAGTCATTGTGAGCAAAAACCATTTTGATCATTCCCACTGTTTTTTCGAGCCCCGCGTTGATATCAAAAAAACGGGGAAGCGCATCCATCCAGCGAGTCCCTCCTTCGCGTGCTGTGATCAGATAGCCCCGGCATACCTGAAAAGGCCAAAATGCCAGAACCGGCCCTTGCAGGTACTGGGGGATCTCTTCGTGGCATTTTTTAAGAAGCGCAAGCACACGTGCAAGATTGCAGGAATTTTGAATGTCTTTTCCGGTCAGGGTTTTTCCTTCAATAAAACGCATCACCAGGACGCCTTTCGCGTGATGTACAATTTCGGGAGAAATTCCGGCAAAATAGGCGGCCCGGGCGCTTGCGGTTTCATTAAACCTCATGATGCCATGAAAGGGTATGTCCTCCCCGATTCTGACAACGAAGCGTTCTCCTCGATCTTCCACTAGAAAATTGGTATTCGTGAGCCCCCCACCCAATACCTGGGGATTCACAGAGCTAGACCAAAAATCGAGATCGGCGGCTTTTCTAAACGCATTTTGATCCATCTTAGCTGTTTAAGCTAAAGTTTGGTGAATGAATTTCAGGTGAAATTGATATGGAATCACAAATTTGAGTTTCCGGCAAAGTATTAACAACAATACTTTGGAATGGCAATTCTAAGAGTTATTATATTTTGTCAGCATATCATATTAGCTTTGCCTTTCAGGAGTTTTTTTGCGACAAATATTTGTATCGTTTCTATACTTCCAAAAAAGAAGTGGAAACCTTTCATGAACTTGTCCAGGTATGAAAAAAGCCATACCCTCCCGTAAAAAACGAAAACATTTTTTCAAGGATGATAATCCATGTTGGAACAAGCCAGGCAGCGAACAGCTGTATTTCAGGAAAAATTGCGAGATGCCGGCATTAGGCAGGCATTGTTGACGGATGAGAGCAGTATCGCCTACCTTGCAGGATTTTGGGGCTACCTCGGGGTCGAATTCGGCCGTCCTACCTGTTTGATTGTGCGCCCGGATGAAGAACCCATCGTGATCACCCCGCTGATGGAAAGTGAAATGGTGTCCCGAATGACATGGATTGAGGACGTCCGCACTTGGGAAGATGCAGGAAACAATTACTGGGAAGCTGTCCTGGCAAATTCCATTGGAACAGGTGCGACTTCCCTTTGGGTAGAACTGCAGCAGATTCCCGCTATTGTGAGGAATTTTCTCGACAACCAATACCCTGGTATAAAGTTGGAAAATGTTGCTCCAAAATTGAGTGAGATGCGTATGATTAAATCTGTTCAGGAAATCGATGTCATGAAACAGGCAGGAAGCATCGCCGCAGTCATGATGGGGGCAGCGGAAGCGGCTCTGGCCGAAGGAGCCCCGGAGTATGAAATTGCCTTGGCGGTGATCAATGCAGGCACCCGTAAAGCTGCCGGTTTTCTCAGCGAGAAAGGATGGGAGGCATTTGTTTCTCCGATGATTCACAATTTACAGATCATGCAGAGCGGTAAAGATACGTCGATGGTGCATCGCCGTGCCAGTGTCAAAGCTCTTGAACAGGGAGATCCTGTTTATTTCTGTTTTTGCAATATGGCGCAGTTCAAACAATATAAACTGGGCTTTGACCGCATGTTTTTTGTGGGAGATGCCTCCGATGCTGCCCGTCACGTGCAAATGACGGCAGTGGCAGCACAGCAGGCGGCGCTTTCTGCTATTCGGCCTGGGGTTTCTGCAGAAGAAGTTGCCGAAGCCGCAGATGAAATATACCATTCTCATGGATTCGCCACCGGTTACCGTACGGGTCGGTCCATTGGAATGGCTTATCTGGAATCACCTGAGCTGAAAAAGGGAGATAAAACTCGGCTCAAACCCGGCATGACGTTTGCCGTGGATGGTGGAATTTCTGTGGACGGAAAACTTGGAGGAAGAATCGGGGATTCTATTGTTGTTACTGAAACAGGCTTTGAATACCTCACAGATTATTCACGGGAACTGTTGGTGGTCTGATGCTGAAAACCAATCAATTGCAGGTCGCCATTTATCAATATCAGGCACGCAGTGAAAATCCTGGTCAGCGTCTGCAACGTCTGGAGGGTGCGCTGCGGCAGTTGGGAATTTCAGGGGCAGATCTGCTGGTTTGTCCCGAATTGTTTCTTTCCGGTTACAATGTGGGAAATCGGATTGCTGATTGGAGTGAGCCTTCCAGCGGATTGTTCGCTGGCAAGGTTGCCGAATTGGCAAAACGATGGCAGACTGCAATTCTTTATGGCTATCCTGAAGAGGAGGGAGGCAATCGCTATAATGCTGCTCAGTGTATTGGAAAAGATGGTGGGCGACTTGCCAATCATCGAAAATTGGCATTGCCGGGAAAATTTGAGAAAAAATGGTTCTCAACAGGCAGCAACTTGACTTTGTTTGAACTGCACGGATGGAAAATTGCTGTTCTGATTTGCTATGACGCAGAATTCCCCGAAGCCGCGCGTGCCTGCGCGCAAAACGGGGCCGATCTGATCGTCGTACCCACTGCTTTGAAAGACAATTGGGGAGTCGTTGCTCATCGTGTTATTCCGGCGCGTGCATTTGAAAACGGACTTTTCCTGATCTATGCAAACTATGCCGGTCAGGAAGGAGACTGGCGCTATCTCGGCAATAGCTGCGTCGTCTCTCCCACAGGGGAAGATATCGTTCGTGGATCTGAAAATGAGCAGGTGTTGACCGCGACCCTTGACTGTCAACAAATTCAAAAGGCCCGCGAAATTTTGCCGTATCTCGATGATCTTGCAAAGTTGCCGGAATGATCAGAAAATCTGGC
>JADGAV010000040.1 GCA_015231825.1 SAR324 cluster bacterium
CAGGAAATCCCAGCGGGGTGGAATCATTCACCATTGCTGCCTCGGCCAATTCCGTCTTTGATGCGGAAGGAAATGCGGTCAATACAGCATTGTCTCTCGCAACCAGTTTGAATGAAGTGCAAAGCGTATCCATTAGCAGCCGCGCTCCTACTGCCGGGGAAGCCGGAATTTCCATCGCGGCGACGGTGGATGTGACCTTTGATATTGCCATGAGCATCAGTTCCTTCACCAGCAGCACCTTCTCACTTTCCGAATCCGGTGGCAGCAGCATCGCCGGATCGGTAAGTTTCGATATCAGCACGACCACGGCGAGCTTTTCTCTGGGGACGTCTTTGGCCTATCAGAGAACTTACACCGCCACTCTCAACGGGGTGGCAGGATCGAACAACACGACCTTGGCCCTCACCAGCTGGAGCTTCTCCTCGGTGGATTTGACGTCGGATCTGGTGCTCTATCTCCCTCTAAATAGTAATGGTGATGACTTTAGCGGTAATGGGTATCACGGGACAGTTTCAGGGTCAATTGCAACTACGGATCGACTATCAACAGTAGACGGAGCTTTCAACTTTGACGGCACCGATGACATCATCACCGTGACCAACCATGCGGATCTTGACATTGGCCAAGACGCCAGCAGACGCTTCAGCCTGGCGTTTTGGTATAAAGCAGAAGGGACCGCGACCACAGCACAAGGCCTCGTGACCAAACGTAATGGAACCAGTAGTGCCAACGATGACTATTCTGTTCTGACCGGAAGCGGCAATCTTGCCGTTCAGACGGGAAGCGGCGATAACACCGTCTTTATTGCAGAACCGACCCGGAATACTTGGCATCATGTTGCTTTCACCCTGGAAGCCAATGGGACGACAACCGGTGTTCTTAAACTCTATGTTGATGGTGAACTCGCCAGTAAAAGTTCCTACACGGCAAAAACAGCAGTACAAACTGCAGATCTTAAAATTGGATTTCTGCAAGGTGGCGCTTATTTTGATGGAAAAATTGATGAAATACGTGTCTACCACCGCACCCTTACATCAGATGAAGTGAAAGCGCTCGCCGATCCCGACAACAACTGGAACGGCGCCCTCTGGGGAACCGCAGCTTGGGGGGACTAAAATGATGAGCACGCGGGATGCCTTTTGGAGGATGCTGAAAGAAGGTAGGGTGGGCTTATGAAAACGAGCCAACCAAAGAAGCAGAAGGGGCAAAGGCTGAAGGGGGGTTAGGCAGAAGACTGAAAAAGGGAGGGCCTGGCCCACCAACGGAACGCAAAGGCTGAATGTTCCCCTGCTCTGCATGGGAACAATTAATTGATCATTTTTTTTCAACTAATTGATTAATCAAATATTTGTGAATGATACTGGAGAGGAGTGTTTGATAGGGAATGCCTTCTTCTAAGGTTTTGACATGTGCCATTTCAAAATCGTTTTCAGTCATCCGGAGATTGACTCGTTTGTTTTTTTTGAATGTTTGACGTGCAGTTTCTTTAGCATTGAAAATTTCCTGTTCAACATTTGGTACCGACTGGAGTTGTCCTTTCTCAAAAGCATCAAGAATTTCCTGCTCTTCTGAGTAGAGTTTATACTTCACGATAGGCCCCTTTTTTCAGATAGTTCCTGGTTGTTTTACGACTGGGAATAATGGTTTTTAGAAAAATAAGGTCTTCCTGCCGTACAAACGGAACCAGGTAAATGTAATCACGAATATTTACCTCGTATAGCGATTGATTGGGATATTTTTTCTGGTCGGAGTGAGGGAAGATGTCAATCGGTCCTTCACGTTCAATGGCATAAATAATTTCTTCGAAAGAAATATTGCGTTCATTTTTCAATTGCTGGTTCTTTTTTTTATTCCAGTCAAATCGTTTCGTCATGGCAAATGTATGGTACATTCCAAGTTCTTTTAATAATTTTAAGCATAAAAAATGTGTGCGCTCTGTCAACAGATAACTATGGGCTAAATAGGAGAAAATCATGAAACGCTTCATATTCATCACAATCATAACGGTTTTTATAACTCCGACGATGAGTTGGGCGCAAAGCACCCCGTCGAGCATCAGTGTGCCCTACACCTTTTCCAGCGGCTCGGTGATCAGTGCAGGACAGATGAATCAGAATTTTTCCTCGATTTACACCCTGGCTAATTCTCTGATCGGAACTTTAGCCGTCTCCAGCAATTCAGTAGGCATCGGGACTTCCAATTCCACAGCCCGTCTTGAGGTACGGGGAGTCGGAAATTCTTCAGCGACCTCGGCTCTCAATGTGACTGATAGCAATGGCGTCTCCATGTTCTCTGTCCGGGATGATGGAAACGTAGGGATTGGCACAGCCAACCCTGATTGGCGATTCTCAATCGTCAATGGCGATTCCTCGTTCAAATTTGGTGATGCAAGCCACACCGGATTTGAAATGCGGCATGATACCGGGGGAATGCCCTATCTGGATTTCATCAATGATTCCTCAACCGATTTTGATATGCGTATCCAGTTGACCGGCGATGACTCCATGCTCATTGAGGGAGGAAACCTGGGGATTGGCACCACCACACCCACCGCGACTCTGAGCATTGCAGCCTCCGGCAATACAAGCAATGACACCGCATTTCAGATTGTTGATACCGGTCCCAATGCCATCATGACGGTATTGGGAAGCGGAGACGTCACCTTTACGGGCAATTTGACCCTGCCCAATTCCACTGCCTCGGCAGGGATAATTTATACCGCCACCGATCGATTTCTCCATAACTACGGGACTTCGAACACCTTTCTCGGGAAAAACGCTGGAAATTTGACCTTGAGTGGTGCTCTTCAAAACACGGCTGTGGGCGAAGATGCCTTGATGGCCGTAGCCGATGGCGACTTCAATGTTGCGTTAGGCTATTCTTCTCTTAGAGCAAATGCTTCCGGCTCCAACAACACTGCCTCTGGATGGAATTCATTATGGGCAAACACGGGTTCGAGAAATACAGCGCTTGGTTCTAAAACTCTTTACTCTCATCAGACAGGAAATTTTAATACAGCGGTCGGTTCTGAGGCTCTTTTGCAAAATACGACAGGTGCCAAAAATACGGCCATTGGCGATAGTGCCGGTTACAATGCATTAGGGACGGGTAATGTTTTTATTGGCTACAAGGCAGGTTACAACGAAACCGGTTCCGATAAATTATACATTGGCACTGATGCCGCCACCAAGCCATTGATCTATGGAGACTTTTCAACAGGCAAGCTTGGTTTTGGAACGTCAAATCCATTGAGCACACTACACATCCACGAATCAGATACCAACACCAACACCGTAGTACGACCGTTGAGCATCGCCCATACGCTGACTTCGGGGACGGCCGCTAGCGGAATTGGAGTGGGGATGTCCTTTTTTTCAGAGAATGATGGAGGCGCCCAAACCGAGATTGCCCGCATCGATGCTGCTTTAGTAGATGCAAGCTCTGGGTCGGAACAGGGACGTCTGGATTTTTACACCAGCAGCACCAACAGTTTCACCACCCCAACCTTGTCCATCGGCAGTACCAGCGTCGGTATCGGGACGACAGGTAACCAATTGAGACTTCACATCAAAGGCGATTCCAACGAACCTTCGACTTCCGGAAATGTGGCCAACGGAGGAATACTGCTGCAAAGCAACGGGACCTTTGGTTTGGCCATCGGGACCTATGACTCCGGATCAGAACAATACGGATGGCTCCAATCACAGTATGTGGACAATGCCAATTCCACAGAACCCCTGGCTCTGAATCCGCTCGGAGGCAATGTCGGCATCGGTACGACGACTTCAAGCACCAAGCTGCATTTATACGAAAATAACTCCTCGACCATTCCTCAAATAAGAATTGAGCAGGATGGCAGCGGCGATGCAGCTATAAGCTTTGACATCATAGCAGATGCAGGAGGAAGAACCTGGACAATGGGGGGCGATCGCAGCAATTTTGATTTCACAATCTCAGGAAGCACAACATTAGGGTCTACCCCCTATCTGGTCATAGATGACAATACAGGAAATGTCGGCATCGGCACAACCATTCCCACCGCCACCCTTTCCGTCAGTGGTTCCCTCTCCATTTCTTCCACCAGCAATTCTTCAGGGTCAATCCCGTTCCAGATTGTGGATACGGGACCCAATGCATTGGTGATCGTTCTCGGAAATGGTAATGTCGGTATCGGTACGTCGAGTCCGGACGATGCACTGGATGTGGTCGGAGATATTGATGCAACAGGCTGTTTTCAAAACAACAATTCCGGGACGATTGGGGGAACCTGTGTCTCGGATTTTCGTTTAAAACAAGACATCGAACCCCTCTCTGGTTCTCTGGACAAGATCCTTCGGCTGAATCCAGTGCATTTTCAATGGCGAGAAAAGTTGCAGCATATTTCTAAAGAAACAGGAAGCAGCATTGGCTTGATTGCCCAAGAGGTGGAAGAAGTTTTTCCTCATTTAGTGAAAACTGGAGAAGATGGCTACAAACGAGTGACCTACAATATCGAACTGCAAATGCATACGATTCAGGCCATCAAAGAACTCAAAGAAGAAAATGACGCACTAAAAATGAAATATGAGCAAATGGTTACCCGACAGAAACATCAGCTTCAAATCCAAGAGCAGGAAATGGGGGCTTTGAAGGCAATGGTACAGCAAATGGCGGGGCAGATGGCCCACATGAATCAGGCGATGAAGGTGCTGGAGGCGAAAAGGGCGGCAGCTTCCCAACCGGCCCGGCCTCAAAAGACAGCGTTGGTGCAGTGAGAAAAATGACAAAAAGGAGTCCGTCCCCTTTTGCTAATCAGCCTTTTCTAACTGCGGTTCTAAAAATGGAGACCGGCTTTATCCGATAAAGCATTCAGCATTAATAATTTTATGGCTAAAAAACCTGTTCCCAAAAAAGCTGCAAACATCTCGAAACTGCAGACGACAACACTCGCTCCTTATTCAGTGCAGCGACTGCCCATCAATGGCACTCAATTTCAGAAGGAAGTTATAGAAATTCGAGAACTGATTCGAAGTTCCAGTTCGGGTACTTTCATGTCCCGCGCAAGATCCCTGGTCAAAGGGAGCCACAAAGACAGTCGGCTGGACTGTTCTACCCTGGCATCAATTAACGGGCGGGAAAGCGTTTTTTCAACTCATACAAAAATCCTTTCAAAAGACCCCAAAAATGTTGAAGCCAGAGGAACTGTTGTATTTGGTGTGGCTAATGATCCAAAGGGCTTGAATAATCATCAAATGAGGCAAGCGCTCATTCAAGGAGTGGTTTCCTGTTCTTACGAAAATCTCCCTGTAAACGCAGTCAATGGGCTGGCAAAAGTGTATGTTCAGTATTTGGTAGACACGCTGAATGTCTGCAAAGCAGCTGAAGGGGGAGCAACCCCTCAAAACAAGCAAAAACAACTCCAGCAAATCAAAGACGTTGTCACGATTCTGTCAATCTCAATCAAACGTAAACTGGGGGCAACCAGTAGTTTCTTCGCCAAAGTAAAATCTTTTAACTTCAGTCCTGATGAATTTAAAGGAGAAGTAACGGAGGGGCAATTGAACAGCGCCTATCAATTGATCAATTGTATCGCAGCTATTCCGCTCACGAGAGTCTATGTCCTGAAACTGGTTGAGGAGGCCATCAAATACAAAAAAGACAAATACCAGACACATTTTATGAAAGCCGTCATTTTAGGGGAACAGGCAATCATAAATTTGTCGCTAAAAAAAATTAAATTTAAAACCGATGGGGACTTTGGAAAAATTTTAATGGATTCCTTGTCGGCGTATGGGATGGCGTACAAATATTTGGATTTGACCAATATTGATAAAAGTAAAATAACTTTTATTTTCAATTATGTCAGCTTTCTTCACAACTTTATCAAAGAAGAAATTACTCAACCGGGAATTATTGGACTGGAAAAGTCCGTTCAAAAATCTCAATTAAAAAAGGCAAGAGATGTGCTTCACGACATCATCGCAAAAATTCAGGATGATGCCGATTTGGCCCCGGACCGATTCAGACTTGAAAACTTGTGTACGAGTGTCGAAGGATCACTGAGTAAGTTTTCTTGACAAAGAAAGCACTTCCAACCGAGGCATTTTGGCAATTAAAACCGGGACTGTCCCCTTTAAGGGAGCCAGGATTTGAGGCGTTTGACAGATTCGAGGACGTCTTCGGTGGATCCGCAGAAGGAGAAGCGCATGGTTTGATGTCCGCGGGACGGGTCAAAATCGATGCCGGGGGTGGCAGCAATGCCGGTTTCCTGAAGCAGCTTGCTGCAGAAAATTTTACTGTCATTGGTCAGATGAGCGATATCGGCGTAGATGTAGAAAGCGCCGTCAGCAGGAGCCAGGCGGGACATGCCCATCGCGGGTAATTCATTGAGCAGGATCTCCCGGTTTTTGCTGTACCGGAACACATGGCCATTCAATTCCTCATAACAGTCAAAAGCCGCAACGGCTGCCAGCTGGGAGAGGGCGTGAGGAGAAATATATAAATTCTGCGCCAAGCATTCCACACTGCGGAGCATCTCATCGGGGATCACCATCCATCCCAAACGCCAACCTGTCATGGAAAAAAACTTGGAAAAGCTATTGAGGATCACTCCCTCTTTTGTATAGCTCAATGCTGACACGGCGGGATCCCTGTAGGTGATGCCATGATAGATCTCATCAGAGATAAAACGAATCCCTTGTGCCTGGCAGAAAGCACACAAACGCTCCATTTCCTTCTTGCCAATCATCGTCCCTGTGGGATTGGCAGGGCTGGCGACCAGAAGTCCATCAATGGGAGCCTCCAGTCGATCAATTAATTCGGGGGTCGGTTGAAAGCGTGTTTCCGGTCCTGTCAGGATTTCAACCGGTTCCAGTCCCAATGCCACAAGGATATTGCGATAACAAGGATAACCGGGGGAAGCAAAAGCAACACGATCTCCGGGATCAAAGGCTGCTAAAAAGGCGAGGATGAACCCCCCTGTTGAACCGCTGGTGACCACCACATTTTCTGTAGCAAGGTCCAAATCATAAATATCTTGATAGTGACGAGCAATTCGTTCACGTATGGGGTCAAGACCGAGGGCCACCGTGTAACCGATTTTATCCTGATCGAGTGCGATTTTGGCAGCTTCGATCACTTTTTCAGGGGCCGGGGTGCTGGGCTGCCCCACTTCCATGTGCAAGACGTCTCCCTCCAGTTTTTCCCGATGTGCAGCGGCTTGCATCACATCCATCACGATGAACGGGGGAACCTGGCTCCGATTTGAAACTTTAAGCATGATTGAGTCCTGCGACGGTAAGGTTTTGCGACTTTCATGAAGCGTCTGCTAAGTTATCTATTTGAGGAAAAAGAGCAAGAGGAGTTTGCAAAAATGAATATTAAACACCGAATCGAAAACAAGATCGTCGTTTTTGACTTCGAAGGAACGTTATCGATGGAACATACCGAAGCGGCCAGAACATACATCTTTGATCTGTTGGCACCAAACGACTTGGACGGCGTTATTTTCAACTGGGAAAGGGTTGACTATGTTGATTCACAGGGGGTAACACTGGTCCTTTCTGTTTATAAATTTCTGCAAAGCCAGCAAAAAGAAATCGCCCTTTGCCATCTCAATGACAGCAATCACGAGATCATGACAGGATTGGCACTGGACAAATATATTAAAATCTGTTCCACGATGCAGGAGGCGTTGGAAAAGCTCAGAAAAGTCAACAATTAGAGCTGGAACAACAAGAGGCGGAGGGCCTGAGAATAAAAAAAGGGCATCTTCCAAAAAGGAAGATGCCCTTTTTTAAACCTTGCTTTTCAACAAAGTAGAGAAGCGGGTTGGTCTATGCGGCGTCTTCTTTCGCTTTTTCGGCACGTTCCTTCATCACTTTTTCCTGAATAAAAGAAGGTGATTCCGCATATTTTTCAAATTCCATGGTGTAAGTTGCTTTTCCTGCCGACATGGAACGAAGCTCGGTAGCATAACCAAACATTTCCGAGAGTGGTACTCCTGCCCGAACAACGCTGCCTTCCCCGCTGATTTCCGAGCCGTATATGATTCCTCTGCGGGAACTCAAGTCGCCAATCACGTTTCCCTGGTACTCCGTGGGGGTTTCAACTTCAACTTTCATGACTGGTTCCAGGAGCACCGGACGTGCCTTAGCAATGGCTTGCTTCATCGCTGTGCGGCAAGCGAGTCGAAAAGCCAGATCACTGGAATCCACATCATGGTACTTTCCATCATTCAAAACCACGCGGATTCCAGTCATGGGAAAAGCAGCCAGGGGGCCCTTATCCATGACATCATGAAATCCCTTTTCACAGGCAGGAATATGGGAGGAAGGAATGGAACCACCGAAGATTTCATTGACAAATTCGAATTCTTCTTCATGATCCTCCGGCAAGGGTTCAATTCTTCCCGAAACACCTGCATATTGTCCGGAACCACCTGTTTGTTTTTTGTGGAGATGATCATATTCCGCGGCCACCGTGATCGCCTCCCGGTAGTTCACCTGAGGAGCACCGACAATCACTTCGACATCAAATTCGCGTTTCATGCGTTCAATGTATATGTCGAGATGAAGCTCTCCCATGCCGGCTATATGAGTTTCACCTGATTCCTGATCGACTTTCACTCGAAAAGTGGGGTCCTCCCGCATAAAACGGCCGAGTGCTTTGCTCATCTTTGCCTGGGATTCGCTGTTTTTGGCATCCACTGCCAATGAGATTACAGGAACCGGAACATGCATGGATTCGCAAACAACACTGATGTCGGTGCTGCAGAATGTATCTCCCGATGCACAATCGACTCCGACCATGGCAATGATGTCTCCCGCTTCCGCTATTTCAATATTTTCACGATCATTGGAATGCATCCTCACCATCCGTCCGACCCGAATTTTCTTGCCTGTGCGAACATTGACAATTTGCTCTCCCTTACGCAAAGTCCCCTGGTAGATCCGGGTGTAGGTCAACTGGCCAAATTGTTCCTCAGTCAGTTTGAAAGCCATCGCCACCAAGGGCAAGGTCGGATCAGGTGACAATTCAATGATCTCTTCTTCATTTTTGGCATTTTTTGCTTTGGGACGTTCGGCTTCG
The DNA here is from genome assembly GCA_015231825.1 of SAR324 cluster bacterium. Lineage (GTDB taxonomy): Bacteria > SAR324 > SAR324 > SAR324 > NAC60-12 > JADGAV01. The sequence goes on from JADGAV010000040.1 coordinate 9,070, forward strand.
AGGGGCGAAGGAAGGTAGCGTGTGACAGCATCCAAGACCAGCTGAACCCCTTTATTTTTTACTGCTGACCCCAAATAAACCGGACAAAGTTCGAGTGACTGAACCCCCTTTTTAATGGCGGCATGAATTTCATCTTCTGAAATTTCTTTTTCTTCAAGGAGGTCTTCCATCAACTGATCATCAAACATGGAGACAGCTTCCAGCATTTCTGCCCGCTTTTCCTGCACTTTTTCCACTAAATCTGCAGGAATCTCTTCAATCCGAAGTTTCTCACCTTTTTGACCGTCAAAGTAAACGGCTTTCATGGTGATCAAATCTACGACACCTGCATGGTCTTCTTCCAAACCGATAGGGACCTGCATGGCAACAGCATTCAGTTCCAAACTTTCACACAGGTCTTCAATGACCCGGCTTGGATTGGATCCCATCCGATCGAGTTTGTTGATAAAAGCGACCCGGGGGACGCGATACCGTTTCATCTGGCGGTCAACCGTAATCGATTGAGATTGAACCCCGGCTACCCCGCACAACACCATGATGGCGCCATCCAAGACTCTTAAAGAACGTTCCACTTCGACGGTGAAATCCACATGCCCGGGCGTGTCGATGATGTTGATCGTTTTGTTGTTCCAAAATACAGTTGTAGCTGCTGAGGTGATGGTGATTCCTTTTTCCTTTTCCAGCTCCATGTGGTCCATTGTGGCTCCTGAACCACCACCGCGCACTTCCTCAATTTTGTGAATTTTTCCGGCATAATACAGTATCCGCTCGGTCAAGGTCGTTTTGCCACTATCGATGTGGGCTGAAATTCCTATGTTTCTCATACGTCCAACACTTTTTTGAAGCGCCTCGTTCTGTCGAGGGGCTGGATTGATAAGCTCTTCGTTGAGTTGAAATGAAGGGGGATTTGCACCAGTCTCTGTTTGTAAATTGTCCATCGGCCTTGGGTATTTCTAAAATAAATTGTTGGAATTAGGTCAAAGATAAAACCATAATAGATATATTTTTTAATTGAAGAATGCAAGTTTTTTTAAAAAAGCTGTTGACCTGCCTTCCACAAAGGGCTAGATTTCTTTGATCGCTTCAGAAAAACAAAGCGAAGCCATTCCTGGATTAGGTTGAGGCCTGAGCCAGATCAGCAAACCCAGGGGGCAGTATTTCGCATTGTAATGACAAGGAATCATTTTTTAGTAGAGGGCAACGAGTCCAAAACATAGTCGCTGGTGCCAAACAGCACGAGAGGAAAGTCCGGGCAACAAAGGGCAGAATGCTGGTTAACAACCAGGCAGCGTGAGCTGATGGAAAGTGCAGCAGAAAACATACCGCCGATGGCCTTTCGAGGCACAGGTAAGGGTGAAAAGGCAGGGTAAGGGCCTACCGCGACTCTGGTGACAGAGTCGGCAGTGTAAACCCCATTCGTTGCAAGTCCAAATAGAACCGCATTGAGGGCGGCCCGTCCAGCGGTTGGGTAGGACGCTTGAAATTCTTGGCAACAAGAATTCTAGATAAATGACTATGACTCCCATTGCGAAATCAATGGGAGCACAGAACCCGGCTTAATGCGGGCTCTGTTGCCCTTTTTCACAATCTCAATTATTTTGAAATTAGAACAGGTTTCGCTTTTCTTCTAAATTTCATTTTTTGAGTACGAGTGAGAATTTCAGTTGGATTCGATGAGTTTGCCTCCTCTTGAGACGGAGGATTCCGGTTCAGGGACAGCTTAAATTGGACTGCAGAGCGACAGTCTGCAAATTGGATTGTTTCGCAATGCCGATATCAGACAGATTGTTCCACGCTTGACTGAGTTCCTCTGCCGAATAATCCGTGTCGGAACCAATGGCCTTTCCCAGGCACCAACTTTCTCCTGTGACTGAATTTTCATCAAAGTCGATCCCCGCACATTCCTCTTCAGAGGAGAGGTAAGCCACATACTCTCCGGATTCATCCGCTTCGATTTTCCCCGTCAGATAAGCGTCTGCCGTGAAGTTTTCGGGAACAGACGAGTACCAATCCTGAACGCTTCTGATGAATGTTGCACCTTCCGTAATTGTTTGACCATACATATAGTGAGTCATCAGAGCTTCATCATCCATATCGAAACGACGATGCCAGGGGGCTCCATGAGCCAGCATTTCCACGGTTGTTTTTCTTCCTGAATTTGAATAGATCACCTTGCTCAAAAGATTTGCAGCACTGTTGCCCCGATGGGAAGGCATTTTGCTGAAATCCTTGGTGCTTTCAATCTGACTTTCATCAGCACTCCACTTGACCGACAAAAAACCGGTATTGTCATAGCAGACCAGGGCCTCATACTGATAAGTCGGATCCCCGGAAAGCGCACTGATCGTGCCGCTTACCCGACCATCATACCCTTTTCCTGAAAAGGAACCCGTGGCATCCAATTCTTCAGAATTCAGAGAAGAAAGGGTTTCATTTGTTTCCTCAATAATAAAGTCCATCCTCCTGATCCAGCGTTCAAAAGTGCTTGAGTTTGCAGAAAGCAGCGGTCCTCTCTGATCTCCTTCAGGTGGGCCATGATGCCCTTCTCCTCCGGGACCCAGATGGCCTTCTTCCCCGGGGCCTCTTAGCGCATCTTCATCCTGCTCAAAAGAATTTCCCCCTTGAGGACCCCTTGCAAGAGTTCTCCCGGTCAAAGCCGAATTTTCAAATGAAAAATTCAAGGTAGGGAAGACTCCGGAATGCAATGCTGCTGATTCGTATTTCAGCGAAGACTGATCAGTCCGCTGGGCATCATCTGTTCCCTGCGGGGCGCAGGCAATCATCAATACACTGGATAATAATACTGCCGCTCCCGGTATCAATTGTTTTGTTTCCATTGTTTGTCTCCTTATATTTGAATTTATTTATTCTGCATTATTCGTAAAATTTAATACATTTAAATTACGCTCATCAATTAGTGACTTTTAAATTATAACGATAATTGGACACTATTCACTAAAAATTTCACATATTTTTTAAATTTATGTATTGTTTTATAATACACTTATTTGAGGAGTAAGAAGGATTTTGTAGTGACATTGCCCAACAGGAGGGGTAGGATAGACCCACAATACCAGCAGAGAAGAGTTCTAGGAAAACCCTCACATTGGGGAACAGCAATGGCGCAGAATTCGTCAGACAAAAACAATGATCCCGGCAGACGGTATCGTAAAATACGAGATTTCGGATTCTCCGAAGTCGAGTTGAACATCTACAACTTTGTGGAGTTCAAAACTTTATTGAAAGCCTATTTTAACGCTTGCAAGGAAAAGGATCGGCGTTATTCGCTGCGATATTTTTCTTATCGGTTTGGCAGCAAAAACCCGAGTTTCATCAAAGCAATTTTAGACGGCAGACAAAAAATTTCAGAAGAATTATTCACGGAATTCACAGAACTGCTGATGCTCGATGGCGATCAGTTCGACTATTTTGAGAGTCTTTTTCGCCTGGATCAGTGTCCGGAAGGAACCGCACTGCACAAAAAATATTATGAGCGTTTCCGTAACCTGCGCTTTCGGAAACCGGTCAGCCTGGTTGATGCACAATATGATTGCATTACTTCCTGGTTCACCTGGCTGATCCGAGAAACCGCGTCGCTCAAAGGGGCTCATTACAATCCCCTGTGGTTCAAAAAATGCCTGAATCCGCTCCTGGATAAAAACATTCCAGAAATTGTTGAAGCATTGGAATCTCTGAAACAAGTAAAATTGCTGGAAGAAACCGAAGACGGGTTTGAAACGCCGGACCCTTTAAAAGAAATCGATGCAAAAGATCCCCGCATCAACTTCCTCTATAAAGAGATTATAGAATTGTCTCTGAAATTCTTGAAAGACCCGTCCAAGAACCGGGAATTCGGAGCATTTGCCATCGCAACAACGCCAGAGAAGTTTCTAGAGATGAAAAAAAACCTGCGGGAATTCTGGGACTCTCAGTTTCGTGCACTTGAAACACCAAAAGGAGAGGGCTCGATGGTCGCTTCTTTTTCCTTTCAGTTCTTCAACTTGGCTGATATCCACGAGTAAACAGATGAAACACCAGGGAAAATACAGACAGCATTTTCAATTTCTTTTTTTTCTTGTGATCACCGGGCTGATCATTCTGGCCGGGTGTGCCCCTGAGCGTTCTGATGAAACAGCCGGTATTCGAATTCCTAATCCAGAAACGGAAGAAGAGGAGGAAGAACAAATCGCAATTTCAGGAGTTTTTTCGGTTGCAGCCAACTCTCAAATCCTGACAAGTCGAGTATTGCGTCAGGTCAATGGCGCCACCGTCAAACTCTTCGATTTCAATGGTGATCTGCTCAAAACAGGCAACACTGGTGTGCAGGGAAATTTCTCTTTGGGGGTCAAGCGGACGAACAGCAATTTTCCCTGGACCCTGCAGGTCGAATGGGGAGGGACCCTCTACCGGTCCGCCATTGTAGATCTGAGTGATGCTATGGACGGTACAAAATCCATCAACATCAATGATATCACCACGCAGATCACCAGGCTTTTTTCGGCAAAACAGGACCAATCGCTTGAAAATTTCAACAGGGTTGCCCAACTGGTGATGGCCAATCAATTTGGAGTCAACATTGAAAGCCGTCTCAATATCCCTCCGGAAATCTTCATGAGAGAAGACATGAGCGATCCCGACAGTCTGGGAAATCTGCTGTTGAACGCAGCAGCGGAAAGCAATCTTTCTCTGATCAATTCCGCCCCGGATGATGAGTCCCGACTGGCCAGTCCTTCATTTCTGAAAGCGTTTTCTGAAGAGTTGCGGAATATCGAAAACCCTGAAAACTCGCTGCAGCCGATTCGAAGCATCCCGGGTTCTGAGGAACTGATCGGGGGATTGAGCAAAATGCTCCATGCAGCCAGTCAAGCAGAACTTGATACGTCCCTCAATGAAATTCGAAACAACACTCTGATGAATAATGTAAAAAAGAAAGAACACATCAATGGTCTCATGGAAGCGATCGACAATGCGGATAAAATGCACCCGTCGATGAGACCCTGAGCGAATCCGATTTCTTCAAAAAATAACGTCCTTTCTCCCCTCCCATGGTTCGCTCAGACCATTCATAGATAATCATGAAGAACCATCAAAATTTTTGATGGTGGTTTTTAAAATGCCATAGTATGATGCGTGCGAAGAGGAAAAATTACTCCATTCCTTGGCAAACTCATTAAAAACAGCTATTAATCCTTCAAATCATCCATCTGATTTACCTGATTCAAATTTTTACTAAAGGAGGAAATTCCATGAAGGAGACGCTTGCACAAAGTCGTTTTTTTAAGGTTGAAAAACTGGAAGCATTCATCAAAACTGCCTTCATGGCTATCGATATGTCTGAACAAGAGGCTGGAATCATTGCCGAATTGATGGCGGACGCCGATCTCAACGGGGTGGACAGTCATGGAATTTTTCGGCTGCCACATTACATTCGAAGACTGAAAACCGGCGGGATCAATTTGCATCCGGAAATCAAAGTCGAACGAGAAAAAAGCGGAATGGCCCTGGTGAATGGAGACAACGGCATGGGTCATCTCGTCATGAAATATGCAGCGGATCTTGCCGTCCAGAAAGCAAAATCAAACGGAGTTGCCTGGGTCGGCACCAAATACAGCAACCATGCCGGTCCCGCATCGCTTTATGCGAAAATCCCCCTCAAAGACGACATGATCGGACTCTACGTCGCCATCGGCAATGCCAATCATCTCCCACCCTGGGGCGGAACGGAAATGCTGCTCAGCACCAATCCCATTGCAATCGCAGTTCCCGCCTGGGAAGAAGCCCCGGTCGTGCTGGATATGGCGACAACTGTGTCAGCCTATGGAAAAGTGAAAACAGCTGCGCAGCGGGGTGAAGAAATGCCGGAAGGCTGGATGGTTGATCGACAGGGGAAGCCGCTGACCGATCCGAACCGTGCAGAAGAAGGATTTCTTCTCCCGATTGGAGGGTATAAAGGCTATGGTCTCGCATTGCTGCTCGGACTGCTTGCCGGCACCTTGAATGGTGCGGCCATGGGGAAGGATGTGGTGGACTGGAACGCCGATGACGTGAGCGTCACTAATACTGGTCAATTCATTGTTGCCATTTCGATTGAGTCCTTTGCAGAAATTGAAACCTTCAAACGAGCCGTAGACGGGGTTGTCCGCAGTATGCAGTCGTCTCCCACCTTACCCGGCTTTGACAAAGTCCAGGTCCCGGGAGAACAAAGTTTTGCTAAAAAGCAGGAACGGACTGCAAACGGCATTCCGATGCACGAAAAGCTCTTCCAGTCTCTACAAAATCTGGCATCGGAACTGAAAATCGAACCGCTTCAATAAAATCAGATTTGCAAGTGTCCCATAAACAAACAGCGCATCCTGCCTGACTCGCGAACACAAAGAATGAGAAAGTAATGAAAAAACTACAAATCGGAATCATTCATCCCGGAGAAATGGGGGTTTCTGTTGCGGCATCTGCAAAAAACGGAGGGCATGAAGTTTACTGGGTCTCAGAAAATCGCAGTGAGCAAACGCGGGACCGGGCGTCACAAGTCAAACTGACAGAACTTCCTTCTTTGAAGGCGCTCTGTGAAAAATCTGCCATCATTATCAGTGTCTGCCCTCCAGATTCTGCCGAAGAAGTTGCCGATGAGGTATTGAACTGTTCATTTCGTGGAACCTATTTAGATGCCAATGCCATCTCCACTGAAAGAGTGGAACGGATCGCCGGCAAAATGGCGGACGCCGGCGCGACATTTGTTGATGGAGGAATCATCGGCGGCCCTGCCTGGATGCCTGGCACGACGTGGCTTTATTTGTCAGGTTCCCATGCAAATGAAGTGGCAGATTGTTTCAGTTCGGGACCTTTGGAGACCAAAGTGATTGGAGACAAGATCGGAAAGGCATCGGCTCTGAAGATGTGCTTTGCCGCCAATACCAAGGGCACTGCGGCACTGATGTGTTCAATCCTCGCAACCGCTGAAGCACTGGAAGTCCGAGAAGATTTACTGGCACATTGGTCCATGAATGGGTCGAAATTCTCAGAACTTTCTGAGCAGCGTATCCGAAATGTCACAGGCAAAGCCTGGCGCTTTGCAGGAGAAATGGAGGAAATCGCTGCAACATTTGAAAAATCCGGCATTCCCGGAGGTTTCTTCCGGGCAGCCTCTGAAATATATTCTCGCATCAGCGAATACAAAAATGCCCCGACCCCTGCGATAAAAGAGGTGCTCGCCACCTTGTTGTCCAATAAGAAATCTGCAAAGAATTAAAAATCAGACTCCATTTCCTCTTCTCATTCGATAAAGAAAAGTATTGGAGAAAAATGAAAAAAAGTTTTGTCTGGAAACTTTTTTTGAGGTAGCGCTTTATGAGCGCTTTAAAGATTAGAACCGTATCAATTAAAATAATTTATTTGAATCAGAAGCAAAGGAGAGATCCATGGGTGATCAATACAAATATCTGCTTGAAGAAAGCAAACTATCTAAAACGTGGTACAACATCAATGCCGATTTACCGGTTCCGCCGCAGCCCGTTCTGCATCCAGGCACCAAAGAACCCGTCACCCCGGATTTTCTCAGTGTACTCTTTCCGATGGAAATCATCATGCAGGAAATCAGCACAGAACGTTGGATTGATATTCCGGAACCCGTGCGTGAGATCTACAAACTCTGGCGCCCCACCCCTCTGATTCGTGCCATACGTCTTGAAAAGGCCCTCGATACACCCGCGCATATTTATTATAAATATGAAGGGGCCAGTCCGGTGGGATCTCATAAAGCCAATACCGCAGTTCCCCAGGCATTTTACAACATGAATTCGGGTGTAAAGGCGCTCACCACCGAAACGGGTGCCGGTCAATGGGGTTCTGCCTTGGCAATGGCATGCAATTTTTTCAATTTGGACCTGGAAATCTATATGGTCAAGGTCTCCTATCAACAGAAACCGTACCGCCGTATCATTATGCAGAATTATGGTGCTGATATTTATGCCAGCCCTTCGGACCGCACCCAGTTTGGGCGCTCAGTGCTTGAAAAAGATCCTGAAAACAATGGTTCTTTGGGAATCGCAATTTCGGAGGCAGTGGAAGTGGCGGCGACTTCAGAAGGAAAAAAGAAATACAGCCTGGGATCTGTTCTCAATCACGTTTTGATGCATCAAAGCATCATCGGTCTGGAGGCACTTGAGCAAATGGAAATGGCTGGAGAATACCCGGATGTGGTCATCGCCTGTGTCGGAGGAGGATCAAATTTCGGCGGATTCGCTTTTCCTTTTCTGCATCAAAATTTCACCAATGGAAAAAAGACAAAAATTGTTGCCATGGAACCGGCTTCCTGTCCAACCCTGACCAGGGGAGAATACACATTCGATTTTGGCGATACTGCCGCCATGGCACCGATCGTCAAAATGCACACGCTGGGTCACACTTTCGTACCTCCAGGAATCCACGCAGGAGGACTGCGTTATCACGGCATGTCACCTCAGATCAGTGCATTGGTTCACAATGGAGATATTGAAGCGCGGGCCGTTCATCAGTTAGCAACCTTTGAGGCGGCAGTTCAATTTTCTAAAACCGAAGGCATTATTCCGGCACCAGAATCTTCTCACGCCATCCGGGGAGCCATTGATGAGGCGCTCCAATGCAAGGAAACCGGAGAGAAAAAAGTCATTGCCTTCAATTTATCCGGACACGGACATTTCGATATGTCTGCTTATGATGCCTATCATCAGGGAAATCTTCATGACTATGAGTACCCCCAGGAAGCGGTTGCTGATGCTATGAAAGGCCTGCCGGAAGTAGCTCTTTAGAATTGGACGGAAACGAAGGGGCAGTCCTTACTGCCCGCGGAGACAAGAGCCGGACAACTTTTTGAACACTGCTTTCCCCGGCTCTGAGGCAATGCTTTGGAAGACTTGATTGTTTTTTTAAAGCAATCACCTGTGCTCATCTGAATTTTTCAAATGTTCGAAATCCGCTTGAATTTGCTCGGTATCTTCGCCTTTGTAAATTCTTTTTTGTAATTTTCTCAGGGCACCGGTGTAGCTGTTTTCTCCTCGAATCGAGGTCCCCTGAGATTCATATTCCTGATGGATTGCCTGGAACAGTGTTTTGGCACCTGCTGATAATTTCATCTCATACCTTGCATCCGGAAATTGGGAGAATATAGGATTTTTTAATTGGGTGTAGCAAATTCCGCTCCATTTTTCGCATTTACTCATCTTCAGCAAGTATTAGAACAAAAAAGAGGCAACAGACATGACAGATCTGTGGTTCAATCCGTTTACAATTTGCCTTCGCCTGCCCGCCTCATCTACCCATGAAAACCACTTTACTTTCAATAAACGGCCTCGGGCAGTCGGAACACTGAGACAAATCACCGGGTTTATTTTCACTAAGTAAGTATCTGATAATATTATTTAATCATAAATTTCACTGCTTCATAAAAATCTTCCATCCAGTTGACTCAAGCTGGATTCCGGGATAGGATCTGAATTCTTAAAAGTGCAGTTCCTATTTCGCCTGTCGGCAACTGGAGGAACCAATCACGGGAAGAGAATAAAAATTATGCAACAGGGAGATCGAGTCGTTCTTGAACTTCGCAAGATGATTCACAAAGGTGAATTGTCTCCCGGGAAGCGGGTTGCGGAAATTCCAATGTCAAAAAAATTAGGAGTGTCCAGAACTCCAGTCAGATTGGCATTTAAAATTCTCGAAAAAGAAGGTTTATTGATCAGTGCCGGATCTCGCGGCTATGAAGTTCGTCGGCTGGATCAAAAAACGATTCAGGACGGGATCGAGGTCCGCGGAGTGCTGGAAGGTCTTGCTGCCCGGCTCGTTGCCGAAAAAGGCCTCAGTCGCCAGGTGCGCAAATCGCTCAACAGTTGCCTGCAGGAAGGTGATGCAATTTTTGCGAAAAAAGATTTGCTCGATGAGAACGATGCTGAAAAGTACAGCAAAATGAATGAACGTTTTCACTCCATCATCATCCAGGCAGCGGACAACAAGTCCATCGAAAATTCATTGAATTTAAACAATCATCTGCCTTTCGCCGGAGCAGGAGCATTGGTTTTCGATAATACGACTCCCCGCAACGAATACCAACGGCTCTATTATGCCCATCTGCAGCATCACATTATTTTTTCAGCCATTGATGCGGGTGAAGGAACACGCGCGGAAGCGGTTACCTGGGAACACGCCAAACAGGGGATTCAATATCTGGATCTGTTTCTTAAAGAAGATTCACCCCACCCATCCTACAAACTGATTACTGCATTCAAACCTTCATTCCTGCCGGAATCGCAATAATCAGGCATTGACAAAGAATTAAATAGTTGGTAGTGGATCCATGTCCGTCTTTTTGGATCCAGTGCTCCCAGGTATCGGAACCCGAATTTTTCACTCAAAGGCGCAAAAAACTGGATTTTCACGTCGTCTTTCAAGGACGGATCGTGCTGGCTTACGGATGTTGATTAATTAAAAATAAGGTTTTGCGCTCGGTAAAGCGAAACCGATCCAATTGGGGGCGTCTTTTGCCGATCAAATATACACGTACAAATATTGATTGCGGGACCAATTCAGGCCAACACCTGAACTTCTCCTCAGTATTGCCGCGGATGTCCGGAAAGACAAATGAAAAATCCGAGTCAACCGCTGGTTATGCTACAATCGTAAAACGGGAAAATGAAATTCTTTAATTTTTGCAACACAATCAATCATTTTTTTCTTTGACAACCGATAGATTGCATTCATACTTGTTTGACCAAGATGCCGAATTGCATCCGTGTCCTGGTCAATTTTATGTGTTGCAGGATTTAAATCAAAACTGCAATCCATCGGGATTTGATAAGAAAACAAAACGGAGGTTCATATGAAAATAATTTTCAAATCATTTATTGTCAGTGTGTTTGCGGCAGCGGTTTTTGTGACCGGAGCAATCAAGCCGACATTCGCTGCACCAGAATTTACCTTTAAATTCCACCATCTTTTAGGTCCGAAGTCTCCCGCGCATTCAAAAATGATCATGCCCTGGGTTGAGCGGGTGGAAAAAGCGTCCAAAGGCCGAATCAAAATTGATGTGTATCCCTCGATGTCTTTGGGAGGCAAACCACCCCAATTGATACGACAACTCCGCGATGGCGTCGTTGATATGATTTGGACTGTGAATGGTTATACCGCGGGTCAATTCCCCCGCTCCGAAGTTTTTGAGCTGCCTTTCATTCATACCAACAATCTGGTTGCTACCAACCTTGCCATGTATGAGATGTTTAATGAGTATTTAGCAGAAGAGTACAAAAGTGTCCATCCCCTCGTTCTCCATGTACACGCCGGTCAGGGATTTCAAATGGTGGACAAGGCGATCCGCAAAGTGGAAGACGTCGAAGGGCTTAAAATTCGTATTCCAACTCGCACCGGAGCCTGGATTCTCGAGGCCCTTGGTGCCAATCCAGTCGGCATGCCAGTGCCGGAACTCCCCCAGGCCCTTTCCAAGAAAGTAGTCGATGGCGCATTGATTCCCTGGGAAATTATTGCTCCCTTGAAAATTCATGAATTGACTCAATATCAAATTGAAGGCGTCAACCGGACTCGCTTTGGGACCACTACTTTCCAAATTTCAATGAATAAAAACAGCTACAATTCTCTTCCGGCAGACCTCAAAAAGGTGATTGATGATTTGTCAGGAATCGAATTTGCCAAGGAAGTTGGCCGAATCTGGACCAATTCCGAAGTAGGCGGAATTAATTTGGCGGTCAAATCCGGAAATGAGCATATCGAAATCGGAGAAGACGAGCTGAAGAGATTTCGTGCCAAACTGGAACCGGTCGTGGAACGCTGGATTTCCGAAGTTGAGAAAAAGGGAATTGATGGCCGCAAACTTGTCGATGCTGCAAGAACCGCCATTGCCAAATACAGCAACGAAATGTAGAGAACAAAATGGATTCGCAACAGTCCCGTATCATCCATCTCATCCGAAAATTTATTCAGTTCTGGGCATTATTGGGAAGTTTTTTGTTAATCTTAATCGTCCTGATGACCGCCTATAGCGCCGTGACAAATCTTCTGTTCAATGCCCCGGTTGCCGGAGATTTTGAGATTGTCGAAATGGGAGTTGCGATTTCCGTCTTTACCTTCTTGCCGTTTTGCCAACTGACCAAAGCCAACGTCAGTGTTGATCTCTTCACCATGTGGGCGGGGCCCAGACTACAAAATTTTATGTCCATGCTGGCTTCGTTGACCGCCATTGCGTTTGCAGTTCTCCTGTTCTGGAGAATGAGTATCGGGATGGCGGATTACCGCGAATATGAAGAGTACACGGCCATTCTCGGCATCCCTCTCTGGGTAGCTTTCCCCCCAATCCTTTTCTCCCTGGCCCTCCTTGCTGTTGCCTCGTTGATCACTACTGGAGAGTCCCTTGGATTTTTTGGACAAGGGGATGGGGAAACAAAAACCTGAAACAACTTTTTCAAATTTATGGAGAATAGCTTTCTAATTGGTCTTGAAGGACTGGGAGTCTTGGTCCTATTGATTGCGATTCGTATTCCAATCGCCTACAGCATGCTGATAGTGGGGATCGGTGGAGTCATGATTCTCTCGGGCCCTGCAATTATCCTCTCCCAGCTCAAAGATCTCGCCTACTCCCAATTTTCAATTTACGATTTGTCCGTGGTTCCCATGTTTATCTTAATGGGGGCACTTTCAACCCATGCGGGGTTGAGTCGTGATCTCTTTCAGGCAGCCAATGCCTGGTTAGGCCGGTTCCGCGGAGGGGTGGCAATGTCGGCTATTGTAGCTTGTGCCGGATTCGGTTCTGTCTGCGGATCCTCGCTTGCAACGGCATCGACCATGGGAAAAGTCGCATTGCCCGAATTGAAGCGTCTCCAATATTCTCCGGCACTCGCCACAGGAACCGTCGCTGCAGGGGGAACGCTGGGTATTCTCATTCCTCCTTCAATTGTCCTTGTGATTTATGCAATCATTGTGGAAGCGAACATTGTCACCATGTTCATGGCCGCATTCGTTCCCGGATTGCTGGCAGTTGTCTTGTTTGTTTGCACCATCAGCCTCTATGTCCTTTTTGTTCCAAGTGCAGGTCCGCCTGCAGAAAAAGCGAGTGTCTCAGAAATTTTTGAAGCGACGATCTCGATTCTTCCGGTTCTGGGAATTTTTGGCATGGTGATCGGAGGCATTTATGCAGGCGCTTTCAATCCGACTCCTGCCGCAGCAATCGGCGCCTTTCTTGTGGCAGTCTACGGAATTGTCCGTCGCAAGATCTCATGGAACGATTTTTTAATTTCATTGTTGGAAACAGCAAAAACGAGTGGGATGATTTATCTCATTTTGATTGGCGCTGAGACCTTGAAAATTTTTATGTCACGAGGGCGCGTGCCGATGGAAGCCGCAGAAGCCATGATTTCGAGCGGATTGTCACCCTACACAATCCTCGTGCTGCTGCTGATTGCTCTGATTATTCTGGGCTGCTTTATGGACAGCCTGTCGATGATTATCCTTGCCATTCCTTTCTTCTGGCCGGTAATTTCAGGTCTCGATTTCGGAATGCCCGAAGAAACGACAAAGATCTGGTTCGGAATTATTGCCCTGGTGGTGGTGGAACTCGGACTGATCACTCCTCCGGTAGGATTGAATGTTTTTGTGATCAATTCGCTGGCAGACAACGTGCCGATGAGCGAAACTTTCAAAGGGGTGATGCCGTTTTTTATCGTGGAACTGCTTCGCATCACTTTAATTGTTGTTTTTCCTGCCATCGCCCTCACCCTGCCGAGACTGCTCTCCGGGTAAATCAGGCCGATAGGAAAAAGGAGAAATCATCTCATGAAACTGTTCTACAGCCCTGCATCCCCGTTTGCCCGCAAGGTACTCGTATTAGCTTATGAAACCGGACTGATCGATCAGATCACCCCGGTTGCCTGCGTGCTCTCTCCTGTGGCGCCCAACGCCAGCGTGGTGGAAGAAAACCCCATTGGCAAAATTCCCACTCTTCTTTTAGACAACGGAACGGCATTGTACGATTCACGCGTGATCTGCGAATACCTTGACGAACTGCATGAAGGAAAAAAGATGTTCCCTCCAGCAGGTTCTTCCCGCTGGGAAACTTTGACGCTCCAATCTTTGACAGACGGAATTTTGGATGCTGCCGTCTTGATCCGTTATGAAACATATGAGAGGAGTGAACAGCATCAATGGCGGGAATGGATCGAAAACCAAAAACTGAAAATATTTCGCTCTCTGGCACGCATAGAAAAAGAAATTGAAAATTTGACAGGAACCCTGAATATTGGAGTGATTGGAATCGGATGTGTTCTAGGTTATCTCGATTTCCGGTTTCCTGATGAAAATTGGCGAAACCGCTGCCCTAAACTGGCAGAATGGTTCCTGGAATTCAATCAGCGAACTTCCATGCAAAGCACTCGACCCCATTGATATAACTCACAAGTTTCATATTCCTGATTCCAATAACTCTTTCATATCAACCTGCTGGATCTCAAAAAATGAGGGCACTTAAACTTGGTTTGATTGGCGTTGGCATTGAGAAATCAAGAGCGCCGGAACTTCATCGTCTGGCAGGAAAACTGTCGGGCATTGAAGTTAGTTACGATCTCCTCTCCTTGAATTCAGCGGAGCCTGAGATTTTCCGGAATGCGCTTTCAGAATGCGCTGCTGAGGGATATTCCGGAGTCAACATCACCTATCCCTTTAAAGAACAGGCTGCTAAAATCATTTCAATCCCTTCAGGGCAAGTTCAAAAACTTGCTGCAATCAATACTGTTCGTTTTAATGAGAATAACGATGCAGAAGGATTCAATACCGATTTTAGCGGATTCAAAAGAGCTTACCGTTCTCGATTTCCGAAGCAAAGTCCAGGAAAAGTGGCGATTATTGGCACTGGAGGAGTGGGCCGCGCCATAGCCTTTGGCTTGATCGATCTCGGTGCAGAAGAGCTCCGACTCTTCGATCAGGAGCGGCGAAGGTCAGAAGAGCTAGCGATCCGCCTGAGAAATCATACGGATTCAGAAATTCAGCTCTGCACGAAAGTGGAAGATGCTTTGACGGGGGTTGGCGGCTTGGTCAATGCAACTCCGATTGGCATGCACCATCATCCCGGAACAGCCATTCCAAAAAAGTTGATCGGGCAGCAGCATTGGGCTTTCGACGCAGTCTACACCCCGCTTGAGACCCGTTTTCTTTTAGATGCCAAAGAGTTGGGACTTGAAATATTGAGCGGCTATGAGTTGTTTTTCTTTCAGGGCATTGACGCTTTCGAGATTTTTTCAGGAATTCATGTCGATGAAGCTCCACTCCGCAAGTCTCTTGCTGAACAAGCGTAATAGTTCCGTCGGCAACACTTCCCGGCAATTTCGTTTTCCCGTCACTCAATATTTCCGGATTTTTACAGAAAGAAAAAGATCAGAAAACGTCTGTCGGATAGAAATCAATCCGGCTATTTCAAAAACATTGCAGAAAAATCGAAATGAATGATAAGCAAATTCCCGTGGTTTCAGTCGAACCCGAACTCAAGCTGCTCTACAACACGGCAATTGAGGTGGACGATCCTTTGCTTCTGGGCCGTTCTCCTTATGGAGAAAGAAGGATAATCAATATCACAGGAGGATCCTTTTCGGGGGATCGTCTTTCCGGACGGGTCCTTTCCGGAGGAGCAGACTGGCAAATCATACGTGCAGATGGAGTCGCGGAATTGCAGGCCCGCTACACCCTTGAAACCGGCGACGGTGCCCTCATCTATGTGACAAACCGGGGTTTGAGACATGCTTCGGAAGACACAATGAAGCGCCTTGCTGCAGGAGAAGATGTCGACCCGAAGAATTACTATTTTCGCACGACACCCGTTTTTGAGACTGGTTCTCCTGAATACAGCTGGCTGAATGGAATCGTCTCCATTGCAGTCGGGGAAAGACGTGCCAAGCAGGTGATTCTCAGTGTGTATGAGCTGTTATAATGTCCTCTTTTTCCGCCATGGATTGAAACTTTCATTGCCTGACAACACATTTTGAAAACGAAGCATTGGAATTCCGTTTTTCCTATAAATTTCACCACTCAATCCCTTTTCACAAGAACTGATCAGCACACCTCGGGCCAGGTTAGCAATTTGCAGACGATCTGCATTAAAAATAGATAATAATCTTAACGAATTATGTTTGGACACACAGACTCTCAAGTAAAGCATCCCCGGTCAGCAAAAGAAGTTTTTCACATGCTTGCCAAGCCTATCGGTCCCGTCTGCAATATCGATTGTGCCTATTGTTTTTATCTTGATAAAACAAAATTATATCCTGAAACAAAGTCATTCAAAATGAACGAAGCGACTTTGGAGCAGTATGTTCAGCAGTATATTCAGGGACAGCCGGCAGGCACTCCAGAAGTCACTTTTGGCTGGCAGGGGGGAGAACCCACGATGATGGGAATTCCTTTTTTTGAAAATGTTCTGAAATACCAGAAAAAGCATCATCGGCAGGGAATGGCTATCAAAAATGCACTGCAAACCAACGGGACTCTTTTGAATGACAACTGGGGAAAATTTCTTCATGAACATAATTTTCTCCTGGGAATCAGTATTGACGGTCCGGAGGCCATTCATAATATTTTCCGGTATGACAAAAAACAGCGAGGAACGTTTAAGCAGGTGATGCAGGGCATCGAGATTTGTCAAAAGCATGAAGTTGAATTCAATACACTGACTGTCGTGCAATCTCACAATGGAGATTATCCAATTCTAATTTATGATTTTCTGAAAGAAATCGGTTCCACATTTTTTCAATTCATTCCGATTGTAGAACACTCCTTCCAGCAAGAGTCGGGTAAAGAGACGGACGGAATGATATTTCCAAATCAGGAAAACGCACTGCAACCTGGTTTTGCTGTCCATCAACGAAGTGTCGGTTCTGAACAATTTGGAGGGTTCTTGAACCAGATTTTTGACCGTTGGTTGGAAAAAAATGACATCGGTGAAATTTTTGTTCGTGATTTTGAAATGATGTTGGGTCTGGTGATGGGATTTCCATCAGCAACGTGTGTCAATAGTGAGACCTGCGGGCATGCTCCCGCCATCGAACACAACGGCGATTTATACAGTTGCGATCATTTTGTTGATTCTGAATATTTTCTGGGAAATACATCGGAACGTTCACTGGCCGAAATGATGGACAGCCCGCAGCAAACAAAATTCGGTACGGACAAACGTGATTCGCTGCCCCAATTTTGCCTGGACTGCGACTTTCTCAAATATTGCTGGGGAGCCTGTCCCAAAGACCGCATTAAATTCACTCCACAAAAAGAAAAAGGGCTGAACTACCTCTGTGAAGGGTATCAGGCATTTTACAGCCATACCGAACCTTATTTTCAGAAAATGGCAGAATGCCTGCGAATGGGATATCTTGCCAAAGACTGGAAAAAATTAGAGAAATTGAAACGAGCTGCCCGAAAAGCCAGTCCTGCCCAAAAACAGCAAGTCCGTGTCGGAAGAAATGTTACCTGTCCCTGTGGAAGCGGAAAAAAATATAAAAAATGCTGTGGGTACCGCGGTGAGGGAATGGCAAAACCTTGAAAGTTTTTCTGATGAAAGCAGACTGTGAATTTTTCAGGCCCCCCGGAGGCGAGCTTTAAAAAGAATCCCTTGATGCGGTTCTTAAAAAAATGGGGAGGTCCGTCAAAGGAGGGACAGCAGGAACCTGAAAAAACATATCTGCGACAAAGCCCCGGTGAAACGATGTATGATTGACAACATGAAAGAGAATTTCCCCCTGTGTCATCACTCCCTGATTTCCGCCGACCAGCGTGAAACTGACCTGCTCCTCCAGAGTGCTCTCCGATAAGCTGTCACTCCATGAAATATACCATTCGTCAATTTTTTGCTGCACATCCCACAATTCATCAAGGGGTGGATGATCTTCTGTATTGCGGGCAGTAAAACCATGGTCTCGCCCTTCGATATGCGCCTGCCACATCAAATCAATGACATAGTTGTGGTTAAGCGTGTGTACCATGTTCCTGAACAATGTCGGCCGTTCTTTAGTGGCTTCACCGGCAGGCAAATGGGACACAGCATCGAAAATCGTTTCATTGGCCCACGCGTTATAACGCGCAAGCATCCTTGCATTTTGTGCTGTCGTCATGAAAGACTCCTCGTGCAGAAATTTTAATCATTATCTGATTTTAGTTGAGACTCAAGCAAATAATGATGATAGATTAAATGGATTTGAGTATTTGACTCAATATACCTGTTTGACATTTTTTTAAAGCGCAGAAAAGGAGAATGATGGAGATGACAGATGACATATTGGAAAAACTGCTGAAGCAGGAAGAGACACTACAATTTCAAGCCTTCAATCATGAAATTGCCTGGAAATTGGGTATCGCCATCAAAGAAAAAGCAGACTCAGAAAACAAGCAGGTGGCAATCGATATCACAGCAAATGGTCAACCTTTATTTTTTTATGCAATGAAGGGCACCACACCGGATAACATCGAATGGATGGCGGGCAAAATGGCAGTGGTAAGGCAATATGGACACAGTTCATTTTACATTTCCCAATGGTTCAAACAAAAAAACCGGACAGAGCATCTTGGGTTTTTGCACAATCCGCGACCTTATGCACCTCATGGAGGCTGTTTCCCCTTGATTGCCAAAAACTTTGGTCGCATCGGCACGATCACCGTTTCTGGACTGCCAAGTGAACAGGACCACCAACTGATCGTTGATGTGCTCACCGAGTTCATCACGGCAAATAAATAAGCAGCCTCGCTTGCTAAACTCATTCTGTTCAGATTTTTAAGAATCCCGTTTCTCAATGATAATAGGATCGGAGTTTTCTCCTTCTTTCATCAAAATTTTCATTTCGCGATTGACTTCACAAAACTTCTTTCCCCACTCCAGCACCTTCTTTGAGAAGATTGAATCAAAACCCAGATGAGTGCCGATTGAGACAAAATACTGGGCCTCCTCCCTGGTGAGTTTGTCATCAGTGACGGTGAGTTTCACCAATTCGATGAACATTCGCGCCGCGGTTTTGCGATCGACGGTCAATCGGTCCAACTGAGGAGTCTGCTTTGCTTTGACTGAATCTATGATGTTTTTGACTTCCAGGTCGTCACCCAAAAACATTATCGTCCCTTTCAGGTAAAACAACTCATCTTCGTTGACCTTGCCGTCCGCAAGAATCACTCCTGCCACTGCGCGTGAAAACCATACTTTCGCGCTTTCAGGAAGAGATTTTATAAAGGCACTGGCCATCCTGATTCCTCATCGTAACAGAGAATTTTGGAAATGATCCTGCCGGTTTAGCAGGCCTTTATAGAATGATACAGAAATAATCGAAGAAACTAATGTTTCATCTCAGGTGAAATTGTCAATAGGATCTTATGTTATTTTTTCCATAGAAAGTCAAACCCCAGAATGATATTAACTTTCTCGTGACGATTTTACCCAAACCCACCAATGCTCAATTTCGACAATCAATTGCTTTGTGGACACCCTGCATTTTTGAAAAACCGATGGCAATACAACCCGAATTTTGATAGGAGAGAAACTCACTTGCCAGCTTACAAAAAAACTCACTGCAAAAAGGAATCGCAATGGCCATTCAACGATATCACCCAAAATTTGAACGCCTGTCAAAAACCATTCTTGAACAATGGAAAGAAATATCACCGGCAATTGCTTCTGATTGCATGAACCGAAGCAACGTGATGGCAGCTCATATTGCACCTCTTTCGCCAGGGATGCGGCTTTGCGGGCAGGCAAGAACCGTCACTTCCATGGTAGGAGACAATGGTCCGGGTCACGCCGCCATTGGACTGGCTGAACCGGGAGAGATACTGGTGATTGATGCGCGCGGTCACACCGAAACTGCGGTCTGGGGGGGAATCATGACAAGAGCAGCAATGGAGCGCGGTATCGCAGGTCTGGTCCTGGATGGAGCAGTTCGGGATGCAGCAGAAATTCGGGCATTGGGTTTTTCGACTTTCGCTGCAGGGATTTGTCCGGCCGGTCCCAGTAAGGGATTTGGCGGTATCATTGACGGTCTGATTTCATGTGCCGGCTGTCCGGTCAAAGCCGGTGATATTATTTTGGGAGATGATGACGGTGTCGCCGTTGTTCCTCTGGAAAGGCATTCAGAAATTCTTCAGGCATCACTTCAAAAAATTGCCCAGGAGAATGCTACCAATGCTGCTACGAAATCCGGTGTTTTACCAGCGGATCGTTTCAATTTGATCATTGAAGACATCGTGTAGTGTTCCCCCAATTTGAAAATGTGGTGAAATCTGAAACCAGCGGTCCTGTTGTTTTTTCCAAATGGCGGGTCCACGGTGAAAATCTGTGTCTTTGTTTAGAGTGGCGTTTGCCCATCTAAGCGCCAAGACCAAAAAGCGACGACATGCGTTTTGTTTCCACCATTTTTTTCATAACTAGATCACTGGTTTTTTCTTCGAACCGATCGGCAGCATCCAGTACTTTCGGCAAGAGTTCAACATCACCGACGGTATTGACAAAAATCCCCGGTTTTCCCATCACCCAATGAATGGCATTGTCAATATCCTCTTGTTCTTCCAGTGGCTGGTACCAGGTATTGCGAGATGGAGTTGTGGTTGCCCAGGGACCGCGGGCAATGGATTTAATTGTTTGTACCGCGACCGTTTTTTCCTCACAGACTTTCAATACTTCTTCAAAAGCCTGATTGTATTTTTGATCGTCGTGCATCACATAATTGTAGGGCAGTAAAATCGAGTCAAAGTCAAAACGTGCGAGGCTGCGCAAATGAAGAGACGGCATCATCCATCCGTGACCCGTCACTCCGATGAATCGAATAAAGCCCTGATCCCTCGCTTCAACTAATGCTTCCAGGGCTCCCCCCGACCCCATCACCAGGTCCCATTCCTCCTGGAGGGTCAGCGCATGTATCTGCATCAAATCGATTTGTTCCACCTGCAGTCGTTCCATGGACTCCTGGATTCCCTTTTTTGCTCCTTCGTATGTCCGTTCCCCTGTTTTAGTGGCTAAGAAAAATTCATCGCGGTACCGTTTCATCCAGGGACCCACACGTAATTCCGAATCTCCATAACCCATAGCCGTGTCAATGTGATTCACACCGTATTTCAGCAATGTATCCAATGCACGATCTGCGTCTTTTTGACTGACCTTTCCCAAAGCAGCAGCACCGAACAAAGTGATGCTGCTCGGATGACCGGTACGGCCAAAAAGTCGTTTCTTTATCATACCCGCCTTTCAAATCCTATTTAACGGTGGCTTGATCTTTTCAGATCCACCAGTTTCGATGATTTCCGTGGACGTAATACTGCTCGGTCCAATTCGTCAGCATTTCAAGCACTGAACTGGAATTTTTGTGAACAGAAGAGCGACTTTGATTTGCTTTTTTGTCGGCAGACATGGTGTATAAATTTGATTCGCCATAGAGAGAATGATAATGTGCAATTTTGATTAAATTTTCCGGTTTCATGGGACCTTTACTGTTGAGAGAGCAAACATGTTTAATGACTGCTCAAAGTCTACCATGAATGCCTGGTATCTGCTATCCGGAGATTTACTTAGGATTGAACAAAAATCAACCAAATAAATGCCTAAAAGTACGCAACCCTGTAAAAACGCGTAGAAGAATTCAATAGGAAAGAAGGCAAGGAAGGGAAACAAAAATGCGATTGAAGGGAAAAAATGCCATAGTCACGGGGGCTGGCGGGGGCATCGGTGCTGCGATTTGCACTCTGTTCAGTAAACACGGTGCAGGGGTCGTCTGCGTGGATATCAATGCTGCAGCAGTCCATCAAGTGGCGGAAAAAATCAGAAAGGAAGGAGGAAGGGCAGTGGCTTTGCCTGCCGATGTGGCCGAGGAATCCAGCGCCGTAGATGCCGTCGCAGCTGCCCAGCGGGAATTCAGCGGGCTCAATATTTTAGTGAACAACGCTGTTTACGATCTGCCATTGGGACCAATCACCGAAATTTCAATAGAAGATTGGCGGCGTACAATGGATGTCAATCTGAACAGTGCATTCCTGATGTCCAAACATGCAATCCCGCTGATGGATAAATGCGGGGGCGGAAGTATCATTCACGTGGCATCCCAACTCGGTCAGGTAGCTCGCCCCGGCCGACCCTGGTATTGTGCCCAGAAAGGAGCACTGATCAATCTTGCCCGGGCAATGGCTCTTGATCATGCAAAGCAAAATATTCGCGTGAACAGTCTTTCGCCAGGCCCAGTGGAAACGGAACGTTACGTGCGCAATTTTGCCAGCGTCGAGGAGGCACGTGCCAATAATTTCACACTTTATGATCGTTTGGGAACACCGGAAGAAATCGCAATGGGTGCGGTTTTTCTCGCCAGCGATGAATCTTCATTTATGACGGGCTCAGATCTGCTGATTGACGGAGGATACACTGCTGTCTGAAGCCGATTTGCTTTTGGCTATACTAGCAAAGAGGCCCTCCTTCGGAAAGACTCTACTAAAACGGCCATTTATTCCGGAATTTTATTACAAGACCGTTCCGGCAATTGGGGATCCTTCAGCAAAACTACCCTGGCAGTGGCGGGCCAGCAGACTTCTGGAAAGATCAATATCGGAAGCAGATCCAAAAATTTCGGGGTATTTTCCCTGGAGTTCAGAGATCAGTTCCGTTTTCTGTTTCCCGGAACAGGCCAGCACGGAAGCGACTGTATCCAGATGGGTCCCTCGGCCTTGAGCTGCTTCTTCGGCTAATTGGAGCCGATTTTGCTGAACAAAGGCAAACATTACTTTTTCGTATTCCTGATATCCCATCACATCCGGAGTTGAAGATGAGGTGAACTCGGAGGAGGTCGTCGCCCCGCATGCACCCATAATTCCGACAATAATTCCCGGCAATACAAAGTTTTTGAAAAAATTCATAAGCCTCCTGCTGAAAAATTGGTTGGAGTCCCCGCGAATTCTTTGCAGCTTCGGCAGAGACCCGTTCATGTCTGAGCAATGTAGCTATGCAAATTTAGTGTCAATCCTCAGGGTTACCTGAAATCCATGGATTTCTTGAGTTGAACCTTTGACCAGCATTAAGATTCCGATTTTTCAAAAAGGATTCAAATTGTGAAACCCCGCTTATGAAAGCGTTTTATTTCTGAGACTGAACAGGGAAAAACGCAGGGAACTCATCTGAATTAAGAACACGAGGCGCTTGTCTTTTAAATTTTGAGATCAAAATAAAATATGTGAGGAATGTGAGAGCGTAGTAAAGAAGAAACTGCCAGCCAAGCCAAGTCAAATCCATTGGAAATGAGGCCCAGTTCCCCCAGCTATGGACGATTTTCAAAGTCTCCAACCAAAGCTGGAGGACCCCTTCAGTCAATTGAAAAGCTGTTTTTTCGACAATGCCGAAAGGAACTGCATTGAGATGCAAAAAACTGAGAAAAAAGGTCACGAAACAGATGGGCAAAATGATAAGGCCCAGGAGGGGCAGCATAATCAAATTCAGCCAAAAGACTTCCAATGAAAGCTGCTTAAAATAGGTGGCGAGAATCGGCCAAATGCCGAGGAGAACGGCTGCGGAAACCAGCAGGCTGTTGACCATGTATTGAGCCGCCTTCTGCCATAAAGGACTTTCATGCGAACTGTTCCACAAAAACGGAAGCATAAGCAGGATGTACAAAACGGCAAAGAATGAAAGTTGAAAAGAAACCTGATAGATCACTGCAGGGGTGTAGCAGATAAATAGAAACGCCGTCGTCAGCAACGCATACAATGATGCATGCGCTTGCCCCATCCATCGAATGAGCACCATTAGGGAAAGCATGACCAAAGCACGCAGTGCCGGTATGGGAAATGCGATCAGGGCAACATAACACCACAGACCAGCCAGTGTCAGTGCTTGACAGAATTGCGGGAAATAAACCCAAAGCAAGAGTCGTTCTGAAAACCATCCCAGTTTCTGGAAAAGCATTAGTCCCAGCCAGAATAAGAGTCCAATATGCAGGCCGCTGATGGTCAATAAATGGGCAACACCGGTATCACGAAAAAGTTGAATCGCTTTAGAGCGATAAACAGATTGTGCCAGAATCAGAGGGGAATACAAGGCATGAGTTTTCTCCTTCAAATAAAATGCGGCCCGGCGATTGAGGCGCTGGTGCAAAATCTTTAAATAATAGAGCCACGGATGCGGGGGAGAAAGGGTTGTATGGTAAAGAACTTGCTTCATCGAAACAGAGAGGCGTTGGGATTTTAGTTCAGCACCTTCCAGAATACCTCCGAACTGAATGCTTCGATGGCGGTAAAAGGATGAAGATTTTTTAAGTTCAAACTGAACTGTGAGTTCAGGAAAATTTCGAGACTTGCCCAAGACGTCAATTTTTGCGGAAGCAAGACGAATACGAAAAATCTTTCCTTCCTGATCAGATTGAATGACCCGACCGCGAATCCAGATGGACGGAGAAGCAGTCGAGAAATTGAGAAGCTTTTGCTGCCAGGCAGGCAATTCTACAAACAAATGATAGGCCATTACAAGACCAGCAGACAATACAATAGCGGAAATGAATTTTAAACGGCGGTATCCGGACCAGCAACTGATGACAATGGCTGCAATCACCAGCCATTCCATATGAAGGTGGGCCAGGGAAATCGAATATCGGAATCCAATCCAGAACGAAAGTAAAATCAAAAACAGGACAAACATTCCTGACAAGATCCAGTTCTTTTTTGCTTCGACTTTTAAGATTCTCGAAAATTTATCTTCAATTTTTTGTGTTGACATGCCATAAACATGGGTACAGTTTCATCAGATTTCACACACAAAGTGATACAAAGATTCGCAAAGATCAGCTTTCAGGCCGTTTTGGTAAGAATCTTGTATCTGCTTTGCTATAGAAAATTCGTCTTGACGATAAGGCGACCATTGCCAATTTATTATTATAAGGTGCGACATGAAAGTAAAATTCTTTATTTTCCCAATAGTTCTTGGGCTCTCATTAATGACCATTGGATGTGATACAATTACCGAAGGATTTTCATCACCTCCGAAGAAAGAAGAGACGATGAAACCCAAGCAAGAACCGGCAGCTGCTCCCATTGAAAAAAAGGCAGATGACGAGACCAAAAAAGCACCCATGGCTTCAGAATCCAAAAGCACAGATATGTCAGGATCCGGCAGCAAATCTGCAGCACCAGCACAGCAGCCTGCACAGCAGCCTGCAAAGAAAGAAGCACCTGTTCAGCAAGCGGCTGCAAAACAAGAGCCCATGAAAAAAACGGATTCTTCCACGATGACACCGGCCCCAGCCCAAAAGCAGACTGCCGCCTCTGTAATGCCGAGCCAGACTCCAAAGAAAGTTCCGCCTATGAGCGTCAAAGAGGCCCCGAAAAAAATGCCTCAACCGGAACCGGCTCCTAAAGTTGCAGCTCCAAAAAAAGAAGAATCGACACCGATTGCTGAATTGAGAACCATTTATTTTGAATTTGATAAAAGCAGTATCCGCAGTCAATTCATCAATGACATCAAGGCGAATTTTGAATGGATCAGACAGAATCCCCATATACGCATTCAATTGGAAGGACATGCTGATGAGCGGGGAACCAATGAATACAACCTGGCGCTCGGCGAGCGACGCGGAAATTCAGTTCTGGAATATTTAATGGCACTCGGTGCCAACCCTGAGCAGTTTTCTGTTATCAGTTTCGGCGAAGAACGTGCCGCAATGCTCAATTGCAGTGATGAAGGATGTTACGAAAAAAACAGACGCGTTGAATTCACCCGCCTCTAATCCATTCCGCACCGATTGACAAACTTCTCTGAAGTGTTGGCTTCAGAGAAGTCTTTCTCCCATTTTTCTAATTCCTTCCTTAATCAAACATGCAATCGATTGTCAATTTATTTGACGAAAAAGGAATTGTCGGACTCGTCCTTCAAGGGAGCGGAATCACTTACCTAGTTCTGATCACCCTTCTGCTGATGTCCTCCCTCTCCTGGGCAATCATCATCCTCAAATGGATTCAGTTTCGACGTATAAGCGGGGAAAACGATGAATTCATCCAAATATTCAACAAAGAAGCGAAGCTGGATCAAATTTATAACTTGGCTCAACAGTTTCAGCATGCTCCGTTTGCCCGTGTATTTGAAGTATGCTACCGCGAAATCACAAGTTTTCGGGACAAAGTTAAATCCCAGCAAACCAAATACCGATCTTCCAAAGAAATTCTTGACCGTCTGAATCTCCGGCTTTCAAGAACCTCTGATCAGTGTATCAATCAACAATATGCCATGCTCAATCACCGACTGAACCCGTTAGCCAGTGTTTCCAGTTCGGCACCCTTCATTGGCCTGTTTGGCACGGTACTGGGAATCATAGATGCATTTCAAGGAATTGGAGTGAGCGGAGTGACAAGCCTGGCAGTGGTGGCTCCGGGAATCTCGGAAGCCCTGATTGCGACTGCGGCAGGACTTCTCGCTGCAATCCCCGCTCTGATTGCTTATAACTATTTCCGCAGTGCAGCAAGATCTCAGGGAGAGGCCATGCGTAATTTTTCATTGGAACTGAACAACCGAATGGAATGGGTGGTGTCATGACGCCAAGTTCATGGGACGATGACGCGATGAGTGATATCAATGTCACTCCCTTTGTCGACGTTCTCCTTGTTTTGTTGGTCATTTTCATGATCACCGCACCAATCATCACTCAGATGGTGCAGGTGGATCTTCCCAATGATTCATACAACAAAGATGGGGCTTCTATTGATAAAACTCTGAGGGTAGTAATCGACCAGAGCGGTTTGGTTTATGTCAATGACCAGCAAATTGGATCAGAACTCACCGGAGTGAATCTGGCCAAGTTTCAGCAACACGTTCAAAAATGGCTCGATACGAAACCACAGTCTCTTTTTGTAGATGTGGCCGCTGACGAAAATGTCAGATATGGCGCAATCGTTCCAGTGATTGTTCGCTTAAAGGAAATGAACGTCGGTTTGAATTTGATCATTGACCCCAGCCGTGCGCCTTAAACTTCCTCTTCACGTGAAAATTTCCCCCCAAAGCGGAATATCGATCACCCGATTCTTCTCCAAAAACATCTTGACAATTTTCAAATAAATCCCCATTCTTAACGGATTTTCCAGCTCCAAAATTCAAAGAGAGAAATGTTCGAAAATTTATCTCAAAAACTGACCGACTCTTTTAAGAAGCTCCAGGGACGTGGGCGACTGAACGAAGAGAATATCACAACCGCTTTGAATGAAGTGAAGATGGCTTTATTGGAAGCCGATGTGAATTTTCGTGTGGTCAAAGCCTTTTTAAAATCCGTCAAAGCCCGTGCCATCGGAGAAGAGCTACAAGGCAGTTTGAGCCCGGGGCAACAGTTCATCAAAATCGTCAATGATGAACTGGCGCAAATGATGGGAGAAAGCAATGTTTCCCTGGTTTCTGCAGAGAAGCCGCCCACCATCATTATGTTGGTTGGCCTGCAGGGATCGGGAAAAACTTCGTCCATCGGCAAACTGGCAAAATTCTGCCAAAGCAGCGGCGATCGACCGTACCTCATTCCGGCAGATATTTACCGACCGGCAGCAATAGACCAGCTGATTGTCCTGGCCAATACTCTGGGACTCCCTTTTTACCCGTCGAGTACCCAGCAAGATCCGGTGGATATCGTCAAAGCCGGATTGGCAGAAGCGGCAATTCAAGGGTCTAACTACGTATTGATCGACACAGCAGGACGCCTGCACATTGACGATGTCCTGATGGAAGAACTGGAGCGGATCAAAACTGCAGTCAATCCACACGAAATCTTTTTTGTAGCTGATGCCATGACCGGTCAGGACGCGGTCAATATGGCCAAATCTTTCAATGATCGGCTGGATGTATCTGGAATCATTTTAACCAAAATGGATGGAGATGCCCGCGGCGGCGCAGCTCTTTCAATCCGGGCAATTACTCAAAAACCGATCAAGTTCATTACCGTTGGTGAAAAACTGGAAAATTTGGAACCCTTTTATCCCGACCGAGTTGCTTCGCGAATTTTGGGGATGGGGGATTTAGTTGGGTTGATTGAGAAAGCACAATCGAATATCTCAGAAAAAAAAGCCAGGGAACTCGAAGACAAAATCAGGAAAAACGAATTCACACTGGAAGATTTTCAAGCACAGTTAAGGTCCATGCGCCAAATGGGCTCTTTAAAAGATCTGATGGGCATGCTGCCTGGGATGGACGCATCCATGATGAAAAACACCGATGTCGATGAAAAGCAGCTGGTTCGCACCGATGCCATCATCTCTTCTATGACTGCACAGGAACGACAAAACCACCACCTTATCAATGGTTCCCGCCGGGCCCGTATTGCCAAAGGCAGCGGTTCCCATGTGCGAGATGTGAATCGTTTGCTCAAACAATTTGCCCAAATGCGCAAAATGATGAACAAATTGTCAAAAACAAGCAACCCGCGTAAAGCAATGCAAATGATGCAGAATTTAATGCCTCATTAACTATTAACCTCAAATTTAAGAGAATGCTGTGGTAAAAATCCGGTTAGCCCGAGGCGGGGCTAAAAAGAAACCTTATTATCGTATCATCGTTGCCGATGCCCGTTCCAAACGTGACGGACGTCACATAGAGCGAATCGGATCCTATGATCCAATGGTGAAAGAAAACAAAGTGACCTTGGATCTGGAACGTGTCAAATACTGGATTTCTGTCGGTGCACAACCAACAGACCGTGTACAAAAGCTGATTAAAAATGCCGAAGGAGCCCAAGCTGCGCAAGCAGAAGCGTAGGTCCTCAAAGTCCAACAGGGACTATGAAGATTTGACATGGATTGGCACGATCAGCAACGCACATGGAATCCAGGGGGAGCTCAGGATCTACCCGCTCACTGATACCCCAGAATATTATTTAGATACAAAACAGTTTTTTATTGAAAAAGGGGAACAGCTGCTTCCTGTCGTGGTCCAAAAGCTGCGCTTCCATAAAAACCAATGGGTTGCTAAATTTGAATCCATTGATGACCGTGACCAGGCGGAATCATATATTCAGTATCGGGTCCTGATTGAGGACTCTTTGCTGCGCCCTTTGGATGAAAATGAATATTTTCTTCATGAATTGATTGGATGTCAGATAGAAGACTTGAACGGCAACAATTTGGGTGAAGTGATCGATGTCATGCAAACTGGTGCAAACGATGTTTATACGGTTGCAAGTGGGAATCAGAATTTCCTGGTCCCCGCCATTCCGCAAATTGTTAAGGAGGTGGATCTGCCGCAAAAAAAAATTCGAATAGATCCGATTCCGGGACTGATGGAAGAGTAAACGAGTCTGATGCAGTTTGAGATTTTGACGCTATTTCCAGAAATTTTTTCTTCATTTTTAGGAGAAAGCCTGATCAAACGCGCACTCGACGAAAAACACATTCACGTCAACCTGTACAATTTTCGCCAGCACGGGACCGGGAAGCATCTTCGAGTGGATGACGCCCCTTATGGTGGAGGCCCCGGGATGGTTCTTCAGGTGGAACCAATCTATCAGGCATTGAAGGCACGGGAGTTACATTATCGTGCACAGAATCAAAAAATTCATCGAATATTGCTCTCCCCTCAAGGAGAACCTTTCAAGCAGAAAAAAGCAAAAGAACTGAGCCAATCCGACGAAGTTTTGCTTTTCATCTGCGGGCGCTATGAGGGGTTTGATGAAAGGATTCGCCTCTATGTTGACGAGGAAATTTCCGGTGGTGATTTTGTTTGCCTTGGTGGAGAAGTGATCGCAATGATG
Source organism: SAR324 cluster bacterium (assembly GCA_015231825.1). Classification (GTDB taxonomy): domain Bacteria; phylum SAR324; class SAR324; order SAR324; family NAC60-12; genus JADGAV01. Next base: position 38,796 of record JADGAV010000040.1, read on the forward strand.
ATGATTGAAACCATCAGCCGGTTGATTCCTGGAGTCCTTGGAAATCAGGAATCATCCGAGGTAGAATCTTTTGCACAAGGGATGCTGGAATACCCACAGTACACTCGTCCCAGTGTTTTTAAAAATGCCAAAATTCCAGAAATTCTGGTTTCTGGAAACCATCAGCAAATCGAATTCTGGCGTCGGGATGAAGCAGAAAAGCGCACGAATAAGCGACGGCCGGACTTGAATAAAAATTATTAAGCTGCAGGGATTAAAAGGGTCTGGCTGTCCGATGGAGCCTATAGCCAGAACCAGGAATAGTTGCTGCAACAAATTTAATCAACCTTTTTTGGAGAATACTCTCATGGGTTCACTAATGGAATTGGTGGAAAATTCGCAATTGCGCGAAGATATTCCCGAGTTTCGTCCAGGCAGCAGTGTCCGGGTCAACTATCGTATTATCGAAGGCGAGAAAGAGCGTATTCAAGCCTTTGAAGGCGTCGTGATCCGGAAACATCTGGGAGACCGAAACAACAAAGCCTCTTTCACCGTGCGGAAAGTGACACAAGGACATGGAGTGGAACGAATTTTTCCATTGCATTCCCCCCGTATTGAAAGCATCAAAGTGCTGAAAGTCGGGGTGGTTCGACGCGCCAAACTGTATTATCTGCGGCAACGCCGCGGGAAGGCAGCACGAATTGCCGAAAAAATCACCTACCGTCCCAAGTCTTGAACTGGAAGAACAAGCTTGGGGAGAAGGATATAAAAATGTGGCTGGTGTTGATGAAGCCGGGAGAGGGCCTCTTGCCGGGCCCGTGATTGCCGCAGCGGTCATATTGGGAGATCAATGGGATGAGGGCCACCCGGTCAACGATTCAAAGAAATTGTCAGCAGAACAACGAGAAAATTTATTTGATATCATCCGACAGCAGGCGAAGGCCTATCGAATCGTAGCGGTTTCGCCGAAACTGGTGGACCAGCTGAACATTTTACAGGCAACCCTGTTGGGGATGAAACGGACGATAGAAGAATTGAAAGTCCGGCCAGACTTTGTGCTTGTAGACGGCAACAAATTTCCGCCCGTCAATGTTGACGGGAAGTTTGTGATCAAAGGCGATGCCCGTTCAAAAAGTATTGCCGCCGCTTCAATCCTGGCAAAAGTGGCAAGAGATCGAGTCATGAAAGGCTTTAGCAGAATTTATCCTCTCTGGGGATTTGAACAGCATAAAGGCTACCCGACTCTAAAGCACCGGCAAGCGATTGAACAATACGGACTTTGTTCTATTCATCGGCAGTCTTTTCAATGTCGTCCTCAAGCGGCGGCAGAACAACTGAATCTCTTTTAGCAATGTCTCCATGACCAAAGCCCGTCTGCAGACAGGGCAAACGGGTGAACAACTCGCGTGCGAGTTTCTGGAAAAACTTCAGTATCGCCTGTTAGAACGAAATTTTCGTTGCCCGTTAGGAGAGATTGATATCATTGCCCATCAGGGTGAATATTTGGTTTTTTGCGAAGTGAAGACAAGAAAAGGGGCGGGGGCAATTCATCCAACCGCAGCCATCACTCCAAAAAAAATCAGAAAACTTCGTCAACTTGGATTATTTTATATCCAACAAAAAAGCCTGCATCAATGGCAGCCCCGGTTTGACGTGATTGCAATTCAGTTGCAGCACAATAAATCTCCGGAGATTGAACATTTTATTAATGCTTTATAAGGAAAAAGAATGGCTCATCACAAATCCGCGTTAAAAAGAATTCGTCAGACAGTCAAGCAAAACCTGCGCAACCGCCCGCTGCGTACCAACTTGAGAACAGCAATCAAACGGTTTCGCGAACTTCTGGAAACGGGAGAAACCGAACAGATCAAAAGCGGTTACGTCAAGGTTCAGCAAACGATAGACAAGGCAGTAAGCAAGGGAATTCTGCACGCTAAAACAGGAGCACGCCAGAAATCTCGTTTAATGCAGGCTGCAAATAAAAAACTCGCATAAGTTGTTTCTCAGCAATTTCCTGGAGGGGATACAATCCTCTCTTCTTTTCCTTTTTCGGGCGACAATAAATTTGCTTCGCTTTCCGTGATGATCAATTGACGTCGCCAGATCTTCTGTTCCCTCCCCATCGAAATGGATCCGAATTGGATCCTCAAATGGAATTCAGTATAAAATGAAGACGAAAATGGACTTTTAAAATTTTTTAGACACCGCGACTTATTCGCTAAAAGAGATGAATTGCAAAATTTGATTCTCACAACATCAATAGAAAAAGATAGGAGTTAGGCATATGAGTGAAAATAAAGAAATCCATGAATATCAGGCGGAGATGCAAAAGGTGCTCGATATTCTCGTGCATTCTTTATATACGGAACGGGAAATTTTTCTGAGAGAACTGATTTCTAATGCATCCGATGCCTTGAGCAAAATCCAGTTCACAACACTCACCAACCCAAATATTTTAGACAAAGATGTCCCGCTGGAAGTCAAAGTTTCCTTCAATGAGGAGGAAAAAACAATCTCGATTGAAGATTCCGGAATCGGCATGAACAAAGAAGATATTATTGGAAATATCGGAAAAATCGCCAGTTCAGGGACGCTCAAGTTCATCAAATCACTGGATCAGAAAGAAAAAGTGGACAATTTGATCGGACAGTTTGGTGTAGGATTTTATTCAGTTTTCATGGTGGCCAAGAAAGTCGTACTAGAAACAAGATCCTTTGATCTGGAAGGTCAGGGATGGGAATGGAGTTCGGAAGGTACAGGAAAGTATGAGCTTCAGCCCATTGAAAAAACCTCTCGGGGCACTAAAATTACTGTTTATTTGAAAGAAGATGCAGAAGATTTCTGTGCCGAGTACCGTTTGGAGACGATTATAAAAAAATATTCTGACTACGTGCCTTTTCCGGTCATCCTGAAAGATAAAACCGTCAATCAGGTCAAAGCTCTCTGGACTTTATCAAAAAGTGAAACAACAAAGGAAGATTACGAGAAGTTTTATAAACAGCTCACTCATGATTATAAAGCACCATTTCACTATCAGCATTTGTCCATCGATGCACCCATACAGTATTTTTCACTCCTGTTTCTTCCTGAGGAAATTGGCAATGAAGTCCTCTATGCCAGGGAAAGCACGGGAATCAGTTTGTATGCCCAGCGAATATTTATTCAAAATGAAAATAAAAATCTCCTTCCTTCGTACTTCCGTTTTGTGCGGGGGGTGGTAGATTCTGAAGATCTGCCCCTCAATGTTTCCAGGGAAAATATCCAGCACAATGCACTCTTGGAAAAAATTAAAAAAAGCCTGGTTTCCCGCCTTTTGAAAGAATTCCAAAATATTTCCGAGACGGATGTCGAAAAGTATCAGCAAATCTGGAAAAAATACGGAATCTTTCTCAAAGAAGGGGTCAGTTCCGATTTTCCAAATCGCCAAAAACTGCTCGAACTGCTGCGTTTCAACTCTTCAACCCTTGATGATGCAGATCAAGTCACTTCCCTGAAAGATGTCGTCAGTCGAATGAGAGAGGAGCAAAAAGAGATTTACTATGCAATTGGCCCTTCTCGCGAAGCGATTCTGCACAATCCCAACCTGGAATATTTTAAAGAAAACGGACTGGAAGTTCTTTACCTATATGAACATGTTGATGATTTTTTGATGATGGATCTGAGAGAATATGACGGCAAACCGCTCAAAAGTATTTCTCAGGCTGACATCGACATCGACGATAAAAAGGAAGACTCAAAAGAAGCTTTGCCGAAGGCGGAGAGCAAGACTGTTATCGGATACATCAAAGAACAATTGGGCGACAAAGTGGCTGACGTGGTTGAATCCAAAAGATTGGTCGGCAGTCCCTGTACCTTGATGAATGCCAAAGACGGGATGAGTTCTCACATGGAAAAGATGATGAAGGCAGTCAATAAAGATTTTGAAATTTCTAAGAGAACTTTGGAAATCAACACCAGCCATGTCATGATTAAAAATATGGCTGATTTGTTGAAAAAAGACAAAAACTCCCCTTTCTTAAAAGATTATGTTGAACAACTTTTCAACAATGCCCTTTTAGTTGAGGGACTGTTGGACAATCCTCTGGAACTTCTTCCTCGGATGTACCGTTTTATGGAAGATGCTTCCAAATTTCACCTGGACCAGCCGTGATCAATCCTCCCCGCCCAAATATTTTCTGACCAGAATTTTTATTTGGGCAAAAGCTTCACCCTGCAGAGGGACGAACCCGTTTAATTGATACAATGAAGATTCATTGATTGGTTTGACAGAACCATGTCTGATTAGTTTTTTGCTTGAGGAATTGCGAATGCCCACCAAAAAAAGAATGGCCAACATCCCCAAAAAATCGAAAGACAATAAGAAGGAAAAAATACTCCTGATCGATTCGGAAGGCAATGTCATTACTTTAGCAGAACTCCCTCTGAAAATCCCCATCCTTCCCCTTTACCACCGTCCTATGTTTCCAGGAATACTGACGATGGTTGGAAGCAGTGTCGCCACCAGTGAATGGATCCAGCAAACATTGGAAAAAACGGACAATATCATTGGATTATTGATGGTGGATCCTGAAAAACGGGACAGCAATGGAGAATGGGATGAAGTGAAATCCTCTGACGATTTCTGTCAAATGGGAACCGTTGCCTATGTGCTGAACTGGGTTGAATTGCCCGACAAAAGCTGTCAATTCATGCTGAGCACCCTGCAGCGCTTCACAGTCAGTAAAATGACCAAAAGAAAACGCAACTTCACCGCAGAAGTGAACTATATTGAAGAGCCTGAACCAAACATGACCGAAGAGGTCAAAGCATGCGGGGCTGCTATTGTCACCGCTATCAAGGAAATTATCCCACACAATCCGATCTTTTCCCAGGAGATGAGTTATCTTCTTTCTCAGGTAGATATCAATGACCCATTCATGCTCACTGATTTAGCGGCATCTGTCACCAATGCGAAAGGCAAAGATCTCCAGGAGATTCTGGAGACCTCTGATCTCAGTACCCGAATGGAAAAGACGCTCCTTCTCTTGCGGGAAGAATATGATTTGAGCGTCCTGAAGGAACAGATCAACCAGAAAATTGAAGATCAGATGTCCAAACATCAACGGGAGTTTTTTCTAAGAGAGCAACTGAAGGCGATTAAAATTGAACTGGGAATCGAACAAAATCGCAAACAAGTTGATTTGCAGCGTTTTAGAGAAAAATTTAAATCGTTGACGCTGACAGAAGAAGCTCAGAAGCGGGTGAGTCAGGAAATGGACCGTTATGAAACACTTGATGATCAATCACCGGAAAATCATGTGGTATTTCAATATCTGGAATGGTTGTCTTCAATGCCATGGGGAGTCTTTTCGAAAGACCGATTGAGCCTGACACGGGCAGAGAGAATTCTCAACCAGGATCACTATGGCCTGAAAGATGTTAAAAAACGGATTCTCGAATTTATTGGTGTCAGCAAATTAAAGGGCAGCGTAAAAGGGTCCATCGTATGCCTGGTCGGCCCCCCTGGTGTTGGGAAGACATCGTTGGGAAAATCGGTAGCCAGAGCCTTGGGCCGCGAATTTTATCGATTTTCACTGGGAGGAATGCATGATGAATCCGAGCTGAAAGGCCACCGGCGCACTTATGTCGGTTCACTGCCGGGTCGTTTGATTTATGCCCTCCGCGACGCCAAAACCTCCAACCCGGTAATCATGCTCGACGAACTTGATAAAGTCGGCAACAGTTACCGGGGAGATCCTTATTCGGTTTTATTGGAAGTCCTGGATCCCGAACAAAACCAGGAGTTTCTGGATCATTATCTTGATGTCCGTTTTGACCTTTCAAATGTGCTTTTCATCGCCACCGCCAACATCCTTGATCCGATTCATTCCGCTTTGCTGGACCGAATGGAAATTATTCGTTTGTCCGGCTACATCCCGGAGGAAAAAATTCAAATTGCCCAACGCCATCTGCTGCCTAAAACACTTCTTGACTCCGGTCTGACAGGACAGGATGTCATCTTCGAAAAGAAGGCTGTTCAGCGAATCATTCTGGAATATGCAAGAGAAGCAGGAGTTCGGAATCTGGAAAAGAAGCTGAATGCCATCTTGCGTTCCATCGCCACCAGCCATGCCCGGGGAAAGACCGAACAGGTCACCATCACCCCGGACAATTTGGAAAGCTTCCTCGGAAAGCCAATTTTTAATGAAGAAACGTATCACAGCCGCCCAATGCCAGGGGTGGTCCGTGGACTGGCATGGACTTCACTCGGCGGGACGACGCTCTACATTGAATCCAGCCAGATGGATGGCAAAGGTAATTTGAAGCTGACCGGGCAGCTCGGTGATGTCATGAAGGAATCGTCTTCAATCGCCCACACCTATGTCCAATCATTCCTCAAGAGTATGGGGGAGAAACCCGGCTTTTTTCGCAAAAATGCCATCCATCTCCATGTCCCTGCCGGAGCCACACCCAAAGACGGACCTTCTGCCGGAATTGCAATGGCGGTCAGCCTGCTCTCATTGGCATTGGAACAGCCTGTCGATCCTGATCTGGCCATGACAGGGGAATTGACCCTCAAAGGCTATGTTTTACCAGTAGGCGGAATCAAGGAAAAACTGATTGGCGCCAAATTAGCTGGAATCCGAAAGCTGATCTTTCCCCGGGAGAATGAAAAAGACTACGACGAACTGCCCGCCTATCTCAAACGAGGTTTGACGGTCCACCTCGTCTCTCACTTCCGTGAAGTCGCCGAAATTGCCCTGGATTTGGAATTGTAAATAAATTATATAGGGGACA
>JADGAV010000041.1:0-41257 GCA_015231825.1 SAR324 cluster bacterium
AAGCGGTTTCCTGTTGGAGTTTCTAATCTTTTTAGAGAATGTTCATATTCTTAATAATACATAATATCTGTAAATATATTAATTTATTCTGAATCAGTTACTCTTCAAATGATTTTCCCAAGCCATAGAATCCACATGAAGATGTGCTTTCACAAGATCTCCAAGATGTGATAATAGAGAAAAATATTAGTCTTTGCTTGCTAAAAACTCAAATAACAATAAGAACCTGATATATAAAAAGAACATTCTTCCTCGAAGCCCTCTGTTTTCTTATTCTGTTCTAATCCATTAATATTAAAAGGATAATCCATGCACTACTTTAATAAAGATTTCAAATTTTTCTTTATTGAGCTTCGGGCAAATAATAATAAAGAGTGGTTTCATAGTCAAAAACAAAGATATGAAAAAAATGTTAAAAAACCATTCGAGCAATTTGTTAATGACCTGATAAAAAACATCCAGCAATACGACCCTGCATTAGAGATTGAAGCAAAAGAATGTATCTTACGGATTAATAGAGATATTCGATTTGCGAAGGACAAGTCCCCCTACAATCTATACTGCACAGCATTTGTATCAAACGGGGGGCGAAAAGATAAAAGTATTCCAGGCCTATTTCTTCGTTTTTCTCCAGGGATGATTGGCATAATGGGAGGTTGTCATGGTCCATCCAAAGAACAAATTGCTAGGATTCGGGCGTTGATCAGTAAAGATATCAAGAGTTTTCGAGAGACCATTGAGACTCCTTTGTTTAAAGATACGTTTGGAGAGATCAAAGGAGATTCCATCAAGAGAGTTCCGCCTGAACTAAAAGAAGCAGCTGCCATCGAGCCACTAATTCTAAACAAACAATTCTACTTTTCCACTGAAAGAGAGTCTGAATTGATAATCAGCGAAAAATTAATGGATGAGTGCCTGTTTTACTGGAAGGCGGCAAAGCCTGTGAACGATTTTTTAACAGAAGCGATCATTTCTGGTAAATAATTGCTCCAATAAGCACCTCGACGCAAATAGTGGGAATATTTTTTAGAGGGTCATTGCTACTCGATTTTTTAGGAAGAATTGTTTTACTTTTTAGTTCTCAAATGGATACCAACCGGGCAATGGTCGCTTCCGGTCACTTCCGGCAATATGAAGGCATCACTGACTTGTTTTATCCCCTCACTTACAATAAAAAAATAATCAAGCCTCCATCCGATATTGCGCCCTCGCGCATTAGTTCTGTTAGACCACCAAGAATACTGCGCTTCCAAATCAGGATAAAAGTGTCTAAAACAATCGAGGTAGCCCTTTTTAATGATTTTATCAATCCATGCACGTTCTTCAGGCAAAAATCCGGTATTTTTCATATTCTCCCTGGGTCGAGCCAGATCAATTTCATTGTGTGCTGTATTGACATCTCCACAAAAAATCACCGTGCGCCCCTGGGCTCGCAACTGCTCACATTTTCTTAGAAAAGCGGCATAAAATCCTAATTTAAAGGGAACCCGACCCAAATCATTACCTCCATTAGGGAAGTAGCAATTTAACAATGTAAATTCAGGGTATTCAGCAATAATGGTTCGCCCCTCCTGGTCATACTTTTTTACTCCCAAGCCAAACTCAACCGAAATAGGAGCTTCGCGGGACAATAAAGCCGTGCCACTGTAGCCAGCTTTAGTCGCGCTATGCCAATAGCTGTGATAGCCCAAAGGATTTGCGAGCTCATCCGGCAGCTGATCGCTCCTTGCCTTTGTCTCTTGAAGGCAAAGGACATCGGGAGCAGCACTGTTTAGCCAATCTAAAAAACCTTTTTTGTAACCTGCTCGGATACCATTTACATTCCAGGAAATTAACGATAAATTTTTCATAAGAACCCTTAATAAATCTGTCGATTGATTTTATATATATTATTATTTTCTCAACACGGAATAATAATCCCCAATGAACGTACATTAATCAGCATCAAGGCATGCTGAAAATGTCAACGGGGCAGTTTTGAGTTCCGGGGATCATACCAAGAAATACCTTTTGTATTCCACCTTTTCCTGACACCAAACCCTCTTTTCACGATCAAAATTCTCCCTCAAAGTTTTCTCCTGGACTTCAAAAGCTCTTCGTTGAAGCGCGCCTGACGTATACATTTCCATTTTTACGGAAGATTATAAAAACCCTAATCAAGTATTTCATTCCTGGTGAGAACTTGGAAAATGATTCTTGACATTCGAGAAGGCATTGTGTAAAAATTTATTAATATTAATAATTCTTATTAAAAATTATATTTTTATCACCCAATAACGGGATAAAATGTCTGCCAAAAGTACTGAAATTATTGAAGCGATCCGGATTCGTGAAAACCTGAAAACAAAAACCGAAGTCGCTAAATTACTTGGATTCAAGCATATTCAGGCTCTTTATTACCGAACAAGAACAGACACGATCCCTACTGATGTTTTGCTAGACTATTGCCGACAACGCGATCTTGATATCGAGCAGCTGCGAGAAGATCCTTTTTCGATTATTGACCGTTTCGCGCCAAAAGTCCCTGAAACAAAAATTCCATCTAGAATTTACGACTCTCCGGCAGCCGAATATGAACGAAAAATCTACCAAGTTCCTATTTTGGAAATCGAGGCCAGTGCGGGTCCCGGTACGATCGCCGGTCATGAAACAGTTACCGATTTCATTCCATTTTTTGAAGACTTTCTGACGGATCAACTCAATGTTCCTCTCCCTGACTCGATCAATGCGCTGAGAGTTTCAGGCGATTCAATGGAACCCACCCTTTACAGTGGAGATATGGTCTTAGTGACCCTCAACCCATTCAGCAAACCAGAGGGAGGAATTTTCTGCATCGGTTTAGGAGATGAGTTGAAGATAAAACGCCTCCAGAAACTGGGAAACAACTCAATCAAGGTGATTTCTGACAATCCAAGCTATGAGTCAGAACAGTATTTTTTGAATGATGACTCAGAATTTCGGATCATTGGAGAGGTGATCTGGATTGGGAGATCGGTCGGAACAGCCAAGAACCACGACTGGGATAAAATGAAGACGATTGAGGTTCTTGAGAAACAAGCTGCTGATATGTATGAGCAGATTCAGAAACTCAATAAGGAACACAAACAAGAACTTGAAGCACTTAAGTCAGAATCGAAGAGGGAGATTCAGACGATCAAACTGGAATCCAAAAAAGAAATCGAATTGTTAAAAGAGGAACGTAGGGAAGAAATCAAAATCCTGAAACTTGACCATAAAGAAGAAATTGCTGCGGCCAAGGAAGAAATCAAGACTCTCAAATCGGATCAAAAAATGATGATCGAGACTCTGGTTTCAGAACGAAAAAAAGAAATCGAATTGATCAAAGCCGAACATAGGGCAGAGTTAGAAAAACTAAAATTCAACCACAATGAAAACCTTCAGATGAAAAAAGAAGAATCCTTGAAGGAAATATTGCACTCCCAAACAGGATCAGAATAATTGATGAGAACAAACCAATCTCTCAAGGTACTGTAGGCATAATTATCAAACCATTATGAGACTGAAGCTATGAGAATACAAAATCCCATCAAAGACCGCGAAATCATCAAGCGCCTGGACAATTTCTTATCTTTTGGTCCTGCTGATTCAGAAGGGAAAGTCACCGTTACCATCGCCACGGTCAAAGGCATTCTCGATGGAGAGGAAGAAGCTATTTTAAAGATGCTGGAACCCTGGAAGATCAATTGAAATCTTGATAAACCATGCTGTTTTGAGAGACTGCATCAAATCCGCAAATGGACAGGGTTTCTTTCTGCACCTTGGCCCCTCTGAAGAAAGAAGATGGTTTCACGATGCTTGAGACCGAAGATTCAGAGGGGGTATTCAAACAGTTCCTCCGCTTATTATTTCGCGCGCTAGAAGCTCATTTTAAGCACCCCCAAAGCCTTTTTATCAGGAAATCATCTTTAACTTGTAATCACTATTTTGCCAAGGTAAGAAGTGTACAGGTACTGCAAAGTATTTCCCTATCATTCTTATTTAAATTCTCCTCCAAATCGTATATTTCGTAAGTGTGAGATACTCCGCTATTTTGAAATGAAGTTGTTTGGATCCATAAAATATTTTTGGGAAAGGGTCTTTAATCATACCTCAAAATTTACTTTCTGGATTTTGAGCCGTTTTATTCAAGAGGGTATTGTGAAAGATGAATTCGCTTTTATAAATAAGAAAATCACTAGAGAAGATATCAATGTAGCATTCAAGGAATATATTGAAAAAGGCGGGAAAGTTAAGATCCTCCCTCCTGAAGTAGGGAATAATGAAATTGCGGATTTTGGGAGTCATTCAGAAGACAGGAATTATAGTCAAATTCCAGGGATGGCCAATTAGATGATCTACGCATTGGTATCTCACAAAGGAGGTGTTGGCAAAAGTACACTAGCCACGAATATAGCTTTTGGATTGTCAAAAGAGTCGGATGTATTGCTCATTGATACAGATGAGCAGGGCAGTTCATTAGACTGGATTAATACAAGAGAAGAAGAAACTGATTTAACAGTTATTGGCTTTCCTAAAAAGAAAATCCACAAGGAAATCGAGAAAATTTCCCGAGCTTATGAACATGTAGTGATTGATACCCCTTCCCATTCCAGCAGCCTTGTCAGAGGAGCAATTCTCGCATCTGACCGGGTTTTAATTCCAGTCCAGCCATCGCCCTATGATATTTGGGCAGTGGCAGAAACGGTTAATTTAATTGAAGAGATCTGGGATCTTAAGGAAGTTCCTGCCGTGTTTATCATCAACCGGAAAATAGTTAATACAGTAATCGGAAAAGATGCTTCTCAGATCCTGAATGATTATGGTTTACCGGTGCTGAATACTCATATTTGTCAGCGGGTTATTTTCCCAGAATCCGCTTCGTCTGGGAGATCCGTATTGGAATTTAGCAGCGAAGCCCGATTAGAGGTTGATGACTTAATTGAGGAAATTAAGTCACTTTGACAAGCTCTTGTCCCCTGCACAATTACTGATCATTTTTCATGGTCTCCTCTTCCCAGTTAAACACTCCCTTCATCTCACTCAATCTACTCACCCGTTTAGGAATTTCTTAAGAAATAAGACTATCAGATTTTTTCACCCGGGCACACACCATGAACCCTTTCTTCCCCCATACTACACCTGAAGATAGGCCTGAATATTGCTTTTTTTTCACATACTTTATTGGATTCATCTCAGTAGATAACAGCATGAAACTGCTATCCATACTCAGAAAACGAAGCAATAAATTCTACCGGATACTATTGAAAGGGATTGTATCAATTGATCAACTGAAATTGTCGTTCTTGAGAGGTTTCAACAGGAGAATAGATGAGTGTAGGGAAATTAACTGGTCCAAAAAAAGCAGCAATTTTACTCCTTGCAATGGGAGAGGACAATGCCGCAGAAGTTTTGAAAAATCTGGAAGAAATTGAAATTCAGCAAATTGGTTATTACATGACCCGATTCACTGATGTGGCTCCAGAGGAACTCGATATTGTACTAGAAGAGTTCTACCGAAAATCCGTGATGCAGGATGAGGGAGTTGGTGTGAGTGCCAGCAGTGATTTTGTAAAAAATGCCCTCGTGAAGGCAATGGGGAATGATAAGGCGCGTGATTTGGTAGACAACCTGAAGGCACACCAGGAAGAAGGGGCACTTGATTCCCTGAAATTCATGGATCCCAAAATAATTGCCGGTTACATTGCTCATGAACACCCACAAACTATCTCTTTGATCATGGCCCATCTCACAGACCTGGAACAAGCATCAATGGTCTTACGGGATTTACCGGAAAACCTGCAAGCCGATGTGGTTTATCGTATGGCAGCATTGGAAAGTATCCCTCCTGGTGTGATTGCCGAAATGGATGAGGTGCTCTCAGAGGAGATGAAAACTGCCGCGACTGTAGGGACAAAAGTAGGAGGTGTTGAGTCCGTTGCAGAAATTCTAAATACAATGGACAAAGCGTCTGAAACGCGTATTCTTGCTACTATTGAAGAAAGTAACCCTGATTTGGCAGAACAGATTCGTGAGTTGATGTTCACTTTCGAAGATTTGGTGCTCATTGACAGCCAGCAAATGCAAATCATTCTCAAAGAAATTGAACAGCAGGATTTGGTTTTATCCCTCAAAACTGCTAGTGATGCAGTCAAGGAGCTAGTCTTCAGCAGCATGTCATCCAGAGCATCTGACATGATTCGGGACGATCTTGAAGTCATGGGACCGGTTAAGGTTTCTGATGTGGAACAAGCCCAGCAAAAAATCATTCAGATGATTCGTAAATTGGAAGAAGATGGAAAAATCGTCATCAGTGGACGAGGAGGTGAGTCGCAAGTTGTCTGATATCTGGATATGAAATAATTTGATATAATATATTAAATTTCAAAATTTTTGAATTGATCTGCTAAAATGAATGAATCACAGACCCATTACGACTCTGAACTTCTCCAATTCCTGTCCGACCGTATCCGCCTCTCTGAATTGAGGCATAAATTCAAGGGCAATATGGCTTTGGTCGCTAGTCAACTATATGATCTCTGGCGATCAGGTCAACTGCATGTTCATCGGGATTGGGGAAACACTTCTCAAAAAAACGAGAAAATCCTCTATACCAATCGCACCTGTTTGCTTCCAACAGATTGGCTGCAAATTGTAAAAGAATCCGAACACCAGCAATCGCTTCTCATTGCAACATGGAATATCAATTCTATCCGCTCTCGTATGCCGCTCCTTTTGTCGTGGTTGGAAGAGCACCGCCCTGATATTATCTGCCTGCAAGAAACAAAAGTCGAAGATCATCTATTCCCGCATCAGGAACTGGGATTATCGGGATATCAAACTGTTTTCTCAGGACAAAAAACCTATAACGGTGTTGCCATACTCTCCAGGCACCCTATCGAGGAAGTGAAATACGGCTTTTCAAATCGATATGATTCTGAAAACAAAAGATTGATTGCGGCAAAGATCCTCGGCATTTGGATCATTAACGTCTATGTGCCCCAAGGACAATCGACAGACTCACCAAAATTTTCTTACAAAATCGAATTTTTAAAGGAATTGTTCCAGGAATTGGAACAATTCTATGATTCAAGTGTCCCTTTGTTACTTGCAGGGGATTATAATATTGCTCCGGATTCAAGAGATGTCTCCCATCCTGAAGCAATGGAAAATCAGGTGAGCTTTCACCCCAGGGAGCATCAATTCCTGGATCAAATCAGAAAATGGAAATTGGAAGATGTGTTTCGGAAATTTAATCAAGAAAAGGGGCATTATTCCTGGTGGGATTTCAGAACAATGGGATTTGAAAAAGACGAAGGCATGCGCATAGACCATATATGGGTATCTCCCTCCCTGATGGGCTGCTGTAAATCATGCGTGATCGATATTGAAAATCGCGGACAACCGAAACCTTCTGATCATGCGCCTGTTCTCTCCGAGTTCTCATATCAATATCAACCAGCAGGCAACAGCCGTTTCGACATCAACCAGAACGGTGTAAAGCACAACGGGGGTGACTAATGCATTTTGATGAGCTAATAAACAAATTCATTCAAAAAAATGGGGTTGAACAATCCACTATGATGAAAACACCTTGTTTGCGCTATCAAGGAGATTTTATGGCGATGATGTTTGAAAAAGAAGATTCTCTCATCATCAAAGTCTCTCCTCATCGGGTTGATGAACTCATTGCTGAGGGAAAAGGCATGGAGTTTAACTATACAAAGAAAAGATTTAAAGAGTGGGTGCTTATCCCTTTGGAATATGAAGATGAATACGAGTCTTATATTGATGAGGCTCTCTCCTACGCAAAGGAAAAAAAGAAATGAGTAAATTGCTGAGTACAAGAAAAAAACTTCCATGACTTGCACAGAAACTAACAAGCAATAGTATTCATCTCTTCCTAAAATCGTTATCTTCCGCACTTTTTTCTTCCGGAGTCTTGGGGCCCCATCCTCGCTATTAATAGACTCTTACCCTCTCAGGAGCTTCTTAAGCTCAAACACGATACCTCTTCCCTGAAACACCGCAAGCACTCCGAAAATCAATGAGATCGTCCTCAAAAACGGATTGCCCGTATCACATTCCCAAAGTGATGGAGAAAATCTGTTAAAAAACATGATCCTCCTGGAAATTTTGACTCAATTTTTTTCTAAACCTGCCGAAAAGCTATATAACAGTGAGTAGGATTTAGGAAACCTGCTCCGACGATTCACCACAATGGGCTATGAAATATAAGGAGTTATCATGGGAATGAGTATCAAGCACAATATACCTTCTTTGAATTCGTTACGCCACACATCCAACAATTTCAATGAAGTCAAAAAAAATATTCAAAACCTCAGTTCCGGTTTAAAAGTGAACACAGCCGCTGATGGACCCGCAATTTTGATTGCTTCAGAGCGCCTTCGAGGAAGAATTAGCAGTATGCAGCAGGCATTGGAAAATACAGAAAATTCAGTTGCACTGGTCCAGACGGCAGAAGGCGGCTTGAATGAAGTCAATGCCCTATTGATCAACTTGAGACAACTGGTCGTCCATGCTGCTAACGAAGCCATCAATGATAAAAAGATGCTGGAAGCCGATCAAAGTGAAATCAACCACCTATTGGGAACCATTGACCGCATTGCGGACAACACGATTTTCAATCATCGTCGGCTCTTAGATGGAAGTAACGGAGCCAATGGGGTTACGATTGGGGAAAATCTGGAATTTGTTTCTGCAAAACCGAGTACCCAAGCGTCTCCAGAAGAAGGCTATCAAGTTGATATTACCCAAGTGGCCACTCGCGCAAAAGCCACAGGCACTGTGCAGCTCAACACGATGAACGCCAAAGGTGGAATTCAGCTCGTAGTTACGGAACTCGGCCGAAGTGCCGTTTTGGATACCGGCAAGGGAGAACTCGGAGAAGGAATTGAGAAAATTATCAAAAACTCTGAGCTGGATCCCAGCACATTTCCTCCTGAAGAAATGTCTGCAAAAATAAGAACGATGGTCGCACGGCAACTTCAGAAAACCGTTGACGAAGCCAATGTCAATGTGGACATTCTCCTGGACGCGGCAGGTCATTTTGTTGTCCGCCATCGAGAATTTGGGGATGAACCTAAATTCTCAGTAACCAGTTCGGCAGCAGGGATCTTATCTCCGGAAGCCAATTTTGCAAAATTTGCGATTCAGGGAAAAGACGTAGAAGGATCCATCGGTCAGGAAATCGCCTTAGGTGATGGTCAATTTTTAACCGCAGCGGAAGGAACCAAGGCAGAAGGTCTCCAGCTTCGATTCAACAAAGAACTTGGAACACGTGAGGAAGTGGTATTCGATGATGACGGCAATGAAGTAGGGGTCAAAATTATTGAAGAAACCAACGAAGAGTTGGTTGGAAAACCTCTTGAGGGCTTTGTCCATGTTGCCCAACAATCGATCAGTTTCCAAGTTGGTCCCAATACAAAACAGGTTACAGAACTCTCGATCGACAACGTCCGTACTAACAAATTAGCACGAGGAATCAGCAATGTCAGTGGTTTCGAAAGTCTCAGAGATATTAACGTGATGACGACACAAGGGTCCCGAGATTCAATGGAGATCATTGATGCGGCTACCGACGAAGTGACAAAGTTGCGCGCAAAACTCGGGTCGTTTCAAAAGAATGCCTTGGAAAGCAATCTCAATAGTTTGCGAATCGCGGAAGAAAATTTGACCCAGGCTGAATCCACTATCCGTGACGCGGACATGGCCGCAGAAATGTCTGAATTGACCAGTGGTCAGATCATGCTAGCCTCTAGCACGGCGATGCTGTCACAGGCAAACCAGGTCCCTCAATCGGTCTTAGGGTTGATCACAGGAGGACAGAATTAGTAAGATTCACACCACTTTTTCGTGATTAAACATTTTGATAGTCCCATACGCACCATTCAAACAGGATATCGATAGGGATTTGATAGTGGGTAATCGTGAGAGGGGGATAAACGGGTAAGATTTCTTTTCCAAACTCGGATATCAGCCCTTTTTTAACCAGAGTTCTCACAATCGGAGAATCATGATAGGGTTCTCCACCTTCGGCAATCTCCTCAAAGACCCTGATCTCGGCGATAGAAAGATCTCGGAACATGTTTAATTTTCATGGATAATATGAATCCAATCCATTTGGAACAAGCGGAATCTCTAAATTTGTTCAGGATGATCTCACGAAAACCCAATCGGTCTCAGTGGATATTTTAGGATCATACTGATACCCCTCCCAGTCGAAAGACTTGATGTCCTCTGCA
The DNA here is from genome assembly GCA_015231825.1 of SAR324 cluster bacterium. Taxonomy (GTDB): domain Bacteria; phylum SAR324; class SAR324; order SAR324; family NAC60-12; genus JADGAV01. The sequence goes on from JADGAV010000041.1 coordinate 10,263, forward strand.
GAAGTAATGCGGTTTTTAATGATATAGCGGGACATGAGTCCTCTATTTTTTTTAGCCACAAACCCAATGACCTTCAGAGCATCCCCTCTTTGCTCTTTGAAAGATGGAGTGATAACGGGGGCATTGAGTTTTTTGGCATTGATCGATTTGAAATATTCGTTGGATGCCAAATTGATCAATACCCGATCCGAATCACTCTGCTCTTGAAAACTCTGATTCAACTCAGTCGTAATCTTATCCCCCCAATATTCGTAAAGATTATTTTTTCTACGAACTTTTAATGAAGTCCCCATTTCAAGACGATAAGGTTGAATCAAATCTAGCGGCAGCAGGAGGCCATAGAGTCCGGACAATATTCTTAAAGATTTCTGAGCAAATTCTAAATCGGACTCTGCAAAGTCAATCGCGTTCAATCCCAGATAGACATCTCCCTGGAACAAATGAATCGCGGTTTTAGCATTATCCGGTGTAAAGGGAGGACACCATTCATGATTTCGCTCTACATTGAGTTGTGCAATTTCCTTATTGATTTTCATAAGGATGCCCAATTTTTTCTTCGAAATGGTTCTAAGTTTTTTGTTCAGAACCTGAGCTTCCTCTATGAATTTAGGAATCGTGTAAAATGGAGGAGTCGACTTGTCAATATCCATCCTTTTTGATGGGGAAATCACAATGAGCATACTTATATCCTGTCAATAAGATGTACAAAAATTTTGGTATGAAAAATATCATAGTACTTGAAAAGATCAATACGAATGGGCGCAGGCAGGAGATCCTCATAAAAGAGATTAGTGGATAATTAGTACTTGAATGAGCCTCTCTTTTCCTCGACGGATTGCCCAGGCAATCCCATAAATTTCTGTTTGTAAAGAAATCCTTTTTTGTTAGGCTTGCGAGTTCAGTTCGTGTTATTTCAATGCTATGAAAAACCAGAGGAGAATCTTATGGAATTAGGTACATTTTCAATAAGTTTAGCAGTAAAAGATATCGGGAAATCTAAAAATTTTTATGAAAAGCTGGGGTTTAGTATTTTCGGTGGCGATCAATTGAATCATTGGTTGATCATGAAAAACAAGGATCATGTGATCGGCTTGTTTCAAGGGATGTTTGAATCAAATATTTTAACCTTCAATCCGGGTTGGGACAATGACGGTAAAAAACTCGAATCATTTACCGATGTTCGGGAAATACTTGACAACCTAAAATCTCAAGGAATTGAAATCGCGCAAGAATCGATTGTAGGTGAAACAGGACCCTCTAGTTTCTCAATGATTGATCCAGACGGCAATACGATATTGATAGATCAACATGTTTAAAACCGGGTTTCATATGGAATTTCGACAATTCTGAAAATTCAATGCTAAAGATCGGGAGGTGCTTCTTCAGATAAGAAGCAGTGGTTCAGAGGGGGAAATTTTGCAAGCTTACTCTTCTTCAAGCGAGATTCAAATAGAATCTGAATTGCTCGAGCGATCATCTCTGAATCGCTCAAGCAAATTCAAACCGATAGGCTTCCTCATGGAAATTACGACATCCTTGTCTTCCTACGGTTTTTTCAAAATTTAAGAATAATATAGCAATATATGTGCCTATATATCTGTTCTTTGCAAAAGTATGTTTTATTAGATATTTTTTGCGTCATGAAATTCAAGAAAAGAGGCTTCCATCATGATGAAGTTTTAGCAAGGGTGATCAGGGATTCAGGCAATTTTTTAATTTGAGCCATCGAGTATGGTCACGCTAATAAAATTCTTTAAAAAACAATCGTTTAGATAAAAATATTTTGGAAAAAATCACTAATAAATCAGGCTTTTTTCAGTACAAATCTTTTCATGTTTAACAGGGAGTTAATCCATGATAAGCATTGCAAGAGCAACGAATGAGGGCTTCTATGCTATCATGATTGAGTGGCACGGAACCCTACTTCATAGGTTGATAAAAACAAAATTTCACGTCTGCAACTTATCTGTCAAGGGCTTTGATCACCAAATAAGGAAGTTCTAAATTCCCTGAGATTTTCTTCCAAAAGCTCATTTCTCAATGGATAATGAAAATAAATATCTAAATTCAAAACTGTTTGGATTGATATTTTTTAAGTGCAACGGATCCCCTCTCGGAACCGATTTTTTTTAATGAAAAATGAGCAATGTGATTCGATTTGCCAGAAGCCAACTGAGCTTTCGATTTGAAAAAATTGATGAGCTTTTCAGACATCCTATCTTGGTAGAATTTCGCGGGATGGATCAATTCCAAGGGTTTTATTTGCTGGATCGGCACAACACAAATCTTCCTGAAGAACTGGTCGCCGATTTAAGCCAGGGGACATCTGTCAGTTGGTGGATCATAGGAACCATTGAGTTTCCCGATCGGCTTCAAATGACAAAAATTTAAATGAGATAATTGAGGAGGGGATGTGGAGGGGTTTCACCCAATTATTCAGGACTGGTTCAATTCACATTTTTCGGATCTGACAGAACCGCAAAAGCAAGGATGGCCGGCAATTCAAGCAGGAAATGATACTTTAATTGCAGCACCGACTGGATCCGGAAAAACATTGACTGCGTTTCTAGTATGCATCGATAAACTCTTCAAAGAGGCATTAACAGGGAACTTGGAAGATGTGACCCGTGTTCTCTATATCTCTCCTTTGAAAGCCCTCAGTAACGATATTCGACGCAATTTGGAAGTCCCCCTGGCAGAGATTGAAGAGCCGGCTATTGGGGAGAAAATAAAGACCTCCCCTATTCGCGTCATGGTGCGAACGGGAGATACTTCCTCTTCACAAAGACAATCCATTCTTAGGCGTCCTCCTCATATCCTGGTCACGACCCCCGAGTCATTTTTTCTTTTACTGACTGCTGAAAAAAGTCGAGCAATTTTAAGATACGTGGAAACCGTGATTGTAGATGAAATCCACTCACTGGCCCGCGACAAGAGAGGAACTCATCTTAGCTTGTCATTGGAGCGCCTGGACTGGCTTTGTCAAAAACGCCCCCAAAGAATCGGGTTGAGCGCAACACAAAAACCCATTGAGGAAATTTCAAAATTTCTAGTAGGCTATGGACGTGAAAAAGAGGAGCCATGCACGATTATTGATATCGGTCACCGCCGTCAACTCGATATTGCCGTTGACGTTCCCTCAAGTGAATTGTCTGCTGTTTGCTCACACGATCAATGGTCTGAGGTTTATTCACAACTGGCGACAATGGTTGAACATCATCGCAGTACATTGATATTCGTCAATACACGAAAACTTGCCGAGCGACTGACCTTCCACTTGAGCGAACACCTTGGAGAAGAAGCGGTAGCCAGCCATCATGGTAGTCTTCCCAAAGAGAAACGTTTTAAGGCAGAAGAAAGGCTTAAAAATGGTCAATTGAAGGCTATTGTTGCCACCGCATCGCTCGAATTAGGTATCGATATCGGCTACATTGATCTGGTCGTTCAAATAGGATCGCCAAGAAGTATTGCCGCCTTTCTGCAAAGAATCGGCAGAGCAGGGCATGCTGTTGGAGCAACTCCTAAGGGACGATTGATTGCGCTGACCCGGGATGAATTGATCGAATCTTTGGCACTGGTCTGGGCTGTCAAAAACGGAGAACTGGATGCCATTGAAATTCCTCAATTAGCCCTGGATATTCTTGCTCAACAGATCGTGGCCGCCACCGTTCTTCAAGAATGGGATCTGGAAACGCTTTTTCAAAAGGTGCGGTCTGCTTATCCATACAGAGAGCTTGCAAGAAAAGATTTTAACCAAGTCATCCAAATGCTGGCCGATGGATTTTCCAAAAATCATCGTAAAAGCGCCTATCTCCATTACGATGCGGTCAATCAAAAAATTCGGGCTCGAAAAAAAGCACGCCTCATCACCCTGACCAATTCTGGTGCCATCCCTGAGCAGCCGTTATATCGAGTGATCAATATCGACAATGGAGCCTTTGAGGGAACACTTCATGAAGATTTCGCCATTGAGAGCCCTGCAGGACAAGTCTTTCTTTTGGGCAATACCTCCTGGCAAATTCAACATGTACGAGGAACCCAAGTTTCTGTCAGAGATGCCCAGGGGGCTCCTCCAACGATTCCATTTTGGATTGGAGAGGCACCAGGCCGCACAAGAGAATTATCCACTTATGTTTCCAATTTGCGTGAAGAAATTGATCAGAGAATTGAATTCAATCAGGAAGATAAAAACCCACTTGATGGCATAGAGCAGATCAGAGCAATCCAGGAGATCAACCCGCATCTGTATCAAAAAGCACGGAAGTGGCTGCTGGCCTTGAGCAAGAACGACTGGGTGAATCTTCAGGCAGTCCACTACGTGGCCGTGCAAAAAGCGGCTCTGGGGATAATTCCAACTCAGCGTAACGTGATTTTTGAACGGTTTTTTGATGAGAGCGGGGGGATGCAATTGGCGATACATGCTCCCTACGGTATGAGAATCAATCGTGCGTGGGGCCTGGCATTGAGAAAGCGTTTTTGCCGAACGTTCAATTTCGAACTGCAAGCAGTGGCCATGGATGACGGCATTCTTCTTTCCTTAGGAGAGAGCCAGAGTTTCCCGATCGAACAACTCTTTCGTTTCCTGTCATCCAATAATGTTCATCATCTACTCGAACAAGCCCTGCTGCAGGTTCCTTTCTTTCAGGCCCGTTGGCAATGGAATGCAAATCGTTCATTGGCGGTCTTAAGAAATCAATGGGGGAAACGGGTTCCTCCTGCTCTACAGCGGATCAGAAGCGATGACTTGCTAACTGCGGTCTTTCCCGCCATCACTCAGTGTTTTGAGCATATAACGGGTGATATCGACTTTCCAGATCATGCTCTCGTCAAGCAAACAGTAGATGATTGCATGACTGAAGCAATGGATTTAGTCTCCTTGAAAAAAATCCTTGAAAAGATTGAAAACAAGGAAGTGCAATTGATTGCCAGAGATACTCGCGAACCCTCTCCCTTCAGTTACCAGCTTTTGAATGCAGCACCTTATGCTTTTTTGGATGATGCTCCGCTAGAAGAGCGACGGGCCCGTGCAATTACACAGCGCAGAACATTGCCGATGGACGCCTTGGGAGAACTGACTAAACTCGATGAGGAAGCCATTGTACAGGTCAGACAGGAAGCGTGGCCTACCGTCCGAAACAAAGACGAACTTTATGATGCCCTGGTGGGGTTTATCGCCCTCAATCAAGAAGAGGCAAGAGACTGGAAATTCTATTTTGATCAATTAGTGGATGAGGGACGGGCATCCGTTTGTTTAGTGGATCATGAATATTTCTGGTTTGCCATAGAAAGATTGCCTTTGGTTAAGTCAATCTTTCCAGAGGCAGCCATCGTGCCGGAACTTCATTTGCCTGAGTCCTTAGCAGCTGAATGGAGCGAAGAAGACGCAATGGCCTGCCTGATCCAGGGACATCTGGAAAGCAAACCCAGCATGAGTGCTGAGGAACTGTCACAGAGCCTTAAGCTCCCAGCCAAGATCCTTCAATCACAACTGATTTCTTTGGAAACAAAAGGACTGCTGATTCGAGGGGATTTTAATCAAAACGGAAACACCGAATGGTGCCATCGTCGCCTGTTGATGCGTATTCACCGTTTAACCTTGGAGCGACTGCGTCAACAAATTCGTCCCGTGTCTGTATCGGACTATCTCCATTTTCTTTTTCATTATCAAAAACTGATTCCTGCTCAAAAAAGAGACGGAAAACCTGGTCTTCTGGACACTTTGTCGCAGCTTCAAGGTTTTGAAACTGCCGCTGGAGAATGGGAAGCTGAAATTCTGCCAAGCCGAATAAAAAATTATGAAACTGCCTGGTTGGATGAACTATGCTTTGATGGGAGATTGATCTGGGGAAGAATCAGTTCCCCCAGTGCGGCCAATGGAAGTGATGAGCACGTCAAAACTCCTTCCATCAGAAAACTAAATCGTATCAGCCCCATCAGCCTTTTTTTCCGAGAAAACGCCTCATGGATTGTTCAAAAAAGTTTCGATGATGCCCTGATTTCTTCCAGTTCTAATGCGCAAACCGTGCTTCAGATATTAAAAGACTACGGAGCACAGTTCGTGAATGAATTACTAGTCCGGACCGGCCTGCTGAAAAGTCAGTTGGAAGAAGCGCTGTGTGAATTAGCCTATCTGGGTCTGGCCTCTGCAGACGGATTTTCTGCGATCCGTACGTTTATTTCTCCCGATCTTAAAAACCGGACCCGACGTCCTGGAAGTGCCAGACGACGTTTGATGAAAAAAATCACCTATGCTGCAGGCGGGCGCTGGACTTCTTTTCCAATCCTGACTCTAGCGCTGGATGATGAAGTTCAACTGGAAGCCTGGGCCTGGCAGCTATTGGATCGATATGGCGTTGTCTTTCGTGATGTCCTCGCTCGGGAAGCAGCTGCCCCTGCCTGGAGTGAATTGGTACGTGTTTATCGAAGGCTTGAAGGTTACGGAGAGATTCGTGGAGGACGGTTTGTCTCAGGAGTCAGCGGAGAACAGTATGCAAATGCCGATGTGATTGAGCAGCTCAGAAAGATTCGAGATTCAAAACCGACGGAACAATGGGTTGTTATTTCTGCAGCAGATCCTTTGAATTTGATTGGAATCTTAACCGACGGTCCCCGATTTTCCAATTCCCGAAATGCTCGCTTACTTTTCAAGGAAGGACGGCACGTTGCCACGCTTGACAGAGGGGCGGTCCTCTTCCATGAAAGTCAGTCTCAACCAGTGATGAACCGCATGACTTCCTCCCTAAAGTTGGGAGGAATGTCACGGGATCAAGCCTTCTAGCGTCAGACTCTATTCGAAAGAATAAAAAAGCACTGGACTGAGATCGCTTTCATTTCGTATTGAGATAACAGGTGGGCTTGCCCCGGCATAGACATCAAACAAAACGGGGAAGTACGAATCAATACGAGGACAGCCTTTCTGCTGCCTTCAGGAATAAATGGGTTTTTATAAAAGAGGGGGAGCAATGAAAAAATCAGAATTGATAGAAAAACTGCAAAACCTAGAGGGAGATCCTCCGGTATTTTTGAGTTACCGCGACTATGGAATTTATGATAGTTTGAATTTTTCGACAGAACCTCAAGTGGTGAGTATGCTTTATTTAACGCTGGATGAGACGCAAACAAAGCTGCTTTTTGATTCCTACCAAAATGAAGGGCCGTTTGAAGAAATTGTTTTAATCGGGTGACACCATTCAATAGCTGTAGGTAAACTTACTGGATCAGGCCGCTAAAGCAACTTGAAAATATTCAGACTGAGAAGATTGAGTCAGGATTTCCATTTTTTCCACAAATTTATGATGCGGATTTAACCACTCTTCTACCAATTCCGGAGGGAGGTGTAATGGCATACGGTTATGACCTGCTCTGCTAATTTCTTCATTGGGTTCGTCAGTAATAATCGCAAATCCGGGAAAAGGATAATCATCAAAGCGGTGGTTGAAAATAACCGGAACAACCAAATTTCTGCCGCTTTTGGGAAAGAAACTGATTATTATTTTTCGAAAACGAGGATCCGTTAACTCTGTTTTGCTTGGTTTGAATTTTTTTATATCTTTTCCTGATTCAATCCACCTTTGCTTTCGCTCATTGGCCTGTCTTTCAAATTGTTCTTTGACCTCATCCAATGAAATAATCTTCGCATCGAGTAAATCCTTCACCTTGACCCATTCGTAAAATTCTTTTAATACGACGATCCCTGGATTTTGCCGGGCCTCTGACCAAAATTTTTTCATCAGGGAATCTTTCCTTGCATTGTACGTGGTCAATTGTTTGGTATTTGTCATATAAATTGGCGGGAAAGCACTGTATCGCATTGGCGAGATGATTTTCTCATTACTCACAGGGTGAATGATGGGGGCATAGTATTGCGGGTAAATACGGACGCTTTTGGAGATCGGTGGATAGCTTTTAGCATCGATTTCGATAAACTTATGGTATGCATTAAAGGCATCTCGCACTGCTTTTGCCTGGAACTCAGATTCTAACACCTCCAAGTCAGCCTCCACCATTGCTGAATAACACATTTTAACTCGCTTACATATAATTTCGGCTTTTTATATATTCCTGCCCATCAAACCCTACTTTATTTGGAATTCCCCGCTTTCTCTTTGTCAGATGGATAACTTCTGCTCTCTTTGTTTGAGGAGCATGAACTGTACTGACCAAGATCGATCTTGCATCCTGATTACTCTGCAGCACTCCAGAAACACAGATAAAGGCCGTATGATCAAGAAGTGTTCTAAATTTTGCATAGATGTTGGGACGAACTACTAAGTCAAAGGAACCGCTTTCATCCCATAACGTAATAAAACACATCCCTTTTGCTGTAGGAGGAGCCTGCCGACAGGTGACCATACCAAAGACAGTAATCCATCGATTGGATTTCATGGTCTTCACTTGACGAGCAATTGTCAATGCTTTTTCAGGGACATTATATGACCATGCAGTAGATTTCATTAATTCGGTTGGATGCTTCCCTAAAGATGTTGAGCTTGACAGGTAATCCAGTTGAACGGCTTCCAAATCAGATTCGAGTTCAAATGAAACAGGATCCTCAGGAGCTTCCACCAAATCACAAAAGGGAGCCGCCTCTGCAAGCCATATAGCAGCCTTCCGACCAATACCATAATATTGCAAAGTATTGGCTGCAGCTAATGCTGTGAGATCGATTCGTGTCAATTGACACGACCGGAGCATTTCTTCCAAACTGCTCCATCCATTACTGCAGTGACGGTTTTCGATTAACTGCTTTGCCCCTTTTTCATTTAAACCACGAATCAGACGCATCCCGAGCCGAATTGCATATTTTAGAGGAACTTTTTCTGCTTTGATGGGCTCCAGGCAATGATCCCATTCTGAATTCACAACACAAATTGGTAAAACCTTCACTCCAAGATGAGCAGCGGTTTTGAGTAAAATATCGGGGCTATAAAAACCCATGGGTTGAGAGTTCAGAATTGCTGTAAAAAAAGCTTCAGGAAAATGACACTTCAGATAAGAAGATGCATAGGCCAGTAAGGCAAACGATGCCGCATGAGATTCTGGGAATCCGTAACTGGAAAAACCTTTGATTTGCTCCATGATACCTTTGATAAACTGCTCATCAATCCCATTCCTCCGCATCCCATCGATCAATTTGGTGAGCCACAAATCAACATTTCCTACCAAGCTGAAACTTCCAATATTTTTTCTCAATTCATTCGCTTCTCCCGGCGTAAACCCCCCTACCGACATGGCAACACGCATGACTTGTTCTTGAAAAATAGGCACCCCATAAGTTCTTTTTAAAATGGGCACGAGCCGAGTATCAGGAAACTGAATGGGTTCCATGCCAAAACGACGACGCAGGTAGGGATGAATCATTCCTCCTTGGATGGGGCCTGGTCGAATGATTGCAACTTGAACCACCAGATCGTAAAACTTTTGAGGCTTGTGCCGCGGTAAAAATGACATCTGAGCACGAGACTCAATCTGAAAAACTCCAACCGTATCAGCCTTTTGGATCATTTTATAGGTGGCCGGATCATCTGCCCGGATCGCAGACAAACTCAGTTTGTAACCATAATGTTTTTTGATCAAATCAAAACACTTTCTCAGTGCCGTAAGCATGCCCAGTGCTAAAATATCAATTTTAAAAAAACCCAATCCTTCAATGTCCTCTTTACACCATTCAACAACTGTACGTCCTTCCATGCTTGCAGGTTCCTGGGGGCAAAGCCAGTCAATGGCCTTATCCGAGAGGATAAAGCCACCAGAATGGATGCCTAAATGCCTTGGAAATCCTCGCAGCAACTGCGCGAATTCTCCCCACAAGCGCCAGATATGATCTGGGATTGAAAAAGTTTTGGGACCCGCATCCAGTTCTTGTTTAACGACTCCCACGGTTTCTTCGGCAGCACTCCAGCGATACGCCCGACTATCGAGAATTTTTGCTCCCCGGCTCAAGATCACTTCTGGAATGCCGAGCGCTTTTCCTGTAAAACGAAGAGCTCCCCGGGTTTTGAAACAGATCACGTTACAAACCATAGCGGCTTTTTCCCGCCCATACCGAAAATATATATACTGAATCACTTCCTCTCGTCTTTCATGTTCAAAATCCACATCAATATCAGGAGGATCCCCACGCTCAATACTAATAAATCGTTCAAAAAGCAGATCGAATTGATCTGGATTGACTGACGTGATTCCCAGCACAAAACAGATCGCGCTATTGGCAGCACTCCCCCTTCCCTGGCACAATATTTCCTTCGAACGAGCCCAGGAAACAATGTCATAGACCGTTAAAAAATAGTCAGCAAACTTCAACTGCTCGACCAATTGAAGTTCATGACTAAGAATATGATGCATCTTTTCAGGAAGAGGATTTCCGTAAACTTTCGTGCTGTTGACCCATGTGAGTTTTTCCAGGAATTCCTGAGGACTGTACCCTGCCGGTAGCATTTCTTTAGGGTACTGATAGCGTAATTGATTAAGTTCAAACTCAAATGAATCGGAAAGTTCCAGAGCATGATGAAGAGAGGATTGATAGAAAGGCAGAGCTGAATAGAGCTTTTCCAGGGAGGACAAAGAATGGAGACATCTTCTAGAATTGACAAAACAATGATCTGTGACCTTGTCTAAGGTTCTATTGTGTCGAATTGCATGCAATAAATCACTCAACCTCTTTTGGGATCGGTCATGAAAATAGACATCCTGACTCAGCAATAACCGGCAGTTCAGTGCCTTGGCTAACTGAATGGTAGGATTGATCCACTGATCTTCTGCATAGTTCAGATGCCTGCTGATCACAAAAAACAGGTTTCCTTCAAACTTTTCTTTCAGCAGGCCAAAGTGTTGCTCCATGAATTTTTGGTCTAACCCTTCTCTTCTGCGGATAAAACCACGCATGGGTTGGATCGCAACTAATCCATCTACTTGGAAAGTTAATAAATCCTCAATTGGAATGTTCGCGTCCTGTTTTCCTCCTCGATGAGCGTAACTGAGGAGTCGGCAAAGATTATAATAGCCCTGGTGAGATTGAGCCAGCAATACTAAGGTGTTTTGATAATAAATCGGCAGATGGTGATCGATGGAAAAATGAATTTCTGCGCCATAGTGCAGTTTTAACTGCGTCTGGGTTCCCAGCTGGATTAATTTCTGAAGTTCTCGATAAGCCCTCGCAATTCCATAGACACCATCATAATCCGTGATGCTTAGTCCCCTGTATCCAAATTCAATGGCCCTTTTTATATAATCAAGCGGGTGAGATGCTCCAATTAAAAAAGAAAAATTTGTATGACATAGCCACTCATACCAAGCATACTTCTCAGCCAAAAACACCATGAAAATACCAGTGGTTCAAAAGGTCGCGGAATATCCAGAATTCGTTGCCTTTTTGGTGAATAAGTTTGTAGTAAGTCCGTTCACCACTGTATTGATGCCACCATTGATCTGCCGTATTTTCGAGAAACAGCAAATTCTTTTTTTTGATGTTTTTTGAAAAGGAAACCGGTTCTCTTAAGATAAGAAGAGGACGGTTCAAAGAGATGGCCTTTAAAGAACGATCAGATTCCACAGACACTTGAGTGTCGTGACCCAATGGGACTGCCGTAAAGGTCCCTTCCGGATGCCAATCTTCACAGTAATCAAATTGCTGCAATGGGACAGGAAGCTTGTTTTCAAGTTCCATCAACTCGGTTTGTATTGAATTTTCCAAGCGCCAATCACCAAAGAGATCCATCGTTGCCTGAGGCAAAACCAGCTTTTCTTCAATTCGAATCTCCCAGGCAGATATTGGTGAGAAAAGATACTGCTCTTTTTCTTCTGATCGGAGCGTACGGGTATTTTCCATAAAACTGTAATAGGCTTGAATTAACGTAGTTTTATGATTGCCTTTTTCTGATTTCAAATGATGTGGATTTCGAAATACAATGGATATTTCAATTGAAGAAAGATCTTCTAAGAATAAAGACCACCGAATTTTGCTGACTTCCTCTCGTTGATAGGAATGACTGGTGTCGATCAATCGATCCAAATCCTCATTGAGTAGTGGTTCGGCATGCTCCCAGGCATACAGGGGATACTCCAGGCTACGAGAAATTATAATATTTTCTTGAATTTCCTTAGCAATCCAAGGAAAACCTGCCAACCCAGTGTGCGATTCTTGTTGATAATATGAGTCTGTCGTCCACTTCCAGATCTGGGCAATGAGAGCACCATAACGTCTTTGCATTCCATTGTAGTTCAAGTTGTCCATTTCCCATGGAAGACGAATATTAAGACGAAGGATTGTTTGCTTTAAGCGTTTGCACTGAGCGAGGAAATTGTTTTCCCGATAAGTTTTTGGCATTGCTATCTGATAATGAATTTTGAGTTCTTCAACCCCCTCCCACCAAACATCCCAGGGGATTTCTTGATACAGAGACCGGGCAAATCCGGACTCAAGATTTTGGAAACCATAGATATTCCTCTTCATCATATATTTAATCAAAAGAATAGCTTTCCATGGATCCATTCCACAGGTAGCCCGAAAAGGAGGGGCAAGAGAAACTATTTTCACATCATGATCAACTGGATTGTTATCAAAAATTTTTTCGAGTATTTGTTTCCACAATAAAGTGGCATCGATCTCGAATTCATCAGCCCGCGTTTGCCAATAAACCAGGAATCGGCGAATATCAAATAACCATATTTGATCGGACCACTGCATAACATCACTTGTCAGGCAGTGGATGAGATCTATTTTTTGTTCCTTACTTTCAATGCACACGAAATTCGGCAATATCATGATGCAGTTCCTCTTCAGAAATATAATAATTTTTACTCGTTTGCCCTTTAACTAGACGAAGACAGTAGCGACCATGCGTAGTTTTTAAAATGTTGCAACGTAACTTTGACCATATATTTCCCTTTAAATTGGATAAACAATATGGCCTGATCAGTACGATAGATTGATTGTGAATGAAGGCTTGCTGTTTGAGAAAGAGACACTCTTCCAGTGAGACTCTGGATGAATCAAGGACAATTATTTTAAATAATGGGCTGAGAAAAACATGCTTTAAAGTCTCGAGTGGCTTTACTGCTTCAGAAAATACCATCCCGGAAGGAAGGATCCCTCTTGAAAAAAATGCAGGTGGATAAATACGATATTTTTCGAGGCTATTGACCCAAAGGATCGTTGTCTGTTTTGAGGCTCTGGCAAGGTATGGGAGTAAAACTGTGCGGCCAGGTTTTTCTTTCGGTATTCCAAACTCCACCAATGTTCCGATGGGAAGTCCTCCATTCAAAAAACGATCTAAATCATCAATTCCGGATAGCCAGTGATCATGGGTTTTTTGACGGGAACTTGCCGAAATGAATGTTTTCTTTAGAGAGTCAGGAAGCTTTGTAACAATGCTGGACATGAAAATAAATGTTCTTAAGAGTTTGATGTTAATACCTAGTTGCAAATATTAAATTTAAAACTAATAAATAAATATATTTAAAACATAAAATTAATTTTAAACTTAAATATATTAAAGAATTTATTGCTTAGTCAATATAATAATTTATTTTTTAAATTTAAAATAAATAAGCTTTTGAGATCACTTTCCCAGTCCCAAGACTCGATTCTATCGCATCGTGCGGTGAACTTTTGTTTTGATGCGAACGTGTAAAACCAGAGACACAGCGAAGAGACAGTGTCCTGCTTGAGAAAGCTCGTGGCAGGATTTTTTTAGGATACTTAAGGTGAGATAAGTGTGAGGATGTTTTATTACCCTTATTAGGCTTAAAACGCCGATTTAGGCGGCGTTTTATAAAATTACGATGAAAGGGTATACCCAAGTTAAAAAATCCAGACTGTGGGCAAAATAGATGCTTTAGAGATCATTTATCTCGGTTTCCTTTTGGTATTCTTTTTTCGGATGCGCTCATCTTCACTCAACACAAGTGCATGAGTGATGACTGAAAATGGTGTCATCTCATTGGATGCTAGATGAGGATATTTCTCGATAAAATGGAATTTGAGACGTTTCCATAAATCCTCATCCTGGTAATCGCTTTTTACATATTTCGCTAAAATCAATCCCTCTTCAATCAGCTTTTCAGTGCTTTCAAACTGTTCTTCCCCAAGTTTCGGGAACAGATTTGTAAAATATGCACCAATCCGCTTCATCAATGAAGAAAATCGCTTAGTCTGCTCCTCATGATTATACTGGTTATGAAATCTTTTCAGGCTTCCGTCATCGCCAAATTCAATTTCTATCCCATTACCAAGATTTATTATATCCGCGCCATTATTTTTTAATGCTTTTGCAGTAATACCTGCTCTCTTGAGCATCTCAAGAAAAGAAATGAAATTATTTTGCCCTTCCATGTTCCCTCATGTGTCAATTTTTCTGATTAAAAAAATCTGAACTCATCCGTGTTCTTATATTTTGCTTTTTTTATTCGGTATTTTGCTAGCCTTACTTCAAATTCTTTATAACACGCCCATTGCATTGCCAAGCTAGAAACGCGACAAGAATAAGCCTAAGCAAAGTAAAAGTGAAATGTGTTTCATATGTTCCTATTTTTTGCGTCTAAAAGGCCTCTCTGTTTAACTCCTCTTCACCGTGTTTTTTTCAAATATTTTTTCTAAAAATAAAAAGAAAAATTTTTCCCAAAAAAAAGGACTAAAGGGATGGTGGGTGGGTTAATGGACTAATAAAAAGGACTATAAAAGGACTATAGAAAAAGCTACGCTTAGAGCCGCGGGGGTTTGCTGGAAAAAAACGGTCACGCTATCCCGCAAAACAGGGTAAAAAGCAGTCACGCTATCCCGCAGTAACGGTCACGCTATCCCGCAGCACCGGTCACGCTATCCCGCAGTACTATATAAAAGTAGTCACGCTATCCCGCAGTTTTTAATAAAAACGGTCATGCTATCCCGCAGTTTTTAATAAAAACGGTCACGCTATCCCGCAGTACTATATAAAAAGTAGTCACGCTATCCCGCAGTTTTTTGGAAAAAACGGTCACGCTATCCCGCAATATCAGGTAAAAAAGCAGTCACGCTATCCCGCAGTTGACGGGTTCTCCATTTTCTAAATTTCAAGATTTTCAAGATGCAAGGAGAAGTTCTAAAAAAACTCAATTCTGCGATTCATAAAAGTTTATCTGGACATCTCAAAAGCAGATAATTTTTTCTCAATAAATCGTGTAATTATTCAACATTCTTCATATGAAAAGCAGTCATGCTATCCCGCAATTTTTAGAAATAAAAAAAGTGGCCCTATCCCGCATTGTCAAATTCAATCTCAACATGATAGCCTCGTACACCCTTTTTAACAGGCTGCATATCTACCGATTTTAAAAATCCAATATCTATTAATTCCTTATGACACCTATTCAGTATTTTCCGAACACCTAAAATATTGGATTCTATCCGTAAAATTAATTTTGCATCAGCGTCGGTGTAATAAACCAACTTCTTATCTTTTGAACGTTGTCCGTTGATATAAGCATGCAATCTTTTAGTGGTGGGCTTTTTGAGCTCCAATCTTTGATCAAAATCAATAAAAGTGTAAGCTTTAATCACGTAGATTTTTCCAATATCCGCATTCAGTTCTATAACATACTGGCCGGTTTTTTCGTCTATTTTGAAAGAATTTATGAAACTGCCAACAAGTTTGTAGCGAGATGGTTTGTAGGTCATCTGAGCACTTTGTAATCGCTCCAGACTAGCATTCAACCATTTAATATCATTCCCTCCACCATGTCGATTTAAGCTTCGTAAGAATTCTCTTATCTTAAACCTGATTGTGATCAGTTTCTTATTTTGCTTTAACTGTTCACTGGCCTTGTCCAAAAGGCGCATAAAAACATCCTCATCATCAATGCCTAACTCAATACCGGTAAATGATACATACCCGTATTGGTTTTTATAGAGGAACTCGCTGATATAGACCCTTTTCTTGGTAGGGTTTAATGGTCGGAACGGAGTGATTCTGGTTAAATCGGTCGGGTACTCAATGTGCCGATCCGATGGTCGTGGAGGAAATTTTATACTTTTGAGTGGAAGCTCTGCTGCTCGATGTTCTTTGGTCCGGGAGGAGGAATTACGAACCTTGGGCCGTCCCAATAGAAATTTCATCTTTTTGGGGACTGATGGGAAGCATATTTCAGCTATATCATGGAATACTAAAGCTCGATTGTTTTTTACATCATCCCGAAACAGCGGATGGCTAAAATTTGAAAATATGATTTCTTTTTCATTAACAGAAATCTCCATTAAGTCGAGCCATCCTTCATATTCTTCCGGTTCAAGTTTTTCTTTGACAAGTTGTTTGAACAGCTCAACACTCTGATTTTTGTCAAGGTCAACAAATGAAAGTTGAGAGGTCATGTTTCCTCCTTGAAACAAACGTCTACTAATATCAGCATTTTAGATATGCTATTTTTACTAGTACTTATCTGAAAGGCTGCATCTCAGTGGTGGTAAGAATACGAATTTAATAAAGCCAGAAACATCTAAAATAATCTGAGAATACGAGGTTGTCAGGTTCCTAAAAAATTGGATCAACATACATAATTGAAAAAAAAAAATATATGAAAAAAGTGAAAGAATACAATTGTTTTCCAGTTATTATGGAGAAATTTTTTTGAAAAGAAGGAATCTATTCTTTATAAACTGCAATTCACCACAGGCAGCAGACAATCGCCTTGCTTCCGCAAGAAATATTTCACTTGGAACTTGTACCTGCATTTCTACAGAGGGTAAAAGAGAATTTCTGACAAAAATGATATTTATGAAATAATATATTTTTTTCAAAAAACTTCGTATCGATCAACATCAAGAGACGTGTTAAATTTCATGTACCGATTGTGCAATCCGTAATTTTCTATTCAGAGGCATGAAAGGGACATTATTCTTATGGTAAAACTTAAAACTACAAAGAATAATCGCAGTGTTGATGTTTTTTTGGAGCAAGCCGATCCCAAGCGACGAGAAGACAGTCAGGTGATCTTGGATATGATGCGGGAGATTACGGGCGAGCAGCCGGCAATGTGGGGTACAAGCATCATTGGTTTCGGCAGTTACCACTACAAATATCAAAGCGGGCATGAAGGAGATTCCTTTCTGACAGGGTTTTCTCCCCGCAAACAGTCACTCACCCTGTATATCATGCCAGGATTTTCAAAATACGAATCATTGCTGAATAAAATTGGTAAACACAAAACGGGTAAATCATGTCTCTACATCAATAAGTTATCAGATATTGATTTATCGATTCTCAGAGAGATTCTTGAGGACTCTTATTCATCCATGATTAAAAAATACAAATGAAATCAACTGAAAGCCCTGGTCCTGTTGAGTTCGATAGGAAACCCCTTATTTTATAGTCCGTTTGCGAACAAATGCCGGAATATCCAAATCTGTATTAGAAAACCCACTGAACATATCGAGATTGTTGGGGCAAGTTTGAATATGAGAATTCGCCCAGGGACGGGGGTGTTTTTTTAGGCTGAAGATCGAAGGGGATTCCGGGGTTTGCGTTTTCGTGCTGTTGGAATCCGTCTTGTTTTTACTTTTTTTGAAGAATTTCAGAATTTGCTCTTCACTTGGTATTGGCAGTATATTCCGCTTTGGATACTTGTCATTAGAATGATTGACTTTTCTTTGTGTTCGTTCTGTTGTTATTTGCTCCATTTTTTCTGACACCTCCTCTGCAGAAGAGGACTCAGGCTCCTTTTTTTCTGCAGACAAAGGGACACTCTCAGCAGTCTCCTCCCCAAATCCGGTTGCAATCACTGTGATCTGAAGTTCATCGCTTAAACTGGGATCAATAGTCGCCCCCCAGATGATATTTGCATCGTCATGTGCCAATTCCTGGATAGAAAGAGCAACATCATTGATTTCATGAAGAGTCATTGATTGATTACCGCAGATATTAACTAGAATGCCTTTTGCGCCCTCAATTTTTTGACTGCCTAAAAGCGGGCTTTTGATCGCCGCATCTGCTGCATGGGATGCCCGATCAGGTCCCTTTGCCTGGCCGATTCCCATGACTGCGGGGCCTCCGTTTTTCATAATGGTTTGAACATCTGCAAAATCCAAATTGATCAATCCGTCTGTTGTGATGAGATTAGCGATTCCCTGTACTGCCTGTCGTAATACGTCATCTACCATACCAAAAGCATCCAGCATGGATGTATTTTGATCAACGATTTTGAGTAGATTGTCGTTGGGAATGACGATTAAAGTGTCCACGAAGCGTTCCATTGCCATAATCCCTTCCTGGGCATTGATTCGACGTTTTTTTCCCTCAAAGCTGAAAGGCATGGTGACAACACCAATGGTGAGCATCCCTATTTCTTTTGCTGCTTTAGAAATGATAGGAGCCCCGCCTGTGCCAGTTCCTCCTCCCATTCCTGCCGTTACAAACAGCATGTCGGCGTCGCATATTCGATGTCGGATAAAATCCATGTCTTCCAGAGTCGCTTGTTCCCCGATCTTTGGATTTGCTCCTGCCCCCAAACCTCTGGTTACTTCTTTTCCTAATTGAATACGGGTCTCGGCTCTTGAATTCCTTAGATCCTGAATATCAGTATTTGCGGCAATAAAATCTACGGAGAGAGAATCCATAGTCGAAATCATTTGATTGATGGCGTTCCCACCACCTCCACCCACTCCGATCACCTTGATTTTGGGATCACTGATATGAGTTTCTCGGTCACCAGAATGATTCATCTTAATTTCCTTTGGAAGAGTAATGCTTTAGCAGATCTCAAATAGGAGAAGTCTCATAATTCTCATGTTCTTTAAGGAACCATAAAACCAGATTTTGACGGTACTGAGTGCTCCATATTTTTGTGCAGGCGAACTTGCCAAAGTCAGAGCTGGCGGATAATTTATTCAACTGAAGACGAAGAAAATATTCAGTCCCTCCTCTTGCGAGGCCGGCAATATCATCACATTATGAAGGAGCACATTGGCCTAGAGCAATGGATGTTGGGAATCACTAGGGTAAATGAACCTGAAGGGAAACACTAAGGCTTTGCGTAGGGATGCGGGTCGAGGGCGTATCTATCTCATTGTTGCAGGCAACCCGTCTTGTCTGGAGATTCATAATTAACGGGATTTGTCCTAAACCGAGACATCATGCAGGTGTAAAAAATAAACAAACTGCACGTATACGTCGGAAAATGGGTCAAAAGGTTTTAAACTAAAGTTAGATTTAGTATAGCTTGAATCCTTGCTAATACAATCCTCAATTGAACCAGTTTCTTCGGTATTTTGATAGCATCCTTGCTTCAACTTCCGATGTAAAAATCCATGATTTCCAGAAGAAGAACGTCCCTGATCAGATTTTGAATACCGGTCAATTCACTCATTATAATCGGGTAAGCTATAACATTATTTGAAATCATAAACAATAGAAGAAAAGGCAAATTTGAAAATTAGAATGACGGCCAGGATGCTATGAAATCAATGACCTGAAGTGCAACGAACGAATGCTCATCATCTTTGATGGTTTGCTGAAGAATATCTAGAAAATCGAGAATTACATCCTGGAAGGGAGGGATGGAAAGATTTTTGCTTTCCATTTATCTAATTTGCAAAAAGGATCCGGGAGTATATGGAAATACCTGTCATAGAACAGAGCAAATATTCAGAATTATAAAAATTGGAGTCTGTTGCTGTGAGGTCAGGGTCCCCTTACTTTTTCTTGCTGCTAAATCATCTGGTTTTCAATGAGGATTCAAAAAATGGATATAAGACATACTTTAACGAAACTGGACACCTTTGAATTGGTCGCCATCGTACTGATGATTGAAAAGGAGTTGAGTAAACGCCTAGATGATGAGGAAGATTTCAATGATTATTTGGAGGAGTTTGTTGCGAAGTCCGGTGTGGATAATTTTGAAATGGCAAAAAGAACAAATATTTCAAGGCAAGCGTTGAAGGGTTACTTAAATGGCAATCGACTGCCCTCATTAACGATCCTGAAAAAAATTGTAGAAGCGACGAGTCTGCCTTTACATCCAGATTTGCAAAACCATTCCGAAACGGCATTCGATTCCATTGCATAACATGAGAGCTTGTTCTCAAGATTCTATCTAAAAATATTTAAAAAGCAGTGTTCAATAGTCCTGTTGAAAGTGCTTCAACTATTCCGCCTGATCGCAAATTTTTCTGCGTTTTTTCGATTAACTGAATAAATCACCTGGATCTAAGCTGTTACAGTGTAATTTTACCCCTTGCTTTTAGGTATTTGGAAAGCATCTGAACGGTTTTTCCAGACATCATGCGGGAGAAGGGCCGGCACGACGTCTGAAAAACATCAGTTATTACGCTTTAATAACGAGAGTCCCGGAATGCCGTTAGCTTGTGCATTGGCTGCAGCGGCAGTTTCGGTGAGGATCTGATTTTTTGTAAACTCTGCCAACTCTTTAGCGACATCCGCATCGCGGATGCTCGATTCAGCAGCAATCAGATTCTCTGCGGTAATCCGCAAAGTCGCCGTATTGGTTTCCAGGGTGTTCTTTTGGAATGAACCCAGTTTTCCACGAAGAAAAGAAATCTGTGAAATCGCTGCATCAGCCAGACGGATAGTGTCTTCGGCCCCCTGGGCTGTGGTGACATCGACTTTGGACAGATCATTGAAACCGCTTTCGTTGCTGAGCCCGCGAGAAAGCGAATCGGAACTGGTATCTTCAATGGCAACCCGCACGGTTTGACCTTCATTGGGGCCAACCTGGAAGATCAGTGAATTTTGCGCAATACTGACGGTTCCTGGAATACCTCGATCTTTTCCCGAAAAAAGAACGGCGAGACCTTCGGTATTGCGATTGCCCTCATTGCCGACGAGAATACGGCCGACTCCGGTGGCAGATTCTCCATTGATCGTGCCGGCAACATCGACACCATTATTGATCTCTTCAATCTCGTCAGCCTGTTCAACCAGGACGTCGGATTGAGAGGAACGTACCTGGAAAGTATTTTGTGTGCCGTAACGACGGTGCTGGACGGTTAAGGTTTCTCGGTCTTCATCATAAACCACCTCCAAATCCAGGTTAGCTTCTTTGACGGCTTTGACCAGTTTCCCGGCAAAACTCTCGGCCGTTTCATCTTCTCCTCCTACCACCGTGATGGTTTTTCCTCCTTCCGCAATCGAGAGGACGAGATCTTCAGCGTCGGAATCAGAGAACTCACCGGTAGCGATTGCTCTGGAAGGAACCTGGGTGATTTCTACCTCGTAACCCTGGACTGGAGAAGAACGGGTATTGACGGTTGCTCCGAGGAAAATCAAGTCGTTGGCATTGGAAACCCCCGATATTCCACGACTGCCATCCAACAGGGATTTGTCGCCAAAGCGGGTATTGGAAGAAACTCGATCAATACTATCGAGGGCATCCTTGAGCTGACTTTGCAGGGCAAAGAGTGCACTGGTATCATTGGCGCCTTCATTGGCCGCAGCCAGCGCCAGCTGACGGACTTGAATGAGAAGGTTATTGACTTCGGTCAAGGCCCCTTCTGCGGTTTGTACCATTGAGATCGAAACCTCTGAATTGGCAATGGCTTGATGCACACCCGCGATCTGAGAACGCAGGTTTTCGGAAATAATCAAACCGGCCGGATCATCTGCGCCGCGGTTTATTTTTTGCCCGGATGCCAGGCGTTCCAAAGATTTGGTGAGGGCATCCTGATTGGCTGAAAGATGACGCAGCGTGTTCACGGATGCCAAATTATTTTTCACCCGTAACGTCATGTTACCTCTTTATTGAAAAAGTGAATGAGGCGCTTACTCCTGAATTTGAAGAAGAGTTCATTTCCAAAATCAGGAGTGCAGCGATGAAAAAGTTTCCTTTATTGCGATCCCAGCAATGTCAGTACATTTTGAGGAAGCGCATTGGCCTGGGCCAATTGGGCTGTTGCCGTTTGGGATAGAATTTGATTCTTGGTAAATTCCGTCAACTCTTTGGCGATGTCGGCATCCCGCAACGTGGATTCCGCCGCCGTCAGGTTTTCCGAAGCAATTCTCAAACTGGAGAGATTGCTTTCCAGCGTATTTCTCTGGAAAGCCCCCAAGTCCCCCCGATTTGATGAGAGTTCGTCAATTGCCCGGTCCACCAGACGGATCGTATCCTGAGCTCCCTGTCCATTACGAACATCCACATCAGCCAAAGAACTGAAACCGCTTTGATTGATGACACTGCGTGCCATTTGAGTGGAACTGGTATCCAGCATTGCCACGGCAACGGTCTGCCCTTCATTGGCTCCCACCTGAAACTCAAGGGCATTTTGTTCCACTTTGACATTGCCGATGACCTGTTTCAGTTCAACATCCTCATTGATTCTGACTTGCAGTCCCGCCGTATTGGGATTGCTTTTTCCTCCAGTCAGCAGCTGCCCGTCTCCGACACCGGTTTCTCCATTGATGGTGCCATGGATATCTTCCCCGACAAAGGAGATTTCTTCATTGGCAATAGTGGCGCTGCCATCTTCTTTTTGAAAAACATTGGCGATACTGCTGCGAACCTGCAGATCGTGCTTGCTGCCATACTCCTGGTTGTGAATTGTAAAACTGCCTTCGGTATCTTCAATGCCGACACTGTGCTTGATCTCGACATTGAGGCCGGCTCGCTCAGCAACAGCAGTCAGGCCTTCAATGACGTTTTTGACCGTATCATTGGCTGACGAGGTGTAGGTTGCCAATTTCCCGTCGCTTCTCACCGATAAGGTGATTCCACTCTGGACCTGACTTTCGTCGAGGGTTCCCGAGGTACCGGCTTGAGACGAATTCTGAGTGACCACGACATCGTAGCCATTTCCTAGAGAACCTTTTGTCGCGGCGGAGGCCTTGACAAATTCAAGTACCGTTTTTCCTGACTCGGACACAATGGCGTCTGTGGCGCTTCCCGATGTCGCCCGACTGCCGTCGAGCAGGCGATTTCGGCCGAATTGTGTTTGCTGGGCAATACGGTCGATGGCGTCCAACGCGTTTTCAATTTCCGACTGGTCTGCCCGCAGCATCGCATCATCATTGATCCCTTCGTTGGCAGCGTGAATCGCCCGCTGACGAATATCAATCAGCAGTCGGTTGACTTCTGTCAGCGCCCCTTCCGCAGTCTGCACGAGCGAGACGGCTGCTTCATTGTTGTCAATGGCTTGATTGACCCCTGAAATCTGGGCCCGCATGTGTTCTGAAATCACCAAAGTCGCCGGACCGTCAGCTGCGGCATTGACTTTCAATCCGGAAGAGAGTTTCTCCAGGGACTTTGATAATCGTTCATCGTTTTGTACTAAATTACGGTGTGCATTCAACGCTTCCCTGTTGTTGTTGATTCGCAGTGCCATAATCTACCTCCTTGTTTATTGTTTAATAAATCGTCCATAACAAGCTCTCTGGGGTATCGCTTCCCTCCTGATAGAGCTTTGTTATTGAAATGATAAAATGACGTCAGCGATTCCTACCGGAATCCACCTCAATGGAACTGAAATCTCCCCTTCAATGGAGAGCTTTACGGGTTCAAAACAGGTGATCTGAACCAAAATAAAAGGATTCCATCCGAATGTAGGGATTTAGAATCCGAGCGGAGATCTTCCTTGCCTCTTCAAATGGACCTGGCAGCCTCCCCTTGCGGAGTGCTCCCTATGCCAGTGATGAAGGTCCTGTGATCCGGCTTCATTTTCGCCAAATCCCAGTGGTTTTTCCCCCTTTGTTCCTCAATGGATTTCCGGACTCCTTCCTATGACAATCCGAAGCTTAAAAATGAATACTTAAAGGACTCCCTATAAAAATCCGAAGACTGATCAGATTAAGTCTGATCCGGTTTTTTCCTGTATCCTACAAAACATTTCCCCATCTCAAACTCATTGATCCTTCTTTGATCAGGACAGGTGCGAAAATCCGGGATCTATCAATCCCTTTTCAATCATTAAAAATTTTCTCCTCAAATTCTGTTTTTCCTTTGAAGCAATGCGGGAAAAAGAGGGTTTTCTCCCTTTGATTTTCCCTTTCAGATCCATTATGTTCCTACCCAATTCAGGCAAAAAATTGTTTCGATGGGGCCACCGCAGGGTGACCCACAGAAAGACTATACCGAGTTTTATTGGGTTGAAAGCAGTGTCAGCACATTTTGCGGCAAGGCATTGGCCTGGGCCAATTGGGCCGTTGCCGTTTGCGACAGAATTTGATTTTTGGTAAATTCCGTCAGTTCTTTGGCCATGTCCGCGTCTCTCAGAGTGGATTCGGCTGCTGTCAAATTCTCCGAAGCAATCCTCAAGCTGGAAAGATTGCTTTCCAGAGTATTCCTCTGGAAGGCTCCTAAATCTCCGCGATTGGAAGAGAGTTCATCGATGGCCTTATCAGCCAGGCGGATCGTATCCTGGGCACCCTGTCCGCTGCGGACATCGACATCAGCCAAAGAGCTGAAACCGCTGCTGTTGACGATTCTGCGTGCCATTTGAGTAGAGCTGGTATCAATCAAATTGACTGATACGGTCTGTCCTTCATTGCCGCCCACCTGGAATTTCAGTGCGTTTTGTTCAACCTTGACCTGACCGACGATCTGCCTTAAAGGGACATCTTCATTGATCCGAACTGTCAATCCGGAAGTGCTCGGATTACCCTTCCGTCCAGTCAGCAACTGTCCAGTACCGACGGCGGCCTCTCCATTGATGGTTCCCTGCACATCCCGTCCGATATATGAGACTTCCTCATTGGCGATGGTGGCAGCGCCATCTTCTTTTTGAAAAACATTGGCCACCGAGCTTCTTACCTGCAGATCATGAGTGCTGCCGAATTCCCGGTTGCGCACCGAAAATCCGCCCTCCAGGTCTTCAATGCCGACGCTGTGTTCAATCTCAACATTGAGACCGGCTCGTTCGGCAACCGCAGTCAGGCCCTCAATCGCGTTTTTGACCGTGTCTTGTTTGGTGGTGGTGTAGGTTGCCAATTTACCATCACTTCGAATTGATAAGGTGATTCCAGCCCGGACCTGCTCTTCCGTCAAATTTCCCATGGCCTCAGCCCGTGCCGAGTTCTGGGTGACGACCACATCATAGCCGGCCCCGGTCGATCCGTCTGTTGAGGCGGTGGCACTGACATACTCCAGCACTTTGTTTCCTGATTCCGAAGCGAAGGAATCGGTGGCACTTCCAGTAGCTGACCGACTGCCGTCGAGCAGACGTTTGCGGCCGAACTGTGTTTGCTGGGCAATGCGGTCAATGGCATCCAACGCGTTTTCAATTTCCGATTGATCGGCATTGAGCATAGCGTCGTCGTTGATCCCTTCGTTGGCCGCATGAATTGCTCTCTGCCTGATATCAATCAGCAGGCGATTGACCTCCGTGAGGGCCCCTTCTGCCGTCTGTACGAGTGAGACGGCCGCTTCATTGTTGTCAATGGCTTGATGAACCCCGGCGATTTGGGCCCGCATGTTTTCTGAAATCACCAGAGTCGCCGGGCCGTCAGCCGCAGCATTGACTTTCAATCCCGAAGAGAGCTTCTCCAAAGATTTGGATAGTCTGTTGTCGTTTTGTACTAAATTACGGTGTGCCGTCAAGGCCTCCCTGTTATGGTTGATTCGCAATGTCATAATCTACCTCCCTGTTCCTTCAATTGATAAATAATCCATAATGACCTCGATGGTACCTCAGTCCGTCCAATGGAACTTACGGTTCTAGTAAAAAATAAGCTTTTAAACCCGGATCTCCGGAACTTCTGATTTTTGAGAGAAATCCCATGCAAGAGGGTGAGACTGCTGCCTCACTCGATCTTAGATCCTTTTTTGACTGGGACCCAGTCCTCCCCCCGATCTGGAAAAAATGATGGAGAGAGTCTATTGAAATGATGGTGAATTTTTTAACCAGGAATACTGATGAAAGCTGGAATTCCTGTCAAAATCATCCTCAATAAAAACAGTCTTCCCTATCCTTGTCTCATGAGTCTCCTCCCTAAAACGAAATGACAATTCACCCCTTTCTTCCTTGTGAAATCATCATTAAATCAGTTTATTTTTGATCCTCAAGTCCCTATGAATGGGACTTCTGCCAAAATTCTCCATCATTGAAAAACAATCCTCCTTCAAGAGGGAATTGGGAAAATCAAAATCGACAAACCCTTAATTTTGAAAAAATATATATAATTTTAATCAAGCAAAGACTAAAATAATCTCGACACTCCAGTTCATGGGTCTTCTCCCTAAAATGAAATGGTAATTTGACCCTTTCCTCCCTGTGAAATCGTTACTAAAAAAGTTCTTTTCTTGATCTTCTTCCTCAATTTCCTCAATGGATTCCCGGATTTCCTCCTATGAAAATTTGTTGGACAAAATCACTGCCTACCCCTGTCGACTCGAATTCTGCCTGTTTTTTAAAAAAAGCGAGGAGACCGCTTATAGCAACGACAAGACATTCCGCTCTTTTTGATTGGCCTGGGCCAGCATCGCTGTTGAGGTCTGCAACATGATTTGATTTCGAGTAAAGTCAGCCATTTCCTGAGCCATATCCGAATCTCGAATCACTGATTCAGCCGCGGTCAGATTTTCTGCTGAAACTCTCAAATTGTTGAGATTGCTCTGCAAAGTGTTTTTCTGAAATGCTCCCAGTTTTCCCCGTTCTTCTGTTGTTTCTTCAATGGCCTTATCAATCAGTTTTAAAGCGTCCTGTGCACCTCGAAAATCAGTAACCCTGATATCGCTCAGGGCGTTGAAACCACTTTCTGAGGTCACGCCGTGCCCCAATGTTCGCGTGGCCATACTTTTCAAGGAAACCCCCACGGTCTGCCCTTCATTGGCTCCTATCTGGAAATTGAGCGAATTTTGAAAGACGGAAATGGTTCCGGCAATTTCTCCTTCCGGAGTGGCCTGGTCTCCATTGTAACGAATCGATAATCCGGCAGTATGCGGGGCGTTTTCTTTCCCGGTAAGAATCTGTCCTCTACCTACTGCTTCCTCGCCGTTGATAGTTCCTCTGACATCGGTCCCGGCATTGGCGGCATCGGTGACATTGCCAACCGCGGAAAGAACGCCCGCGGTGGTACTGGCTACTGAAAACCCGTATTCACTGCCAAATTGCTTGTGCCTGAGACCAAGCGTGCCATCTTCATTGCGGATCAGTTCGAGATCCAGTCCTGCCTCATTGAGTTTCACTTCGAGGGCATTGAAATTACTAGCAGCGCTTTCTCCGGCAATGGTGGTAAACGAAACGGTTTTTCCTCCTTCACTGACCGTCAGAGTTTCCCCAGAATCAATGATTTCCTGGGATAAAGCTGTTTGTCCCTGGATAAAGCTTTTATTGGCGATTTGATCAATTTTGACGGCGTAGCCCTGAACCGGGGAAGTTTTCGTTTCCGGTCCGGCACTGACAAACTGCAGTCCTGCGCCATTGCTGACTCCATTGGCCCCGCGACTGCCGTCCAGCAAGCGCTTCGTGCCAAACTGAGTCACTTCCGAAATCCGGTCGATGGTTTCGAGGGCGTTGTTGATTTCAGCTTGATCGGCTGCCAGCATTTTTTCATCATTGACCCCGGTGTTGGAGGCATGAATTGCCAACTGGCGAACATCGACTAAAAGCCGATTGACTTCACTCAAAGCCCCTTCGGCGGTTTGTACCATCGAGATCCCATTTTCCGAGTTTTCAATCGCCTGGTTCAGTCCGCTGATCTGGGCCCGCATGTTTTCTGAGATCACCAGTGCAGCAGGACCATCGGCAGCGCTGTTGATTTTTTGCCCTGAAGACAGGTGTTCCAGATTCAGGCTCGCATTTCGATTGATCTCTTCCAGTTGTCGTTGGGTGTTGATCGAACTGATATTATGATTAATCCGCATAGCCATAATAACCTCCTTATTATTATTCGACGCAATCCTCCCTGATTACCTTCAATTCCCCGGGGAATCCCCCCAGGCTTCATGAGCCGCTCCCACGAGGGCTCTCTTGTCAAACCCCGGTAAAGTTGCCGGAATTTCTAAAATGTTGCTATCCTGTAAAAAACCCTCCTCTCCCAAGCTTTCAGGGAACGATCCGGATTATGGCCATCACTTCATCGACTTTTTTAAAAATATTCCCCTTGATGAGAAAGTCCCAAACATAGCGTTTAGACGTTGAATGGAATGCGGCCATTCAACGTCTAAACGCTATTGTTTAACCTGTTATTATTGATTATTTTATTTCTGAGGCCTCCTCCTAATGAAAGGGATTCCTGTCATTTTATAGAAATGAAATATAATTATTCAAAACAACTTTAAAAGTTTAGAGAAATACCGATCATTGCATGATTTTAAAATGAGAGTTCCCTCTTTATTTCAGGACACTTCGTCTTCATTCATGCAAAAAAACAGATGCGCACAACGATTACTGATTCACGCATCAGAACAAATGCTAGTCTGGATGAGACTCGTCCCTTGCTTGAGTTGATGTCCTCTTCGTCCTTTGCAAATCATTGCTTTTTAATATTCAATAAAATTTCCCCCAACAGTTTTCTGTAAAACGAAGGGGGCAGTCCTTTAAAAAATAGGGGAAGAAGCCCCTGGGACTTCTTCCTCACTCGTTTGCACAGACTTATCCTCCCAGAAGAGTGAGCACGACCTGTTCTTTTTGATTGGCCTGGGCCAGCATCGCTGTCGAGGTCTGCAGCATAATCTGGTTTCGGGTGAAATCGGCCATTTCCATCGCCATGTCTGAATCCCGAATAGTGGATTCAGCCGCCGTCAAATTCTCCGCCGAAACTCTCAAGTTGTTGAGGTTGCTCTGCAGAGTATTCTTCTGGAATGCTCCTAATTTCCCGCGTTCTCCTGTGGTTTGCTCAATCGCTTTGTCCACCATGAGAATGGCATCCTGGGCCCCCTGAAAAGAAGTGACATCAATTTCGCTTAAAGATTGATAGCCGCTTTCGGTGTTCAATCCCTGACTCAAAGCGCGAGTGGCCATATTCCTCAATGAAACAGCAACCGTTTGTCCTTCATTGGCTCCCACCTGAAACTGGAGGGAATTCTGAAAAACAGAGACGGTTCCAGCGATTTGATCTTCCGGAGTCGCTTCACTGCCGGTGTAGCGAACCGACAAATCCTTGACATTGGGCGAATTGGATTTACCGGTCAGGACCTGTCCTCTGCCAAGGGCTTCCTCCCCATTGATGGTCCCTCTGACATCGACTCCTGAAATTGCCGCATCGGTGACATCCCCCACTTTGGAAAGGACACCTGCAGTGGAACTGGCTACGGAGAAACCGAACTCACTGCCATATTCCTTATGCTGGATCCCAATGGTGGCCGTCTCACCATCTTCCTGACGGAGCAGGTCGACATTCAAGCCGGCATCGTTGATCTTGACCTCAAACTCATTGAGGTTGCTGGTGACACTCTCTCCAGCGATGGTTGTAAAGGACACCGTTTTCCCTCCTTCACTGACGGTGAAGGTTTCCCCGGCGTCTACCATCTCCTGGGTCAAAGCGGTTTCCCCCTGAGCCATACTCTTTGTGGCGACCTGATCAATTCTGACGGCATAACCTTCCACCGGAGAGGTTCTCGTATCAGAACCGGCGGTGACAAACTGTAGTCCCTCACCATTGGTCACCCCATTAGCCCCGCGGCTGCCGTCGAGCAGACGTTTGGTACCAAACTGGGAAACTTCCGAAATCCGGTCGATGGTTTTCAACGCATTGGCTATTTCCGCTTGATCAGCTGCCAGCATCTTTTCATCATTGACCCCGGTGTTGGAGGCATGAATTGCCAATTGGCGGACATCCAGCAATAACCGGTTCACCTCACTCAAGGCTCCTTCTGCTGTCTGCACCATGGAAATCCCGCTTTCGGAGTTTTCCACTGCCTGGTTCAAGCCCGAAATCTGGGCGCGCATGTTTTCTGAAATCACTAACGAAGCCGGTCCATCGGCTGCGGAATTGATTTTCATCCCGGAAGACAAATGTTCCAAGGTCTTCGTCGACGCTCGATTGACCTGCTCCAGCTGCCGTTGAGTATTGATTGAACTGATATTGTGATTAATCCTAAAAGCCATAATAATCTCCTTATTATTACATTAATGACATCCTCCATGACTGACAACAAAAGGGGAAACCCATTTTCCCATTTAAAAAACAAAAAAAATAAAGATTCAACTGCCTGAACCCGCCTTAAAAAAAGATGATCCGCCAAGCAGGGATTCTCCCTGTTCTTGGATAAAATCCTTCCTACAAGCAGGGATTCTCCCTGTTCTTGGATAAAATCCTTCCTACAAGCAGGGATTCTCCCTGTTCTTGGATAAAATCCTTCCTACAAGCAGGGATTCTCCCTGTTCTTGGATAAAATCCTTCCTACAAGCAGGGATTCTCCCTGTTCTTGGATAAAATCCTTCCTAAACTTCTAAAATGATTCCAAGCTTTCATTCATCCAGGAAGCAGTCGAGAAAGCTCTTTCTTCTTTTTCATAATAAATAGGAATCCACCCCCGGGAAGGAGACCCCTGCCAAACTTTTCCGTGATGGATCTCTTTTGAAATCTCCTGTTATTCCTTAAAAGAGACGGATCCCTCTCATTCCTGGACGGGTCCGCCTGTTTCTAAATATCGGTCTGGCATGTCTCGAGAAAAAGCCGTAATTCTCCCTCACAACATGCGACCGCAACCTATCAATCCTTCTCGGAGTCCTCCCTGATAAAATATTTATTCCCCCCTCAAACAGAGTTCACTGTGAGTTCAGGGAATTTCGCAAAGCGATTCAGCTACCCCTCCCTTTCCATCCTAAAAATCGGCCTATACCTTCCTGCATGAAACGGATCCCTCGATTCTATGCATGGGTCCGCTTATTCCCAAAAAAAGTATCGTGCTCCCGGGAACAAGGCGGCTTCCCTCCTCCACATCGAGGCCATCCCCACCAATTCCTCTCAGAGTCTTCTCTTCAAAAAACTCCTCCATGATTATTCAGTTTTGCAATGATAACGGATTCGTGATCTCCATTTCCTCGAGACCACCCAGTCATCCCTGCAAAACTCAATAGTCCTTCCGTGATCTCCATTTCCTCGAGACCACCCAGTCATCCCTGCAAAACTCAATAGTCC
>JADGAV010000041.1:41357-44750 GCA_015231825.1 SAR324 cluster bacterium
TTCCGTGATCTCTTGATAAAATTCCCTGCAATTTGAGGATTTTTTGTCAAGATTACCCCATTCAATTACGGGGTCCCCAATAAAAATCCCGGCCGTAGAGCAGTCTCGCTTGAAGTTCGATCCTTCGGACGAGATACTCAGTTCGGGCAAAAAGGACCCCTGAACGCAAAACGCCGTTTACAGACCGGGGTCTCCAAACGGCGTTTTGCCTTCGGCTTCCAAATACTTATATAAAACCATCCCCATTTATGATGGCCTGACGGGAAATAAAAGTTCCTGATTAAAATGGGTTAAATAGTTCTGCTTAAAATCTTGCCCAAGTCCTCCGTTAAATAATTTGAACTGGAGCCTGTCAAACAATCCTTCTCGTCAGAGGAGTGAGCCGAGACAGCTCTGCTACGCCGCATTATGAACAAAGCCGCCCCAAGCTCTCAGGACGTTAAAGAATCTACTGCCATACCTAAACCGTCTGACCGGGATACCAGGCAGTCGATTGTTCGGTTACCTGGACCTTTTTCCTGAGTGTAGGCCTGCTCACCTAAAATGAAGCAAAGCCTGTCTTAATCTGAGACCCTAATCATGATCCTCACCGGACCTGAGCTGGAAACGATGACAGCAAGCAAGCTTTCTCAACTCCTGAAACTGCTCACTTTAGGAACAAGAATCAGAAAATCCCTAATCTCCTTACCAAAATTAATCTGTGAGCAGCAATTTGAAGCTTGCTTCTATCCCTTCGAAATTATTCCCGATTGATCCCAGGTCTTGTCGAGGCTATTAAAAATAGGAGGAACAGCCCAAACCTCTGGTTTGGGCTGTTCCGAAACCATTTTACCAGACTTATCCTGCCAACAGGGTGAGCACGACCTGCTCTTTTTGATTGGCCTGTGCCAGCATTGCTGTCGAAGTCTGCAGCATAATCTGGTTTCGAGTGAAATCGGCCATTTCCTGCGCCATATCTGAATCCCTGATAGTGGATTCGGCTGCGGTTAAATTCTCTGCCGACACTCTCAAATTGTTGAGGTTGCTCTGCAGGGTATTCTTCTGGAAAGCCCCCAATTTACCACGCTCACCTGAGGTCTGCTCAATGGCTTTATCCACCATTTGAATGGCATCCTGGGCTCCTTGAAACGAAGTGACATCAATTTCACTCAAGGATTTATATCCGCTTTCTGTGTTCATTCCCTGGCTCAAGGCGCGGGTGGCCATATTCCGTAAAGAAACGGCAACTGTCTGTCCTTCATTGGCTCCAATTTGAAACTGGAGTGAATTTTGGAAAACTGAGACAGTCCCGGCAATCTGATCTTCCGGAGTCACCTCAGATCCCGTATAACGGACCGAAAGGTCTTTCACATTGGGCGCATTGGATTTGCCGGTCAGTATCTGACCGCGACCCACCGCTTCTTCCCCATTGATGGTGCCGCGAACATCTTTTCCTAAGGTAGCGGCATCGGTCACATCCCCCACTTTGGAGAGTACACCAGCCGTTGTGCTGGCCACAGAAAAACCAAACTCACTGCCATATTCCTTATGCTGCAGTCCAATCGTAGTCGTCTCGCCGTCTTCCTGGCGGATCAAGTCGATATTCAAACCGGCTTCATTGAGCTTGACCTCCAACTCATTGAGGTTGCTGGTGACGCTCTCTCCAGCGGTGGTCGTAAAGGAAACGGTTTTTCCTCCCTCACTGACAGTGAAAGATTCCCCTGCGTCCATCATTTCCTGAGTTAAAGCCGTTTCTCCAAAGATGGCCGATTTGGTGGCGACCTGATCAATTCTGACAGCATAGCCTTCCACCTGCGATGTTCTCGTGTTGGAGCCGGCGCTGACAAACTGCAGACCCGCGCCATTGGTCACCCCATTGGCCCCCCGGCTGCCATCGAGCAGACGTTTGGTACCAAACTGGGAGACTTCTGAAATCCGGTCAATGGTTTTTAACGCATTGGTTATTTCTGCCTGGTCAGCGGCCAGCATTTTCTCATCATTAACCCCGGCGTTGGAGGCATGAATCGCTAATTGACGGACATCAAGCAGCAGGCGGTTGACTTCATTCAAGGAACCTTCTGCCGTTTGCACCATAGAGATGCCCGTTTCCGAGTTCTCTACCGCCTGGTTCAAACCGGTGACCTGAGCCCGCATATTTTCAGAAATCACCAGCGAGGCCGGACCATCGGCGGCAGTATTGATTTTCATTCCGGAAGACAAATGTTCCAATGTCTTGGTTGCGGCTCGATTCACATTCTCTAATTGCCGCTGGGTGTTGATTGAGCTGATGTTATGATTGATACGAAAAGCCATAATAATCTCCTTATTATTATTAATTTATGATCATCATCCATGATTACAACGAAAAGGAGGAAGCCCATTCCTCCTGTGAAAAAAAAATTTAAAAAGGTGTTTTGATAAACCCATCTGTAAAAATATCTCTAAACATTGTACCTAGTGCGACTCCACCCAGAATAGATTCCAGGAGATGCCCTGTTCCCAGAACGATATAGCCCCCCATGCTGCAAGCCGATTCATCCAGCAAATCATCATCAGGAGAGCAATAAGATTGGGTTTTCTCCTGACTCTCTGGCAAATACCACAGATATTTTCTCGCCTTTATCAGAAACGCAGTTTTAACGATTTTGGCGCAATCCTCCTTTCATTCGGGGCAGGTGCTCTTCTTGAGAGAACAACCCACTGGTCCGGATATTTTAATAAAACCCTCCTTACCTAAAGAGGGTCTATGATTGGTGAAAAATTGAGTTATTTTTTAAATTGAGACTCGTTCCACCACATGATTATTTAAAATTGTCTCCTATACTCATGAGAGATTTCAGCACTTTGGGGCTTTTTCCACGCCTTCAACGTGCTGCCAAAAAATCTATCAATCATTTGAGTAGTCCCGGTACCGGCAGTGCTAAAAAAGTCCTATCGGCAAATCTTCAGTAAAGGGACGCCCCTTCCGTTTATTTTAGCACCTTAGGCAAAAGCTCATCCGAATATTGCTTGGGGAACTCTTAAATGTCTTAGCAACGTATAGTATTTTTTTGCTAATGATTTTAGTATTTTAGTCGATATTATTTTAATTGAAATAAAATATAATTTTTCAAAATTGATGAAATATTGATCCAATACTTTTACAAATCTGTGAGCTCAATTCGTTCTACGATATCAATGTTTCCACTGATAATATAATTCAGTAAAATTGAACTTTCCCATCAGCCGAACTCTGGATCATGGGTTTCTTTTCAAGAGTCCTGCTTTTATCTTTACAGGATCCGTTTGCCTGCAGGAACAGCCTCATCTGAATGGACTGTCCCTTGAATCATGTCTCCTATCCAGCCAGCAGGGTGAGTACGACCTGCTCTTTTTGATTGGCCTGCGCCAGCATGGCTGTCGAAGTCTGCAGCA
>JADGAV010000065.1 GCA_015231825.1 SAR324 cluster bacterium
GCAGAGCTGCTCGACCTGCAGTGCATTTGAAAACGATACTATGGATTGCTATGAACAAGCAGAGAAGGAGGATATGATTTAAAGATTAAATTTACACATGGGCAAATATCGAGTAAAATTCGATCCAATCAGAATTTTTTGCATGCAGGACTCCAAATTAGAACAATGTGAGTTCAAAAAGACTTTATCTTTTGACTGGATAGGAGTGATCACAGATGAAACTGGGCGATACAATTGCAGCAATTTCCACGGCGTTGGGACCGGCAGGGATTGGTGTGATTCGCATCAGCGGAAATAAGGCGATAGAAATCACAGAAGCTCTTTTTCATTCAACTCGGCCTGGTCTGCAATTGAAGCAGGCTCCTTCGCACCATTTCTTTCATGGATGGGTCTACGACGGCAAACAGCCGATTGATGAAGTCATGATTGCCCTGATGAAAGCACCTCATTCCTACACTACTGAAGATATCGTTGAAATCCAATGTCATGGCAGCATCTTGGTATTACAGAATATTTTGGAACTGGTTTTAAATCTGGGTGTACGCCTTGCTGATCCGGGAGAATTTACGCAACGTGCATTTTTGCATGGACGAATGGATCTGACTCAAGTGGAAGCAGTTTCGGATTTGATAAACGCCCGTTCGAAAATGGGCATTCAGGCTGCTGTCGATCAACTCAAAGGAAAACTCTTTAAAGCGATAGATGCAGTCAGGGAAAAAGTGTTCTATGTGGCCGCATTGATTGAAGCCAGCATTGATTTTTCTGATGAAGATGAAGAATTCACTCATCGTGAAGACTGTATTCTTCGTTTGAGGAATGCTTGTGATGATTTGGAAAATTTGCTGGCGTCTGCAGAACATGGGAAAATGATGCGCTCAGGGTTGGGGGTTGCACTGATCGGACTGCCGAATGTGGGGAAATCGAGTTTGCTCAACGCCATGCTGAAAGAAAATCGAGCCATTGTTACGGATATTCCCGGCACGACCCGGGACATCATTGAAGAATCTATCCAGATCAAAGGGTTGGCTGTTCGCTTGATTGATACGGCAGGTATCCGGAAAACTGAGGATTTGATTGAAAATGAAGGGATGCAGCGAAGTCGAGATGCTTTTGAAACGGCTGATTTGATTCTATTGATTCTTGACAGTTCATGTCCTTTGAATGAAGAGAGCATCGGGCTTTTGCAGGAAACAGATCCTGAAAATACCGTCGTAATTCTGAACAAAAAAGATCTCCTGTCAGGCCAACAGCCCTCCTGGATTGGAAAACTGGAAGCATTCACGACTGTGGCAGTTTCAGCGAAATATGAGGAAGGGCTTGAAGAGCTTAAAGAAGTTTTGTTTCAAAAGGGAACTGAAGGGATCATGATGGCGGATGAACAAGTACTGATAACGAACGTCCGACAACAGCAAGCAGCTAAAAATGCTTTTTCAGCACTGCAAATTGCCATAGAAGGATTGGAAAATGAACTTGGCGAAGAATTTTTGGCAGTTGACTTGGCCGATTGCCTCAGGGCATTGGGTGAAATTGTAGGTGAAACGACTGCTGAGGATTTGTTGAACCGGATTTTTTCGGAGTTTTGTATTGGAAAGTAAACTCAAATTGTCAGAAAGTGAGCTGCTCTTGCTTTTGGGGAAAAAATTATCTTCTCTGAAAGAATTTTATGAGCTGACAAAAAAGCAGATTTCATCGATTGACGAAAATGAGCTGGACCGTGTCATTGACCAAAAAGACCAATGCATTGCAGCCATGCGCAAGGCTGATGAAGTGATCGCAGTCTGGCATGAAGTGCATACACGTGAGCACAACGAAAAGGAGCAAGTTTTATTGGATTCCATTCAGGCTGGCATCAACGAAATATTAGATTTGGAACAACAATTTGAAAATCAGTTGCAGCAGGAAAAAGCATCAATTTCTGCAGAAATGGACCAGTTAAGAAATCGCTCTCAGGTTAAAAACTACCTGGCAAGCCGAAGTGCAGCGGGAAAAAACCTCAGTTTTCGAAGATAATATTCAGGTATAAAAAGGAGGCAGATGTCTTTATCAGGGTACAAAGTCGAAGCCTTGCTGAAAGATTTTCGGGAGCGTTACGGGTATAAACGTATTGCGGAGCATCGTGTGGATTTGCTGCAGATTTCAGACGAGGCTCAATTTGAAGCTCAACGATTGCAAAGTTATCTGACACGATCAAAACGTGTCTCACAATGGGTGTCTCCTCAAGAAATTTTGGAACTGATCGCAGATTCCGAGAAGTATGAAGCGATCATTGAATATGAACAACAGCGACGTGCCGGTCTATTTGTCGAACCCAACTATCTGCCGCCCGATCCTCCACCTCCGATGAACCTGGTTCGTGATTATTCAGAAGCCATTGAAAAAGCGCGGATGACTGCAGAAAAACCGCCTGCCGAGATGGCCTCGGAAGGAACCCAGCAATCTGCTTTTGAGACCGAAAAAACAGAGCCGGAGCAAAATAAGCAAACTGATCCACCAAAGAAGAAAGAAAAATCCCTGGATTTAAAATTGGAACTGGATGAAGATGCGGCGATTGAAGATTTTGCTGTTCTGGAAGAAGAGAGCAGTGATGACGATGCCAATGTTGTGTTCGGCTTTGGGAAGATCACAGCACCCGCAATGATTGAGTTCATCCATTCCAATCCTGATAGCGCACTCAAATTTATGGCGCAGCGGGACCTGGATGGAAAACACCTGGCATCCGAGATTGCAGACGTCCATGAAATGTGGAGACAGCGCGGGCTCTCTCGCAAGCTGATTCGTGACTACATTTTAAACATTTTAGAATGGCAGGAGTGGCCTGAAGACAAGCAATTGATGGATGTATGGTCGGAACTCGGGGATGCGATTTATGATTTAATGCATCATGCTTGATCAGATTTCCTCTCCTTGATCAACGCTTTCAATTCTTCCAAGCCTTGATGAGAACCCATCTCATAAAAGCGGGTAAAAACTTCAAATCCCATCAGTTTCTTAGAGGAAACAAGGCTCTGATACAAATCTGCTAAATCGAAAGCACCTGAATTTCTGGTGTAGGAAAATGCTTTTTTACTGAGAATGCCTAAACCCCAGTCGATGTGCCTCATTTCGGCGTTAGGGTGCTGTTTGTCATACTGAAGCAGGTGACCTTGCCGGAAAAGAACGTTGCTTTGATCATAATGTCCTTCGTTTTGATAAACAGTCATCAATGCCAGCGGTGAATCGGAGACGTTGCCTTGGTGCTGCTCAAGAAATGCTTCAATGGCCGGTCGGTAGTCGATATCAAGGTAACTGTCTCCATACAGCACCATGAAGACATCCCCAAGGAAAGGAAACGCTTGACGAAGAGCTCCGCCGGTTCCGAGCAGTGTATCTCCATCATAGCTGTAGGTCAGGTCGACGCCAAAATCTTTACCATTTCCAAAATATGATTCAATTTGCTTCCCTTCGAAACCGACACAAACGACTATATCGGTCAATCCCTGTTTTCGCAAAAGAGAGAGCTGGTGACTCAGAAAAGGCTGACCGCAGATATCGACCATTGCTTTGGGTAAAGTGCTCGTCAAGGGGCGCAATCGGGTAGCCAGACCTCCTGCCAGTATTGCCACGGGAATCTTCATGACGTCACAATCCCTTTTGAACCTTCAAAATCGAAGCGAAATCGAACCTCCTGCAACCCTTCTGCCCGCAGCGCATGCCGCAGTTTCGATTTTTCTTCTGCATAAAACATAAGAAAACCTCCTCCTCCTGCCCCAATCAGCTTGCCGCCGAGGGCACCGTTGTTCAATGCCAGATCGTACCATTCATCGATTTGCCGATTGCTCATTCCACCGGAGCGTTTTTTCTTGTGTTGCCAATGCTCATTCATAATGGCTGCGAAATCTGCCAACTTTCCTTCCTCAATTGCTTCTCGGCTGCGAAAACCCATTTCTTTGACGTAGTGGAGATTTTCGATCATTGCCTGATTACTCTGTTTGCTTTTATCGTCTTGTTCTTTAAGAATGCTCGAAGCACTGCGGGAAAATCCGGTGAAAAACAGCAGTAGATTGTCTTCCAGATTGTATTGGGTTTCCTCTGAGATTTTCAATGGGGTTGCCTGGACTTTCCCGTCCGGCATGAATCTGAAACAATTCAATCCCCCATAGGCAGCAATGTACTGATCTTGTTTGCCGATGGGTTCGTTGAGCAGATCCAATTCGATATGGCAGGCCTGCTCTGCCAACTCTTCTGGATGCACCAGATTTTTTTGATGACTGTGCAGGGCTTTCAATAAAGCGGTTGTAAAGCTGCCTGAAGAACCGAGGCCTGTCCCTGCCGGAATATCGGCCATGCTCGTAATTTCCAAATAGGAAGGAGCGACATCCAGCAGCTTCAAAGCAGCACGTATGATGGGATGCTGAACTTCTTCGACTGTTTTGACTCGTTCCAGCCGGGAGTACTTGATGATCAAATCTTCGACAAAAGTGTAGTGGAGCGTGAGATAGACGTATTTGTCAATTGCTGCTGCAATCAGAAATCCTTCGTGATTTTGATAGTAGGAGGGAAGATCGGTACCTCCTCCTCCCAGGGAGATACGAAGAGGGCTTCGGGTGATGATCATGATGAATTCTCCGCTTTGTTCAACCAGGGAACCTGGTTTTGCTGATAGATGGTTTCAATGACGGAAAGTACATTCTGGGTTGATTGCACACTGGGTTGACAGGTCCGGGACTCCTTGATTTCTCGTATGAATTGTTCAAATTCAAGCTCCCATGAAAGGTCAGGTCCGGGGTATTCAAAGATGGTGGTGAGAGGGGGTCCCATTTCCGCTTTCATTTGGTAGAAAGCCAAACGCTCAGTACCGTAACTGCCTCCCAATCCATCGATATGAAGTTTAGCATCCTGTCCTGTGATTTCGAAGGAAA
Source organism: SAR324 cluster bacterium (assembly GCA_015231825.1). GTDB lineage: Bacteria > SAR324 > SAR324 > SAR324 > NAC60-12 > JADGAV01. The sequence continues at coordinate 4,899 of JADGAV010000065.1, forward strand.
ACAAATTTTTCCATTCAGTCCAGGTTGCCTGTAATTGTGCGATTTTTCCCGTGCCGGTTTTTAGCGTCATGAATGCATTGTCTTCGACAGGCATCTGCCAGAAGTAGGTGGGACACCAGCCGTGAATCTCAGTGAAGGATTCTCCAAAATACCATTGACAAAGATCAATCAGATGAGCTCCCTGGTCCAGCAGTTCCCCTCCACCACTGATTTCAGGATTCGCTCTCCATTCTTTTTCATACCCAAGTCGTCCTCCATGCCCGTACCGTCCGCGAATGTAGTAGAGGGGACCCAGCAGTCCCTGGTCGAGAAGTTCTTTCGCTTTCTGCATTGCAGGGTGAAAACGGTGATTGAAGCCGACATGAACACGAACATTTTTTTCACGGGCAGCATCTGCCAGGGCTTGCAATTCGCCCGGTCGTCGTGCTCCGGGCTTTTCCAAAAGAACGTGCTTTCCTGCTTTAGCGGCCTCCAGCGCCACCCTGGCCAGCTGGTCATGGGTGGTCGCCACAATCACAATATCGATTTCTGGTGAAGTCGCTGCTTTTTCCCATTCGCTGCTCGCCTCTGCTCCAACCTCTTTTGCCAATAATTCTGCCCGTTCCAATTGGACATCTGCCAGCAGGCAAAGTTGTCCTCGGCCCTTCAGGGCAGCGGCCCTTTTTTTCCCGATCAGTCCGCAACCGATTATAGCAATCTTCATAGTGACTCGCGCTTTTCCAGGACCCAGGCGTTTTCCTGGAGCCATTTCAAGGTTTTGATGATGCCCTTTTCAATCGTAAATCTTGGACTCGATCCCAGCCGGCGGATTTTTGAGCAATCGAGAAAAATAAATGGATTGTCGCCGATCCATCCCCGTTCTCCTCCCGCAAACTTCAGCTCGGGTTGCAAACCCAGATGGCGGGTGATGAAACCAACCGATTGGGTGACCTGAATATATTCATCAGTGCCCAGGTTGAAAATATTGACTGCTTCCTGAGCCTTTTCTGTGGCAGTGAGAATTGCATCCAGGCAATCCTGAACATAGAGATATGATTTTTTTTGGTGACCATCACCCAGGATAAAAAGTTCATTTGGATTGTCGCGCAGTTTTTTGTAAAAGTCGAAGACATGACCATGTGTGTAACGTTCTCCCAGAATCGAAACAAAACGGAAGATCCAGCCCTGCATGCCGAATCCTTCACAATATGCAGAAATCAACCCTTCGCAGGCCAATTTGGAAGCACCATACAGAGACGTTTGTACAGGAAGCGCACAGTCTTCGGGAGTGGGAATGACTGGTGCTTCGCCATAGATGGACCCTGTCGAAGAAAATGCGATTTTTTGGACCGAGTTGGCACGCATTGCTTCCAGTACATTGAAAGTCGCAATTGTATTTTGCTGCAGATCCTTTTCAGGGTGATCGGTACCGAAGCGAACGTCTGCATTGGCTGAAAGATGAAAAACAAAATTGCTGCCTTCCATTGCTTTTCGAAGAGTATCGGGGTCGAGAAGGTCCCCTTGAATGAACCTGAATTGACCGTGTGTGGAGGCTTCTTCTAAAAATTCAAGTCGGCCTGTCGATAAATTATCATAGACCACCACGTCATGATTCAATGACAAGAGCCGGTCAACCAGGTTGCTGCCGATAAATCCTGCTCCTCCGGTCACAAACGCTTTCATAACTGGAACCCCGCGCTGCTGGCATCTTTATAAAACATCTGAACGGTTTCCAGCGAGTATTCGCTCAAGTCTTTCCCCACCAGATCGAGCTTCTCAATGAGACTGTTGGTTGCAGTCAGAATATGGCATCCAATCGCTTCTGCCTGAAATATATTGATCAATTCCCGCGGGCTTGCCCAGAGCAGTTCAGCCTGAGGAGCCAGCTTCATGATTTCCAAAGCAGCCTGCATCAGCGGAACCGGATCCATCCCGGTATCGGCAATACGGCCGGCAAATACGGAGATGATGCTGGGAGGCCCCTTTTCTAGGGCATAGGTGACTTCACGGACCTGTTCCAAAGTAAAAATGGCGGTGACATTCAACTGAACTCCCTGGTTCGACAGGCGCCGGATCAAGTCATAGCAGGGGTCGCTCTTGGTATTGGTGACTGGAATTTTAACATAAACGTTTTTTCCCCAAGAATGGATTTCTAATGCTTGCCGTTCCATTTCCCCAAAGTCATCAGCGAAAACCTCAAAGGAAATGGACTTGTCTGGAATCGCCTGAATAATTTCATGGGCAAAGGCTTTATAGTCCCGGATTCCTGCCTTGTACATGAGCGTCGGATTGGTTGTGAATCCGCTGATGATTGGATTTTTGTACATCTCCAGCATGCCTGATTTTTCGGCGCCATCGGCAAATATCTTTATGTTCAAGTCGGATGCTTTTTTCATGAGTCCTCTTTGATTAGTGAATGATGTCTAGGATCTGGTGAAGGTGTTTGATGGTGTAGTCGGGTTGGCTGCGCAAAGCTTCATCGTAACCATAGTCGAGCCAAATGGTTTGACATCCTGCTTCATTGCCTGCGTCAATATCACGCCAGCGGTCTCCGACTACAAAACTTTGCTGAAGATCAATCTCCCAGTCGTTTTGAGCCTCAAAAATCATACCGGGCTTAGGTTTTCGGCATTCACATTGATCTTTATTGTCATGAAAACAAGTATAAATTTGAGCGACGGGAAGCGTTTTTTTAATGTGCTCATGAAAAATTCCGACTTGCTGGAGACTCTGCTGTCCGCGACCGACGTCCGGTTGGTTGGTAAAAATCACCAACAGGTAGTCAATGCTACTTAAGGTCTCCAAGGTTTCCCGAACCTTTTCGACCCATTTGAATTCGGCCATTGTTTGAGGAGGGAATGGTTTGCCATTTCTGACAATGGATTGATTGATCACTCCATCACGATCAAATAAAACTGCTTTCTTTCCCATTTATTTTGTGGATTCCCATTTGGTTTGGCTTTGTTTGAGCAAGGGATGGCTGACCAATAGATGCCAGATGACCGCTTGAAAGGCTTCAGAATGTGGGGTGATATGTTCGGGATTGACGGTGGGGATTATCAACACATTCTCAGAGGATTGCGCAGTAAAGCCCCCGTCCTTGCCGACAACTCCAAATATTCCTGCCCCTGTTTCTTTGGCAAGCTCAATTGCCTTGACCAGGTTGGGGCTGACATTTTTTTCCAAATTTCCTCCTCCCACTGAAAAGATAAATATACCGTCTTCTTTTCTCAGCTTCGATCCTTGCAACCAGTTTGAAAAAACGCTTTCCCACCCATCATCATTGGTGCGAGCCGTCAGCTCGGACACATTGTCGGTGGGGGCATAGGCTTCGAAACCGCATATTTTCCTGAAATCATTAACAGCGTGCCCGCAATTCCCGGCAGAACCTCCTACTCCTAAAAAAAACAGGCGTCCCCCCTGGTCACGGATCTTCGACAGTCCTTTAGCAATTTGTTCGATTTTTTCTGTGGAAATCTGTTTGGTGACTTGCACGACTTCCTCTAAAAAAGATGCACTGAAATTTTCCATAATTTTCCAACAGTAAAGAGCTTTCTTGAACAGCAATATTGCGACTAAGTTTTTAAATGGCTTGATTTTGCGTGTTTGATATTTCTGAACTCAGGCGACTTGGATACGTTCAGGAAACAGGCACCCAGGTTATTTATTATTTAGGATTTTTTACTTTTTGAAGGGATATGCAATTTTTGTGTACAAATAGTATTTCGGTCTAGATTCTCTGGGATAGATGGTATTCAATTTGGGTTAAAATATCTTTCAAATCATATCGATATTTCCAGTCAGGATAATGAGATTGAAATTTTCGTACATCACTGATCCACCAGATATGATCACCGCTTCGGTTGTCATCGGTATAGGACCAGTTCATTTTCTTGCCGGTCATTTCTTCGCAGATCTTGATGGCCTCGAGCATCGAACAGTTTGAATGACGGCTTCCTCCAGTGTTGTATACCTCAGCGATACGCGGGCTCTGATAGAAGTTCCAAAACATGTTGATCAGATCATAACTGTGAATGTTGTCACGGACTTGTTTTCCCTTGTAACCAAAGACGGTGTAGTGCTGACCGGTAATAGCGCATTTCACGAGGTAGGCTAAAAAGCCGTGCAGCTGCGCCCCGGAATGATTGGGTCCGGTGAGGCAACCACCCCTAAAACAGGCGGTCTTCATATTAAAATAACGACCATATTCCTGAACGAGCACGTCTGCGGCGATTTTGGAGGCGCCAAAGAGACTGTGCTTACTTTGATCAATGCTCATTGATTCATCAATCCCGTGTTCAGCAAAAGGATGAGAAGGATCCAATTCCCATCGATTTTCATGTTCAATAAGGGGGTAGGCGTTGGGAGTATCCCCATACACTTTATTGGTAGAGGTAAAAATAAATACTGCTTCTGGCGAATATTGCCGGGTCATTTCAAGGAGAACCAGCGTGCCGTTGGCATTCACCGTGAAATCAGTAAACGGTTCTTGAGCTGCCCAGTCATGGGAAGGTTGTGCCGCGGTGTGAATGATTAAGGCAATATCATTTTTGTACTCTGAGAAGATTCCTTCGATAGCGTTTTGATCTCGGATATCCACGTTGTGGTGTCTATAGTTTGGAATTTGTTCCTGGAGTTCGCGCTGCTTCCATTCTGTCGATGCCTCCTTTCCAAAAAAGTGTTTTCTCATATCATTGTCAATCCCAATGATGGTGAAGCCTTGTTCCGCAAAAAATTGAACAGCTTCCGAGCCAATTAAACCTGCTGCTCCGGTAACGATCGCGACCTTCATGAACTAATACTCCGTCTGATAAAGTTTTGTGAACAGTTTACCCCGTATCCATCGCGGAAGATTTTTCCGGAGGTCTCACAGGTAGGAACATTAGTTTTATACATCATTTTGCTTAATTTGTCCCGAACATGGTTTGTAATTTCTGGCGATGGTCAATTTTTTTCGCCCATCAATATCGGTTTCAGGAGAGACGAATGCTGTTCAATCCAGGCAGAGATTTCCTCCAATGTGGATTGGAGCGTATGTCGTGGTTTCCAGCCGGTGGCCTGTTGTACTTTTCTGCAGTCGGAAACATAATAGGGAATATCTGCATCACGAGTTTCAGGAACGGATTCAATAGAAATGTGTTTTCCCGTAATTGACTCACAGAATTCGCTCAGTTCTTTTAAAGAAAGGCTATGGTCCAGGCCTCCTCCAACATTGTAGATTTTACCATTGTGCTGATCAAGATTCTTGAGCTGCAATTTGAGCAATTCATAAAGATCTGAAACATGCAGAATATCACGCACCTGCTTTCCCAGACCTCCGAAGCCGATATAAGACAAAGCCCCTTCAAACAGATGCTGAGCCATCCATAGGACAATCACCCCCTGATCCACTTTTCCCATTTGCCAGGGGCCTGTCAAAATGCCGCAACGATTGATGATTCCGCGCAAATCATACATTTCAATGTATTCTGTCATTATCAATTCAGAAGCAAGCTTGGTGGCCCCATATAGTGAACGGGAGCCGTTCAATGGGAAAGCTTCTGAAAATCCGAATGAGGACACGCCGGGAACATCAGGGTTTTCTGCCAAAACAAAACGATTGGGGTCTTCTTGATAATGCAGCTGATTGATTGATTTGATCGGATAGACACGGCTTGTAGAAAGGAAGATGAGATCTGCTTCTTGTTTTCTTGCAAATTCCAGACAATTGACGGTTCCCATCAAGTTGGTATTAATCAGGTAGGCGGGGGATTGTCCGTAGCCTGCTAAAACAGAAGGTTCCGCGGAACATTCTATCAGTAAATCAAACGACTGGCCCAATTCAAGATCTTCAGGATTCCGAATATCTCCGTGAATGTATTCAATTCCCGCGTCTCGCAAACGGGAAAGGTTCAATTCAGATCCTCTCCGCTTTAAATTGTCCAAGACGGAAACTTGGGATTCCGGAAATTCCATCTTCCAAAAATTGGCGAGATTGGAACCGATAAATCCGGCTCCTCCAGTGATCAACACCGATGAATACATCCTTATTCCTCCTGTCTCCTTTTTTTACATCATCAGAGGGCTGACTCGCCCTGCCTCCCTGCGGGATGAAGGTAGTTGTTAATAGTAGTAGAGACACCGGTTTGCATCGTCAAGTATTTTTTCTGTAATGTGAAGTCTCC
>JADGAV010000042.1 GCA_015231825.1 SAR324 cluster bacterium
TGCGTTTTTGTATACAGTTAAAACAACAGGATTCTTTGAAAATGCTCAAAGTAAGACATTTAAAAACCTGCCACAGGATTTTCCTTATACAGTGAATCCGTCAGAATGGAATTCGCAAATTCGACCCGAATATCCAATGCAAAACGGCAATTTACAATTTTTTAATATCACTACGCCCCAAATATTGATGTCGAAACAACCCGTTCAGTAATTCGTACTCCGGAGAAATGACTTTTCGAAGGCTCTGGGATAAGCATCCGGTGAAGAGGTTCTAATTTCAGGATCTGCTGAGTTTGAATCAGGTGGTAATCCTTTAAGGCAGGGGGGAGAAGCGAAAACTGCTGTGGAATGCGAAACTGATGTTTGGAGAGTGCTGACGTTTAGTTTATCGAAGTTGAGATTTGAATGGAGAAGCCGGGGTTTTTATATTCATTGGTTTCATTTGGATTGAGATTATTTTGTTCATGGGAATTCTAGGGCCATTTTGCAACACCGACGTATCCTTCCTCTTCAAATTTCAAATTATAAGCTTGATAATAATGTTCTAAATATATTTTTTTTAATGTTCCATTTTTAATCATTTGCGTCATTGCATCTTCAAGACGGGCAGTTTTGCTGACCAAATGAGATTTTTTAGAAATCGGAATAAATGCAAAAACTTTCTTATTGGGACTGAATTTCGCTTTACGCACTTCTTGCTGGTACCCAAGATCATAAACCACACCATCTCCAAGCGTCTCAGAAGCAACAACGGTATCCACTCTGCCCAGGACCAACATTTTAAAGTTCTGTTCATTGGTCGTGACAAAATTTTTATTGAGTTCTGTGTCCTTGTCAAATTTGGAAAAATTAACAGCTCCTTTTTTCACTCCGATGCTCAATTTTGATAAATCTTCATACTTTTCAATATCAAATGATTTTTTGTTACTGATATAAAAAACCGTCCGACCACCTTCTCGATAGGGGGTTGTCAAATAATTCATAAAACTTTCACGCTCTTTCGATTTCCGTAATCCCATCATGATGTCTGCGGTTCCCTCTTTCATGAAAATAAGACAACGTGCCAACGGACATTTTCTTATAACAAGATCCATGTCAAGAGCACGGGCAATTTCCCTTACAATTTCAGTATAAGCTCCTGCAGGTTTGCCCTTTAACATTACTTTGAAAGGTTTTGACTCATTGAACGCGAATACAAGTTTTTCTTTTGCATGCAATTGATTCAGCTGAAAAAAAATATTTAAAAACAAACATATCAAGAATGTCCATAATCTAAATTTCACCGCCACTCTCCGCTAGCAAGTTATTCATTAATGGAACTGCACCAACTTCATTTGATTTTTTTTATTGGCAAGAAAACACAAAAAACGCACCGAGTGTGAGTTAAACACCTTACTCCTGTATTGAAACAGATGCAAGAAGGATTGGAGATTCGTCACACTAGCCTCTTCAGTTGTATTAGGCAGGGTTCACGCAAAGATTTACCACCCCAAAATACTGTTTAAATTTACATGTTTGAGACGTCTTTTCATTTTTAGCACCGCATCACCAGGTTTCGGAGTAAATTTGATCCCCGACGTTTCAGCAAGAGCAGAATTGTAAATCCGGATTCCCTCCAGAAATCAACCCGGTGAATGCGCCAGATCTGGATCCCACTCGTTTTCGACCTCTGCACACAAATACCTTGCATAGATTTCAATTGCTCCCGCATGCAGTCGAAAGACACCCAGGTTTTCAATGCTCATCTGCAGGCGGTTTGGCAAACAGCTCTTGTATTAGCTCACCAGTACCGCGTTGAAATCTGATTTGCTGTTTTTGACTTCCTGAATGGCATCAGTCAGTCTCTCGAGTATTTTCAGAACAATCCAATTCTCAGTATTTAAAGGCTGCTTTAACGATTAATTACTCGATTCAAAGACCAGCAGCAGAACAAAAGTAAACTGCAGCCGGTGTTATTCTTGCATAACTAATTGCAACCGGCTGCGTTTTGACAGAGTTTTCCCGGTAAACTGATCCTCCATCGTTGGAGTTAATTTCAATCTCAAACCAGGAGACGTCATGAAGTTAATCAGCAAAACAGAGCGTGCCCTTTTTGCGGACTGGAAAGATGTAGGAAAACTGGTCGGTCTGGTTTCCCTCATCATAATGTTGATCTAGTCAACGAACATCCCCTGATATAGCAGGGACGCTATATCATCGGTTCCGAACCGACGCAGACCCGCCCAACTTTTCCCTCACAAGTTCGACAAACTTTTAATTCGTGAAATTTGTTGCTTTTTTGTATCAATTGAATACCGCTTTTTTGCCACAAGACTGACTACCCCCCATTTTTTAAATGACAGAGACAAGGACAGTAAACAATTTGTCTATTCGTGAAGACTGCGAAGGATTTTTATTGAATATTACTGAAAGTCTATTTGAAAAAGCCAAATTATAGGAGCCACTGGAATCTTGATTATTTTTCAGATTTCTCCCAGTTTTGAAGTTCGAGAAATTGATTTGATATTTATATAACTTTCACGATATATGCTAGCGATGCTGGTTATTATTCAGGTCTCTTATTTATGGCTGGAGCAGGAAATATTTAATTTTAACGAGAGGAAAACATGAAGGGAATGAGAATTGAAGATATCATGAGTGATTTGACAAGCGAACAGGAGAGAGACTGGTTGGCCTGGGCGATTGCGAAGGTGGTGCTCGCTGATAAAATTATTGCCAAAGAGGAAGAGGAAGAAGTGCAGGAGTTATTGAGAAAAAATTGTTCACTTCAAACCTCAATGGAAATTTCAATGGCATTGAAAAAAAAGAAAAAGATTGAAATTGAAACTTTAGAGTTGGACGATCGAGAATTGGCAAGCAGGATGTTAAAATATTTGACTAAGGTCGCAATAGTCGATGAATCCATTGTCGAAAATGAAATTGTAAGCCTGATTGATTTGGGAGAAAAACTTGGTTTCAAAGCCGCTGCCATCAATCAAACAATCGACTGGAGAAAGAATTATCATTTGAACCAGAAAGAATTAGACAAAAGTGAAGATGATATAACACAAATGCTCCAAAAAGAACCTGCCGTCTATTCTTGAAAGGTGAATGATATCAGCCGTTCGTGAATACCCTCAATCGTGGCTTCAACTTTTTCTTTCTGAATGACAGAAGCCCGAAACCTGTGAATAAACCCAATTCCTTTTGCTAGCCAAAAATTCACGACTGAATAGGGAAGTTTTCTAAAATTTCTATTCGGTCACAGGAAATTCATGGCTGGCATTTGGTTCAAAACTCCTCATTTGTCAAATTTGAATGAACATCTCCAAATTTTTTGACACTCCAATCGGAAAGGAACTAATTAGATTTTCATGGATTTATTTTATTTTAGCTCTAATCAATTTGCGGGTAAAGCTACTGTTTACCCCATTTTGGTTCAGTGGCATCCTGGAAAAAGATCACACCCTGTTTCTTCAATTTCAAAACACCAACAATGAACAATCAAGGATTCTGCAATTTTATATACCAGAAGCACTGATCAAGTTGTTTGGACTTTCCATTCCTGACGCCTATCTTATCCAAAGATGGGTTTTTATTTTTTTGACATTTGTTTTCTTCCATATCTATTTGAGAAAATGGTTCGACTACAAACTCGCCTTTTCAGGTGTCGTTTTTCTCAGTGCCGTGATGCCATTGACCTATTTCAATCTCCTTCAAGAAAGCGCCCCCCTCTTGATGCTCACCTTCTTATTGGGACTTTGGACGATTAGAGAAAAACAAATTTATCGCTATATGCTGATTTTGCTTATCGGCGCGGTCAACAATGAAACGATTTTAATTCTCCCTTCCGTATTTTTCTTTTTTAATGCTCAAAAGTTGGAAATTAAACACCTCGCAAATTTGCTGTTGCGCACTTTTGTTACCTGCCTACCCGCTTATGCTTATACCGGATTTATTCGCTACCTCACTCGTGATCGCCCCCATTTAGGGGGCGCATGGCATCTTCCCGATAATATTGCCGGTATTATTCGACAGTTGTCAGAATCTCCATTGCTTTACTGGAGAGCTCATTTTCTTTCCGCTTTTTTCATTTTTGGCGCTTTTTGGTTCTTCGCCTTCTATCGTCAATCCGGTAAACCGCTATTTTTGAAAAGAGCTCTCTGGATGACCCCCATCTTTGTCTTCATTCACCTTTTGACTGGAGTCATCGAGGAATCTCGCCAAATGCTGCCGCTCAGTTTTATCATTATTCCAAGCGCCCTGTGGGTTATTTCTTCGGAAATCGAAAAAAGTAGTAATTAACAGCGAGTGTTTTTTGATAAAAAGTCTTAAGAATTTCTAAAATTTGGATATGGGCAAGTTTTTGGTATTATGTCCCCGTATAAAAAAATTGGATTCCAAATCCTCGCAGGAAAATCGGTACTCCGGACCGGGTATTCGACAGAACTACTATTTTTAAAACAAAGCAAGCAGCTGGGTATAAACCCTACGCTCCACAATGAAAAAGGTAACCCTGATTGCAGCGCACTGTGGGTTTTATGAATATTGTGTCCCCATAAATTAAAAGTATTATGTCCCCTGATAATAAAAATTGACTACAGTCAGACTTCCAGCCATTCTTTGCGAACCGAGGCATTTTTCTGAAATTCCTGAGGAGTTCCTTCAAAGACAATTTTCCCATGACCCATCACATATAAACGGTTGGCAATTTTTAGGGCGATGGTCAATTTTTGTTCGACCAGCAATACTGATACCCCCCGTTTGGCAATTTCAGAGATCAGGTTTTTTACCAGTTCGACAATTTTTGGAGCCAGTCCTTCCGTGGGTTCGTCAATCATAATCAGATCAGGGTCCCCCATCAGCGTGCGGCACATCGTGAGCATCTGTTGTTCACCACCAGAAAGCAAACCGGCCCTGAGTTTGGAACGTTCTTCAAGAATGGGGAACAATTGATAGATATCTTCTAAACTCCAGCGGCTTTGTTTCTTTAAATCTTTCTGCCCTAACTGCAGATTCTGCAAAACAGTCAGGGAGGGGAATATCCAGCGATCTTCAGGGACATAACCGATCCCTTTGTGGGCAATCGCATGAGAGGGAAGCCCCGCAATATTTTCTCCCTTGTATTTTACCGTCCCATGCGGTTTGACCAGTCCCATGACAGCCTTACACATTGTTGAGCGTCCTACTCCGTTGCGCCCGAGCAGGCTGACGATTTCTCCGTCGCGGATTTCCAGATCAACTCCCTGCAGAATATGACTTCTCCCGTAATAGGCATTAAGATTTTTTACCCCCAGCATTCAGACCTCCTCCAATTGACCCAAATATGCTTCCTGGACGGATTTGTTACTGCGAATCTTGTCGGGTGTGTCTGTTGCAATAATTTTTCCGTAAACCAGGACAGAAATACGATCTGCCAGATCAAAAACTACGCCCATATCGTGTTCAACCACTACCAGAGTTTTTCCTTCGCTGACGAATTTCATCAGATCCACCGCCTGTTCCGTTTCACTGTGACTCATTCCCGCAGTTGGTTCATCTAGCAGAATTACCTCAGCCCCGCCTGCCACCGTAATGCCGATTTCAAGCGCCCGTTGTTCAGCATAGGAAAGCTCACCCACAGGAGTTTGACTGCGATGAGACATATTGAACTGATCAACAATCTCTTTTGTTTTTTCGTTCAATTGTTTTTGCTGCCCCACCAATTGCCAAAACGAATATTTATAACCTGCAGACCACAACAAGGCACACCTTACATTTTCAAAAACGCTCAACCTGCTAAAAAGGTTGGTGACCTGAAAACTGCGGCTGAGACCCAGCCGATTGATCTGAAAAGGTTCCAAACCATTGATCACCTGATCATTCAGTTCGATCTTTCCATCTGAAAGCGGGTAGTATCCGCTGATGAGGTTGAAAACAGTCGACTTTCCTGCCCCGTTGGGACCGATGATAGCATGACGTTCCCCTTTTTCGACGGCAAGATCGATTCCTCGAATAATTTGACTTTCACCAAAACTCTTGTGCACATCAACAAGGTTCAATGCGATTTCATGAGTCATGCGAATTTCCCCTTTTGCATCTCACGTGTCAATTCATCCCATTTGAGCCTTATATTTTTCATGATCGGCCGCAGCAGAAAAAAACCGACGAGTATAAGCCCGATCGAGACAATCCATGGTGGCCATGAGTTAGCTTTAAATTCAACTCCAAAAAGTCGGATTGGATTATCCGGTTCGATACTGAGAGAGAGGTGGTAGTTTATTTCCACCAGGATCATGGCTCCAAAAAACACCACCAACCCAGCAGCCAGGGCTACCAGATAATGAGGCAGCAACCCTCTAATCAAACCAGCCTGCCAAAGCGGTCTGTGCACCATAATAATGCCCGCCATACCATTCGGAGCCCATAAGATGATCACAATAAACAGCACTCCCAGATAAATCTGACCGGCCATCGTGATATTGACCAGGGTCAAATGAAGAAAAGTGTACAAAATAGCTCCCAGAATCGGTCCGAAAAAATGTCCAACTCCGCCGATATACGTCATCAGGAGGACATGCCCGGAAGCGGCAGCACCAATCATTTCGGAGTTGACAATTTCATAGTTGATGGCCAGAAGTCCGCCGGCAATGCCGGCAAAAAAGCCCGAAAGTGAGAACTGAAAAAATCGGACGAGGTGAATATTATACCCGACAAAAGGGGCTCTTTCCGGGTTATCACGGACGGCATTAGCCATACGTCCCAAGGGGGTCTGGGTTTGCAGGTACATCAAGGCAGAGGTAACAATCAGCCAAAATGCAATCAAATAAAACACTTCGATGCCTGAGCCGAATCCGACTCCTGTGAGCGAAAATTCGAGCATACGATCACCGGAAACACCTTCCTCTCCCCCAAAAAAACTGGGAAACAGCAGCACGCAGGCGACGACCAGCTCGACCAGGCCCAATGAAATCAGGGCAAAGGTGGTTCCTGCTTTTTTGGTCGATATATAGCCCAAAGGAATCGCAAAGATAAAACCGGCCAAACCGCCCACCAGAGGAATCAACTCCAGGGGGATGGGTACCCCGCCATCATTGACAACATTGATGGCGTGAATGGAAATAAACCCGCCAAATCCATAAAAAACTGCATGACCAAAGGAAAGCATCCCTCCCTGGCCCAGGAGCATGTTGTAGGAAAGTGCAAAGATAATTGCGATACACATTTCCGACAACATGGTGATGGCGAAGCCGGAATCGAAGATCTGCGGTAGAATAACCAAGATCAAAGCAGCGGCAATCCAAACTCCATATCTTTTTAGCATAAGTCTTTTCCCACCATTTTGAATTCTGGTTTCAGTGCTTACGATTCTCGTTCTCCCATAATCCCTTTGGGTCGAAGAATCAACATGATCACCATCAGCAGATAGGGAAGGAGGGGTCCGGTATTCTCTACCTTTATTCGCCAGAGATCTGGAAACCAGGGTTCTGGACCCAGTTCAATATTGAAGACCGCCAGCAAATCGATCAAAGAATAATCGTAGCCCACAGCAAAGGTCTGCAAGGTTGCGATGAGCAGAGAGGCAATCAGGGCCCCGGTCAAGGAACCCATACCTCCAATCACAATCACTACAAAAACGATGGGACCGAGCAGAATCGCCATGCTGGGACTGGTCATCAGATAGTTGCCGCCAATCACTCCGGCCAATCCTGCCAGAGCCGATCCACCGCCAAATACCAGCATGAATATCCGCGGGACATTGTGACCCAACATCCCCACACCTTCGGGATGAGTCAGAGACGCCTGGATGATAATGCCGGTCCGGGTTTTGGTCAGCAGCAGATAAAGCACGACGAAGATAAAAACCGAAATGGCTAACATGAACAAGCGATAGACAGGAAAATCACTTTCAAAAAGCCTGAAAATTGTAAAATCCAGTGAAGACGGAACCTGGTAGTTCAAAGCGACCCGTCCCCAGATAAGAAGAATCAACTCCTCGATCATGAAGGCCAGGCCAAAGGTGAACAGCAATTCGGCTACATGTCCATGTTTATGGACGGTACGCAATCCAAAACGTTCGACGGCGGCCCCCAATAATCCGATCAAAATCGGCGCAATCACCAGAGCGGTCCAGAATCCCGCAAACTGACTGATCTGAAAGGCAAAATAGGCTCCCAACATATAGAAGCTTGCATGGGCGAAATTCAATACCCCCATCATCCCGAAAATAAGGGTCAAACCACTCGACAGCATAAACAGCAGCATGCCGAATACCAGACTGTTCAAAAGTGATATTACGTAAAATTCCATTAGAAGAAGGCTTCCTCGGGGATTGTCACCCCGATACAATTAAAACCCGCTTCCTGGAATTGGAGCACCAGAACAAGCGGGTTCGCAAATCGTTTGATGAACAGTTTATGGACGTTTCATGTTGCACGAAGAAGGCGTCGCCGTATCCATTGTTTGAGTCTTCGCTTCTGTGGTCGGACCGAAGCCGGTGTTTTCACGATCATATTTCACCATTTTGCCGTCCGTTTTAGTGAAACGGGAAATATAAAGCGGTTGCAGAAGCTGATGGTCTTTGGCTCCCATCACAACTTTTCCATAGTAGGTGGTGTGCTCCATTCCTTCCATTGCATAAGCAACAGCCTTGGGATCGGCACTGCCCGCCTTATTGAAGGCCTTGACCAGCATTTCCATCATGGTTCGAATCCGCCCGTAATACCACGGAACTTTTCCTCCTTCGCCAAATTTTTCATTGTATGACATGCGAAATTCAGCATCCCCGGGTCTGTCTTCCTCAACAGACAAGTTGTCATGCCACTCGGTGACCTGTCTCAATCCATTCATTGCACTGCCCATGGTTGAAGGGGTTCCCAATCCGCCCGCATAGAATGTATAGAACGCTGCATCCAATCCCGATTCTTTCACACTTTTTCCCAACAAAGACATGTCGGCTCCCCAGTTGCCCGTAATGACGGCCTGTGCCCCTGATTTTTTGATTTTGGCAACATAAGGAGAAAAATCCTTTACTTTCCCAATCGGGTGAAAAGTATCGCCCACAATCTCAATATCCGGGCGTTTCTCTTTCAGCATCTTCTTTGCCGCAGCGCTGACGGCATGACCAAAGACATAGTCCTGGTCGATCAGGTAGACTTTATTGATGCTGGGAGTTTTCTTGATAGCATCTGTGATGGCCTGCATCTTCATGTCGACATGGGCGTCAAAACGGAAGTGCCAGAAATCACATTTTTCCTGAGTGAATGCAGGAGTAACAGCAGCATAGTTAAAATAAAGCACGGTTTTATCAGGATTCCGCTTATTGTGCTTTTTTACAGCTTCAATCAAGGCACCGGCCACACTGGAACCATTCCCCTGCGTGATAAAACGGATTCCCTGATCAATAGCATGTTTCAGCTGAACCAAACTCTCTTTGGCACTGATCTTGTTGTCAAACGGAACAATTTCAAGCTGGATTCCTCCCAGAACCCCTCCTTCTGAATTGATCTTATCGGCCATGAATTTAAAATGCTTGTGTCCGGCATCCCCGACATCACCAAAGGCTCCTGACAAAGGATCAATATAGGCGATCCGAATTGGATCCGCAGAAAAAGCGGAATTTGAAAAAACCAAACATACGACTGTCCCCAACAAGAACAGCAACATATTTTTTAATTTCATTTCTGTCTCCTTATTATTTGTTCAATAAGCAAATAGATCGACAAACAATGATCAACTGGATGTCGAGCTGACAATCACCCGATGAATTAAAAAAAACCAGATCTGATCGGTGATAAATTCATGAAAATTTGAATCTCCCAGCAAACGCAAACAACAGCGGATTTTTGAGACCTTTCATTTTCCAATCACCAAATTGGAGGTACTTAAATTAGTCTCCCTCTATCAGCCAATTGAACGTCTGTCAAGAACAAAGAACTGTTCCGCCAATTACCAGTTTTCAGAAAAAAATGGAATACTCCTTCCCATATGAGTTCATTTCCTGCCTAAAGTGTTTTTGGTAATTTTTTATTTGCTTCTTAACAGAAGTCATATCCGTGATCTTCCTGACATGAACTGATTCTATCTGCAGGAATGGGTTACAAATGGCAATCAAATTTCCTGGAATTGCTGCTATCATAAAAAGCATTTGGGTCGACCATGTCAATCGAATGAGTCAATTCTCAACAGCCATTTGACTCTCGAAAGTGTTGAAATTGAACTTCACTTGTAGAAAAATTTTAGAAAACCGACAAATATACTTTGCATTAGCGGACATTTACGGTATCATCGGGACTCTTAAAGAGTTTTTTAACGAATATTCGGAGAAGCTATGAAAATTGAAGATACTGAAATTTCACAAAGGTTGAAAGAATTCGTCAAGGAAAATGGTGGGAATGTTTCTGCAATTGCCCGGGATTGCGACCTCACAATCGGACACCTCGGCGACATTATACGCGGAGCAAAAAGAATTTCAGCGAGCGTGCTGAGAGCATTAGCGGAAAAAAAGGACCTCAATCCAACCTGGTTGTTTACAGGGGCCGGAAACATGTTTCTTGGTTCAAAATCGAGTATGCCCGACAAAACAGCAGAAAGTGCAAACTTGATTGAGAACAACCGCTTGAAGGATGAGATTACAGGTTTGTTGCGAGAAAAAGTACAGCACCTGGAACAGGAACTTGGAAAACAGACTCAATCTCATCAGGAAATGGATCATCAGTTTCGCAGAAAACTTTCAAAATACGAATCGAAACTGAAGGGGTTGATGAAAGAATTGGGATATTCAGATGAAAAAATCTTAGGATTCATCAACGACGATATCAGTTTGACCAGCCTCCTCGATGATGCCCGTCAAACTCGCCAGGTCAAAAGGCTTGGGAAGAAAAGTGAACGCGCCTAAATTAAAGGCTTCTTCATAACTTTCCGAATCACCAGAAATAAAAACTACTGGAATCTTTTGAAATGCAGGCATCTGCTTGATTTTTTTTGATAAATCAAAACCATGCCCCCATTCCAAATGAACATCAAGGAAAAATATATCAGGGATGAATTTTCGGGTCATCAATAATTCGAGGCACTCCTGCCCCGAAGAAAAGGCCCGAATATCATATTGTTCTGCCAACCCCATTGAAAACATAGCAATGAATTCACGATCATCATCGACGAGAATAACTTTTTTCTTGTTGTGCTGATCGTGCTCCATAGACTTCCCCTTCAAAACAGATTGATTCTGCAAAATCAAACACTTTAACTTTTCCACACAAATCGGCAGTCGTAAGCGACCTTAATTGTTTTGAGGGTCTACAAAGCCAATGCGCATTTCCTTCCAGAAAATCTGCAAACTATATTTTTCCTAAGCACAGAGAATTGGCTGCCAGGAAGCAAGACACTTTAAAATGAGGCGGAAAGTTCGGCAGCCGCAGAACTGATGTCTGCGGCTGCGTCAATATTTCTATTAGAATTTTGGATGGCAGTTCAATTACAACGGTAAGCGGTAGAACGGAATTCTGTGGAAAGCATATCCGTCAGGAAACCTTCATCCACCGGGGCATAGCTCCCTCCAACCAAGACAGTATCCGCACCCAATTCTTCTGCTGCCGCATTTCGGGTTTGCTGAAGGGTATTATTGAAATCAGAATCTTTAACACCCGTTTCAGGATTCTTTAACCCTTTATGAGCAGTGCTGTTCGCCCATGGAGAATAAGAACGGATCCGACCTTTCAATTCACATTTTTGCACCATGCTGACATCGGTGACAACTTTGACTTTTGCTCCTTCATCGGTTAAGCCGACACATCCTGTTGAAAGAAACAGGGCCGCACAAAAACTCAGTATTCCATAACTTTTCTTCATAATTTCCTCATAAAATAAATGACAAATTGACAATTGTGATGAAGTCTCAATTGATTTTTTCCAGTAAAAATTTCATAAACAAGCGGCAAGAAAGCCTTTTACATTTCTTTTTCAACAGGTGCGGGATCACAATAATATGCATCAGCAATGACCCCTTCATCAGCATAAGTTTTTCTTATCCAGATTCTAAAATCTTTGAACCAATCATCATCTTTTGCATCTCTTTCCTCAAATTGTTGCATCACACCTTTGATATTCAATTTTCTTTTGATGACGATGGCATTGGCGACCCAGTTTTTATTTTGCTCCGCTTTTTCTTGAACCCCTCTGGCTCCTTGTCTGGTATTGTATTTTTCATTGATCTCCAAAGCGGCTTCGCGCGCTTCGCATTGTGCTTCTTCAATATTCCAATCATTCGCAAAAATTGTCCCGACTTTCTTGCAGACTCCTGACTTCGTCTTATTAAACTCAATTGTATTTGAATACATGTAAGCCTTATCAGCACACCCTGCAAAGGAAAACAGAACTGCACCCAAAGCTAAAATACCAACAATTTTATTCATGCTTACCCCTTGTTTACCAAACAACTTTTTGGAATATTAAAAAACTTCAATAGATTTCAATGAACAGTTAACCTTTTATTGTGATGAGCAGTTAACTTTTAATTGTGATGCTGCTGTTTTATTCTCTATTAAAATCAATTAACATACTTGATCATGAATCGCAAACCAAAGCCTGATGAACGCCCAAAATTATTTTATAAACCGGCATCCTTCAGATATTCACGCCGGTACCATTCATAAGTGATTTTGAGTCCGGCACGAAGGGAAGTTGGCGCTGACCATCCCAATCGATTGATACGCGAAACGTCCAAAACTTTCCGTGGTGTGCCATCCGGTTTGGAACTGTCGTAAACCAGTCGAACCCCAGCACCGACAATTTCATTGATCAACCCTGCTAATTCTTGAATGCTTAAATCAATTCCGCTTCCAACATTGATGATTTCCGATTCTTCATAGTGATTCATCAAAAAGAGGCAGGCCTCCGCCAAATCATCAACAAATAAAAGTTCCCGTCTGGGAGACCCGGTCCCCCAAATCGTCACTTCTCTCAAATTTGATGTGCGTGCTTCATGAAAGCGCCGGATTAGTGCCGGTACCACATGTGAATTTTCAGGATGGAAATTGTCATTGATCCCGTAAAGGTTTGTGGGCATTACCGAAATGAAATTCGTCCCATATTGGCGATTGTAACTCTGGCAGGTTTTGATTCCTGCAATTTTCGCAACTGCATAAGGTTCATTGCTGGGTTCAAGAGCGCCTGTCAGGAGAAATTCTTCTTTGATCGGTTGCGGGCAAAGTTTCGGATAGATGCAGGAACTTCCCAGGAACATCACTTTTTTGACATGATGCAGATATGCTTGATGAAGAACCGAATTTTGAATCTGCAGATTTTCATAGATGAACTCCGCCGGGTAGCGGCTATTGGCATAAATGCCTCCTGCTTTGGCAGCAGCCAGAAAAATATACTCTGGCTTTTCCTCTTCAAACTTTTTCGCTACCGCTGCACTGTTCTTTAAGTCCAGTTCCTGACGGGAGCAGGTGATCAGGTTGGTATACCCCTCTTTTTGTAGCTGACGTAACAATGCAGAACCCACTAATCCACGATGTCCTGCAACAAAAATTTTGGAGGATTTCTCCATCATTCAAACATGGCTTGTGATCGAACAATTGATTGGGATTCCAATTCTTTCCTTGCTTCCTGAAGATCAGAATGAATCATTTCCGCAACCAGGCTTTTAACATCATGCTTTGGGGTCCATCCCAGTTTATTTCGTGCTTTAGAGGCATCTCCTAAAAGGATATCGACTTCCGTCGGACGAAAATACCGAGGATCGACCTCAACCCGCACTGCTCCTGAAGCAGAGTCGATCCCTTTTTCATCAACCCCTGTTCCCTGCCATTCCAGAGAAATACCAAGTTCTGAGAAAGCCCATTCTACAAATTTCCTCACTTTTGTTGTCACACCGGTTGCCAGAACAAAATCTTCTGCCTGCGAAGCCTGCAGGATTTGCCACATCCCTTCAGCATAATCTCTTGCATGCCCCCAATCCCGTTCTGCATCCAGGTTTCCAAGATACAATTTTTCTTCGATTCCTAAAGAAATTCGGGTCGCCGCTCTGGTGATTTTCCGCGTCACAAAGGTCTCCCCCCGAAGGGGTGATTCATGGTTAAAAAGAATTCCATTGCAGGCAAAAATTCGATACGCTTCCCGATAATTGACCGTGATCCAGTAAGCATAAAGTTTGGCAGCCGCATAAGGAGAGCGAGGGTAAAAAGGAGTCGCTTCGTTTTGGGGAATTTCCTGCACAAGTCCATACATCTCGCTTGTCGAAGCCTGATAAAAACGAGTCTTTTCGACAAGTCCCAGCAAACGAATCGCCTCCAGTAACCTCAGTGTCCCCAAGCCATCGGCATTGGCCGTGTATTCCGGAGTTTCAAAGGAGACTTTGACATGGCTTTGTGCAGCCAAGTTATAAATTTCATCGGGTTGGACTTCCTGAATAATCCGAATTAGATTCGTTGCATCAGTTAAATCTCCATAGTGCAAGAAGAATCGGCCTTCCTCCAGGTGAGGGTCCTGGTAAAGGTGATCGATGCGAGCCGTATTGAAAGACGATGAACGACGTTTGAGTCCGTGAACGATATAATCTTTTTCGAGGAGCAATTCAGCCAGGTATGCACCATCCTGACCCGTCACCCCCGTAATCAGCGCAACTTTAGGCATAGTGTCAAAAACAAGGTAAAATAATTTTGATAGACAAACGGAACCTGAAGGAGGAAACTATCTTTTTTTACGATCTTCTTTTAAAAAGAAGCGGGAGTAGAGATTTTTCCCGGAATCGAGTTTAAATATTCCCGGTTGTTTTAACGTTTTGTTGATGGCTCGCCGGACTTCCTGATATTGCTGATACAAGCTCACGACCTGCTTATAATGTTCAGTGCGCAAACTTACAATTTTTGTCATATTTTCGACTCGGGTGCAAAGAAAGCGCACGTCATGCTGCCCGTGTTCGTAAATAAAACGGCCGAAGGTACTGCTTTGAATTTCATCCTGTTCCAATTCTTCGAGAACTTCAGGAAATTCATCCATGATTTCTTCAAAAGTTCCCTGCTCCAAAGCATAGGCTAAATAATCCAGCAAACCAATTTCCACGCGATACTGGTTGCAGCAGTTCAAACAAATGAAAGAAGAAATAATATGGATATTGCGAGGCATGTGACCTTTCTCAAACCTGAATCGATTCTTTCGCGACCCTTCGTTTCAAAACGATTTCCTTATTATTCTGTAGTACGTGTGGGACACAACTACAAGAGATTCTTGTCATTTATGCAGAATTCTAGCAGTGCATGCAAAATCTTTCAGAAATTTTTCCATGAATAAGAGCGTATACATTTATTTTCTTGATTCTTCCAAAATTTAATGTTAGAAGATTGGTCTTTATCATAATTTTATCATTCAGGTGATGAATGACTTTTATGAGCTACACTTCAGTCAAAATTCCCTCCTCATGGCGAATTATGGGATGGGAACGCCATCCTGTACAAAAACCAAAGAATATCATTCCTGTTAGTTTCGAGTTCAGTTAATCATAAATACTTTCGTAAAAGTAGATTTTATGATCTCGACAAACGAATCAATGTGGTTGAAGCATGATTGTGTGATCTTTTTTCCAATTCCGGGAAAAACAATCGGGTTACTGATCAATGATTGGTCATCATTTTAGCGGAAGAAGTACTATGTCCACCAACTTAAAAAACCGTCATCGCATACGCCGTTCTTTTGGTCGTATTGAAGCACCCATTCAAGTGCCCCACCTTCTTAAAATACAATTGGATTCCTACGAGCGCTTCCTTCAAAAGAATACACCGCCAGACCAACGGATAGAAGAAGGGTTAGAGGCTGTTTTTCGTTCAGTGTTCCCGATTTCGGACTTCAGCGGTTCGTCCACGCTGGAATACGTGCACTACCGATTAGGAGAACCCAAATATTCTGTTGAAGAGTGCCGGGTAAGGGGAGTGACTTTTGCTGCCCCTTTGCGTGCTGCTTTGCGTCTGATTGTTTGGGAAAAAGACAGCGTGTCTGAAGCCAAGCACATTCATGATATTAAGGAACAGGACATTTATTTGGGAGAAATTCCCCTGATGACACCAACCGGTTCCTTCATCATCAATGGAACGGAACGGGTCATTGTCAGTCAAATGCACAAAAGCCCCGGACTGTTTTTTTCCCTGGACAAAACCAAGGCAAACACGGCGGGAAAAAACTTTTTCTCGGCACGTATCATACCGCAAAGGGGATCCTGGCTGGATTTCGAGTTTGATACCAAAGAAATATTGTATGTGCGGATCGACAGAAGAAGAAAATTTCCCGCAACGATTCTCCTCCGTGCACTGGGATCTACAACGGAAGAAATCCTTGCCAAATTTTACGAAATGGAAAAAATCGATCTGAGCAGTGCACATAGCGAAGCAGATCCGGAAAAACAGTTATTTTTCAAGTATGTGGATTCGAAAGTCACAGTCAATCAGCGATCAAACTCCGAGATATTGGATCCGAAAAGCGGCGAAGTGCTGGTAAGAGCCGGCCGTAAAATCACTGAGAAACTGGTTCAACGGCTAAAAAAAGCAGAGATTGAAAAAATCCGCACCAGTAAAGATGAAATTCTGGGAAAGTACACTGCCCGAGACGTCATCGGCAGCGATGGTGAAGTGATTGTTCCCTGCAACAGTCTGATTGACAATGAGACCCTGGAAACCTTATTTGAACACAAAGTCGATGTTCTCGAAGTTCTCCATATTGGGGACAAAACCATCAGCACCTGTCTGCGGGATACACTGGCGATTGACCGCATCGCTTCCCCGGAAGCTGCATTGATAGAGTTGTACAAAAAGCTAAAACCCGGAGATCCTCCTACCCTGGATGCGGCAAATGCCTTATTGACGAACTTCTTTTTCAATAAAGGGCGATACAATCTCTCAAAAGTCGGTCGGCTTAAATTGAACAAGAAATTGAATGTGGATTATTCCCTGGACCAATCCGTGCTGACCCATGAAGATATTTTCGGAGCCGTTAAGTATTTGCTATTTTTAAAAGAAGGACACGGCACTGTGGACGATATCGATCATTTGGGCAATCGCCGAATACGCAGCGTCGGGGAATTGCTGGAGAACCAATTCCGCATCGGTCTGGTTCACATGGAACGGGCCATCAAAGAGAGAATGAGTTTGCAGGATACGGAATCCATGATGCTCCACGACATCGTCAATGCGAAGCCTGTGGCTGCAGCCATTCACGAGTTTTTCAGCAGCAGTCAGCTTTCCCAGTTTATGGACCAAACCAATCCGCTTTCTGAAATCACCCACAAACGCCGTTTGAGTGCACTGGGACCGGGAGGATTAACCCGGGAACGGGCGGGATTTGATGTGAGAGATGTGCATTCTTCCCATTACGGGAGAATCTGCCCCATTGAAACACCGGAAGGTCCGAATATCGGATTGATCGCTTCTCTTGCCACTCATGGTTTGGTCAACAATTTTGGTTTTATCGAAACTCCTTATCAAATTGTCAAAGAGGGTGTTGTGACTCAAGAAGTCGAATTCCTTTCTGCCATTGAAGAAGATTCGGTCAATATTGCCCAAGCCAATGCAAAGCTGGATAAAAACAACAAACTGACCGCAGAATTCGTCTCAATTCGAAAAGGCGGGGAATACGGCATGGTCCCGAAAAATGATGTTCATTACATCGACGTGGCACCCTGCCAGCTCGTTTCAGTCGCCGCTTCTCTGATTCCATTTCTGGAGCATGATGATGCCAATCGTGCTTTGATGGGATCGAACATGCAGCGCCAAGGGGTGCCGCTCATTCGCTCAGAAGCACCTCTCGTTGGGACTGGAGTAGAGTTTCAAACCGCACTGGATTCCGGTGCCTGTGTCGTGGCGAAACGGCCGGGAGTCGTTGACAGTATTGATGCGGGACGCATTGTAATTCAGGCGGATGTTGATCTGGCACGCGAAGGATCTGTTGTTCCTGCCAACGTCGATATTTATCACCTGACCAAATATCGACGTTCCAACCAGAACACCTGCATCAATCAGCGCCCTTTGCTGGCAAAAGGGGACCGGGTGGAAGCAGGTGATATCATTGCGGATGGGTCCAGCTGCGACAGTGGGGAACTGGCGCTGGGACAAAATATCCGAATCGCATTCATGCCGTGGAACGGCTACAATTTTGAAGATTCGATTTTGTGTTCAAAAAAGTTGCTGCACGAAGACCGATTCACATCAGTGCATATTGATATATTCGACATGGTGGCCCGTGACACCAAGCTGGGGAAAGAAGAAATCACCAGAGATATTCCGAATGTCAGCGAAGAAGCCCTGAAATATCTTGATGACAGCGGTATTATTCAAGTGGGAACTTATGTCAAACCCGGATCAATACTGGTGGGCAAAGTCACTCCCAAAGGAGAAAGTCAGCTGAATCCGGAAGAAAAACTGCTCCGGGCAATCTTTGGTGAAAAAGCAGGCGATGTCCGCGATACCTCGCTGCGTGTGAACCAGGGAGTGGAAGGGATTGTGATTGACGTTGTCGTCTTCAACCGGGGGGGTGTGGAGCGAGATCAAAGAACGCTCGAAATTGAACAGGAACTTCTGCAGAAATACAGCAAAGACCATCAGGATGAATTGAGAATTGTCCGCCGAAATCTGATCAAAATGGCAGGCCCCCTGACCATCGGAAGAAAACTGACCCATGATATCGTCTCAGAATCCGGAGAGGCCATTTTGACAAAAGGAACATTGCTCACGGAAGAAAGTTTGGAACTGATTCCTTTGAAAGGTTGGAGCACTGTCGGCGTGGATAATGAGGAAGACAATCATCAGTTGGAAATTCTTGTCCGCAACGCCTCCTCCCAGATGTATTTGTTGGACAATATTTTTCAGGACAAATGCGAAAAAGTGTCCAAAGGCGATGAATTGCCTCCGGGTGTGATACGCATGGTCAAGGTATACCTGGCCACCAAGCGGAAACTGGCTGTTGGAGATAAAATGGCTGGAAGGCATGGAAACAAAGGGGTTGTTTCCAAAATTCAACCTGTTGAAAACATGCCTTATATGGAGGACGGAACGCCGATTGATATTGTCCTGAATCCCTTGGGGGTTCCATCCCGCATGAATGTCGGTCAGGTCCTGGAAACTCACTTGGGATGGGCCGCGCGGGAACTGGGCAGCAAAATCCAAAAATTTGTTGAAGAAAACCATCCTGTCAATCAAATCAAAAAGTTCTTCCAAAAGATTTATGATTCTCCAGAAGTGGCGAAATTTTTCAACAGCCTCAGTGACGAAGATTTCCTCAAATTCGTCGAAAAATACAAAAAAGGCGTGCATATGGCCACTCCAGTTTTTGATGGTGCCACCGAGGATGATATTCATACCATGATGGGTTTGGCAGATTTGCCGGAATCCGGACAAATATGGTTGTATGACGGTTTGACCGGAGAACGTTTCAGCCAAAAGGTGACTGTGGGATATGCTTATATTCTCAAACTCCATCACCTGGTGGACGAAAAAATTCATGCACGATCCATTGGACCCTATTCGCTGGTCACTCAGCAACCTCTGGGCGGAAAAGCCCAATTTGGAGGGCAGCGTTTCGGAGAAATGGAAGTCTGGGCTCTCGAAGCCTATGGTGCCGCCTACACCCTGCAGGAACTCCTGACGGTCAAATCGGATGATGTCCAGGGCCGCAATCGGATGTATGAAACGATTGTGAAAGGAATTCAAAACTTAGAAACAGGAATTCCTGAATCCTTTAAGGTTTTGATCAGCGAACTCAAAAGCCTGTGCCTGAATATTGTTTTGCTGCAGGATGCAGAATCGGCTGATTCTGAGGAAGAATACGAACAAGTTTAACACACAACCCTATTCATTGAGCCCATCAATCACTAATTTTTGATGCACACACTTTAACTGGAGGGCAACGTGGTCTCTTTAAAAAGTTTATTTGAACTCACAACCGACCCAAAAGATTACTCAGCGGTTCGGATCAATATCGCGACAAATGATGATGTTTTATCCTGGTCGTTTGGTGAAGTCAAAACATCTGAAACCATCAACTATCGTACTTTTAAACCGGAACGGGACGGACTTTTCTGTGCGAAAATATTTGGCCCTATTCATGATTATGAATGCAATTGCGGAAAATATAAACGGATGAAGCACCGTGGAATTACTTGTGAAAAATGCGGAGTTGAAGTGATTCAATCAAAAGTACGTCGCGAACGAATGGGGCACATCAAACTCGCTTCTCCGGTTTCCCATGTCTGGTTTTTGAAAGGAGTACCCAGCCGCATCGGGACCTTGCTGGACATGACCCTGCGCGATTTGGAACGCGTTCTTTACTTTGATTCTTACATCGTGTTGAATCCCGGAGATTCGGGATTGAAAGAAAAGGATCTTGTTGAAGAAGAAAACTATCCGGAAATGATGGAACAACATCCAGATCTTGAACTGGAAATGGGCGCAGAGGCGGTTCGAGTGTTGTTGAAAAGAATTGACCCAAACGAATTGAGTGAAACTCTGCACCAGGAATTGAGAGACTCGGGATCGGAAGCCCGCCGCAAGCGTATCGTCAAACGGCTGAACATCACCAATGCTTTGAAAGCTTCGGGAAATGCGCCGGAGTCGATGATCCTCGATATCCTGCCGATACTGCCTCCGGAATTGCGTCCTTTGGTTCCTTTGGAAGGAGGGCGTTTTGCCACCAGTGACCTCAATGATTTATACCGTCGCGTCATTCATCGAAACAACCGCCTCAAGCGATTGATTGAATTGAGGGCACCCAATATTATTATTAAAAACGAAAAACGGATGTTGCAGGAATCGGTTGATGCCTTGTTTGACAACGGCCGTCGGGGACGTCCGATAATGGGAACCAATAAACGTCCTCTCAAATCACTGAGCGACATGCTCAAAGGAAAACAGGGACGCTTCCGTCAGAATCTACTAGGAAAACGAGTCGACTATTCCGGAAGAACCGTGATTGTGGTTGGGCCGGAATTGAAACTGCATCAATGCGGACTGCCAAAAAAAATGGCACTGGAGTTATTCAAACCCTTCATTTATCACAAGTTGATTGACGGCAATGAAGTACCCACCATCAAAATGGCGAAGAAGAAACTTGAAGAAGGATCTCCGGAAGTCTGGGCAATTTTGGAAGAGGTGATCATCGACCATCCGGTAATGCTGAACCGGGCACCTACACTCCACCGCCTTGGAATCCAATCCTTTGAACCGGTTTTGATCGAAGGAAAAGCCATTCAACTCCATCCGCTGGTCTGTACTGCCTTCAATGCGGATTTTGATGGCGATCAGATGGCAGTGCATGTTCCCCTTTCAGTGGAAGCACAGTTGGAAACCAAAATTCTGATGATGGCGACCAACAACATTTTATCGCCCGCCAACGGCAAACCGGTGATGACTCCCAACCAGGATATGGTCTTGGGACTGTACTGGATTACAAGGGAAACCAAGGGAGTTCTGGGAGAAGGAAAAATCTTCTCAAACCCGGATGAGGTGACGGTCGCCTACGAACATGGCAAAGTCGATTTACAGGCAAAAATCACTGTCAGAATCAAAGGCGAAATGGTTGAAACCACTGTCGGCCGCGTCATTTTGTCTTTCGAAATCCCCGAGGAGGTGCCCTTTGAATTGATCAACCGCCACTTGAACAAAAAGCAGTTGGGAGATTTGGTCGATATTTCATACCGGAGAGCCGGCAGTGTCAAAACAGTTGAAATGCTGGATGCCCTGAAAAAGCTTGGATACTCCTTTGCGACCGGAGCCGGTTTTTCAATCGGGATGCATGACATGGTGATTCCGCCATTGAAAATTGTTCTGCTCAGTGAAGCCCAGAAAAAGGTTAATAAAATTAACTCGCAATATCAGGACGGATTGATCACTGACGGGGAACGCTACAACCAGGTGATCGATATTTGGGCCAGGGTTACCGAAAAAATTGCAGATGAAATGCTGACCGGTTTGACCCAGGACGTGGTCGATTCAGATGGGACCCACAAAGTGAATTCGATCTTCATGATGGCCGACTCCGGGGCCCGAGGAAGTGCTCAGCAAATGAAGCAGCTGGCGGGAATGCGTGGATTGATGGCAAAACCATCTGGAGAAATTATCGAAAATCCGATCACTGCAAATTTCCGTGAAGGATTGGATGTACTGCAGTATTTTATCTCGACCCACGGAGCCCGCAAAGGACTGGCTGATACAGCGTTGAAAACTGCCAACTCCGGGTATCTGACGCGCCGACTGGTGGATGTCGCCCAGGATTGCGTGGTAATGGAAGAAGATTGCGGCACCTTGGACGGGATCGACATCACCGCACTGATTGAATCCGGGGAAATCATCGAACCTTTATCAGAACGTATTCTTGGAAGAATTGTCGTAGAAGACGTGATTGACCCCGATGATGAATCCCGCCTGTTGGTCAAGACCGGGGAAGAAGTAACCGAAAAAATTGTTGAAAAAATTGAACAGGCCGGAATCGAAAAAATGCGGATTCGTTCAGTTTTGACCTGTATGACGGAACGCGGTATCTGCCAAAAATGTTATGGCCGTGATTTGGCACGCGGAAACTTGATCAATATGGGGGAAGCCATTGGCGTGATTGCTGCTCAAAGCATCGGCGAGCCCGGAACTCAGCTGACCATGCGTACCTTTCACATTGGGGGAACCGCAAGCCGGCGGGCTGAACAAAACACATGGGACGCCAAATTCAGCGGGATTTTGAAATTTAATGAACTGAAAGAGGTAAAGAATGAACACGGTTCATGGACAGTGCTCAGCCGCCGCGGAGAAGCGGTGATCGTCGACGACAACGGTCGGGAAAAAGAAAGACACCCACTGCCTATCGGTTCAACAATAAAACTGGATGAAGGATCTCGAGTCAAGCAGGGAGACCAAATCGCTGAATGGGATCCCTTCTCCGTGCCGATTCTCACTGATGTAACTGGAATCATTCGATTCAATGATATTATTGAAGGTCAAACCGTTAAAGAACAGGTGGATGAAACCACTGGTTTGGCACGTCACGTCATACAGGAAGCCCCTGACCCCGATATGCACCCTCAAGTCTCTCTCCGGGACAGTGGTGGTCGAGCGATCAAAAACATGAGCGGAGGCCCGGCGGTATTCTCTCTTCCTGTAAAAGCGGAGCTGGTGGTCGAAGATGGCCAGGAAGTGCATGCCGGTGACATTCTCGCAAAAATTCCCAGGGAATTGGCAAAAAACAAGGATATCACAGGAGGTTTACCTCGGGTGGCCGAATTGTTTGAAGCACGAATCCCAAAAGATCAGGCGATCATCAGCGAAATCGACGGCATTGTCAGTTTCGGGAAAGATGTCAAGAAAAAGCAAAAAATTATCATCCAACCGGAAGATGAAAAAGGTGATTCCAAAGAATATTTAATTCCTCGCGGAAAACACATCACCGTTCACGAAGGAGAATATGTTCGTGCCGGGGACCCGTTGATTGATGGATCTCCCAACCCTCACGATATTCTCGCGGTTAAAGGAATCAAGGAATTGCAGAAATATCTCGTCGACGAAGTCCAGGAAGTTTACCGCCTCCAGGGAGTCGGCATCAACGACAAACACATCGAAGTGATTGTCCGGCAGATGCTGAAAATGGTATTCATTCAAGACTCCGGTGATTCGATTTTTCTCGTCGGTGCCGTGGTTTCAAGAATGAGATTCAACCAGGTCAATCAGGAACTTATCGAAAAAGGTTTAAATCCTGCCCGTTCCCGGCCTGTTTTGTTGGGAATCACCAAAGCTGCTTTGAGCACAGACTCTTTTATTTCAGCAGCATCCTTTCAGGAGACAACCAAAGTTCTGACCGACACCGCGTTGGGTGGAAAATATGACACCTTCCGCGGATTGAAGGAAAATGTCATTCTCGGACGCCTGGTTCCCGCGGGAACCGGATACGTTTCTTTTAAAAACGTGTCCTATGATCCTATTGAAAGCAGTCCTGAGCCAGCGGTTGTGGCAGAATCTTCCTCCTAGTTCCTCTTCATTGTCCGTTATGAAAACTCTCGTAACGGACAAACCAATTCCCTTATGAAAACTCCTAGCGCCTGCAATTTTGAATCAGAGTTTTTGGTTCGGGATTACGAGGTGGACATGTTTGGAGTCGTCAATCACGCGGTCTACCTGCATTATCTGGAACACACCCGGCACGAATTTTTAAAATCACTCGGAACTGATGCGGCAAAAATGCAGCAGGAGGGATACAATCTGGTCGTGACGCATCTTGAAATAGACTATAAACTTCCTCTAAGAAGCGGCGATCATTTTACTTCCCGCCTTGCAGTATCAGCGGTGACACGCGTGCGCTTTGTCTTCTTCCAGGCACTTTATAATGAATCCCTGACTTTAACGACTTCGGCAAAAATAGAAGGAACCTCCATTCTCCCAAATGGTCGTCCCGGAATTCCAGCGGAATTCCGGGACGCATTATTGGATTGTATTGCCGAGCAAAAAGCAATTGCATCATAATTTTTTCGTTTTGATGCTTTCTTGCTCCGACGGGCCTTCTATATTATATCAAGAATTCATTTCTCTTTGGAATTGCCTCAAAAAACGGATGAGCTGGCAGTCGCTGCATCCTTGATCGAAGCTTTGGCAAAAATCCTGATGGATTTGAATCAAACCCTGCTGAACCCGAAGAGTTCTCGGGCGCAGTTCCGCGGAAGGAAAAGTGAGCAGCCTTTTTTCCATGAAACTTGTGCGAAAGTTACGCGGTTCCGCAGGAAAGACAATGAAGATCCGATATAAAAGTCTTTCCAGATCCGTCCAGTTTTCAAAACGGGCATAGGCCAGAAAAAAAGGGATGATGGCATTGGCCCAAATGATTACCTGCCGGTCCTTGCCGATCAATTGAGAAGAAACACCGCTTTGAGTAGAAGACCAGCCAAAATGGGATTGCCAGATTTCCCATTCTGGAGTGGCAAACAGTTCCTGAGTTCGCTGCAGAGCGAGTTTTTTTAAGTTTTTTTCAGTTGCTGCTGATTCGAGTTCTTTCAAAACTTTTAACCACCCTTTCAGTATCCCTTGAGAATTCATGTGATAGATGTGGTGATACATCCCAACCAATCGGCGTTCAGGTGAATTCTGGGGACGGGTCGGATGGTTGAATTTATTCGCGAGGGTTTTCTGCAGAGACAGACTGCTCCACTCTGCCTGCCACTGGTGGTACTCTTTACGCATCGTCGGATGAGTCAATTGATCGATTTTACTGGAAGACAAGAAACCGCAGGCGCCAAACCAGCGAGCCATAACTGCAGTCCGGGACACGCGGTAAGGTTGTTGGAGGATCGGGTTGAGAAAGGCTATCGGGAACATCTGAGCGAGTTCTTCAAAAACATGAGCGTGGGCACGAAATCCCAGCGATTTAAAAATCAGCTGAAACAGCAGCTGATCCAGTGATTCTGGCTGCCATTGTTCCAGAATTCGATCGACTTTGCGCTGCATTCTGTTTTCCGCTGCATGACCCAAGAGGCGTTTCAAAGGACCCACTCCCCATTTGGCGATCTCCAATCCGCAACGCCCCGGCAAACGGTCGTAACGGGACAGCAAAACTTCCTCTTCCTCCATCATAGAAAGTAGATCTTGATTCAAAAGAGGACGCAATTCCAGTTCCGCAATCGCAATACCATCATCCCGATCAATTGAATTTGAAAACTTTCGATCCAGGACGACATGCAGAACAACAGCATTATAGTCCGGGTTTTTGTGATGCTGATGGGAATACCAGGCGGAAGATTGAAGATGAACTTCTACAGCACCGTGAAACTCATTGTCACCAATTACGAGCCTGGCATCGTGGAAATCCGGTCCCGCCCCTTTATTGAGCCATCCAGGAAAGAGAATTTTTATCGGTTCTCCCTCTGTGCTTTGCAAGCCCTTCCTGGGGAACAATTGATGGGCCCAGACTGCTTGCAGCCAACTCTCCCGGTGCTGTACGATTTCCTGGATGTGAGCGGATTTGGTCATAAAAGAGTTGCCTGCAGTTTATGATGGAGAACCCTTTTCTATCAAAGTTTGATTTCGAAGGCTATCGATTTTGAGAAGAGGTCTTTTTCCACAATCCTGCTGTATCAACAATTTTTACGATAAAATTTCATTTGATAGAAAAGCAGATGATCGAGGTCGATCTGGAGACCTATCAAGCAAAAATTTCAAAACCTTTGCTCATTTGATATGTTATCAATTAATCCCTAAAATTTACCGGCATGAAGTGTCAGCAGCTTTTTTATGCAATTCCTCGTCTATTTGGATCATAATATCAAATTTTGTCCTTGCCAAGTCCTTGAGCATTTGCTAATTCACTGCATTGAGGATTTTTCGTTCAATGAGATCCGACTTCGCAGGTGACTCTCCTGCAGGAATCTTCCATTGCCTGATTTCGAGTCTGAGTGTCAAAAAAGACGAACCGCCAAGTCAAGTATTCCTGCAGAAATTTCCAGCCTTCCCTTTTCAAGAAATATTGAAACAATATTTCTTTTCAATATTGTTCTCAATGTAAAATAGTTTCTTTCGATTTTGCACAGGACCATGGGTGCTTGGACAAGGAAAAACGGAATAGGAAAATATTCGAATTTTGTTGAAAAGCAGAAGATTCATGGTGACAATTCCAAAATTCGCCGTTCAAAAAACAATTTGTGAGGAAGAATGTACCAGGTAAAATGGATTGAGACCGGAATTGGTAAAAGGCTATTTGTTTTGAGTGCCTTTTTACTAGTAGTGACTTCTATCCCGTTAACGGTAACGTATTTGAAACTAAATGGAATGATTCAATCGCGAGAAGTTATTGAATTGAAAGAAATTGTCCTGTCACAGGGGATTTATATTGTTCTTTTTTGTTTCGCTGCAACTGCATTGCAGATTCAATTGATCTTAAAACCAATTTTGCGGTTCAAGAAGGCTGTCTCAGGCTGGAGCCATGGTCAATTTGCTTCTAATGCAGAATTTAATCTTGAAGGAGATGCTGACGTATTTGGCCCGGTTATATCCAATTTTGAGCAAATTATTTTTCAGCAAAAGGAACAGGTCAAGCGTTTAAACAATCGGTTAGAAGAAGCAGTACAGCATCACAAAATGGAATTACAGGAAAGAGAGGATATTTTTATCAATTTTTTCGCCAATGTTCCTGTTCCTTTGTTCATTACAGGAAGTGACGATGGAAACGTTCTTCAAGCAAACCGATGCGCTCTCGAAATCCATGGACTCGATGCAGATTCTCTTATCAACATAAGAGTCAGCAAGTTTTATCTTGATCAAACAAGTAAACGATACGTCTTTGACATGCTCAAAGAGGAAGGAAAAGTCTCCAATATTGAAATCCAAATGAAAAAAATAGGCACCAACGAGCCAATTTGGGTCCTTCTTTCCATCTTTCCAGTAGACTATTTTGGAAAGTCTGCTTTTGTTACCTCACAAATAGACATCACCGATCGCAGAAAAAACGAAGACATACTGAAAGAGAATGAATATAAATTCAGGCGGATATTTGATTCCATCCAGGACGGTTATATCCAGACATCGTTTGATGGGCAAATTCGATTGATAAATCCGGCTTCACTCAAAATGACAGGTTATGAGAACAAGGATAGCAAACCTGAAAACATAAAAGATTTATTCAGAAATCCAAAGGATCGTGAAACTCTGATTGAAAAAATTTCTCAAAAAAAAGAACTGGTGGGATATGAGCTGGACCTGATCCCTCTCGACGGTCAAATAGTCAGTGCAGAATTGAACGCACATGTTGTTTACAGCGACAAGGAGGAAGCACTCTACATTGAATGGTTGATCCGAAATATTACAATTCGTAGAAATGCAGAAATTCAAAGGCAGGTAATTTTTTCTATTATTGATACTGCCACCGATTTTATCAGCTTTGTCGGCGCCCAGGGACCGGTTGTCTATGTCAATAAACCCGGGCTAAAATTGGTGGGAAGAGAAAATGACAGCGATATAGCGAACCTCACAGGCCCGGATTTTCACCCGGAATGGGTTATCAAGCAAATCCGAGAAAAAGCCATGCCGGCAGTGAAAGAAAAGGGGATTTGGCGTGGGAATTCTGCCCTTATTACAAAAAATGGAGATGAAATCCCTGGAATGCAAACCATTATCAGCATCCCCGGAAAAGATGGCAAGCCGCAATATTACGGCACAATCGTCAATGATTTGAGAGAAATCAAAGAGAAAGAAAGGGCACTCGAAAAGGCTAGGGAAGTTGCAGAATCGGCAAACCGGGCAAAAAGCGAATTTTTGGCAAATATGAGCCACGAAATTCGCACTCCGATGAACGCAATTTTGGGATTTACGACCCTTTTGGGAGGACTCATCAAAGAAGAAAAACAAAAGGAATACTTGAAGTCAATTCAGTCCAGCGGAAAATCCCTGCTAACGTTGATTAACGACATTTTGGATTTATCAAAAGTCGAAGCGGGAAAATTTGATCTTGAATTCCGGGCAGTCAACCCTTATACCGTGTTCGAAGAAATGGAAGTTGTTTTTTCAAATAAAATCAATGAAAAAGGACTGGAATTAACGATAGATATTGACCCCTTGCTGCCCAATTCTTTAATTTTGGATGAAGTCAGATTGAGACAGGTCCTGCTCAATTTATTGGGGAATGCGATTAAATTTACTGACAAAGGGTACATCCGATTGGCAGTCATGCAGGAAATTAAAAAAAATGACAGCAGTCGACTGGATTTAAAATTCAGTGTTGCCGATTCAGGGATAGGAATCTCAGAAGACCAGCAGGAAGAAATTTTCGGGGCATTCAACCAGCAAAAAGGACAAAGTCAAATTCAGTTCGGCGGCACTGGATTAGGATTAACCATTACTAAAAAACTTGTCGAAATGATGAAAGGAGAGATTTCAGTAGTAAGCCATTTTGGTACAGGATCCACATTTAACGTGATATTGCGAGATATTGAAATTGCAGCAGTGACAGATCTTAAGAAACATGACAGCCGGATTGATGTTCATTCTGTCGCATTCAATCCTGCGAAAATTTTAATAACGGACGACATTGAAATCAACCGAAATTTGGTACGAGAATACCTGGCCCCCTACAATTTCACGCTTGCAGATGCCAAAAATGGTCAGGAAGCTGTTGCCTTGGCGAATAACTTCAAGCCAGACGTGATTTTGATGGATATGCGCATGCCTGTCATGGATGGTTACAATGCGACTATGGAACTTAAAAACGAACAGGAAACAAAAAATATTCCTGTCATCGCTTTGACAGCATCTGCAATGCTGCAGAGTGAAGAAGTCGTCTCAAAAATATGCGATGGATATTTGCGGAAACCTGTCAATCAGGAAGAATTGGTAGCTGAATTGACAAACTTTTTGGGTTATTCCATCATCAAAAATGAAGAATTAAAGAACTCAGGGGCCGATCACCTGCTGTCCACCAACGAAGAAATTGTAGAAATTGAACAGGATTCCGTTGAGGAACTGATCCAATTTTTGAAATCCAAGAAAAAAGATTGGGAAAAACTTTCCGAGGTTCTTGTTATCGATCAAATGGAGATTTTTGCGACCAGCATAAAGGATACAGGTGAACATTACAACTATCCACCGTTGATTCAATGGGGCAGTCAACTACATTCGCAGGCTTCTTCCTTTGAATTGGATGTACTGCCCCAAACTTTAAGTCAGTTCCCATCACTGATAAGTTCCCTGGAATTGCTTGTTCAAGATTGAACAGGATTGTTATTGCCAATATGCACAATCGCGAAGCCTCTCAATTCGCATTGAAAAAGCACGTATTCCCACTCTCAATAATATAATGAGAAACGATTCATGATTAAAAACCCGAAACAGTTTCAGATATTGATTGTTGATGATACGTTAAAAAACATCCAGGTGCTGGGTGCCTTGTTAAAGAAAGAAGGATATCGAATTGCGGTCGCCCAAGATGGAATGCAGGCGATTGAAACTGCAAAACAAACCGTGCCTGATCTGATTTTATTAGATGTGATGATGCCTGTTTTAGATGGTTTCGAAGCATGCCGGCGGCTAAAGCAAATCAATGAAATGAAATCCATCCCTATCATATTTTTGACGGCAAAAGTAGAATCAGAGGACAT
Organism: SAR324 cluster bacterium; assembly: GCA_015231825.1. GTDB lineage: Bacteria > SAR324 > SAR324 > SAR324 > NAC60-12 > JADGAV01. The sequence continues at coordinate 30,053 of JADGAV010000042.1, forward strand.
CCTCAAAGGATTTGAGCTGGGAGCTGTAGACTATATCACCAAACCGCTGCAGTTTCCGGAGGTGGTTGCTCGAGTCGAAACGCATTTGACACTGAACAGTTTGCGAAAAGAGCTGGAGAACACAAATCAGATTCTTGAACATCGTGTCAAGGAACGCACTGCTGAGTTAGCCGAAGCGAACAAAATGATGCAGATTGAAATAGAAGAGCGAAAGGAAGCCCAAAATCGCCTGATACAGCTGAATGACATTTCAAAGCACACCAGGGATATGCTCAATTTGGAAATCGCATCCCGAATTTTTATCTCAAAAACAGTAGCAGCCCTCCGGGAAGACATTTCGGGTTCAATTCTTTTGTACGATGCTTCAAAAAACACGTTAAAATTTTATGCCTGCAGCGGGCTCGACCCTGAATATGTCAGCGATTTCGAAATCGTTGTTTCGCCAGAAACCCTCTATACCTACGAAATTTTTACTTCCAAAAAAGGGAAAATCTTCAGTTATAACGAATTTTCAAAATTTCAAAATGAAGACACAACAAAACTCCATTATGGAAGGAAATATATAGAACAGATGATTATGCCTTTGGTTTCAAAAGGCCAGGTGATAGGAATTATTACCGTATCAAATTACAATTCGGAGTGTTTATTTACCGACAATGAATTTAAACTGCTAGAGAGCATTTCAAACAATATTTCCAATCATTTTGAAAACGGGCTGCTTTTTGAAGAGATGATCAATTTGAATCAAGCGTATGAACGTTTTGTTCCTCATCAATTCCTCTCATTACTGGGTAAGGAAAAAATTGTCGATCTGAACCTGGGCGATCAAACTCAAAAACGAATGACAATATTGTTTTCAGACATCCGTTCATTTACACTTCTTTCTGAGAAGTTAACGCCAAGAGAAAACTTTCTTTTCATCAATTCCTATTTAAACCAGATGGGCCCCATTGTTCGTGCACACAACGGGTTTATCGATAAATTCATTGGCGATTCAATCATGGCCTTGTTTGAATACAACTCCGAAGAGGCGATACGATCTGCCATTTCAATGTTATACAAATTGAATGAATACAATGAAGGTCGTGAAAGAGCGGGGTACCAGCAGATACAAATAGGGCTTGGTGTGAACACGGGGCAAGTCATTGTTGGCACTTTAGGGGAAAACAAGAGAATGGAAGGGACCGTGATTGGCGATGTGGTCAATCTGGCATCGAGGCTGGAACAATTGACAAAGTCGTATGGGACCCCGTTACTGATAAGCGAATACACCTATTTTGATCTTAAGAATCCTAACGAATTTTTAATTCGGTTTATTGATCGTGTTCAAGTGAAAGGAAAAACCGAAAAAGTGGGTATATACGAGGTTTTTGATGCTGATTGCGATCCGATTAAAATCAAAAAGTCGGAAAACATCAACATGTTCAACGAAGCATGGAATCTTCTTGATCAAAAATCATATTCAGATGCTGAAAAACTGTTTCAAGAATGTTTAAATCACGCACCCGAAGATTCTGTTCTGCCCGTTTTTATCGACCGTTGTCAGCATTTTCAAAAGCTTGAAATGGATCAAAAGTAAGCCCCCGAAAAATAAATCTTGTTTTCTTTATTTTCATTCCTGTTTTTCGACCAGTATATTCGTTCGCCTGAAATCAAATTTGAAGAAAGATCAAAGACCGTTTTTCCTTTTTGTTTTATCGCAGCAGCTATTTTTCAATCCTGGTGATTTTTGATCCTTCAAAGGTCAGATTGTACATCAAACCTTTGTTTGAAAAGATATAGCCGATGATTGGATCTTGGGCGGAGTTTGTGTCAATTTCCTTGCCGGCTCCCAAAGTTGCTAAAGCAACACTGCCGTCCACCCCTGCTTCCCAGCCGTCACTTTTTCTGAATTCAGCCAGGACCTTTTTGTTCATAAACAAAAGGACCTGCGATTTCACCTGGACCCCAAACTGCAGTCCAATGGAAGCGGATGCAATGTTGTAGTAAGCCGCTGTTTTATTTCCTATCAACAGTGCCCCTTCTCCATATTCTCCACCGATTCCAAAACCGGCTTTGAGCACTTCCGGAAAAACGAGCATCCCAGCCGCTTTTGCTGCCAGACTTTTTCCTCCCAGGGTCGTTTCATAAAATTTCTCCAATGCCGAACTTACCTTCGCATCAATTTCGATCTTCGAATCAGCAAAAACGGGGACCGGGCCGGCAACGCCCATCATCAAAACGGCAGTCATCATCAGTATCAATTTATATTTCATTTTTCTCCTTGTTTTGTTAAAATTTTTTCCCGAAATCGGTTTCAATTCGAATTTTTATTGAGAAAGGCTGCTTGGCAATTCCCGGAATACCAGTTCAGGATCTCCCGGCAAAACGCGCCAATCTCCTCTTGAAACTTCATGCTCCAATTGCTGAGAAGACCAACCGGAGTATCCGGCAAAGACACGAATTTGGCTTCGAGCCTGGGGTTTTTCAATGATCGTCTCAAAGAGATTCTGACTGGCGGCAAAGTAAATGTCTGCAAAAACATGGGACGCATCGTCTGGCGGGACAGAAGTCTGCAGCAGCAGCAAGAGCTTTTTTCTGTCAACCGGACCTCCCAAAAACAAAACATCTTTGCGACTCTGCAAGGCTTTGTTCCCGGGCCAGAGCTCCGACAGCGCCACCGTTGTTGGCCGGTTGATCACCACTCCCATGCTGCCTGCTTCAGAGTGATCGATAAGGAGGATCACCGTCTCTGAAAAATAAGAACCTTGCAGATGAGGGCTGGCAATGAGCAGCACTCCTTTCGCCAACCTGCTTTGCTCCTTCAAGCCTGTGGAAAAAGCAGTGTTTAAGATTAACGGGGAATGAGGATTTGAAATATTCTGAAATTCAAAGCCCATTAAAGCCAGAGAGGCCAAGAGCATCAACAAGAGCGATGAAAATTTCTTCATGCTACCTCGTCTTTTATTCCTCCGGAACCAGGACGGACCCTTCCATCAAACGCCGTGCAGTGCGGTAAACTTTAATCAAATTTACCTGCCAGTTGTTTTCCTCAAAAATGACATCGGCCCCAACCGGCAAAACTCCTGAAGGATTGCCAATCCGAACGAAGCTTTCAGATTGTAAAGCCAGTTGATGGGGAATAGAACCGGTAATCTTGCATGCAGTTGCGAGACACATTGCAGAGGTCAACGGAACCGCGCGATGTATCTTTTCCATAGACAGCATCCGAATGGAGATATCAACATCTTTTTGAGAAACCATCACCCCGTCAATGGTTTTAAAATCAGAAGGATTCCCCACCAGTCCGATTTTCGGGTTGGCGAGACTGATCTTGTCTGGAGACTCCGCCAGTTTCATGAGTACACCACTTTTCCGTCGAATTTCGTCCAGTGTTCCCATTAATGAAGAGTTTGCTTCAAGTGTTTCAGGCGATTCCATTCCAGAACACGCAAGATCCGCCGCCCTGACAAAAACCACGGGGTTTGTCGCATCCACCAATGACACCTGGAGTTGACCCAGACCTTTGATATCGATGTTGTCTTGAACAGACTGAGTCGGTAAAAGAGTTGGAGCAGCACTGCCCCCAGGGTCAAGAAAATCCAATTGAATCTTTGCTCCAGTTCCCGAGACACCAGGAATCTGAAAATTTCCTTTCACTTTGGCTTTTTTATTTTCTACCACAAAGTGCGCATGAAATATTTTCGAAGTATTGGTATTGTATACCCTTACCGTCACCTTTCCATCCTCAACACCAAGCAATCCTTCATCCACTGCAAATGGGCCGACTGCGGAAGAAAGATTTCCACAGGTGGCACTGTAGTCTACTATCGGTCGATTGACGGCAACCTGGGCAAAAGTATAGTCGATGTCTGCTTCCGGCCGATTCGATGGTTCAATAATCACCGCTTTTGAGACAGATGAGAGACCTCCACCCATGCCATCGAGTTGTCGCTGATATGAATCGGGGCTGCCCAGCACCTGCAGAAATAAACGGTCACGAGCTGCTGCTTCGACTGGCAGATCCTTCGCATGAAAAAAGACTCCCTTGCTGGAACCTCCGCGCATATACACGGCAGGTATTTTGATTTGCGTCATGGATGCCTTTAAAATTAACTGGGTCTTGTCCGATCCTGCTTTCAAGACAAGCGACCGTGCAGGATTTCGCTGCATGAAAGAGCCTGTTTCAGGACAAGGAAAATTTGGAAATCAAGGCGTCCCGATGAACAGCAAAGAAACAATGATGACTCCTCTCCTATCAAAAAATGTGAGGCATTGCTATCCATTTATTTAAAGCCTTGCCTATTTTCAACCATTCTAAAATCAATTTTGACAGAAACTGTAAAACTCAAACTGGAAGGGCCTGAGGCGTGCCTGCCGGCCTCATTTGAGAATACAACAAAATGTGGACATTTCAAAAAAGGAGGATTAAATTGACTGAAATTTCTTTTTAGTCTCGTGTCAATACTAATTGTTAAAATTTTTTTGCTGTCGGTGCATAAAAATGAAGGTACAAAACTGGATTGAGCAAACTTGTCATTCCCTGGAATGGCAGACATGGGGATTAATTCTCATGACTTACACAGCCTGGGGACTGCTGATAAATTTTTGGTCTGTCCTTCCGTTCTGGCTTATTCTTCCTATTGGAGCCTGTATAGTGGCATTACACAATTCTATCCAGCACGAGGCAATCCACAATCATCCCACCCATTCTAAAACATGGAACAGCATTATTGCAGGGATTCCAGTTAACTTGTGGAGACCCTATGGGATCTACCGGGATACTCACCTCCAACATCATCAAAATCAAAACATTACTTTTACCAGGGAAGACCCGGAAAGTTACTACGTCTCCCCTGAAAACTGGGAGAAGATGGGAAAATTCCACCAACTCTTCCGCGTGTTTTTTAACACTTTTCCCGGGCGTATTATTTTCGGTCCAGCTTATTTGATGCTGAAATTTTTCTGGAATGAAATCAAAGCACTGGGCAAAAGCAAAAACCAATATATGAACTACTGGAAAATTCAAATATTGGCCTGCATTCCCGTTATTTTATGGTTTTGGTTCTGCAAAGTCCCTTTCTGGCAATATTTCCTGCTGGCAATCTACCCCGGTGAAAGCTTGAGTTTGATTCGTTCATTTGCAGAGCACCGGGCAGCAGAGCAAGTGTTTCACCGGATTGCTATTGTTGAAAGCAACCTTTTTTTCTCACTTTTATTTTTGAACAATAATCTTCATTGTGTTCACCATTGGAAGCAAGACTTGCCCTGGTATGAACTCCCAGAATACTTTCAGAAAAATCGGCATGTCATTTTAAACATGAATGACAATTACTACTTCAAAGGCTATGCAGAGATTTTTAAAAATTACTGGAATAAACCTTGGATTCATCCCCTCCCTCCTCTTGCCTGAAGGAATTCTACTTGGTTTTTACTGTTTTTTCGCCTCTATCATCTCGGCGCAGGAAATTCCAATGAATACCAGTGCGGCAGGGGATGCTTTTACTTTCATTCGTATCCGCTTTGATTCAATAGACAGGGGATGGGGCAGCGGTGCGTGGTCCCACGACTATCCGGACGCGGAAATTAATTTTTTGCGGGGCGTGACCCGCTTGACAACAATTCATTTTGATGCAGAACCAGCGTTGCTCCGATTGGATGATGATCGGATTTTTGAATTCCCTTTTTTGTATCTCGTGGAAATCGGCCGAGACGGAGGCCCGGATTTTACGGAAAAGGAAGTGCTGAATCTTCAGGAGTATCTTCTGCGCGGAGGGTTTTTGCTGATCGATGATTTCAAAGGGTCCGCCGGTTGGCAGGTCTTTCGCCAAGCCTTTCAGGAAATTTTTCCGGACAGTCAGTGGGTCAAACTTGATCCGGATCACCCTGTTTTCCATTCCTTTTATGATATTGACGGGGCACAGCGAATTCCTGGAATTTATTTTTTAAATGGAAACGTGCCTCTTGATCATCAAAACCCTGAAAATTGGGGAATTCTCGATGAAGACGGGCGGCTGATGATTTTGGTCAACTGGAATTCGGACATGGGGGACGGCTGGGAACATACCTATGATGCAATCTACCCGACAGAATATGCTAATCTGGCCTATCAACTTGGCATAAACTATCTGGTTTATGCGTTGACTCATTGAGTAAAAGAAATATTGTATCCAGAGCAATTCAAATTTTAAAACTGGAAAATTGAGACATTGATTTTCCATATTCTGAAAAAGGAAGATGTCAATACGCTATCATAAAAATGTTCTCATCAATTCCGTTGGTGCGCTTTTTCTGGAAGCAGGCCTCGATGAACCGATTGCAAAAGCAGTGGCTGAAATTCTTGTCGAAGCGGATCTCCTGGGTTATTCGACTCATGGTCTTCAATTTGTACCAGCCTATTTGTCAGGCATTGAAGGGGGAGATACAAAACTGTCAGGAATTCCCCGTATCATCCATGATCAAGAAAGTGCTCTGGTTTTGGATGCCCAAAAACTTCCAGGCCAATGGTCGGTCCTGCATGCCTTGAAAATCGGATTGGAAAGAATAAAAAAAATCCCGTTGGTCACAATCTCAATACGGCGCAGCGGCAATATTTCCTGTTTAGCCACCTATGTCAGAAGAGCCGCTGATCAGGGTTTGATCGGGATTTTGATGGCATCCGGCCCCGGCAATGCGGGAGTTGCGCCTCACCGTGCAAAAGCTCCGTTGCTGTCAACCAATCCAATCGCCTTTGCCGTTCCTGCTCAAAACGGAATGATTCTGGCCGATACCAGCACTGCAAGTTCATCCATGCGGGCCATAGAACGGGCAAAAAGAGAGAATACAAAATTACCGGAAGGGCGGATTATCAATTACTCAGGAAAAGCAAGCACCGACCCGGATGATATCCTGTCCAGTCCTGCGGGAGCAATTTTGCCTATGGGAGGGCTGGACCTTGGCCACAAAGGTTTTGCATTTTCTATTTTGGTGGAAGCGCTGACATCAGGATTGTCCGGTGCTGGACGCAGTTCTTCGGATCAATATGGCAACAACGTTTTTTTGATGTTGCTGGAACCTGACGGATTTTCAGGGGCCAGTAGTCTTAAATCGGAGATGGAGCATCTGGCGACAAGATGCCGGGAAATGCCTGCAATTGACCCGGACAATCCAGTGCGAATACCCGGAGACCGTGCCCTTGCCTTGTTTGAAGAGCAATCAAGGGAGGGGATTGTGCTGCATCCAGAAATAATCGGATTACTGGAACCTTGCTTTAGACGATACAGACTAACTCCACCAGTTCCTATTTCCAGATAAATTCAAATCGAAAAAAGGAAAGCACTTCTTGATTCAGAATAGCCCTTCCAGTCAGTAGTAACGGCTTTCCTAGCGGAAGAGTTCCTCCAGAAAATTTAAAAATTTCACTTCAGTTTCTTCTTGCCTGCCTGTTCGTAAAACTTTGAGAATGTCAGCATGAATTCGATTTTCCGGGCCGGGTCAGTTTTTCTTCAGACCTTGACATGCAGCCAATCATTTGCTAGGGAGAGGTCCGTTTGATTAGATTCTCTTAACTTTTCAAGATTTAAGTCCGGAGATTCTGTGCTACAGGGAAAGGGTCCGCTATTCCCGGATCTCATTCTCGAAGGCAACCGAGTTTTCACCGGTTTTAACCCGGTGATACATTTTCAGAAAAAAATATAAAGATACTGTTTATATTTTTTTCATAAGTTTGTTTCATCAAAGGAGGAGAACATGTCTCAATATAAAATTAAACTAATATCAATGATTGCATTTGTGCTGATGATCGGTTTGGGGTTCACCGGTTCCCCATACGCTGCTGACGATACCATTGTTTTAGGTGCTGCCGTTTCCCTGTCAGGAAAGTATTCTACAGCGGGTAAGCATACGAAAAACGGATATGAACTTGCTGTTAAAAGAATCAACAGTATGGGAGGAGTCAAAGTAGGAGGAAAATCATATCAATTTAAAGTCACATATTATGATGATGAATCCAACTCGGGACGGGCGGCTCAACTTGCAGAAAGACTCATCAAACAGGATGGTGTTCAATATATGCTCGGGCCATACAGTTCTGGATTAACCAAAGCCATCGCGCCAATCACCGAAGAAAATAAAATTCCGATGGTAGAGGCGAATGGGGCATCGAGATCGTTATTTACAAAAGGCTACAAATATTTATTTGCAGTCCTGTCGGCAGCAAACCAATATCTTGAAGTTGCTATAGATTTAGCGGTTGAGAAGAATGGCGGGAAGCCGGTCAAAATTGCCATGGCATTTGAGCAGGATGCCTTCTCCCAAGACGTGAGACTTGGTATTCTCGATGCGGCAAAAAGAACCGGTTCAAAAATAATTATTGATGACAAATTGCCAAAAGAACTGAATGACATGTCGGCAACACTGGCAAAGGTTAAAGCCGTTAGACCCGACGTACTGGTTGTTTCCGGTCATTCAAAAGGCGCTTTGACGGCAGTCAGGCAGATCTCTGAAATGAAGGTCAATGTCCCGATGCTGGCCATGACCCACTGCGATTCTTCCTCGTTGTCGAAGCAGCATGGAAAAAAAGCTGAATATGCCCTGTGTGCCGCTCAGTGGCATAAGTCATTGAGTTACAGCGATAAATTCTTTGATACAGCTTCAACCTTTGACAAAGATTTCAACGCTGAATATGGCTACGCTCCTCCTTATCAGGCAGCAGAGTCCGCCGCAGCATTATTGGTGTGGAAAGATGCCTTCGAAAGAGCAAATTCTCTGGACAAAGAGAAGGTCCGTGATGCCTTGGCAAAAACGGACATGCAGACTTTCTACGGTAACATCAAGTTCAATCAACAAGGTCAGAACATTGCTAAGCCTATGGTATTGTTTCAAGTGAGATGTACCGGTGACAGCTGTGAAAATAAGGTTGTCGCCCCCACCAAATGGGCATCTTCCAAATTGGTTCATCCAGTACCCAAGTGGTCTGAAAGATAATTTCATTTGTTAACCCCCTGGAATTTAAGGGGGTTTTAAAAATATAAATTATGGATTTTCTAATTTTTGAAGCTCCAATATTGATGGTTCAGGCCTCTATCGACGGGGTTTTGCTTGGAATCCTCTTTGCTCTAATCGCCTATGGAATGGCGTTGCAATGGGGTGTAATGAGCATTATAAATATCGCCCAGGGAGAATTGGTAATTCTGGGTGGTTATGTCGCCTATTATATGTACACTGCCGGTATTCATCCCATATTCGGGGTGATTGTTTCCCCAATTGTCATGTATTTTTTGGGTTTGCTTCTATACAAAACAATCATAAACAAAGTAATCAACCGGGATTTGTTTTTCTCAATTTTGGCAACTTTCGGCATCAGTATACTGGCACAACAATTGATGAATATTTTGTTTGGATCGGATGTTGTTGTCGCTCAATCAAATCTCGGCACTACTTTTCTCTTTGACGACTCTGTCTCTTTGCCAAACGCCAAGATACTTTCGGCAGCCGTAGGTACTTTGGTCGCCATCGTTCTCGTCATTTACATGAAAAAATCTAAGCTGGGTCGGGCAATCAGAGCGACTGCACAAAATGCAAGAGCAGCAAAAATTTTGGGAGTGGACACGGACAAAGTCTATTCCTCAATTTTTGGAATCAATGCGGCATTGTGCGGAATCGCAGGAGCCTTGATCTCGATTACCTTCACACTGCACCCCTACGTGGGACTTCCTTACACGGTTAGATCCTTCATGATCGTCATTGTGGCAGGCCTGGGGAATTTACCAGCCGTTGCCTTATCCGGCATGGGATTGGGCGTATTTGAAGAATTTGCGGATTACATTTTTGGAACAGAATTCCGAATTGGAGCGGTTTTTTTGTTGTTGGTTTTCGTTCTTGTCTATAGAAGATTTAAACTATCTAGAAAACGAGAATATTTAAAATGACGAAAAATAATAGAATAATTTACGGATTGATATTGATCCTGGGAATTGCTGCACCATTTTTGTTCCCTGGTTTTAAACTTCAAATCTCCTTCATGTGGCTATTGGTGGTCTTGGCCCTGACCTGGGATGTGCAGGGAGGGCAGATGGGGTATAACAGTTTTGGAAATATCCTTTTTTTTGGAATCGGAATGTATGTCTGTGCCGGGGTTCAGATTGGAATGTTTTTTCCCCTTGCAGAATGGACCGCCAGTGGCGGTGAAGAAACTTTTGTCCATACTCCCACTCAATATTTTCAAGGTTTTTTTATTGGTCTGATCTTATCCGGAATAGTCCCAGGAATTGTTGCTGCCCTGATAGGATATGGTGTTTTGGGATTGAGAGGACAATACTTTGCCATCTGCACGCTGGGCTTGGGAATTGCCGCAGGGGAAATCGCAGGAGGAATAGAACTGATAGGAGCCGGTCAAGGAATGACTTCCCCGCCCTGGCCCAAAAACATCGGCAGTTTGGAGCTGAGATCCCAGTTTTTTTATTATCTCTGCTTCGCGTTAATGGCCGCTACATTCCTATTTTTAAAATATGCCTATCAAACACGGTTTGGCCTGGTGCTCAATGCAATCAGAGACAATGAGGACAAGGCAGAGGCAATGGGAATTCATACCATGCGATACAAAATTACAGGCTGGATTGTATCAGCCTGTTTTTTGGGCGTCGCTGGTGGATTAATGGGAAATATGGTCGGGTATATTGAACCGGTAGAAATTGCTTTTGCCGGGGCAACCTTTGGAGTGTTCATGGTTTTGATGGCAATTCTTGGGGGGAAGGGAACGCTCTGGGGCCCCGTAATTGGAGCCATTGCATTTCATATTTTTAAAGAAGGATTCTGGACGTTTTTTTTAGGCTGGCAATATGTCGCGCTGGGAGCTCTCATTGTAATCATTGTCGTATTTTTCCCTGAAGGAATCATGGGATGGCTGAGAGAAAGATACCCCGACAAATTTGGAGAAACTGTTGATGAATCCGATATAAAAGCCCAGGTGGAGTTAAAATAGTGAGTAATATTTTACAAGTTGAACGTGTTTCCAAATACTTTGGAGGCGTAAAGGCTAATGAAAATATTTCCTTAACAGTTGAGAAGGGGAGTATTGTTGGATTAATCGGACCCAACGGTTCCGGAAAAACAACATTGTTTAATTCAATCGTGGGAACTCACCCGATCGACAGAGGATCAATCCAGTTTGATGGCAAGGAAGTGTCTGAACTTCCGGTGCCGGCTGTGGCAAAACTGGGTTTGCTCAGAACCTTTCAGCAAACCAGAATATACGGAAAACTGAACTGTATTGAAAACATGTTGATCAGCTCCAAACAGGAAAAGGAAAATATTTTTACGATGTTTTCAAAAATCCCTGAGGAACTCACCGTAAAAGCAGAAAATCTGCTGAAATTTGTCGGCCTCTACCAGAAAAGAAAGCTGAGAGCCGGAGACTTGTCCTTTGGCCAGCAAAAGCTTCTGGAACTCGCAATGGCGTTGATGAATGAGCCAAAAATGCTGCTGCTCGACGAACCGACCGCGGGAATTAATCCTACCTTGATCAACGGCATTATTGATCGCTTGCTTACCATAAACAAGGAATACGGAATCACACTTCTTGTCATTGAGCACAACATGAGAGTTATCATGAATTTAGCTCAAAGAATCTTTTGCCTGGCCCATGGGCAGCTGCTTGCTGAAGGAGAACCTGATCAAATAAAAAATGATCAGCGGGTCATTGATGCCTATTTGGGAGCACAGTAAATGTCGACCGATCAATATGCAGTTCTTGGGAAAACGCCGGGTCTGCGAGAATTAGAAAAACTTTCATTCGATGACGTGCATTTGACCATAAACGGGTTGGAGGCCGGGTATGGAAAAATGGTCATTTTGCATGACTTGAATCTGATGATCGGAAAGGCCCAGTCTTTATGTCTGGTCGGACCCAATGGTGCAGGTAAATCCACAATTCTTCATTCGATTTACGGGTTCACAAAAATCAATGCAGGCTCCATAAAATTGGGTAATAATGACATCACCAACCTTAGCCCGAACGAAAAGCTTAAAAATGCCGGTATCGCTTATATCCTTCAGGATGCCTCCATCTTTCCGAAAATGACTGTTGAGGAAAATATGCTGATGGGCGGATTTCTCATGGATACGGTTGCTCATGCCAAAGAAGCTGCAGAAAAAGTATTGGCCAAATATCCCAGTTTAGCGCGACGACGGAACCAGAATGCAGGAGTACTTTCCGGGGGTGAAAGACGGTTATTAGAGATTTCCCGAGCCTTGATAATGAACCCGCAGATTTTGTTGATCGACGAACCATCGATTGGTCTTGAACCCCGTTTTATTGACATGGTGTTTGAAATTCTCAAAGACTTGCAAAAAACGGAAGGGAAGACGATTATTATGGTTGAACAAAATGCCAAAAAAGGCTTGGAATTTGCCGATATCGGCTACGTTCTGGTTTCAGGACAAGTCGCCAGGGTGGGACTGGGAGACGATCTGCTCAAGGACCCGGATGTCGGCCGTTTATTTTTGGGAGGGTAATTCTATTTTTTAGTTGATGTGCTTCTCCTGATTTTCCTCTTCTTGATATCCCCCTTATTTTTCCAATCGCATACATCCCATTGCGCTTCATGTCACTGATAGAATTCTTCTTTCTCTCTTGCATGGTTATTGCCCTGGTTTCAATTGTGATCACTTCTGTCAAAGTGGGAATCTCTCCCATGCCCAGCACGAGCAAGGCATGTCATGCAATGATCAGTTTCCCGGAACTCTCAAATGAAGGTGGTCCAATTTTTGAGCTGGGATCAGGGTGGGGAACGCTTTCCTATGCATTTTCTAAAAAGTTTCCGCACCGAAAAATAATGGCTTATGAATTGTCCTGGATTCCCTTTTTGTTCTCAGTCATTCTCAAAACCCTTTGCCGATTAGACAACCTTTCCATATATCATTCAGATTTCCTCAAAGCCGATTTATCGAAAGCCACTGTTTTAGTTTGTTATCTATTCCCAAACGGAATGCTCGCGCTAAAAAATAAACTCGACAGGGAAGATTTAAAAATAAATTTTATTGTCAGCAATACCTTTGCCCTGCCTGATTCCCAGCCAAAAAAAGTGATTCAGCTCAACGACTTTTATCTGACACCCATCTATCTTTATTCCTTCAACACCGGGGACACAATACCTAATTAAATTTTCACATCCTTCTTTTTATTATCGGGGACACAATATCTTTTTAAATTTTCATACCCTTCTTTTAAATACTGAACGACGAAAAATATGAGAATAAC
>JADGAV010000007.1:0-38708 GCA_015231825.1 SAR324 cluster bacterium
GCCGGAGGCCCTAAGCAAATACCCCGTCTGCTTGCAGCGGGGATTTTTTTATTTTACCAGGGAAATGCCTCGATCGATAAAGCCGGCAAAGACCTTTGTTCCGTTGGCAAATGGAGTGTCCACACGATAATCAATCACAAACAGGGGACCGATTGCAGTATTTACCGTGTATTCCATATGATCCCCTAAATAAGCGACAAAAGCGATGGTCCCTTCAATCGTATTGGGATTATTTTCAGTGCTCAACTGCACAGCATTGGGTCGCACTGATATGTTCGTTTCTCCCACGGGGAGCCCTCGATGACGGATTTTTTTTTCTATTCGGTCAATTTTTACAAGCCCCCATTTTTCATCAACATGAGTCAAGGCTCCTTTGAGCAGGTTGGTGTCTCCAATAAAATCAGCAACAAAGAGGTTATCGGGTTCAATATAGAGTTCCCGCGGGCTTCCTTCCTGGGCAATTGCGGCATTTTTCATCACGATTATGCGATCTGAAACTGCCAATGCTTCTTCCTGATCATGCGTGACGTAGGCCACTGTCAATCCGAGACTCTGCTGCAGCTCCCTGATTTCCTCACGAACCGTGCGTCGCAACTTGGCATCGAGATTGGAAAGCGGTTCATCAAAGAGCAGCACTGCCGGTTTGAGGACAAGGGCCCGGGCAACCGCCACCCGCTGCTGCTGTCCCCCCGAGAGTTCGCTGGGAAGCCGTTTTCCGTAACCTTCCAGGCCAACCTGCATCAAACCCGCTTCTGCCAACTCCCTCACTTCCTGCTTGTTTTTATTGATAATCGTCAGACCGTAAGAAACATTTTCCATAACTGTCATGTGGGGAAACAGCGCATAGGACTGAAAAACCATGCTCACATTCCGATCGGTGGCAGGCAGCAGGGTCACATCCTGATCTCCAATAAAAATCTTGCCGGAACTCGCAAATTCCAGGCCGGCAATCAATCTCAGGTTCGTGGTTTTCCCGCAGCCGCTTGGGCCCAGAAGCGTCACCAGCTGACCCGATTCGATTTCAAAAGAAATGTGATTCAAGGCAATGACGTCACCATAGGCTTTCGTGACATTTTCAAAACGGACCGAGGCGGCATGGACTTCGATTGACATAATCCAGATTCCTTTTATGTGAGGTGAATGCCTTTGCGTCCCAAACGCCTTTCTCCCACCAACACCTGAAAAAGGAGAATGACAAAAAGCATGACCACAATCAGCATCGAAGAATATGCGATGGCTTCTCCATAGTCGGCATTTTCCACCCGACCGATGATGTAGGAGGTCGCCATGTCGTAGTCGGCGCTGACCAGAAAAATGACGGCACTGATCGCCGTAATAGCACGGACGAAACTGTAAACAAGAGCGGCAATAATGGCTGGTCTCAATAAAGGCAAAATCACCTTTCTCAGGGTTAAAAAACTGTTTCCCCCCAATGTGAGGGAAGCTTCATCAAGGGATTTATCCAACTGAACCATTGCAGCGATCCCTCCGCGGACTCCCACCGGCATATTTCTGAAGATGAAACAGATCACCAAAATCACTCCGGTTCCGGTCAATTCAATGGGAGGTACATTGAAGGCGATAATATAACTGATGCCGATCACGGTCCCGGGAATCGCAAAGCTGAGCAGCGTTCCAAATTCAAAGGCATTTTTTCCGGCAAAACTTTGACGGACCAGCAGATACGCAACCAGCAGTCCAATTGCAGCCGTCAGCGGTGCCGAGATACCGGAAATCATCATGGTGGTCCAAAATGAATTCCAGGCCGAGCCGTACCAGACCAATCCATGTTCTCCCTGAGTGACTGCAAATGCTGTGATGTAGTGTTTCAAGGTGAAACTGTGGTCACGTCCCCAGGTTTCGACAAACCCGCCGAACAGGATCATCACATAAATGACCATCGTAAAAGCGGCCCAGGGGAGAGTAATGCCGTAAATTATTCGCTCCAGCCCTTTCGGTAAGTCAGGGTGGATACCAGTGTCTGCTTTTCCCGTCACAGTGGTGTATGATTTCTTTCCCAACCAGCGACGCTGCGCATAAAAGGCAGCCAATGTGAAAACCAGCAGCACGATCGCCAATGCCGCCGCTTTGCCGGGATCATTTTGTGCACCAACCACAGCGAAAAATATTTTGGTGGAGAGGACATCAAAATTGCCGCCAAGGACCAGCGGATTGCCAAAGTCGGCCATACTTTCAATGAAACCGAGCAAAAAGGCATTGGCCACTCCCGGGCGGATCAAGGGGAAGGTGACCGTCCAAAATGTTTTCCATTTGCTGGCACCCAGCGTCTGAGCCGCTTCTTCCATGGACGGACTCGCTCCTTCAACAACCCCGATCAGCACCAAAAATGCGATGGGAGCAAAAGAGAGGGTTTGTGCCAGTAGAATACCGGGAAAGCCGTATACCCAGCGGCTTTCAGGGATGTCGAATGCCCAGTACAAAAACTGGGTGACTGTTCCTGCACGGCCAAAAAGCAGAATAATTGCCAGTCCAATGACAAAGGGAGGGGTAATGATCGGCACCACCGTCAGCATGCGCAGCAGTTTTTTTGCTCTGAAACGGGTCCGGGTCACAACCAGGGCAAAGGCCAGACCCAACACCGTAGTCGTCAATCCGGTGACAATGGCGAGGATCACCGAATTCCATGCAACCCCGCAATTTCTCCGACTGCTCAAACAGGCCACTCCCCAGGTGTCCTGGTTGAAGAGCCGTTCAAAAAGAGCCTGCAGTGAATAAAACCCGTCTGAGTCTTCCAGGGCGTTCGTTAGAATTCCCAGCACGGGAAAAAAAACAAAGGTACCCACCAGGGAGATGACAAATCCGATGGAACAAACAATAAAAACATCACCATTCACGGCCCCTTTGGCGGCAATCCCCGCCATCAGGAAGAAAAGAAAGGCGGTTGCCGTCAGCAAGGCCCCATATCCCATTCCCAACTGGATCAGTTCGAGAGGACCAAACCAGCTTTCCAGGAAGTCAAAATTCCATCCGGCATAACTGATGGAAAAACCTTGAATCAGAAACCAGGTGAAACCACTGAGTCCGCTTATGATCAGGGTATTGGCGTAAAAACTGTCTTTGTTTTTTCGATTGAGGATCAGGATCGGAAATAAGAGGGCAATTCCTATCGGGGCCAGCCATAACTTTCCATGACTTCCGATTTGTAAAATGGCAGGGGCATAATCGAGATCGCCGGGGTAGCCGTCAAAGAGCCACTCCAGCCTCCAGATTCCATCTTCAATGGAATACCATGGGAGGAGAAAAAATCCCACTCCTCCCACGGCTAACCAAAGTAGCACAATACGGTTGTTCATGAATTTGCTGAAATCTCGGGTGATCAACGAGGCAACGAGCCGACTTCTTCATCCCATTTTTTCAACAAACGTTTTCGGGTATCAGACGAACCGTATGTTTTGAAATCATAGTTGATGAGCTTCACGGTTTTGAGGTCCGGTGCTTCGGGCGGAGCCTTGGCATTCATGTTGGAAGGCACCTGATAAGCTTTTGCCTGTGCCGCCATTGTCTGGATGTCCGCCTGCAGCGCAAAATCATAAAACTTCTTTGCACTTTCCGGATTGGGACCGCCTTTGATGATGCTCATGGAACCGACTTCATATCCAGTTCCTTCGCATGGAGCCACCGTCACAATGGGCATTCCGTTGACGGTCTGCGTGACTGCATCATGCATGAAAACAATCCCGATCGTGGTTTCTCCGCGTCCTGCTGCCTTGATCGGTGCAGAACCGGATTTGG
Source organism: SAR324 cluster bacterium (assembly GCA_015231825.1). Taxonomy (GTDB): domain Bacteria; phylum SAR324; class SAR324; order SAR324; family NAC60-12; genus JADGAV01. Next base: position 3,754 of record JADGAV010000007.1, read on the forward strand.
TATACTGGTTGACATTTTTGTGCATTGCTTTCAAGAAATCGAAACCTTCTTTTTCACCAAAAAGCTGCACGATCGTTGCGAGGGTTGTATAAGAAGTTCCGGAGGAATTCGGGTTGGCAATCTGCACCTCCCCCTTGTACTCAGGTTTGATCAAGTCTTTCCAGCATTGAGGAGTAGAAAGCCCTTTTTTTGCCAGCAATTCTGTGTTGTAACCGAAACCGAGTGCTCCCGAATAGATCCCAACCGTTTTCATCCCGGAATTCTTGGCCTGAATTTTTGCCCATTCGCGAAGCTGATCAAAATGGGGAGAGGTGTAGGTCTGAGTCAAGCCTTCTTCAGCCGCCTGTAAATGAGGATCTCCTGTTCCTCCCCACCATACGTCTCCTCTCGGCCGCTTGGCTTCCGCCTTGATTTGGGCAAAGGTTTCTCCGGAACTTTTTCGTGTCATTTTGACGTTAATTCCAGTTGCTTTCTCAAATTCTTTGACCATCAGGTTGCACCACTCAATTTGAGGGCTGCAATACAGTACCAGTTTGTCTGCCGCGAGCGCAGTGTTGCCGGTTCCCACAAAAACAAAGAATGCCAGCAGAGCGAACATTGCCGAGTTCAATAAATAGTTACGAGTCTTCATACTTCTCCTCCCAAAGGTGGTTAAGGTTTTAAAGAGTGCCATTCCGAAATTCTGATGGATCAGAATGCCTCCTGATACTCCCTAAGTCGTACTAGGATCGGAAGAATAATCAAGCTGATTTCTCAACAAAACACTGACAAAATGCTAACATATCAAAGGAAATTTCAAATTGCTGATACGCGGAGTGGGTCAGAATTTAGGTGCGGAATCTTTTTCGACTTGGAGAAAAACGGCCCGAGACCACTGGAGAAAATCTAAAGCAGCTCGAGGAGAGGTTCTTTTAAAAACTTCGAACATACAAGGGCCTGATTGCCTTCGGTGAGTGCATTTTCTGTCAAAAACGGGGCGACATAAGCGCCCGCTTCCTGGTTGAGAATCAAACCGGCAAGGGCGTCCCAGCTGTTCAGGTGGACTTCAAAAAACCCGTCAAATTTCCCCGCTGCCGCATGAGCGAGCATCAGGGCGGCTGCGCCGTATCGCCGGTATTCACAACCCGCGCTCATCAGTCGTTCAATGGCGCTGGCATAGGCAGCGGGTTCGGTTCTGCGAGAATAACCCAGTCCGATCAAGGCTTCCGACAGTTTTTCACAGCGGCTGGCCTGGATTGGCTGCTCATTGCAAAAAGCACCATGTCCTTCCCATGCCGAATACAGTTCATCCGCCACAGGATCATAGACCACACCGATTTTGACCTGCTTCTTTTCCACAAATGCAATTGAAACACAGAAATATGAAATTCCACGAATAAAATTGCTTGTGCCATCAATGGGATCTACCACCCAGACTGCCTCTGAAGGAGAGCCTCCCATTTCTTCGCCAAAAACCGTGTCTGCCGGAAAGCGTTGCAGCAGAAATTCTGTGATTTCCTTTTCATTGGCTTTATCAGCCTGGGTCACAAAATCCTGGGTCCCTTTTTGCTCTACTTTGAATTGAGCATGGTTTTTCAAAAAATGGACAGCGTTTTTTCCCGCACTGAGCGCAATTTGCTTGACTGCCACGTACCGTGCCTCCAGTTCTGAATGATCCATTTGCTGTCCTTGTCTGAAAATTTACGCGAATATGATTGGATCACAGGGGTACTTCCCTGTGGGAAAGGGGAGGGCTTTGCGGCGCTTCCTTCCTCAGCACTGCTCCGGGCAGTCTTTACAAGACCGGATCCGGTTCATTGCCTATTGGAAAGAGCTTGGACCTTGCCGCGCCGATCAGTTGTTGACAAATTTCTCCCGCTGCACCGAAATGAGCATCTGGTCTTTTTTTAAGGTGTCGATCACAATTTCTGTAAAGGCGTCCCGATTGCCGGGTTCCTCGTAGGTTTCTATGGAAAAAAAGCCGCTCTCCCCCCGGGAGAATAAATCGCTGATGGAAAACTTTTCCTCAAGCGGAGCGCCTTCTTCGACATCCTGCGGGGCGGCCTGTTCTGCTTCAACGTCCGCACCCTGACTGCCTTTCAGTTCTTCTTCCATTTCCTGAACATTCATAAATCCGGAAATGACATCAAGGATGAGGTCATGTTCATTTTTAAATTGTTCTTTTTGGGTAGTGGTCAGTTCCGCGGTCGTTCTTTGCAGTTTTTCTGCAATCACTCGAAGCAGCCACTCGTAAAAATCCTTGTCTCCAATCCTTTTCAACATGTCTGGAGAGATGATCATCACTTCAAGATCTTCACCGGCAACAACAGAGGCCCCGGCCGGACTGCGGCTGATCATGCTCAATTCTCCAAAAATATCGCCGATCCGGTTCATTTCATAAATTTCGACATTATTGTGTATAATCAGCACTCTTCCCCGCAGCAAAAGATAAACATAGGAACTGACGGATTTTTCTTTGATCACCACGGTCCCTTTTTTCAGTTTCATGGTTCGTATCCGTTTGACAAGAATCCGCAACATGCGATCCGACATGTGCTGGAATGCACGTTGGTCCTTGATCAAATTATAAAGCTGCTGCCTTTTCGGATCAATAATTTCAGGGGACTCTTCAATGGGCTGGTGCCTGATTTTATCTTCTAGATCACGAATTTTTACATCTTTTTCGTCCAGTGATTTGAGCATCGACTTTTCAACAGAATCCGCCAGTGTTATTTTGTTTTCCAGGTCGAAAACTTTCTTCAAATCAGCAGAGGCCCGTTTTTCCAACTCCTCTATTTTCCTTTTCTGTGTGGCAACAATATTTCTCAGGTTCGTAATCTTGGACGATTCGATTTGTTCGGACTTCTCTTTATGTTCCTTTACGATGCCCTTCAGATGAGCATCTGTATTGTCGACCCAGGTATCCATTTTTTCCCTTTATCACAGGCTTTCTGCCTAAATGAAAAATTGTGCATTGCAGGAAGCTGTTCTTTTTCAAGTTTGTCTTTTTTCAAACCACTCAGGCATTCAATACCCTGATTCAAAATCTTCATTCAGGGGATCCTCCTCTAGACGATCCATAACCAATTCAAAAGAAAGACGCAAATAGTTTTTCTCTGCACTCCACGCTGGAGCCGGAAGCAGAAATTATCGGTTTTCTAATTCAGAACATCAAAGAAATCCATGTCTGTTTCATTTCTTTGTTTCCTGAAAGCCGGATCAATCCGTATCTTGACTTCCCGTTTGCTCGGTATTGCTTTTTTGTAATGCCTGAACGGGCGAATGAATTGCTCTTTAATATCTTTCTGATTGGGAATCCTTATACATCTTGGGTTTTATAATCCGGCTCATTAAAATGAAGAGAATTCTGTGTTGACCGAAATTCACGCAAATTCATCTGTTGCTCTTTTCGGCAGGTAGAAGAAAAAAATGAGGAAATTCACATAATAACTCAGAATTTTTTTCCTGGAATTTTTCCGTTGGTCCGGTCAAAAAGAAGCGAGGGCTTCCTCTCTGCCGGGAAAAAATTTGATGATTTTATCCAATTTGACGATGGAGAAAATTTTAAATATCTCGGGAGGTACCCCGCAAAATACCAATCCGCCTTCCCGTTTATTGATGACTTTAATGGTGGAGGCGATGACTCCAATTCCCCGTGAATCAATGGATTTCGCCTTTTCAAAATCGAGGATGAAGTTTTTAATCGTGTCATCTTTGAGGAGAATCGCGCCGATATAATTCTTGAATTCCAACCCAACCCCTTCACCCACCTGATTTTCAATTGAAATGACGCAGACTTCACCTTTTATTTCGTGAGAGAGATTCATTTTATTTTTCCTTTCAACTGGTTCAAAGACTGCGCAGCCCAAAGCGTCTGCAATTCATTCATTCTCAAATTATTCCGATACTTTTTCAGCGTCTGATTTCCGCTAAGATTTCCCGAAAAACGTCTACGCCCCCGCTTCGCAGCGGCATCTCAGAGTTTCTGAACAATCGCAATGATGCTTTCGTCATCAATACCGATCAGACGTGCCCTGTACTGATGCTCCTTACCGCCCACAAACAGTTCAAAGTCAAACACCTGAAGATCACCAGTTTGAAAGACTTTTTCCATCGCCCTGCCTGCCTTTTGAGCAACATCGGCAGGCAAAGTCTCGTTCAGCGTTTTCCCGAGAAATTCGCTTGCGGGAACCAGCGTCTCCAGCCCCTTGCCAGGAAAAATTTCCGTATAAACCCCGTTTCGGTTGATTCGAAATATCAAATCAGGGATAGCCTCCAGAATCGCCCGGTTTTTTCCTTCACTCTTCCGTAAATCTTCTTCAACTTTCCGACGTTGCTGAATTTCCTTCCTGAGATTTTCATTACTCTCCGCAAGCTCCTTGATCTGTTTTCTTTCCTGCCTCGCCAAACGCTGTTTTTCCAGGGTATTTTCTACAGAAAACAGCAATACCGCCGGGTGCTGCAGAGGTTTCGAGAGAAAATCGGAAATCTGAAATTTTTTCAGTAAATCATAAGCTTCAGACAAAACAGCATGTCCGGTGATGATTATGATCGCGATATCGAGGTTTGTTTTGCGAAGCTCCCGGATGAGACTTTCTCCCCCCATCTTCGGCATTCTCATATCAGCAATCAGCAAATCATAGCCTGAATCTTCCGCATTGGCAGCCGCCAGTTTGTCCTGGGCGACTAGACCGTTTTCTGCCTGGTCCACGATGTGATCAGTCTTTTTACTGAGAATATCAGACCAGACACCACGCACATCGGGGTCATCATCGGTCAGTAGAATCCGACTCCGGGAAGAAAAATGAACCATCACCACTCCTTTATTGATGCTCGCTGATGTGCAACTGTCAAAAAAATGATTTCGAAACTCGTTCCTTCCCCTTCTATGCTGGAAACGCGAATCACACCATGATGTTCCTGAACAATTCCGTAACTGATTGACATTCCCAGTCCCGTCCCCTTTCCTTCTTCTTTTGTCGAAAAAAACGGGTCAAATATTTTATCCAGATTTGCCGAAGGAATTCCCTTTCCGTTGTCTTTGATGAGTACCTGTACTTTTTCAGGTTCATTTTTTTCTTCAATCAGCCTGGTTTCGATGCTGATGAGCCCATCTTGGCGTCCCTCCAGGGCATCCCTGGCATTGGCCATGATGTTGATAAAAACCTGCTGCAGCTGCTGAGAATTTCCCAACACTTCAATAAAGCGCGGGGCATAATTTTTTCTAATTTCGATATTGCGCAGCTTCAACTGTTCATTGAGCAGGACGAGGCTGGCTTCCAAAGTATCATGGAGGTCAATCGGCAGCCGTTTAAAATCAACCTCGCGGGCAAAGCTTCTCAAATGATCAATAATATTCATCATCCGTTCCGAGCCATCCTCGACCTTTTTAAGAGTTTCAAAAACTTCCTGCGGATCGAGATGATTCACCCCATCCATCATCACCAGCTGCGTGTTGTTGCGAATGTAAGTTAGCGGTTGATTGAGCTCGTGAGCAATTCCCGCAGCTAATTCGCCGATAGAGGCCAATTTGGCAGATTGTATCAATTGCGCCTGGGTTGTTTTCAGTTTTTCGTTGGATTCCAGAAGATTTTCATTGGCATCAGAAAGCTCTTTGGTGCGTTCTTCAACAAGATTTATTAAATTGGCCTCATACTCCTTCAGCAATTGATTCGCTTTTTGACGTTCCAGAACTTCCCGCTGCAGAGTCTCGTTATTTTCTTTCAGTCTCGCCGCAAACTGTTCATTCTCCTGATAAACCTGATTGATTTTGTCTGCCAGTGCTATAGACAAAAAAAGTGAATGAAATATTGTTCCAGCATGAAGCGAATAGTCCATGATGGCGAGATCCGGGATTATCCCGATGCTTTTGAACACAACAAATACAATGCTCACCACTAACAAGGAAAAACCGATCAGCAAATACCGTGCGTAATGGAATCCTATCAGTGCCACTCTCAAGGTAACCAACCAGGCCATAAGCGCGCCAACAACGGAGACCAGAAGGGCCAGAATAATACTGACTGAATAGTTTACGAAAAAAGAAAGCGGCATCAATATTCCGCCGAGCACACACAACAAGGTAAGCATTTGATGAAAACGGGGGACATGTCTATGAGATTCAATATAACTCTGGACAAAGATCAGTCCGCTCACAATCACGGCCCCTATTAAAAAAGGCATACTGATATTTCCCCACCACGGATAATCCGGCCATAGCAGCTGAAATGCAAGACCATTTAAGTTCGATTGACATGCAGCAAACAAGACAAAGAAAATGACGTAGTACGCATAATTTTTTTCACGCGTCACAATAAACAGCAACAAATTATAGAGTACCATCGCTCCCAGAAATCCGTAGTATAAACTGAGGATAATCCCCTCTTTCTCAGTTTTTTCCGCAAATGCAGAAGGAGACCAGAGCGTCAAGTCGATTTTCATGGCACTTTGTGTCTCGAAGCGCAGGTAAAGCATCTGTTCGTCTTCAATCAGCAGCGGAAACACGAAATTTCGGTAGTTGACTTCACGTTCCCGAAAAGGAAGCAAATCTCCGGTTTTCCTGACAACAAATTTTCCAGTTCCATCGGGAAGATAAAGTGTGATTGAATCCGTCAGGGGATAATTCTGTTCCAGCATCCATTTTGTTCCCGCATTCCCCTTATTTTTTAACCGGAACCTAACCCAGAAAACCGATTTGGAGAGTCCAAAGTTGGGCGTTTTTAACGAATTTGAAGAAAACTCCTTTGCAAAGCCGGCTGAAGCGATTTCTTCAATGCTCCACTTTTTTTGCGAATCTTCCAAAATATCCAGATAAGGACCCAAAAAATAAATTTTATCATTTCCTTCCAGCATCACCGGATTGTTGGCGCTCACAAATCGGGGAAGCATCCCGCAGGCAAACAGCAAAACCAAAAACATCAGACGAAGCGTAGAGAAAAATTTTCCATTCCGTGAAGTCCGAAGTGTCTTTGCTTCCCTTAAAAAAATCAATTTGAAGAACTCCGTCGATGCTGTCGAAACCGGTTTCATGCTTGTTTCAATGAAAGGACTCAAATTTGAACAAATTCAAAAAATGGATTTCCTGCTGTTTTTACTCCAAAAACAGCGAAGGAATCCTGATTGATCAGAATACTCCCCTATCCCAAAAAATCAACCTTTGTAGCATTTTCCCTCATCGCAGAGTATGCCGCGCTCAAGCTTCTCAAACAACCTGCTTCGTGCCTTTGAAAGAGAGCATCAGGAGTCTGAAAAATGCTATTTTGCACACCGTCGATGGATCCTGCACCGAGAGCAGAGTGGACCGCTGCACAACCGGGACCCTTATCTTTTGGAGGCAATTTCCCCATCTGCAGAAAAAAGATCTTTTGTTTTAAAATCACTCACGTATTCTCCAAAAAGAAAAACGGCACGCGAACGAGTTCACTGAAACTGGATCGGGTTCACTCAATTACAAAGTCCAATGAGGAAATGATGAAACACAGCTACGATACTGTCCTGCGGAACGCCCGGATATATGACGGCACTGGTGCAGCTCCCAAAGAAGGCGATGTTGCCGTGCAGGACGGTCGAATTGTTCAGGCGGGAACCGTTCGTGATGCTGATTCCAGGCAGGAGATTGATCTCCGGGGACTGGCCCTTTGTCCGGGATTTATCGATGTGCACACCCATGATGATTTTGCTGCCGTGCTCTATCCTGCAATGAGTTTCAAACTGCTGGGCGGCGTCACCACCTGCATTGTCGGCAACTGCGGATTTGGTGCTGCTCCTTATCAGGAATCTCTTGATTTTGCCATGGCCACTCATCCCAATCAAAGCTTTCCCCGATGGGAAGGTTATGCGGGGTATTTTGAAACCCTTGAAAAAAATCCGCCCAGCCTCAATATCGGGGCCCTGATCGGACACGGCACCTGCCGCAAAGCAGCGATGGGCATGGAGCAGCGCGCGCCAAGTCAGAATGAGCTGTCACGGATGAAGCAGATTGTCCGTGAAGGACTGAATGCCGGGGCCGTCGGTTTTTCTACCGGACTGGTCTATGAACCAGGATGTTATGCTGAAACCGATGAAATTGTCGAACTGGCCAGCCTCATGCAGGAAAGCGGCGGGCTCTACACCAGCCACATCAGAAATGAGGGAGCCGGCTTGCCCGAGGCGGTCACGGAGGCTATCCGGATCGGAGAACGCGCCGGAGTTCCGGTCCAGATTTCGCACCACAAAGCCTCCGGCCGGAGACATTGGGGATCCGTTGCCCTATCACTTGCCCTGATCGAAGAAGCTCAGGCACGTGGTCTGGATGTGCATGCCGATCAATATCCCTACACCGCCGGCAGTACGATCCTTTCCGCCATTGTCGCCCAGGGATTGCTGGCTCAGGACGGCGGAGGGATCGGAGAGATGAGTCATGCGGATATCACCATTGCATCCACGGCGGAGCATCCGGCGTGGGAAGGGAAATCGCTGCAGACCCTCGCAGAAGAGCTCGGCATTTCATTGCAAGCCACTGTAGAGCACGTCTTGCGGGAAGAACCCCGGACCACCATCATTCTGCATGCAATGAATGAAGATGATGTTCAGACCGTGATGCGCCATCCCAGCACCATGATCGGCTCCGACGGCATCCCTTCTTTGGATGGAAAACCCCACCCTCGTCTTTACGGCACTTTTGCCCGGGTACTGGGGCATTACTCCAGAAATAAGGGTCTCTTCCCGATGGAAAATGCCATTCATCGAATGACCGGACTGCCTGCCAAAAAATTTCACCTGGCCGATCGCGGTTTTGTCGGGGAACATGCCTTCGCCGATCTGCTTGTTTTTGACCCGGCATCGATAATCGATATCGGTACATTTGAAGATCCCAATCATTACCCTGAAGGGATCGTGCACGTTTTTGTCAATGGCGTCCAGGTGGTGCAGGATACCCGACAGACAAATGCCCGACCGGGAAGAGTTCTCAGAAGGAACAACTGAATCTGAAGAGGGCCCGCCATCTGCTGAAAAAACATTCCTGAAAAATTTTTTAATTTGAAATTTCACCGATCACCCCTGAACAAGTGTCAAAGGTTTTAACAGCAGGGTTGTAAATAAGGGTCTGGTTATGATAAAAGATCAGATTGCAAGACTGGAGAAAATACTAAACAGATTTCGGATCAAATTATGAAAATCGAACATCGTTTTGAAAAAAATATTTGTATTTTTCAAATTGAGGGAAACATGGTCCATGAAAAGATGCGTGAATTCAAATCTTATCTGAGCCCCTTTCTGGAAAACCAATCGCTCCATGGAATCGCCATCGATTTTGCCAACGTCGGAGTGATTGATTCTGCCGCGATTGGTGTTCTTGTCGGCATCTACAAAAGGCTCGAAGAGCACGAGGCGCGACTGGCGCTGTTCAATCTCAAATCTTACAACCGCGAAGCAATCGAATTGAATCAACTGCAAAATATCATTCTGATGTACCCCACCGAAGCAGAAGCATTGACAGCGTTGAACAATTGATGGACAAGCTTTCAGGGACCGCCCGGTTTCAGTATAAAAATCATCACTTTTTTCTTGAGCCTTAAAAAAAGGAAATTCCACTATGCCCGGCAAATCAGAATTGCTCATCACCACCAACTGGCACCCTGGTACGATCATAAAACTGGAGCAGTACTATAATGCCCACAAATTGTGGGACCTTGACGGCAGTGCCGCGCAGCTGCATTTGCTCGCAAAAATTTCAGAACATTGCGAAGCTGTCGCAACACAGGGATTTATCAATGACAAATTTAAAAAGGCCCTACCGTTTCCAAGGATCAACGGTGAATTCATGGACACCCTCCCCCGTTTAAAAATTATCGCCAACTTCGGGGTCGGGTACGATACGATTGATGTACAGGCTGCTTCGGAAAGGGGAATTGCTGTAACGAATACCCCGGGCGTCCTGACCGACGATGTGGCGGATCTGGCCATCGGACTGATGATCGCAAGCAGCCGAAAACTGGTCAGGGGAGACCGCTTTGTCAGGGAGGGAAAGTGGCTTCAGGGACCCATGGAGTTTGGGCATTCATTGACCGGCAAAAAACTGGGCATTCTTGGCTTGGGAAGGATTGGGGAAGCGATTGCCCAGCGGGCCGCTGTTTTCAAAATGTCGATTGCCTATCACAACCGTAATCAAAAAAATGTGCCTTATCCCTATTACCAGGACCTGCTCAGCCTGGCCAAAGACTCTGACATCCTGATTGCCGTCATCCCCGGCACCCCGGAAACTGAAAAAATCATCACCAAGGAGGTCTTGCGGGCTTTGGGACCTGAGGGGACTTTGATCAATATTGCCAGGGGAAGTGTTGTGGATGAAGGCGCTCTCGTGCAGCTGCTGCAGGAAGGACGGCTTGGAGCAGCAGCTTTGGATGTCTTCCAAAGTGAACCGAATGTCCCCCAGGCATTGCTGGACATCAAGGATCGAGTGGTGCTGCAGCCCCACCACGGCAGCGGGACTCACGAAACCCGTGCTGCCATGGGACAATTGGTCGTGGACAATCTGGCAGCGCATTTTGCCAATAAGCCCCTGTTGAATCCGGTAAACTAAAATGTAGTCAGATTTTCACCTCAGAAGCGTCTCCTGTATTTTTTAACGGATCCGCCGTTCTCCCCCGGTTTTGGATCAATCGGGTTCAAAATCCATCAAAATCCCATGACCGTAAAAAGCGTATGGATGTTACCAAAAGACTGCTGATTCTGTTTTCCATCCTCATTATTCTGTCGGTCTCTGTGGGAGGAACGATTATTTTACTGCTTTATCCGACTTTTTTGGAGCAGGAAAAGAACACACTCTTTGAACTATTGAGTAATCAGGTCGAAATGATTGAAGAAAGTCAATTTGTTTCGTCCCACAGCCTCAACGATCATTTAGAGGGAAAACATGGAGCCTCCCTGTCAGAGATCAGGGAAGCTTTCCGTGATAAAAAATTTTTTGAAACAGGAGAATTCGTTATTGCCCAAAGGAAGAAAGATAACATTGTTTTTCTTTATACGCCGCGGCTCTATTTTCCAAAAGCGCTGGCCCCCATCTCCTGGCAATCTCCAATGGCCGAACCGATGCGTCGCGCGCTCAACGGAGTATCAGGAACCACCATCAATACGGATTATCGCGGAGAATCCGTCATTGCGGCCTACATGCCACTGGTTCATTTAAATGCCGGGATTGTTGCCAAAATCGATCTTGAAGAATTCCGTGCTCCATTCGTCAAGACAGCATGGACTGCAGCGCTCGTTTCTCTAGTGATTATTGTCGTCGGAGCCTCTATTTTTTTCTTTATCAGCGAGCCGATTCTGAGAACCCTGCAAAGAAGTGAATCAAAGCTCCGCAGCATCCTCAATTCAGTGATCGACAGCATCATCACCATTGATAAGAAGGGCACCATTGACTCGGTCAATCCGGCGGCAGAACAGATGTTTTCCTACCGAACCGAAGAAATGCTTGGACAAAATGTCAAAATGCTGATGCCCTCCCCCTATCAGCAGGAACATGACCAATACCTGTCCAGCTATCTTGAATCCGGAAAGAAGAAAATCATCGGTATTGGCAGAGAGGCGATGGGTCTGCGCAAAGATGGCAGTGTTTTTCCGCTCGTGCTTGGCGTCAGTGAAGTCAAAGTGGGGGAGGAAATCATCTTTACCGGCATCATTCGCGACATCTCTGCAGCAAAGCAGCATGAAGAAGATTTGAAACTGGCGATAGAGGCTGCAGAAGCTTCCAACAAAGCAAAATCAGAGTTCCTGGCCAACATGAGTCATGAAATTCGCACTCCGCTCAATTCCATTATCGGATTCAGCCAGGTGATCATGATGGATTCCTCCTACGCAAATTTTTCAGAAGATTTCAAACAGTATCTCGAAAACATTAAAACGGCAGGAGAAAATCTGACGGAATTGATCAATAATATTCTGGATCTTTCCAAAATAGAGGCCGGCAAACTGGACTTGTCAGAAGAAGATCTCAATTTCAAGCAGCTCCTGCAGGGAGTGTTTCACATCAACAAATCAGCAGCATCCGAAAAGAAACTGCTCTATCGCTACGAATTTGATCCGGCACTGCCTGAATTGATCCATTCGGACCGCAACAAACTCAACCAGATACTGATGAATTTGGTTTCCAACGCCATCAAATTCACTCCTGCAGGAAAAAGCGTCGTGCTCACCGCCCGTAAAGATCGGGAACAGCTGCTCCTGCAGGTGCAGGATCAGGGGATCGGTATTCCAGAAGACCGGCAAGCTGCAGTCTTTGCTGCCTTTGAACAGGCAGACGGGTCCACCACTCGACTCTATGGGGGAACAGGCCTCGGTCTGACCATCACCCAAAAAATGGTCGAATTGCTGTCAGGCGATATTGAATTCGAGAGTGAAGAAGGGCACGGCTCCACTTTTTCTGTGCGTGTCCCCCTGAAAAAAGCGACCGAAAAAGCTGAAGCCGGGGATTTGGAAAAGCCGAAACACGCCCGTTTCTGCAAAGACAACCTGATTCTCGTCGTGGAAGACAACCCGCTCAACCAGCAGATGATCACGGCCATGTTTAAAAACATGAACCTCCAAATAGTCCTGGCAGGCAATGGAGAGGAAGGAATCGGAGCGGTACTCGAAATGCAGAAAACAGGAAAGCTCCCCGACCTGATATTGATGGACATGCACATGCCCGGCATAGATGGACTCGCGACAACTCAAAAACTCCATCAAAATGAAGGCCTGGCCGACATTCCGATAGTCGCTTTATCGGCAGAAGCTTTTTCAGAACAGCAAAAACAGGCCCATGAGATCGGCATTTCAGCATATCTCACCAAACCCATTGACCTAAAAAAACTGTACGGGGTATTGGGCCGGTATTTACGAAAAGAAACCGAGCCTCAGCAAGATCCTCAAGCAGGCGTTCCATCACGGCCCCCGCTGCCCGATACGGTCGAAGAGCAGATCAGGCATGAATGGCAGGAACTTGCGCAACTGCCCGTCTATTTTGTTGATGAAATCATCGAACTTGCAGAAAAAATCCGCGCGCTGGCAGAGGGATACCACTCGGCTTATCCTGAAATTCTGGAAGCCATTACCGAGGCAGTCTACAAAGGAGATGAAGTCCGGTTCAGGGAACTGGTCCATGCTCAACAGAAAACGAAGGAGTTGTAAAAGGAAAATTCCCGCTTGGCTTTAATACCGATCAGGTAAAATTTGGGGATCTGTATTTTTTAGTAACGTGTCCCCGGTTAATCAGGCAATTCACGAAGACAGAGAATTGAAATGCAGGACGAGGAAAAAAGCAAAGAGCAATTGATTGAAGAACTCAAAGAATTCCGCCACAATTTGGAAGAAGCTCAATTGAGCAGAGAAGTGCTGAAAAACATCTCAGAAGGAGTCTATCTTTTTGACAGGCAGGGCACCCTGCTCTATACATCTCAAAAATTCGAGGAGATGTTCGGTTACCAGCGGGGAGAATTTATTGGCGAGCATCTCAATATTTTGAACTGGCCCATCCATCAGGATCCGGACAAAGTTGCACATTCCCTTTTAAAGCACTTGGCAGCAAAGGGGGAATGGCGCGGAGAAATTCTCAATGTAAAAAAAGACGGCTCTCCGCTGTGGACGATTACCCATGTGAAGGGATTTGAGCACCCCAAGCACGGTGATGTCTGGCTTGGAGTCAAAACCGATATCACGGAAATGAGGAAAAAAGACGAAAAACTGCGGCAAAACAGCACAATTCTCGAGCAAATGCAGGACGGCATCATTATTACCGACGATGAAGGAAAGATTGTTGATTGGACGGCCGGTTCCGAAAAAATGTTCGGATATTCCAGGCAGGAAATCATTGGCCAGCCCCTTGCCATTCTGCATCGAGCAGAAGATCGGGACCTCCTGCGTGCAAAGATACGTGAAGGACTTCAAACAAATGGGAGCTGGTTGGGGGAAATCACCTTTATTCGCAAAGACGCGAGCGTCGGAATCTCGGAAACGCTTGTGGCCCCCATCCTGGATGAATTTGGTCTTTCCAATCGCTCATTTGGAGTCAATCGAGAGATTACCGAGCGTAAAAAAATAGAAGCGGAATTGGAAAAAAGCGAAGCGGAATTACGAAGCACCCAGCAGAAAATTAAAAAATTACTGAAAAATACCGAGCAAGGCTATATGGAAATCGACAACGAAACCCGTGTCATCCATATCAATCGGGCAATGAGCGGCATTCTGGCGCGCAGCAAGGAGGAAATTCTGGGGAAGACGATCTTCGATTTTGTCGATGAACAAAATGCAGAAATATTTCACCGGGAAATCGCCAAACGAGAATTGGGCATGAAAAATTCCTACCAGATCAAATTGCAGCGTCCCGATGGGAAAATGGTCCCCTGTGTCAATAATGCAACTCCCATTTTCGATGAACAGGAAAAAAAAGTCGGTTCAATCGGATTTTGGACCGACATCAGCGATCTCAACGATGCCCTCGAAAAATCAAAACAAGCCAGTCGGGCCAAAACCCAGTTTCTGGCAAACATGAGCCATGAAATCCGCACGCCTCTGGGTGCCATCATGGGCTTTAATCAGCTTCTCATTGAAAAATCAAAAGAACTTTCACTGCCTGCAGAAATTCAAAAATTTCAGGAAAACATCCGCAATAGTTCTGAAGTCCTGATGGAATTGGTCAACAATGTTCTGGATCTCTCCAAAATCGAGGCGGGCAAGCTGGCTGTCATCGAAGAAGATTTTGTTCTGAAAGAGCTGGTCCAGAGCGTTTTCGATGCATTCAGCTTTCAGGCTGCTGAAAAAGGGCTGCGATTCACATACGAAATCAGTCCGCAGCTCCCGCCGACGATTCGAACGGATCGAGTCAAGGTTCTGCAGATACTGACCAATCTGATCGGCAATGCGATCAAGTTTACCCCGCAGGACAAGGAAGTGCAGCTGAAAGTGATGGGCGATCCGGAGATCCTGGCATTGATGGTGATCGACCAGGGGATCGGCATTCCCAAAAACCGGCAGAACGATATCTTTACAGCGTTTGAACAGGCCCATGAATCAACGGTCCGCACCTATGGCGGTACTGGATTGGGCTTGGCTATCTCAAAAAAACTGGTTGAAATGCTGGGGGGAAAGATTTCGGTGGCCAGTCCGGGAAAAAACCTGGGCGCCAACTTCACCGTCAGGATTCCCTGCAAAGCAGCATCTGATTTGACCAAACAGGAGCAGGAATCTTTTTCTGACCAAGGCGCAGACAATGATGAATTTTCACCAAAACAGCTTATTTTAGTCGTTGAAGACAATCGCATGAATCAGGTATTGATCGAAGCGATGCTGCGGCATTTTGCATTCACCCTCATTTTTGCCGATGACGGCAGGCAGGGATTGGCGAAAATAAATGAGCTCCAGACGGAAGGCAGACGACCGGATTTGATTTTGATGGACATGCAGATGCCGGTGATGGGAGGAATTGAAGCCAGCCGGCAGATTCGCAGGAATCCGGACCTGCAGGATCTCCCCATCGTCGCCCTTTCTGCAGATGCCTATTCTGAACAGCGTGAAGAAGCATTCTCGGCAGGAATCAACGAATACCTGACAAAACCGATTGAAATTGAAAAACTCCTGCCTGTTTTGAAAAAATTTCTTTCTCCTGTCGAATCATAGAAAGAAAAATTGAATTCTGTTGTTAATCGGGGTATTTCCTGTTTTTTTAAATTTATCCCAATCACGGCGGATGAAGGACTTGAATGAAAGATCAGGATAAAAGTAAACTGCAACTGCTTGCAGAAATCGAGGAGCTGCGAAATCGCCTGGAGGCTTCCAGGCAAATCAAGGGGTTTGCTGAAGAACTGATGGAAAACACCCAAACCCTGCTGATGGAAGCCCAGCGCGTCGCAAAACTGGGAAGCTGGGAATATGATCTGGGCAGCAACACGATTGTCTGGTCAAAAGAAGTTTATTCCATTTTTGGACTGGATGAAAACTACATTCCCAGTCTGGAAGGTCTTGCAGATTTGATTCATCCCGACGATCTTTGGGTGATCAGCCCGGAGACCATCAAAAAGAACACGGAGCAGGGAATCCAGACAATGGAATACCGGATCATCGATCAGACAACCGGGCAGACCAAGTACGTGATCGGCAGAGGTGAAACGATCAATGATGCGGAAGGGAAACCGCTAAAAAACATCGGATCGTTTCAGGACATTACAGAAAGCAAATTAAATGAAATTGCGCTTCGGGAAAGCGAGTCCCGGTATCGTACAATTTTTGAAACTGCAGTGGACGGGATTGTCAGCATTGACGAAAAAGGCCTGATCTCAGGCTTCAATCCGGCCGCCGAGAAAATATTCGGCTATCAGCTTCATGAAGTACTCGGCAAAAACATCAAAATGCTGATGCCTTCTCCCTTTCGGGAAGAACACGACCGCTACATTAAAAAGTACCGGCAGACGGGAGAAAAAAAAATAATCGGCATCGGGCGTGAAGTGATCGGACAGCGAAAGGACGGGAGCACTTTTCCTATGAGTTTGGCAGTCAGCGAAATGCAGCTGGAAGACCGCAAATGTTTCAATGGCATAATTCGTGACATCACCCAGAGCAAAAACACAGAGGCCGAGCTGCTCCTTGCCAAAGAACGTTCCGATTCGGCCAATCGGGCAAAAACACAATTCCTGGCAAACATGAGCCATGAAATCCGCACTCCCCTCGGAGCCATCATCGGTTTCAATCAAATTCTCATTGAACAAAGCAGGCAATTTTCCTTGCCGGATGAATTCCAGGAATTTCTGCAAAACATTAAAAACAGTGCTGCGGTTTTGCTGGAACTGATCAACAATATCCTCGATCTTTCCAAAATTGATGCAGGAAAAATGGAGCTGATCGAAGAAGATTTTCAACTGGAAAAAATGCTTGAACAGAATTGCACTATCTACCAGTTTCATGCGGCCGAAAAAGGCGTCTCCTTTCACTACGAACTCAGCCCGAAACTCCCGCCCTGGATTCATTCGGATCGAATCAAAATCCAGCAGATTTTAACCAACCTGGTGGGCAATGCCATTAAATTCACCCCCGAAGGCAGGGAAGTTCGACTCAAGGTATCGGGAGATCATGGAACCGTGGCCTTCTCGGTGATCGACCAGGGTATCGGCATTCCTCAGGATCGCCAGACTGCAGTCTTTGAAGGCTTCGTTCAGGCCGATGATTCGACGGCCCGCAACTTTGGCGGGACCGGCCTCGGTTTGACGATCTCGAAAAAGCTGGTGGAGATGCTGGGCGGAAAAATTTCGGTTGCCAGCCCCGGCAGGGATCAGGGAAGCAACTTCACCTTCAGGATCCCGATTCAGGCCGCCAGCGACCCTTTCATTGGAGATCAGGAAACTGCTCCGCAGCTGAAAGGATCCGAAGCCTCCCTGTTTTCAAACGAAAATCTGATTTTGGTGGTGGAAGACAATCGCTTAAACCAGGCATTGATTGAGGCATTGCTGCGGGATTTTACCTTCCAAATTCAATTTGCAGATGATGGCCGCCAGGGTGTTGTCGCAGCGCTGGCGCTTCACGCGAAAGGCAAAACGCCGGATCTGATACTGATGGATGTGCAGATGCCGGTGATGGACGGGATTGAAGCCACCCGACAAATCCGCAGTCATCCGGATTTTCAGGACGTTCCCATCATTGCCTTATCCGCTAATGTTTTTTCTGAACAAAGGGAGGAAGCATTTGCAGCGGGAATCAATGCTTACCTGAACAAACCGATCGAACTCGATGAGCTCCTTCCGGTTTTTAAAAAATACCTGGTCCAGAATTCCCAATAGGCACTGCTATTAAACCGCTCATCCCTGCAAAGGTTGATTTTTGATCACCGGAATAGTATTTAATCAATTTTTAAAACTGCACACTGGTAAAAAATTCTATGATTGTTGCCCCTCTGCCTGACAATGAAGAACAGCGTCTTGCTGCTTTAAATCGATACCTTATTCTCGATACAGAAGCAGAACAAGTCTTTGATGACCTCACCCGTCTGGCCAGCAAAATCTGTGAGACCCCCATTGCGCTGATCAGCATTGTCGACAGGGAAAGGCAATGGTTCAAGTCCAAAGTCGGTCTGGCTGCAACAGAGACACCCCGTGATCTTGCATTTTGTGCCCATGCGATTTTGCAGACCGACGCCTTTGTGATCGAAGACGCCTGCAAAGATGAGCGCTTTGCCGACAATCCTTTCGTGACAGACGCCCCTCATGTGCGTTTTTACGCTGGGGCTCCCTTGATTGATGCCGATGGTTTTAAACTGGGCACGCTTTGCGTGATTGACCACGTCGCCCGAAAACTGAATGAGGAGCAGCGGGAAGCCTTAGAGATATTGGGCAGGCAGACCATCAGTCAATTTCAGCTGCGGCTGCAGCTGCAAAAAAACGCGGAAACCCTGGAAGCGCTTAAGGTAACCAAACAGGCCGCGGATTCGGCCAATCAGGCCAAGACTTCGTTTTTAGCCAACATGAGCCATGAGATCCGCACCCCCCTCAATTCCATTGTCGGTTTCAGCCAGGTCCTGATGAGCGATCCGGCCTTCTCGGCTTTATCCCTGGATTTCAAGAATTATTTACTGAACATCAAGACAGCCGGAGAAAATCTCTCCGAGCTGATCAACAACATTTTGGACCTGTCCAAAATTGAAGCAGGAAAACTGGAACTCTTCGAAGAAAACCTAAACTTTAAACAACTCCTGCAGGGAATCTATCATATCAACAAATCCGGGGCTCTGGAAAAGCAGTTGAATTACTCCTATGAATGGGATCCGGCTCTTCCCGAATTTATTTTTTCGGATCGAACCAAACTCAATCAAATCCTGATGAATCTCGTTTCCAACGCAATCAAATTCACCCCCCGGGGCAGGAGAGTCACCCTTCAGGCAGGCAAAGAACAGGATCAGCTTATTTTCCGCGTCATTGATGAAGGAATCGGAATTTCTCCAGACCGTCAAGAGGTTGTTTTTTCCGCTTTTGAACAGGCCGATGGGTCCACAACCCGTCAATTTGGCGGGACGGGGCTGGGCCTGACCATCTCCCAAAAGATGGCGGAGCTGATGGGGGGAAATATTGAATTGAACAGCCAGCAATACACAGCTCATATCCCGGGAGGCTCCACCTTCACGCTTCGTCTTCCTCTCCGTGAAGCGGCCGAAAAAACCAGCGGGGACTTAACGATCAAAATCGAAGACTATCAGTTTTCCAGCGACAATCTCGTTCTCGTGGTAGAAGACAACCCGATGAATCAGCAAATGGTCCAGGCAATGTTTAAAAATTTGGGCTTGGAGATTAGTATTGCCGACAGCGGACATGAGGCGATCAGAACGGTTCAACAAATGAATAAAAATGGAAAACTGCCTGACCTGATATTGATGGACATGCACATGCCGGGTATGGATGGTCTGGAAACGACTCAAACCTTAAGGAAGGACCCGGCATTTTCGGAGATCCCAATTGTCGCTCTTTCCGCAGAAGCATTCACTGAGCAGCAGCGCCTGGCAAAGGAGTCAGGGATCATCGACTATTTAACCAAACCGCTCGATCTGAACAAACTTCTGCCGATACTGGAAAAATTCCTGGATTTCAGAAAAAAAAGTGACTCGCCCGAGAAAGAGAAGGCATTGTCTTCACTGCCTCCGCTTCCGGAATCAGTCCGGCAGCAGATTTTGCAGGAATGGCAAAAATTTTCAGAATTCCCGATTTTCTTTGTCGACGAAATCATTGAACAGGCAGAAAAGATTCGCGCATTGAGCGAAGGATTCAACTCGATTTTCCCGGACTTGACAAACTCAATCTGCGAGGCCGCTTACCGCGGAGATGCTGACCATTTTGCGGCACTCGTGCAAAAAGAAATGCCGCTATGAAAAAGGCGACGGGACACAGGTTCATATTTTGAAAGCCGCTCAGTTGAATTTATCCGTCCAGCCGGGAGCTCAATCAACAAACGATTTTTCTCCTGCCGGAACTTTTTCTCATCAGAGACACCCGATCGTATTCCAGCACATATCTGCAGGATAAAGGGGTGTAAAATCCTGCAGTCCCTTGGGGAGGATTGATGATTTTAACAAAGGTCAACAAATAAACGGAATGCGAGACGAAGAAAAATCAAAAGCACAATTGATTGAGGAATTGATTGAAGCGAGGCGATCTGAAAAAGAGTTGCGGGAGAGCGAGGCAAAATTCAAATCAATTGTCCACAATGCTGCAGATTTCATCATGATCGTCGATCAGAATTTCAAATTCCAGTTCCTCAATCAGGTCCAGGAAGGATTTACTGTAGAAGATTTTATTGGAAAAGATATCTTCTTCGGCGTCCCTGAGGAAACCAAACAATGGGTTTCAAAACGGTACCGGCACGTATTTGAAACAGGCCGTTCCGACCGTTTTGAAATGGAAGCGGCCGTTTCTCCCACAGAAACAGGCTGGTATGAACTGACCGTGGGTCCTCTCTATGAAGACGATCGGGTTGAAGGCATTATCGTCATTTCCCGTGACATTACGAAGAAAAAGAACTCGGAAGCTCAGCTTCGCAAAATGCAATCGGTTTTTCAGCATGCCGGCTGGGGAATCGCAATCAGCAGCGCGAAGAACCCTGTCATTGAGCTGGCCAATCCTGCCTATTACAAAATGTTAAAATATGAACCGGGTGAACTCGTCAACAAGCCGCTGCACGAAATCGTCGCTCCTGAAGAAAGATCGAAACTTCAAAGTTTTGTGAAGAATGCTCATGAAAAGGGACATCATTTCGTCGAATCCAAACTGGTGCAGAAAGACGGAGGAATTATCCTGGTTGCCGCCGACATCACTGCTGTTAAAGACGAGCAGGGTCAAGTTTTGTATCGGGTTGTCAGCGTTCTCGACATTTCCCAATCAAAAAAACTGGAACAGCAGCTGAAGGAATCGGAACGGTCTCTGCAGCTGATCAATGAAAATGCACCCGTCTACATTTTCCAGCTGGACAGCAATGAAATCATTTCCTATTCGAGCCGTGCCCCGCAAGGAATCAGCAGAACCGACATGATCGGCAGTCATTTTAGAAATTGGATCGATCCCAACTATTATTCAGAATTTCATGATGCTTTCAGGCAATCTCTCGAGACAGGTGAGCCTCAAAGCCTGGAGGCGCCGGGTGTTGTTACCAAAAATTGGTTTCTCTTCGACATCAACCGGATCCAAAGCAATCAGGCTGCCCCGGGAGGAATCGTCATTGCCACTGATATTTCTGATCAAAAAAGGGTCGAAACAGAGTTGCGGGAAGCCAAGGAAGAGGCTGAAAAAAGCAATCTTGCCAAGAGTCAGTTTCTCGCCAACATGAGTCACGAAATCCGCACGCCGCTCAACTCCATTTCAGGTTTCAGTCAGATCCTGCTCACGGATAAGAATCATCTGAATCTCCCTGCAGAATTTAAAGAATACTTAAAAAACATTCACATCTCCAGCAATGCCCTCAATGAATTGATCACTAATATTCTGGACCTTTCCAAACTGGAGTCCGGAAAAACCGGGCCCGTGATCGAGTCATTGAATATAAAGCAGCTGTTTCAGGGGATTTTTCATGTCAACAAATCCGAAGCTCAGAATAAGAAGCTCAACTACAGCTACCAGCTGGACCACCAAGTTCCCGAGTTCATCAAATCTGACCGCAGCATGCTGAATCAGATTCTGATGATTCTCGTGGACAATGCCATCAAATTCACTCCGGAAGGAGGAACGGTAAGCTTGCGGGCAGCCCGTGAAAATGATAGTCTGCTTCTGCAGGTGATTGATGACGGGATCGGCATTGCCGAGAAAGATCAGCAGGCGGTTTTTAACGTTTTTGAGCAGGCTGATGCATCATCCACGCGCAGCTTTGGCGGTACCGGCCTGGGCCTCGCTCTCATCAAAAAAACGGTGGCGATGCTCAAAGGGGAAATTCTGCTTGAGAGTGAGCCCGGCAAAGGTTCAGTTTTTTCCGTTAAGGTTCCTCTCACCGAAGCTGCTGCAGATCAATACGATCCCGTCTCGGCAAGTACTCAAAAAATCAGCTACGCCAAAGACAACCGGATCTTGGTCGTGGAAGACAAACCGATGAATCAGCAGTTGATTGAAGCCCTGTTTAAAAACCTGGAATTGCCGGTTTCCATTGCTGACAATGGGAAAAAAGGACTGGAGACTGCCCTGCAAATGAAGAAAGAGGGCGCGTTGCCGGATCTGATTCTGATGGATCTTCAAATGCCGGAAATGGATGGCATCACGGCGACCCGCAAAATACGCCAGGATCCGGATTTTTCAAAGGTACCGATTGTGGCCCTTTCAGCAGATGGCGATATTGAACCGCAGCAGGAATTTGACGCTTCTCTGAAAAAACCGGTCGATTCGGAAAAATTGATCAACATCCTGAACCAGTATTTGCGGAGCAGCCAGGACTTATCTTCCCCGCTTCCGGAGCAGACTTCTCTTCCTCCTCTTCCGCGTGAGATCGAGCAGGAAATTGAACAGGAATGGCAAAAATTTTCAGATTTTCCAGTCTATTTTATGGACGAGATTCTGGAACAGATCGACAAATTAGAGGTCTTATGTGAGGGATACAATACCGTTTACCGGGCTTTATTAAAAGATTTGAGGAACGTAATTTACCAGGGTGTTGAAGAAAAATATCATGATCTGATTGCACAGGCTCCAGGTCCGCAATCCGATCACAACGCATCTGTAAACCCCGAAACGGAAGCCGGATCCCCCGTCGTGGAGGCATCCCGGGTTTCTGAATTGGTGGAGCAGCTGGTAGAAGAGATTCATCCTCAATGGGAGGCACTCAGTGAAATTCTGACCGTTGGAGAAATCGAAAAATTTGCCGAGCAGGTTCAGTCGCTCGGAGAAGCCCATGCGTGTCAAAAGCTGTTGAGATGGGGAGATCTTCTCCAGGCGCAGATCAGTGTTTTTGATATGGACGCGCTCAGTAAAACTTTACAGGAGTTTCCAGAAATAATTCAGTTTTTGAAATCATCCAGCGAAAGCTGAGAGGCTGCGTGCATCAGGCGGTCCAGGGCGTCTTCCAAATGACTTAAAAACGAATAGTTAAATCATGATTTAATAGCAAAATCTGCCCATAGCAAATTGATATGAGTGACTTTTTTCCCAAAAACCCGCACCTCCTGATCGTGGATGACACCCCCCAGAATATCCAGATTCTGGGAAAGACGCTCCGCGAAGAAGGCTATGAAATTACGGTGGCAACCAATGGGGCCCAGGCGCTCAAAATAACAGAAAAAATCCACCCGGATTTGATTCTTCTCGATGTGATGATGCCCGAAATGGACGGTTTTGAAACGTGTCAGAAATTGAAAGAGGTTCCTGAAACTTCCTCAATTCCAGTCATCTTTTTAACGGCCCTGACGGACTCCGATAATATTGTCAAAGGCTTCGACTCGGGAGCAGTGGATTACATCACCAAACCTTTCCGCACCTCGGAGGTGATTGCGCGAGTCAAAACACAGCTGGAATTGAAATTCGGCAGAGAACTGATCCTGCAGAAAAACAACGAACAAAAAGAACTGCTCCATATTCTCTGTCATGATTTAGCCAATCCCATCGGTGCCATCAGTTCTTTTTTGAATTTCATCAAGGCTCACCCCGACCGACTTTCCAAACATTTGGAAATCATGATCCTCGCGATTGGCAATGCCTCTGAAATGATAGAACTCGTACGCGCTATGAGAGAACTGGAAGAAGAAAAGCTTCCCATGGGCCCGCTCAATTTAAAAGAGGCCATTCTGCAGTCCTGTGCCATTCTTCAGGAGAAATTCTCTGAAAAACAGGTAGAACTCGTGCAGGAAGTCAGCGGAGAAATGCTGGTTCATGTCGAAAAAACTTCTTTTATCAATTCAGTCCTGAACAATATTTTTACCAATGCCATCAAATTTTCCATGCCCGGCTCGAAAATCGAGGTCAGTGCCCGGCAGGAGGGCGATGCCATTACAATCAAGGTTCGTGATTTCGGTATCGGCATGTCTGCTGAATTGCTGAGGAACCTCTTTGATATCAGTAAAAACACCAGCCGCAAGGGGACCAGGGGAGAAATCGGTACCGGATTCGGGATGCCCATGATGAAAAAATTCATCAAAGCCTACCAGGGGAACATCGACATTACCTCACGTGAAAAACAGGAGGGCTCCAGCGATCATGGCACAGTAATCACACTCATTTTAAAAGCAGCATAGATTTATAGAAAACGGGGACCTCTATGGCTCAAATTTTAGTGGTTGATGACGAACCAGCGAATTTACAGCAGGTGAAAGCTTTTTTGACTTCCTTCGGGTACAGCACCGTGACCCTTCCCGGTGCGGAATTTCTCTTTCAGCGCCTGGAAAGCAAGAAGGTTGATCTGATATTGCTGGACCTGAACATGCCGGGAGTGGATGGGCTGAGCGCATTGCAGCAGCTCAAAAAACATCCATTGTATAGCAGCATTCCTGTGATTATGCTGACCGGGGAAACCAACGAACAAATCGTTGCCGAGTGTTTTGAATACGGAGCAACTGATTTTATCAGCAAACCGATCAAAGACATCATTTTAAAGGCTCGGCTCAAAACTGCCCTGGCCGCGAAAGCCTCCAGCGATTTACTTGAAGAACAGGTCATCCAGCGGACCCAGGCCCTCGAAATTTCTTCTGCGGAACTGGAACGCATCAACGAGATCTTCCAGTTGTTTGTTCCCAAACAATTTCTTGAACGCACCCTCTCGCAGCAGGACGTCAAATCCGGGCACTTTGAAGAAGAAAATCTGACCATCCTCTTCTCTGATATCCGTTCCTACACTTCCCTGTCTGAAAAGATGAGTTCGGTTGAAAACTTCATGTTTCTCAATCAATATTTCAATCTGCTGGAACCCTCAATTTCTAAAAATAAGGGATTTGTCGACAAGTTTATCGGCGACGCCATTATGGCCTTGTTTGATCAGCAGCAATGCGCGGATCAGGCCATCCAGGCGGCTATAGAAATGCAGGAAATCATTCGGGAATTCAATAATTCCCGAGAAAAAAAAGGACTCCCTTTTATTTATGCGGGAGTAGGCATCAACACGGGATCCGTGATGATGGGAGCTTTGGGGTCCGAGTCCCGCCTCAATTCGACGGTGATCGGAGATCCGGTCAACGTGGCCGCCCGCATTGAAGCCCTGACCAAAAGATACAACGCCCGAATTCTGATTTCAAACTACACCTTTGCCCTCATTGACCAGGAACGTTACCTCATCCGTGAAATCGATACGGTGAGGGTACGCGGCCGTCTGGAACCGGTCATGATCTATGAGGTATTTGATTCCGATTCTCCGGAAATGAAAGAGCAAAAGCTGAAGACAAAAAGTGCCTTGTTTCAAGGTATTGTCTTGTACAAAAGCCGGATGTTTCAGGAAGCGATGGAAGCTTTCCAGCTTTGTCTGAATACCTTCCCCCAGGATGTGATTGTGCTCGATTATATAAAACGCTGCCGGTACTTTCTCAAACATCCGATTCAGGTTGAAAAGGAGGAGTTTTGGGACGGAATCATCCATGAATCTGACGTTCTCATGGATCATTCCATTCGAAGACGAACCGACCGATACTCCGTCACTGCCCTGGCGAATATTTTCCCGCACGGGATCGAAAAAGGCTATGTCGGCGTGGTTCGTAATATTTCAACCCATGGGGTCAAAATAGAAATGAACCTGCCTGCCCAGGTCGGGGACATTCTCCTGATTGAAATTTCCTTCGAAAGAAGTTCGGTGGATGAGTTCCTCGATCAAACACTTCATAAAAAACTCGGTCGGGTCTCCTGGATCAGGCAGCTGGCGACAGCTCAAAACGAATCCTCATGGGAAGCAGGTCTGGAAACTCTGGTGATGACCATGGAAGAAGAGGAACTGCTGCAAAACGCACTCTATCGCCATAAGGATCATATCTATCTGACCGAGAAATCCCACCGTATGCTCAATGACGTCTGCATCTGCACTTTCGACTACCCGCTCTCCTCCAAAGACCTGCAGGAATGGAAAAGAGAAATGGAGCTGGCACTGGAAAAAGACCGGATTCGGGGAGCTATTTTTAACTACAAAAACATCGGAATGATTGATTCCCTGCAAATCGGAACCGTGGTGACCGTCTACAAAAGCCTTCAGGCGCACAATGTCGAATTGGTTCTTTGCCATCTGAAAGACGAATGCAAAAAGGTGTTTCAATCAACGAAACTGGATCAGATTATCCGGATCTACCCAACAGAGGAGGAAGCGCTTTCAAGTTTCTACAATTGAGTGCAGACCCATGTTAACTGTCAATCGAGCGTCGCCTGATGCGGCCCGCACCGAACAATTTGCACTTTTTGCTTACCTGTCCCCTGTAAAATTGGGGGATATGTTTTTTTCAAAATTGGAGGACATGTTCTTTTATGTTATGTGTCCCCTAAAATTGGGGGACATGTTCTTTTTTGTAACGTGTCCCCTAATTTTTAGATTTTAAATTGGAGGACATGTTCTTTTTCGTAATGTGTCTCCTAAAATTGGGGGACATGTTCTTTTTTGTAACGTGTCCCCTAATTTTACGTAATGTGTCCCCTGATTTTAAAATTGGGGGACATGTTCTTTTTTGTAACGTGTCCCCTAATTTTTAGATTTTAAATTGGAGGACATGTTCTTTTTCGTAATGTGTCCCTGATTTTTTACCTGTCCCCTTAAATCACCATGCAGGCTAAAAAAAGTGCAAAAATTCTAACCGTCGATGACGATCCTCAGACCTTGAAGCTGGTGAAAACCCTGCTGGATGGATTTGGCTACTCACCCCGGGGCCTGCTGCACGCCTCCTTTCTTTTTCGGCTGTTGGAGGATGAGCCGGTGGATTTGATCCTGATGGACGTCAATATGCCGGAGATCGATGGGGTGACTCTGCTCAAGCAGGTTAAGGAACACCCCCTGTTTCACGCCATTCCTGTGATCATGCTCACTGGGGAAATAGGAGATGAGCTGTTGGCCCGCTGTTTTGAAAACGGGGCAGAGGATTTCATCAATAAGCCAATTCGGGATTTAGTGCTGCAGGCCCGAATCAAATCGGTTTTGACGAAACAGGCCTATGTTGAGGAAATTCAGGCACAAAAGGAAAAGGAAACCGCGCTTCTCCAGGAGATTCAAAAAGATCTGAAATTTGCAGAAATCATGCAGCGCTCGATGCTGCCCGGTGTGCCGGATGTTGCTTTTTTAAAAATCGCGATCCATTTTCAACCCTGGGGAGAAGTTTCCGGAGACATCTATGATTTTTCTTTCAATCGCAAAGGGGAGCTCAATGTTTTTTTGGGAGACGGCACCGGGCACGGGGTGGCTGCCGCCTTCATCACCATGATGAGCCAGATGGGCCTGCGGAACATCCAGGACGATTTGTCCACCGATGAAATTATTCAGGAGCTGAATGGCACCTTGTCGGTCAGCATGCCCTCCGACAAGTTTATGACAGGGATTTATATGAGGATTTCTCCGCAGGGAGAGATCACGGTCACCAATGCCGGTCATCCTCCCCTCCTGCTGATTCGGGAGGATGGCAGCGAGCTCATCGAATTTTCATCAAACGGGACCGCCCTGTGTCTACTCCCGGAGGGAATGGCTTCTTTTACAAAAGCCAGTGAACAGCTCAATTCCGGAGATAAATTACTGCTCTACACGGATGGTTTGTTTGAATGGGAAAATCCTCAAGGTGAGGATTTGGGAGACGAGGCGCTCCTTGATTTTATTCAGCAAAACCGGAATTTGGAGATTGACGGACTCATCTCCCATCTGCTCGATCACCTTCACACCTTTGCTCATGGCGTTCCCTGTCCAGATGATATAACAATTCTGGGCTTTCAATACCTTTGACTTCGCCCTTTCAGAAGGCCCTTGATGGTCATGGGCCAAAGCTCAAACCTTGTCGTGAGCGCAACAATTCTTCACGACTCGGCGGGATTTAAAATATTCGGTACCCTGCAAGGCAATGGAAAAAAACAAGAAAAGAAGCATATACAATGCACTGGTGGTTGATGATGAACCGTGGAATCTGGAAATCCTCCACGCCCTGCTGAGCGCACAAAATTATGTGGTCACCAGCGCAGAGAATGGTCGCGAAGCATGGGAACTGCTGGAAAAATCACCGGATGCCTATGACGTTGTCATCTTGGACCGGAAGATGCCTGAGATGGACGGAATGGCGGTCTTGCAGAAAATGAAGGCGCATCCCCGGCTCGCCGATATTCCTGTGGTTTTCCAGACAGCACAAAGCAGTCGCAAGGAAATTCTGGAAGGATTGCAGGCGGGCGCTTATTATTATCTGACGAAACCGTACCAGGAAGATCAGATGCTCGCGGTTGTCAAAACTGCGGCTGAAGATTTTACGAGACAAAAAAAACTGCTGAAGGAAACACAGCAAACCTCCAGCACACTGGCCTTGATGGAACATGGCATATTCAAGTTCAAAACCCTGGAGGAAGGACAGGATCTCGCCAAGTTCCTTGCCAACTCCTCGCCCGATTCCACCCGACTGGTGGTGGGCCTGTTGGAATTGATGATCAATGCCGTCGAACATGGAAATCTGGGAATCAGCTACCAGGAAAAATCACTGCTCATTCAGGAGAAAGGATGGAAACGTGAAGTGGAGCGCCGAATGAACCTTCCCGAATACAGGGAAAAACAGGTCATTGTTGAATTCGAACATGCCAAAACAGAACTCCGTTTTTTAATCAGGGACCAGGGAAAAGGATTTGACTGGCAGAACTACCTCGAATTTGATCCGGAACGGGCCTTTGACTCGCATGGACGGGGTGTGGCCATGGCCAGACAAATGAGTTTTGACAAACTGGAATATCATGGTCCCGGCAATGAAGTGCTGGCAATCAAATACACAAAAAGGCAGCACTGAAGCATCACTACGAACACAAACTGGAAGCCTCTCGGGTCCAGCATTTCTACAAAGAGGGTACATGAAAATTTCTCATCGACACGAAAACCAGATTTGTATTGTCTCTCTCGAAGGGGGGCTGATCCAAAAAGAAGTTGGCGACTTAAAAAATTATATGCTGCCCCTGCTTGAAGACAAGCACACCAAGACCCTTGTTTTGAACATGAAACGCATAAAGGATATTGATTCTGCAGGAATTGGTATGCTCGTCTCCATCTATAAGAATATTCAGAAACGGCAGCAGGAAGGCCCCGATGAGAGTCAGCTTGTCATGGTGCTCTGTGGACTCAATCAGAAATGCAGGAAAATTTTCAGTATGGTCCAGATCGATAAAATCATGAAAATCTATGAAACCGAAGAAGAGGTTCTGGCCGATCAGGGAAGCACCCTTTAAAAAAGCTCTTGAATACAGCAGTCAGCGCACCTGTCGGCGCTGCTTTCAGGATACCCGACACAAGGCTGGTGACCGAGCCGGCGTTCATTAAGAAGAACATGGAAATTTCAAGAGAATTAAAAGATCTGCTGACAGAAGTTTTTCATATCGGCGTCGGCCAGGCGGCAGATGCTCTCTCCGAGATGCTGGATCTCGAGATTGAAATGGAAGTTCCTCAGCTCCATTTTTTAAATTTCAGTACAATGGAAGAATACCTCCGTCAGAACCAGGGGGAATTTGTTTGCGTGCGCCAGGAAATCCATGGTGATTTGGAAGGAATGGGAACGCTTTCTTTAACTGTCGACAATGGTAAAACTCTGATGGAGCAATTGTTGAAAATCACCTTCATGCAACCCGGTTTCGGGCTGACGGAAATGGAAGCCATCAAAGAAGTAGGCAATATCATCATCAATGCGGTGGGTGCCGCATTTGATGACATCATAAAATTTGAAATCAACTTTGACGTGCCCCATGTCTCTCAGATCGATACCGCCATTCCCTTTCAAGCTTCCTTCAACGAACAGCATTTTTTTATGGTGGCCCAAACTTCTATTTCGATAAAGGAATTTTGTGTGGAAGGAGTGATCAATCTGATGTTTACTTCTCTCAGAATTGCGGCACTGGAAGACCTTGTCCGTCAAAAATAGTTTTTCAAACACAGCATTGCAAACTGAATATTATGAAGGAGATCAAAGCATCTGAAAAACTGAAAGACGCCCTCACCGAAGTTTTTCATATCGGTGTCGGATTGTCTGCCGAAGTGCTCTCGGAGCTGCTTGATCAGGCGATTGATATGGAGGTCCCCGACCTGCACTTTCTGGATCATGAGGCATTTGGACAATTCGTCCATGGCTTGAAAGGACATTATATCTGCATTGTTCAGGAGATTCATGGCGATTTGGAAGGAATGGGTACCCTTTCTTTTCCACTGGTTGAGGGCAAAACACTCGTCGACTATCTGGTGGGCGACTCCGTTTCAAAACCAGAAATCAGCGCCATGGAAACAGAAGCGATTCAGGAAGTGGGCAATATCATCATCAATGCGGTGGGTTCGGCATTTGATGACATCGTCGGCCTTAAAATCAACTATGATGTCCCCAAGGTCATGTTTCTCGAATATCCCGTTCCTCTGGATTTTTCTGTTCAAAATGAGTCGGGCTTCTATACCTTTGCCCACGCACGGTTGAAAGCGCAGGAATCAGACATTGAAGGATATCTGAACATGATGTTCGCGTATGCGAATTTTGACGTACTGGAACGAATTTTTCGGGAGACCGGAGAATTGACGTTAAAGTTTGGCGAATTGCTTTTAGAAGCTCACTATATCACGAAGGAGCAGCTCCAGGAGGCACTGCAGATTCAAAAAAATTCTGGAAAATTTATTGGAGAACTGATGGTGGAACATGGCTACATCAGCACCGAACAGAGAGATGCTGTTCTGCAAAGCGAACAATACCGCCAGTATTCAAAAAAATTCGGGGAAGCCTTATTGGAAGAATCTTTAATCACGTCCGAACAGCTTCAGAAAATGCTGGAGCTGCAAAGACGTTCAAAATCCCTCATTGGAGAAATCTTGATTGCATTGGGTTACCTCGATCCGGACCTTTGTGAACGGACGCTCAGACAACAGCGTTTTGGGGTCAAAAATCCCCAGGAGGTCCAATCCGGTACAAATCCGGAAGCGTGATTCAAAAAGTGAGATAATTTTTGAAAAAACAGGATTATGGTAGAATTTTTGGATTTAAACGATCAGGTTGAAAAATCTTTTGACCTTTTGGATGACGGCATCATGATCATTGACAATGAATTGTCCGTCCTCTTCATCAACAAGTGGATTCGGGATTTCCTTTCCCCTGAATTGCAGCAAAACGCCAGTGTTTCAGCAATCATCGGATCCGGGCGCGGCAAGGCGATTCTGTCACGAATCAAACTGGTTCTGAAAATTGCAAAACCTTCCGTCCTTTCTTCTGCTTTTCACCCCTGCATCATTCCCATCAAAGACAGCAAATTTCCCGACCAAATGATGCGGCAGCAGGGAATCCTGACACCGATCATCCTGCAAAGGAAGGGAAAAGCCGATCAATTGTGCGTCTTGTGCCAGATTCGTGATGTTTCCAATTTGGCTGTTCAGGTCAACGAATTGGAGCAAGCTGTCAAAAAACGGCAGGAGGCAGAAGAAGAATTGATCCTGTCCCAAAAAAATGCAGAATCCGCCAACCGGGCAAAATCCGAGTTTCTTGCCAATATGAGTCATGAAATCCGCACCCCCCTCAATTCCATCAATGGATTCAGTCAAATCATTCTCAATCACAAAAACCGTGATGCCCTGCCTGAGGAATTCAAAGAGTACCTGAACAATATTCAAACCGCCGGTGAGAATCTCTCGGAGCTGATCAATAATATCCTTGATCTTTCTAAAATTGAGGCGGGAAAGATCACGGTTTCTGAAGAAAACCTCAATTTAAATCAATTGATTCAAGGAATTTACCAGATCAACAAATCCGCTGCTATGGAAAAGCAACTGGTCTACAATTATCAGATTGAATCTCAAACCCCCATCTACATCCGTTCCGATCGAACCAAGTTGAACCAAATCCTGATGAATCTGATCGGCAATGCGATCAAGTTCACTCCGGAGCATCACAAAGTCAGTCTTTATGCCGCAAAAGAGAAAGAAATGCTGCTGCTGCAGGTGCAGGACGAAGGGATAGGAATTCCCGTGGACCGTCAATCCGCCATTTTTGAATCATTTGAGCAGGCAGATGGATCCACGACACGCTTTTTTGGAGGAACCGGTCTGGGTTTGGCCATCACCAAAAAAATGGTCGAACTCATGGGTGGTGAAATCGCGGTAGAAAGCCAGAAGGGTCTGGGGTCCACTTTTTCGGTCCGTCTGCCTGTTAAAGAACCGGATGCTGATGGGCACGACGAAGCGCCTCAGGAAATCCAAAACCCTCAATATTCGCGGGACAACCTGATTTTGATCGTGGAAGACAACCTGATGAACCAGCAGATGATTGCCGCCATGTTTAAAAATCTGGGACTTGATGTCATTTTTGCAGGGGATGGTAAAACAGGGATTGAAACTGTTCTTGAATACTCAGAAGGTGGTCGTGTTCCTGACCTGGTCTTGATGGACATGCACATGCCGGTGATGGACGGCATCAGTGCCACCAAAGCCTTGCGCCAATATCCTCAATTTGCCGGCATGCCCATTGTTGCCCTCTCCGCCGATGCCTTCAATAACCAGCAAAAACAGGCCATGCTGGATGGAATTTCTGATTATCTGACGAAACCGATTGATCTGCAGAAGCTCTTGAGGTTGTTAGCCAAATATCTTCGCAGGAATCCAATCGCCTCTTGCTGCGAAATCCGGCACAAACAAACGCTTCCGGAATCGATCGAACATCAAATCCAGGAGGAATCCAGGAAATTGTCGGAATTTCCTGTTTATTATATTGAAGAGATAGTTGAACGGGTCGATCGGATAAGTGCCTATTGTGCAGGATACGACTCAAAATATGCAGACCTTCTTTCCCAAATTAAAATTGCGGTTTACCATGGCGATGATCAGGAGTACCATTCATTGATCACCAAAATCAGAGAAACCGCCGGCCTTGCAATTCCCGCCGCCCATCAAAGTCCTCAGCATTTGGCAGGATTGGCAGAATTGCTCAATCAGCTGGAAAACAAATTCCAGCAGGCCTGGCAGGAAATCGTTGACATCCCCAGCATCGGAGCAATTGAAAATTTTGCCATTGAAATCAAGAAACTGGGAAAGAATTACCAATACCGGAAACTTGAAATATGGGGAGAAACACTGCTTTCTCAAACAAACACCTTTGATATGAAGGCCCTCTCCCAATCCCTGCAGGAATTCCCCAATATCTTTGAGATGATCCAGGGGGTACTTGCAAAAAATGCGGGGAATCCATCTGCCCTGAACCCTAAGAAAGAGAAGAACTATGAAAATACTGATAATCGATGATTCCTGGTTTGCCCGAGAGGCAGGTAAACGAAAATTGAAGGAACTCGGGAATCCGGAAATTGAATTCCTTGAAGCCGACGGAGCCCAGGAGGGAATGAACCTGTTTGATCAGGAATCTCCCGATATGGTGATCACCGATCTCGTCATGCCGGATATCAGGGGTGAAGCCGTCGTCGAACATATCCGCGCAAAATCTCAAAATAGTTTTATCGTCGTCTGCAGTGCCAATATCCAGAAAAGGGTCCAGGATGATGTCATTGAACGGGGTGCCGATCTTTTTATCAAAAAACCCTTCAATCTGGAATCCTGTCAGCAGCTGATGGCCACCTATCAAAATAAAAAGAACGCTTCTTAACAAGTCAATTGATGTCCCGGATGGACAACCGGTAGCAGTCCTGTAATTTTCCAGGAAGGCCTCCCGTCGGGGTGCGATTGAATCTCAGGAAGCACTTGTATTTCATAGTTACAAAAAGTTTTTGCAATGCCGCAAATTCACGTCTTGATCGTCAATGATTCCCTCGTCATCACTCACCTGATGAAAAAAATCCTTGCCGCTGATCCTCAGTTTGGTCCGGTTCACTGGGCGAAGGATGGCCTGGAAGCCGAGCAGTATGTGCGCCATCAGCAGCCGGATATTATTTTGATGGACATCCACATGCCCCGGCAGGATGGGGTGGAAACCACCCGAAAGATTCTGAGTCAGTCGGCGATCCCCATCCTGGTGGTCACGGCCACCATCACTAAAAATATGTCGGCGATCTACCAATGTTTGGAGTATGGAGCTTTGGAAGCCATCAAACCGCCCCAACTCAGCATCGCGCAGAACAGTTCCTCCTTGTCTGCAGATCAAATCCGCACAATGGGAAAACCGTTTCTGTTAAAAGTGAAAGCCTTGGCCCAGCTGCGTCATAAAGTGGAACAGTCCCGGCAAAGCAGCAGCCTTGCTCCAAACAACTTTCAGAAAAGAGATCTGCGTCCTCTTGCCAAGGCTCAGGGGAAGGCGTCTCATCTGGTCGTTCTGGGCGCCTCCACCGGAGGACCCAAAACGCTGCAGTATCTTCTTTCCAAATTTCCTGCAGACTTTTCGGCAGCCGTTGTGCTGGTTCAGCACATGGATGCCGACTTCATTCCCTCCTTCATCGAACACTTGTCCGGCTATTGCCCGCTTCCGATTGAAACGGCCCTGGAAGGCGTCTCTCCTCAGAAAGGAAGGGTCTATGTCGCTCATGAGAAAAAGCGTCATCTGCGAATATCGTCCCAGCAGACCTTTTGCTACAGCAGTGAACCGGAGACGCTTCATATGCCGTCCATCGATGTTTTTTTCGCCTCGGTGGCCGAGCATTTTGGACGCAGGGCTGTCGGCGCCCTTTTGACAGGAATGGGAGAAGACGGTGCCCGAGGATTGCAGCAATTGAGGAAGAACTATGGATTTACCATTGCTCAGGATGAAGCCAGTTCCGTGATTTACGGTATGCCCAAAAAGGCAGCCGAACTCGATGCCGCCGACCAAATCCTGGGGATGGAGGAGATCAGTCCGGCTATTGTCAGGCATTTGATGGATTAAGATTAGGAGCAGGATTAAGATTAGGAGCAGGATTAAGATTAGGAGCAGGATTAGGAGTAGAATTTGGATTAGGAGC
>JADGAV010000007.1:38808-64538 GCA_015231825.1 SAR324 cluster bacterium
GATTAGGAGCAGGATTAGGAGTAGAATTTGGATTAGGAGCGGGGAGGAGGTTCCGCGGGGTTTTGGATTTTTACTTTAAAAAGACTTTTTTGTTATGCATAAATTTTATCATTTGAAAGGCTTTCCGTATTTGGTGGGAATCGCTGGAATCGTTTTATCTTTTTTGATCTGGTCAAGTTTAGTGGAGCGAGAGGAGCAATTGATTCGTGAAACATTCAACTCAACAGCAGCAGGCATTGCACACACCATTGCAGCCCAGTTTGATTCTCAATTTCTGGCTCTGCAAAGGATGGCAAGACGCTGGGAGGCTCAGGGTGGTACCTCCAATAAAGCAGCCTGGATGGATGATGCGACTTATTATTACGAACACATGAAAGGCTTTCAGGCGATTCAGTGGGTGGACTCTTCTTATCACGTTCGCTGGCTTGTTCCCCTGGAAGGTAATGAAGAGGCACAGGACCTCAATCTGGCATTTGAAGAACAAAGAAAAAAAGCCCTGGATCTGGCACGAGAAAAAAAATCTGTCACACTTTCGTCTCCCATTGAACTGGTTCAGGGAGGAAAAGGATTTTTAGTATATTTCCCACTTTTTACTGAGGGGATATTTGACGGCTTCATTCTGGCAGTTTACCGGGCAGGAAAATTTTTTGATTTAATTTTGAATGAGAACAGCCAGGGTTATTCTTTCGTGATCACTGACAATGAAGAAGTACTTTATGCTTCTCAAGGGACCGATTCAGTCGGAGGACAATGGCAATTCAGCAAAGATATCAAACTGAAAGGATCACAATGGAAAGTCCGTCTTATTCCTCATCAAGAAACGATTAAAAAAAGTCAAAGTAAGCTCCCTTTCATTGGCCTCTGTTTTGGCGTGATAGTCTCTTTTTTGATCGTACTAACTTTACATTTTTTTCGCTTGGCGGATTCTCGTTACAGGATAATAGGACTCCGCAAGGAAGAACTTGAAAAAGAAATTGAAGAACGAAAGAGTCTGGAAAACAAACTGGAACAAAGAAACCGGAATTGGGAGAAGACTGCAAAAAACCTGTCAGAGAGCCAAACCCAGCTCCAGGCAATCCTGGATTCCACTGTGGACAGCATTATTACCATTGACGAAAAAGGAAACATTCAAAATGCGAATCAGGCGTGTGTGACCATGTTTGCGTATAGTAAGGAAGAGTTGATGGGCCAAAACATCAAAATGCTGATGCCTTCTCCCTATTGCGAAGAACACGATGCCTATCTGTTACGATACCTTGAAACAAAGCAGCCAAAACTCATTGGTATTGGCAGGGAAGTGGAAGGAAAAAGAAAAGACGGCACCACGTTTCCTCTCTATATCTCCGTAGGAATCACTCAAATCAAGGGCAAAGTCGGTTTTACAGGCATTCTTCAGGACCGTAGCGAACAGAAGAAAAAAGAGGAAGAGACTGAAAAATCGCAGAAGCGGTTGGCGCTGGCTGCCACTGCTGCAAAATTTGGGGTCTGGGAGTATGACATCGTCAACAATGTTCTGGTGTGGGATCAATG
Source organism: SAR324 cluster bacterium (assembly GCA_015231825.1). Lineage (GTDB taxonomy): Bacteria > SAR324 > SAR324 > SAR324 > NAC60-12 > JADGAV01. The sequence goes on from JADGAV010000007.1 coordinate 40,339, forward strand.
GATGTATCACCTCTATGGTATTCAGGAAAGTGAATTTCTTGGGGCCTATGAAGCATGGCAGCAAGGTTTGCATCCTGAAGACAAGGCGCGAGGGGATGAGGAAATCCAGTTGGCTTTAAACGGGGAAAAAGAGTTTGATACAGAATTTCGGGTGCTGCATCCGGACGGTGAGGTTCGAGATTTAAAAGCGATTGCAACAATCACAAGAGACTCTGAAGGCAACGCCCTGGTGATGACAGGGATCAACTATGATATTACCGATCAGAAACGTGCTGCAAAAGAACTTGAAGAAGCAATGGAAAGAACTGAAATCACTGCGCGCTCCGTCAATGAATATGCCTTGAAGCTGCAGGTTCAAAATGTGGAACTGGAAACGGCAAAGGGACACGCATTGACGGCAGTGGAAGCAAGATCGGCATTTCTTGCAAATATGAGCCATGAAATCCGTACCCCGATGAATGGTGTAATCGGCATGACCGGATTGTTGCTAAAAACCGACTTAACCGAAAAACAACGGGATTTTGTGGAAATTATCCGCAGCAGCGGAGACCATCTGCTGACTCTGATCAATGACATTCTCGATTTTTCCAAAATTGAATCCGGTAAAATGATTTTGGAAGAACAGCCCTTTGAACTATTGTCGGCGGTGGAGGATGTTTTGACCCTCTTTGTGTCCAATGCGGAGGAAAAAAATCTGGAACTTTCCTATCTCATCGAATCCGAAATTCCTTCCACGATTCAAGGGGATGTCACCCGACTTCGCCAAATACTTTCCAACCTGGTGAGCAATGCGATCAAATTCACCAGGGAGGGAGGGGTTGATATTCGGGTCCACTTGAACCACCAGACCGACAATGAACTGGAACTGCTGTTTTCGGTGCGTGATACGGGGGTGGGAATTCCTGCAGAAAAGCAAAAGCTGCTCTTTGAAGCCTTTACCCAGGCAGATGTTTCAACAACACGCGAATATGGTGGTACCGGATTGGGGCTCTCTATTTCGCTGCGTTTGGTTGAAATGATGGGAGGGACATTCAGGATTGAAAGTCAGGAGAGGCAGGGATCTGTCTTTTCTTTTACAATCATCGTCAAAAAAGCTCCTGCAATCCCAAAAAGTTTTTCTCAACCCCTGACTCATTTAAAAAACAAGCGGGTTTTGCTTGTGGATGACAATCCTGTCAATCTTGAAATGATCAAATTATTGTGTGAGCATTGGGAGATGGAAACATTTCCCGCTGACACGCCGAAAGCAGCATTTGAAAAAATCCGCTCAGGAGTTTCTATTGATGTCGCAATTTTTGACTACCACATGCCTCAGATGGACGGATACCAATTAGCCGAATCGATTCGCCAACTCCCCGCGGGAAAAGACATACCCCTGATTTTATTTTCTTCGTTGGATCCTGAAAAAAGTAACAGGCAGATTTCTCAATATTTCTCCGGATTTCTGAGCAAACCGCTAAGGCACATTCAACTGCAGAACATTCTGATTGAAATATTGAATCCAAGGAATTCCGAATCTGCTCTGCTAAAGGTTGAACCGGGAGAAGTGAATATTTCCCTGGGAGAAAGATTCCCTTTTAAAATCCTGATTGCAGAAGACAATCGCGTCAATCAGAAATTAACGATCATGCTGATGGAGTCTCTTGGTTTCAGTGCTGACGTTGCCGGAAATGGTCTTGAAGCGCTCGAATCCTTAAAACTTCAGCCATACGATCTGATTCTAATGGATTGTCAGATGCCCGAAATGGATGGTTTTGAAGCAACACGGCAAATCCGCAGCCAGCATGAGGCCAAGGAATTTCCTGTCATTATTGCAGTCACGGCCAACGCCATGACGGGAGATCGCGAAAAATGCCTCGAAGCAGGAATGAATGATTATTTGAGCAAACCCATTCAGGAGCAGGAATTAATCAAAGCCTTGGAAAAATGGGGACCTCGACTGTTTCCCGAAAAATCCCTTCCCGGATTTTCGCCCCTTTCCGCGGGTGATGCTGAAACAGAAACATCCGCGCAAGCCGAAATCAATCAGGATCCTGATCTCGATGAAAAACAATTGAAAAAATACCAAACTTCCCTGCAAAAACAATTGATTGCCATCTTTTTGGAAGACAGCGTGAAAGACTTGAATAAAATTGAATCCAACATCCGCAGTCAAGAGGGAAAGTCTTTGGCAGCAACGGCACACAACCTCAAGGGAAGCTGTCTTGGCATTGGGGCTGTTCGTCTGGCAAAACTTTGCGACAGGATGCAGAAAAAAGGGGAACAGTCCCTTTTTGCTGCCCTTGATGATCTCTTCCAGCAAATGAATCAAGCCCATGATGTGCTGAAGCGTCTATTAGAAAATTATCATCTGCAAGAGCCGGAATAATTGTTCTGCCTCCTTCGTCGAGTCATTGATCCGGAGCTTGGTTTTTTCGATGTCCCGCCGGGACCTTGCAGTTTTGAATCAGGTGCAAAACAAAAAATGCAGCAGACCCAACGTGACATGAAGGAATCCCTTTCGGTCCTGATCGTGAACATTGGAGACCAGAACTACGCCGTCAAGGCGGCAACGATCGAGGAAATAGTGCCGATGATGCACATTCAGAAATTTCCGCAGGCGATCCCTTTTCTGGAGGGCTTTGTTTCTATTCGGGGAGGACTTTTTTGTATTGTCGATCTACGGAAACGATTTGGAGGAAGCCGGGAGCACTATCTGATTTCCAACCGGATTCTCCTGGTCCGCTGTCAGCATCGAAAACTCGGCTTTATTGTGGATCATGTCAGTAAAATGGAAGAATGGCAGGCAGAGGACTACCTGTCCGATGTTTTATCTGAAAATCCCGGAAAATTTACAGAGGAAGTGGGCTTGTCTGCATCAGGAGATATTCATGTCCTCAACCTCTGTCGAATTCTCACGGAAGAAGAGCGTGCCCGCATTGCGGAAGAGGAGCTTTAATGAATCCCCTGCCCACGCTTGAGGTGACTCCGGAGACTTATCAGCGCTACACCCGACTGGTCCAGATGCGGAGCGGACTGAATTTTGAGAAGCAATTTCAGCATCTGCTGATGAGTTCCCTCTTTGAACGCATCCGCCTAACCGGAACTTCCGGCTTCGAGTCATATTACCGCCTGCTTTCAAACAACCCCGCTGAATATCAGATTCTGGAACAGCAGCTGACGATCGGGGAAACCTATTTCTTCCGCTATCCTCAGCAATATAATTTTTTAAAAACACACATTCTTCCAGAACGAATTGAACCCACCGGCTTGGCTGGTACAGATGCTTTCCGAATTTGGAGCGCAGCCTGTTCCACTGGGGAAGAGCCCTACAGCATTGCCATTTTGCTGGATGAAAAATGGGGCAAAAAGGCCGAAAAAGTCAAAATCCTGGGCACCGATCTCAACCGAAACTCCCTGGATTATGCCCGCCGGGGCGTCTACGGAAATTTTTCATTCCGCACAGAGAATCTCTCTTTTCGGGATCGTTACTTCAAAGAATCAGAGGGAAAGTATCATTTGGACCCCAAGATTCGTCAACGGGTGCAGTTTCAATTCCAGAACCTGATGGAATTGACTGAATCCTCCTTTGGAAAACAAAAATTCAACGTGATTTTCTGCCGCAACGTGAGCATTTATTTTCAAAAAAAAACGGTCCTGCTGCTGCTGCATCAGCTCTATCAATTACTGGAAGACGAAGGGTATCTTTTTTTAGGTCATTCTGAATTGTGGCCTTCCCGAGAACTTCCCTTTCCCCTCAAAAACTGGGGATATGCAACGTATCAGAAAATAAACGAAAGGATTACGGGAAGACATGAACCCGCTCGATTTTCCCCAAAATTGTCCGGGCGCGCCACGCCAGCCGACCTTCGACTGCGTTTTTCCGAAAAATCGCCGAGGTCGAAAGTACCGCTGACAGAAACAGGAATTCCAAAGAAATCTGAAAAAGAAAAGTCCTTTCTCGAAAACTACCAAAACGGAATGAAGGCCTTCCGGGAGCAGGACAATCATTTAGCCAGGCAGTTTCTGCTCAAGGCAGAGGCACAAAATTCGAGCAGCGAGGAGACATTGCTGGCACTGGCCTTTTTAGACTCGGAACAGGGGCAGACCGAGCAGGCCCTCGAGCGATGTCAGGCTCTGATCGACCTCAATCCCCTTCATCCGGAGCCTTACTTTTTAACAGGACTGGTTTTGCAGGAACGTCAAGAGTATGAAGGAGCAGAAAAACGATTTCGCCGCTGCCTTTATTGTGACGAATCACACATTTTAGCCCACTATTTTCTGGCGACGCTGCAGGAAAGAAAAGGGAGAGAGGATCTGGCCTCCCGATCCTATGCCCGCACCTTTGACTTAATTGACCGGGCTTCCCCTAACCGGGAGGAAATGCCCTGGGAGGCTGCATTTTCCAAACAGCAGATTGTCGAAGACTGTCTTGCAAAAATAAAATGGCTGAAACACTGGCACGCCTTGTAAAACATTGAAAAAATGAATTTGAAGAAACGTGACAGAACAGACTGACATTGTGGGAGAAGCTTCTATGAAACTGGAAAATTTACCCCTGTCTCAGAAGGACCTGGAGCAAACGGCTGCCGAATACCGCGAGAGTTCCGAGCATGAGGACGAGACCATCGTTTCCTTGCTGATTTTTTTGATGGAAGACCAATACTATGCCTGCTCCGTTGAAGATCTTCAGGAAACCCTGGCCATCCAGGAACTGACACCGCTGCCGGAAATGCATCCTGCTGTTTCAGGACTGATCAACCTGAGAGGATCATTATTGCTCACATTTGATCTTCGCCGCTTTTTTGGAATGACCAGCGCAAGTCCTCCAAAAAACATTGTGGTCGTGCAAAGCGAAAACCACGCCACCGGGATCCTGGTGGAATCCATACAAGGTGTGGATAGCATCCCCCTGAGCTCTTTTCAGGGAAGCATTGAAACGGCAAGCGGAATTCCGTCGGCCTACATCCGGGGAGTGAGAATTTATCATGGGCTGCCTCTGCTCTGGCTGGATATCAACCAAGTCGTCAAAAAACTGGGAGAGGTGCTGGCATGATTTGCAAAATCGAACCGATCCCGTCAGAATTGATTCAGGCACCTGCGGGTGGTGCGCTTCGCAGGCTCAGCAGAACCCTACAGCTGAGAAGCGTACTCGAGATTCCCCTCTTGGGAGGGGTGGGGGTGGGTCACTTTTGCAAGGAACAAAGGGAAAACCCATTTTTTCCCTTCCAGGAGGGGATTTCCCTGCTGAATATTCTTACACCATAGGTCAGTTAACAAGTTTGAAACAAATTTAAAAAGAGGTCCAGATGCCCCAAGAAAAAGCTGCTACGGGATTCAAGAATTTCTTCCGTATTATTCGCCAAAGTATCCGTCTGAAACTGATGTTCAGTCTGGGAATTTTCACGCTCTTTATTTTACTGGTCATCGGAGCCTACTCGCTGCAAAATTCGACTGCGACGCTCAGGGACGCGATGGTCCGGGAGCTGTTGGGAAAGGTTGAACAGGAATCGGTTCTGGTGCTCAATCTTCTCAAAACCGTTGAATCTGACCTGATGTTTCTCACCCAAACCCCGCCGATTCAGGGAATGATCCGCGCCAGTCAAAACTTAAACATTGATCCGCTAGACGGATCGTCCACGGCGGTCTGGAAAAGTCGGCTTGAGACGATTTTTGAAAACTTTGCCCTCCACAAAAAACACTACCGTCAAATCCGCTTCATTGGAAAAGACGGTCACGAACAGGTTCGGGTTGATTTTCAAGACGGTGTGGTCAAAACGACCCCCCCGGAAAGACTGCAGGACAAAAGCAAATCGGGTTACTTTTCCAAAACCGCCTCTCTTGAAAAGCATGAATTTTATATTTCTCCTCTGGAACTGAACATGGAACAAGGCGTGATCGAACGTCCCTTCCTTCCGGTAATTCGCTATGCGACTCCTGTCTATGATCATGAAAACCAATTTGCAGGGATTGTGATTTTGAATGTCTTTGGCGAATTTTTACGGGAGATCTTGAATAAAGACAATCAACACGTGAGCTATCTGGTCAACAAGGACGGATATTTTCTGGCGCATCCGGATCCCGCCAAAGAATGGGGGTTTGCACTGAAGCACGAGCATCGGATTCAAAATGATTTCCCGGAGGAAGCAGGCACGCTCCTTTCCGGAAAGCCCGGATTTTTGGAACGGGAGGATCGGCTTTCTGTTTTTTTTCCGCTTCAGGTCAGTTCCCGTTTCGGGGTGGAATGGACATTTATTGTCGACGCCAATTCCGATCAAATCTTTTTACCGATTCAATCTTTCCAATTTGGTCTGATGGGAGTTGCCGGAGCGATTTTAATCCTCAGTTTGTTAGGGGCATATTTCCTGGCGGAAAAATTCACCCTGCCGATCCGAAAAGCCGTTGAAATCACCAACCAACTGTCGCAGGGGGATCTCAGTATTTCCATTGATGTGAAGTCCATTGATGAAATTGGACAACTTTTAATGGCGATGCAAACCATGCAAAGCCATTGGAACCAAATTTTGGGCAATATCCGGGACGGAGCGATGCAGTTGACGTCTTCCACCAACCAAATTTCCGCTTCTTCCACCGAACAGAGCCGCAACATTGAGGAACAAAACGACGCCATTACCAATTTTTCCGCAGGACTGAATGAACTTTCAGCCACCTCAAACGAGATGAACCTCAGCGCAGACCGGGTCGTAGAATCTGCCAATCAGGCCATCGAACTGGCGTCACAAGGAAACAAGGCCATTGTCATCTCCCTGAACAGCATCGAGGAGATCAGCAGTAGCAATTCCAATACCTCCGAAAAATTTACCGTCTTGACCGAAAAAGTGGAAAACATTGCCAAAGTGATGGGAACCATCACCAAAATCGCAGACAAGACCAATTTGCTTTCAGTCAATGCTTCGATTGAAGCCGTCAAGGCAGGGGAATTCGGCAAGGGGTTCAGTGTAGTCGCTTCTGAAATCAGAAGACTGGCAGATCAAACCGTGCTGGCTTCTGAAGAAATTTCCGAGTTGATCAATGAAATTCAAAAAGCAGCCAATGCCGCCATGATGAGCATGGAAAAATCTTCAGCAACCACCCGGGAGGGAACCCGTCAAATCAATGAAGCCGGTGATTCCATCCAGGCTTTGATTGATGCCGTGCAGGAGATCGGGCCAATGCTGGTTGAGATGAAAGTCGCAACGGAGCAGCAAATGGACAGTGCCCGGCAAATGACGGACTCTATTAAGCAAATCCAGCAGATGTCCAATGAAAATAAAATCAATGCAGAGCAAATTTCTGAGACCTCCATCCCGCTGACCCACATGGCACAGGATCAATTGGAAATTGTTCAGCAATTTAAAGTTTCTACGCAGCTCCCGCTGCTGTCAGGCAAGGAGGAGGCAGAACAAAACCGATTGCTGAAGGATTGAGGATGACTGATTTTGACGACATGTCCTTGCTGGAACTTTTCCAAATGGAGTCTGATTCGCTTTTGCTGGAATTAGACCCCCTGGTTTTGGCTTTGGAAGAAGCTGAAAAAGCCGAAGAAGCATTGACGCAGATGGCAAGAGTGATCCATACGATCAAAGGTTCCTCAGGGACTGTGATGGCCAATGACGTCAATGCCTTTGCCCATGCCCTCGAAGATCATTTGAACCGGCTTAAACAACAGACCTCGATGGGGCGTTTGGATGTCGATTACATGCTGACGGCAACGGACTGGCTGAAAGTGCTGATTCAACGGGCAGTCAACGAAGAAGCTCCGCTTGCCAATATCGATTCACTCACCGACGCCGTCAAAGCAGGAAAAGCTCTGGATCCTCTCCCCGGCCAGCCACCGGATTCTGCAGACCGGGAAAGTCCCCCGGAAATCGAAAACGGCGTCACCGAAAAGAAATTGGAAACACCCCCGGAAGAACGTGAAGGGCCTGCCGCTCAAACAGAAAGCGGCTCATCAATCGCGGTAGATTTGGATATGCTCCCGGAATCCGATGTTTTGCCGGATTCGAAAACACCGCCTTTCCAGCCGGGAGGAAAGCAGCGGACGGTCAGCGAAAGCCAGCGTATCTCCGTGAGGCGCCTGGACCGTTTGTTTAATTTGGCGGGAGAACTCTATGTCAAATGCACCGGCATGGAACAAATTAAAAAAGAAATGTATGCGCTGCTTAAGTCGGAAAATTCTTCTGATCTAAAAGAAAAACTGACCCCGATTGTGCAAAACTTTGACGAATTTGAAATGGAGTTCAAGCAGTTGACAAACTCCCTGAAGGAAGAAGTGATGCTGGCACGGATGGTGCCTCTTGCTCAACTTTTTGACAGCTTTCCGCGCATCGTCCGGGAACTTGCTCAGTCATTGGACAAATCCGTTCAATTAATGACGAATGGAGCCGATACCCGTATTGACAAAGCCTTGATTGAACTGCTCAAGGCACCTCTCGAACACATGATCCGCAATGCCATCGATCATGGCATTGAGTCCCCCGACGAACGCCGGGAGCAGGGAAAACCGGTCCAGGGAATTTTGAGCCTGTCTGCCTCCCAACAGGGAGATGAAGTGGTGATCCAGTTGAAAGACGACGGCAAAGGCATTGATCCGGAAAAAATCCGCACCAGGGTGGTGGAGCAAAAACGTCTTTCTGCAGACCAGGCTCGTCATCTGAAGAGCGAAGAACTCCTGGACTTTCTTTTTCTTCCCAGTTTTTCCACCCGGGACCAGGTCAGTAAAGTGTCCGGTCGAGGCGTCGGCATGGACGTTGTAAAAACCGGAGTGGATCGAATAAACGGGAAAGTGAACATTGAATCCATTCCTGGGCAATTTACGGCGGTCACTCTCAGACTGCCGATGACCCTGGCCGTGCTTCACACTGTTTTACTGGAATGTGAGCGGGTGATCTATGCCTTCACCAGCAGCATGATTGAAGAATACATCCACCTGGATCCGGAAAACATTGAAAGCATCGGCGGCAAAACTATCCTGCATCATCAGGATCGGATTATGGCAGTGATCTGGTTGAGCCATCTTTTTGGAGAAAGCGGACCCCTTCCCATGCAGGCGGGCCAAATCTATCCCGCCCTCGTTTTACGGTCTTCAGAAACCTGGGTCGCCATTGTCGGGGACCGTTTTATGGGGGAGAGTGAAATTGTCGTCAAAGCCCTCGACTCCCGCCTGAAAAAAGTGAGAAACCTGACAGGTGCGACCCTCCTCAACAACGGCCGGGTTGCCCTGGTGATCGACGTTCTTGATTTGCTCAATACAGTGCGCGAATTTCAGACCAGCTATGGCGCCCGGAAATCAGAAAGCGAGGAGCCAAAAACAGCAAAAACTCACGTGCTGGTCGTGGAAGATTCCTTGACCATTCGAACGATGGAACGTAAATTACTGGAGAGCCAGGGCTATGAAGTGACGGTTGCTGTTGATGGTCTGGATGGACTGAATAAGGTGCGGCGTCAAAAGTTCGATCTGATTCTGACCGATGTGGATATGCCGCGCATGAATGGCCTTGAACTGACACGCACCTTGAAATCAGATCAGAAGTATCAGCAGATTCCCATTGTGATCGTCAGCTACAAGGACCGGCAGGAGGATAAAAAAAGGGGAATGGAAGTCGGCGCGGATCACTATATTGCCAAAAGTCAGTTCAACAATAACGAATTTTTAGAAAGTATCCGACGTTTGATCTAAAGATTAATAAGCATTTCCCTCATTGAAGCTCTTCAGAACAAGCCCCTCGAGGAGACGGTTCCCGGGGTAAAACTGTTCTTGCGCCACAAGGCAGAAATCAGGGATTACAGGCACATAACCCATCTTGTTTGCACTAAGTAAAATCTATGAAAATACTGGTGGTTGAAGACAGCCTCACCCAGGCTTTTGCAATGCAGAGGACATTGAAATCCTACGGATGGGAAGTCATTTTGGCAAAAAACGGACAGGAAGGACTGGACCTGGCCCGGGAGCAGCAACCGGACATCATCCTCTCTGATCTGCTGATGCCGGTCATGGACGGATTTGAATTTTGCGAAGCCATCAAAACAGGACCTTTGAAAACGATTCCTTTCATTTTGCTCAGTGCCAAAGGGGAACTGGAAGACACCGTCAGGGGACTGGAAGTCGGGGCCGATGATTACCTCAGCAAACCGGCCCAAGAAACGGAACTGATTGCCCGCATTCGTTCAGCCTGGCGTATCAAGGAATATCAGGATGAGCAACAGGCCATCAAAGAGGAACTGGAGCAGGCTTATCAGGAAAAACTGAAGGAACTGGAGCAGGCGAAAGTGACCCAAAGCTCGATTCTTCCGCAAAAGTTCCCGCAACTGCCCGGCATTCAAATCTCCTCACGATATCTGCCGATGGATCAAATCGGCGGAGATTTTTATGATGTGGTACAGCCCAATGCCGAGAGCGTCGGCTTTCTGGTGGCTGACGTCACCGGCCATGGGATTTCTGCAGCCCTGATTTCTTTTATGGCCTCCAGTTTGTTTAAAATCTCGTATGACAAGCAATCCCTGCCTTCCATTGCCCTGCAGTCAATCAACGATTTTCTCCATGGAAAAATTGAAGACGGCAAGTTTGTGACTGCCTGGTACGGAATCTATCATACTCAAACCAGGGAACTGAGTTTTGCCTCTGCAGCCCATCCGCCGGCCTATCTCGTCCGGGCTCAATCTCGGGAAATTTTTCCTCTAACCGCATCAGGGGGTTTGCTGGGTCCATTTTCGAGTGAAACTTTTTCTTTTGAAACTCAAAAAATTCCTGTCCAGTCAGGAGACAAAATTCTGATCTATACCGATGGCATCATTGAAATTCAAGATGTGCAGAGAAATAGTTTTGGTTGGGACCGTTTTGAAAAATTGCTTCTTGAACAAAGCCACTTATCACTGGACTCCTGGTTGGACAGTATCTACAATCATGTCTTGAATTTTTCGGGACAGGCATCCTATGGTGATGATATCACCCTGCTCGCATTTGAGATTTTATAAAATCAAAATGGTTTTAAAACTTACTCTTGCCGTTTTGAGACTATAAATATATATATCTCACTCTAAAAGTTTGCCTATGCCAAAGTCTTCGAAAAAGTCTTTCACAAGATTCTCCGGGCAGCCGGGAGCTCTTTTGTTGTGACTGCAGGCAGCTGATCGCGGATCCAACATATTCAGGTGTTCTTCCTCTTTGTTCCCATTCCTCTTCAATTTTCGAGACGATTGCGGACAAAAAGTGCGATAGCGAGAAAGAAGGAAAAGGAAATCGCTTCGTGCCGCAAACGATGATGGTCAGAACTTATTTGGATTTGGACCTTCTGCTTTTTATTGCTCATCAGGAACAGAGAAGCCAGCCCTGATAAACCCGGCCCTTTGTGCATGATGCAAACGAATCTTTGTGATTTTTAAACATGATCACAGCTTAAAATCAACGACTACGGCTCTCAACAATCACCCTATTTTTCGAGAGAAATTGCTATGGAGCAAAATTTGGCCCAAGAAGATATTGAGATGCTCGTCGACTTCGTTTCTGACAGCATTGATGTCATGGACCAGGTCGAACAGATGCTTCTTAAATTCGACCAAAATTCGGACGCCGAAGCAACCCAATCCCTGGTGGGGGAGATGTTTCGCCTCTTTCACTCGCTCAAAGGGGCCGCCGGTTTTCTCAATTTAAAGTCAATCCAGGATTTCACTCATAAAGTCGAAGATGTTTTGCAGCATCTGCGCAATGACCCCACTCTGATGCAGATCGGGCATGTTGATCTCTTCTTTTCTTCCAGCGATCTGCTGCGCCAAATGCTGGTCCAGGTCGAAAATGAATACCATGATGCGGGATTTGAAAGCGAAACGGCGGAACTCGTCAATACTTTGAGAGAACATCTGACAGGAGCCCCATCCGTTCCTCCTCCTGCATCAAAACCTGAAAATGCTGCGAGTATCGCACCCAAAATAGAGAAAGCCGCCCCCCCTCCGACACCTCCTCCTGCCCCCAAAAAACCGGTTCAGCAGCAGACTCCTTCTCCAGTCAGCCCCGCAACGCAGGCAAAAATCCTCTACATCGACGATGCGGAAGAACTGCAAAGTCTGGTTCAGGACTATTTTCAGGAGGAACTTCAAATCTCCGTGATGGGAGCCACTGATGAAGTGATGGGACTTCAACTTGCGGAACTCGACAAACCAGATCTGATTTTATTGGACCTTTCCCTGCCCACGTATGGCCGAGAGGGAGGATTTGAAGTGCTCAAACAGCTCAAGGACAACCCGGAACTGAAATACGTTCCGGTGATCATGTTCACTTCCAAAATTGATCATGAAACCGTTTTGAAAGCGATTGAGTTGGGAGCCGAAGCTTTTGAAAAAAAACCGCTTAATCTCGAGAGTTTGACGGAAAAAGTGAAATTCTGTCTCGCGCGGATCATAGACGATGAAAAGAACAGACAGGAAAGACAGAATTTTCTGACAAAAACTAAAAACCGGTTGCAGCATTCTGAAATCGAACATCAGCGCCATATCCGCAGGAACTATTTTCTCGAAATTCTGGTGGTTTTTTTAATGCACAGTTTTCGCTGTAAAAATGTTTCAGAACTGTTGGCTTTGTTCATCAGCACCACCAGCTCACTCAACTGGCACTGTACCGCAGTGCTTGAAGACAAAGGACAGGAAACCTATCTTTCTGATCAAAAAGACAGTGAAATCGGCGGCTTTATTATTCGTGAGTTAAAAAAGGAAGGCAAAGCGGTTGTGTGCGAAGAGTCCTTCATTTTTATGATGGAAGAAAAAAAGACCTTTTCGATGCTGATCCGCAACGCCCAGGAAATCTTAAACCCTGCTTTTGATTCTGCCAACAAACCAAGAGAAGGAGAAGTGCTGAGAGATGCCAAGGAACTGATGCAGGCCTTTTTAGCTCGTTATCATTCCCTGCCCAAAGCATAACCCGAAAACCCGGTGACGATGGCTTATAGGAACGGTCGCGAACAAGTAACTGATCTTGACTTAATGAGCTTCTTACTGCATATTTCTCAGGTTCGGGTTCAAAACAGGAGCTGCTTTTGTGCCGGGAAAAAGAGTGTTCCGCCCTTCCTCCTGTTCTAAGAAAAAAATCTGGAATCAAAGCAATCATAATTTTCTTGAGAAAAAAGCAATCGTTAACAAGACGGTCAAGGAGTTTTCGATGTCAGACAAGGATGAAAAAAGAATCCAGTTGTATTTGGAAGATTCAAGAGAACAGCTGGACGGAATCGAGAATGACATCCTGCTTTTGGAAAAATCTGAAAGTGAAGTGGATGAGGATTTGATCAACCGCATATTCCGCAGCATTCACTCCGTCAAAGGCGGGGCGGGATTTCTTGGATTCAAAGCGATTGGTAAACTTTCTCATGCAGCGGAAGATGTGCTCAATGAGATTCGCAACAATAACCTGATTCCCAATCGCGAGTCTATCAACACCTTGCTGACCGCCTCAGACACTCTCAAATCGATGCTCGACAATCCTGATGAAAGTGAGCAGGCGGATATTTCGCAACTCGTCACAAACCTGCAGCGGATTTTAAGAGGAGAGAGCATTGAAGAAGAAGGCAGTGCCGAAGGAGCATTGACGTTGGGACTGCCGGATCAGGGAGATCTTTTTTCTCTGCAACCCGAAGATCTGCTTCGTTATCAGGACGACGGGTTCAATCTCTATCTTTTGGAATTCGACACAGTCACAGACATTGAAGAAAAGGGGAAAAGCAAGGAATCGCTCGCAGAGGAGCTCGAATCAATTGCATACCTGATTGACCAGACAACCCTGGAAATTGCGGACAGGAAGCTCTATTACCCTCTCATTGCAACAGTTCTTAGCGAGATCCTCACCCTTCGCTATTTGGGATTGGGCCCTGACCAGATCCATATCCTTGCCGTCAATCCGGGAGATTTGAGCCAATCTCAATTTTTCCCCTACCATCCTGATGACTCCCTCGAATTCCAGAAACAGCTTCCAGATCCGAGTCTGGAAATGTCAGCCTTTCCGCTCTCTCCAAGCCCGGAATCGGAAAATTTTATTGAAAACCTGGCCGCAGCCCCGGAAGATTCAGCTCCTGCTGCGTTCGAGTCTTCCCTTGAGTCCGGGTCCGCAAATTCCTTTCTTTCTGATGAACCTTCCTCCCAGGAAATGGTCCAGACACAGTTTATCAATGATGAAGAAATTCTTACTCTTGAAAAAAGAGACGGGGCATTGACTAACCCGGTCACGCAAGCAAGCAATACATCACTGCCTACGCCTTCCATAGAAATGCCGCAGAAATCAGAGACTCTCGATCAGAATCCAGCTCCTGCTGGAATGCCGGCAGAGAGCGCCAGTGAAGCGATCAATCCCAATCCTGTCGAAAAGGAGACTCTTCCCGTGGAATCAAACACCCCGTCACGTCCTCAAGCCAGTTCTTATATCAACCAGAGAAATGCAGCAAAACCGGGCAAGCCGAACACTAAAGAAAGCGATAGCTCCAGCAAAAAAGATCACGTCAGCAGCACTATTCGCGTCAATGTCGACATTCTGGACGATTTGATGAACCTGGCAGGGGAGCTGGTCTTGACGCGGAATCAGCTCAACCAGACGGTTTCTCTCTGGGATAAATACGCCATTGAAATTGCCTCGCAACGCCTGGATTCTGTCACCTCTGAGCTGCAGGAAACCATCATGTCCACCCGCATGCAGCCCATCGGTACCGTTTTCAATAAATTCCAGCGGGTCGTCAGGGACATGTCAAAACGATTGAATAAAATCATTGATTTTACCATTGAAGGGGAGGAGGTGGATCTCGACAAGACCATCATTGAAAATATTGGAGACCCCCTCACTCACCTTGTTCGAAATGCCATCGACCACGGTTTGGAGACTCCGGAAGTACGACGCAGCGCAGGAAAACTGGAAACAGGAAAACTCTATCTCAGTGCCCGGCATGAAGCCGGACATGTGGTCATCGAAATTATGGATGACGGGGCAGGTATCGACTCATCCGTCATTCGAGAAAAGGCATTGGAAAAAGGAGTTGTCGACAAGGCCCGCCTGGATGAAATGTCAGAAAAAGATATCAACAAACTGATTTTCACTCCCGGATTTTCAACTGCGAAAGAAGTTTCAGACATTTCTGGAAGAGGGGTGGGCATGGATGTGGTGATGACCAATCTGAATCAGTTGGGCGGCACCATTGACATCGACACGGTGGTCGGGCAGGGAACTTCGTTTAAAGTCAAACTGCCCCTCACCCTGGCCATTATCCCCAGTCTGCTGGTGCAGGTGAATAAAGAAAATTTTGCCATCCCCCAGGTCAACCTGGTGGAGCTGGTGCGTGTTCCGCCGGCACAGGTGAAACAGCGTCTGGAAAGAGTAGGAGATTCCATCGTCATTCGTTTGCGCGGGACATTATTGCCCTTGATCCGTCTGCATGACTTTCTTGGTATTCAAGAGGCAGTCGTTGTGCATCCGAGCTCAGAAGAAGAGATTTCGGAAAGGAGGGAAAACCTTCTGGACCGCCGCAGTGAGGAGGATTCCAAAAAATACCAGAAACTGCGTTTGGGCGAAGACCGGCGCTTTCATTCGGCCAGTTCCGTCAACATTGTCGTGGTCTCTGCTGGAGAATTCCGATATGGGATTATCGTCGACACGCTGATGGATTCGGAAGAAATCGTAGTCAAACCTTTGGGCTACCATCTGAGGGAATGTGCCGGCTATGCCGGTGCAACAATATTAGGCGATGGATCCGCTGCCTTGATTCTCGACGTGATGGGAGTGGCAAATTTTATGGAACTGGGAAGCCAGGAAAGTCACGAACGGGAACAGAAAGACCGCCTCAGAAAAGCGCAGCAGGCCGTCGGCAACACGCAGGATGTTTTAATCATCGAAAACGCGAAGAGTGAACAATTCGCTGTGCAGCTCGCTTTCATCCACCGGATAGAACGAATCCCCTCTGACCGGATCCAGCAGGTGGGCAACAAAAATGTCGCTCAATATCGGGGAGAGGCGCTGCGGCTGTTTTCCCTGGAAGATGCCCTGGATATTAAGCCGCGAGCGGAAGGGAAATATGTCTACCTGATCATCTTCTCCATGCACGACAAAGAAGTCGCCATTATGGCTTCAGGAATTGTGGATATTGTCGGAGTTGATATGGAAGTGGACCGGGTCACCTTCCAGCAGCCGGGAGTGGTCGGTTCCACCATCATCCTGGATCGGATCACCCTCCTGATCGATGTTTTCGGCATCGCCAAAAAACTGGTCCCGGAATGGGAACAGACACATGAAGAATTTCTCAGTACCGGTCCTCAGAAAACCGTCTTGATGGTGGAAGACACTCCTTTTTTCCGTGATCATATTCGCGACATCCTTGAATCTCAAGGTTTGGCAGTAATTGAGGCGGTTGACGGGATGCAGGGATTGGATGTCCTCTATGAAAACCGGGACAAGGTTGACCTGATTCTGACGGATGTTGAGATGCCCAACATGGATGGAGTCGAAATGACTCGCAGAATCCGGGAAGATCCTCAATTCAATCATCTTAAAATTGTTATTCTCACCTCCCTCAGCGCCCAGGAGGATCGCAATCGGGCCGAAGAAGCCGGAGCCGACGAATATCTGGTGAAAATTGATCAGGAACTGCTGATCAAAACCACCATGAACTGCCTGAAGAAGTGAAGAAAGTTCCTCTATGAAAACACTAGCAAGTATTAAAGAACTGGTTTTGTTCAATGTGGACGAGATGCTCTGCGGGATTGATATCTCTCATGTCCAGGAAATCAATAAAAATCTCGATTTCACTGAAGTCTACAGGGCTCCGGATTTCGTCAAAGGAGTGCTCAACCTGAGAGGACAAATTGTCAGCATCATCGATCTGCGGGTCAAATTCAAAAGACCCGCTGTTGAAATGCACAAAGCCATGCGCGTGATTATTGTCCAGTTCAACGATGAAAAAGTCGGACTGCTGGTCGATGAAATCAAGGATGTGATTGAGGTTGAAAATGAACGGTTGGAACAGGCTGGTTCCAACATTCATGGCGTCCAAGCTGCCTTTTTTGCAGGAATGTACAAAATGAATGAGGACCTGGTCGTTATTTTAGATATTCTTGAAATTTTGAAAGCCCATGAATGACGGGGGGCTTACTGGAGTGGGAAGAATGTGGGTCTGATGGAACTTTTTAGAATTTTCAAAAAGCCATGAGCGGTCATCTGGGATCTGATATTGATCCAATTTAAAACCAAAAAAGAGAGTGAACAATGTCTCCAAAATCAGAAAATACTGAAAATCAAAAAAATGATCAGGAAATTATTCAGGAATACAAAGCATACGTGGATGCCATTTCCAGATCTCAAGCGGTCATCGAATTTGAAATGAATGGCACCATCATTACCGCCAATGAAAATTTTTTAAAGACAATGGGTTACCGCCTGGATGAGATCCAGGGCCAGCACCATAGCATTTTTGTTGACGAAGACTACGCCAGATCCAGTCAGTACCGTCAATTCTGGAAGGATCTCAGCGACGGAAAAAACTTTTCCGGCGAATACAAACGCATCTCCAAATCGAGGAAAGAAGTCTGGCTTCAGGCGTCTTACAATCCAGTTCTTGATCCTCAAGGCAGGCCATACAAAGTGATTAAATTTGCCGGAGACATCACGGGAACAAAAGAAAAAGCAGGGCACATGGCCCGTGTGCAGTCGGCAGTGGATGGATCCGGCACCTCCATCATGATGTGTGATCTCGACCTCAACGTGACCTATGCCAATGCGGCAACCATCAAAATGATCAGTGAAAATCTGAGGACCTTTCAAAAAACCTTTCGCGGATTTGATCTGGAAAATCTGGTCGGAACCAACATTGATGATTTTCATAAAAAGCCGGAGGTTCAAAGAAAGCTGCTGGGGGACCCGGCCAATCTGCCCTACCAAACCGATATCCAGGTCGGGGACCTCACGTTTGAATTGAACGTTTCGGCAATGCTGGACAGCGACGGCAACTACATTGGCAACAATCTGGAATGGTCCAACGTGACCGAAATACGTGCCAAAGCAAATCAGGCAGCCCGCGTCCAGTCCGCGGTGGATGGTTCCGGCACCTCCATTCTGATGTGCGACCGGGATCTGATCATCACCTATGCCAATGATGCCAGCCTCAATATGATCCAGAAGAATTTGACAACGTTCAAGCAGGTTTTCCCCGGCTTTGAATTGAATCGGCTCATCGGCACCAACATCGACGATTTTCACAAAAATCCGTCGCATCAACGCCAGCTCCTCTCCGATCCCAACAATCTTCCCTATAAAACCGACATTCATGTCGGACATTTAACGTTTGCCCTCAATGCATCCGCAATGTTTGACGCGTCAGGAAATTATATCGGCAACAATCTGGAATGGTCTGATGTGACAGCAGATCGCAATGCTGCAGCCAACCTGCAAAACACCATTGAACGGGTTGAAAATGGAACAGGTGAGCTGAACCTCGCCACATCATCGCTGACGACCTTGACGGAAGAGATGAATCTTCAAATCAGTAAAATCACAGAAGACACGGGAGCGGTATCAGGCAGAGCCCAGGAGATGAGTTCCACCATGAACAGCGTATCGGCTGCGGCAGAACAAGCCTCCATGAACATCAATTCCGTCGCGGTTGCAACAGAGGAAATGACCACGACCGTCAGCGACATTGCCAACAATACCGAAAGAGCCCGCGATGTCACCCGGGATGCCGTGAAAAATGTTGAAAGTGCCTCGGAGCGGGTCGATGAATTGGGATTGGCAGCAAAAGAAATCAGCAAGGTGATCGAAGCGATTGTTGAAATTGCCGAACAAACCAAGTTGCTGGCATTGAATGCGACCATCGAAGC
This sequence comes from SAR324 cluster bacterium, assembly GCA_015231825.1. Taxonomy (GTDB): domain Bacteria; phylum SAR324; class SAR324; order SAR324; family NAC60-12; genus JADGAV01. The sequence goes on from JADGAV010000007.1 coordinate 59,149, forward strand.
GGCCCGGGCCGGCGAAGCGGGCAAGGGTTTCGCCGTGGTGGCCAATGAAGTCAAAGAACTCGCGAAGCAGACTCGGGAAGCAACAGCCGATATTCGGGTCAAGATTGAAAACATGCAGTCCTCTACGGACGCGACCGTCAATGAGATCGGAAATATCAACACCGTTATCAACAATGTCAACGAAATCGTGACCATGATTGCAACCGCTGTTGAAGAACAAAATGTGACGACGCAGGACATTGCCAGCAACATCGGACAAGCCACCTCCGGCGTCAAGGAAGTGACCAACAGCATCGTTCAGGCCGCCCAGCTCTCCAATGAGATGGCGACGAATCTCGGCAACGTCAATGAAGGCGTCCAGGGAGTGAAAAACTCCGCCGACGAAGTCAGTGCCAAAACCGGTGATGTCAGTAAGACCTCAGGCGAGCTGCAGTCCCTGGTGGACGAATTGAAGAAATAAACGTTGCGAAGAAGGGGATTCGCAAAGATTGAATCTCCGATGGATCAGGGGAGGGGAGCCTTGTACTTCAGCCGTTTCAGCCGCAGTGTGAAAATCTCTGAAATTGCGGCCCTGAGCGTCCTGGGCCGATGCCTGCCGGGGGAACAGCTGAAAAAAGCCGTCCGTCGAAGCTGGGCCGCTAAAATGGTAGGGCTGAGAGGTGTGCCGATGAAATTCAGCCAAATCCTCTCGATCACGCGCAATGAGGATCTGGCTTCAATTCAGCAGGAAGCGCTTGCAGAGCTTGAACCGCTGCCACTAGACCAGATTCTTCATTATGTGAAGGAACACGCTCCTGACTTGTGGGGGCGGATGGAGTCCATCAGCGAATCCGGTATTCCTGCTTCGCTTGGTCAGGTTCATCAAGTCAAATTGGATAGCGGAGAAGTCTGTGCGCTCAAGGTGAAATACCCCGGCATCGAGCACAACATGGAACTGGACTCTGCGCTGCTGGGAATGATGACCCGGACCTTTCATCATTTCAAAGAGGGATTCGATCTTCAGGATTACGACGCTGTTATAAAAAACGAACTGGAAGAGGAACTGAATTATACCAGCGAGCTGAACAAGCAGCAGAAAATGTTTGCTGGTCACATGATGTCCGTCAACGTGGTCATACCCCGTGCATTTGTTGAATACTGCCGTGATGACCATATCTTGATGCAATGGGAAGAGGGTCTCTTTCTCTCTGAATTCCTGACTGTCGCCACGCCCCGGGAAAAGCAGCAGGCTGCCGACGCGCTTCTGGACTTTTTTCTGAAGAACCTCTTTCAGATCGGCATGCTGCATGCGGACCCGAATTTAGGAAACTTCGCATTTCGAAGAACGGGACAAGGCGTCAAGCTGGTGGTCTATGATTACGGTTCTGTGATCCCATTCCCGCGCCGGAACGCGCTCATTCTCTTAAAAATCATCAAGATGGTGGAGGAAGGAAAAGGGGATGTAATGCCCTGGCTGGTGGAGATGGGATTTTCGCCGGAACCGTTGTCTGTACTGAGGACCCGTTTGCTGGCATTTTTTGATCTGCTGCTGGAACCCCTGTTGAGCGCAGGACGATACGAACTCGGCCGCTGGAATCGAAAGCAAAGAGCTCAGGAAATCCTGGGTCCGGAACGGTGGAATTTTATAATTGCCGCTCCCGCGTCTTTTCTCCCTTTCATGCGGGCCATTCAAGGGCTGTTTTATTACACGAAGGAGCTGGGGACAGGCATTTTTGCCCGCCCTTTGCTGGAGCAGTATCGCAATCAATGGGAGGCGGAAGTTGAAGGATTAACAACGACCCTGTCGGAAGATGCAATGCGGCAAACGGAGATGGCCGCACATTTGAAAATCCTGGTGCTGAAAAACGGGCAAACTCACGTCAGTCTTACTTTTCCACGAAGAGCTGTTGAAAATCTGGAAAATTTGATGGAAGAAGAGTTGCAGGAAAAATTAAAATCTCAGAATGTCAGTTTAGACGAAGTGCTCAGAAAATGCCGGGAAAATGGCTACCAGGCGATGACTTTGTTTGAATATCAAAATGGACAAAAAACCATCAAAGTGTTTTTGGAGTGAGGAGAGACGAATATGGAAAAAGGCAGTGTGGAAGAATTCATTGGCTACTTTGACAAAAACGACCTTGAAAACCGTTTCCTGCAAATAGAAAACGCCTTAACTCAGAACAAAGAGGAAAAAAAAGAACTGGTCACCGCAATGTTTCGGACAATCCATTCCCTCAAAGGAACCACAGCTATTTTGAAAATCGAACTGCTCAATAAATTTCTGCATCAATATGAAGACGCGCTTGGGGTTATTTCTAAAAATATTAATTCTTTGGTTGGCGTCAAAAAGCTTGAAGTCTTCGACTTTTTTCTGCAGGGGCTGGATCTGGTGGAACGCGTATCTCTCGCACTTTTTGAAGATCAGGAAATGGTTATAAAAAACAATAAAGAATTGTTTAATTTTTACATCAAAGTCATAGTGGGTGCAAGAGAACTGGTAATGCATCAAGATCAGTATTTTGAGTTTGTTGATATTGATGAAGACTTGTTTTAAATAATAACTTCAGCAGGGGGGAATTATGGAAGTTTTTTGTGTTGATGACACTGAATTTCATCTGGGCAAAATCACGAAGGTGATCGAACAGGCATGCGCGGCCAAAGGGATTAGCGATTGTGAAATTGTTCAATGCTGTGACGGTAAGGATTTTTTAAATAAAGTTTCAGGAAAACTTCCGGTTTTGGTCACGTTGGACATCAATATGCCGAATATGGACGGACTTTCGACTTTGGTTCGGTACCGTCATCTGAATCCTGCAGCGAAAATACTGATGGTCTCTTCTGAAAATGAAGCTGTAGTTCAGCGGCTCGCATCGGAGCATCACAAAGTCGACGAGAAAAAAAAGCAAATGCTGCTTTCCAGTGTGATCAGCCGAGTTAAAAGTGGTGAAGTGGTGCCGGGAAAAATCAACTCTGTATTGGAGGCCGTTGCCAGCCTGGGAATGGACCCGCTGAAGGTTGCCCGGGAAAATGGGGCTTCAGATATTGTCAAAAAACCATTTGATGTTGAAAAAGCGGTCTTCACGGTCACCCGCTATCTGAAATGATAATCGCTTTTTACCAGGAACAGAAATTCAGGTATTTTTTGTTTGTTTGAGGCCGGGACCTTATTTTTTTAGTTCCAGACTTGAAATTAAATTTCTTGAACCCCTTGGTGTTCAACAATGAAGCGCTAACCGGTTCTGACGAATTTACCAGCCGGTGAAATTCAGGGAGCCTGCTGTATCAGGAAATTTTTACTGACTATCCGGTCTTCTTTGCTGCTATTACAATTGAAGTATAATCATCTCATCTAAAGAGGTTTTTTGAAATTACGTGCCCTGGTCGTTGATGACTCCATTTTGTTCCGTCAAGTGATTTCTGACGTCCTTACGGAATTGGATCATGTCGAAGTGATTGGAACGGCATCCAACGGTTCCATCGGTCTGAAGCGGATTGAGCAATTTAAGCCGGATTTGGTCACTCTGGACATCGAAATGCCGGAAATGGATGGTTTGACGGCCCTCAAAGAAATCACTAGGAAATTTCCGCAAACCAAAGTGATCATGCTCAGTGCCTTGACCAAACAGGGAGCAAAAGTCACCATTGAAGCGCTGGCTTCCGGGGCCTTTGATTTTATTGAAAAACCTGACAGCCAGGACCCTGAAGAAAGTGAAAAACTGCTCAAACGGCAATTGAAACGCATCATCAACATCCTCGTTACCAGAGAAATTTTAAACAGTGAAGGCAAGTCGGTTTTTACGCAAACGGCCTCTGTCTCGGCGAAGGTGAAAAGCCAGTCTACCGAAGATGTGCTGCAGCGGATCAATGCCATTCACGCCAAAGCGAAAATTGGGGTCGTGGCGATCGGAATTTCCACGGGAGGCCCTGGAGCCCTGCCTGTCCTTCTGGCAAAATTCCCCAGGGATTTGAATGTCCCCATTTTGATCGTACAGCACATGCCTGCGCTTTTTGTCACCGCCCTGGTGGATTCTCTGAACCGGATCAGTCCTTTCCCTGTTTCGGAAGCTCAAACCGAAGAGCAGCTCAAACCCAATCACATTTATATTGCTCCGGGAGGGAAACAGATGAAAGTGCTCAGAAAACCAGGACGTCCCGACCCGGTTATTGCTCTCACCGACGATCCTCCTGAAAACTTCTGCAAACCCTCGGTGGACTACATGTTTCGCTCCCTGAGCTCTGCCTATGGACCCCGGACACTGGCGGTCATCATGACTGGAATGGGGCGTGACGGCACTTCCGGACTGCAGACTCTCAAACAGCAAAATGCCACCGTTTTTGCCCAGGATGAAGCCTCTTCTGTGGTCTTTGGCATGGCAATGGAGGCGATCAAGGCCAATGTGGTGGATGAAACCTTTCCCCTGGATCAATTGGCACAAGCGATTCACAAGCGTGTCAAACAATATTAACAACTTTCAAACTTGAAATGCCTGCATACTGACCGCCTCGATGAAAACGATTACCAAGAAAGAATTTGACCTCTTAACGGATTACATCATCAAAAAATGGGGAATTTCCCTGGACGATTCCAAAATTTCCCTGATGGAATATCGCTTGGGCGCCGTCGTGGAAAAATTTCAGCTGCGGGACTACGAACACCTCTATCAAAAGGCACAGACCGATCCCGCTGTCGCGACCGCGATCATTTCCGCCATCAGTACCAATGAGACGTTCTTTTTCAGGGATGAAAAAATCTTTGATATGATCAAAGGAAAAATCATTCCAGAGGTGCTCAGCAACTCCAACGCACTGAATATCTGGAGCGCGGCTTGTTCCTACGGCCAGGAAGTCTATACTCTGGCCATCATGCTCAAGGAACTGCGCATCGACCCCAGAAAATATAAAGTCCAAATTACCGGAACTGATATCAAGGATGAAGCCATTGCTTATGCCAGTCATGGGATCTACACCGAAATGGAGGTCAACCGCGGTCTCAGTCAAACGAGGAAATTTCAAAATTTCACCCCCCACGGGAACGACTATAAGGTCAACGACGATTTGCGGGTTTATACCTATTTTCAAAAATTGAACTTAATGCATCCCATCCCTTCCCGCATGCGCTTTGATCTTGTTTTGTGCCGCAATGTAGCGATCTATTTCAACATGGAAACAAAACGGCAATTGTTTGAAAGGATCGCCAATGCAATGACTCCCAAAGGAATTCTCCTGGTCGGGAGCTCCGAAATGCTTTTCGACGTCACCGAACGTTTTGACCGCAAAGAGCACTCCCGCATCATTTATTATCAACTGAAATCCTGAGAAACCCTGATCAACTGCCTCGCAAAAAACTCCTTCCAGGGTTAATACCGATCAGTGGAAAACGAGGAGAGAACTGTTTTTTTAGTATTGTGTCC
>JADGAV010000007.1:64638-231312 GCA_015231825.1 SAR324 cluster bacterium
CTTCTTTTGGGTAATGTGTCCCCTTATTCTATCTTCCGATGCTCCACCACTCGGCCGCTGCCACGGACTGTGCGATATTTTCATAAAAACCCGGAAGGATTCCGACCAGAACTGTTCCCAGCAGGGTGAGGCCAACGGTGGACGCCAAGACCGGACTGACCGGCAATCGGACTGCATTTTCCTCAGCGGGTTCAATATACATTTGACGCACGATGCGCAGGTAATAATAGAGAGAAACCGTCGAATTGACCGCTGCCACAGCGACCAGCCAATGCAGACCTGCCTTGGAAGCAACACTGAAGAGAAAGAATTTTCCGACAAAGCCCGAGAGGGGAGGAATGCCTGCTAAACTGAAAAGGCCGATCATCATCGCCAATGCCATCAAAGGATTGGTTCTCGAAAGCCCGCGGTAATCGCTAATTGCTTCTGCTCCAGTTTCATTGGCATAAAAAACAATCACTGCAAAGACCAGCAGATTGGTGAAAAGATACGCCAGCAGATAAAAAATCATGGCCGGCATTCCTTCAGGAAAAGGACCAATAAAGCCCATGATTAAATACCCCGCCTGAGAAATGGAACTGAAGGCCATGAATCGTTTGATATTCTGCTGGACAATCGCAACACCATTGCCCAGCGTCATCGTGATCGTTGCCAAAATTGCCAAAAAACCATTCCATTCCGAAACGGCAGGTCCCAGAACCCTGAAAAAGAGCAGGAACATCAATGCTAATCCAGCACTCTTTGATGCTACCGACAAATGCGCGGTGATCGGAGTCGGAGCCCCCTGATAAACATCGGCCGCCCACATGTGAAATGGAACCAGGGCCAGTTTGAATCCGATTCCTGCAACAATCAAAGCCGTCGCCAGCCAAAATGCCGGAGAAGGCGACAGGTTTTTCCCAATTTCTTCCAGGACCATGCTGCCCCCCAGTGCATAAAGGATTCCCAGGCCATAAATGAGGACGGCTGACGAAAGGATCCCCAATATCACGTACTTGAGTCCGGCTTCTCCGGAAAATGCGTTTTCCCTTTTCCAGGCGACCAGCACAAATAGGGGAATGGTCGCCAGTTCCAAACTGACATAAAGGGTAACGAGATCCCGTGCGGAGATCAGAAACATCATCCCGGAAAGCGTGAACAGCAGAATTGAATAAAATTCCCCAGGATGTTCCAGGCGGCTGCCGGCATCTGAAACCTTTCCCACCAGCCGATCCCAGGACAGGAGAATGGTGGCCCCGCTGGCAGCCAGAAAAATCAGTTTAAACCATGCCCCAAGGCTGTCGAAAACAAAACGACCGCCAAAGACCACCCCCTGCTCCGGCATCCAGAAGATCACGTTTCCCATGGCAATCAGCACCCCGATCAATGCGAGCACCGGCAGGATTTTTTTCTGTTCTTCCGCAAAGAACAAATCCAGCAGAAGCACAACAAATGCGGTGAGCACTATGATCAATTCAGGCAGCATGAACATTTTCAGGAAACTCCGCTTTTTGTTTCAAAACAACAGGATTCAGTAGTAATTGAAGATCAGCCCCACCCGCCCTCATAAATGGGAAAAAGACAAATCCTCTCCGCAAATATCATTGCAGACGATTGACGAAGGGCATCAGGGATCCTTCTATCAGGTCGATCAAATACCAGGGCAGCAATCCTGCCACGGCAAGGGTAAGAACGAGGATGCCCGTGCCTATCTTTTCAGAAACTGTCGCATCGGTCAGGTTTTCAAACTCCGGGTTCGTGATCGGTCCCTGAAAAACCTGCGCCAGGCCCCGCAAAACATAGACGGCGGTGACCACAATCGACATCGTTGCGAGAATGGTGAGAAGACGCATGCCAACCGGGTTGTGCCATTTGTTGCCGAAAAAACCGCCTAAAAAAACATGGGACTCTGCAATGAAACCGGAAAGCCCCGGCAAGCCAAGCGAAGCCAGGCCTGCAATGTAAAAAGAAGTCGCCAGCCAGGGCATCACACGGGCCAGTCCTCCCATTTCCTGAATAATGCGGGTATGGGTCCTGCCGTAAACCATGCCGATCAAAGCAAAAAAGAGGGCAGTCATGATTCCATGACTGAACATCTGGATGACGGCCCCTTTCATCCCAAGGAGGTTGAGGGTCACTAATCCGAAAAGGACAAAGCCACAATGACTGACTGAAGAATAGGCTGTAAAATATTTTAGATCTTTTTGCATCACGGCGCCAAAGGCGCCATAGAGGATATTGACCGTGGTCAGGGCCATGAAAAACATTGCCCAGAATTTTGCTCCCTCCGGAAGCAGATAGATTCCCATTCTCAGGGCTCCATAACCGCCCAGCTTCATCAAAACTCCGGCATGGAGCATGGAAACCGCCGTCGGGGCTGAGGAATGTCCATCCGGAGACCAGGTATGAAACGGGTAAAGCGCTCCCAGCACACCAAATCCAACAAAAATCATGGGGAAGACCCAGTTTTGAAATCCAGTGCTGTATTGAACTTTCGCCAATTCCGTCAGAGCAAAAGTCTGCATTCCGGCGGCGTGATACAAGGCGAGAAATCCGACCAGAATCAGTGCGGAACCTGCCATCAGCATCAAGGTGAGCTTCATTGCAGAATACTCTTTGGGGCCGGTGCCCCAAACCCCGATCAGGAGATACATCGGCAATACTGCCAATTCATAAAAGACGAAGAACAAAAACAAATCAAAACTGACAAAGACACCGAAGACCCCGGTGACCAGGACCAGGAGCAAAGCAAAAAATTCCTTGCTCCGTTCCTCCACGTTCCAGCTTGCCATCACTCCTGTGAAAATGACAATCGATGTGAGAATAATCATGGCCACTGAAATTCCGTCTACCCCGACAAAATACTGGATACCCAGGCTGGTGAACCAGGGGATCTGCTCCACGAAATAGAGTTTGCTCGACAAGGCGGATTTCATGAATTCCAGGTCCGGCCCCGCCAAATGCCAGTACTGCCAGGTCAGGACGGCACTCAAAATCAAATGAAACCCTGTTCCAAAAGCGGCAATCCAGCGAATGAAACGGCTTTTTTGGGCGGGAGTGAGCACTACCGCAACTGCAGTAATAAAAGGAATAAAAACAATTGCACTGACAATGCCCATTATTTTCTTCGTATCAGATGGGGGTTTGGGAAAAACATTACCGGGAGTGTCCTGAAAATGTTACGGCTTTTACAACAGTAAAATTTTGATATTGTGCTTTATTTTAAATTGACGTTCACAAACTCAATCGGCTTTTATAATCATGAACCGGATTTGAGAGGATTATGATTAAAAGTATGAGTATGAGTATGAGTATGAGTTTTTAAATTCATAAGGAATCCGGGGTATTTCTTTGCTATAAATAATTTTTTTAATTCTGCTTCATTCCAAATGAGTATTTTCCGAAAAATCAGGAATGAGGTGATTTTCGAAATTTTTGGAAATCTGTCACGATCCTGAAAACATCATCCAGAGAAGAAGCCCAAAAAAGGCTGCACTGAGGACATACCAGGATCCATAGGACTGGACTTGACCTGTTTGAAGCAGGCTCAAGACCGCTCCGAACTTGCGTGTACTCCATCCACTCAAATTCACACCGCCATCCACGACATGCCGGTCAAACCAGGCGATGGGGCGGGAAATGAAGCGAAAAATCACTTTGTGGGTCAGAAAGAGATAAAGTTCATCAACATAAAATTTATGCTTTACCAAAATATACAGGTTCCCCCACAGACGAACCAGGGCAGAAACCCGTTCCGGTTTGCCTGCATAGAGCAGCCAGGCGGCTCCAATGCCAACCAGGGCCACGAGCACCGCAGGAATAGCAATAGCCCAATTGATGCCATGATGTTCTGATGCCTGCCCGATGCTGATCAGGCTTCCCATCGGGACGAATCCGGCAACAACAGCCAGGACTGCGAGAATCAGCAGGGGCACCAGCATCACCGGAGGAGATTCATGTGCTTTTTCTGCACCTTGGCTGCGGGCATGCCCCCAAAATGTGACGAAGTAAATTCGAAACATATAAAACGCAGTCATTCCTGCAACCAGCATCCCCACCAAGAAAATTACCGGATGCTGGTTCCCCAGAGCGGCGGCCAGGATCTCATCCTTTGAGAAAAATCCTGAAAATGGCGGAAGCCCTGCAATGGCCACCGTGGCGATTAAAAAAGTCAAATGCGTGACCGGCATTTTACGGGCCAGTCCTCCCATGTCCCAAATTTCGTTGCTGTGGACAGCATGGATCACAGATCCGGCGCAGAGGAAGAGCAACGCCTTGAAAAAGGCGTGGGTGAAAAGATGAAACAAAGATGCGGTGTAACCGAGGGGAGAAGCCATCGTCGAAACCCCTAAGGCGAGCATCATGTATCCCAACTGGCTCAAGGTGGAAAAGGCCAGGACCCTTTTGATGTCATCCTGAGTACATCCGATCAGCGCGGCAAAGAGACAGGTGAAAGCGCCCACATAAGCCACCACCAGGAGTGCGGTCCCTGAAGCGGCAAAAGCAGGAAAAAGACGTGCTACCAGGTAAACGCCTGCCACTACCATGGTTGCCGCGTGAATCAATGCGGAAACAGGGGTGGGACCTTCCATGGCGTCAGGAAGCCAGATATGCAGCGGAAACATCGCGCTTTTTCCAGCTGCCCCGGCGAAGATCAATACCATTGCGAGGGTCAACAGGCTGATGCCTCCAAAGAGTTCGCCCTGTTCAGAAAATTTGGCAAGAACTTGAGGGTGATTGAGAAATTGAAAATCAAAAGGCTGGAGCCGGCTCTGATCGGCAATGCCGGATAAGGCGACCCCGTCAAATTCTCCAAAAATCAGGAATCCATAATAACCGAGGATCAGGATTCCGAGTAAAAACCCCAAATCGGCAAAACGTGTGACGACAAAAGCTTTTTTTGAAGCGGCCACCGCGGAAGGCTTCTGGTAGTAAAAACCAATGAGGAGAAATGAACTGACTCCGACCAGTTCCCAACATACGAACATCTGCATTATGTTTGGCGCGGCAACCAATCCGAGCATACTGAAGGTGAACAGATTCAGATAGGTGAAATAGCGTCCATAACCGTCATCTCCGTGCATGTAGCCAATCGAGTATAGATGCACCAGGGCACTGACGGTGGTAACGACGATCATCAAAAGCAGAGATGTGGGATCAAGCAGCACCCCCACATAAACCGACAAGTCCTCCTGATAGTGCAGCCATTCCACCGTCCACGGAATCACAACCGGATAGGCCCCGGTTTGAGAAAAAATTTGATAATAATCCCAGGCTACAGAATAGACGATCAGTGCAGAAATGAAGATGGCAGAACTCGCAGCAATTCCTGCCGCTTTCCGGGAAAACGGGCGGATCAGAAATCCGACAATAAAAAAGGAGAATAAGGGAATTCCTGGAATCAACCAGATGTTTTCGATAAAAAAACCTTCATTCATTGAACGATCCCTTCTACCCCTTCAAAGTGTCAAGCCGAGTCACATCCACGGTCTTTTTGTGTTTGTAGATTGCAACAAAGATCGCCATGCCAACAACAGCTTCTGCAGCCGCAACAGCAATCAGAAAGAGGGCCATCAATTCCCCGTCGACAATCAACGGGGTGATAAAATAGTTGAAGATGACAAAATTCAGAATCCCGGCGTTCAGCATCAACTCGGCAGAGAGCAGCACCCCAACGGCGTTTTTACGAACCAGAACACCATAGATGCCGATGGAAAAAAGCAGGGCAGACAAAATCAGCCAATGTTCAATTCCAGGGGAAATTCCGGATAAAAATTCCATCATGATTTGTTTCCTTTAAACATTCTGCGCAGTTGATTTGGCCTGGTTGCAAAAAACGGTTCCATTGTATTATTTTTTCTTCTCCGATTGCGGGGCTTTACGGGCGACTATGATTCCGCCAATCATTACCGACAAGAGCAGCAGTGATATGATTTCAAACGGCAGGACGTAACCTTCAGCACCATAATCCAGCAATTTGCGGCCCAGTAATTTTACATCCGCAATGCTGCGGAGGGCATTTCGATCAACAGGGAAGTCGGAGCTCAAAAAAGCACTGGATGTCACCAGGAAAAAGAAGGAAGCTGCCAAGGCCCCAATCCACTTTCGATGAGAAGAAGGGTGATTTTCTACCAGTTCCACGGAACTGGTCAACATGATTGCAAAAACAACCAGGATGACAATACCACCGACATAAACAAGCACCTGCACCCCTGCCAGAAACTCAAAATCCAGCAGGACATAAAACCCTGCATTGCAAATCAGCACGCCGGCAAGAGCCAGGGCCGCCCTTAAAATTCGCTGGCTGCCCACCACAGCAATGGCGGTCAGGATCGAAAGCCCTGCGAGAAAATAAAAAACCAGACTATGGATCGCTTCATTCCACATGATCAATCCTGCTCCTTTTTTTCTGCGAGGGGCGCAATTCCGGGCAGGCTTGCTCCTGCCATCGGCGTAAACTCACAGTAAACATCGCGGGCTTCCATCGCTTTTTTCCGTTCCTCGGGGTCTTCAATTTTTTTAAGCGCATTGGCAGGAGGCCCGGCATACGCGTTGAGGTTGTATATCAAAAGCCGGCGGTCATAGACTGCCGATTCAAAATTGCCTGTCATTTCCAATGCATTGTGGGGACATGCCACCACGCAGGCATTACAAAACGTGCAGATATCCCAACGCCAGAGAAAATGGTCGATTTCCTTTTTTCCAGTGACGGGACCTTTGCGGTTGTGGATAATGATGGAGGCATTGGGACAAACCATCTCACAGATCAGGCAGCCTGTGCAGTGATGCTCCCGGGCTTCATTGTAAGTGAATTTAAGCCGCGCCCGATAGCGATCAAACATCTTCAGTTCATTGCGGTTTTCCGGGTACTGCTGCGTCACAACGGTCGACGGGTGCAGGAGATAACGCAGAGTGATGCTCATTCCCTTGAAAAGCGAAAACAGGACTTTTCTGATATTGGGCAGGGTCCCCAAAACTGTGTTGGAGGGAGCGCCGCGAGGAGCTTCCACCACCTCCACCGGGAGACCGCCGAAGTCCATGCTGCTTTCTTTTGCTGATTCAAAATTCACGAACCCCATTTTCTTCTCCGCACTAAAAATGCCATTCAAACAGAACAATCAAAGCTGCCAGAAAAATATTGATGAAGCCCACCGGCAGCAGAATTTTCCACTCCAGGCTCATCAGTTGATCAATACGCAATCGTGGAAAAGTCCAGCGAAACCACATCAGCAAAAAAATAAAAAACGCGCTTTTTCCCGCAAACCAGATCCCTGGCGGAATCAAGCCCATGATGGAATTGAAACCATCCCATCCTCCAATATAAAATGGCATCCAGCCGCCAAAAAAAAGTGTCACAATCAATGCTGAAGCCACGAACATGTTAACAAATTCCGCCAGGAAAAAGAACGCGAAGCGCAGTCCAGAGTATTCTGTGTGAAATCCACCGGTCAGTTCGCTTTCACCTTCCGGTAAATCAAAGGGGGTCCGATTCAATTCTGCCGTCGTCGAAATGAGAAAGGTGACAAAGGCGATCACGCCAACAAGATGAGACTTCCAGATCCACCAGCCGTCGGACTGACTCTGGATGATTTCCGAGAGCTGCAGAGATCCTGAAAGCAGGACCATCACCAGCAGGGAAAGCGTTGCCGACAGTTCATACGAGATAATCTGCGCCCCGGCACGCATCGCACCCAGCAAAGACCATTTGTTGTTGGAACTCCAGCCGGCGATTAAAATAGCCAGGACGCCCAAACTGGTCACAGCCGTGACATAGATCACGCCGATATTGAGATCCACCACCTGTAGCGTTGGACTCAAAGGCAGGATGGCCAGGGTCAGCACAGTGGCCATCAAACTCAGAACAGGTGCGCCCAAATGCAGCAGTTTGTCGGCATTTTCAGGAACAATGTCTTCCTTGAGCAGCAGCTTCAGCCCATCAGCAGCTGACTGGAGAATTCCATGCCATCCCACCCGCATCGGGCCGAGCCGACATTGGAAATGACCGGCAAGTTTCCGTTCCGCATAGATCAGCACGAGTCCAAGAACTGTCAATAAGCCTGCTGTGAAGAGCAAACCCAGCAGCAAATAGCCGATTGTCCCGCTCAGATCATGGTCGCGAAAGGCAGAAGAAGCACGTTGCGCAATGGTAACGGTCTGCCATGACGTGTCAGCAGCCTGTAAAATCGATGAGGGGAAAAAATCAAGCATATCCATGAAAATTTCTATCGATCAATATCCGGAATCACTAAATCCAAAGAAGAAATAATGGCCACTAAATCCCCGACCCTGCCCCCCGGCGCCATTGCGGTCAGCGACCAGAGATTGTGGAAATTCGGTGTTCGAAAATAGGCGCGATAGGGAGTTTCTTTTCCTTCTGAAACGATGTAAAACCCCAGCACACCCCGGGCAGTTTCTATTTGGCTGTAATGGCGTCCCTCAGGAATGGTCAGTTTGGCGGCTGGTTTTTTCAGGAGAAACTTGCCTTCTGGAATGTTGTCAATCAACTGTTCGATGATTCGCATCGATTGGCGCATTTCTTCGATGCGGACATAATAGCGGTCCCAACAATCTCCTGCCGTTCCAATGGCGACCCGAAATTCAACTTCACCGTACATGCCATAGGGTTCTATCTTACGAAGATCATAGGGGACCCGGCTTGCCCGCAGCACCGGCCCCGTCGCCCCCATTGAGAGAGCGGTTTCTGCATCCATGATCCCCACATTGCGCAATCGCTGCTGGAGAATAGGGTTGCCGCTGAGCAGGTCTTCATATTCATCGAGTTTCGGTTTGAAATAAGCCAGATACTCTTTCACTTTTCTGACAAAATCGGGATGAATATCAAACATCACCCCTCCGGGCTGGATGTAGTTCATCGTCAGGCGCGCCCCGATTGTTTCTTCCAGAATGTCGGTGATCATTTCCCGGTCCCGGAATCCATAAAGGAATGGTGTGAAGGCGCCCATATCCATCCCGAGCACCCCCCAGCCCAACTGGTGACTGTGAATTCTCTCGAGTTCCGAAACTATGGTACGAATGCTTTCGATTCTTTCATTGGTTTCGATTTCTGCAGCTTTTTCCACAGTGCGGGCCACAGCCCAATTGTTCATGATGGCTGAAAGATAGTCCATCCGGTCAGTCAGGTGAACGATTTGACGGTAGGTGCTGTATTCGCTGATTTTTTCGATGCTGCGGTGAATGTATCCTAAAACCGGGATCACTTCACGGACCGTTTCACCATCCAATTTCAGAATTAGCCGCAAAACCCCGTGAGTGGAAGGATGCTGGGGCCCCATGTTGATGAAATACTCTTCGGTTTCAGAGTGGCTTTCGATGGCAAGAGAGCTTCTTGTCTTTTCATCAAGTGTCGAAACATGAACATTCATTGGCCTGGCTCAAGCATAAAATCATCTTCATAATCTTTGCGCATGGGAAACCCTTTCCAGTCATCTTCCAGAAACAGCCTTCTCAAATCAGGATGCCCTTCATAAAGCACCCCAAAAAAATCATAGACTTCCCGTTCCTGCCATTCAGCAATTCTCCAGATCGAACAGACGGATGCAATCACCGGATTTTCGCGAGGAAGCTCCACCAACACCCTGAGGGACTGCCGGTCTTTGGTGGAATAGAGTTGGTAGAGAAGCTCAAAGATTCCTTTTTTGACCCAGTCCACGGCCGTATGGACCTGCAGCATATTGAAATAAAGACGGGGATCCTCTCGCAATTGCTGCATCAGGGATAAAAAATGCTCCGGCGGGACTTCAATGGTCGGCAGGTCGGAAGGTTTTTCACTGGGTCTGGCAGCGGCTTCGAGGCTCGCAATATATTGGAAAAGTTCCTCCGATTCCATATTCAAATTCCTGTGGGGCGTTCCATCTGCTCTGCCGCTTTTCTGACATCCACCACGGCGTCCTTTTCCAGCAGGGCCAGCATTTCAGATTTGATATCTTCGATCGTGATTCCTTCCGGAGTTTCGCTGGTAACAGGCTTGTGGCGGATTCCCGGTTCTCGCACTGTTTCTCCAGATCGGATCATTTTCTGCAAGGTGAGCAAACCATAGAGCAAACCCTCGGGCCTGGGAGGGCAGCCCGGCACATAGACATCAACGGGAATGATCGTATCCGCTCCCCGCACCGTCGAGTAGGAGTGATAAATGAAGGGTCCTCCTGAAATGGTACAGGCACCGGTTGCAATCACATAGCGGGGCTCCGGCATCTGCTCATAAAGCGTTCGCAGGCGGGGCGCCATTCGTTTGACGATGGTTCCAGCCAAAATGAGCATATCCGCCTGCCGTGGAGAGGGGCGGGCGACCTCTGCACCAAATCGGGCAAGATCATGACGCGAGGCTCCGGGGGCCATCATCATCTCAATGGCACAGCAGCTCGTACCGAAGGTCAAAGGCCACAAACTGTTCGCCCGTGCCCAGTTGATGACTGCGTCCATTCTGGTAAAGATGATATCGCTTCCCGGCATTCCTGCCATCATCTTGGGAAGTTTTTCGGTGATCAAACCCATTCGAGGACCCCTTTGCGCCAGGCATAGATCAAACCGACGATCAGAACCAGGATGAAAATTCCAACTTCCAGAAAGGCCACTCCTCCCAGATCACGAAAAACCACGGCCCAGGGAAACAGGAAGGCGGCTTCTACATCAAATATCAGAAAAATGAGAGCAAAGAGGTAATAGCCGACATTGAAGTGCACCCACGAGCTCCCGATGGTTTCTTCTCCGCATTCATAGGCTTCGTTTTTTACTCCGCCAGGATTGCGCGGGGCAAAAAGCCGGGAAGCAATCAGGCCGCCTCCGACGAGGGTCACTCCCAATCCTGCCAAAAGTAAAACAAGAAAATAATCCATATTTCAGTAATCGACGAGAAGGTGACAGAGAACCGAGTTTTCTTACTTTCAAAAATACGTTTTTCTGGAGACAGGATCAAGGTGGAATTTGATTCTTTTCCGATTGATACGAATTTGAGGAGAATTACTCAGTCCGATTGTTTCGAACAAGCTCTGCAGTGGCCTTTGCCTGCTCATTTTTACTGCTTTCCAATCCCCTGATCACTCCTTCCCGGTCCGCTTCAGATCGATTTTGGCTGGCCTTCCATTTCCCGGAAATTCGGTTGATCGGGATTTCGATTCCAACGATGGCTTTGAGCTGATTTTCAATAAAATCGCGGGGTGCATCCGCAACTTTCCAGGGGAGTTTACGAAACGATTCATGCCGATCCGTCAAGTCGCTGACAATGTTCAACAGGTAGGCGGAGTCTTCAATAAATTGAGGAACTCCATAAGCATGAACGATTGCATAGTTCCAGGTTGGGACCACTTTGCCGTGTTCGCCTTTGCCGGGATACCATGAAGGAGAAATATAGCTGTTTGGGCCTTCAAAAATCACCAACGCTTCAAGCTTTCCGGAAGGCTCTTTCCAAACAGGATTTCCTCGAGACACATGCCCCCGCAATGTCCCCAGGGATCCGGAGGAAGAATCCAAAAGAAAAGGAATATGGTTGGCACAGATTCCTGATTCTCCCAACGTCACCAGGGCGGCAAAGGGATGGGACCGCATCATCTGATGCAGCACCTCAATGCGTGTTTCCTCAAACTGTTTCGGCAGGTACATGTTTTCCTCCTTTGTGCTGAGGATACTCTTTGGTTTTGCAGCAAAAATTGCTGTGTGATGTTTTCATGGAATATATAAAAAAACGCTATCCTCTCAAGGAGCATGGTTAAACATTATTCAGGCAAGGTCAAACCTTTCATTTTGACCAATCCTGATTTCTTTCGTCTGAAGTCGAAACAAAGGAGAGGAATTCACCTTGTATTTCCGCATTCTTATTGACATAATTTAAACTTTCAGTACAATCAGGACTAAAAAAGTGCTATTTGACAGAATGACTACATCAAGACTAAAGGAGACGGGCATGTTTAAATTTAAAAATCTTACCAAATCCGAACCGGAAGAGGAAATATTCAACCCGGAAGAATTCAAGGTTACTTTTGCTGATTTTCTGGAAACCCGAAGAACCTCGATAAGACCCTATGTTTTTGATCTGAGAACCGCGGAAGAATTCGATGAATCCCACATCATGGCGGCCTATTCGCTGCCCATGGAACATTTTGAAGATGCAATCTACCAGATGCCCTATGAAGGCGATATTTTACTTTACGGCAGCGGCAATGAAGAAGGACGCAAGGCGGCAGAAATTCTCTATGAAAATGGATTTGATACCTTCAGTTATATCGACGATTATCAGGAATTGCTCGCATTTTTGAGCCAGTCGGAATTTACGATCACCGATAGCGCCCGCACGCATATTCAAAAATGTCTCAAAGAATCGGATCCCCCCCTGAAAGGATTTCGAATTCTGGCCAAACCGATCTCCCCCAAAAAGGCCCGGTACAGCACAGACTTTGTCAAAGCAGACGATGATGTTTCGAAAGACCAGAAACTTTCTATGGGAACTTTTGACGTCTATGTCGATACCGACAGCCTGTTTTTCCTGTCAGATACATCGGTTGATTATGATGAAAGCGCCGAAGAAGGGCTCAAAATCAGCAACCCGGAACGGGAAATCGCTCCCATCGCTGATGGATCTGAAATGGAGATGATGCAGCAGCTGCTTGATGAGCAGATCAATCCGATGGTGGCCAGCCATGGGGGTGTCGTGGAGCTCATTGAAATAAAA
This sequence comes from SAR324 cluster bacterium, assembly GCA_015231825.1. Lineage (GTDB taxonomy): Bacteria > SAR324 > SAR324 > SAR324 > NAC60-12 > JADGAV01. Next base: position 77,300 of record JADGAV010000007.1, read on the forward strand.
GATAACCGGGTATACCTCGAATTTGGAGGAGGCTGCAAAGGCTGCGGAATGGTCAATGTGACTTTAAAACAGGGGGTCGAAGTGGTGGTCAAAGAAAATATTCCGGGAATTGAAGAAATCCTGGATGTGACGGATCACGCCAACGGAACCAATCCGTATTACCAACCCGGAAAATAAGCCCTAGTTTTGAATGTTGAACGTCGTATTAATTTCAACTTACGAACTCGGGCGGCAACCTTTCGGCCTGGCTTCTCCGGCGGCATGGCTGCGGAAAAACGGTTATGAGGTGGACTGTGCAGATGCAGCGGTTGCTGATCTGCCGGAAGACAGGATACGCCGGGCAGATTTGATCGCCTTCTATGTTCCTATGCATACGGCAACCCGACTGACGATTAAATATCTCCCTTTCGTCCAGGCCCTTGCTCCCCATGCCCATCTTTGCTGCTACGGACTTTATGCGCCTCTCAATCAATCCTATCTCCAGCGTCTTGGAGTGAACACTCTGCTCGGCGGAGAGTTTGAAGAAGGGTTGCTTGAGCTTTGTCAACGTTTAACAAACGAGCATTTCCAGCAGGAGGAATCCGCACAAAACGCATCCCGGATTTCTTTAGCCCGCCAGCAATTTCTTCTTCCGGACCGGACAGATCTTCCCGCACTGAATCAGTATGCACACCTCGTTGGGGAAGACCAAGGCACTCGGCTTGTGGGGTCCGTTGAAGCGTCACGCGGCTGCAAACATCGGTGCAGGCATTGTCCGATTGTTCCGGTATATCAAGGGAAGTTTCGAGTCGTCCAGCGAGAGATCGTGCTCGCAGACATCCGCCAGCAGGCAGCAGCAGGAGCAAAACACATCACTTTTGGAGATCCCGATTTTTTTAATGGCATCGGTCATGCGCTTCCTCTGATTCACTCCCTGCATGCTGAATTTCCAGAATTGAGTTATGATGTTACCATCAAAATAGAGCATCTTTTAAAACACGCGGATGCTCTGGTTCATTTGAAAGAAAGCGGCTGCCTGTTCGTCACCAGCGCCGTTGAATCGGTGGATGATTCGATTCTCTCAATTTTGAACAAGAATCACACGTACAAAGATTTCACACGGGTTGTGCACATGTTTGAGGAACTGGACCTTGCCCTCAACCCGACCTTTCTTCCTTTCACTCCCTGGACCACCCTGGCCGGCTATCAAAAACTGCTGACTTCCATCATTAAGCTCAAACTCGTAGAGCATGTAGCGCCGATCCAGCTGGCGATACGCCTTCTTATTCCAGAAGGCTCTGAACTGCTCGATTTGGCTGAAAGGGACGCATCCGTCGAAAAATTTGACGAGGCAACTCTCGCCTACCCCTGGCATCATTTGGATCCCAGGGTCGATGAACTCCATTTTGAAATTCTTGAACTGGTCAATTCAGGAACCGAGAAGCAGGCATCCCGCCAGGAAATTTTCACCTCGGTATGGAATTGTGCCCATCGCAAATTACAGGTATTTCACCCCCTCCCTGAACCGCCAGCTCCTGCTCTCAAAACGGCCTTTCCCTATCTCAGCGAAACCTGGTATTGTTGAGCAGAGCCGTCCGGCAGGCAGTTTGCCCGTCTCAACCGCATTAACTCATTGTAGAACCCCAATTCTCACTTGACCCAAGACTTCTATTTGCTTTTGAGAAAGAATACAGGTAGATTAAAAGTTTGATTTATGCCTTTGTCAAAATTGAAAAGAATGAAAGCAGTATCCCACCCGACAAGACACCCCTTTTCCCGGTTCTGATGCGAACGCCGCGGGAACACGATATTGAAGAAACATTGATTTAACTGATCACTCTGACTCTTGAATAGTTTGGAATTGAAATGAAAATAGAACACACTAGCCTTTCTCCCGACTCGACTCCGGATACCACTGTCGATGTCCGTGAAACATTTGGGATCGACATTGATCTGAAAGTTCCCGCATTTTCAGAAGCAACCGAGCAGGTGCCGGAAGCCGATAAAGTTTATCGCTTCAATCGAGAAACCACGCTGGCGATCCTTGCAGGTTTTACCCACAACCGGCGAGTCATGATCCAGGGATTCCATGGTACCGGCAAATCCACTCATATTGAACAAGTGGCCGCCCGTTTGAACTGGCCCTGCATCCGGGTCAATCTGGACAGTCATATCAGCCGCATTGACCTGGTTGGTAAGGACGCCATCGTTTTGAAGGATGGAAAACAAATCACCGAGTTTCGGGAAGGGATTCTTCCCTGGTGCATTCAGCATCCCACGGCGTTGGTATTTGACGAATACGATGCCGGTCGTCCTGATGTCATGTTTGTGATCCAGAGAGTGCTGGAAGTTGAAGGAAAACTGACACTGCTGGATCAGAATCGCGTCATCCATCCCCATACGCATTTTCGACTTTTTTCCACCACCAATACCGTTGGATTGGGAGACACTTCCGGTTTGTATCACGGCACCCAGCAAATCAATCAGGGACAGATGGACCGCTGGAATATTGTCACAGTTTTGAATTATCTTGCGCCCGATAAAGAAAAAGACATTGTCCTGGCAAAAGCACCGGAATGGAAAACAGAAGACGGAAATGCAAGAATCTCAAATATGGTCGCAGTCGCCAATTTGACCCGGCAAGGTTTTATGAACGGAGATATTTCGACGGTAATGTCACCAAGAACCGTGATCAACTGGGCAGAAAACGCCTCTATTTTTAAAGATGTGGGGTTTGCTTTTCGGGTGACTTATCTCAATAAATGCGATGAAATGGAACGGACCACCATTGCAGAATATTATCAACGCTGCATGGGAGAAGAGCTGGACGAGTCCGTGGTCCATATGGTTCAATCCTGACATCATCACCACCCTGATCAAACTGCTGTTTTTGCAATTTATAAACAACCGATGAAGTCCTCCCAGCCGCTCAAGAATGCTTTGCTCGCCCAATTTGGTCAAGGAGAAAAAAATTGACTCAAGACAACAATCCGATTGAAACATTGAAACGCGCGCTGACCGAAACGATGCGTGCGATTTCCAGGCAAAGTGAGGTGAGTGTGACGTTCAGCAGCAGCGCTCCCCTGGTCAGAAACAAACCTTCCCTGATTCCACTGCCCTCCTCAAGATTCGAATATTCTGAGCTTGTCAGGAGCAGGGGAGCCGCCGACGCTTATGCGCTCCGATTGCGTTATCACGATGAAAGTCTGCATCAAAAATTGAAACCCGAGAGCGGAACTGCCTTGTCCATCTTTGAAGCGACCGAAGATGCCCGTTTAGCCGCCATTGGTTCGGCCGACATGAAAGGGGTGGGAAAGAATCTCGCAGTGGCCCTGGAAGAGCGCTTGAAGGAACAGGAATCTGCTGGCAGACCCGGCGATTCTCTGGAAGAACTGGGAGAATCCCTCGGACTGCTGGTACGGGAAAAACTGATGAAGGCACCTTTGCTTCCGAGAGCAAAAGCCCATCTGGACCAAAACCGGGAATGGCTGGAAGAGCATCTTCCCGGCGAGCTTGATTCGATTGCTGAGCTTCTGCACGACCAGCAGGGATTTGCCATGAAATTCCGCCATATCATCGAGATGCTGGGCTTCGAAGAGGAATTGGGTCCTCCTCCTGAAGAAGAACCTGAGCAAAGTGAAGAAGACGAAGAACAGGAAAATCCGCAGGATGACGACGAATCAGGAGAAGACGACGGCTCAGATGCAAGTCAATTTGCAGACGGGGAGGAAGAAGGAGAATTGGACAGTGATCAATTTGATATGGATGAAGATTCAGACGACTCGGAAGAGGAGACAGATGCGATTTCATACTGGCGTCCCCAGATTGATTTTGACAGGATCTCAAAAAATTTCTATTCCGCCTACACCACCAAATTTGATGAACTGGTGAGGGCCGAAGATCTTTGCGACCCTGAATCTCTGTCACGATTGCGCAAGCATCTGGACTACCAGCTGGAACCCATCAAGAACATCACGGCAAGGCTGGCGACCTGGCTGCAGCGCCGTTTGATGGCCATTCAGCAACGCAGCTGGGACTTTGGTCTGGATGAGGGGATTCTTGACACTGCTCAATTGGCGGGGGTGATCACCAATCCTGTCAATTCCCTTTCCTTTAAACGGGAAAAAGACACGGAATTCCGGGATACCGTGGTTTCACTCCTGATCGACTGTTCAGGTTCCATGCGGGGACGTCCCATGACGGTTGCAGCAATGTGCGCTGATTTATTGGCACAAACGCTGGAACGATGTTCGGTACAGGTGGAAATTCTTGGTTTTACCACCGTCGCCTGGAAAGGAGGGCGCAGCCGGGAACATTGGCTGAGCAGCGGGAAACCTGAAAATCCGGGCCGATTGAACGACTTGCGGCATATCATCTATAAAGATGCAGATATCCCCTATCGTCGCGCAAGAAAGAACCTCGGACTGATGATGAGGGAAGATTTACTGAAGGAAAACATAGACGGGGAAGCTTTGCTCTGGGCTCACAATCGGATTGCCTGCCGTGAAGAACAACGTAAAATCATGATGGTCATTTCCGATGGATTGCCCGTAGACAACAGCACTTTGCTGGTCAACAAAAAAAATTATCTGGAAAGGCATCTGCACGCAGTGATAGACGTGATCGAAAAACAGTCCCCGGTGGAGCTGGTTGCAATCGGAATCGGCCACGATGTCACACACTATTATAAACGGGCAGTCCGAATTGCTGATGTGGGGGAGTTGGGAAAAACCATGATAGAACAGCTGACCGATTTGTTTGACATCAACAAAAACACGAGGCGCAGCTAGATCCGCTTCCTGGCCGGGGCGTTCATCCTCCCGGCACCACGGGGACAAGTTTGCTGCCCTCCCCAAGCAATTTGGATTTCTGTTGATTTGCGGGTCGAATCACCCGCTCTTTTGAAGGCGGTAGCGAACCCGGAAAAATCTACAGGCACAGCCCCGGTCAATCAAGACGATCTATTGTCTATTCCAGGCTGCGAAGACCTTCAGCCTTTCATCTCCAGCATTCAGAGATTCCAGCCAGGACAGATGGTCTTAAGACCACGCCAAAAAAAAGCGGTTCAATCAGACAAAAATAAAAAAATCCCCGCTGCAAGCAGACGGGGTATTTGCTTAGGGCCTCCGGCGGCAAGCTTTAAAAAGCTTGACCAAACTATTTGTTGAGCCTGCGGCGCTTAAAAACGCTGCAAGCAGCGGGGTATTAAACCCTATGCTTCGCAATGAATTTCAAATGAGAGGGATATGGACAAGATTGCGCAAACATTATTTAAAGCCGAATACAACAAGCTAGTCAAAAAAGACAAGCATGCCCTTGCTGCCTTAGAAGACGAACTGATGAAATTGTTCCAGGAATTCTGGATGCGTACCGATATTCCTTCCGTTCGTCGCCGTGTCCGCAGCCTCGATGGATTGCCGTTAAATCCTTCCCCTGACACCCATTATCTGACTGTCTTCGGAGTCCGTGGAGTCGTTCGCTACCCTCTGACCAGCGGAGAAAAAATCTATAAGATTCCTGTGTTCAGTTTCAATATGAATGACTGGAAAGACCATTGGACCACGCTCTACCTGATCGTGGGCAAAAAAACCGTCACACTCGTGGATTCCGGTACTCACCTTTCTGAAAAAAGTCTGGAAGAAGGACTTGAAGTGGTGCGGGTCTTTTATGGAGAGTCGGTCCACATCGAGGATATTGACAACGTCATCCTGACCCACGCACACTTTGATCACTTTGGCGGCCTGCACTATTTGCTGCCGAGAAGCAAAGCAAAACTGTGGGTCCATGAATGGGATGTGAAAACGATTGAAGATTTCCCGAAAGAAAAAAGTCAGGGACGGGAGCAAATCCTCCGTTTTTTGAAACAGGCCGGCATGCCGGCAAAGCGGATTTCAGATTTCATGGAAATGCACGGGTCCAGCAAAGAAACTTTCCCCGGATATCCCGTCACCCATCCATTTAAAGATGGAGACAGAATTGTTGAGAATTATCAGGTGATTCACACACCGGGTCACTGCCCGGGACTCTCCTGCATTCGGGTGGGAGATGTAATGTTTTTGGGGGATCAGGTACTCAACGATGTTTCTCCCCACCAATTTCCAAAAATATACACCAGTGGCTCCGGTCTTCAGAATTATTTCAATTCCCTGATCAAAATCTCCTCTCATAGCGAAACGATACGGGTCGGGCTTCCTTCTCATTACGGGGATATTCCCAGCATCGAATCCCGCGCCATGGAGATCATGTCAGAACACAATCAGCGCATTGCTGATATCATGAAAGACCTTGATCAGCCCAAATCCCTTTATCAGGTCAGCGACGATTACTACCGTTTCCGACGCGGTCGCGAATTGCGCGGATATGACAATCTTCTTGCCCAGGAGGAAATTGGTGCACACCTGGAATTCATGATTGAATCAATGGGAATCGTCAAGGTAACCAATCCCGAGGCCCTGGGCAAAAACTCTGAAGAGGTCGTCTTCTACCAAAAATCAATCTAGGATGCAATCGGCCATGTTCCCGGAGATTATTATTCCCCGGTCACTTCAAACTCCAAACATTGATAGGCCTCCCGCAAAGCCTGCTCCACCAGACCCGGGGATTCTCCCTGCGCGAAAATAAATCCGAGGTATCGATCACCGCGAGGGAGCGGTTCGATTTCCTGATTCAAGGGAATCGAGATGAGCAGCTCATTGATCCCCGTAATTTTCATCGCTTGTTCCTTTCCGGAAACCCCCTTTAAAATCCCCTGCTTGAGCACGGGAATCATCATCACTCCAGCGGCCTCCTTTTTCCGATTGCCGGATTGAATTTCATTCCCCAGAGCGTGAAGGAGAATCAATTCCTCCAGCGAATGCCCGCTGCTGAATTCAAGCACCCTTGAGCACAGGCCACCAATCGAACGGGCAGCAATTTCGATGGGCCAGATTCCCCGATCGTTGCATCGCAATTCAGCATGAATCGGCCCCTCATGAAGCCCGAGTCCCCTGGCAGCCTGTTGAGTGACATAGATGATTTCATCCTGAATATTCTCCGGCAGCCGTGAGGGAGTGACATAAATGGTTTCCACAAACAAAGGACCTTCCAGAGGATCCGGTTTGTCAAAGAGAGCCAGCAATTTCAACTCTCCTTCACACAATAAGCCCTCCAATGCCACTTCCTTCCCGGGAATGTAGTCTTCCACGAGAATATGATGCGCAGAATCTCCTCCTTTTCGGAGGATCTCGGGATCTGCCAGGATGCCCCTGATTTGAACAAAGGCATCTGCAAATTCTTTTGCATTGTCGGCTCGGATGACTCCGCGGCTTCCTGAAAGAAAAGTCGGTTTGAGGACGGAGGGGAAATTGATACGCTGACTCAATTGTTCAACAGGAGTCTCGATGGAAAACAATTCAAAATGGGGAGAAACAAGATTTGAAATCTGGAGCTTTTCACGAAACAGGAATTTGTCCCGGGTCGCACGGACTGACTCCACGGAATTGTGTTTTATCCCCAGAGCCTCATTGGCCATTGCAGCGAGAATCACGGTCTCGTCATCAACACCGACAATTGCCTGAAAAGGCTTTGCATTCGAAGCATCAGCAATTTGCCTGACTGCCCGATCCGGATTCTGAAAATCCAATGCCAGGCTCCTTTCCGGATGCATTGCAGAAAACACCTGACGTTGATCAGACCCCACCACCACTTCCAGTTGAAGTCTTTGGGCCGCTTCCATAAAAGCAGCAGCACGGTAGGTCGTTGTGGGAATGAGGAGAAGGATCCGAGACATCGGCGCGATTTATTTAATGTGAGGGGAGAAATTCATTCTTTATCAAAGGAGGACTTGCTTTACCCGGAGACTTCTAAGCCGCCGTATGTTCCCCGATAATCATAAGGGCAATAACATGATTAATCAAATCTATCGTCATTGGGTAAACGATAAAATGCAGACTTTTCAAGTCCAGCAAGCATCCAAAACAAGACATGAAATGTCTGATAGAACAGGTGAAACCAGGAAAGAATCAGAAAAATCAAGCCATCTATAAATGGCACACAAATTGAGTATAGTATAGAAAATCTGAGGAGACCCAAAATCCCGCGCGCCCCTTTAGTCAGGAGAACGAAAATTTCAAAAACGAAGGGGCGCTCATGCTAATTTAAATATCGAAAGGAAGAAAACCATGTCACATCAATGCCCCATTGACGAAGTACCCAGCAAATTGTCATGGATGCTGCCCCCCGCCTCTAAAGTCGAGTTAAACCATCAGGAAATCGAAGCAGCGATGCAGGAATTTCTGCAAAGAGGTGGCAAAATCAAGGTCCTGGCTCCACAAAGCTACGTTGGCAATAACGAAATTCCTTGCAGTTCTGCCTATGAACCCCTGGACTTTCTGAACTGGACTGAAGAAAACGACGCAGTTCTTTAGCAGATCCGCTGGAGGAAACAAATGAAGGTCGTCATCTACTTGACATCACTGCTTGTTTTTATTGGATTGGTCACCTGGCTGGTGGTTTACGCTGTGTCCAAAAAACCTGGAAGAAGCAAACGAATCACGTCGACCAGTGTTTCAAGAAAAGAGACGGAAAAACCTCGTGCAAAAAATATTGTGACGGTCGATCGGATCAAGTTGATTCAAATGACCCTCAATCATAGAGGAGCCAATCTGGTAATCACCAGCAAACTGGACAAAGAAACAAAAAAAGCGCTTCGCGAGTTTCAAAAAAAGAATAAGCTGGAAGTTACCGGATTGGCAGACTTCGCCACTTTGTCCAAGTTGGGAATCGCCACCAATCAATAGCGATAAAACGCAGTTACGCCTGTGCCTCAAAATGGCATTGACTCCCGAAAACCAGCCCTTGGGTGGACCGCCGATCTCATCCTGGGTCAACCGCATCAGAACAATCCTCACGAAAAAACAGGGGTCTCATGATTGAGATTTATTTGTTCCCGTTTTTGGTATATCTTTAATTTATTTATCGACGCCTTCCAGGTCCGGCTTAAATCAGATTCCTGCCGGCATTGAAGGTCAATTTTTTATCAAATTGAGGATATGGACAATATGCGTTTAGCAGGAAAAGTTGCAGTGATTACGGGTGCTGCCTCTGGTTTTGGAGAAGGCATTGCAAGCCGCTTCCGTCAGGAAGGAGCCAAAGTTGTGATTGCAGATTTGACAGAAGGAAGCGGACAGGAGGTGGCCGACAAGCTGGGAGGAATCTTTGTCAGAACCGATGTGAGCGTCAGTCAGGAAATGAAAAATCTTGTCGAAACAACGCTGCGCGAATACGGCAGCATCGATATTTTCATCAACAATGCCGGATTCACCAGCAGAAACAGTCCGATGCTGGAGGTGGATGAGGCCACTTTTGATCGAATTTACGCGGTCAATGTCAAATCTATTTTTCTTTCCGCACAGCACGTTTTGCCGGAATTCCGCAAAAAAGGCCGGGGGGTCATTTTGAATATTGCTTCCACCGGTGGGGTCCGTCCGCGCCCTGGACTGGTCTGGTACAATTCCTCCAAAGGTGCAGTTATCTCAATGACCCGTTCCATGGCGATCGAACTGGCCCCCGAAAATATCCGAGTTTGTGCGATCAATCCGGTTGCAGGAAAAACCGGGATGATCCACCTGTTTATGGGGGAAGAGAGCGAAGAAAAATATGACTTGTTTCGTTCTTCGATCCCGATGGGACGTTTGAGCACACCCCGCGATATTGCCAACGCCGCCTTGTTTCTATGCTCGGACGAAGCAGAATTTTTAACAGGAGTCTGCCTGGAAGTTGACGGAGGACGCTGCCTGTAGAAGCTGCTGCAGCTACGAAATACTTTTGACCAATCTCAGGACATTTTCTGAGGAAAGATTGCCATGGACGGCGGCAACGTTTTGGTAATCGGTCTGAAGCTGAGTCTGTAGCCACTTCAAAGATTCTTCTGCATAATCGGCGCCTGCGATTTGGTTTTCGGCATCTGAAGAATCTTGAACCAACCCCTGCAGCGCGGTTGTATTGGACTCCAGAGCAGAACCGAAAATCCCCAGGGTACCGCGCAGGGAAGCAATTTCTTCATTTGCCGCATCCAGCAAACCAATCGCATCAGAGGCGCCTTCGGCCGTCGAAAAATCGATATCTGCCAAACTGGTGTAGGCACTGCTGTTGTTGATGCCTCGCGCAAGCTGGAAAGTGCTGATATTCGGCAAACCGAAAAGCGCCTGATGATCCGCATTGCTTCCCACCTGAAAGCTCAATCCTGGATGCTGAATGATCAGTGCCCCTTCGGCTTTGTCGCCCGGTTCCAAAACGCCGTCATAACGCATCTGAATTCCTGCCAGTTTGCGGGTTCCCGAGAAAATCCGCCCTGATCCGACAGCCAGTTCTTCGTCAAAATACCCTATGGTATCCCGCCCGTTATTGATAAAGGCACTGGTAGAAGATGCAGCAGAGATTTTGAAATCATCCAAAGTCAACCCTCCATCGGCTTCCAGGGGATTCAGGATTCCAATCATATTTTCAACACGATCCCGCACCGGCAGGTTTTCAACAAAATCCGGAATAGTTTTTTGAAGAAAACTGAGCACCTCCTGATTGGAGGCAGTCGGAGACAGATCTTCAGAAAGAAGCGGAAGACCGACATTCACCATCGTCGATTGAAATAATGCGGGAATTCCTTTTTGCACCATAGCCGATAGATTGAGAGCATCATCCTTTCCTACCAGAAATTTTATCCCATCCATCACCTCCAGAGAAAACCCTTCACCCATCCTCGTGCCGAGCTCATGCAGCAGTTTTTCCGCCTTTTCCATCCCGGATTGAGACTGGGATCCGACGACCTTGTCAGCATCCAGCTGATTGAGTAGTTTCTCCGCCAAATCACCGAGGGCCAGACTGTTTAATCCTTCCCTGCGATTTGACTGGGCAATGGCATAGTCGACAATCTGTTTTTGATTGAGGCGAATGACGGATTGGGGCTGAAGAGCAAATTTTGAAGGGACAATAAATTCAAATTCATTCAGGAGTTCAAGCTGCTGCAGAACGCTGTTCTTGAATTGGCTAAATCCTTCCTTGCTGGCATTGATCAAATCCTCTTGAAGTCCTTTAAAAGCAGGCGTATTCTTAATCACAATGGTCAACAATCCAGCTCCTGTAGCCACATCGAAGCCGATGCTGGCCGCATCTTTCAGAAACTCGACGGTTTTGTCCCGTTCCAGAACTCCCTCCTCGACATCTCTCCGAATCCGCGCTTCCGTATTCTGATCGTCTCCTCCACTCAGCAAACCGGATGTTTCACTTTGAACTCGAAAAACATGCGCACTCCCGTTTTGATTGTGAGTCGTGCGCAATGCTCCTCCTTCGAGAGAAATATCCACGTTCACGCCGGCATTGCGCACCGCATTCCGCAGACCTGTCAGGTTTTCTTCTTCTGAAAATTCAGGATTGACGGTGTAGACCGCTTTTTGAGAACCTTCAGAAATGATCATGGTTTCCTCACGATCCAGGACCTCTGAGAAGTCAATTTCTCCCAACGTCGTATTTTGAGTCGCAGACTGCTGGACGATGACGCGCAGAGGTTTGTTCAATTCATGATCGGTCAAAGCGACACCACTGATGAAATTGAAACCTTCTCCTTCCATCACGGCTTCCATCTGAGAGGAACCGTCGAAAAGACGTTTGGAGCCGAAAGATGATTGGCCGGCAATCCGATCAATGGTTTCCAGCACATTGTCCACTTCTTTTTGAATCACATCACGTGACCAGTCACTTTGAGAAGCAGGGTCTGCCGCCTGGACAGCCAGGCTGCGCAAATTTTGAATTTGGGTGCTGACCTCGACCAAAGATTGTTCAGCCACCTGGATCATGGAATTGGCCGCTTCGGTATTCTGACTGGCTTGATTGAGCCCTGCTATTTCGGCACGCAGGCGTTCGGTCAAAGAAAGCACTGCGCCACCATCAACCGACGCGCTGGCGGCAACGCCGGAAGCCAGTCTTTCACTTGTCACTTCAAGTTGCCGGGCGGTTTTCGCCAGGTTCCTTGTCGTATTCAAATGGTTGACATTGTGATTGATCTTGAGACTCACAGAACACCTTCTTTAAAAGAATCCATTTTTAAACAATAGAATCCGATCATTCCTCAATAAACATTCAGAATCCGGGTTGAGTTTCCCCGCTTCCTATAATCGGTAAAAACTCTTGAACCTTTAATCCGCCGGCAAACAACCCGATGCCCAATTCCAGTTCAATCGGGCAGGCAGCCTTCTCCAAATGGCTTTTCCGGGTCCATTTGCCGACTTCATGAGTTCATAAGAAATCCGAAGAAAAGCTCAATCCGGAAATAATACTTGCATCCCGCCGGGCTCCTGCCTCCCGAAATTCACTCCGGTTTTTGGGTAGAGTTCTCCCTTTTCTATTGATCGGCAAAAATTCTTTAATCTTTAATGGAATGCCCGCATCAGGACTTCTTGCCTGCCGATTCTGAGGACCATGCCGACCCGCTTTTGGCAGCAGGCATTGAACTTGAGATAATGAAAGAAATCTGAAAAAATCAGCGGACAAATTGCTTCCTGCCACTATTTCCTTGAACTTTCATCGCTCTTGATTATCATAGGGCTGTTCTTATTTTCAGGAATCAGCCCGCGTAAAGACTTTTTGCTCAACCACTTCTTGCTTGTCATCGAAAAACCTGAATTCTGCAGGGGGTTTTTGATGATTGAGTGCCGCTCACAGAATGAATGATAAAGATGCCCGAGAGACGGACTTCGAATTCATTCAAAAAAAAACGACCCGCCTTCAATATGACTGCTGATTTTGAAGTCACCTGTGCCATTCCCCGCTCCGGCAGGACTTTGACTAATTTCCTGAACAAGTTGAAATTTCTGGGAACCGATGCTGGAGAGATTGATGCGGTGCTTAAAGTGATCGCCAGGAGCAAACAAACAAGCAGCACGGATCTGCAAAGCGTCATTTCCACACTGAATGAAATTGAGAAATGCCCTTCCTGTTTTAGTGTTTTTGTCGACCGAAAACGGTCGAACCGACCGTATCGGATCGGATTTTTGGGATACAACTGGAAGATTCAAGGGATTTCTGTGCGTGTAGAAGGAGAAGAACCGCATAATGGATCTTCCTTGATCAAATTGGATGAAGTCGATTTCACCGTAGTCGGATTGGATGAATTGCTTTCCATGACCCAATACTATTTAAGCGATCCAAGCACCGTCACAAAATGGGGTATGTACAACTATCACCTGGAAAAGCCCACCGGAATTCGAGTGGCCGGTTCTGCTCAACTGACCCGTTACAATCCTGTACTGAAACGCGAAGTCCAGGATATTGTCGGTTTTTTTCTAATTTCAGGATCCGGACGAAAACATTCCATGAATTTGGAAACCCTTTCCCGTTCCGGACAACGGGTATTCGTCAAAGGACGATACACCGGAATAGTGGCAGCAGCATATCCTAATCTGAAACTCATTTCTGTGGAGGATGTGGAAGATGCTGTTGTCAGCGCAGAAAAAGGAAGTGCAGGGATTGAGATTGTTCAATCCGGCAACACAATCAAACAAAAAAAATTGCTGCTTCACGGAGCACCCCTGTTTCTTTCTGAAAGTCTGTATGTTGTGGATTATGATCGTTTTCTTCACAACAAAACGCTGCAAAAGCTGATCAAGGCTCTCAAACCGGTCGGATATTTTGAAGATTCCCGAATCAGGGAATTTGCCTTATGGTACTATGCGTTGGAACGGAACCTTGGGGAGTCCTGGATAGATAAACCTCCAATTTCTCAATTTTTATGTGAACCGACTGATGTCGAAAACGGTCTACGTCCTTACCGTCTGCAAACGCGTCGGTGGAAACCGGATGATCACTATAAAAAAGAAGGCGCATTGAAAACCATTCAGAAAGCACAACAAAACTTGCAGAAGTATTACCTGAAATATGTCGATCAGTACGGAAAATAAATTCACTTTTTGTACAGGGAAAAAATGAAGAACAACACCATCACTCCATGGAAGCTGTTGGGTTTTGGATTGGCAGCAGTGCTCAGCATTGCCTGGGCCGGTGAAAGTGCGGCAGCCACCAATACAGAATTGCTTTCCGGACGCATTGCCCAATCATTCAGTCAGGAGCTGGGTTTGCAGTACCAGGGAAAAACCATTGCCATCTCCCGCATCAAAAAGCGCAACCCGCCGCCGCTGATTGATATAAACGAGTTGATCGATTATTCCAACGTCGAGCTGGTCGGAACAGAAAAGTTTCGGGTAACGGACCGAAGCAAACTCGAGTTGATTCTCAAAGAACAGCGAATACAACTCTCAGAATCGGTGACGCCAAACGAATACAAAGAATTGGGGAAAATACTGGGAATTCATCTTTTTATCTATGGCACCTTATACCGGGATGTTTTAATTTTGAAAGCGATTGACGTGCAAACTTCCAGTGTTGTCTGGGCAAATATTTTCACCATTGAAGAGAATAGCATCAATCATCTTCTACTCCATGATTTTCAGACTAAATTGTCAGAGGCACTGGCCCCGAAAGTGGAGAAACTGAAAGAAAACAATATCAGTAAAATCAGTTTCTGGAAGTTGGAAGTGCCTCCAAAAAGATTCAGCATGGAAGAGACGATGGATTATTTGACCGTCTCAATTTCCAAAGGCCATCTCTTCACGATGATTGACCGTGAAAATTTAAAAACGATTGCAGAGGAACAGCAGCTGAACCAATCAGTTTTCATTGATGAATCAGAGGCGCGCCAGTTGGGACAACTCCACGGAGTGGACGCCTTTTTATATGGAAAAGTGGTCAGCAACGACAACGACAACTACACTGCATCAATGAAAATGATGAGTATTTTTTCTGGAGAGATCATCTGGGCAAAACTGATCAAATTCAGTCTCCCTTCACGAAAGAAAGGAAAAATTGATGTTTTTGCAGAAAAAGCAAGAGAGCGGCAGGACAACGAAGAATTTGCCAAAGGGATGGCCTTGATTCGAGGAGGAAGTTTTCTAATGGGGAGTGAGGATCCGCTATATGACTCCTCTCCGGAGCACTCTGTGACGGTAAACCCTTTTTTCATCGATATCTACGAAGTGAGCAACGAGGAGTACCTGAAATTTGTTCGTGCCAACAGGCACCGAACTCCAACCCAATGGCCCGATGGAATCTTTGCCCCTGCTCTAAAAGACCACCCGGTGGTGGGAGTGAGTTGGGAAGACGCAGAACAATATTGTAAATTTCGTAAAAAAAGGCTACCTACCGAAGCAGAATGGGAAATGACAGTGCGCGGAACAGGTGGGCGAAAATACCCATGGGGACGTAATTTTTCAGCAAATTTTACGGTAACCGTCGAGTCAGGTCTGATGCATTCGGTCAGTGTAAAAACGAAAATGCGTGATATCACTCCTGACAATGTTCACCATCTTGCAGGCAACGTAAGAGAATTTGTTGATGACATTTACCTTCCTTATCAGCGAAATAATCCGAACAGTTCATCTGGCCGGCAAGAACGGGTTGTGCGCGGGAGTTCCTGGGCTCATGGAGAGCGAGAAGCCGCCGGATACTACCGTGGCCATACCTTTTTGAATCTGGCGTGGCCTGACATAGGTTTCCGCTGTGCCCGTGATACCCGAACAAAAATGAATATTTTCAAATAAGCAACCATCTCGGCCATCAAACCTTTTAACTTCAAATAGTATGGGATTATTAGTCCTGATCGGCAGCCTGCTCATCTTTGGAAACTCCATCAATCCTGAAATCTCAAGCAATTCTCTTCAGGCAGAGCTCAGCCGCTATGAGTTCCGGGACAAGGTTCAGATTAAAACCAGCACAAGGACGCTGGCTTCCTTTTCTCCAAATGGAATCGATGGGGCCGGATTGACTGTAAAAACGGTTCACCATGACTATAAAAACTGGTACAGTACTCTGAATCTCAGGCATTATCGAAATCCCAACTATCATCTGCTTTTCTACACAACAGGATTTGATTACCAAACGCTTCGACCCCGGATTCCGATTCAATTGTCAGTGGGAGGCGAAGTGGGAATCGGAGAACTCAATATCTACCGGTTTGGAAAATACGGAGAAGTAAGAGATACATTCGGATGGGAACTGCACAGCAGCATCACCAGCTTTTTTGTAGGGAATGACCGCCTATGGAATTATTTCGTACGTCCCACACTGCGCTCCTATCATTTTCACTTTGAAGGAAAAAGTGGGATCAAAGATGAAATCATCAATGGACAGGGATTTGTCTTAGCAGCAGGATTAGGCCTGCGCTTTTGATGGCCCTCTGAAAGGTTGCAACAATGAAAGACGTGCCAAGACCTTTAGTGGAACCTCTAAATCAGGACGATATTCAAAAAATCTGTGAAGCGATTGAGAAAAAGGACAATTGGTATTATTACTTTTTCATGTTCGCCATGCACACCGGAATGCGGCGGAATGAAATTTTAGCATTGACTTGGCATGATGTTGACATTTGGAAGAACCGGGAAATCACAGTTCCCAATCCAAAATCTTTGAGGGTTCCGGATCCCAAGGCCCGCCGGATTCCGATCAACGAAATGTTATTGGGATTGCTTTTGGATTTACGTTCTCCTTCAAGGTGGGTTTTCCAAAAAACCGGGAAACGAATGCTGGGAGGAACGGTTACTCTGTTTTTCAGAGAGTTGAGCAAGTCTTTGAATATTCAAGTGAACTCAGAACGAATTCGCTGGACTTATGCAGTCAGTGTCTACAATCAGACCAATCCTTCAACACGGGAAGACTGGCGAAAAGTTCAAAAAATGCTGGGACACAAGGACGTTTCAACCACCAAGAGCTATTTTCAACGCAATATGGAAAACATCCCTCTTCAGGGCAGGGTAGTGAGAGATTTATAAATGGGAAGCAGGCAGCAGCATCACTTTCATTAATGCCGAGAAAACCGGGAGCTGAAAAACAAGATTTTCCCGAGGCAATCCAGCTCAGTTCTCCGCCTCAAATTCAAACGCATCCCCTTCCTTATATTCATTCAATTTATTACGAAGCGTGCGGATACTGATTCCCAGAATTTTTGCCGCATGGGTGCGATTGCCGTTGGTTTGCTTCAGGGTTTCAAATATTAATTTTTTTTCTGCTTCCTTCATCGACATTCCCACTTCAATCTTCATTGATCCTGAAGAATCGTCGACTTCCTGTGCAATTGCAGGAATATTCTTTTCCTCATTCAGAGCACGAATTCCCCCGACAGAATGCATCAGCAAATGGTGCGATTGAACCATTTGATCTCCGGAAAGCAGCAAAGCCCGTTCAATCACATTTTCCAATTCTCTGACGTTCCCGCGCCAATTGTAATGCATCAGCACATCCAGGGTGTCCTGACTGATTTCCGGTTGAAGGCGATCATTCAACTTTGAATGTTTGGCAAGAAAGTGATTGACCAGGGTTGGAATGTCATCTTTGCGTTCCCGAAGCGGTGGTAAACTCAGAGGAATCACATTCAGACGGAAATAAAGATCTTCTCTAAATTTCCCTTCCTCAACCATCTCAATAATATTGCGGTTTGTGGTCGCAATCACACGGACATCGACTAACAGTGGTTCTTTACCCCCGACTTTATCGATCTCACGTTCCTGAAGAACCCGCAAAAGCTTGGCCTGCAGAGGCAACGCCATTTCACTGATTTCATCGAGTAGTATGGTGCCTCCATGCGCTTGTTCAAACTTGCCGCGGTGGTCCTGGGTTGCACCGGTAAACGATCCCTTTTTGTAGCCGAATAATTCACTTTCCAACAGCGTATCCGGCAATGCGGCACAATTGATCGCTACAAAAGGACGACCTTCACGATCGGAATGCTGATGGATATAGCGGGCAAGCAGTTCTTTCCCAGTCCCGCTTTCACTCTGGATCATAACCGTTGCCTTACTTTTGGCAACATTTTCTGCTACCGACAAAAGATTCAGCATTTTTTCATTTTGAGTGATGATATCCCGACCAACTTCCGAGGCGTCCAGTTTTTTCAAACCATCTGCGGATTTAAGCGGCTGAGCACTGGGCGTCTCCTTAAAAGCAAGTGCCCGCTCGACTACAAAAGTGAAAGTCTCAAAGTTAAAAGGCTTGACGATATAGTCAAATGCCCCATGTTTCATCGCTTCCACAGCCGTTTCAATGGTGCCGTATGCAGTCACCATGATAACCTGCTTGAGAGGATCCAGCGCTTTGATATCTTTGAGCAATTCCAATCCGCTGCGTTTTGGCATCGTCATATCGGTGATGATCAGGGAATATTCATTGTCTTTGAATTTTTTGATGGCATCCAGCGCGTTGTGCGAAAGTTCTACAGGATATCCGCAATGCTTGAGCGTTTCAGACATCGCAATACGCATTTCCACTTCATCATCAACAATAAGTATTGGTTGCATACCTTTTTCCTTGTTTAACGTTTTGATTCAGAACATCCTATGTTCCGTTTTCTATTTCATACGAGGTGATTTCTTCCATCACTGGAAAGAGCAGGGTCATCTGGGTTCCCTGGTCGATCTCACTTTCCACGTCAATAACAGCTCCATGAGCTTCAATGATATTGTGGACAATCGCCAACCCCAAACCGGTTCCGCGCTCTTTTGTGGTGAAAAAGGGATCAAAAATCTTTTTTTTGACCTCGGGCAGCATCCCTATTCCGGTATCCTGAATACTAATTTCAATCAGATGCAGATTTTCTTTTTCTCCCAAAAACCCTCTGAACCGTTTCAGTATTTTTTCATTGTTGGTTCTGATGTTGCGGGTCTTGATGGTCACAACGCCTTCTTCAAGAATTGACTGAGCCGCATTGGCTAAAAGATTACGGAAAACTTGTTTGAGCAGTTCATTGTCTCCTCTGATTCGTGTCGTGTTTGCCTGAAAATCAGTTTGAACCCGCACATAATGATCGTCCACCAAGTGCAGTGTCAGGCCGAGAATTTCATTGAGCAGACCATGCACACCAATGATTTCCCCCCGTGTACTGGTCTGAGGTTTCGTATATTCGAGGATATTGGAAATAACATGATTCATGCTCTGAATTGCCGAAGAAATGTGCCCGATCAACTGCTGTTGGGAAGATTCGGGATCCATTTCCTTTTTGAGCAATGACGAAAAAAGTTCGATGCTGCCCAAGGGGTTGCGAATCTCATGGGCGAGCGTCGCGCCCATTTCACCCATCACAGTGAACCGGTTTTTCCGTTCAGCCTGAGCTTCCAGCTTTTTTAACTCGGAAATATCCTGCACATTGACAATCAGTCCCAAAATATCCCCGAACTCACTGTACATTAAAGACAGCGAGAGGAGGAGTCGCAACTTTTTACCACCCGGATCTTGAAATTCAAGTTCCTGCTCTTTGGCATTTTCGTAAAATTTGAGATCAGCCAAAGTAGGATTCCAGGGAAGAATTGCACTTTTGAAGACGTCATTCAAGCGGGTTCCCTGAAGTTCTTTCAGAGGCTCTCCAATCAAACGCAATCCGATCTGGTTGACCGAAGTGATGATGCCATCCAGATCGGTGACGATAAATCCGATGGCGGAACTTTCGAAAATATTGGTTAGATAATTTCTAACCCGCTCTCTTTCCTGGAGGTTCAGTTCGAGTTCCTTGTTTTTTTGAGCCAGTTCATGATTGAGTTCATCTACTTTTTCTTCCAAACCATGGTAGTAAGCCTGCAGTTTGAGTGTGGCTTGCTTAAATGCCTCAAATCCCTGCTGAAGTAATCGGACATTTACCGATTCTTCACTATGCTCTTCTCTGTTCATAACATATCCATGCTGGTTCAACAGTATTTTGAATGAAGCGTTCTCATTCCTTGCAATGCACCTGTCGGTACATTTCTGCTTTTCCAGTTGGTATGCATAAAATGTGCAGTAAAAACCTGTTTTCCAATTAAACTACTATATCAGTTTCTCAAATTCTAACAAGCCGAGCGATTTTTTCAAACGCGCCACTTATCCCACCCTTCTCTTTTCCAGATCCCGACCAAGTCCTCAAGCTTCGTTTCATTGAGTTCTCCTTCCTCAAAAATATCAAAAGATTGCTTATAGTTCACAAGGGGGAAAAATACTAAATTATTCAATATTATCTCAAAGAGATAGAGGGGGAAGGCATTTCGATTAGTGAGCATTCTCAAATACCGCAGATGCTGCGGAAAGATTTCTGATTTTGAGTTTTTCTGATCGGGGCTAAGAGGAAAAAGGAAAAATTCCCGAACAGAAATTTTAAATTCGTCATTTTCAAAACGGAGGGGGACAAGCCTTTTTTCTGCCAGGCTTTCGAACCCCTTTGCCTGCTCGAGCAGGTGAATCAACTTTCCAGTCCGCAGTTTCGCACTTTTGCCAAGGTCGAAGACACTGTCACTCACTTCTGCCCCATCGGGATTGGTGAGATTCATATTGTAGATCGCCATCATCATCATATCGGAAATCAGGGATGGGACATAGCTCTCTAGAATCCGCTCTTTTTGACGATTCGGCAATGGAAGCAGCAATAATTTTTCTATTGTGAACTGCACCCTTTTTTCCTCTTCAGACAATGTCAATTCAATCGGCAGTGCGTCTCGATACAGTTGTTCATATTCCTGCTGTTTTTTGCTGGCTTCACAAAGTACGAGCCCAATGCTGTCGATTTTTTGAGCACGCTCGTCAAAATCTGCATCTTCGACACCCTCCATTTCACGGTCGATCTGGTTTTGATAGATTCTCACTTCCTTGCCATTCAAACTGCTTCGTTCCAGACATTCCTGCATCAATCCGTTGAGGGTATTTTTGAACTTGCTGAGCGTCTCTGCAGTAATTTCCTTTTCTTGAAGCATTCCCAAAGCCGATTCTGCAAATTTTTTGAAAAACGTCGGCAGCTCCTCTTCTGAAATCATTCCTGACATGTGAATCCGGTCATGAAACTTTTTCAAAAAAGGACCCCAGCTTTGCACTTCCGGATAATGATTTGGATCCTGGGGAACAGGTAATTTGTCTTTCCGGGATCGCATTCCTGCGTTTCTTTTTTTCATCGGAGGCAGGCTCATCATGAGGAGAAAAAGATCATTATGCTTTTTACGGGCTTCAGCAAGTGTCAGGTGATCTGCCAGAGCAAAAAACTGGTCCGGATTCAACCGATGAAGCTGAACAAGCAGATGTTTTAAATGCCTGGGGCCTTTGCAGGTGTTGATCATATTCGCAAACAAGATCAATTTGCTGATTGAAAATCCCTGCCATTTCTGCAGTTGCTTATGGTACAGAGGGCTCTTGGAATCGTTTCTTGCCCGGACTGAAGGAAAGTACGATTTCATGAGCGAAAATCGATCTTTGAAAAAAAAGGGGGCCTTGTTCTGCTCGATCGCGTGTTCGACCTGGACCTCCAAAATCATCCGATTTGAGACTCCTGACCAAACTCGCTTTTCCTGCCTCTTTAGTGAAACCAGCAGGCGCAAAAATATGGTTTCAACGTGTTCCGCGATTTCGTCATTGGGGGCCAGATTGAGTAATTCAAAATAATATTTTAAAAAAATCAGAAGCAGTCCTGAGTTCAGAAACTGTCTTTCTATCATTTCATGCTTACTGCTGGTTTTCGGGAAATGAAGAAATTTTCTGATCAGATAAAAATCCCCGAGGATCAGCCGAGGCAGGTAGTTGTTTTCCGCGTTTCTCAATTTTTCCGACAATTCACTGGTGCTGTCATTGAGATTGAGTGTCTGCATAAAACACTCTGCAGCCTCATTGCCGGGTTTTTCATGATGCAGAAAATGGACGGTTCCAGCCAATGCAAGTTCTTTTGCAAGAGGAAGGTTTTGCTTGTCTTTACTCAATTGCGCGGCAATGGAAAAAAGGAAGCTCGGCAGCAGCAGCAGAACCTTTTCCATTTGTCGTTTCGCGTCTCCTTTCGAGTCTTCGAACAGAGGGGAGGCATTTCGGTAGTTGCCGACGGTAGTTCTCAGAATTCTTTCCAAAGGAATGCCGAGATCTCGAATCTGTTCCCAATATGCACCTTCGGCATACTGTGACATTGCGGGGCTTTCATCAAAACTCGGCAGGATTGCTGCAATAAGTGCATCAATCATGACTGGTTTTTCATTATTCGACGGCTGAAGAGAATCCATTTCAAAGTCTGGCAGAAAGTCCAATTCTTTTTGGTTGCGGTGCATCAGCTAGAAAGCATAGACAGGAAACTTCGATGCTCTTCCTATTGATTTGTGACTGTGAAAGCAAAACTCAGAGTTTCTACCTTCGAAAACGATCGTCAAACCAGGCAAGGCGATTGGAAAGAAGCTGACAAGGAAAGCGTTAATTTTAATACAAAAGTCCCTTGATGGTCAAGGTCAGATAATTTTCAATTTTTTGAGGCGATTCTGATAGGAAAGGATAGCTGATTCACTGATCGTATACCCTTCATTTTTTGCGATCCGTTTCAGCGAACGGGAACTCGTTTTTTTGTTCTCGATAATAATTTCGTACAGATAAGCCAGTGTTTCGGAATCCAGCTGCTTGTATTCTTCAAATTTCAGTTGTTCAAGAGCGAAAACCGCGAGCTTGAAAGCACGTGCAATTTCCTCGATAGCTTCCCCGGAACCAAGCAATGCCTGGATTTCTTCAAGTTCACCAGAATTCAATTGTTTGAGGCTTCGTGGAATGATCACGCCTTCCTGCTTACACAGCTTTTGAATTGATTTAATTGAGATATTGAAATCCAAAGCGATTGAATCCAGACTGTCACCCTCAGTAACCCGTTCCAGAATTCTTTCATGATCTTCCTCGAACAAAACTTCTTTTTTGCTAACTTTTCTTCTTTTCTGAGGGGCGATCATTCCCGCCTTTGCGGCCAATTTTCGAAGGTAGCTCACCGAGACATCAAATTGCTCCGCCACTTCTTCAAACCGGCGTCCCTTGTCCAATTCAATCATCATTTCAATATGTTGATACTCTTCAATTCGGGCCATTTTTCTCCCCGTAATTACCGGCCGATGCCACTAGATTTCTTCGTCTCCATTCTTTTTACAAACTTGTGATCCGAACCGCAATCTCTCTTTTTGCAAACCTGGCAAATTCAATATCCTCGACTGAATTTCAGAACATCGGAGCATGAAGATTCTTCCAATTGAGATGGTTTCTTGCTTTAAATCAGCAAAATAAGCCGTGGACCGTAGTGGTGAAGAGGTTTCAGATTCATTGAGTTTTGAAGGGAATTCCGCTAACATTATTTCTACCCCCCTATCATTCTATACAATGACGACCCAGGCATCCCCTGAATATGAAAAATAAATATCTTTCTCAAGAAGAAAAAGATTTTGGATTGATCGAATATATGAAGCACAGTACTTTCAATGCACTGGGCTTCAGTTTTCTGGCGAGCACCAGCGTCTATTTGATGGCCATCTACTATAAAGCCACTAATTTACAGTTGGGCTATGTCTCCGCAGTGTTCCACATGAGTGGAATCATCCTGATTTTCCTTCCCAAATTGCTTGACGGCTTCAACCTGGTTCAAGTCCATTTTTATGCCTGGCTTTTCCGTGGATTGATTTGCACTTTTTACGGTTTGCTATTTTGGGTTTCTGAGCATTACGCAGTGCAGTTGATCCTCACGGTCTACACTTTGTTCTGTTTGATCAGAACCATTGGCGTTCCCGTCGGACAACCGATTCAGCAGACACTGACCAATGAAGACAATATTGGTGACTTCGTCGCAAAACTTTCGAATCGGCATCAAGTCATGAACATTGTTTCCAACGCGGTCAGTTTTCTTATTTTATCCCTCCGATTTCTGGGGACCTTGCCAGGTTTGCTTCTGATTCAATTTCTCGGAATTGTTTCCAATACGATTTCTTCTTACTATTTAAAAAAAGTACCCTGCCGGGAATTGGTCGAGTACAAGCCCGGAAGAAATATATTTTTACTTCTTAAAGAAAGTTTGCTCAATCGCGAAAAAACCATGGTATTGCTGCTCCACTGGCTCAGTCTTGTTTCGGTGATACTGGCATCATTCTTTATTCCGTTTTTTAAAAAAGCAATCCTGATGCCCGATAATATGATTTTCCTTTATGTGATCACCGGGAGTTTCTCTACCTTGCTTTCAGGATATTTGGTCAAACCCTTTGTCGATCGAATTGGGAGCAAACCCATAATGATTATGTCTTCCATCGGACTCATGATGTTGAGCACGGGTTGGGGATTCATTTCCGTAAAGATGTCCTGGCCGACTATTTTTTTTCTGAGTTTTTTGACTTTCTTTTTTCAGGGAATGATCATCATCCTGACAGCACGTTTGATGCTGAAAATGATTCCGGAAAACGACAAGATCACCTACACATCGATGGTTCATTTCTTTTCGGCAATTGTTGCGTTGACTGTCGGACTATTCGGAGGATTTCTGATTGATATAGGAGAGACCCTTGGTTCCGGCTACCTCCATGATTATTCTCTGGTTTTTTTCATGCAGGCAATTGTCGCCTCCGGAATTGGGATGTCCTGCCTGTTTTTGACAGACCAAGGCAGTTTGTCCGTCAGAGAAACCGCACAAATTTTGTTGTCGACTCGAAATCTGAAAGCCTATCTGGATGTTTATCAATTCAATCGCACGCAGGATTCGGTCAAGAAAAAGACAATTTTGCTTTCGATCGGATACAGCGATACCAACATAGCCACAGCAGAAATCCGAAAAATATTGAAAAATCCATTTTCTGCCGAAAAACGAGAAATTCTCCGTTCCCTCTTTGAAAGACCGAGAGAGGTTTTATTGGATGAAATAATTCGGGAAGCCTGTGATGAGCATTCTTATCATCAAGCGAGTGCAATTTTCGCACTGGGGGCATATCCTCATAAAAAAGTGGAGGCCAAACTGCTCAATCTGCTGGACTCTCCTTCCCTGGAAATCAGTTCGACCGCTGCCAAATCGTTGGCGAGAATTGGCAATGTATCATCACTGGAAAAGATCATTGGCCTGGCAAATTCTCCCAGCAACCGAATTTGGGAAAAAATGAACTTTTATATCGCCTTCAGTTTGATGGATAAGAGTGGAAAATATCTGGCGGGAATATTTGAAACCGCGAGCAGAGTGGGAGGGAACAGCGGGACCCAAACCCTGCTCTCCATGTGCTCAAGTTTGTTGGATATGTCACCGCTTTTGTCTGAAATTTATCGAAAAGAAAATGAAAAAGCAATGAAGGGACTGAGGAATTTACTGACAGAAGCCAGGCAAATTCAGCTTTTTAATCACCATAAGAAACGCATTCACGAAGATTTTCAAAATGAAAACTGGGGCGATCTTTTTAACTGGTGCAGTTCTTTGCTGGAAGAAAAAGACTTTGAAGACCATCGTCAGTACTTAAAACACGCCATCATCAGGCAATCTCAGGAAGACTTGAATGCCACCACTCTGATTGCAACGCTGTATTTTACCTATCAACTCATCAAATCGGCTGAATAGGGGATGGCTGTAATTTTTTTGGCAAAAACGATGCGATGGATCATGGACCAATAGCATTTACCCTGATTTCTTTTCCAATTCCAATGAAACCGAATTCATACAGTAACGCAAATGAGTGGGCGCCGGACCGTCTTCAAAAACATGCCCCAAATGGGCGTCACATTTTGCACAAAGCACCTCAGTCCGCTTCATGAACAATGAATTGTCTGATTCCAAAGTCACTTTTTCCGGAGACAACGGTTCCCAGAAACTCGGCCAACCCGTCCCTGAATCAAACTTTGTTTCTGAAGAAAACAAATCGTTTCCACAACAGGTGCATCGGTAAATTCCTGCTTCTTTAGCGGCATTGTATTTTCCGCTAAATGGCCGTTCCGTCCCTTTTTCTCGGCAGACATGAAACGCTTCCGGTGAGAGCTCTGCTCTCCATTCTTCATCAGTTTTTATAATTTTTTCAGACATCCTTGCTTCCTAACAGAAAATTGATTCAAACGGTTGACTCCTGATGACGTCCTTTTTATCTTAAAGCAGCAAAAAAAACCATCAAAAACACAGAATCAGCGATGTACCTGACATGCGCAAAAGGTTCTCGGGAAAATTAAAAATGAACGAAAAAAAAGTCATTTGAAAGCAGAGAAAAGGGGTTGCCTTTTTAAGAAATCTGTCTATATTCACAAGCGTATTCAACAACTGCAACACCACTTTCAGGAGATCTAGAATGGCTGTTTTGACTGATTTCACTTCCCGTGACTGGAAGAGTCATCCCGCTTATCGCCATCCCCCATACAAATCAACCGTATTGCGGGGTCCAAGCAAACCATTGCTTCCATTACCTCACACACTTTCTGAGCTGACAGGCCCAATCTATGGTCATGAGGTTCTGGAATCGCTCGATCACGATTTAACAAAAAATGCTGTCAGAAATGGTGAACCGTTAGGTGAACGGATTATTGTTTCCGGACGGGTACTTGATGAAGAAGGGCGTCCGGTTCCGGAAACATTGATAGAAATCTGGCAGGCCAATGCGGCTGGCCGCTATATTCACAGGGTCGATCAGCATGATGCACCTATTGACGCCAATTTTCTCGGATCAGGACGCTGCATGACGGATCAGGATGGTCGTTATCGCTTCACATCCATAAAGCCGGGTGCTTATCCATGGGGGAATCACCCCAACGGCTGGCGCCCCCAACACATCCATTTTTCCTTATTTGGTACCAGTTTCCTTAGCCGCCTGGTGACACAAATGTATTTTCCTGGTGATCCTTTGCTTCCGCTCGATCCAATTTTTAATTCCACTGCGGATGAAGAAGCCCGGGACCGTCTGGTTGCAAAATTTTCTCTGGATTTGACCGAACCAGAATGGGCACTTGGATATGAATTCGATATTGTTCTTCGTGGTCCCCAAAGCACCCCTATGGAAAATTAATTATGTCAAAAGAAACTCCCTCACAGACAGTGGGTCCATACTTTGACTACGGACTCACTCCGGAACGGTATGGCAAAACCGGAATTGCCAACAACATCCTGACCAAGAAAGAAACTCAAGGAATTCGCATTCGCCTCGAAGGTCAGGTATTCGATGGGGAAGGGTCCCCCATCAGTGACGCGCTCATTGAAATATGGCAGTCCAATAGCCAGGGTCGTTATCGTCACCCCAATGATGATCGCGAAGAGTTTGCCCTGGATGAGCACTTTCACGGTTTTGGTCGGGCGCCAACTAACAATAACGGTGAATATTGGTTTGAAACCATCAAACCCGGACCGGTTCCAAGTCGCGGAAATGTTTTGCAGGCCCCTCATATCAACCTGATTGTAATGATGAGGGGCATGCTTGTCCATGCCTATTCTCGTTTGTATTTTTCAGATGAACTTGAAGCCAATTCCAATGATCCCGTTTTGTCTTCCATCGAAGAAGAACGACGCGGGACCTTGATTGCAGTTCGCCAGGAACGCGCCGGACAGCTCATTTACCGACTGGATATCCATATGCAGGGTGAACAGGAAACCGTCTTTTTTGACGCCTGATCAGTCAGTTTTCCAAGAGAGAAAAATGTCTGTTGCCCTTTACGATTCTTTTTTGTACGGTTCGCTCTTTTCTGATCCGGACACGGTTAAACTGTTTTCTGATTCGGAAAGAGTGCAGGCAATGCTTTCGGTTGAGTCTGCCCTGGCCGAGGTACAAGGAGATCTTCGAATCATTCCCTCTCAAGCAGCAGATGAAATCGTTTGCGCCACCCGCACACTGAAGCCCGATTTTGATGCACTGCAAAGTGGAACGGAACAGGCAGGATTTCCCATCATTGCGCTGACTTCCCAATTGAAATCCGCTGTCAGTCAAGAAACTGCTCACTATATCCACTGGGGAGCGACCACCCAGGATATTATGGATACGGCTCTGATTCTGCAATTGAAAGAGGGACTGACCCTGTTTGAAAGGTCGCTGGATCGAGTCATTGAGCATTTGGGCAATCTGGCCGATCTTCATCGAAACACTCTGATGGCGGGGCGTACTCATTCTCAACAGGCACTTCCGATCACCTTTGGCTACAAAGTCGCTGGATGGCTGGCACCGCTGCTGCGCCACCGCATGCGACTCACGGAAATGCGGCCGAGACTCTGCGTCGTACAGTTTGGAGGGGCTGCAGGCACCTTGGCAGCTCTGGGAGAGCAGGGCATGGAGGTGATGGAGCACCTGGCAAAAAAACTGACATTGGAGCTTCCACTAGTCCCCTGGCATTCGCAACGCGACGCATTTGCAGAATTGGCAAACTGGCTTTCCTTGATTACCGGGAGTCTGGGCAAATTGGCACAGGATGTAATTTTGCTTTCCCAAAGCGAAATCAATGAAATTCGAGAAAGCAGTCATTCTGACCGTGGGGGTTCTTCCACCATGCCACAAAAATCCAATCCGATTCTCAGTGAAATGATCGTCGCCTGTGCCCGTATGAATGCAACACTCCTCAGCAACATGCATCACGCGTTGATTGCAGAACAGGAACGGGCCACTCATGGCTGGCAGCTGGAATGGCTGACCCTACCGCAAATGTTTAGCTGCACAGGGGCTGCCTTGAATCACGCAAACAAAGTCGCTGAATCCCTGGTGATCAACGATCAGCAGATGCAGTTCAATCTCGATCGCGCCAACGGCTTGCTGCTGGCGGAAGCCGCCACTTTTGCTTTGAGTGAATTTTTACCGCGATCAGAAGCACAACGGTTAGTAAAATCAGCCTGTCTTGAAACAGCGGAAAATGGCCGGCACTTGATGGATATTCTCGCCGAACAAAGCAAAATCAACGAAATTGATTGGCAAGCAATGAAAAACCCTGCACAGTATTTGGGGATGTGCAGTGTTTTTGTCGATCGAGTTTTAGATTCCTTATCCAAATCACGTCCTAACAAATGCAAAGGATCGGAAACAGAATCATGAACCTAGTACTTTTAGCAGATCACCAGGCTTCCCTTTCCAAAATTGCACGCTGGTATTGTGAGGAATGGGGACACTTGCGAGAAGGGACTTCTCATGAAAAAATGATTAAAAATCTTCATTCCTACCTGAATAAAGACAAGGTGCCTCTGATGGTTTTGGCAATGGAGGGTGCTGAAACCGTTGGAGTGGCACAGCTGAAATTTCGAGAAATGGATATTTACCCGGAAAAAGAGCATTGGCTTGGCGGTGTTTTCGTATCACCTGAGCATCGAGGGAACAAGACTGCATCAAAAATAGTTGTAAAAATACTGGCAATTGCAGCGTCATTAAATATTGAATATCTCTACCTGCAAACCGAAAAATTAAATGGAGGACTCTACCCCCAATTAGGCTGGAAACCTTTGGAACAAGTCAATTATGATGGGGTTGATGTTCTTGTCATGGAAAATAAAGTTCTTACCTAGCAGTCGGAAAAGCAAAACAAAGGCGACTGAAGCATAGCTGCAGCAGGAGGAAATCGGCTTCTCAAAAGGGGTGAAAACGAAGCGTGCAGAAATTGATTGAACAAAGGAAGTGAAGAATGGCATACCCAAGCGTCTACCCAACTGGCACGACCATTTACAATCCTGAAAAATGCTGGAACGGCTACACCCTGTTTCCAGGAAAGAGTACCGGCGCTGTTTTGATTGATATGAGCGGACGAGTGGTCCAGCTCTGGAAAGGGCTTGATGGTTTCCCCAACAAGTTGCTTCCCGGAGGATTCGTCCTGGGAACGACAGGTCAGAGAAATGACAGGTACGGATTTCAGGATATGCTTGATCTGGTTCAGGTGGATTGGGAAGGAAACATCGTCTGGAAGTTCAACCGCTACGAACGCATCAAGGATCCTCGTCAAAAGGCTCAATGGATGGCGCGCCAGCATCACGATTTCCAGAGAGAAGGAAATCCGGTCGGCTACTATGTCCCCGGAATGGAACCGTATGTGGATCAAGGCAACACTTTGATGATCTGTCACAAAAATCTCAAACACCCCGGTATTACCGATCGACTCCTTCTTGATGACACATTTATTGAAGTCACCTGGCAGGGAAAAGTTGTCTGGGAATGGATTTGCAGCGAACATTTTGAGGAACTGGGATTCAGCGAAGAGGCCAGGAACACTCTCTATCGTCATCCGAACATCAGACCAGAGTTGGGAGTGGGAGACTGGATGCACATCAATTCGATGTCTGCCCTCGGTCCCAACAAATGGTATGATGACGGCGATCAAAGGTTTCATCCTGAAAATATTATCTGGGGGAGCCGACAGTCAAATATTATCGCGATCATCGACAAGAAGACAGGGAAAATTGTTTGGAAGCTCGGACCCGATTATACGGCTTCTGACGAGCTTCGCTGCCTGGGCCAGATCATCGGTCAACACCACCCTCACCTAATCCCCAGAGGACTCCCGGGAGAAGGAAATATCCTGCTTTTTGACAATGGAGGCTGGGCCGGATACGGTGCCCCCAACCCCGGTTCTCCGACCGGCCACAACAATGCACTGCGAGACTATTCGAGGGTCTTGGAATTCAATCCGCTAACTCTGGAAATTGTTTGGCAGTACACACCTTTAGAAGCTGGATTTATTCCCCCTTTAGTCAGTGCAAAATTTTACAGCGGCTTTATCAGTTCAGCTCAACGGCTGCCGAATGGAAATACACTGATCACGGAAGGAGCTGACGGGCGCCTTTTTGAAATTACTGCAGAACATGAACTGGTCTGGGAATATATCAGTCCATATTTTGGAAAATATAAAAAAATGAAAAACAAAGGACGTGCGCTTGAATTCAATATGGTTTATCGCTCCTACCGGGTGCCCTACACATGGGTTCCTCAGCTGGATTTTCCTGAAGAAACTCCCATTTTTCCGCCAAACATCAAACGATTCAGAGTCCCTGGTTCTCCTCCGTTTAAAGCCGGGAAGGTCACGATGATCAAGACTTGAAATATTCCAACCATGAACGGCAGCTTGGAATCGAAGTCAGGTCAAGGTCCAATCAATCTCCTTTTTGAAAGCATCAATAACTTGATAACCCCAATCAATAAGTTACAAAATATTATTGAAAAAAATGCTTGCACCCAGGAAAAATAAAAGATAGTTTGAAAAAATAAGCTGAGACGAATGTTCATAAGCAACTGTCAGTTAAGTAATTCGGAGAAACTTGATGAAAATTCCAACCGCAAGCATCAATGCATATTATTTCATTCAGGAGGTGGACAGACGTTGACGGGACTTAAATAGACAGTTAGGGCCCGCTCAACTCCTTTTTGCGGGCTTTGAACAGATATTTCTACAAATCTGAAAAAACCCGCATTTCCAGCGGGTTTTTTTTTGCCCGCGATCCTAATTTTTCAAAGGGCAACAGAGGTGTAGAAATGCCGCATCACAATCAAATTTTAGTTACACTGATTAAAACCCGAAAAGTTTCCTACGCTTTTTCGATCCTCACACTGGTACTCGCCAGTTTTTTTGCCTTCACAATTCCGTATATCGGCAAGATTTCCATTGACCGGATTATCGATCAAAATGCAGAGCCGCAAGCAGACTATGTGCAATCTGTCATCGATTTTTTGGGAGGAAAGTCCTACCTGTCGGAAAATCTTTGGATCAGCGGAGGCTTGATTCTGCTGACAACGGGTCTTTACGGCCTGTTCATGTATCTGAAGGACTATTTCTCGGCTTCTGCCTGCGAATCGCTGCTCAGAGAATTGAGAAATCGCCTCTTTCACCAAATTCAACACTTGCCGAATACTTTTTACTCGGGTGTCGATACAGGAGACCTGCTGCAGCGCTGCACCTCCGATATTGATACTTTGCGAGAATTTTTAACCCATCAAGTAATGAATTTGGGACGAATTGTTATTCTTGTTATCGTCGTTGTGCCCTTGATGCTCATTCAAGATGTCAAGATGACCCTGATCTCCCTGATGCTGGTTCCTCTGGTTGTCATCTATGCGCTTCATTTTTTTGGAAAAATTAAAATAATTTTTCGGAAAGTCGATGAAGCCGAAGGAGAGTTGACGACGATAGTTCAAGAGAATTTGACTGGCATTCGTGTTGTCCGGGCATTCGCCCGTCAGGATTTTGAAAATATGAAATTTGAAAACAAAAATAAAAAATATCGTGATCTGAACTACCAGTTGATTCAGCTTCTTTCGCGGTTCTGGTCGATTTCCGATCTGATGTGCTTCAGCCAGGTCGGATTGGTATTGATTGCAGGAAGTTGGATGGTTGGGCAGGAGATGATCACGATGGGAACTTTTTTTGCCTTTTTGATTTATACCTCAATGCTGATTTGGCCATTGCGGGAACTGGGCAAGGAACTCAATGAAACCGGAAAGGCAGTGGTGGCAATTGGACGTATTCACGAGATTTTGGAACAGGAACCTGAGCTTCAACCCCAAAAGGCATTGAAGCTTCCTCAACGAATCAAAGGGGAGATTGAGTTTCGCAATGTTTCATTTGGCTATGATCCGGAAGATATGATTCTGCGAAATCTCAGTTTCAAAATAAGGGCCGGTGAAACCGTAGCAATTCTTGGCCCGACGGGATCCGGAAAATCGACGCTGATTCAGCTGCTGCTGCGCTTGTATGACTACCAGCAGGGATCAATTCTCCTCGATAATCAGGAATTGAAGAAGATGAATCGATCGGAAATTCGTTCTCAAATCGGCACCTTGCTTCAGGAACCGTATCTGTTCAACCGGACTCTTGGAGAGAACATCAAGTTCGGGAAAAAAGACGCCTCCGATCAGGCAATGGTAGAGTCGGCAAAAATGGCGTCGATCCACCAGACTATTCTCGCATTTGAACATGGCTACAAAACGGTCATTGGAGAACGCGGAGTTTCTTTGTCGGGAGGTCAGAGACAGCGCGTCACACTGTCAAGAACCTTTTTGAAGGAACCGCCGATCCTGATCCTCGACGATACGTTGAGTGCAGTGGATACCAAAACCGAACAGAAGATCCTTGAAGCAATGCGCGAAAAACACGGGCATAGCACCACATTGATGATCACCCATCGGATCAGCTGCTGTTTGCAGTCTGACCGGATTTTGGTTTTAAAAGACGGAACCCTGGATCAGGAAGGAACACACGAATCTCTGCTCAGGGTACCCGGTTTCTACCAGGAATTATGGAATATCCAAATGGGTCAGAAAGAGGATTTTCAACTTGACCTGCAAAAATCATTTCCACGATCATTACCAAAGGAATAGGAAAAATGTCTGAATTTCAAACAGCTTCTCTTTTTGAGAACAAAGGGGTTTGGAAACAATTGTTTGTCATGTTTTTGCTTCCCCAAAAGAAACGATTTTTGTTACTGATCGCAGTTGCGGTTATTGTCGCTGGTATTGAAGCAACCTTCACAATCGTTACCAAACTTGTGATTGATGAGGTTGTCACACACGGCAAAGACGCCTATCTGCTGCAATATGCATTTATCTATTTCGGGCTGACGGTCAGCATCAGCGTCAGTGTCTTTATCTTTATTCTATTGGCAGGAAGATTATCCACGGAAATGATGTATCATTTGAGAAAACAAAGTTTTGAACATCTGCAGAAACTTTCTTTTTCATTTTATGATCGTCATTCCGTCGGTTGGCTGCTTGCAAGAATCACCTCTGATTGTGAACGGATTGCCCGTATTATTGCATGGGGGACACTGGATCTTTTTTGGGCGGGTCCGATGTTGCTGGGAGCGCTCATGGTTCTGCTGGTGCTGAATTGGAAGCTCGCACTGACCGTGATGGGCATTATTCCGGTATTGCTCGTCGTCAGCCTCTATTTCAAAAATCTAATTCTGGAGAGTTCCCGGAGAGTTCGACGGACCAATTCTTTGCTGACTGCAACATACAATGAAGGGATCACGGGTTCGCAAACCAGCAAGATTCTTGTTCGCGAACAAGAGAATTTTGATGAGTTCAAAGTGTCTTCTGAAGAGATGCATGGATATTCGATCACCAATACCCTCCAGGCATCTGCCTATTTTCCATTGGTGATCGTCACTGCAAGTATCGGGACAGGAGTGGCGCTCTGGATTGGAGGAGAATATGTCATTGGAGGTTTGATGACCCTCGGGACCCTGATTGCCTTCATCACCTACACTCGAGATTTTTCTGAACCTCTTTTGCACATCGCCGAGGTGCTCACCAATCTGCAACAGGCGCAGGCCTGTGCAGAAAGAATTTTAGGATTGCTCAATGTTGCACCTGAAATTAAGGACTCTGCAGAACTCACAGAACAAATGAGACGCAGTAAAACCGAACACGTTAAAAACAATCTGCGGATCAAGGAAATCGAATTCAAAAACACCTTTTTTGCTTACAAGCAGGATCAGCCGGTTCTCAAGGATTTTAATATTAAAATTCCTGCAGGCAAAACAATTGCTCTCGTCGGACCCACCGGGAGCGGAAAAAGCACCATTGCTAATTTAATATGCCGTTTCTACGAACCGACGAAAGGTGAAATTTTAATCAATGGAATTGATTATCGAAAACGAAGTCTCAAGTGGCTGCAGTCGAACCTTGGGATTGTACTGCAGACGCCATTTTTATTCAGTGGGACGATTGAATCCAATATCCAATATGGCAACCTGACAGCATCGAAGCAGGAGATAGTAGATGCCGCGAAAATGGTGCATGTCCACGATTTGATCATGGCCATGGAAAATGGCTACAAAACCGAGGTTGAGGAAGGAGGCAGCAATTTTTCCACAGGGCAGAAACAGCTGCTTTCATTTGCAAGAGCTATTCTGGCCGATCCCCAAATTTTTGTGATGGACGAGGCCACCTCGGCAGTGGACACCCATACGGAACATCTGATCCAAAAAGGATTGAGCAAAGTTCTGGAAAACCGGACGAGCTTCATTATCGCGCACCGCCTCTCTACGATTCGGTCTGCCGATACCATTCTGGTGATCGAAGAGGGGGAAATCAAAGAACAGGGAAAGCACGAGGAGCTGCTCCAACTCAAAGGCAAATATCACGACTTGTATCAAACACAATTTATTTGAAGGAAATTTATGTCACCCCTGATCACCTGTTCGAAGCTTAGTTATGCAGTGGCCAACAGATCTCTTTTTGAGCAAATTGACTTGTCCATCAATCCCAACGATCGGATCGCCCTGGTCGGCTACAACGGATCAGGAAAATCGACCCTGCTTTCCTTACTGAATAAAAGTGAAATTCCTGATGAAGGAGAAATCGTTTACAAAAAGGATCTGCATTTGGAAACTGTCGAACAGTTTTTACCGGAACATTTGAAATCCTGCACATTGTTTGAAGCATTGCAGCAAAAAACTTCTGAAGCCCAAAATTTACTGTCCTATCAAATTTCTGCACTATTGCACAATTTGGGGTTTTCCAGAGAAGAGTTCGATTATTTGGTTAAAGACCTCAGCGGAGGTCAGCAAAACCGTCTGATGTTTGCAAGAGCAGTCATTCATGAACCTGATCTGATCCTTTTTGATGAGCCAACCAATCACTTGGATTTGGGCAGTATTCTGTTTTTTGAAAATTATTTCAAACATTCCTTAACTTGCGCCTTTTTGCTGATTTCTCACGACCGGAACTTTTTGGATTCCGTTAGCAACCGAACCCTTTTTCTCAGAGATCAAAATATTTACTCCTACAATTTGATATATTCTCAGGCACGATCGGCCTTGGCGGATTCGGACCAGGCTGCAATGGAAACAAGGAAAAATGAGGAAAAGAAAATTCATTCCCTGAAGATCAGTGCCAAACGATTGGCGACCTGGGGCAAGGTTTACGACAATGAGAAGTTTGCCAGAAAAGCCAAAAACATGGAAAAACGGATAGAGAAGCTTCAAGAGGACAAGACCTTTGTCAGCCAGGGAACCGATCTGTCCCTGAATTTAAAATTCTCCGAAGCGCGTTCTGATCATCTGTTGACGGTTCATCAAAAGGAAATTGTTTTTAGAAAATCAAATAAAAAACTCTTTCTGATTGAGGACTTTAAAATACGTCCAGGGGACCGAGTTGCCCTGCTGGGAAGCAATGGCCATGGAAAAACAACTTTTATTCGTACCCTTGTTGATGCATTCCAAGAAGAAACTGATTCAGCAGGGATCAGCTTCAGCCCGCAATGCAAAATCGGTTATTATGACCAGGAACTGGAACAGCTGGATCCTCAAAAGACAATTTTTGAAATACTGAGAATTCATTGTCTCGGGCACAACAGTGAACTGAGTCATCATCTGATTCAAGCAGGATTTCCCTACCAGGATCATCAGAAGCAGGTCAAGGTACTCAGCGGGGGAGAAAAAGCCCGCATCATGTTTCTGCTTCACAAAATCGAAAGACCAAACTTACTGATACTCGATGAACCAACCAATCATATTGACATCGAGGGAAAAGAAGAACTGGAAGAACAACTGATGCAGAGCGGCGCCAGTTTGTTGATCACCTCCCACGACAGGAGGTTTGTTGAAATTATTGCCACCCGGTTCATCCTGATTCAGAATGGAAAATTGGTCGAAATTCACGATCCACAAAAATTTTATGATCGGGAATTGTCTTCATTGACTTCGGATGAGCCTCATGAAACTGCACAAAGCTCTGAAGAAAATCAGAAAGCATCCCTAGTTTCAGGAAGTGCAGAGGAGCTCTTGGAAATCATCCTGGAACTGGAGGAAAAATTGTCTGCAGATTTGCAGCGGAAAACCAAACACCAAAAACCAAAACTCCAGGAAGAATGGAAGGAGGCATTGAGATTTTACTATGAAGAGCTCGAATACCTGGAATCTTCATCCCAGGAAGAATGGATTTACATTAGAGGAAAAGTAAGATAAAAATCCTCTAAGTACAAGGGGTATGCTGCCACCCCCTGATCAAAAGATAATTTCTTACTCTTCTTACCCGGTTTCTTTAACAATCTATCAAACTCGAGGGGATATCCGTGCGAACAATACAACGGAGTTGGTTTTTTCTCTTTGTGAGCGTCTTCATTTTTGGGATGAATGCCGTCGCTTTCGCTCAGACGACGGCAAGTGAGCACATCCCGGACGAGCTAAAACAGTGGATCCCCTGGGTATTGCATGGCAATGAAGACCATCAATGCCCGAGGAGTATCGAAAAATCTGATAATTTCCAATGCGTCTGGCCTTCTACTTTGTTCTTGAATATCAATAATTCGGGAGGAGAATTTTCCCAATACTGGAAACTTTACGATGAAAGCTGGGTTTTTTTACCGGGAAGTCCGAAGAATTGGCCACAGGAGGTCGTGGTCAATCAGCAAGACGGATTGGTGGCAAGCCATCAAAACAGACCGGCACTGCGGCTCAAGGCAGGAACCTTTCTCATCCAGGGGAAATTTAATTGGGAAAACATTCCTGAAAATCTCCAGGTTCCTGAAAACACAGGGAGAATTCAACTTGTCCTGGAAAACAGACGTCAAAACCTTCCAGACTTTGATCAAGAAGGCCGAGTTTGGTTTAAGCAAAGACAGAGTGCGGAATCGGAAAGCGAGGAAAATCAAGTTGAAATAAAGGTTTTTCGGAAAATTACAGATCGGGTCCCGATGATTTTTAGCAGTATTGTTTCTTTAAAAATTGCAGGCATCCCCCGAGAATTAATTTTGGAAGACCTTTTGCCGGAGGACTTCATTCCTCTTTCGCTGGAAAGTGAACTTCCTGCCCAGCTGGACAAGCTGGGGAGTTTAAAAATTCAGGTCAGAGCCGGCGAATGGGACCTCCAACTTGCCGCCCGGTCAACTGAAAATATTTCTGAAATCGAAGCGCCAAAATCTAGCCAAGCCTTATGGGGACAGGAAGTCTGGGTCTTTGAAGCACAAAATCATTTAAGGCAAGTTAATATCTCTGGAGTTCCTGCAATCGACCCCACACAAACTGATCTTCCTTCAAACTGGAAACACTTGCCTGCCTACCTGGTCCTTCCTGGACAAAGCATTTACTTCAAAGAAATAAAACGTGGCGATCCTATCCCGTCTCCGAATCAACTGACTTTATCCCGACTGTTGTGGCTGGATTTTGAAGGACGCGCCTACAGTTTTCAGGACCGCATTCAAGGAACCATCAATCGGAACTGGAATCTTTCCGTCAATTCCGCTCTTCAGTTGGGACGAGCCACTATTGATGGAAAAGATCAATTGATCACAGTCTCGAAAACAGGCAAGCAGGGAGTTGAAATCCGGCAGAAACGATTGAATATGGTCGCGGAAGGAAGGATTGAAAAAACGAACTCTTTTCTTCCAATCAGCGGATGGGAAGAAGATTTTGACAGAGCAAGCATTTCCTTACGAACGCCTCCGGGATGGAAAGTCTGG
The DNA here is from genome assembly GCA_015231825.1 of SAR324 cluster bacterium. Lineage (GTDB taxonomy): Bacteria > SAR324 > SAR324 > SAR324 > NAC60-12 > JADGAV01. Next base: position 115,442 of record JADGAV010000007.1, read on the forward strand.
GACATTTCAGGTGTGGACCAATTGAAGGGAACCTGGATAGAACAATGGACTTTGCTCGATCTCTTCCTGTGTTTTTTGATTGTCCTCGCTATTGGAAAACTGTGGGGGTGGAAATGGGGCGTAATAGCCTTTCTGGCGATCTTTCTGACCTATCATGAGCCTGATGTTCCCCAATGGATTTGGGCCCATGTGATTTTGGCAACAGTACTCTACAAAGTTTTGCCTGAAGGAAAGCTCAAAGGACTCTTTTTCCTCTATCGGTTTTTTAGTTTAATAGCACTCCTGCTTCTGGCCTTGCCCTTCATGCTGTCACAAGCAAGGAATGGTCTATTTCCCCAATTGGAGTTGGATCAGGAAGCAAGTCCCATGATTAGGCAGGAAGCGCTCAGGCCAAGCGTGATGAAAAGCCAGGCAATCACTGAAATGCAGCAGGTCCAATCGGCTCCCCCCCAAAAAGTTTTAAAAAGAAACTTCCTGAAACAGAGTGCCGCGATTTTGGAGGAAAAAACGATTTCTAAAGGATCCCGGCTGGATATTGATCCAAATGCACAATTGCAGACTGGTCCTGGAATACCAGACTGGTCCTGGCGTTCCATCGAAATGCAATGGAAAGGACCGGTGGAACAAGGCCAAACAATAAGTTTGTGGATCACGCCTCCCTGGATCAATCGGACGCTTTCCATAGTCCACACATTATTGTGGGCATTGATTTTATTCTGCCTTTTTGAATTGAAGTACCAAAAAGGAAAGGGCTTCAAATGCTTGAAAATTCCAACTTGGAAGAAGTGGTTCAAACAGGGTACTGTTTCGATGATATTGTGCTGCCTTTTTTTAATCAGTTTTGAGAGTCAGCTAAAAGCAGAATTTCCTTCAGATGGCCTTTTACAAGAACTGCAAGACAGACTTTTATCTCCTCCAAAATGTTATCCTGCGTGCCTTTCCGCTCCACAAAGTCATTTGGAGATCAAAGCAGATCAATTATTGATTGAACTGGAGATTCATGCCCTCGCTCATGTCCTCTTTCCTCTGCCGGGAAATCCTTCGCAATGGGGGATAGAGAACGCAATTCTTGATGAGAAACCGATTGAAGAAATGTTCCGGGATCGCAAAGGGCAGCTGCAGATTCCCTTGCTTCCCGGAAAACACAAATTGCGCTTGTCTGGAAATTTGAGAGATCGAGATAATTTTCAAATCAATTTTCCAATTCGTCCGTATAGAATAGATGTCAAATCTGAGGGATGGCAGGTAGAGGGCATTCATCAAGGACGGATAAGCGAACGACAAATACATTTGAAGCGCATAAAAACAGCGGAACAAAGAGAGAACGCACCATTGGAAACCAGCGATCTCCCGTCTTTTGTCAAGATTGAACGTTTTATTCATTTGGGTTTGGATTGGCAAATTGAAACTTTGATTCAGCGCGATTCTCCTTCTCAGAGCTCAATTATTCTTCATTTCCCGCTTTTGCCAGGCGAATCGGTTACCACCGGAAATATCCAGGTTGAAAACGGTGTCGCGACCCTTCAATTAACACCTCAGCAAAAATCAAAAAGAATTGTTTCTTTGTTGAAGCAAAGAGATGAGATTGACCTGAAAGCTTCCGAAACAATGGAATGGAGAGAAGTCTGGAAGATCGAAGCGAGTCCAGTCTGGAATTTAACAACGGAAGGAATTCCTGTAATTCACCAGCAAAACCCGCAAAATTCCAGATTTTTGGAATGGCATCCGTGGTCTGGAGAGCAGGTGAAAATCAAGGTCTTTCGACCGGAAAGCTCAAAAGGGCAGCAGATGACGATTGATTCCAGTCAACTGACGGTCATCCCCGGAAAGACTTCCATCAAGAACAAACTACGATTTCGGCTACGAAGCAGTTTGGGTACTTCCCATCCCGTCAAATTGCCCCCTGCGGGAAAACTGCAGAAAGTCAGCATCAATGGAAGAGCAGTGCCGATCCGGCAAAATGGTTCGTTGGTGGAACTTCCCATTGTTCCGGGATCTCATGAAATTTTAATTGAATGGAATGAAAAAAATCAATCGAACTTCATTTTCTCGGGTCCCTTCCTTGATGCAGGGATTCCGAGTGTCAATGCAACTATTCAATTTCAAATTCCAAATGATCGCTGGATTTTATCGGCGGGAGGACCGTCTTTGGGTCCTGCTGTTCTATTTTGGGGAAAGCTGCTGATCCTGTTGATCTTTGCTGTTGCATTGGGAAAAATCGAAAATACTCCGTTGAATACCCTCCACTGGTGCCTTTTGGCATTGGGGTTCAGTACCGTGGATCCTTTTATTTTGTTGATTTTTGTCGCATGGGTTCTCGCAATGAGATGGCGGCAAAATGCAGAAGAAACAATAAGGCCGCTGCTTTTTAATTTAGGACAAATAGGCCTGACACTGTTGACCTTCGCAATGTTTTTTGCCTTCTATGAAGCACTGCAAATGGGACTGCTGGGAGGTCCGGACATGGGCATCCGGGGGAATCATTCATTTCAGGGAAATTTAAACTGGTATCAGGACCAGGTCGCTTCGACCTTGCCAAGCCCCTGGGTGCTTTCCATCCCACTTTGGGTATATCGTGTGGCTATGCTGTTGTGGGCGCTTTGGGTGGCATTGGCCATGATCAAATGGCTCAAATGGAGTTGGGAATCTTATAGAACTCCTTTACTTTGGAAACCATTAGGCCCTTTTTTCTGGAAGAAAAAAGCAAGAGAAGATAAAAAGGCTGAGCGGCTTTCGAAATCGAACAACGAAAATTAAAATCCTCTCAGCTTTCTGTCTCAACAATAACGGCAGAAAAACCCTCATTTTCTTCTCTGGACTCCGTTCCTTTGGCAATGCTGCTGATGCGAAATATTGCATATACCATCACCAGCGCACTCCCCCATTGGATCGGGGAAAGCAAGGAATCATTGACCAAGTAGTCAAAAAATATCGCAGAAATCGGAAAAAATAATTCACAGATGGTAGAAACCATCGCCGTCACTTTTTTCAGTCCGAAGTAATACAAGGCAATGGCTCCAGATCCGGTAGTGAGACCGATCAAGACAAAGATTCCCCAGTTCATCGGACTGATTTCCGTCCATTGTCCAATCGTGCCCAAAAACGTCACATAGAATAACATGATCAAAGTGGTCAAAGCATAGCGATAAAAAGTTGCCGTCGTAAATTCATAATTCATCATAATTCTTTTTCCGAAGACCGTCGCACTGCCAAAGGAGAATGCCGCAAGCAATGAAAATCCAACAGCATACAAAGTATTGCGATCGGTGCCAATGTTTGGCAGTTGTCCCCCAAAAGAAAGGAAATAACTTCCGATTATCGCGAGAGATGCCCATTTAAAAAATTCGGATGTGACTTTCTCTTTTAAAATAACCGCTGCCATCACAATTGCGAATACAGGCTGCAGCTTCTGCAGCAAAACGACGACGGAAAGATTTTGAAAATTAACCAAAAACAATGCTTTAACAATAGACATTGTGCCAACAGCTCCTCCCAGCAGAGCAATCAGACACAGGAATATGAAATCGGTTCTGGAGAATCTGGAAAGATGGGAATACTCTCGAAAAAAGAAGAGATTCATCGCCAGAAAAGGAAGCAAATGAAGCATGAAAACGACAAAACTGACGTCGAGATTGTAGAGTCTCGGTGTTAAAACAACACCATCAATCCCCCAGGCTGCCGCCGCAGTCGCTATGGCCATCATTCCCAATAATTTATTTTTATTTTTCAGCATGAACCTCCTCTGATACAACGATGCTCGTTTTTCTCCTTAAGCGATTGCGATTTTGCTATGAAAAGATTAAACGCAGTTGTTCGCAAGCAACAATCCTCAACTGTTAAAGTTTGCGGAAAGTCAGGAAAACAAGGCACTGGACCTGAATAAACAGGAAAAGTTCATACAAGTCAGTGAAATTTATCAGGGGTTTTTTGCAGGAGTAAATTTGAGGGACGAAAGGAATTGTATCGGCTTGAAAATTCCTCTGTAAATCAACGGCAGGAATCGGAACGACAGAGGTTTTTTTGTCTGCAGATCATTCCAATTTACCTGTTTTGCAAGCAAATCTGCTGCGCAGACAAAAAAGGTTTTTTAGTTCCTATTAAAAAATCTTCCTCATTTGAGGCTCTGATAGCAAATCAAGTGACAACTTCAGTATCCGCTGACTTTTCTCAATACTTTATCTTCTCCCATCCGGACTGTGACCGTCGGCTTTGGGTTTTCACCAAATCTGCTGACCTTAATAATATTATTAAGCGCTCGTGGGCTCTCCTGCAGAACAGGAATACCACCGGTGGGGAATTCCACCCCGCCCTGAAGATATGTGTTTGATAAAGTCCAAGTTTTCACAGTTTTATTTGTTTATCAAGCCAAAATATCAGAAGGCATTCTCCATTTACTGCTGATTTGAACAGGGAGAATATAAAACTGTACTCCTTATTTTTCGGATAAAAACCTGCTTGCTATCCCGTTAAAAGAAAATATACTTGATCTCTCCATCCAGCTTGCACGTGAAGCAAAATTCTCGAATCTCACAAAGGCAACACAATGCGACCCACACTTGTTATTTTAGCCGCTGGCATGGGTTCCCGATATCATGGTTTGAAACAATTCGACCCCATTGGCCCCAATCAGGAGATATTAATGGACTTTGCCGTCTTTGATGCCATTCGCGCAGGGTTTGGCAAGGTCGTTTTTGTGATTCAAAAAAGCAACAAAAATTTCTTCCAGAAAACAATTGCTTCCCGCTATTTCAATCATATTGAAATTGATTATGCGTTTCAGGATCTGATGAATTTACCCCCTGGATTTCAGGCCCACCCCCTGCGGATTAAACCCTGGGGGACAGGACACGCTGTCCTTTGCTCCAGAAAAGTAGTAAAAGAACCGTTTGCGGTTATCAACGCAGACGATTTTTACGGGAGGACCTCGTTTGAAATCATGAATCGCGCTCTTTTACAAATGAATTCAGATTCCAGACAATTATGCATGATTGGATTTCCGCTCGGCAATACGCTTTCAGACCATGGTCCGGTTTCACGAGGAATCTGCAGCGTTGAAAACGGAATATTAAGAGCTCTGACCGAACGAAAAAAGATTGAGCGTAAAAATGGTCAGATCTGTTATCAAGATCAAGCGGGGAAATTATTGACTTTAGAACCGTCAATGATTGTGTCCATGACATTCTGGGGATTTTCTCCCAACGTTTTATTTCCACTTCTGGAAAAACAATTCCTCCAATTTTTAGCGGATTTCTCCGCAGAGACCAGCCGAGAATTTTATCTCCCTGACGTTATCGATTCCGCTATAAAATCGAAAATTGCAGAGGTAAAAGTATTATCAACACCGGAATGCTGGCTTGGCCTTACTTTCCCCGAGGATAAAGCAAGCGCACAAGAGCACATCAAACAGAAATTCGAGACCGGGATTTACCCCAGAAAAATGTTTGAAATAACGAATTAGCAAGACCGTTTATTTCGGTTTTATAGCAAAAATATAATCAAGAAAGTCTTGCCTCACAGAAAAGGGTATGTCAAATTTTCATCTATCTTTGCCCCTCCTCACTATTTCAAGAAATGTTTTTGATTTCGAGGCAGGAGGAGGGTGTACCCTCCAGGTGGGAAATAACTTTCCTGCATACCCATGCATTTGATAAATTGACATGAAGCCGCAATACGATTTGGAAAACATTGGAAGCAATTTTCTGATCGAAGGCGATTTTATCAAGGCAGACCCATACAGTGCCGGGCACATCAATGATACATTTGCAGCCACCTATCATCATTCCGGGACCCATGTCCGCTATATCTTCCAGCGCATCAATCACGAAGTTTTTAAAGATCCTGTTCAGTTGATGGAAAATATCAAACGGGTAACAGAACATCAAAAAAACCGTTTGAAGCAAGAAAGAATCAAAGATATTTCGCGCTTTTCTTTGACTTTACTTGACTCCCTCGAAGGAGTTCCTCATCACAGGGATACGGAGGGAAATTTTTGGAGGATTTATTCATTCATCGAAAATGCACAAACTTTTGACATCATTTCCTCTCCGCAGCAAGCCTATCAAGCGGCCAGGTCTTTCGGTACTTTTCAAACGATGCTGCTTGATCTGCCGGGAGAACGCCTGTATGAAACCATACCGGAATTTCATAACACAGCTCAGCGTTTTCAACAGCTGGAACATGCCTTGGCAGAAGACAAATGCAATCGTGCAAAAGATTGTCAAAAAGAAATCCGCTTTGCGGAAAAAAATCACAAGCTGGTGCATGTTCTGTTAGACATGCACATGCGAGGAGAGATTTCTGAACGAATCACTCACAATGACACCAAACTGAACAATGTTTTGTTTGACAACTTCACCGGAGAAGGAATTTGTGTAATTGATCTGGATACTGTTATGCCCGGATTGACTCTTTATGATTTTGGCGACTTGATCCGTTCCTCCACGAGTCCTTCAGCAGAAGACGAAAAAGACCTTTCAAAGGTATCGGTGCAAATCAACATATTTCAAGCATTGCTTGCAGGATACCTCGAAACTGCAGGCGCATTCCTGAACTCGGTTGAGAAATCCAATTTGGTGTTCAGCGGCAAACTGATTGCCTTTGAAACCTTTCTCCGATTTCTTACCGATCACATCAATGGCGATAGGTATTTTAAGATCCACCGAACGGGCCAAAATCTGGACCGATGCCGCACACAAATGAAATTGGTCGAATCAATTGAGCAGCAAGAAGAAACGATGAATCACATCGTGGAGAAATCAATTTTGCACTATGATTTTTGATCGATCGCCCGAGAGAACAGGACTGCAGAATCTGAGATGACGCCACTTTCCGGGTTCTTCACCTGCCAATCTTTTGACTATTGCAAAACATGCGATTATAAAAATATCCTGATGCTTCACAATTGAGAATGCAGAAGAAGCATTTTCAGATCAGTAAATTTGACGTGTCACGAATTTGGCTTGTTTGTTTTTTGCTTGATCTTTCCCGGTCCAGTGCACGAGGATTTGGGATGCTATGGTTCTGAGCTGTTTTTTCTCATGAATCTGCGCAGACGAACAACGCTCTGAAGATTACCAAATCACCCTGAAAAATTAATTCTAAGGAAAAATTATGAAACTGATTCGTTTTGGAAACTTGGGGCAGGAAAAGCCCGGACTAATTTTGGAAGACAAGCAATGGATTGATGTCAGCGCAGCGGTTGCTGACTATGATGAATCCTTTTTCGAGAATGATGGTTTATCCCGTTTGAAAGCGTGGCTTGCCAACAACGCAAAAACTGCTCCTCGGGTCGACAAATCCGTACGCTTGGGTGCTCCCATCTACAAACCGGGAAAAATCGTTTGTATTGGAGCCAATTACCGGGACCATATTGAAGAAACCGGAGCAGAAATTCCCGAAGAACCGGTTATTTTTTTTAAATCTCCAACTGCACTGACAGGCCCCAATGACAACCTTATAATTCCGAAAAACAGCGTGAAAACTGATTGGGAAGTCGAATTGCTGGTGGTGATTGAAAAACGCGCATCCTATGTTAAGGAATCGGATGCCCTTGATTATGTTGCCGGATATGCTCTTCATAATGACTACAGTGAACGAGCATTCCAAATCGAACGCAGCGGCCAATGGGTCAAAGGAAAGAGCTGTGATACATTTGCGCCCGTCGGACCTTTCATTGCCACAAAAGATGAAATTAAGGATGTAAACAATTTGAAGATGTGGTTGAAAGTCAATGGGGTAACCAAACAAAATGGAACGACAGCCAATATGATTTTCAATGTCCCTTTCATCGTCTCATATATCAGCGAATTTATGACCTTGCTGCCCGGGGACATCATCTCTACCGGAACCCCTGCCGGTGTTGGACTTGGCCTTAAACCCCCGGAGTATTTAAAACCGGGAGACATCGTCGAATTAGGAATTGAAGGACTGGGAGAGTCAGCGCAAAATGCAGTTGCCTATTCCGGCTGACCTTGTTCCTACTGATTTTCAGCGCCTGATCGTATCGTTTCCGAAACGGCCAAAACTACTTTCTCAGTTTATTCAGGTGCAGTAAAGCGGGAAGGTGGAGGTGAGCAAAAAGCCTGCAACCCGCAGTCGGGTTGCAGGCAGAACCCTATTGCATCAGAGCATTTTTCAAAACACGGAGCTGCTTGAGATATTCACGGTTGGTCGTGATATCTTCTGCTTCCTCAATTTGTTCCAAAAGCACCGCGCGGTCCGGAGTGATATCGGTTCTCATCAGTTGCTGCTGTGTGTTTTCCATGATCATTTTTGGCAGCACATCATGCAGCACATCCCGTTGCTGCAAGGCTTGTGCAATCTGGCGATCATTGATCGCGTGTCCAGCTGCTTGATTGAGCAATTCGATTGATTTCAGGTAAGTTTCAATCTTCAGGCTGAGACTATGATGTCCCTGCACTGAACGAATTTGATCGACAGCTTCCATATAATATTTGTCATACTCTGTGTCACGAGGCATTTCTCTTAGGGCGGGGTGCATTTCAACTTCTGCCATCTGTGCTTCAACAAACTCGGGCCTTTTGATCATACTCTGATCAGTGACAATGAAAAAATTGACTTTCACTGAACGGCGATTGGTGATCTGAACATAGGGGGGCAGTTCAAAAACATCCGGATTGATCTGGGCACGGAGGTAGACGCGGTTTTGGTGCGCAATATCGGTTACCACATTGACATGCTGCAAATATTCCAGCGTTCGGATCTCCTGTATTTCCTGAACTTTCTCAGAGTTGGGAAACATGACATGGATAAAAAACCGGGTTTCCCGTTCTCCGGTATCAGGGTGCCGCATCGTTTCTTCAACCACCTGGAAAGGAAAGACATCCTGGGTCAGTGGAATTGGTTTGTCAAATTCCAGTTCGACACCAAAACTCCAGATATTTCGTATTTCGTCCTCCTGCTTTTTTGGAGTCGCGATCATTTTTCTCACTTGAAACGCCCGCTCCAAAATCAGGTCCGTGGGTTCCGGGTCTTCAATAAAAGCCCCGTTGTGCATAAGCTGATAGGCACTCAGATAAGAAAGCACCTCTCGGGAGCCATTTTTGAATTCGATCACATAACGATAACGGTTTCCCATATCGTCGGTGGTGAACAAATCTTCATCATTGGGTTGAATCAAGCGAAATCGCCGAATCGCAAACTTCAATGTTTTTCCTGAGAGAAGATCATGATCATCATAGGTTTTGACAAAAGCCTTTGCTTTCAAAACCCGACGATAAAAAGCGATTTTGTCCAGGACATGGAACTCTGTACTTTCATCAGACGGGAAAACCAGCACACGATTGTTGGGCAGCAGCAGCTGATCGGTGAGCGCCCACATGTAAATTCGGTCCATCTGCCATGAATGGCTGGAACCGTCGTCCAGAATCACCTGTAAATAGTATTCTTCGGGAGTACGGTTTTTGACAAATGCCGAAGCAATTCGATGTGATTTAAAAAGCCCTTTGTCAATAACCTTCGCCAAACGCAAAGCGTTTTCCCGGGTGGTGTATTTCGGAAATGCTGCCGCCGCGCTAGCCAGAACTAACAATATCAAGAATATCCCAATCTTTTTCATTGCAACCTTATTATTCAAAGTTGGCTCCCACATAAATTTCGACATCCAGCCCTAAACGCCCACGACGTTCCAAAGACATTTCCTCGACGACCTGTTCTCCCGGAATCACGGTCGCAAGGGCCAAAGCGGTTGTTAAATAATTGGGGCGAAAATAAATTTTTGTTTTACTCAAAGTCATTTGTTCCCGAATTGAAGAAATGTTACTGATGTGCAACCTCATGTCCAAACGGTCTTCCAAAAATTTCCGTTGATGACGATCCAAAAGAATGGCTAATCGTTGAGCCGCCTCTTTCCGGGGAGAGGCATTCAATATGGAAAGATTGAGCACCGAAGGGCGCCGAAATACCATCATTGCCGAAATCGGATGGAGCAGCATTTTATCGGGTTCTTTCATCTCCATTTTTGACATTCCCGGCTGTTTCGGCATTTCTGCGTTGTCTGACAGTAAGGGAAGTGACGGCATACCGTTAATACTCGTATCTTCTGCTGCAATCTGACCTGCGCCACCTTTTTCCAAGATTAGGAAAACCATTTGTCCAGCCGTTGTTCGAGACTTGTCCAATGACAAGACTATCGGAAGCCGGGATGTGAGGTGGAGGTTGCTGCGAAAGCGTAAATTTCCTCTTCCATCTTCCTGGATTTCTTCTTCGATTCCCACCTTTTCAATAATATCTCCAGGTTTAAAGGAAGTGACTTCTGGCAGAATAAGATTGTTTGTCATCCCGTTTGGAATGACGATGGTTGGATGGAGGGGGTCTTCCTGGAGCAACTGAACCGAAGAAAGAAGTTTCGGTGACAAGATGCCACGAATGATGAGGAATTTGTCATCGTCTCCTGAAGCAATATCAATCTGCTCGAGAATATGACCATCAATCAATGGTTGAGCGTATAAAGGGGCTGCCCACAAAATGAGAGCGAAAAATCCTCCATGGATATAAATTAACCAATGCTTCATGCATATCCCTTTCTAGTATGTACGCTGTTTGAGGCCGGAAAATACTTGCATTCCCATGAAATCTGAGGCCCTGCTTGAAAAGGAGGCATTCAGGATTTATGCCATTTTTGAATGTCTAACAACACGCCACCCAAATCAAAGAATCCGAGTCTTCTTTTTTACTCCATTTCGAGTGCCAATTGAGCCAGTTTATGGAGAATCGAAGGGTCCATCTCCTTCAGAGGTACTAAAGCCTCCCTGCTTTTTTGCAGATACTGATTAACTTGAAAGCGGGTATAATCAAAAATTTGGTACTGCTTAAAAAAAGAACTTATTTTCTGAAGATCATGTTCCGAAATTTCATCCCGATCCAATATTTGCTTGAGGGCATCCTGCTGGTTTTGCAGCTGCATTTCCTCCATCAGGCGACAAAGTGGAAAGAGCGTGTGCCCGATCTTCAAGGATGAAAGAAAAAGGTGCGGATCGTTGACAATAGCCAAATCTTTTTTCAATTGTATACCGACTCCCAAATTCAATCCATACTGACTGAGGGCCTGCTGGACTTCCGGGTCTGCCCCGCCCAGAACCGCGCCGCTTTTTGCTGCAGCCTTGTAAAGGCTGGCTTTTTTGTTTTGAATGACCTCCAAAGCGTGCGATTCAGCGGAGTCCCAGGAAAATGGAGAAATCGATAAAACCTGCCCTCTTGCAATAGATTGTGTGGCTTGAGCGATGATTTCCAATAAAGGGAAATTGCCAAGGCGCGTCATGGTTTTAAAAGAAATTGAGAGCAGGTAATCCCCCAATAGAACGCTGGCCTCGTTTCCCCAGATGCTGAGCATTTCTTTTTGCTGACGTCTGAATTCTTCAGTCATCACGATTTTCTGATGCAAGGCAGTGGCCGTGTTCAAATATTCCAAAACGCTGGAAACATGAGGAAGCATTTCGCCGGAATACGAAAAAAGACGGGCACTCAAGGCTAGAGTGATGGACCTTAAGGGGGATTTTGAAGTCGTATTGATATATTCGATGACTTCCTGCAGAAATGGGACATAGATTTCAAGGTTGCTTTGAATCGCCTTTTTGCTTTGATCGAGTTCATTTTCGACAAATTGGGCGATACCGGCCAGCGTTTCCAACGAGGCGTTTTCAACAGTAGGAGACTTGGACATTGATGATTCAGAAGTAAATTTCTCGAAAACCTATTGAACTGCAAGAATAATTTTTCCAAAATGCTGGCTTGCTTCCATATACTTGTGCGCTTCAGCGGCTTGTCCCAGGGGAAAAACATGATCAATAACAGGACGGACCTGACCGGCGATCAATCGAGGAAACCAGTTTTTTTCAAATCGGTCTTTGATCGCAATTTTCTCAAGAATCGGCAAGCTTCGGATCAGAGAACCAAAAATCCTCAACCGCTTGGACATGACAGTTGCTAAATTAATTTCTGCCTGTGCTCCTCCCAGCAAGCCGATCAGGGCCAGGCGGCCCTGATGCCGCAAAACCTGCAGATTCCTGTTTAAATAGGCAGCACCGACAAAATCCTGCACCAAATTGACCCCCTGGCCCTCAGTCAGATTTTTGATTTCTTCCACGAAATCATGAGTTTTGTAATTGATCCCCGCAGCGCTCCCCAACTTCAGACTGGAATCTATTTTTTTCTGAGATCCGGCAGTTATGAAAACCTTTGCCCCTATCAGGTGAGCCATTTGAGTTTCTGCACTGCCAACTCCACTGCCGCCAGCATGAATCAGAACCGTTTCTGAGGGGAGCAATTTTCCATGAGTGAACAAGTTTTCATTCGCGGTAAAAAAAACCTCCGAAACAGCAGCAGCCATTTCAAAGCTCCATGGCTCCGGGATGAGCATCGCCATACGGAAATCAAGCAATGCCTGTTCTGCATATCCCCCACCTCCAATCAGACCAAAAACACGGTCACCTTTTCGAAATCCCAGGACCTGATCACCAACCGCTTCAACGGTTCCGGCAATTTCCAATCCAATCACTTCCGAGTCACCAGGAGGAGGGGGATAATGGCCCCGTCGCTGCAGAATATCAGCGCGGTTCACACCCGCCGCACGGACATTGACCAGCAAATCGAAATCACGAGGGAAAGGAGGAGGTATTTCTGCTTCCTGCAACACATCGGCGTCTCCAAATTCGTGGGCTATAATCGCTTTCATATCTATTTATTTTTCTACTTTTCGATTTCTACAATTCATGCAGAAGTACACTTCTTTTTAATGTCGATGAAACTGCGGGCTTCAATTGTCCTCGTTCCTCAAACAATCCCTCTGGATTCTTGAGTACCAAAATTAACACCATCGTATTATTTTTCAAACATGTTTTTCAAAATAGAAGGATAAAACTCGCGAGAATGAGAACAAAGGCATAGCTTCAACCCGTAATCAATGGAGATGAGGCGGATGATTTTCCAGTTTTGCCAGAATTTTCTGCAGGACAAACATATTCAACGTGTAAATTAGTAGAAACCAGGAATTGAGAAACAGGGCAATGCCCAGCATCACTGTTTGGGAACCAGTGTACATCGGATTCTGCAAAAATCGAAATAAACCGTCTTCAACCCAGGAAGGTTCAGAATCCGAAAATAAACGTATTTTCAGAACACGTTCCCATCCGAGCATGTAGAGTGCGCCTCCCATCAAAGCAAATCCTCCTGGAAACAGCAATATCCCTGCAAACTCGAATAAGATATGATGGTGAAAGGAATAGTGGGGCATTCTCCAAATCAGTACCAGTAAAGCGAGGCCCACTAAAATCCAGGTTCCTCCCAGTTGAACCCCATGCACAGCAAAAGCATATTTCCCGAATATTCTTGAGTAACAGCGTTTGTTCAACTGAAGCCAGTAGAGCAAAATTTCATGCAGAATACCAAACGTAATGAGAGACATCCCTGCCAACAACCATATCCATTCTACTTCCATCATCACTTTATGCCACTTGAGGGCTTTAAAAAAGCATTTGACATTCTCAATCATTTGACCAATGCTCAGGAATTAAAAAAACTCTGTTCCTTAGGGTATGGCCTGGATTTTGAAATTATTCGTAAAAACATAACAGATTACTTATCAATGCACAGTTTACATGTGCCAATCAACCATATTTGAAACACCATGTCGATGAAAGTGACATTTTTAGGGGTCGGAAGCACCTTGTCTCGAATCAATGCCAACAGCAACATTCTGGTGGAGTGCGGAGGCATTAAAATGTGCATCGACTGCGGCCGTTCGGCTTTTGCTTCAGCAGAACAAACCGGATTATCACTCAAAGACATCACTCACGTTTTGATCACCCACCTGCACGCCGACAAAATCAGCGGTTTGGAAGAAATCGCGTTTATGACCAAATTTGTTTTTAAAAAGCGGGTTAAACTATTGAGTACTCAGACGATGTTGGATCGCTTGTGGCACTGCAGTTTGAAAGGTGGCCTGGAGTATATCGAAGAATCCCCTGGCGATCTGAAAGCACACGTATTAAACAATTATTATGATGTCATAGAAGTGAAATCCGAACGTTGGGAATCTATTGCCGATTCAACCCTCGAATTTTACCTTCATCCGACTAATCACATTCAAGGGATGGAAAGTTATGGAGTCGAGGTTAAAGAAGGTCAGGGCGATCAAAAAAAGCAATTTTTCTTTTCAGGAGGAAGCAAATTTGATCCGGAACTGCTCAAGCGCAATGCCAGGCATTCTTCCCACATATTTCACGATTGTCAAATAGCTGATCATGGTGATCAGCACAATTTGCAGTGGCATGCGACCTACAGTCAACTGCGTGAACTGCCATCAGATCTCAAAAAAAAGATCTGGCTCTATCACTATGAAGATAGCGACCTGCCCAATGCCCAGGAGGACGGATTTGCAGGATTTGCCCAACACCTGCAATCTTTCGAATTCTAATATTTTTCTTAAACTTCAGCAATTGGCTAGCACCGACATGAATTTGAAAGCCGGATTTTTTTTCAAGACAGGATGAACAATTCTTCGCTGCCAGGACTCCAAGCATTTGTTCTTATTTTTTTGAAATAATTATCCTGGCTGATTAAAATCCAGAATGGGTGTGAATATAAAATTCCGGTTACTGTTTAATACTTTTTTGCTGCTCAAAGTCTTCCTTTTTTCCTTTTTAATCCCGTCATCCATATTTGGACAGGCTCCGCTTTCTTTGGGGCCCATCCCTGTCAGAAACCAATTTCCGATCTCCCTCCGTTTTCTCAACTTTACTCCGGATACACCACGCCCCCTAGCAGAAGGGACCGGCCAGATTTCCTACCAGCTGGCAATCGGAAATTCCTTTATCAATACCCGTGGAGATTCTGGAGATTTAAACCCCGAACTGGTCAGTTCTGGTTTGGAAGAGGGAGACTTTATCCTTCAAGAAACGGGACAGCCTCGCAATGGCTATAATCTTTATATCGATGTGGAAACATATCGGCACTTGTTCAAAATCAAAATGGGAACACCATTTGAAACGGAGATTTCCGTAGAATGGCCCTTGATTGGTTTTACCGGAGGTTTTCTGGATCGTCCCATTGAGGTGGTCCATGAGATGACGGGCGTTGACAACAATGCAGAAGATGGGGGATTTCGCAGCAAATCGGACCGGAATCGATTTGACTATTATTTAATACGGAACAACCAGTTCATTTTCAACTCTCAAAAACCGTTTGATCTTCAATTGGGAGATCCCGTATTTGATTTAAAATGGAATTTTTTACAGGAATCTAAGCTCGCTCCGAACATGAGCTTAAAATTAAGCTATAAATTCCCCTGGGACAGCGCAGAACACTATCCCCGAAATCTCATCAGCAGCGGGCATCCTGATTACGGGGTATATTTTCTGTTCTCAAAATCGTTTTTTGAAAACAAATGGATTGGTTATTGGGAAGGGGGAGAAACTTTTTTAGAGGCAAGCGGAAAAAATTTTAAAAACAGTCTCAAACATGCATTCCTCGCCATTGAATATCACCCGAATCCAGAACAATCCTGGCTGATCCAATGGGCCCACCAAAGCTCCATTTTCCCTTCTAAATCACCTCCTTTGGATGGAACAATCCGTGAATATGTCGTGGACCGCGGCCTCGGACAAGCCACCGATGTCCTGACACTGGGGGTCAAACAGATTTTCGCTTCGCAAGTTTACTACGTTGGTTTTTCAGAAGATGTCACCCAAACCAGAAATGAAGTCGATTTTCTGTTGTTTTTCGGTATGGAATGGCAATTGTAAAGTTAGGGGGAAGCTTTTGAAAAATGAAAAGTATTGCATTCTTTCCTCAACTTCCCTAAGCTTGCCAGTTCTGTCTGGAAATCAACAATATCGAGAATATCCTGATTTACTTACCCCTGAAGCGTTATGTCGGAACAGAAAAATAAGGAATTTTTCGAGCTGATAAAAGCAGCCCGGGAGGAGATCAAATCAGATCTGGAACTACAAGCCTCTTCGTGGGCCTGGGTTCACGAGCTGGACGATGAAGGGTTTTTTATATTCTGCTATCTTCGGCAAGATTTTAATCAAAATATTATTTCCAAAAAAGACCTGGAAGACACGGTTTATACTTTAGTGATGCTGCGTCACAAATTTCTGCCAGGTAACCTTCCTCCTCTGAGGGACCTTCCTATTCTCTCCCAAATGCAGCCCATCTTCAATCTTTATGAAAAATTGAAAAAAGAAGAAATGGACTGGGAAGCATGCCAGGATTTTATCAACGAACAGCTCGAAACCCTGCCAATTTTCCAGAACAACTAGATTGCCGGGTAACATCCGGGACTGTAAAGATCATTTCACTGAATAGATCCGTGTTATTCCTCCAGGATGAATTCAAAACTGAGGTAGGACACAACGGCGATGAGGATGTCAAACGAGATCAATAATTTCCACCACGAGAGCACTTCATCCCATTCGCCTCCGAAAAATACGTAAGCGGTAATGTGGACGACACTGATCAGGTTGGGAGTCATTAAGGGGAACAATAAAATAGGGAGGAGCATTTCCCTGCCTCGAAGGGTTGCTGTCATTCCCGCGAGCAGAGTTCCCAATGCCGTAAATCCAAAGGTGCCGGCAAACATAACCAAGGCGAGAACAGCCCAGTTTCCAGAAAGATTCACTCCAAAAAAAAGAATGAACATGGGGACGATCAAGCTCTGAACAAGGGTCAGGAAGATCGTAGTGCCCAACATTTTTCCTAAAAAAAGGTTACCCCGATCCATCGGTGTCAGGAGTAAACCTTTGATGCACCCATTTTCGATCTCCTGAATGAAGGCTTTGCTCAACCCTAAAACACCTGCCATTAAAAAAACCACCCAAATGATCCCTGGAATCATCAAACGGAAGAGTTTTGGATCTTCACCGATCGAGAAGTTGAAAACAATGAGCGTCAACAAGGAAAATAGGAACATAGAGAGGAAGTTTTCCTTTCTCCTGATGTCAATCATGACATCTTTCCAGGTCAAGATTCCGATTTGCCGAATAAATTCAATCATAGACTTTTGTTAATGTGAGATGAGAAGAACCTTGAAGGCTGATATCAGACTGCGATTCTATCCGGACATCCGGAGATTCCTGACGGACTCGTTTCAGCAACACACCCTCTTTTAATCCAACAAAGGGAACAGTAATTTTTTTACACAAGGAGACTTTTCCAATTTGTTCAAATATATGGAAAGAAGGAATCAACATTTCAGCCTGTTCAGGACGGAGTTTTTCTTCGAATATAGAATGCTCTGCTTCCTTTTTCAAAAGAATGCCTTGACTGTGAATAAAGCTTTGCCAGGAAAGTGTAAAAAGTTTGTCAGCTTTCCGCTCGGGAAACTGTTGAGCATGGATCAGCCGCGCCCAAATCTTTGCAGGTCCACCGGATAAAATCAAATGCATATCAGGAATAATGTATTGATCTAGCTCTTTTTTTAATTGCTGTTCCAATTTGTACAAAAACAGATGCTTTGGCCGGTCCTCAAGTTTTAATAAACGAAGCACTCCCCAATCAAAGCTTTTTTTGAATAAAACATCAGTGCCCTGCAACACGGAAATTTCAAGACTGCCTCCTCCCAGATCTGCCAGGATCACTCGTTCTCTTCCCCAGGAAACGACGTCCTGAACAACAGTCAGAATGTAGTCGGCTTCCTCAGCACCGGAAATAACTTTGACCTGCAAACCGAGATTTTCCTTTATTTGTCCGATCACGGTTTGCTGGTTCTTGGCATCACGCATCGCACTGGTGGCTACTGGCAAGATTTCAATGTTTGAATATTCCTTTAAATAGTCTAAAAATTGTTCCAGAATCTCTGACAGTGTATTCGAGCTGCATCGTGATATTTCTCCCGATTGGAAGACATCCTGCCCAAGACGCAAAAAACTCCGCCAGGAATGTGTGACCTTCAAATACTTTCCATGAAATTCAGCCAACGCCATGCGAACAGCATTGCTCCCAATATCAATGGCCGCAAAATATTGGGCTTGATTGAGATTTTTATTCATAAAAAATTTGTTGCCCTTTTAAATAAAATTTCTCGAAACTCAGCTTTCTGTTTCTATCGTATTTAGAATGCGTTGCGTGATGGTTTTCCATTTAAATTGCTGGGAATGAATCACCGAGTCCCGGCTCATTTTTTGATACATTGCCTGATTTTGCAGCAGGAGCAAAGTCGCCTCAATCAACGCTTCTTCATTGCAGGGATCAACCAGAAACCCGGTCTTTTCATTTTCCACTGCATCCGGAATTCCTCCAGAATTTCCCGCAATGACGGGCTTTCCACAGGCATTTGCTTCCAGGAAAACGATTCCAAACCCTTCAAAGTCATTACCGATTTGACGCGATGGCATAATAAATATGTCACAGGAAGCAAAATGAGAAGGAATCTGGTCTTCGGGGACAAAACCTAAAAATTCAACGCAGTCCTCAATTTGAAGATCTTCTGCCAGTTTTTGAAGTCGGGACAGATCAGGGCCTTTCCCCCCAATCCGGAAAAGAATTCCAGGATAGTGGTTTCGAATACGAGGCAGGACTTTCAGTACCATATCAATCCCTTTACGAGGAATCAATGCCGCAATAACCAGCAAAACTTTTTTTTCAGAGTTTTGAAACCTTGCCGGAACGTCAGGATGAAAACGTTCCGTATCAACTCCGCAGGGAACAACCTGGATATGGGATTCGGGAATATCCAGCAATTTGATCTGATTGGCCGTGAATCGGCTATTGGCAATAACAAACCTGCTTTCCAGAATAGTATGGCGCATTACTGATTTCATCAAAAACCGTTTTTCCCAAATTCCAATTTCGGTCCCGTGAAAAACCGTTAAATAGGGAATTTTAAAGACCGGTTTTCCTAAACGAGCGGCTAAACCGCAAGGAGCCCAGATCGTCGCAATTGATATTTGAGGACGGAAACGCCAGGCGAACCACAAATAGGAAGCCGAAAAGAACAATAATTTGATCCATCTTGCCTGAGTTCCCCAAATTCGTTTTATAAAGAAAGGTTGTTTGGCATCAAACGCAGCGTCTCCCTGGCACGGAGGGCAAAGAACCATCACTTCATGCCCAAGTTGATAACAGCTTCTCGCCAGTTCAAAACTGTAGGTCTGAATTCCTCCCACCTCAGGAGAAAATAAGCGGGCAATGATTAGAATTTTCACGATAAAATCCTCATAGCTTGGTGAAAAGAAAATGTCTATGCCAGTTGCCCCCGACTTTCCAGTTTATTTTGAATAAAAATGCCCATCGTGAAGAGAGAACGTCTCTTCCGAGTTCTTCTTGTGAAATGAAAAAGTTTGTGAGATATAATGGCGACAATTTTCAAGTGATTACTGATGCATGAAAAGCACTTGCTGAAAGAAACTCCATTTTATATTTAAATAGACGGTTCCATGTTAAAAGTTTTAATGTTCTTCCTGGTCTTTTTTCCTAATGATGGGCAAGCCTTTTTTGACAGGATTGTCCAGGATGATCTGCTGAATTCGCTGCATGCCCTGAACGAGCCTTTATTGGAAAACCGTTTTGCTGCAACCCAGGAACTGCTCCGTTTCCCGCAATGGTCATTGCCACTTATCAGAAATGCTATTCAGGATCCAAATTTCGAACCGATTCATTGGCGACTGGCATATCTGTTGAGCATGCTCGGAACACAAAATGATATTCCTTTATTGTTGAAATCTGCTTCCCGAGCAGGTTCCAGCTATCGGGAAAAAATATGGAAGGGAGCAGCAGAACGTCTTTTTTGGAGACACCGTCGCAGCAATAGTAAAAAATACATTATCTCTCGTTTACGTTTTTTACCCGATCAACGTCAAGGTGATCTTATTTTGGGAAAACTTTTATTTAAAATTGTCAACCCTGACAACGAAGGAAGACTGATCCATCCCCGTTTTGATTTTTGGCATGTCCGGCTTACCGGCTTTCTCCCCATGCCCTACTATTGGATTGAAGCAAAAAGTGACCTGGAAGTGGAATTGCCCCTCAGTTTTAGTGCGATCTCTGGACGGAAAACTCTTCGTATTGATATGAAAGTGACCGAAGTCGGCAAAATTGATGGATTCATCATCCGTTATCCCCTCAAAGTTCCTCTTCCACCAAAAAAGAATAGCGGATGATCTATTTTCTTGATGTCTCAAAATATTTCGGCAATCATTTGATTTTTGATCAGGTTCATTGCCACATCGAGATGGGTTCATTCAATTGCTTGATCGGTGCGAACGGCAGCGGAAAATCGACATTTTTAAAATTGATTCTCAAACAGGAAATTCCGAATGGAGGAGAAATTTTATTTTTTCAGCGGTCACTCGCAGTCCTTCAAAAATCATCGTTGGAAGAACATCGCCGCCAAATCGGTGTGATTGAACAGGAACACAGGTTTTTGCGTCATGAAAATGTGGAAACCAATCTCATGCTCCCATTTAGCATCGCCGGAGCACATTCTCCTGAAAATAACAGCAAAATGCTGAAACTGGCGGAACAGCTCAATTTAACCAGATTCCTAAAAAGTCCGGTCTATGAGCTATCTTCAGGAGAGCGGCAACTGGTTTCTGTGGCCCGGGCTATGGTTCATGACCCTGCATTGATTCTGGCAGATGATCCTACCCAGTTTTTAAGTGAGGAGTCAGCGTCGACAGTAATCACCTTGTTGAAAGAGGCAAATAATGGCGGTGCAACAGTGATCTTGACGTCCCGATCCATGCAGCGAATCCCTCATGGATCAGGCGTTTGGCTGATCCGGCGGCATGAGATTCAGGAGTTCTCTGGAGGGTAAAATATAAAATGATTTGGAGCAATTCAAAAAAAATACTTATGCAGTATTTAAAGCGAGTTTAATGCGTCTTCGTTCGTAGGGTAAATGCTTAATATTTTATCGAGTCGGGTCATGTGAAAAATTTCACCATTTTTTTTGCTCAACTGAGAAAGCAGCAATTTTCCCTGACGGGCCTGGAGCGATTTATAGATAGAAACGATTAAGCCGATTCCTGACGAATCAATGAAATCAACTTTTTCAAAATTTACCAGAATCGCAGTTGTTTTTTCATCTTGAAGAAAGGGTTTGATATAATTTTTAACTTCTCCAACGGCTTCAAGAGCAATATTGCCATCAATTGCAACCACGCAGGTGTTTCCGTTTATTTCGTGTTTTATCCGCATTTTCACTCCTATTACAATTGAAAGTCTTTATGATTTACTGAGTCTGTTTTTCCAATTCCTTGATGGGTAAAAAAGGAAGAAAGTTCTTGCCAAGCTGAGGATCGGCAACGACTTTATTCACGTGAGGAAGAATTTCCTCCATAGTTTCGATTCGTATGCGCGCTTTTGTGATTTCTTTCGCCTGTCGGTATTGTTCAAGGATTGCATCGAAACGATTTGCTTTTCCAGCGGCCACCAACACGATCCGATCGGCATAAGCTTTTGCGTCGTTGATCATCTGTACCGCTTCACCGCGGGCCTTTGGGATAAGATTGTTACGATAGCCATGCGCTTCATTGATCATTTTTTCGCGGTCTTCTTTTGCACTGGCGACATCTTTGAATGCCTCTTTTACGGGATCAGGAGGATGAACATCCTGTAGTTTGACGTTTTCAATATGAACACCGGCAGAATAATCATCCAGGGTATTCTGAAGCAGCTCCCCTGTGGAAGTTTCAATCACACCTTTACCGATGGTAATTGCATCGTCCACCGTGGTTCTTCCAATGATTTCCCGCATCGCGGATTCAGCAGCCGCACGGACTGTATCTCTCTTGTCTGTGATGTTGAAAATATAGTCTGGAAGGTCAATAATTTTGTACTGGACAATGAACTGAACATCAACAATGTTCTCATCACCGGTCAGCATCAATGCCTCTTTGGTGACTCGTCTGTAACGTGCCGGTGGTCCTTGTTCGATGGTTCTGAATCCAATTTCAAGCCGACGTACTTCTTTAACATTTTCTTTGACAACCGTTTCAAAGGGGACGGGAAGGGCTAAATGCGGCCCAGGCTCTACAATCCGGTTATAAGCACCAAATCGTTTTACAATTGCCTGCTCCGGGGGTTCCACAATAAAAAAACCGGTCATACCCCAGAAAAAAAGCAGGCCAATCGCAATCAACCAGGTAAAGTTTGACCCTTGAAATCGGTTTTTGAATTGATCTTGAAGGTTGTTTAAAATTTCATCGACGTTGGGTTGTATCGGTTTTTTACCCCAAGAAGGCTTTTGTGGCGGTTTATTCCATGAATCCATAGCAATTGATTAACGCACTGTTGTTGATTGAAAAAATTAGATTGACTTCAAATATGGATAAAATTCTATTTCTTACTGACGCCAATTAACGCAAAATAGTCATTTCTATTCGGAACTTAATCTCATGCAGAATTACATATCAAGCGGATTTGAGCAAGTCTTTTATGATTGCACAAAGATCTGAAATTCACTGAGATTTTGAACAGTTGACAGAAAATTTTTGATACTGTTTAGCATATATTTGGGCGTTTTATAAAACAACTGGAGCAATTTTGATACTGGTACAAGATCCTAAAAATTATTTTTGCCATTTCGAAAGCAAGGTGCTAGCTTTTAGCCGATCAAAAACGAAGTATTGCGGGTCAAACGATGTGAATTGAAAAAACCTGTAAATTTGAGTTTCCCATACCTTATCAAGGGTCCCTATGCCAAAGAATACGTTTCCGAGAATTCTAGTTAGCGGCGATGCTGAAGAAAGAGGATTCCAGCATGGTCAGCAATTGTCGGAAGAGGTGAACCGGACCGTCGAATACTATGCCCGAATTTTTGACAAACCATCAGAAGAAATTTTGGCAAAGGGTTCCTTTTTTCAAAAAAAAATCCATGCTTTTGAGCCGGACTACTGTATAGAAATCGAAGCACTGGCGCATGGAGCAAAGCTCAACCCCTTATGGATTTATGCATTAAATGCAAGAAGCGAAATTTTATCAATGGGGGCCATGGAGTGCACGTCTCTTTATTTTCAGGATTCCTCCCTCCTCGGGCAAAACTGGGACTGGACCAGTACTTTAGAAGAACTGCTGGTTTTGATGGAAATTGAAAAAACTGACGGACACAAAATACTGATGATCACCGAACCCGGCATGCTGGGAAAGATCGGACTGAATTCAAGTGGATTAGGCGTTTGTCTCAATATCTTGAAGTTGAACAAAAAATTAGATGGCGTTCCTGTTCATATTCTTTTGAGGGCAATACTGGATTCTAAATCAGTGGAAGAAGCAAGGGACAAAGCAATAATTTCTGGACTGGGAAAAGCCAGCAACATTTTGGTAGCAGATGCACAGGGAAATAGTTTTGATATTGAATTTGCCGGGGATGAATGTTTCTATGTCGATCCGGACCCGGTCCTTGTTCATACCAATCATTTTCTTGCTCGACCGCTCAATAAAAAGAGTGGGGATTTTCTTTCCTCTTATGCTCGTTTTCATACAGCAAGTGAAAAACTGAAAACACTCCCGCCCCTTTCGCTGGAAACAATGAAAGAAATCTTGCTCGATCAGTCAAATGCCGAATTACCAATCTGTCAATCGTATCACAGACACGCAATACTGGAAGATGTCGGAACTGTTTGTACTATTGTGATGGATCTGAAGGAGCGGCAAATTCATCTCAAAAAAGGCAACATTTCTGAAAACGATTTTTACGAGGTTCACTGCTAAGAGCTTTCAAGCCAAATAATTTTTTCGATACTAACCCATTGTCAGAAATTTTCAGACATCACTGAAGCGGAGAAAATTATGAGTATACACATCGGTGCAGAAGCAGGCGATATCGCCGAAACAATCCTCTTGCCGGGAGACCCTCTCCGGGCAAAATATATTGCCGAAACAATGCTGGAAAATGCAGTTTGTTACAATGAGGTGCGAGGAATGTATGGTTTCACCGGCACGTACAAAGGGAAGAAGGTTTCTGTCCAGGGGACAGGCATGGGACAACCGTCTCTTTCAATTTATGTGAACGAACTCATTTCTTATTTTCACGTAAAAAATTTAATAAGAGTGGGGACCTGCGGAGCCATCCAATCTCACCTAAGGATGCGGGATGTCATCCTGGCAATGACGGCCTCCACTGACTCAAGCATGAACAAAATACGATTTCAGGGGAACGATTATGCCCCTGCGGCAAGTTTTACTTTGTTGAAAAAAGCCCATGATGTCGCTACGCAGATGGGCGTCAACGTGGAGGTTGGCAGTATTCTCAGCAGTGACACATTTTATGATGATGATCCAGATTCCTGGAAAAAATGGGCTGCATTCGGCGTTTTAGCGATTGAAATGGAAAGTTCTGCTTTATACACCCTGGCCGCCAAGTTCAATGTGAATGCCCTGACTCTTTGTACTGTAACGGACAGCCTCGTGACCCAAGAACAGGAACCTTCGGAGGCTCGTGAAAAGGCCGTCAATCAAATGGTGGAAATTGCCCTTGAAATAGCGGTCTAAGGGATTGTGTCAATTGACTTACAAGGGTATTCGTTTCACACAGCGGACAGATGAAGAGTAAAGAGTCTGGGAAACCTCATGGGCGGAACCGGTATCCAGATGAAGATGGTAGGCAGTGGAAGAAGTATTGGCCGTGCTTGACCAATAGGCGACCGGAACAATTGTTCCGGATGTCAGGCAGGGCCCGCTGTTGGAAGTGCAAAGATTGAGGTTGCTGAGAGGAGATCCTATACCTTTCGCATCAAGGAACAAATCAAGTTCCGTGGAAGTGGGGAGATAAGCGGTACTTCCATTACTTGTCCCACCCGGGCAGATTGATTTTGCTTCAGTAAAAGTTTTACAATTTGCATAACTGTCCGACACACGACAGGCGGCCCGGTCTGAATCCTCCATAATCAAACAGACATTTTCATCAACCTGCAGTAAAGTTCCATCGTTGTCCGAAGCAATTCGGGTGCATTCTGCCGTGATAGTTGTTGGAGTTGCAGTGCTGGAAGGATTCACTTCCTTTGAAGTAAATCCGCTGTCAATCGCCCAGACGGCGGTGAAAAGTTTTGCGGTGGTAAAGGCAATTTTCTCGAGATGCTGCAGTTCAAAACCAAAATTGCTCAATATTGAATTTTGCGAACTGAACTCTGCTTCAGTCAATTCCGTAAAGGCGAAAAAAGAAAAAGGTTCGGTAAAAGGAGCAAACACAGCACGA
Organism: SAR324 cluster bacterium; assembly: GCA_015231825.1. Taxonomy (GTDB): domain Bacteria; phylum SAR324; class SAR324; order SAR324; family NAC60-12; genus JADGAV01. The sequence goes on from JADGAV010000007.1 coordinate 140,592, forward strand.
AATTGATTGTTTCCATCAATCAGACGCCCCTGTATTTCAACAGGATAACGTTTTTCTCCTTTCTGCTGGCGAATTTCTTCTTCAAATTTCGCAAGTGTCAACCATTCCGTATAGGGGGGATTGTCTGAGACATCCTGACTATTCGTGGTACTAAAATCTGCAGAACAGGCACTCAATAGAAAAACACTGCCCAAGAGACCTGCTATCAGGATCCATTGCTTGTAAAAAAAGGGAGTCATCATGCACCTCATTGGGAAGCTACAGGCGGTCAATAAAATGGATTTTTTTTGTTTTCGGCTTAACGATCAGCGCTGAACGAGGACCACCGAATTGGATATTGAACGAAAACTTTGGTATTTTTACTTCGGCCACCGTGTCACTCCCGTCGAGCAGTTTAATGGTAGCTTGTCCCAGTTTGATGGTACCGATGGCAATTGGAAATTGGAAACTGATCGTTTCAGTCTGCAAACTCAAACTGAACAGGCTTTCTTTTCGAACACCATAACTGACATCAACAAAAGGAGGATAAGCAAAACGAATCAACTGCCCTTCAATGGTTCCCGCTTCACCGGATTCTCCCAAAAAATTATTGTCAACTTTGCTGGTTGTTCCGGTTTCGAATAAATACTGGTAGGCACTTTCTCCATATTCTACCGCAACACCAATTCCCACAATTGTTTGCCCGGCTTCTTCGAACGGTTGAGTCGCATCCAGAGATTTTCCTGATTTCTGGTAGTCAAACTTAATTGTCCCTTTTGTGGGCGGGACATACATAATTCCCAAATCAAAGATGTCCCAAAGTCCAGGAATAATCACTCCCACATCGAGCGTGCTAACGGAAGCGATGCCATTGATATTGGTGTCTACATCATCGGCGAATGTCCCGCTATAATGAACATCTTTATCGATATAGATGGTCCGTTGATTAAAACGCAATCCAGCAGTAAAAAAATCAAAAGGGGTGGACACCCAAAGTCCACGGTTTACTTTGGTGAATTTTTCCACAGCACTTCGTTGCCGACCTTCAATCAAGTCAATATTGTTGCTTTTGTATTCTTCCTGATGGGCATCAAGTGAGAGTCCAATCGAAAGATTAAATAGAAAAAAACCAGGCCAAACAAAAGTGAGTTCTCCCTGAACCAAGTTTCCTTTATCATATTCGGGATCTGAAACAAAAGTTTGTCCAGTCGTTTCCAGAGCATCAAATGAATACGCGTCGTATTGCAAGTGGAAGCGGTTGATTGTACCGACTGACGCAGGATTTTTTGTTACTCTTTGAGAAGACACTCCACCCACGAAGTCCTCCAGATCTGCTCCTTCTGCAGGAAACCTGGAAAATAAAAAAAAGACTGTGCAAAACAGGCAAATTACCTGAAATTTAGGAAATAATTGCATCAGGATCGTGTATCTCAAAAGAAAGTTTGCGGCATTTCGATAGAAGATTTTCCATTTTTACATCCATTGCCGGGGAGCTGCTTTTTTCTTTGCCGAATAGAGCAAATTCACCGCTCTAGTCCATGCAAGCTTCAAACCCTCTACAGGAGCAGACCTCCAGGGAAACGATCCTCATTTAACTTGCATTATAGCTTGCCTTCGCTATTCTTTGTGCTGAGATTTACATCAGATTTCAGCACTGACAAAAGGTGAGACACTTAAACACATTGCAGGAAACAGGAACCATGGAAATCACTTTGAACCATAAGGCTCAGGCCATTGCAAACGGAAAAACGGAATGTTTGGTAGTTTTTCTACCCAGTGAGAAGGACAAGCAATCGAGACGGGGACTGGAACAACTGCCCAAAGCGGCAGGCCATATTGTTGATCAGGTCTTAAAACTCAATGATTTTTCGGGAAAATCCGGACAAATGGAGCTCGTGTTTTCCGAAGCACCTGGAATTCCAAGAATTCTTTTGATCGGGCTGGGAACAAAATCCGATGTTGATCTTGAAGGACTGCGTCGGGCTGGCGGAAAAATCGGCAAAAAACTGCATGAAATGAAAATTTCTAAATTGGCAATCTCTCCACCTGATTTTTTAAAAAGAAGCATCAAGTCCGAGAGAGGCACTGCCCTGATTGAAGGAATTGTTTTGGGTGCTTATCAGTTTAAAACCTACAAATCAAAAAAATCAGACCAGGGCTCTGAATCTGTTTCAATCACTTGTTACGACCCCAAAAAACTGACTGGGCTGAAAGCAATGCAACTGGGTAAATTAAGAGGAGACTCTGCAAATTTTGCCAGAACCCTAGGTAATACACCCGCCAGTGATCTGACTCCAAAAAAACTTTCAGAACACGCTAAGGATATTGCAAAAGAACACAATATGTCGGTCAAGGTATTGGAAGAAGAGGAGATGGCCAAACTCGGCATGGAGATGCTTTTGGGAGTGAGCAAGGGATCCAGGGAACCCGCAAAACTGATCATTATGGAATATTCCCATAAAAAGGCAGAAAAAACCGTGGCATTTGTCGGGAAAGGCATCACTTTTGATTCTGGAGGAATTTCACTCAAACCCGGCAAGGGAATGGATGAAATGAAATTTGATATGTGTGGCGCGGCAGCAGTCCTGGGAGCGATGAAAGCAATCGGCACCTTGCGCCCAAAACTGAACGTGATCGGAGTGATACCCAGTTCAGAAAATTTGCCGGACGGACAGGCGCAACGTCCCGGTGATATCGTCAAATCCTATGCAGGAAAACGGGTGGAAATTCTGAATACTGACGCTGAAGGACGCCTCATATTGGGAGATGCATTGACTTACATCGCAAAAAAATTCAAACCGGATGCAATGATTGATCTTGCCACGTTGACCGGAGCCTGCGTCGTTGCGCTGGGGAACTATGCCTCGGGAGCCATCACAAACAACGAAGCCTTATGCGACAGAGTGGTCGCTGCAGGAAAAAGCAGTGGTGACCGGATCTGGCCGCTGCCCAACTTTCCGGAATACGAAGAGTCTTTGAAAGGTAAATACGGGGATTTGCAGAATATCGGCGGTCCATCAGCTGGAGCCATCACTGCAGGTTTGTTCCTAAAGAATTTTGTTGAAGACGTACCCTGGGTTCACCTGGACATTGCGGGAACAGCATGGGACGTCAAGGGAATCGATTATTTTTCCAATTCCGGAGCAACAGGAGTTGGCGTGCGTCTCCTCATTGATCTGGTTAATCAGTGGAACAGTTGAGGCTCCAATTTAGAACTTGAGTCATGAAAATTCAGGAATTTGCGGAAAGGATCCTCTTAGGCAAAACCCTCTCAGAAAAACTGCTGCACCCCGGACATATTGAAGATCCGGGGGACTCCTACCAAACGACAGCAATCCCTCCCTTTCCAAACCGTCCTCCTGGTCTGTCCTTAGAAAACTGGCATCGGAGCAAACGGGTACGTTTCCCCAATGCGGGCAGTCTTGACAATGAAAAGCAGCGGGGTATTGTCTTACATTTTTTTGCCAATCACGAATTACTGGCCCTGGAGCTGATTGCGCTTGCACTGCTCAGATTCCCAGAGGCTCCCAAAGATTTTCGCTGGGGATTGGTCAACATCCTCAGGGAAGAACAATCTCATATGACACTTTATGAGAAACGAATGAGGTCCTGTGGAGTGGAGCTCGGGGAAATTCCAGTCAACGATTTTTTCTGGAAATGCCTCTCCCGAATGCAGAGTCCACAGGAGTTTGTTTCCGGGATGAGCCTCACTTTGGAACAGGCCAATCTGGACTATGCACTACATTATGCTGCAATTTTCCACCAAATTGGTGATCAGGAAACCGCAAGGATTCTAAAAAAGGTGTATCAGGATGAAATCGGTCATGTCCGACATGGATTAGTATGGTTTAAACGGTGGAAATCCAGTAAAAAGAATGACTGGGAAGCCTATAAAGAGTCACTCGTTTTTCCACTTTCTCCTGCACGTGCCAAAGGGATCGGCTTCGACGAAGAGGGACGCAGGCAGGCAGGATTTTCAGAGCATTATATTTCAGAAATTGCGCTTTATTCTCAATCCAAAGGCCGTACCCCCCGGGTCTTTTATTTCAATCCTGCCTGTGAAAGTGAGATTGCATTTGGAAATCCGAACTATACTCCTTCAAAACCTGTTGCTCAAATGACAAAGGATTTTACTGCGATTCCGATGTTTTTTGCACAACAAGATGATGTCATCCTAGTGAGTCAAAAACCCAGCGCGTCTTTCCTTTCAAAAATCCGGGATGCAGGATTTTCGCTGCCAGAATTTGTTGAATTCAACCCTTCAGCCAGAACCAATCCGTTGGAAAACCTGGAGATCGCAAAGCGAAAAGTCAACAGTCTTCATCCCTGGGGATGGAGTCCTAAAACAGCCCAAATGCTGCAGTCACTGCATAAAAACACCGGGACCAATTCAACGACGCAGTGGCATCCCCAATTCCTCCCTCTTTTTTCAAAAGCAGAAAGCGCCAAAATTTTAAATGAATTGTTTCACTCCGAGGCCTTTGACCCTCATTGGGGAATTGAGTCAAAAGTTGTCGGCAGAGTCTGCCATACCAGCAAAGAGGTTGAAGAACAAGTAGCATGTCTCAAGGCTCAGGGATTTGAGCACCTTGCAGTCAAAGCATCTTTCGGAGCATCAGGGCAGAACATTGTTCACCTGCACGGCAGTCATTGGGGGGCACATAGTAAAAACCGGATTGACAAAATATTGAACAAGCAAAATTCCGTCGTGGTAGAACCCTGGTTGGAAAAAGTACTCGATCTTTCCTGCCATTTTGATCTGCACGAGGATGGAAAATTCACAATGCGGGGAACCAGTCGCTTTTTTACTGACGCCCGGGGTCAGTACCGGGGATCAGTTGTTGGACGATTTGATGCGGGATTAGGAAATGATCTTTTGAAATTTCTCCACAAGCAGCCTTTCCGCAATCAACCAAAGCCGCTGCCTCAAATGTTCCGCCAGATTGCGACGCGGGTCGCGGCCCGGTTTTCTGAAGCCCGCTATGCAGGGCCGGTTGGCATAGATTCCCTAGTCTATCAGGTTCCAGGTGAAGCTCTCTTTCGTTTCAAACCCATTGTCGAAATCAATCCCAGGTTTTCAATGGGTCGGCTTGCTTTAGAACTGGCAAAAATTCTTCAACACCGGCATCTTGGAATATGGCTGGTTTTGAGCATGCGGGAAATTCAAGCTTCTGGATTTGCCAACATTCCCGAATTTGCTGAAACCCTGGAAAAAAAATTTCCTCTTGAAACAATCAACTGCCCTGGAAAAAAAATCTGCAGAGGCATCTTATTTACAACAGACCCGAATCAAGCAAACAACTTTGTCAGTTTCCTGCGAGTCGGAGAATCTCTGGAGGAGTGTCTGGACGGAATGGATCAATTCCTGGATGCCAAACATCCTCTGATGTGTTGAAAGCAGAAATCAAATGCCTGTAAAACTGGTCAATCGCGAATTTGGAACAGGGACTCCTTTTCTTATTTTGCATGGACTCTTTGGATCCAGCAGCAACTGGGGAAGGATTGCAAAAATTTTATCAGGCAGTTTTCAGGTTTTCACCCTGGATTTACGCAATCATGGGGAATCCCCCCATGAATCAACCATGACCTATGAAGCAATGGCAGAAGATATTTTGGCGTTCATGGATGAAAAGGGCCTAGAAAAAGCAATTCTGCTCGGTCACAGCATGGGTGGAAAAACAGCAATGGTTGCAGCATTGAATCACCCTTCTCGAATAGAACAGCTGATTGTTGTAGACATCGCTCCTGTCTCCTATCATCATGATTATCAACAACTGCTAAATGCCTTGAATAGTGTCGATTTCAATCAAATCAAAAAAAGAGATGAGGTCGACTTTCATCTTCAATGCCAAATCCCGGATATCGGTCTGAGACATTTTCTTATGAAAAATCTCACCAGGAAAGGGCAACAGTATTTTTGGCAAATCAATCTGCACAGTATTGAGGAGGCAATGCCGGCGTTGATGCTTTTTCCGGAATTTCCTGCAGAGAGAAAATATTCTGGAAAAACTCTTTTTATCGGGGGTGCAAATTCCGACTATATTTTGCGTCAGCACTATCAGCAAATTTTTCGCTTCTTTCCTCGAAACAAGATTGTGATGCTAAAAAACGCAGGCCATTGGGTTCACGCCGAACAGCCGCAAGCTTTGCTGAAAACCGTCCAAAGTTTCATCAATACTTAATTGACCATGGAGATTGTCCATTATGTTAGAAAATACAGAATTGATTCCGCTCGCATTGTTGGCAGCAGGAGCATTGGCAACAATGATCGGCTTGTTGAAACTCATCCAGCATGGGATGGCTTTAATGATCTGGATTGTGATGATGCTGGCAGGAATTTGGGGAGTGAGCTACGGCTGGACTCATATGGGTGAAGAACTCCAACCCGCCATTCCCGATGAAATCAGAAAACAACTGGAAGCAATCGATGTGACCGGGAAGCTCGCAGACTGGTGCGACAAGCTTTAAAAAAAGGAATTTCGTAATCGTGAAGAATTCGAACTGATGGTGCCTTTAAACACGCCCCTGCACCGGCCATGACCAATTGCAACGAGCTGAGGCGTGTCGGGAGAATAGAATCAATAGTCAAAGTAAAGATTGTATTCAAAAGGATGAGGACGGGAGTTCATTGGGCTGAGCTCTTCCGTTCTCTTATAATCCAGCCAGGTGTCTATCAAATCCTGAGTAAAAACATTCCCTTTGAGAAGAAAATCATGATCCTTCTCAAGCGCGTCAAGGGCTTCATCAAGACTTCCTGGCATTTTGCCGATTTTATTCAATTCATTGGCAGGCAAGTCATAAATATTAACATCCATCGGCTCGCCGGGACTTAATTTGTTTTGAATTCCATCCAGTCCCGCTAACATCATCACAGAGAAAGCAAGGTAAGCATTTGCACCGGAATCCGGACATCGGAACTCAATGCGCTTGGCGGCTGGTGCATCAGCAACTGGAATCCGAATCGTTGCTGAACGGTTGCGGGCAGAGTAGGCCAGATTGATCGGCGCCTCAAATCCGGGAACAAGTCGTTTGTAGGAATTTGTCAATGGATTCGTGAACGCAGCAATGGCAGGAGCATGCTTTAAAATTCCACCAATATAGTGCAGGGCCATTTCACTCAATCCCCCGTAACCGCTCCCAGCGAAAAGCGGCTTGCCGTCTTTCCATAGAGACTGATGGGTATGCATTCCGCTGCCGTTGTCATTGAAAACCGGCTTTGGCATGAATGTCAGAGTTTTGCCATGTTGATGTGCGATATTTCTCAAAATATATTTGTACCACTGAAGATCATCTGATGCTTTTTGCAAAGTATCGAATTTGTAATTGATCTCATGCTGTGCAGGAGAAACCTCATGGTGTGCCCGTTCCACTTCCAATCCCATTTTTTCCAGCGTGATGATCATTTCGTCTCGAATATCGGCATTGGAGTCGGCAGGTAAAGTAGGGAAGTATCCGCTTTTTGCACGAATTTTATAGGCGAGATTTCCTCCCTCAACTTCATGCCCTGTTGTCCAGGGAGACTCTCCTGAGACGAGGGACACAAACGAGCCAGATTCCGAGTAATCGTAACGAACATCATCGAAGATGAAAAATTCAGCTTCTGGGGCAAAATAAGCGGTATCCGCAATACCCGTCGAATTCAAATAGGCCTCTGCTTTTTTGGCAACATTTCGAGGGTCGCGCGTATAGTCTTCCCCGGTGACAGGGTCTACAATCCCACCCAGCAGGACCAGCGTCTTGTGTTTGGCGAAGGGGTCTACTTTGGCCGTTGCAGGATCCGGCACCAAGCGCATATCACTGCTGTCAATGGTCTGCCAACCCCGGATACTGGAACCATCAAAAGGAACTCCTTCCAGATAATCTGCAAGGGTGCTGACGGGGGAAGTGATGTGGTGCCAAGTGTTGAAAAGGTCGCAGAATCGAAAGTCTACCAATTCACAATTTTGATCTTTTGCAAGTTTCAGGACTTCTTCAGGAGTCATATGATTTCCTTTTTGATTTTCCATGTCCAACGACATGGCGGGTTGATGTGACGAAAGCCAAGATTTCTCTGACACTTTGAAGAAATTTTCTTCACCTCCGGAAGATGAGGTGTGGGTGAGCAGAAGACTCAGCGTGGATTTAAACTTCCTTTTTACAGCAAAAATGAGGCCAATTCAAATCAATTGATATTGTTAACTTTTATTAATTCAATCGAAATTTTTGATGTTTAAAATTTAGGCATCTGCTTAAAATTTCAACATTTTGTGATCAATTTACAAGTGCAATTTCGTACAGACGGAACTCAACAAAAATGTTTCCACTGAAAACGATCCGGGGCCTTTTCGCCTTATTTCATCAGCAAGTTTGATCTGTACTCCAGGCTTGAATTCGGGTATAAAAATGAAAAACATTCACCTTTCCAAATCCCTTATTTTAACCGATTTATGCCTGAATGGATAAAAGTTCTGGTCGAACAGTGGAACCCATCTTCAAACTGGAATTCGGCCCTCACCCATTACCTTTCAAAAAACAAGCTGCATGCCCCTGATCAGATTCACGAGCTGTTTGGTCAATTGCGTGAAGTACCCGGTTTTTCAGAATGTTCTCAAGAAATTTTACCGGTTTTGCTGCTCACCGGAGATCTCAAAACCACACTGATGCAGCTGCATGATTTCTGCCTTTTGTTTGAAGAAGAAAGTCACCATCCATTTGATTTCAAACATCCCTTTGTGCCTGCCCTGCTGACGGTTTTTGGACGGAGTGATTTTTTGACAAGATGTCTTTTTAAAAGGCCACTACTCAGTTCCCAAATCCTGGATTCTCCATTTCTTGAAAAGGCCAAAACACTGGAAATCATGACCGAGGAACTGCGGCACCGTCTGGAACTTGAGGAATCCGTCAACAAGGAAGTGATGAAAAAGGCGCTGCGATTTTACAAATACGAGGAGTTTCTTCGCATAACGATCAGGGATTTAGCAGAATTGGCTCCTTTTTCTGAGATCCTTGAAGAGTTGACATCTATTGCAACATGCTGTGTTCAGATTGCCCTGGAAGCTTCCCATAAAATTGCCCGCGGTCTCGCTACTTTTCAGATTTCCAAAAATTCCACTGAACAAAATGACATGCCGTTTATTATTTTGGGAATGGGAAAACTGGGAGGCAACGAGTTGAACTATTCGTCCGATATTGATCCGATCTTTCTCTGCAACGCCAACCCTGACGAGTACACACTGCCTCTCACTGCCGACAAAGTGCTGAAAACTACTGCGCGCAGTTTGATAGAATTGATCGGGGAAATCACAGCCGACGGATTTGTTGCTCGTGTGGATATGCGCCTTCGTCCTGGCGGTGATACATCATCACTTTTTCAAACTCTGGAAGATACAGAATTCTATTATGAAGTGAAAGGAGAAACCTGGGAACGGCAAGCTCTGATCAAAGCCAGACCCATTGCTGGAAATATTATTCAGGGAGAGATGTTCCTTAAAAACCTCTCTCCTTTTATTTTCAGTAAAATGATTGATGAGAATATGCTGGCAGAGATTCGAAAAATAAAAGAGCGAATTGAAAAAGAACACCTCAAACAGCATCTGAATGTCAAACTGGGCGTTGGCGGGATCCGGGAAATTGAGTTTTTTGTGCAGATCTTTCAACTTCTATATGGAGGAGCCAAACCTGAATTGAGAACACGAAATACCCTGGAAACAATCCACATGCTGCAAGAAAAAAAATATATTTCTCCGTCTGATGCAGCCACACTGAGCAAATCATACGTTTTTCTCCGTAAATTGGAACACCGGCTGCAGATGGACCAGGAGCTGCAGATTCACGTCATTCCCGGTGATCCAAAAAAACAGCAGGCTCTGGCACGATTCATGGGATATGATGAGGAAAACATCGAAAGAGCCCGACGCCATCTGCTGCAGGATATCAGTGACACGATGGTCCGAGTGCGTTCGATCTTCAGCGGACTTTTCGATCAGGAGTACTTGGAAATCGAAGCCTCCATTCGCAACAACACTCACTTCAATCACCTCTCGCCTGATGTCCAGTCTCTCCTGGAAAACTCGGCCAGGCAATTTACTGCCATTATCCGGCAGTCCGAACATTCCAACCTGGGTCTTCGTTTTCAGCAGCTCTTTGAACGGATCCAGGCGAAACTGGATTATTACCAACATTTGCTGGATTACCCTGCTTCTCTGAGACGTCTTGCGGGAATCGCGGAAACGAGTGAATTTCTCTGGAATTATTTGCTCAATCACCTGGAACTGCTCAAGCAGTTGGACGCCAGCGAGGTCCTCCATTCGCGTATTGATTGGGAGAATCAGTTGTCTGACAAACTCGAATCCTGTCAAGACGAAGAGCAGCGCCTTGATGCGCTAAGAGAATTCAAGCACGCCATTACTTTTATTATCGGAAGCGCCGAATTGGGAGGATTGCTGCCTTATATGCAGGCACGTCAACGCCTGACGACACTGTCCGAAGTCGTTTTACAAGCAGCCTACCTCCTGGTTCGAAAACAGCTGGCTCAGCAATTTGGTTTTCCTTATTGTGAAAATCAGCCTGCTCGACTTGCTATAATCGGTTTAGGAAAAATGGGCGGGAACGAACTGAACTACCATTCAGATTTGGATCTGATTTTCATCTGTTCCGGGACAGGCACGACTTCCGGTCCAAAACAAATCAGTAACTACGAATACTACGCCAAACTGGCCCAACGATTTATTTCAACCCTGTCTTCTATCACTCGAGCTGGAGAGGCATATAAAATTGATACTCGCTTACGTCCATCCGGGAAAGGTGGCCCATTGGTCTGTGATCTTGACTTCTTTCAGAACTATCATCTAAGTTCCCAACCCTGGGAACACCAGGCCCTGACCAAGGGCAGACTGGTGGGGGGAGATCAAGATGAAGCCTGGATGCGTACCGTTGAAAAAAGCATTGCAAAAACCGTTTACGAGTGGACCCCTCCCAGCGATTTAAAACAGCAAATTTTTCATTTGAGAGAACGAAAGGAAAAAGAACTTTCAGGAGAAACTGAACGACGAAAAAATATCAAGGAGGGTTACGGAGGACTGCTGGATATAGAATATTTAACACAATACCTGCAGGTTTGTCATGGTCCCAAAATCCCGGAACTTCGCATTACCCGCACATTGCTTTTGTTGGAACAGTTTCGGTTGAATCAGATCCTCGATCCGGAAACTGCACGTGAACTGATCAAAGGATACACCTTTTACCGTCTGCTCGAGAGCTACCTTCGTCTGCTCTGCGATACAGATACTAATATTCTTGACTTTGACAACCTCCTTACAGACAAATTAGTTTTGTTTTTGCACCATCACGGATTTTCCGTGACCGATGTTTTTGAAACCTATTGTCAGACCTGTAATAAGATCAGGCAGATCTACCTGAAATTCATGACCGACAAATGACTCAAAATCCGGACCTCGCCCGGATTTTGAGCTATTTTTTGATCAAACGGTCTTAACATTGGTGGCACAAGGTCCCTTTTGCCCCTCTCCCACTTCAAATTCGACTGTATCATCAGGGCTTAAATGTCCTCCTTCAACTTCTGAATGATGGACAAAAAGATCATCACCGGCTTCTTGCTCGATAAATCCATAGCCTTTTCTGGCGTTAAACCATTTTACTTTACCTTGTGCCATATTACCTTTTTTATAATTAAATAATGCATCAATCTCCGCGGAAATCACGGAGTACCAAGGGTGGTTTGAAAAACTTGACCATCCCTGAACTAGCAGTACTCGACAAATCCGGAACATTCAAGGGAAATATGACGATCTCGCCGATGTACTCACCCGAGGCTCATCCAGACACAATCCGTCCAATCGAGTCCCATGTGAATCAAGAGCCCCAGGGCCAGCAATCGGCTGCGGGAATAGAGGGTCAGCAAGCAATAAATTGCTATTGCCCAATAAGAATGCAGCGGGTGAAAAGGGATGCTGCATCGATTCGGATCAAAAATCGGACTGGCCAGCAAATGGTCCAAATCAACCAGAATGGTTGCTCCCATGAGCACCCAGGCAAATACCCATCGATCTTTAAATGCAATGCGGGCCACCACACCCGGAACTGTAAAATGCAGCAGCAAGTGAATAAACGGTCGCAGCACTGAACACCTTACTCCAGGGCACAAGTACGAAATCCTGAAAAGATGTCGTTGCGGTGCGGAGGAAAAAAATTGCGATAGGAATTACAGGCCAAGCGGGATCGGGTAGGCCATGCCCCTCCTTTCAATACCTTGGGGTAGCCGAACCAGGGAGCCGAATACTCCACATAGGGAAAGTCTACAATGTAGCCGGGAAACGGGTAAAAAGGGCTTGCAGTCCATTCCCAAACGTTGCCGAGCATCTGACGGCAGCCAAATGCACTGTCGCCTGCGGGAAATGCTCCGACATCCACGGTTCCTGAAAACCTCCCGTCCAGATTGGCCCTTTCCGATGTGGGATGCTCGTCTCCCCAGGGGAACCTTCGTTTTTTTCCGGTAATTGTCTTGCCGTCAGAACTTGGTTCTGCGCTGGCCGCCATATCCCATTCAGCTTCCGTGGGAAGACGTCTCCCTGCCCAGCGGCAATATGCTTCAGCTTCATACCACGAAATGTGAGCAACCGGCGCATGGGAGGCAAGGGGAATCCAGCGATTGAAATGACGATGCAACCAATCCCTCTCCCCACGAGCCCAGTAGACTGGACACTGCATTCCATTTTTGCTGCGCCATCGCCATCCTTGAGTGCTCCATAACTCGGGGCGCTTGTAACCATTATCTTCTATAAAATCTTTAAATTCATCATTGCTTACGGCAGTCCGCGCAATTCTAAAAGAGGGAACTTCTATGGGGAATGCCCATTTTTCATTGTCAAAAACAAAGGGGTTCTCGCGTGATGCTCCCAACTGGTAGTTTCCTCCGGGAACCTCAACATCTCCAGTCAAAGCAGTCTCTCCAGACAGTTCCAGAGGAGGATTGCTTTCTGAATAACCGAACGACGGTTTTGGATATTTCAGAGTTTGACGCATCCAGGTAAACGCTTCACCATGCATGTCTTCATGGAAAACCGAGAGGAGGTAAATGTAAGTTTCTGCAGCGTCCGGCTCATGCGATCCCAAACGATCAATCACCATCAACCGGATTTGCTCCATATACGCTAAAGTTTCTTTTCTTGAAGGGAGCGGCAATCCCCATCGATCATCATGATCGATTTCAAATGAATTGTAGAAATCGTTTCCGTCTTCGGTGAGAGGAGGAATCTGGTCCAAAGTCTGTAAAAGCATGGCTTCATAAAAAAATGAAACGTGCCCCATTTCCCAGCGGAACGGGTTGACAATACCAAGCAAAGGAACATTCAATTGACTATCGTCCAGATCTGAGAGCAGATCCAGGGTACGCTGGTGAGCGTCATTGACCAAATGAATCAGCTCAGATGCTGGCAGTGTGAAGTGTTTATCCTCCAATTGTTTCATTTTTCCTCTCAGTATAGATGGGGGATCAGTTTATATTTTACGTGCTTTTTGTAGTCTGCATACTCTGTGGAATGCAGCAAAACTTCTTCTTCGTACCTGATCCTGAGTACAAACAGCAAGACAGCAATGGAGAAGATGATAAAATTTCCCAACGAAGGATGGGCAACGATGATTCCACTGTCCAATACAATATATGAAGCATAGATCGGGTGGCGAATCAGGCGATACGCGGCAGAGGTTCGAACTCCTCGACAGACAGGAAGGATGCCGAAACATTTGCCCAGGGAGAGGGTCGAGGCAATTCCCATCAACCCGCCCAAGACTATCAGGAACTGGCCGAGTCCAACCATTTCTGATGCAGGATGCGGGTCGTAAAGCAGGTAGTAGTTGACTGAGGCGAGCGCCACAAAATAGGCAATTTTTGAAGAGGAATATTGAACAGGAGGGTTTCGAATTAAAAAAAGGAGGGCTGCGATACAATGAAGTAGAAACCAGAGTATCAAGGACAAATCAGGCGTCACTATAAATTCAGCAAAGGTCCCAAAGGCCATCGACAAGGCAACAACAGCCCAAAGAAATCCCATGTGTTTCTCATAATTCCTGACTCTATCAAACACAGGGAATCTGACCTCAGAGCTAAATTTTGAATGCTGACACACGAGCAATTTGCATTTCCTGCAGAACCGGACTACTGAGAAATCGGTCGTTTTTTCAGAACTTCCATTCCCTGGATCGCATATTTGGCTTCGATATGGAAGTTATTGTAGCGGACTATTCCTTCTTTATCAATAATGACCACCCAGGGAGTACCGCCAGTGCGGTAGTTCTTCATCACCGGAGAAGGTTCTTCTTCCGTACCACTTTGACCTATGGGAATCTGCAGATCGTACTTTTTTGCTACTTGTTCGGTACCTCCAAACGTATTCACCTTGAACCCCTCAAATGCAGTTTGAACCGCGACAATTGCGACGTCCGGATCGTCTTTATAATATTTGATCATTTCCTGCAGGGTCGGAAATCCATGGGAATGGCAGGCGGGTCACCAGTTTTGGAAACAAAACAAATAGACCACCTTTCCTTTCAGATCCTGAATATCGATTGCCGTCTTTCCTGATGGGAGGTTTCTCCACTCTGTGACATGCAGAGAAGGAGCTGCCTGATTTAAAATTCCAGTTTCCTGTGCAAATAATCTGCTGCTGAAAACGGTCAGGATTCCTGAAATCAGAGTCAAAATCACTAGGTTTTTCATAATCTTGTTGCTACCCTTTTAAAAGTATCGCAGGAAGTTGTTACACTTTAGGACATTTCTCTGGAATAAACAGTCTTTTAAAATGTCGTTTTATTACAAAAGTTGTTCTATAGACCGCTCACTTTATGATTCAGGCTTGCATAAAGCAATCAGGCGGATAGAAGACCGGAACATTTCACTGAATTTTTTTAGAAATTTGCGTGTGTTAAAAACTGAATGAGGGTCTGTCATTGATTATGCGTTTCACTTCTTCTTCATGCCACACAAGAATTGATTCAATCAGACGGTCGATTTCCGCATCGTTCATTCCCCGACAACAGCGCTCGATCTGCCAGCAGGCGCGGTCCTGGCCGGCCAGCCGATCCACTTTCACACCAAATTTCAGACTTAGATCCTCATCCTTGAATTTGTCAAAAAAATTGTAATAGTTCTGCTCAGACTGTGAAAAAGGGGACGCATTGAGCACCAGTCTCAGCACCGAATTTTTAGGCGTCTCTCCCTCCTCCCAATCCGGTCCTCCGCCCAGATAAGCGGCATGCAACAGGCAAGGTTCTCGTTTTTCGATTTTTATTTTTCTTTTTGGCAGACCCAGTAAACCGTCAACAGGGTTCCACTGGTACAACTGCCATTTTTCGGGTCTGCGTTTCCCCATTACAAATATTGATCTTCTAAAAACTGGAACCGGGCTGTTTGAGGAACTCTTCCTCTTCACGGCTGCTGGGCCTTCCCAAGATTTCGTTACGGTGAGGAAAGCGGCCGAATTTTTCAATAATCTCACAGTGTCGATGTGCAAAATCCAAAGATCCCTTTATCATTTCTCTAGTTTCAGGGGCTGTGCTTTCCAACAATTTTTCAAAACATTGAATGCACCTTTTTTGGTTTTCCAAAACTTCTGAATGCATCAAAGGCATGTAGAAAAATATCCGTTCAACCGGCCGCAGCTGCTCATCAATTTTGGCGGACACCCCATCCAAACAAAGCCTCAGCGACAGTGGATCCTGGGCAAAAGCTTTTGCTGTGTTCCGAAACATGTTTCTGGAAAACTGGTCAAAAAGAATAATGAGTGCCAAAATTCCTCTGGGAGTTTTTTCCCAATCTTCTGTTCCTTCAATCGCCTTAAGAAGGTCAGTCTCAAATTGCTCCCGAATCGTCTGGTCCGTTTCCTCTGATTTCTTAAACCAGATCTCTCGTTTTTCATGTGGTATTTGATTGTCTGCCTGCAGATCGCCAAACCAGAAATTTAATATCGATTCAATCTTTTGCATCTGTTTCCTTTCTCAATTTTAAAAGAATTAATACTACAATTGTGAACTGAAGTATCCGCTTCACTTAGGCACACCGTATATTTTCACGCCTCATTTTTCAAACCTGGCATCGTCCGCTCAAGCAAGTCACACGAGTGAATGGTTCAGTTACTTTTTCGCAACATGCGACGAACACATCAATTGTTTTAATACAATGATTTGTTTTTGAAAAAACGTAATATTTTTCGGAGCATCCACTGGAGCAGGAGCACCGCAATTGCGCCAAAAAAAGCTCCCACCAAGGGTCGGGCATTGTATTCGGTGTCCCACCAGACACGGAAACGGCGATGCCATTCTTCCCACTGATTCAACTTGGCTTGCTGCAGGTTTCTTAACGTGAGGAGATATGCGGTCAATTGGTCTATCTCTTCCGCAGAAAGCCCCAATTGTGGCATTTGCGAATGCTGCACGTCAAAACGCGGTTCCGCAAGATGATGGCGAAGCCAATATTCGATTCTTTTTTCCCCTTCCAAGAGGCGCAATTCTGCACGGGTGCTTTGGTATTTGACATGAAGCGGCGTGGTCAATTGATCTACAAATTCCAGCTGCTGGTCATATTTTTCAGAAAAAAGTGACTCCTGCAGCCGATCGATCAAGCCGTCCAGTGGTGGTCCGGCTCGACCCCCAAATCCCGTGATCTGGTGACATCCCACACAGCCTTTGGCATGAAACAGTTCTGATCCTGATAGAGATTTCGAATCGGGAATTTTTCCTTCTTCACGAATTAGTTTAAAGATCGACGTCTGGTTTTGCGGATCCGGAAAAAATCCGGAAAAATAAATCCCGTCGGGACCTTCTGCAATAGGGATCAGCATCTGCAGATAATTCCCACGAAAAGAAACCAGGGTTTGAGGATTGTCGATTAATCCTCTGCCTGCTTGAACCCGAAAGCTGTTGATGGTCACTCTCCCTTTTTGACTCGGTCCCGGAGTCTGAGGAGCTCCTCCCTGGGCAACCAAAATCCTGTGTTTCCAATATGGAAATTTGGTCTCTGCACCGAGAAAAATGGCCCCTGCCGGTCCGACGGACCCGCTCCAATTCCAGATGCTGTTGCCCCTCATACTGTCATTGGTGCCATCCCACAAATAGTTTTTCCCAGGCACTGCTTCTATCAGACGATCCCGATCCGGACCATTGTCTGTGATGTATAGTTGATCGTCGTCATCCAGGGTGATGGCAAAAGGATTACGCAATCCATAAGCAAAAATATAACTGCTGACTGATTCGGGATTCTGTCCGCTGTAATAGGGATTGTCTTCAGGTGCAGAACCGTCCGGATTCATTCTCAGAATTTTTCCGTTGGGATTGTCCAAGCCCTGGGATTTGTGGTGCTGATGTCCATCTCCGACTCCGACAAACAATTTTCCATTTTTTCCAATCACACATTTCCCTATTTGATGAGAATTCGTCGATTCGTCTTTGTCAAAAATTCGTGTGAACTCGATCGATTTTTTGGGATTCACTGCAAAGCGTGTCGTTTCATGTTCAAAACGAACAATTTTGTTATAAAACGTGCTGTTTTTAAGATACGCAGTTGTTGCAAAAAGATACCCTTTTCCAGAATCAAGACAGATCCCGGTCAAACCAACCTCGGCCAGTTCATTAGGAAGCTCTGTGGGTGGCCGGTAGGAATTTATTTTTTCTGCATAGGTGTAAACGGTGCGATCATTTGTTACCACCTTAATCGTACCACGAAGCTCTGAAACATAATACAGAGGGTCTTTGGGAAGGGAGCCGGGATTGGGGACAAATGCGATTTCCACTGGAAATGACCAACCGGTATTTTCCAAAACAACGGTGTGGTCCTTAATAGCCACCCAATCTTTAGCGCCTTGAGCCTGCAGAGCAGAAAAACTCAGGGCGAGCAAGGACAGGAAGATCAGTATTCCTCTTTCAATTGTTTTCATGCGATTTACTGTTTATTGGGGAGCCTTCACTTTCCGGTAGATCGTGACGTTGATTTGAGGAAAATGGGCAACAACAGAAAACATTCCGTTGATCCCGTCTTTTTCCAGCTTTTTCCAGAACTCAATGGTGTCATCGGTATCCTGTTGACTTCCCCGCATCAGAACCGATGAGCGCATTGCCGGACGATAATTATTATTGATAATCAAATAGTCCAGGTCTTTTTGACCAAGAATCGTTGCAGGAACGTCACTGAAAAGAGGTCGGGAATAGGGATAGTTTTTTGCTGAGATATAGACACGAATCGTGTGAAGAATATTGGCATCATAAGGGACGTGTTGTGGCAGCTCTCGACCAAATCGACGATGGGGTTCCAGCAGATCATTAATCGTTTCTCTTCGCTCAATATCACGGCGTGTGTGGCGCCACTGGCCTTGAACACCGCCATAAAGTAAAAGAATAATAACGCTTTTGACGGCAAGATTATAGAAGGGACGTTTTTCCTGAACCCACCAGTAAAGCCCAGAGACAATAACCAGGACCAGAGAGATGTGAATATGAATCAGATAACGGTCGGTAAATACACGATAGGTACTGACTATATATCCAGCCCCGATTCCAATCCACAAGAGGTTTGCAATAAAAAAAACTTCGGCGGGTTGATCCAGTAATTCCCTCCCGAGCAATTTCCATTTCGCGATGATGTGCATACTTCCCAGCAGCATCGCCAACAGGAAAAGAAAAGAGAAAAAAGGACCGAAGTGCAGTTCAGACGTCACCTGCGAAAGCCAATGCCAGGCGCTGTAGCGGCCTTGCCAATAATCCGTGATATTGAGACTTTCTCCACGAATTCCCTGAATCAAATCAGAAAAATGAATCAGCTGATAGGGAGAAACTGCAAAAAGTGCAGTCACCAAAATTACACTCGAAATCACGACCTGCAGAAGAAAAGGCAACACTGAAAACTTGCGAAACTTCCAAATCATAAAAAGAAACATCAGCCCGCCCCAGGGAATCAGAAAAATAACCTGCAATTTTGCTCCCAAAGCCAGTCCGGTTGCTGCTGCCATTCCCCAGAGATGCTTTGTTTTTCCTTCGACCAGCAGAAGAGTCCCGGCATAAAGCGCGGAAGTTGTAAAAAGCAGCATCAATGCTTCGGGGTGCATGAGAGTCCCGTAGCTTAAATAAAAACGCTGTCCTGCCAATAAAATCAATCCGAGAAATGCCCATTTGAACGAAGCCAAAATCCGGTAGCACAGCGCAAAACCGACTAAAAGATGAAGATTGATGCTGATTAAAGAAACCCATTTTGAGCCCCAGGCAAATGCCTGCGGAGAAATTGGCATGCGCCCCAATTCAATCGCCCAGGCGAACAGAAAAGAGAGATTGGGATAAAAAGCAGTATAGGCTGGATGGATCAATTTAAGAGACCGGGTGGCCTGCATGGTTTCGAGGGTGTCCATGTGACGCCCCTCATCCACCCAAAAAAAAGAAGCATCAAGAGCACTTTCCAATCCGAACTTCATGTAGGGCCATGCCGTCATGTTGAATATGAGCAGCACCAGTCCGCACATTGCAATACGCCACAATCCCGGAAAAGAATTATAATTTCGGATCAGTATTTTTTGGAAAGCGAGTCCTTGATTTATCATTTAACCGGCTGTTCTTTCTCGTTTCTTCTTCTAAGACTTTCGGTCCCTTCTCAAAAACGGCCGCTATTCCTGAAAATACTTCATCGCCTCTTCTTCGCTTGTAAAAAGACGAATCTTCCGGTCAAGCGATAGTATTTTAAAAATTTCACGTACTTCTTCATTCATTTGGCACAATGCCAGTTTTTTTTTATTTTGCTGGAGTTTTTTGAAAATCGAAATCAGGGTTCCAAACCCCGAAGAATCAATGAATTCCACGTTGCTTAAATCCAAAAGAAGTCCCATGATTTCGAGATTCTCAATCAAAGGAAGAACGTGTGCCTTGAATTCATCTACTTCATCCATTGAAAGTCTTGGTTCAAAAAAAACAACAGCAATTTGATCAGTGATGCGGTGGTAAATCTCCATGGACCTCCCATTTAAATTTGCAGGTATTATGAAATATGAACTATCAATCAGGTTATGAAATATTATTTTTGATAAATGTTGCCAGTTCCGCGCCGATGCTGTCCGGGGAATCTTCCTGAACAAAATGAATCCCATTGACGGTGACTTCTTTCTGGTTTGGCCATTGGCGGCAGATTTCGCGGGCACGTCCAATCAGAATGGACCCGGGTTCGGCATTGACAAAAAGTTTGGGAACCAGGCACTTTGCCAACCATTCTCCATAATCATTGACAATCTTGACAAGTTCCTCCGGTTCTCCTCCAATGGGAATCTGCCTGGGCCAGGTCAGGGTGGGACGACGATCTTCACCAGCACTTATAAATGGGCGCCGGTAAACTGCCATTTCTTCTTCACTCATTTGTCGGAGCACGGAATTGGGCAGCACCCGTTCCACGAAAACATTTTTCTCGAGCACCATACTTTCCCCGGCAGCAGAGCGGAAGCCTTGAAAGACCTTTTGGGCATTTTCAGGCCAGTCAGTCCATTCCAGGGGGGAGACGATCGCTTCCATATAGGCAATTCCGTTGACCCGATCACGATGCCGATTCGCCCAGTCAAAGCCAAGAGCGGAGCCCCAGTCATGGACCACTAAAATCACGTTTTTCGTCACACCAAGATCTTCGAGCAGGGCATCAAGAAAGTTTCGGTGCTGCTTAAAGGTGTAGGATTCCGGCCCGCTCGGATCTAACTTTTCTGAATCACCCATCCCAATCAGATCGGGTGCAATGCATCGTCCCAGCGAAGTGGTGTAGGGGATGATGTTGCGCCACAGGTAGGAAGATGTTGGGTTGCCGTGCAGAAAAACGATCGGATCTCCTGTGCCTTCCTCGACATAACTCATCGAATGACCCAGTACCTGTGCCTTCTTCTTGGAATAACGCTCTTCTGCAGAAATCATCGAGTCCTCATTTCACCAGGTTATGACAAATGAATTAGAGAAAGTTATCCTACCTGATCTCCATTTTCCAGGTATTTGTGAATATAGGAAAACACCAAAATGGAAGACCTGCCAACAAAATCAGAAGCAGAGAATCAACCCGCCGTTCGGATTGAGCAATTTCCTGAAATTTAACCGCTTTCAGAAAATTGCAGTCGGCAACAAAAAAAATTAATTTGTTCAATTTACAGTTTTTTTTAAGAGTGCCATTCAAATGAATTTATGCTTCGAAACGGGCAGTTCATAGATCCGCTTTCCGGTGAGATTGAAAATCCCATTGCAGAGCGCAGGCGCCACAGGAGGAACTCCGGGCTCACCAATACCGGTGGGAATTTCATCGCTGTCTATCAAAGTGATATCCACCCGGGGCATTTCATTGATGCGCAAGACAGGATAGTCATTGAAATTGCTTTGCTGGACCTCGCCGTTTTCAACGGTGATCGAACCATACAATGCTGCCGTCAAACCAAAAACAATTCCTCCTTCGACCTGGGCTTTGACATAACTGGGATTGACCACGGTGCCGACATCTACCGCGGCAGTTACTTTGTGAACTTTGACGCTTCCGCGATCTATGGAAACATCCATCACCATTGCAACATAGGAATTGAATGATTTATGGGCCGCAAATCCCAGGGCATGCCCTTCCGGCATTTTTTGTCCCCAGGCTCCCTGTTCTGCCGCAACTTGAATAACGTTGCTCAGCCTTCCCGTTTTGAAGGGATAGTTTAAGTATGCTGCAGCAGGATTGTATTCATCCCAGTTGTGATATATCAGTTCGCGGGAAGGACCCAACAGAGAGAGCCGGAATTCCACCGGATTGACATTGGCGGCGTGTGCTACTTCATCAATAAAATTATTCAGACTCCAGCCATGAAAAGTGTGACACACGGAGCGGAGAAATCCTATTCTGACATCTGATTTTATCCCATGAGATTCTATCTGGACATTGTCAATCCGATAAGGCATCTCGACCAGACCCATTCCCATTTCTGCAGGAATCGGGTCCACTGCGCCCGGGACATAAGTTGAAAGGATCGTATGAAAAACACTGGTCGCCTTAATTCCGGTCGGATAACCATATTTATCCAAAGCCGCTTCATATTTTTGCATGCTGGCGGGTCGATAAAAGCCGTGCCTGATTTCATCCTCCCGGGTCCAGGTCACTTTGACCGGTTTTTTGATTGCTTTCGAAACTTCAACCGCCTCCATACAATAGTCAGGCACCCCTTTTCTTCCAAACGCTCCTCCAACGAGAGTGGTGTTGACTTTTACTTTTTCAAATGCCTTTTCCGGCTCGTGGCCAAGCTGTCCTGCCACGGCTATCGTATCAAATTGAGGGTCTTGGGTAGGAACCCAAAGTTCAGCAGAATCTCCATTGACAGAAGCCGTGGCCACCATCGGTTCCAGAGGAGCGTGCGCCAGATAAGGGGAATAGTAAGACGAAGAAATCACTTGCTCTGCATTCTTCCTGGCGATCTCAAAACTGCCTTCAGAGCGTTCTACTTTCCCCGCCTTGTCCGCCAGTTCACGAAGCTGGATCCGATACGCCTTGTCAGATTCAAGAGATTCTGATTCACTTTCCCATTGAGCATTTAACGCTTTTCTCCCTTTTATGGCAGCCCAATTGTTGCTCGCAAGCACGGCAACAGCATTATTCGTCATCCAGCCGTTGCCCTGAATCTCTACAACGTCGACGACCCCCTTCACCGCCAAAGCATTTTGTTTATCATATGATAATATTTTTCCGGTGAGCGTCGGACTTCGCTCGAGGCTCGCATGGAGCATACCCGGCACTTCCACGTCCATTCCATAAACCGCGGATCCCTGCACAATATCAGCTGAATCAACGGACATGATTCTTTTTCCAATATAATTGAAATCCTCCCTTTTCTTCAATTTGGGATTTTTCGGCACCGGCAATGATCTGGCGACATTGACCAGCCGCCCATAGGCGATCCCCTTTCCACTTTTTTCATGGTAGACTGCGCCCTCTTTGGCAGCGAGTTCCGCCACAGGGACATCCCAGATTTTCGCCGCAGCGGCAATCAGCATTTCTTTTGCAGCGGCTCCTGCCTGTCTGAAAGGAGTGTAGCGCATTTTGATACTGAAACTGCCGACCGTTCTTTGATCCCCATAGTCAGGATGACCAGGAGCTTGAAAGTACCGGATGTTTTTCCATTCCGCTTCCAGTTCATCTGCCAGAATTTGGATCAAACCCGTCATCGATCCCTGCCCCATTTCCTGATGAGGAATCACCAGGACGATGATTCCCGATTCTTCAATGCTGATAAAAGCACTTGGGGCCAGTGCTTTTCCTGTTTCCGAGGCAACGGCATTTGATCCCGGTACACTGATCCCAAGAAGCAGGCTGGATGCCGTGATTCCGGCGCTGCCTTTCAGAAATCCGCGACGAGTAATTTTGGTGATTTTACTCATGCTCCCTCCAATATTTCCGCCGCACGGTGAATGGCTGTTCTTATTCGTTGATAAGTTCCGCAGCGACAAATATTTCCCTTCATCGCTTCGTCAATATCTGCATCACTCGGTTTTTTGTTCCTCCTCAGCAAAGCTGCAGCGCTCATGATCTGTCCGGCCTGGCAGTATCCGCATTGAGGGACATGTTCTTCCATCCATGCCTGCTGAACGGCAAGACTTCCTTCCCCCGACAGGCCCTCGATCGTGATGATTGCATGACCCTTTCCCATGGCAGCAGAAATTGGAGTGATGCAGGAACGGATTGGTTCTCCGTCAAGATGCACCGTACAGGCTCCGCAGAGTCCCATTCCGCACCCGAATTTGCTTCCCTTCAATCCAACAATATCGCGCAAGGCCCAAAGAATGGGAGTATCGTCATCCGCATCAATTTCATATTGCCTTCCATTTATTCGCAAAGATTTTGCCATAAGACCTTTTGGGTTTCAAATGATTAACAGGAATTCGGGAATTTCTGCAAAAATTAACGTTTCTCCTCCATGTTTCACCCTTTACCGGGGAAAATTTACCGCTTAAGCATAAAATCTTTCAAAGGTCGAAATCATCACAAAAATACTTCTTTAAGTCAAATAATTATTCTCACGGAGAATGAACGCATATTCAGGGAAAAGACAACCCCCCGGAGTATCAAAAAATCCACATAAATTTTAAACCATGCTATTATCCAACTTTCGGGTACTGACTGATTATTCTCGTTTTCAAAAACTACGATGAGCAATTTAAAGAATATCAAAGACTTTCCACTTCCTGATCTGACGGACTGGTTTGTCACTCATGAAGAAAAGCCGTTTCGGGCCAAACAGGTTTTCAACTGGCTCTATCAAAAGCGTGTTGAAGAGTTTGGGGAAATGAAAAACATGTCGAAAGCTTTGCGACAGAAACTTCAGCAACATTTTTTTATTAGCGACTTGACCCGCGCCCGGGAAGCACGATCAAAAGATGGCTCCATCAAATATGTCTTTGAATTGAGAGATGGAAAACGAGTTGAATCCGTGCTAATGCCGCACCGAGATCACTACACAGTCTGTGTTTCCTCTCAGGTTGGCTGTGCTATGGGTTGTGATTTCTGCATGACCGCCAAAATGGGACTGATCCGCAATCTCACACCAGGAGAAATTCTGGATCAGATTTTGGAAATGTGGAAAGACTTGCCTCAAGGAGAAGTGATCAGGAACGTCGTCTTTATGGGGATGGGAGAACCCTTTCACAACTATGACAATCTGATGCGTACTCTCGAAATCATGCTCGAAGATGTCGGCTTTAACTTTTCGTCAAGACGAATCACGGTTTCAACTTCAGGGCTGGTTCCTCAAATTATTCGATTTGGAAAGGAAACTGTCAAAGCCAATCTGGCGATTTCTCTGAATGGGGTCAATGATGGCGTGAGGACTCAATTGATGCCCATCAACAAGGCCTATGATCTTGAGAAACTGATTGCAAGCTGCCAGGCATACCCGCTCGAATCGAGGAAACGAATCACCTTTGAGTATATTCTCATGCGGGATGTGACCGACGCGCTCGATGATGCCAAACGGCTGATCAAAATTCTACATGGATTGAAATTCAAAATCAATCTCATCCCCTACAATGATTCCCCCGGGAGCAAATACAAAAGGCCCTCCTGGGACCGGATCCAGCAATTTCAGAACTATCTACTCGAGCATGGGGTTACCGCCACGCTCCGCATTTCCAAAGGACAGGATATTCAGGGGGCTTGTGGGCAACTGATAACCGGAACAAAAATTGATCCGGAAAAAACCCTCCCCGCTGCAATTCCATCCCCCTAGTCCAGTATTCCGCGAACTTTGTTTTTATTGCGCGTCCTCGCTGAAAAAACGGGATGCGGGCAAGTGCCCGGGCGCAGTGACCCTCACCCAACGAAATAGCAGAATACAGTCCTTGCTGGCCCTTTTTTACAGGCATCCATTCAATCCCCGCAAAATAGGAATCGAGAGCTGACAGGACTCCAAAACGTCTAACCGCTTCTATGGCGTCAACGCTTTCTGAGATCCGCACTCTCAATGATACATTTTGTTACAAAGCGTTACGCTTTGGCAAAGATTTTAAATGAAAAAGAATGTAATTTGGGGAAAGTTGATCTGACAATCTTTAATTCATGCAGGAGCAGCAAATGCTAAGGAGTGGGAAAAGACGAAACTTTAAACTGGATTGGAGCCGTGGACTGCCAGCCATATTCTGCCTCTTGATTTTTATGGGATGCCAGCAAAAAACAAATCAGGTCCCCGATATTGAGAGCCGTCTCAACCCCAATCGGAGCAGGGATTATGTCGTTTTGCTGCACGGGATGTGGCGAAGTTCTCACGCAATGGACCCTCTGGAGAACTACCTGGAGGACAAAGATTATCAGGTGATCAACCTCAGCTATCCCTCAACAGAATTTCCGATTGAAACGCTCGTTGAACGTTACCTGCATCCCGCGGTGGCTCTTCTTCAGACAGGACCTTTACAAAAAATTCATTTTGTTTCCCATTCCATGGGAGGGATTTTGGTGCGGTATTATTTGAAGCACTATGATGTTCCTGCTCTCGGTCGGGTTGTCATGCTGAGTCCTCCCAATCAGGGTACACCGTTGGCCGATTTAGCACGAGGCACCGATTGGTATCATGACATCACAGGCCCTTCCGGCAAACAGCTCGGCACAGAAGAGCAAAGTTTGGTCAAAACATTGGGACCGGTTGATTTTGAACTCGGAGTGATTGCCGGAACCGGATCCAATTGGACCACATCCTGGCTGATCCCCGGTTTGGATGACGGTGTCGTCTCCGTCGAAAATACAAAGGTTCAGGGAATGCAGGATTTCATCGCGGTGGCAGAAAAACACTATCGGCTCCGTAGAGAAGCACAAGTGCTGCAGCAGGTGGCTTTTTTTCTGGAAAACGGGAGATTTCTTCACAGATCCGCATGACAGGGAACTTATCCTCCCGATCGTTTAACGTTAAACCCCTGTGTTTTTAGTTCTTCAATCAAAAATTCCCGGTGCTCTCCCTGAATTTCAATCACACCGTTTTTCAATGTTCCTCCCGTTCCGCATTTCTGTTTGAACAGTTTTGCCAGTTTACGCAACCCGTCGTCATCCAGGGGAAGCCCTGTGATTAGAGTCACACCTTTTCCTTTACGTCCTTTGCTTTCCCGACCGACCCTGACGATTCCATCGCCTTTGGGAGACACTTTTTTTGAACGGCATTTGCATTGAGATTTTGCATTACCACACAGGGGACACATCCTGCCGTGTTCACTGGAGTAGACGGTTTGAAAGTCTTCATTTTCTTTTGAATTCATAGGAACTGCTTTGCAAACGATTCAAAATGGTGAATTGGGGGAGGCCGCTTCCAGATCGGCAATTTTTCGAGTTTGCAGCACATTTTGGGGATTGGAATAAACCGTCGCCCGATTTCCACGACAAAAACCAAACAAAGTCATTCCCAACCTTTCTGCCAGCTGAACTGCCAGCGTCGATGGCGCGGAAACAGCCAAAAGGAAAGGGATCCCTGCCCGGTATGTTTTCGAGACGATTTCGTATGAAATTCTCCCACTGACCAACATGAATTCCGCCTTTGGAATGTCTCCCGTTTCCAACAGTCCGCCAATTACCTTATCCACCGCATTGTGCCGGCCAATATCTTCGAAAATCGCCAGCAGCTTACCTGCATTATCAAAAGCCGCGGCTGCATGGGACCCGCCTGAATACTGAAAAGTCTTTTGCCGCTGCTTCATCTTGTCGTACATACTCTCAATATTTCCTGTGTCAAGCAATCCGGCAGGGGTCAACCCTTCTCCTTCAATTGCAATTGCGCTCAACTCCGTTTTTCCGCAGAGTCCACAGGATGCACTGGAGACCATCGTCCTGTTATTTGACAGCTGTTTTTTATCTCGCCCGCTGAAAGACAGCCATACATTGACCGTTTCCGTGATCCCGGTCTCGGGATTTTCTTCTTCATGGAAATTCTTCATATCTTCGGGGCCAGCCAGAATTCCCTCTGTATAAAGCAAGCCTCCGACCAGAACACGGTCGTCGCCCGGGGTCCGCATCGTCACAGTATAGGGAATCGAGTTGATCGTAATCTGCAAAGCAGCTTCTACTGCCAAATAATCGTCAACCGGTACAACCTGATTATCCTGAATTTTTGTTCCGGAAAATTTATTGAATTTCTCTGATCTCGACATTCCAGGTTCCAGGGAAAATGGGAAATTGCAGCAATGGGAATTCCGGCTTGAATTTACTGAAAATTTTTAAAACTAGCAAACAGATCTTTTAAAGAGAAAGCAGGATCTCTTCAGTATTTTTCAATTGGGCATAGACCGGAAAAAGGGCAGCCATAAAAGCACCATGGACCTGTTCTGCAGCAATAGTTTTATTTTGATACTGCAGATCCCGGGTGGCACAGGCATCCCCGGCTACTGTGCATTTAAAGCCAAAATCAAATGCGGCTCTTGCAGTGGCATCGACACACATGTGGCTCATTGCTCCGCAGAGGACCAAATTTTCAATTTCGGCCTCACGCAGCTCTTCCAAAAGATTTGTATTCCTGAAACTGTTTGGAAAATTTTTTTTGATCACTTTCTCTGATTCCAGTGGCAGCACCGCTTCATTGAAATCAACACCTGGCGTATCCGGGACAAAAAATGCTGCTCCTTCGTATTCAGAAAAGTGCTGGATGTGATAGAGTGCATATTTCTTTTCTCGAAAAGCCTTCAACAGCTTTTTTGCATTTTTGGCCGCATCTTCGATGCCGGATAATTCCATTTTCCCGCCTGGAAAGTAATCTCTTTGCAGATCAATAATGATTAAGGCATTGCCCATTGTTTCTCCTGATTCTATGAAGTTACCGGGGTCAGTTTGTCTCGAAAAGAGACGTTAAAGGAATACAATAAATGAGTCAAGGTGAGTTCTCGCGAATATCTAATGTAGAAAATTGTCGTCAGAGCCAATCGATCTGACTGAAACAGATGTACCTTTTTCAAGCTCAGACTGAAATTCAGGAACTTCGATCAACGCATTGGCCAGCAGTGCTGACGGATTTGTACCGCTGCTTTTGCTTCGCAGTGGAGTGACTTTGGCGAGACCTTCTGAATCGAAGCGAAGCCACCCAGGGACAAAATACCGCGGCCCGGTTCCTGCCCTGATATTGTCCGTTAAGCGAGCCTGAATGCAGGGGTGCTGCCATCTGGAACAGCCTGCTAGTTTCAGTAAAGCAGGCCGCATCAACAATTCGAAGGCTCCCCATGATGGGATAGGTGTCCCGGGAAGCCCGAAAAAAAGCGTGCTTCCCTTCGTTGCAAAAATAGTTGAAGGCCCCAAATTGATCTGGGTTCTTCTAAATTGGATAGCCGCACCCAGCCTTTCAAAAACCTCGCAGGCAAAATCAAAGTCTCCCCGTGAAGAACCGCCAAGTGTCACGACGATGTCAGAGGTCAGTGAACTGGACTTGGATTCAGGAAGGCAGGGGCGCAAGAAGTCTTCAATCTGGTCGGGATCGTCTCGGGCAATTCCAAGTCGCCTGGAAATTCCGCCGTATTGGAGGATCGATCCTTCGAGTGCATAAAGATTGCTAACATGCAACTTCCCCGGTTTGAGAGGCTGTGTCAGCTCCAAAAGTTCGTCGCCGATGGCCAGCAGGGCCACTCGCGGCTGTTGATGAACCTGCAGACTTGAGATCCCCAGTTTCGCCAACATTCCCAAAGCTTGTGGGGTGACCCGATCACCGGAACGGAGAACCTGATCTCCTGATCTGAGATGCTGACCTTCTGCAATCACATTTTCTCCAGCTGTCAGGGGGGTTTCGAGGACAACGGTTCGTTCGTCCGGCATGCTCGTATCTTCCTGTTTGACAACCGCATCAGCACCTTCAGGCAGCAGAGCTCCGGTCATAATTCTCAGCGCAGTTCCCGGATCCAGCCTCTCTTGCGGAAGATGGCCCGCCCCCAGCACCCCTGAAACAGGCAAATCAATCGGACTACCCGGCGAAGCAGCTTGAGTGTCGAAGGCACGAAGACAAAATCCATCCATGGCCGATTTGGCTGCGGGCGGATCATTGTCAAGCGCGCAGACATCATCTGCCAGAACTCTCCCCATCGCTTCAAAGAAGGAAGCAATCTCAACAGGCAAGGGTCGACAGGAGGAGAGGACCTGGGCAAGAGATTCCTGATAAGTATTGATCTTCATGATTTTTTTGATTTTTATCGTCTGGATTTCCTCAGCAAGGGAATTGCTTTTTGAGATGCTCAATATTGCGATCCCGGGATTGTATCAAATACTATGCGCTTTGCAATGATCCCATTGAAAAATAGCTTAAAAAAGAAGATGTCTGGAGGGTACACCCCCAATCAAATGGGGGAATCGGGAAGAGGGGGATTTGCAAAGCGACAAGGAAATTTGCAGGAAACTCTGACTGATCCTGTCATCAATTCTGCCAAAACCATTTTTCAGTTTCTTTGACTGCATCGAAACGGCTGACGCCCAAATCTTTCAACTGATGCTCATCCATCATTGCCAGGTTCCTTCTTTCTTTTGCTCGTTCCAGCCAGAAAAGGAGAAGAATCCATTTGGATCTGAAGTAAAATTTGAGTGACTCAAGATGATGGTTGCCGACTTCAGAAGTCCTGTTCCCCTGAGGGATATCCATCCAATGGACCGGGGTAATATACAATTTTCCACTTAGTTTATCTAATTTCATGATGCTTTTTCCTCTTCGCCAATTGTGCCAAAATCGACTTGTTCAATTTATCCGTTTGTTTTATTTCTATTGTAGCAATTGAGCATCTTTATACAAACGATGAATTCTAAATCTATAACTTAGAAATTCTATAGCAACTCATGGCTTATCAGCTTCCTTCTCTGAACGGGCTTCGTGCATTCGAGGCAACGGCACGTCATCTCAGTTTTAAACAGGCGGGTGCAGAACTTTTTGTCACACCCGGAGCCATCAGTCAGCAGGTCAAAGCACTCGAAGAAGAACTGGGGGTGCCGCTTTTTCGCCGATTTTCCCGCAAGATTGAATTGACCGAAGCAGGGAGATTATTTTTACCTCCTGTGCAACGTGCGTTTCAAAACATTTCTGAAGCGACAACCAACCTCGAAAAACGTGACAAATCCGGGGTATTGAACATCAGCCTTCCTCCCGCCTTCGCCATCAAGTGGATCACACCACGAATTTCCAGTTTCCAGGCGCTTTACCCCGATATTGAAGCTCATATACACGCCAGCAATCAGCTGGTGGATTTTGACCGTCAGAATATTGATCTTGCTATTCGATGGGGTTTTGGCAAATACCCTGGACTGCGCAGCGAGCATCTTTTGTCTGTCAGCTTTTTTCCCGTGTGCAGCCCTCGCTTGAAAGAAGGCCCGAAGCCCCTGGAAAAACCCTCTGATTTGGCCCATCATACTCTGCTGCACAATGAACTTCGCAAGGAATGGCCATTATGGATCAAGGCGCTCAATTTGTCTGATGTCGTGGATGGGAGCAAAGGTCCCAGTTTCAGCAACGACGGCCTGGTTCTGATGGCAGCCATTGAAGGGCAAGGGGTGGCATTGGGAGAAAACCTTTTGGTGGAAAAAGATTTGAGGACCGGATTGCTCGTCAAATTGTTTGATATTTCATTTCCAACGAATGTTGCCTACTATATTGTTTGTCCTGAAGAAAGATGGGACCAGCCAAAAATAAAATTCTTCCGGGAGTGGGTGACAGCCGAAGCCAAAAAAACTGAACGGGTCGTCGAAGATGAGATTCGTGATTACAGCTTACAGGACCTAATCGGTGCTGCAGGATACACGGGAAAGAAATAAGGGAAATATTCGGGGGGGGGGGAATTTTTTCTGAACATCTGCCGGTCGCCCAGCAAAGGCAGTTGATGATCAAAAATTCGAGTAAAGGATCATCTGATCTGCCAATGCTCTTCCTAGACAACAGAGATGCTCAGGTCAAACGACTCAGCAAAGTTTGTTCTCCGGTGCGGGCAGAGTCAATCGCCCCGCGGATTAATCTCAAAGCATTTAATGCGCTGATTCCATCCGTTTCCGGGGTTCTACCCGATACAATGCAATCCGCAAATTCTTCAATTTCCTCAAGAATTGGATTTCCAACTGCAATGGGAACCGCCTCTGCACCAGTCTGTCCTTTTTTGAATATCTGCACTGTTGTGTCTTCATCAACCCTTTCCCACCATTTTAAGTATTCTTCAAAGGGCAGTTCCGGAGGGGTGATCGTGCACAAAAGATTGGCTTCAGTTCCGTAGATATAAAACCAGACGGCCTTCGGTGAGGCGTAATTGGATCCAAGATAGCCCAGGACTCCCGACTCATACTGAAAGAGAAGTGCGGTCACGTCCTCAACAGGGGCTTCAATGTAGAGTTTATTAAAATAGGAAAAGGCTGACTTGATCGATCCGAATAAATAGTTAAAAACATCCGCATGGTGGATTCCCATGGTCATCAGGGAACCCGCCGGACATCCCGTATCATCCCCTCTCCATCGAAAGCTGGCAGGAGTCAGGGAAAAACCGATATTCTGTGAATAGTTTCCTTCAACTTGAATAGGCTTTCCGATGCTTCCGCCATCGATCAGTTCTTTCAGTTTTCGGATTCCCGTCAAGCGTCGCATATGTTGACCGACCATCAACGTGACGCCTGCCTTCTGGCAGACCTCGATCATTTTTTCTCCATCGGCAATTGTATTCGCAATGGGTTTTTCGACAAAGATATGCTTGCCGTGTTCTGCAGCAAGAATGGTTTGTTCCGGATGCAAAAAATTAGGAGTGGCCAAATGGATTCCATCAATATCGTCGCGCTTGAGCACGGCTTCGAAACTTTCCTCGGCTTCACAAGCAAATTTTTTGCTGCAAGCCTCCCGTTTTTCTGGAATTTCATCAAAGCAGGTCACCAGATTGACTCTGCTGCTTTTGTTCATCACATGGCCAATACAGCCGGACCAGGCGCCAGCCCCGATCAACGCTAGATTGACTACTTTCCCTTCAGCCATTTCAGCCCCCTCTTTGTATTTATGTAATATTTGAATTAAGACTCTTTCACCTCAACAAAATCATTGGTGACCGGAGGATTCGTAAAAAATTCAAGGTAGCGGAATTCATTGTCCGAACGATTGATGGTCGTGTGTTTCATTTTTGCAGGAATAAAAATCACATCCCCTTCTTCAAATGGAAATTCCTCTCCATTCATTACTTCTGTCGCTTTTCCGCTGATGGCCATAATAATCGATTCACGCTTCTCATGGTAGTGATAAGGAACCTGACTGTGAGGTGCCAGCACTCCAAACATTCCCCCCATATCCTTGGCATCGTGCTCATTCGTGAGAATTTCGGGCCGGTAGATTTGACCGGGGGTCGGGTTCGCCATATTCACGTACTCGCCAACTTTAAATTTTTTCATGAGATTCCTTTCGATTAGAGGATGTAATAACGTTAAAAAACAACTCAGACAATGGGTGTGAGATTAGTATAATCACTGGAAAAATTCAATCATAGAAAAGAATTATTCCGTAATTCAAGCCGAATTACGAAATTGCCAAGCCATTCCTCTTTTGCCGAAAGAATATTCTTATCAAAATGCCCTACTGATCGATTCAATTTAAACCGGCATTTTTCAAAAAATTTATGAATATTTAATAATATTAATGCCTTACTTGATTTTCTCCGTTCTTTTTAAATGTTGGCACACAAGCTGTAGAAAGCTGGAAAGAAGAAGAATTGACCGCGTTGGTAGCACCAGCATTTTGAATCACCCAATCGATCCAGGGGCGGAACATGCAAAAAATTCAACTCAAAACTTCAAAGTGTAGTTTGAAAGAAGTGATCGGCAAAGAAATTCACGAAGTCAACTGGCAGGAAGGAATTGGAGAATTTGCAATCAGGTATGATAATTTTACTATGATACCCTGGCTTTTGCCGCATTGGTTGGGTGAAAAAAAGATTCGCGTTCGCGAAATCTGCGAATGGAAAAGCTCCAGTTCCTTCCTGACTCGTGCTTTTGATATTTTAAAAAAAGACAAAAAAAGCAGGGACTCGCTGACGCGCACAACGGGTGAGGAGTTGCTAAAATTTTTAGAAATTGAAAGTACCAAATTGACCAAATCTTTAAAAAACTCACCTCAGGATGGAGAGCTTCGTTCCCAGCTTGTCAGCAAAACATTTGAACGATTGAATCAAAAGCCAACTGCTTCCCTGCAGCAATACAGGGCCCTTTTGCTGCAGGCCGTCATTGCCAATAGTTTTGGCGAAGTTTCTTCAGACAGTCTTTTACTGCTTCGAAAAATCCAGGACCGATATTACCTCCACGCCCAACGTTCCTGCCAGGAAAGAATTGCCAGGAATCAGCCGAGAGAAAAGGATCGTCCCGAGAGGAAAAAAGAAAAAGAAAAAACGGCTGCCCTCAGCATGGTCCACATGAAACTGATGGAAAACGAAAAGAAATATTTAAATACCAAATTGAGAAAAATCGAGGAAACTGCGAAAAACAGAAAATTTGTTCTGCGCACCAGTGATTTCAAAAAATACGCACCGAACAGTAAAAATAGCGCCTGCATTAAAAATACACTATTGGCCAATTCCTGGAAAGCGGTTCAAATCATGCGCTGTTTCCCGCTTCTTCATGATGATGCCCAGGCCATTGCTGATCATGTGATCAGGCTCGATCCGAAAAATCCACTGGGAATTTTTTTAAAAGGCTATATCGCAATTGCCGAGGCAGATTTATTAATCCAGGCTTTTAAAGCGGGATACAAGTCCCAAAGCAGACTGTTTCAGATTCAAAATATATTGAAAACAACAATCAAATACTATGAACATGCACTTCTGCTCATCGACAAAGACTACTGTTCTGCCAACCTGAACATCCTTGCCGAATATGCAAACACCATCTTCTTCATGCACAACATGGGAAAAATGGTAAAACCCGTCCCGGCGCTTGTATTGAAAAAATACGTCAATAATATTAGTTTTTTACTGATGAATGCCTTTCAACACACGGAATCGGAATCCATCCGGCAGGCCATTTTGAAAATGGAACAGATTACGGTACAAAGCAATGGATACAACGCAGTTCAAGCCCAGTCTGCCTGATCACGACAAATTAGACGAAGCAATCAATACAACGCTTCGATTAGGTAAGGCCCCTCCTGAGACAAACTTCTTCCGAGGTGCTCTGCAAATTCTTCCGCCGTCGTAGCGACTCCGGCAGGAACCCCCATCCCTTTGGCAAGTGCAACCCAGTCGAGATCGGGTTGATCCAACGCAAACATGCTGCGTGCTTTCGATCCTATTTCATTCACCCCCAAACGCCAAAATTCAGTTTCAATAATCCCATAGGAGCGATTTGAAAAAATAACAGTGGTCACATCCAATCCTTCACGGGCCTGCGTCCAAAGTGCCTGGTTGGTATACATCGCCCCCCCATCCCCGCAGAGGCTAATCACTCTTCGATCCGGCGCTGCAATTGCGGCACCCGCGGCAACAGGCCCCCCCTGCCCGATCGCTCCTCCCGTGATATTCAACCAGCTGTGAGGTGCAGCTTTCTGAGCAGGAACAAAGACCGCGCGACCTCCACCAGAATCAAGCGAAAAAATCGTATTGTCCGGCATCAATGCAGCCACGACGGCCCCGATTTTTTCAAGGTTCAGTTGACCTGAAGGAAGGCCCGGTCTGGCGACTTCGTTGCTGTACCCGGCAGTTTTGGAGACCTTGAGTGTTTCCGCAAGATCTGAAAGAGCCCCTACAATATCCTCTTCCGGTTTTGCAAGGGTATATACCTGGCAACTTTCAGGAACGAGGCTGCTGGGATGTGATTGGTAGGCAAAAAAACTAACTGGTGCTCTGCTCCCCGCCAAAATTAATTTCTGTACCCCTTTAAACCTTTCCAGGATGTCTTCTGGAAAATAGGGAAGCCGGCTGACCGGCCCACGCCCTGGTCCTCCTTCCAATCGGGAAGGAGAGCCTGCACACCAGACCTGACATCCGGTGGCGGCAGCCAGACGATTTGCGAAGGCAAGGCCTTCTTCCAACATGGCAGGGCCATCTAAAAGAATTGCTGAATTGGCATCAAGGACTTGAGCCGCTTCATCGACCGCCTTCCCCGAAGCTTTTTTTCTAGAAGGCAGCGGGTTCGGCGGAACCGGGCGAGAAGCTTCATTCCAACAGGCATCCGCCGGTATAACCAGTGTTGAAATCTGCCCCAGACTGCCAGGTTTTGCCGTCATTGCGGCGCTTACAGCATCAGCGCCATCTCTGGCAATGCTCTCTGCCGTGCTGTTTTCCTTGTACCATGCAGAAAAATTTCTCCCTAAGGTTTCAATATCAGAGGTGAGTGGAGCATCGTAACCTAAATGATAGTCAGGATGATTTCCGACCAAATTGACGAGGGGTGTTGAAGCGCGACGGGCATTGTGCAAATTGGCAATACCATTAGCCAAACCGGGCCCCAGATGAAGCAGTGTTGCTGCCGGGGTGCCGGTCATTCTTCCATAGCCATCAGCAGCTCCGGTACAGACGCCTTCAAACAATGCCAGAACAGCCCGCATTTCAGGGACTGCATCAATAGCCTGGACCAGGTGAATTTCCGAAGTTCCAGGATTGCTGAAACACGTATCGACTCCTGCAGACAGCAGCGTACGAATTAAACTTTCTGCACCATTCATTGCTCTAGACTCCTTTTTAAGTTGGGATTGTTCAGTAATCAGGAAGGTCGAAAATATAGAACTTTACAGTTATTTTTGCAAACTCTATCCATTGGCATTTTCGTATTTCAGCACCATCGGTATTCCTCTGCAATTCCTTTTCACTTTTTGACTCGATGCATATCATATGGAGAAACACAAAATCGGCTCCACCGAATGGAATTGACCACATTTGCGGAAGGAACATTGAGCTTGAGCAGTCCTAAAAATTTTAGGATTCATTCATGATTTTTCCTGGATTCCGTATAAAGAGAGCGCCAATCAATGAAGAAGCCCATCCCGGCTGCCAGAATCAGAAATTCGGATTTTTCTTGCTTTCGATGCCCATGGAAGAAACACGATTCTTATTGATCAGTGCCAGAGTATTTTTGCTTCAGAGAAGAGAGAATTGAAAGGGGCAGAGCATTTCGCTCTAAACTTGGAAGGATCGGGAAATGAAGTCTCAGTTCCTTGATATTAGCGGCACGAGGATAAAAACTTATAGGCCTCATTCTGGGACGATTCGGATGGAATCCGCCCGAAATTGCGCAATCTCTGTCGAAGGCGAAAAGAAAGGTTGTAAAACGGAAAAATTTGAAAACCTATCAGTCTTCATCCTGCCAAAACGATTCGTCACCATCCGGATCAAATCCAGTATCATCACCGTAAAGATCATCTGTCCCGTCATCACCGTACAGATCATCAGCGGCATCATCGACGTTAAAATCCAGAGGATCATTTTCATCCAGAGGACCTTGAATTTCTCCAATTTGCTGATCATAAGCAAGCAGATCTTCTTTGCTCATCCGAAATCCCTTTTTTAATTCTCTTACATAATTCGCCAGAGGTCCAAAAGGATTTTGATCACAAATTTTCTGCATCTCATCGAAAGACGCTTTTGCAGGTTCTTCCTCTATGCCATTTTGCTTTAGTTCGCCACATGCGGCATGCTTGAGTCCCCAAAAATAGGGAATTAAATTCCGGCATTCTGATGGGACCTGAAAAATCTTTTCTTCCATTTGATCCGTTAGAATTAGAGGAACTTGTTTGTGGATGCTTCATCCAGAGTGAAAGAACTTATGGCACTTTAATTTGATGAATAGTTTATGTCTACGGTAATTTTTTTTAAAATTACCGAACGATCCCCCTGAAATACTCTGCAAGATTCTCTCCACATAGATTTTTACAGAAAAATATTGAGAACAAAATCTCATTTTGGCGCCAACATGAATCTTTCTGAACAAGCCCGAAAAGAAAAAAATTCAGGCCACCTGCAGGAAGAAATTTTTCCATACAGGTTTCAGTTCTCTTTTGTGAATTGATTATA
The DNA here is from genome assembly GCA_015231825.1 of SAR324 cluster bacterium. Classification (GTDB taxonomy): domain Bacteria; phylum SAR324; class SAR324; order SAR324; family NAC60-12; genus JADGAV01. The sequence continues at coordinate 178,029 of JADGAV010000007.1, forward strand.
GAAATGCCATGATGCCGCACATTCAAATTCGAAAGCAAATTAGTCCAACCCTGATTTCCAAAAGTACCCGGCGGAAGTTTGAAAGCAAGAAACGGTTGACATGAATTCAAACTACATCCCTCCCCGAATACTGCTTTTGCTGAGCGCATTGATTTTTGTCTGGGGATGTTCTTTTCCCATCCTAAAAATCGGCCTTCGCGAAATCCCGCCCCTGACATTTCGAGCTTCCGTTGTCCCGTTTGGAATCCTTGTCTTGTCGGTGCTCGCATTGATCTCCAGACATTCATCAATTTTGCCTCGGGGGCAATGGAGAACCCTGATGCTGACCTCTGTTTTTAATGTCACCGGCTGGTTTGTACTGAGCGCCTATGGACTTTCCCTGCTTGGGTCCGGGCACGCCATCATTATTGCCTATACGATGCCTTTGTGGGCTTCTCTTTTCAGCATGATATTTATCGGAGAGGAGGCTACTGTCAGAAGGATTGCAGGCTTGTGTTTTGGACTGGCGGGCATGGCAGTTCTGCTTTCAGGGAAATTCGGGATGATCAATTTTTCTCCCATGGGCCTGGTGTGCATGTTTGGAGCAGCCATCTCCTGGGGAATCGGTACGGTTCTGCAAAAACGGACCACCTGGAATATTCATTCACTGCTGGTGGCACAATGGCAATTTGTGATAGGAGGGTTGCCCATTGCAGTGGCGGCGCTTCTCTTCGAAGTTCCCGATTTACAGCCCGTTTCCTGGAAGGCAATTGCTGTGGTCGTATACACGTTGCTGTTCCCTCTCTTGTTCTGCTGGTTTGCGTGGTTTAAAATTGTTTCGATTCTGCCGGTGACCGTAGCAAGCGTCAGTACGATGATTATTCCTGTCATCGGTGTGATCACCAGCAATTTGATATTAGGGGAAGCCATTGGAAAGTATGAAATTGGGGCCCTCTGCCTGGTCTGTACCGGCCTCGCCTTTGTTCTGATCCCCCCAGGATCTAAAAGAAAAGCAAACTGAGATTTCTCCTCCAATTTAAAAATTTCCGGCATTTTGCGGTGTTTTTGACAATCAGAAAATCACACGAACTCAAAGGCTGTCGCGATTCTTTTCACGAATCTTTAGATAAATTGCTTCCATGGCCTCAATGAATGAATTGTCACGATCCCAGAAAGCTGGATAGTCCCCTTGTTTTTTAATGAGGAGTGCCGATACGCCCGGGGTTCCGCCGTCATAGCTGTCTGCAGGAAATTGCGAAGATTTTCCCCAAAATTCCCTCAGCGAACAGGGCTCCTGAAGCGGCTGCAGCCGGGGTTCAGCAAAGCAATGCTCACTAAAAATCAGATTTTCTTCCCCGTCAGAAGAGAGCTGAGAAGCAAGCGCCTGTCCCAAAGGAGATTTGATCAACTCCTGCATTAAGGCTTTCCTCGACAAGCCCCTCAATTCAAATAGCAAAAAAGGATCTTCATCCAGCATCGAAGCCACTCTGAAATACACCCCTGCCACATGTTTACAGGGATTGGAGTAATCGGGACAGGTGCATGAAGTTCTAAAATCATCCCGGTCTTCGGGAAGCAACGGAAAGCCTTGTTGAGAAAAAATTTGGTCAATCCCATCCGGGATTTCTCCCTGCAGCAATTGAGTGATCCAGGCTGCATTGTTACTCAGTTTTTGGATCAGAGATTCCCAGTCTTCAGGAGCAATTGTAGACATTTCAATAGTGACTTGATAGTGAGGCTCTTTGTGAATGCCGTAGTAGTGATTGACATTGCCGCGAACTTTTGCCTTGACCCAATGGCCGTTCCAATCAAATTTTAAAATCCGATTCGGAGTCCGGTAGGATCGTCCTCTCTGCAGCCTGCCTGATTCCATCAATCGCTTGAGCGCCTCCATGAATCGCTGGCCCCACCATGTTCTGCTGATTGCTGCCACTTCTTCACTCCATTACTGAGTTGCGATTGAGTTCAATCAATTGGCGAAATGCCTGATCATCCAATTCAGTCAGCCAGGATTCATCACCTCCGACAACCGACTCTGAGAGCTTTTTCTTGTCTTCCAGCATGGCGTCAATCCTTTCTTCCAAAGTTCCTGGAGTGACAAATTTATGAACAAATACATTTCTTTTCTGACCAATCCGGAAAGCACGGTCCGTCGCCTGATTTTCAACAGCAGGATTCCACCATCGGTCGAAATGAAAAACATGATTGGCTTTAGTCAAAGTAATCCCTACGCCTCCAGCTTTGAGGGAAAGTACGAAGATCCCCGGGTCTGTCTCAATGTCCTGAAATTCACTGATCATGGCCTCTCGTTTTTGACGACTGGTAGCACCGTGCAAATACCATGTTTTGATGTGTTTTTCGGAACGAAACAATTTTTCCAATTCCTGCCCCACTTCGTTGAATTGGGTGAAGAGGAGCAGGCTTTCTCCGTTTTCCAATATTTCATTTGCCATTTCCAGCAAGCGACCAAGCTTGTGAGAACGCGCCTCAGAGAATTCGCTTCCGTCTTTGAGAAATTGAGCGGGGTGGTTGCAGATCTGTTTCAGCTTCATCAACGTTGATAAAATCAGCCCTTTCCGCTGAATTCCCTCCACTTCCTCCAGGGCTTCTTTCACCTCATCGACCACCGATTGATAAAGAGAGGCCTGTTCTTTTCCCAACGGGCAATAGACTTTTTGTTCCACTTTTTCCGGAAGATCCTTAATAATCGCTTTATCGGTTTTGACTCTCCGAAGTATAAAAGGTTCCACCAGTTTTTTGAAAATTTTCAGACGATCCGCATCGTTATCTCTTTGAATCGGAATTTCATAGAAAGCTTTGAATTTATTTTGAGAATTCAGATATCCTGGATTGAGAAAATTGAAAATCGACCACAAGTCCAACAAGCGGTTTTCGATCGGAGTCCCCGTGAGAGCAATCCGATGGCGGGATTTTATTTTAAGGATTGCGCGTGTCTGGGTAGCATTTGGATTTTTTATGTTTTGTGCTTCATCCACCACAATCCTGTGCCAGGGACAAAAATGAAACAATTTGGCGTCAATGCGGGCCAACGCAAACGATGTGATCACAACATCCGCTTGAGCGCATTCTGACTGGAAAGCTTGAGCTTTGCCGGGCCGCTGGCTGCCATGATGGATGAACGTTTTCAGTTCCGGCCCGAAGCGTTCAATTTCTTTTTGCCAATTCCCCAAAACAGAGGTCGGGGCAATCAGCAAAGTCGGATCAGGAGAACCGCCATGCTGTCTTTCATGAAGGAGCAGGGCAATGATCTGCACGGTTTTGCCCAATCCCATATCATCCGCGAGACAAGGCCCCATTTTCAGAGATTCCAAAAAACAAAGCCAGGACAAGCCCCGTTGCTGGTACTCCCGCAGTTCTCCAAGAAAATTCGACGGCGCATCCAACAAGGAAAATTCCCGTTTCTGCTGCAGGCTGGACATCATTTCAGACAAGACCGGATCATATTCGAATTCGACATCCTGCTCCTTTTCAGCGACACGTTTGATCAGATCACTCAAAGCAAGTTCTGTTTCCTGCTGCCGGGATTGCCAGAAAGAAAGCATCTCCCCCATTTTTTCCTGGTCCAGCTCCATCCATTGCCCTCTGAACCGCACCAGAGGCATTTTAGCATTGATCAAAGCTTCCCATTCGTCTTCCGTAATTTCTTCATCACCAATCGAAAGGCGATACTCGTAACGAACCAGTGTCGGCAGGTTGAAATGTCCGCCGGGAGCGGTCTGGCCGGGCGGTGAGATTCCTTTAACTTTCATGCGCAACCTGGCCCGGCGGCGCCCATCAGGCGTCCACCACGCCGGGACCATCACACGGTAACCGGCATCTTCAAGAATCCAGGCTTTTTCTTTCAAAAACGCGTAGGCTTCCTCCATTGAGAGAAGGATCCCATCCGGCTTTTCCGTCTGCAGTCCTTGCCACAATTTTGGATAAATCCGTGCTGCTGCCCCCATCAAAAGCAAGAAATTCTTATCAAATTCCTTTCCGAAAAATTTGGTGAAGTTCACTTTTTCCTTCCCCTGAAGCTGCCAGTACTGGGAAAGGTGGACTTTGAGAGAAGGATCTTTGCGGGATTCCACTAAAAAATCCAATTGCCAGGAATGGCCCTCATCTTCAGAATCTGAGTTGAGGCGAAAACACAAAACAAAAGGAGTGTTCGTATTCGAAGTTTCCAGCTGCTTCTTCCACCTGAACCATTTTTCGAAAGTCGACTTCCACAGTTTACTTTGTCGAGCTATCCTTGTTTTTCCAACGGGAGCAATACAAAGTTCCAGCAACGAGTCAGCGACTCCACGATTTTGCTGTTGGGTAAATGGCGTCTGCAATACCAGACTGTCCAGCACACATTCGCTGAAATGCCGAAGCAGTGATTCTGCTTCAAAAAAGCTTTTGTTTTTCTTCAGACCGGATTGTCCTGCCCTGCAAATCAAGGGCATTGATGGGGCGAATGATGTCAGGATTGATTCAAACCGTGGCGATATAATTTGCCAGTTTGGCACGATTTCGAACTTTTTTGTGTTTTCGGCTGAAGGGTGAGCTTTCAAGCCTGGAATATACTGATCTTTTAAAATAATTTCACGAAATGCGCACCAATAGCAGTACCAGAAAAGCAAATCGGAACCGAGCCGGATTTTCCCGGATGCGTGGAGACTGACAAAGTGAATCTCTTTGAGAAAGGCCAGCGGCTTTTCTGCAAGGATGCAGTCCACTTGCCACTTTTTTATTTTGAAATGCTCGGGCGGCAAGTCTCCCAAAAACTGGAACATTTCTGAAGAAGGCAGGGGAGCATTCTGAGCACTGGGGAGTAAAAAATACGGGGGAGCACAGGCACTGAACTGCTGGCGTACCTTTTCATTCACAGAAAATGTATTTTGAAAAAATCCCGCCAGTTCTTGTGCGGAAAGGCAGTTCGGGTGAGATTTGACCGAATTATTCAGATTAATTTCGGGGACCTTTTCAACCCAAACAAAAAAATCTCCACCGTTCTTGAAATGAGAGGAATCTCGGGGAATCCAGGTTCCATGAATGATCCACATTATTCACAATTCTTGAATATGGCAAATTCTCTTGAATATGTTTCTCAAGTTTTATTCAGATTTGAACGAAGAACGATAAAGTTTTTGCTGTGAAATATCAATATCTTCTTATCCGTCATTCACTTTTTCGAAGCATTGCTGTCGACTTGATCGAGCATTTAAAAAAGTTTTCATTTCAAGCACCGGAGAATCATTTTTGCTGCAAAATCCAGGCAAGGACGAACGCGACTTCGACACGAGGCGGAACCTGACAGCATATAAATTTTTTTAAAAATCCATCAAATATGAGGCAGAAGTATAAATTGGTTGAAAAAGACTACAATGGGAATATGATAATACTTAAGATATGTATTTCATAGTTTTGATATTTTTTTTTTTAAAAAACGACCTACTCCTTAATTTCTGATATGTCAAAACAGACTCTGGCAGGAATTATAGCAGTATTGCTCATCGTGTTTGCAGGAATTGGATTTTGGGTTCACCAAGAATCTCAGCAGAAACCTGCAGGAGAACTCAAAAAACTGACGCTGGGACTGACCAACAGTTTTTTTGAAGCAACAGTTTTTATCGCGGAAGAGAAAGGGTTTTTTCGCGAAGAAGGACTGGATTTGACAATTCTAAATTTTCCTTCCGGAAAAGCCGGACTTTCGGCAATGTTGAGCGGGGAGGGAGTAGACATTTCCTCTGTTGCTCCCTTTCCGATCGTGCTCAGTAGCTTTGAGAGAAAAGATTTTGCGGTTCTGGCCACCTTTGTTTATTCCTATGACAATATTAAATTAATTGTAAACAAAAATAGTGGGATACAATCAGGTGCCGATTTGAAAGGAAAAAAAATCGGAACCCCATTCGGTACATCTGGAGAGTTTTTTATCAATACTTTTCTAACATACCATAGCCTCGGAAACACAGACATCACTGCAATCAATTTGCCTCCTTCTGATTTACCAATTGCTCTCAAAGAAAACCAGGTGGATGCAATTGTGATTTGGGAGCCTCATGCTTATCAAGCCCAAAAATTGCTGCAGGAGAACGCAGTGCAGCTTCCCAGCTCGGAAATTTACAGAGAATCTTTTAATTTCCTGGTGATGAAAGATTATGCTGAAGAAAATTCAGATACGCTCAAACGATTTTTAAAAGCATGTCAAAAAGCAACAGATTATATCAATAATCATAAAACTGAAGCTCAGAAGATTGTGATCAAACGATTGAGTCTCGATCAGGAAGTCACAAGCACACTTTGGGAAGATTTTGTTTTCAAAATCACTTTGGATCAATCGTTACTGATCTCTTTGGAAGACGAAGCCCGCTGGCTCATAAGAAGCAAAAAAACTGACAAAAAGGAAATTCCAAACTATTTGAATTTTGTTCTTCCGGAAGTGCTGAAAGCCGTAAATCCGAATTCGGTGACGCTTATTCATTGATGCAGAGTGCACTCATGAATATTAAACAAAAATTCCAACTCAACATAGCCCTGTCCATTGGGCTGATCAGCGGAATTGGCTTGATCGTTTTTTGGTCCTCTCAGTTACTGGAGGAAACCTTTCTTAAAAAATATTCCATTGACCAGATCATTCATGGAATCTTTGATCTCAACCTGCTGACCGAAGATTATTTACTGCATCAGGAAACCCGGCCTGTTCGCCAGTGGCATAGCACCCATGACGATCTTTCTCGGCACTTAATGTTTCAATCCTCTTCCAGTAATGCAGAACAATTTTTGTATAAGGAAATACAACTCAGCCATACAAAACTGGATACCATCTTTTCCAGTTTAGTTGCTGAATTCCAATCTCAAAATTTCAGAAACAAATCGGCAGCACAGTTTTCACCAAAGCAAGAGCGATTAATCAGCCAACTGCAGACGGTGTCCATGTCCATGGTTTCCAATGCCAAACAACTATCTGCCTTGAACAAAAATGAAGTTGGGAGCACCTTAAGAAAGGCGAATGCTGCCGCGATTGTATTTGTAGTAATTGTGGCGTTTGCCTTTATGCTCAATTCAATTTTACTAAACCAGAAAATCATTAAACCGATAACAGCTCTGCATCAGGGAATTCAGAGTATCATTGCGCAGCATTTGAACCTTCCGGTTGAAGTTAAACCAGGTGATGAATTGGAACAGCTGACTGACACATTCGAACAAATGAAAGAAAAACTCGATGAAGCACAAGGTATGCTTCATCAGGAAATAGAAAAACAAAAGCGTTCCAATGTGCTCATTGAAGAGCTCAATGAGAACTTGTCTAAGCAGGTCAATGCGTTGGCGGCTTCCAACAAAGAATTGGACGATTTTGCCTATATTGCCGCTCATGACCTCAAGGAGCCGCTCAGAGCGATTCGATTCTACGCCCAATCGCTCACAAATGAAAACTCCCGGCAATTGAGTGAAAATGCCAACGAGAAGCTCGATCGGATGCTTCCTCTGACGCAGCAGATGGAAGATCTCATTGATGCTCTGCTCTTTTATTCTCGAGTCGGACGAACAGAACAGGCATATCAGGAAGTAAACCTTCAGTCCACATTGAACAATGTTCTGAAAAGGTTCCTCCATTCTATTGAAGAAAGTTGTATCGAGATTCGGGTTCCTCACCCCCTGCCGACATTATTTTGCGACAGTATTCGAGTAGGCGAGGTTTTTTACAATCTGATCTCAAATGCAGTGAAATACAGCGACAAGCTGAATAAATGGATCGAAATCGGGTGGCAGGAAGGAAATTCAGACGCGACCGGGAAAGGGAAAAAGAAAAGCTATATCTTCTACGTTAAAGACAACGGCATTGGAATCCAGGAAAAACATTTTGATGCGATATTTCAAATGTTTCGGCGTCTGCATGGTAAAGACAAGTTTGGAGGAGGCGTCGGAGCAGGACTGACGTTTGTTAAAAAGATCATTGCACAGCACGAAGGTCGAATTTGGTTGGAATCCACTTACAAGGAAGGAAGCACGTTTTATTTTACCCTGCAAAAAGGAGCATGAAAGTAGTGAGAGGGTATCAGGATTCGTCTTCTGCCGCGAAATATGTAAAGTTTGGATTCTGGAAAGGAGGACCAGGCTCATCCAAAACAATAGTGAAAAACAAGAGAGTATTTCACTTATTCCAAAGGAGGGCATCATGCATTCAAATAATATAAAAATCCTCATTGTCGACGACAGCTTTGATGATCGGAAAATGCTGAAGGAACTGCTGGACGAAAGCAAAGATGTGCTCTACCAGTTTGCAGAATGTGAAGAAGGCCAGCAAGCCATTGAACTGCTGCAGAATGAATTCTTCAACTGCCTCCTTCTGGACTATAGGCTCCCCGACATGGATGGATTAGAATTTGTGAAGCAAATAGAAGCCGGCATCGAAATTTTGCCCCCACTCGTAATGTTGACCGGACAGGGAAATGAACGTGTGGCTGTGCAGGCACTTAAATCCGGATTTCAAGATTATCTGGTAAAGGGTGAAATTACATCGGACAGTCTTCAGAAAACAGTGAACAATGCCATTGAAAAAAGTTCGATGGCAAATGAAATTTCACGACAGCAACTGGAACTGCAAGAGGCAAATGCCCGACTGAGAAAAACCAACCAAAAAATTCTCGAGGAGATCTCCGAGCGAAAACAACTGGAAGCCCAGTTGCGACAGGCACAAAAAATGGAAGCCATTGGGATTTTGACTGGAGGCATAGCTCACGAATTTAACAACCTGCTGTCTCCGATCCTTGGATACACTGAATTGCTCATCGGAGATAAAGCCAGCGACGACCCGGAAAAGGAAAGCCTTGAGCAGATACAAATTGCCGGGAACAGAGCAAAAAAACTAGTTCAGCAAATGCTTGCATACGGACAGCAATCCCTCTCCCAAAGAGAATCTGTTTCATTAGAGTCTTTGGTCAAAGCGACTCTCGAATTTGTGAAAAAAACAATTCCCCGCAACATTGTCAGCAAAACAGAAATTGAAGCGGATTTGCCACCGATTCGGGGGATGCCCAACGAAATCCATCAAGTCATTGTCAACCTCTGCCTCAATGCCAGTCAAGCGATGCCGGATGGCGGAGAAATAGCAATCCGTTTAATAAACGAGGGCTATCGAAAATTTAAAAACGCGAGTGGACAGAGTCGCGAAGGGGAGTTCATTGCTCTTTATGTTGAGGATACCGGAGTCGGCATGGATCAACCCACACTCGATAAAATTTATGATCCATTTTTTACCACTAAAAAAGTTGGATTTGGGACAGGTTTGGGGTTGTCGGTGGTGTATGGAATTGTCGAACAGCACAAAGGCCATATATTGGTTGAAAGTGAGTTGGGCAAGGGAACTGTCTTTAAAATTTATTTTCCTGTTTCTCGGGAAGAAGCAAAATCCCCAATTTTGAATGCATGTAAAATTGATCCTGAAAACTTCCGTATTCTGCTGATTGATGACGAACCGATCGTTGCCAAATTAGCAAAGCGAATGCTTGAAAAGCTAGGGTACTTTGTCAACGACTATATTGATTGTTCCGAAGCATTGAATTTTTTTACCGAACACCCTCAAGACTTTGAACTGGTGCTGACAGACTATGAAATGCCTCAAATGAACGGCAAACAACTGGCAATGAAAATAAAGGAAATTCGTCCCCAGATTCCAATTGTTTTATTGACGGGTTATGGAGATTTACTCCTCAAACAGGATATCGCCAAATGGGGAATGGAAGGCATGTTGACCAAGCCTTTTGAAATAAAAGAACTCGGAGAACTTGTTCAGGAGATCTTGAGTACAAACTCTGGAGCAGATGGCGAAATTCAGTGTTTGTGAATGCTTGGCAGGGGTTTCTGGATGCCTGATCAGTGACACCCCAATACCGTTTCATCTGCGAGCATATCCACCACTGCTTCGAGACTTCCGGTTTCCTCAAAAGTTCGCAATTGACGGTCGGCGCTGGTGCCTCGAGTCAATATTGATCGGATCTGTTCGATTTCCTGTCGAGACCCCAACTCATCGACGACATCATCCACAAGTTCCAGCAATTCTTCAATCAAAAAACGCAGCGGAATTTCTTCTTCTTTGCCGAAATCAATCAACTTCCCATCCAATCCATCCTTCATCGCTCTCCATTTATTTTCCGCAATCAAACTTTGCCGATATATGCGCCAGGTTTGATTCTTCCTGCGCAGTTGGATCAGTTTCGCAACCATCGCCTGAATCAAAGCGGCAATGCTGAGCACATCTTCAATTTGGGTGGTGCAGTCGCACATGCGGAATTCAAGGGTCGGATATTTTGGATGGGGACGAATATCCCACCAGATTTTGGTCGCTTCCTCAAGGCAGTTGGTTTTGATCAAAGTGTCGACATAGTGATCATAGGCCCTTGCAGATTCAAAATGCTCGGGCAGTCCGGTGCGCGGTAAATTCTCAAAGACAACCGTACGGTAGGATTTCAGACCCGTATTTTGCCCCATCCAAAATGGAGACGAAGTCGCCAGGGCAAAAATGTGGGGGATGGTGTAGCTGATTTGGTTCATGACGTCAATCCGCAGATCGGGGTCAGGTATGCCGATATGAACATGCATGCCAAAGATGAGCAATCGTCGCCCCAAAATCTTGTAGTCTGTCATCAATCCCTGATAGCGGTCTTTATCAGTGATCAATTGATTTTCCCAACGGGAAAAAGGATGGGTTCCGGCAGCAATGATCTTGCGCCCGTTTTTGTGGGCGACTTCACTGACCATACTTCTGAGTCGAGTGACTTCCTGACGGGCTTCTTTGATATTCCGGCAGACATGCGTTCGGGTTTCCACCTGGGACTGAAGAGCCTCCGGCGTGACTTGATCCCGGAAAAGAACCGCACCTTTATCCATAATTTCTGAAATATAGGAAGTCAATTCCCGTGTCTCAGGATCAATGATTTGATATTCTTCTTCAATCCCAAGCGACAAATCTTTAATATCCATTCCAGGGCCTCCGATTTTTTAAAGAAAAGACTGAGCCGCATCCATTATATTCGCAATTCAGATTTTTTAAAAAAATGCGTATCAGATCTACCGTCTCCGGTTCACTCCCGGTCTCTTTTGTCAAAGTGGGCAACATTATCAAGCAAATGTTTTCTTTGTAAAGTTTATTTTCTTCAATTTTCCGCAGCCTTTGGAAGATGGACCCCGATGCTATTGGTAAAATCGATGCTTCGATACCATTGAAAAATCATTTGATCAAAAATTTCAATTCTATAAAAGAAATAATTTGCTGAATCAGGCATGCCGGAAAAAGGGGCTTATCGGGGAATTTCTCCCTGGCTTTAGGCAGGTACCAAACTATCCTTATTTTTAAGGGACGAGTTCGCCGGCGATTTTTCAATATGCTTTCCAAGATGCAAAGACCATCCTATCAACGCAAAAAGCAGCGTCTGCGTTTCTCCATCCCGCAGACTGTTTTCAAAAACACCACCAACCATAAAACCAGCAAATCCCGCCTGCATCCCCCATAAAAGCGCTTTTTCAAAAGGAAACTGCTTTTTTGCAGCCCGGATCCAAAAGAAATTCCATTTCAAAACCGTTCCCCAAAACCAGAAGTAGCAAAGCAATCCTATCAGACCGAAGTTGAGCCAGGTTTGCAGATAGATATTGTGAACTCCCGCAGAAGCTTTGTTGAGAAATGTATGGTGATGGTACTGTTCTCCGACAATTTTTCGATAAGCAGGCATGATTTGTTCATCATTGTTCAGTCCAATACCCAACCAGAAATGGTCTCGGATGGCTAATCCAGCCGATTCCCAGAGGAAAAATCGGTCCCGATGGTGGCGGGAAGTCAGCATACTGTCGAAACGGGCTTTCAAGGGAGTCTCAATAGACTGCTGATAAGTATTGAAGGAGGAACCGATATTCAGGAAAGGAACTGCAGCAGTCCCTACTATGACAATAAAGATTCCCAGAGCAATGAGCCATTTTTTCGGCAATTGGAGCGCCAGTACGGCTAAAGCGGCCAGTGCGCCCAGCCAGGCACTGCGTCCCAGGGATAAAAACAGACCGCCCAGCATACAGAAACTGCCTGCTATCATTCCCAGACGAAGCGGCCATGAATATAAAGGACGGCATCCCAAAGATAAAAAAAGAGGAAAGGCCAGCAGCAGATAATGGGCATAAGTCAAATGATGACTGAAATTTCCCTTGGCATGAAACACCCCGGTGATGAGGCCGTCAGGAGCGTATGGAGTGATTTTTTTATGCCCTTCTCCACGAAACCAGTCCACCCCCTCGAAATATTGAACAATGCCATAAATGGAAACCAGTACGAGCATAAAAAGAAAGATTTTCAGCAATCGATCCGACTTGATCCCATCAAAACTTTTCCAAACAACAAAAGGGAGAAAGAATCGCCAAAACTCCCGCAGGGGCGTCACCGCTTCCCAGGAAAAATCAGCAGACAATCCTGAAATGAATGCCGAACCAATCAGGGCAAGCACAGGCCAGATCAAGGGAATCTTCAACTGCCGCCAATCTGGAAAGAAAAAACAGGCGGCAAAAAACAGAAGATACAAAGCCATAGAGACTCCGCCTACTGCAGCCATGGAAAATGTGCTGAAGAAGAATAGCGCATAAACCAGAAATCGGGCAGTTGAGGATATTCGGGAAGCCATAATGCTGTTCAGGATAGAAAATTCGCCAATGGCAGAATAATTGATTTATAAATCAATGCAAATCTCATGAGAAAACATTGATTTTTCCAATAGTTTTTGTGAAGTTAACAAGAATCGTTTTTGTAAACCTGTTGTTCCTGATGAAAATCACACGAGATGGGCTTGTTTTTAGATACCATTTGTCTGCTGGAAAGCATGAGCAGCCAGCCTTTCAGATCCTGCCGAAACTTATTGATCTCCTATGCCCTCTGAATCTTATCCTCCTCAAAAATTAGCCACAGTTGAGCTGCTGACACAGGAAATCGCATTTTCAAATCCTAGTAAAATCGTCAATGAGATCAACAATTTTTATACAAAAAACACAAAATATGATTCAGAATATTACCAAATAACGGGCACTGAACCGGGAGGAGACGAGAAAACAATCAAAAAAGTGAAGAGTATCATGCTCTCGCATCTCCAGCAGATGAGACAGACATCTTCTAAAATGGAATATCATGCCCTGGTACAATCACTTCCCAAAAAAGATAAAATCCCCCGCATTGAAGACGCGATACTGCTGAGATCGCACCTGCTCTTTGCTCTGGACATCGCCCGAGATACCATCAAGTTTAAGCACTTGACTACCGATCCGGACAAAGAAATTTATCTGGAGCATTTTATCCAACGGTGGATTTACAAATTTTGCCGCCATATTTTCGATTTCGAAAATATTGATGATGCACTGATTGCTCTCTTTGAGCAGGAACAAAAAAAGGGCAAAACAGGATTCAATGATTTGATTGGTACGTTTACTCACATGAGTGACCTCCATTTGGCCCCTGATCCAGGCAAAGTGGGCTATGATCCTCTAAACATGCGACGCCTCTATGTGGTATTCAGCCACTTGCTATTTGCCTATCTATTGAAGGGAATTCCTGTTCCAAGAAATCTGCAGAAAATTTTTGTCGAATTCCAAAAAAACAAGTTCTTTGATTATGAACAGTTCAAAAATGAGACCGAGTCGACGCAGGCGGAATGGAAATGTCTGCTGATTCAACCGGGAGACGCCAGTACTTTTTTTAAAAAATTCAAGCAAATCGACAAACGCGTGAAAAAAGCCGTGCTGTTGGGAATGCTGGTGGATGCGGAACGCAAATTTGCAATTGAGCAATACTGTAACATGAGCTTGAGAGGAGTGGCGGAACTCTATTTGATGACTGGAAAAAACCTCAGCAGCGGAAAAATGACTGCTGCACAGGGAAAAGATTGGTTCATCAATGTTTATCGGAGCATCACAGAAGTGGTTGCAGAAAAGAAAATTGTCGAAAATACCAGTATTCCGGAAGCACTCCGCAAGGTCTTCGGTGATCCCCAGTCATTTGAGGCCCCCCAGTTCAATGATGCGGAAGAGGAAGAAGAGAGAGAAGTCAAAAATAAAAATAGCGCAATTCAGCAAAAGCCATCGGAAAGTGCCGCTCCAGCTCCGGTTCCTGTTGATATTCCCAATCTTGTTGCGGCAAAAAACCTGGAGGAACTGAAGGATTCGGGTGCTACCAAAAAAATTGTTATTGTACAGGATTCCAATGTCTTGGATTTAGTTGTCAAAAACTGGGAAATTCGGGGAAATTTAACATTCCCGGAATTGATCGAATTCGCGCGAATTCCTTTTCAAGTCTTACAGCCCAAATCTCCGGGAATAAGGGAGGGTCGAAAATTTGTTTCATTTGCCTACCTGATTGCACTGGGGCTGGATGAGGAACACATTCGTCATTTCGTGGAAAAACTTGCAAAGACCAAACAGATTTCTGCGAAACGGGCCTCCCAGCTGCAAAGGCTCTACCCCATCGCCATGGAACAGATTGGTGAATTACAGCAACTGAATACGGATGCAAGACCGCTGGTGAGTCCCCAGGGATTCATCATACCGGGAATTTTTATTGAAAAATGCGAGGCACTTCAAAAAATTTTTATGGGAAGTTTTTCTTATATTCAAAGTTTACTTTCTTATTGGATCATAGTGGAAGAAATCTATTTCAGTATTGCCAAGGCCACAGCCGTGATGGGCAACATCTCAAACCCCACCCCGCAGCAAATTGAAAAGTTCACTCAGTCCCGAAATGCAGAATTTATGGCTTCCTACGAGAAGGCGTTGACCTTCGCTGGAGCACTCAAAACCTACTTTAAGAAGAAATACAAACCTGAGCTGCAAAAACAATTCGTCAACGTCAAAATAAAGAACGATTTGCTTCAGTTCGCCAATACCGAACCCGTCAATCTCGCTGAACGACAGTGATTTTCCAGGAATAATTACTCACAAGCGATAGGCTTTTGTGATGATCCATACCCGGTCAAACTGCTCGTCCTGTTCCATCAAATGATTTTGCAGAGCCAGGGCATCTTCTCTGGAGTCGAAGCTCTTTGTCCGGATAAGATAATACAGAGTTTTTTGGTGGGAGGACTTTATATCGAACTGCAGCTGCCCGGCAAATTTAAGATTCAAACTGCCGGTGACATATTCTGCAGTCTTTCGATCGGGAAACAAGCCCATTGAAATACGGTAGCTGGTTCCCTCCCTTTGACGAAAAGCTTCTCCTGTCACATGATAGCTTTCGTTGATTCGCCTCGACCATTGTGCCGCTTTATAAGCGTTAAATTTGTGCCGGGAGACAACTTCAAAAACCGGAGTGCTTTCAACTTTTGTAACGACATTTGGACGAAGACCGTTCTGCTTCAGCAAAGTGCGAAAGTTTTCCACACATGTTTGATCGAGACAGCGAGCCACCTGCACAAAGTATTTGAATTTTTCAATGGGCGGAGGTGGTGCTTCTACATTTTCGCTCTTTCCGGGAAGCTCCTCCTGAATTTCTTCAATTTCGGTTTTCACGGTATCAATCAGATCAGGCAGTTCCGAAATCAGATTTTCTACCTGCTCCAAAGACGATTCCTCGGTTGATTCTGTATCATCCGTACCATCTTGCCTGTCTTCCAGAAGCTGGGCAACATAAGACAGCAGTTCTTCAGGAGGATCGATGGTCATCCACAATGCTCCTCCCCCGAGCAAGCCTCCGATTAAAACAGCAATTCCCACCAGCAGCAAAAAGTTTCTTTTTTTCCCTGACCGTTTTGCGGGGCCTATTTCTTCATCCAGGTATGAATTCTCTTCATCGTCAAAATCCGAAAAATCGTCTTCAAATGATTTATCGGGCGAACTCGCACTGAAGTCTCCCATCTCCTCGAATTCATCGTCTTCAAATGAATCCGCAAGCAGTTCCTCTTCCTCTTCGAATGATTCCAGCTCTTTAGCCAGTTCTTCCAGTTCGCTGTCTAAACTTTCCGTTGCCATTCACCTTGCCTTATCGAAATATTCATATTAACCCGAATTCATATAAAAAACAGGTTTTCACGTTGGTGCTAATTTTAGACCATAACACTCATATATTATATTTTTGATGCATTTTTTTCTGAAACGGTTGAATGAACACGCCTGATTTTTCGATTCGATTCTCGGTCTTTCAAGAAACAATCCCGGAAATAAAGAAATTCCAGAACAATTTCTAAATTTTTGGCACGCAAATTGATTGATTTGATCAGCAACAAAATCGATATCCTGTGTTTTTTAAAAAGTTCGTGACAATTCCATTTTATGGATCAGACAAAAAACGGGAACTTGTTTCCATTTATAATTTGTTGTAAAACACAGCTAATTTTTCTTGCACTCCAGCAAGCATAGATAAACTTAATTCTGACTCGCCTATGGCTACGGAAACAAATACGGTGAAACCAAACCCAAGCAAAGGGCGCAGTTCCATCGCAGTTTCGGATGCGTTCAAACATCGATTGGCTGAAAGAAAGACCCTCCCGCTTCCCGGTGAACAGTTTGAAGGGGAACTGAACAAGCTTTGCGAAGAAATCCGGGACTGGAAAGAAAAGCTGGAAACTTCTACCCGCGTTCAATTGGCGGCTAAACTCGGCAGACGTCCCAATTTTTCCGAAGAGGCAACTGCAGAAAACATCAAGGACTTTTTAACCGACGATACCGGCAAAACACACCTGAAAATACTTAAGAAAGACCCGGGAGTATACGCTTCCCGAATCGCTGTAGTCGTCAGCACGATCCACAAAGGTTCGGGTCTTTCCGACCACGCTTTGAAAAAAATATTGATCCAGGCCGCGGCCGGTAACTACAACACACAAATGAAAATCGAGAAAATCCAGGTAGACAATATTTCCAGCGTCAATCTTCGGGTCGTTCTGCGGGTGCAGTCGTTATATTTCGATGCCTACATCCGTGAATGCAAAAGAGTCATTGTCGGTTTGAAAAGCAAAATTGAAGGATTTAAAGACGATGTTTACAAACAGCAGAGAGACAAAATACGCGGATTAACGGAAAAGATTCAGTCCAATGCGCTGATCATCAACGAGTATAAGCAGCACGCAGTGAACAGAGGCCCGAGTGAAAAAGAAAAAAACATTGCTTACGCCAAGGATATTCTGTTGAATCTTTCCGAATTTGACGAGGAAAAAATTGATGAAAAACGAATGAAAGTTCTGCGTCAGAGTGTCTATAATATAGTTCAGGTCATTCGTGGCTGCACCCTGCTTTATCCCCTCGGCCATCGAATCGCCGATAAGGTGATCAAGCATGGAAAATATGAAGGAGAGGAACACCCCATCGGATACTTTTTAAAAGGTCAGTTGTATGCAGATGAATACCTGCTGGCATTCAAGGGGATGGAAAAATCTGTTGTTGGGGACAAAGAGTACTTCGCACAAAAAATCGTGGAAACGTTCAAGCAGCTCAGTAACTACTACAATTTAGCCTATGGAAAAATTGGTCCGAAAACCGATCCCGGACTGCAGGCTGCCATCGCAATCGATTTTTCTGAATACTTGATTAATTTCTATGAAGTCCACAAAAACTTCCTCATTGACACTTTGAAAATGAAGCCCCTTTCCAGGGAATGGTTAAACCCGCTGCTCAACAAAACAAAAAACGGATTGATGGCGATTGACAGCAGTGCCCGAGTGGAAGATCTTTACGTCAAATTGGAAAATATAGGAATTGATGCAGGAATTCCACAATACTGATTCTTTCTTTTCTTTCCAACTCCGCAGATTCAGAAGATCATATCCGTGTGATTGAAATCCCAAAATTATCACGAATCAAAAGCCGGAGAAGATAGTCATTTTCCATTCCTGCAAAGCGCACTTCCATCCTGATCTTGTTTAATGCTGCCCTCAGGTCATGCCGGGTAGTGCTGTTGGCAATTGCCGATCTTATGTTCATCCGTTTCAGGTTTTCGATCACATTTTTACGCATGAGATCTTTAACTTGTTTCATGACAATTCCCTGCGGGTCAATATATGCTATTCTGAATTCAATTTCTGATTGCGAAAATCCTGAAAGCGATAATTTAACCCAATCCGA
Organism: SAR324 cluster bacterium; assembly: GCA_015231825.1. Classification (GTDB taxonomy): domain Bacteria; phylum SAR324; class SAR324; order SAR324; family NAC60-12; genus JADGAV01. The sequence goes on from JADGAV010000007.1 coordinate 196,062, forward strand.
AAAAAGTTGATTTACAGTCGGAAGCGCCCGATTTCCTGCAGGCGCTGGAGCCTGCTGAGTCGGTGGCTGCTGTCCCTGTCCCATCGCCAGCCCCCCGCTGAAAAACAAAAACAGCAAGCCTATTACCGGCACAGCTATGATTCTTTGCAATCTCATCTGATCCTCTGTTGATTAAAGTTTGCTACCTATATCAATTTGAAACAAAAATTTCAAAATGTTCAAAAATTCACACATTTTCTCTTCCTTGTTAACTTCCACATTCCGCACGAACTCCCTTGGTACTGCAAAAACCGGCTAACACTTTCCTTTTCTATTTCCTCTCGGAGTTTGACGACTGCCACACTGCAGATGCCTGCCATGATTTAAATTTCACAGTTCATTGCGAATAACTTCCCCTCACCCCGATTAAAAAGAAGCAAAATCCCGCCGGACTGCTCGAAATCTTCCAGACATTCTAAATCACACCATCTGAGCACCGACAGTCGATCCGGGCAGGAAATTTCCTCATGCCGAGACGTCCGATCCCCAGAATCGGAATAATTTTTCAGATTGATCTTCTTTTCAATAGAGGGAATTGCACCTCCCTCGGACAAGAGCCGTTAGACGTCTCCTGGACGCACTTTAAAATAAATGAGAAACAGGCTGCTCTCTGACGAAATTTCATCCGGATTTTTCATGTGAAAAAACAGATCCATTCCGTCAGCCGGCAATCTTTAAAAAAGTCCCTCAGCATGATTGTCAATCAAGTGGAAACAAGCGCAGAACACGTCTGTAAGTTTTTCTCACCATACATGATCCCAAAGTCGAACCTGCCTTGCAGTAGGGGCGGGAACTGAGACTTTTACCCGATTTGGAACTGCCGCAGGCAGCCAATGTCATCGTGATGAGAAAAAGAAAAACCAAACATCCTGCCATTGATTTTTTAATTTTCATATCTACCTCCTGTCTATTTCAATCTGGTACTTTTGACAAAACTCTGATGCTCAAAAAATCGCAAACGCTTTCCATGAACTCTGTTCCGCTCATCAAAAAGGTTTTTTCTGGTAGAGGAACTTTGAGCAAACATTCCTCTTTCTGAATTTAATTCAACACGCTTCCTATCTGAACCGGAACGGCAAATGCCCCATTCCGGCACCGAACAACTTGAGCATAGAGAATCCCGAGGCCGCAGAATCATCAAAATTCTGGTTTTTCCTCCTGGATATAACCTCAATTCCACAATCCTGACTGGACCTATATTCTCTAATCACTCGCTCTCTCCATGAGCGGTACAATGACGTCTCTTAAAATTCACCAATACGGTTCATTCCAATGATTTTGCTTTGCTAAAAATTCATGGGGGATAATTCCGATCTCAAAAACATTTTGCGAATTGAGAATCATCGACAATGGGTCAATAATTCAAAACACATAAATGTAAATTGAAAAATTTTCATGGATCTGCCATTCATAAAATTAACATCTGGCTTCACAGCATTTAATGCTGTTATGAAAAAAGACTATCGCTTTGCTTTCATCGTCACCCAAGTTTTAAATGATGATTCTTTCCCTCAATTAAAAAACCGGCATTGCCTGCAGTTTGGCCCTCAAGAGATTCTGAATGACTGATCAGTGAACTTTTTTTTCGTCTCAAATGCATTGCCCGACGAAATCCGGCGCATTCGCCATTTCTGCTCAATTGAATTCGTCAATCAGAATAAAATACCAATATGCTCATTCAAAGGCAGACAGAACTTGAGAAGACGGTTTCTAAAAATCGAATTCTTTGATCAAGAAGCATAGAAGCTCTTTAATCTCAAAAACGCCCCTGAAAAGACGTCATTCCGGATTACACAAATCAAAACCCTGCTTCCTCAATAAAGGCCCAATTCGCCATCGTCCCCATCAGGACTTTTCGTCACAATGATCTCGTGGCACCACGAATTGATCTGCATCCCCGCGAACGTCAGGACCGTCTTCATTCCAATCAGCAAATCAAGTGGAGCCGGTAAAGTCCTCATAAGCGCATACTCCGAGGCAAAGTATCCGGCCGTTTTTCGCAACACGGAAACCGAGGATCCAACGGACCAATTGAGAAGACAAACCGAAGTGTCAACGGTGCAGCAAATGCTTCTTAGAAATCCTTCTCAGGGCCGCCGAAACAGACAAATTTTACAAGATCAAATTTTAACAACAAAGTTCTCTTGCTTCACTGGGGAGCAGCTGGCCAGGAAGAAAATACGGCAGGAACTGCCGATTGGTTTCAATCCTCGCCAAGGCGTAAAGCAGTAATCAGCATCAATGCCGATTCAATTGCCAAGCTCATTTCAATTGAAAGACACGATTCATTTTTCAATTTTAAAATTATCTCCAGTTCCACTCCGGTTATTCAATACGGTCCTTCGCATTGTAACGTTCTCTTCGCGGAGAACCCCCGCAGGCGAATTGTACCAGCTCGATTATTTCGCCATTTTACGCGAACGATCACTCAATACTTCCAGTTCAAATGCTCAAGGCCCAATTCGTATCTTTCGCTAGGCCCATTGAGGATCAGCAGATGGCAGTGATCTGAATGTTGCATGTTCACTTATTCACCGTGGAGTCTATTCGCTTTCTCCTTCATTTATTAAAATGAGAAGCAACAACCGAAATTCAATGTTTTTAAACATTTGTACTGAAAACAAATTCATTCGGATTGAAGTCGATTAAATGCACTGAGATCACTGTGTAAACTCAATATTGGTGGCATCTGTCCTTGAACAACTTATTCACAGTAGAACTGAAATTGTGCTTCTGATTTCCATATTTCCCCCTCCCAGAGAGCTTTTCTCTGGAAAGGTTCCGGGAACGTATGCCTATTGAACGTTATCGATTCCAACAGAGATCGATCGGAGCCAATTTGAAGCTTTCCCGGATTCATCTTAAAATTTGTTCCCATAAAATTTTTCCGCCAGTTGAGGATACACAGAGGCAGTTTCCTTGAACAATATTCCTTCAGAAATACACTTTCCCCTGTAATTTAGATTTTGGGTCATTTTTTGCTAAGTTTTTACTGATGGAATCCTCTCTGCCCAATGGCAGCCAGGTTTCCTCCAATTTGTATAGGAAGTCAGAACAAACGGTTAGATACCCTTGGGTCCAACCCTTGAGTCTTATGCTCAGAAAAGTGAACCAAGTGATTTTAGACTTTGGAATCGCATTTAGTATTCTGACTTACCTTTTTTATCGGTCGATCTCAAAAAAACTTGAGAAAAAAATCAAAATTGAAATTTATTTAAAAACAGGGCAGCCAGTCAAAAGGGGTATGATGAAAAAAACACTTGGATTCCTGGGAATCTTCTTCTTCATTTATATGACAGTATTTGCAAAAAGTTTTTTACGTCCGGAGCACGGTTTGACTTTTGGGGAAATAAAAAAAATCAACCAGGAAATCCAAATGCTTTATCAGCAGTCCCTCAAAGAATACCTCCTGGAATATGTTCAGGGAAGGTTAAAATTCACGGCAACAAGCTGCCAAATACGAGACCCTGAAATCGGTTGTCTCAGTTTTCACAAACACCCCTCATCATGGAATCTCCAGGTGGATTTCAAAACCTCAAAAATACTGAAGCTTCAGGGCTTCAACATGTTGAAGCTGGTTCGTCACAAAGGACAGAATCACAGCCTCCGGATTTATGATTCCGACGGAAGAGTGATACAGTTCCCATTCAAAAAAGGAAAAATCATGACTCCCATTTTTCCTCTCGGACACACAAAAATCAACTATGAGAAAGTAGAGAATATCGTTTCTGAAACCGACTATATATACAATAAATATCTCAAGGCAGCGATGCGGCAATACTCTGGAGAACAGTGGACTTATCCGATTCCCCTTTGCGACAAGGATCTTGAAAAACTGGGCTGCGTCTCTTACAAGAAAAATGACCAGACATGGCTGCTGCTGGTCAAACTGAACAGACGTGCAAGCGATGAATTTTCAGGATTCAATCAAATCATTCTGCGCCATCGAGCAGATGGATTGGGGGAGTTGGAATTGAGCGATCGTCGGGGGAGAAGTCTCTTTTTCCCAATTGTGAATGCGCAGCTGAAAGACCTTTTCATCCCCATGGAAATCTCCAGCTCCAGACAGGCACCTGTGGATGCTCAACAAGTCAAGCTAGCCAATCGCAAATAAGTTTTCAGCTTGCCACAACGGCTGCAACAAGCGATAATATCGACTCGATTGGTTCTCAATCCACTCGGCTTGAGCAACAATTTTTCAGAATTCGGCAGACAATGCAGGAACCCCGATGCTGCAAATAATTCGTGACTGGTTCAATCAGTCCGCCATCAAGGAAGCAACTGAAGTTCTCAAACATCAAGTCAATCAGGAGCTAGCCGAAAACGAACTCGAGTCTGCTGAAAAAACCTTAAATAAAATCCTCGAACTCAGTCCCGATGAAGAAGACGCCCTCGTTACCTTGAGCAAACTTTTAATGCAGCAGAAAAAAGTCGATGAAGGCTATCAATTTTTTCAAAAAGCGGTTTCACTCAATGCCCAAAACGCCCGCTTCGCTATCAATTTTGTTGAGGCATACGAAGCTCTGGGGAATTCAGAAAAAATGCAGGAAGTACTCTATGCTGCTATTCAAAAGGCACCGGATATGCTAGACTTGCGTCTTTATTTGGCGCAGCAGCTATTTGAAAACGCAATGATCCAGGAAGCCGAGTCCGAATTGACAGAAATCCTAAAAAGAGACCCTGATCACCGGGAAGCCAATATCGGCCTTGCTCATTGCCACATCAACACTGGAAGAAAATCACAGGCCCTTGAACAAGTGAACAAAATCCGTCAATGGGATGCGAAGGAAGCGGATGCGCTCATATCAGCCATTTATGAAAACGTACAGAATTTCAATTGACGGAATCAACATATCAGTATGACACGAGAATCGCTCACCGGAAAACAAAAACGCTACTTGAGGAAGCTGGCTCACCTGATGAAACCAGTCGTCACGGTCGGAAAAAGCGGTCTTTCAGAGGCACTCTATCAGCAAATTGACCAGTGTTTGCTGGAGCATGAATTGATCAAAATCAAAGTGCTTGAATCGTCATCTCTTGAAAAAAGAGAATGTTCTCAACAAATTTCAGAGCACACCCAATCCCATGTCGCCCAGTTGATTGGGCGTATCATGGTACTTTACCGTGCCCATCCTGAAGAACCCGTTATCCAATTGCCCATGTAATTCCCGGGAATCAGCCTCATTGATTCAGGATAATTTCATTTTTCAAAGACAAACTTCCCATGTCCAAAATTTTTTACATCACCACACCTATTTTTTATGCCAACTCTCACCCGCACATTGGCCATGCTTATACAACGATCGTCTCCGATATTTTTCGTCGTTTTCGAAAACTGTTCGGTGAAGATACCTATTTTCTGACAGGAACCGACGAGCATGGTCAAAAAATCGCTGAAGCCGCAAAAAACGCAGACATTTCTCCCCTTGAATTTGTGGATCAAATTTCTCAGGAGTTTCGTGAGATCTGGCCGGAGCTTCATGTGGAGCATGACCAATTCATCCGCACCACGGATCCGAAACACAAAGATCGGGTGCAAAAGGTCCTCCAGAAGATTTATGATCAGGGAGAGATATATCTCAGAGAGTATGAAGGGCTTTATTGTGTCGGCTGCGAACGTTTCCTGGATGAAGACGAGCTGGTGGAAGGGCTCTGCCAGGATCATCAGGTTGCTCCGCAGCATTACAAAGAAGAAAACTATTTTTTCAAAATGAGCGCCTATCAGGACTGGCTGATCCAGACTATTCAGGAAAATGACGAATGGATTTATCCAAAACGCTATCGAAATGAAGTCCTGCAATTTCTAAATGAACCCCTGCAGGACTTGTGTATTTCGCGTCCAAAAAGCCGGCTGACCTGGGGAATCGAACTTCCGTTTGACAGCAATTTTGTGACTTATGTCTGGTTTGATGCCTTGCTCAACTATCCCAACGCTCTCGGTTGGCCTGATGAACCTCTTTATCAGAAATACTGGCCTCATGTTCATCACATGATTGGAAAAGATATCCTTAAAACTCATGCTGTCTATTGGCCCTGTATGCTCAAAGCGGCTGGAATTCCAATATTTCAAAAACTTACCGTTCACGGATTTTGGATCAGCAGCGGCAGCAAAATGAGCAAAACAGTCGGAAACGTGATTGATCCTTTGGCTATGAAAGATCGGGTAGGCGTCGATCCCCTCCGCTACTTTCTTGCCAGGGATATGAGTTTTGGAGAAGATGCCAACTTTACAGAAGAATTGCTCCTTGTGCGTTACAATGGTGATCTTGCCAACAATATCGGAAACTTGATCAGCCGCAGCATCAGCATGAGCCGCAAAAATTTCAACAATCAGGTGCCTTATAAAGGAAATCTGGAAGATTTGGAAAAAGAACTCCATTCCAGTTTTGTGGAAGGAATCGCTCAAGTGAATCAATTTGTACTGGAGTTCAATCTTCACCGCGCTTTGGCTCAAATTGCCTTGATGAGCAGTCTGGTCAATAAATACATTGATGAGACGGCTCCCTGGAAACTGGCAAAGGAAGAAAATGCCCGGGAACGCCTGGGTTCAGTGTTGTACACGGCGTTGGACATGGTGCGATTGATCGTCCAGCTCCTTGCTCCGGTGATGCCGGAAAAGATGAAAATCGCCTGGGAATCTCTTGGATACTCTCAAGAAACTCTATCGGCCACTAAATTTGAAATCGGCCTGCTGCCGGAAGGACAGGCTCTGCCACAGCCTTCTCCCTTATTTCCAAAAATTAAAGAACTAACAGAAACACCGACGCCCCCTAAGGAACCTTCTGCAAATAATTCTACTCCATCAGAATTTTCTGAAAATCAGCTGACCATTGAAGAATTTTCAAAAGTAGAACTCAAAGTCGGGAAGATTGTTGCATGCGAAAATGTTAAAAAGTCGAAGAAACTCCTCCACTCTCAAGTTGATCTTGGAGAAGGTCGGCTTCGCTCCATCGTGTCAGGGATCGCAGAGTGCTATAAAGCCGAGGACCTGGTCGGCAGGCAGGTGATTGTTGTGAGCAATCTTAAACCTGCAAAACTCCGCGGCGTACTTTCAGAAGGGATGATTCTTTGTACCGACAATGGGCAAGAATTTTCGATTGTCGAACCCCATCATGATGCTCTTCCCGGCACAACCATCCGTTAGGAAAGAGCAGCTTTTGCAGGATGGAATTTTTAAAATATGTAAGAAGATTGCAAAAAAAAGGGTGCCTGCTAGTTTCTCAGATTTTACGAAACGCGCAGTTCCATTCTGAAGCAAAAACAAACGAATCATTTGTATGCTTTTTGCTTTTCTCAAAAACAAATAGGAACAAAACTTGATGCTGAAAGATGTCTGATGTGCAGTTGAGTTTGGAAGTTTGAAAAAATCATGTTAGTCTGCGTCTTTTTGTTTTGTCACTTTTATTCTTGTGTTGAACCGAAGCTGGACAGCACGCAATCAGAAAATTATTTTTCAAAAGAAGTCATCTATGACCAAGACATTGAAAGAGTTGGGAAATCTCAAACGTTCGCTTGAAGTAGAAATCCCCTATGAAGATATTAAATCCTCCTACGACAACGTGTTTTCTCAAGTAAAATCGGTCAATCTGCGTGGGTTCCGTCCAGGCAAACATCCCAAAGGGTGGGTAAAAAAACGATTCATCGAGCAAATGACCGCAGAGGCCCGGGAGCAAGTCATACCCCAGCGCTTCAACGAAATTGCGGAAGAGATGAAATTGAGACCGGCAACCCAGGCGGTGATTGAAGACCTTTCTTTTGATGCCAAAAAACCAATGACCTTTAAGCTGAGCTTTGAAGTCCAACCCGACCTGGCGTCTCCTGATTATGAAAAATTGAAACTGGAGAAACAGGAAGCAGAGGTCAAAAAGGAAGATGTCGAAACAATGCTTGAAAACCTCAGGAAGAATTTCTCAACGACAGAAAGCAAGGCAGAAGGCAGTGCAGCCGAAGACGGGGACCGGGTGGTCGTCGATTTCAAACGTACCATTGGAGAGAAAACATTCGAACAGACCGACCAGCGCTTTGATCTCGACAAAAATATCCTTCCTGAAATCAAAAGCAACATTCTCGGCATGCATGTCGGGGATTCAAAAGAATTTTCATTCACTGCGACAGAAGAGTACCTGGAAGAACATGCTGGTGAAAAAGTGAGTTTTGAAATCACTGTCAAGGAAATGGAAGCGATCTTGCTTCCTGAAATGAATGAAGATTTTTTTAAAAATTTTGAAGGAGCCAAAAACGAAGAAGAATTTCGAGCCTATGCCGAAAAACAGATCAGAGAGCAAAAAGAAAGAGAATTGCGTTTTTCGTATTATGATGACTTGAAAAAACAACTGCTGGCTTCTTATGATGAATTCGAACTTCCGGAAGAACTGCTTGCCAATCACGAAAAACAACAGGAAGAAGAGTTACGCAAGGCAAATCCTGAGATCAGCGATGAAGAATTGGAATCCTCCAAATCTGAAAAGATGAATCAGTTCAAAGAGACACTGCGCACCGATTATATTTTGCAGCAAATTGCTATTTCCGAATCTCTGGCTCCCAATGAAGAAGCCATTGCCCAGCAGTTTGCCTCTATGGCGCAGATGTATGGGTCCCACCCGGCAGAGCTTTATCAGAGTCAATTGGGTCCGATTCTCTATCGACAAATCGCACGTCAGGCTTCAGAAGAAGCAGTGCTGGATTTTTTAGTCAAGCGAATATTCGGTGAACCCCTTGAGGAACCTCCTGCGGAGGCAGAAAGCCAGACAGTCAGTGAATGAATCTGATTCCCTCGACTCATTCTTTCCTGCTTTCCAGAATAGTCGTCACAATTTTGCTAATTATTGAAAGAAAGAGAATTTATGCCCATCCCTTTGCCAAATGTCATTGAACAGACCAATCGAGGAGAACGATACTACGATATATTCTCTCGTTTATTGAAAGACCGGATCGTTTTTCTGGGTTACCCGGTGGATGACACCATCTCAAATGTCATGATTGCGCAGCTCCTCTTTTTAGAAGCGGAAGACCCGGAGAGTGACATTTCGCTTTATATCAACTGCCCGGGGGGATTGGTCACTGCAGGGCTTGCGATTTATGATACGATGCAATATCTTAAACCAGACATTCAAACCATCTGTATCGGCCAGGCTTCCAGTATGGGAGCGATTCTTCTTGCTGCGGGGACCCCGGGGAAACGCTACTCTCTGCCCCATGCACGGATCATGATTCACCAACTGACCGGAGGTTTTTCCGGACAGGCCGAAGACATTGATATTCAAGCCAGAGAAGCGTTGCGGTTGAAAGTGACACTGAATGAAATTCTGGCCAAACATACGGGACAGTCCCTTGAACAAATTGAAAAAGATACGCAGCGCGACTATTACTTTTCAAGTGAAGAAGCAAAAAAATACGGAATCGTCGATACTGTGATGGTCAGTCGCGAAAAACCACTGGAAAAAGAGTAAAGACAAGTTCCCAAAACTTCAAAAAGCAAACGGAATACAGTTCGTAAAAAAGGAGAATGGATTTATGGCAACCCAAAAAGATGTCCCACTACGTTGTTCTTTTTGTGGAAAAACACAGGATGAGGTAAAAAAAATAATTGCAGGACCCACGGTTTATATTTGTGATGAATGCATTGAACTGTGTAATGATATTATTGAAGAAGAGTGGCACAAGGACCGTGTTATTGATCGTCGGCAGAATTTGATGACCCCCATTGAGATCAAAACTGTTCTCGATAATTATGTTGTCGGCCAGGAAAAGGCAAAAAAAGTGTTGTCCGTTGCGGTTCACAACCACTACAAACGATGTCAGGCGAACTACAACAACTCGGAAGTTGAATTACAAAAGAGCAACATTCTTTTAATCGGACCAACGGGAACCGGAAAAACGTTACTGGCCCAAACTTTGGCCAAGATCCTCAATGTCCCTTTCGCGATGGCTGATGCAACCACATTGACAGAAGCGGGTTATGTGGGAGAAGATGTCGAGAATATCATTCTCAAATTATTGCAAAATGCAGATTATGACATAGAACGGGCAGAACAGGGTATCATCTACATTGACGAAATTGACAAAATCACACGAAAAACCGAAAACCCTTCAATCACTCGAGACGTCTCTGGAGAAGGAGTTCAACAGGCATTGCTGAAAATCATTGAAGGGATGGTTGCAAACATTCCCCCACAGGGCGGCCGGAAACACCCGCAGCAGGAATACCTCCAGGTGGATACCACCAATATCCTCTTCATTTGCGGAGGTGCTTTTGTCGGATTGGATACGATGATCAACAAACGCATTGGCGATCATTCCATCGGATTTGGCGCAAATATCCCAAATAACAAAGAAGAACATTTTTCTAAAACCCTTGAACAACTGGAACCGGAAGACTTATTGAAATACGGTTTGATTCCTGAGTTTATCGGTCGTTTGCCGGTCATCACCACTTTGGAAGATTTAGAAGAAAAACACCTCAAACAAATTTTGCAGGAGCCAAAAAATGCGATTCTCAAGCAATATGAAAAACTCTTTGAACTAGAAGGAGTGGAACTGCAATTTACACAGGATGCAATACAGGCCATCGCTCGTGTCGCCATCAAACGGAAGACCGGGGCACGCGGCCTGCGATCCATTCTGGAAAATGTGATGTTGGACATTATGTATGACATCCCTTCTCAAACCAATATTAAACGTTGCAAAGTCACCAAGGGAACCATCGTCAACAAAACAAAGCCAACCCTGATCATGCATGAATCTCAGGACAAGAAATCCGCCTGAGCCAAAAAAAATATTTGATCCCTTTTGCCGCATCTAAAATTCCTTCTTTTTGGACCCTTCTTCTTCTGCGTCCAAAATCTGTCTTGCTTTTCCTTTCATCCAGGGTTCTCTCTTTTTTAACTTTTGCCAGCTATAAACTATGAAAGATATTGATGTCTTCGGAATCGGAAACCCTTTAATTGACCTTTTATCCCATGTTTCCAGCGACTTCTTGAGAGCGCAGGGTTTGGAAAAAGACCGCATGTATCTTGTTGATTATGAGGGACAGAAAGAAATTATTTCCAGATTGGAAGAATCGGGTTCCGAAATACTGCATGCTCCGGGAGGATCCTGTGCCAATAGTATGATTGGTCTCTGTCAACTTGGAGGCACGGCCGCCTACAGCGGAAAAATCGGATTTGACAAATTCGGAAAAATCTACAAAGAAAAACTGGAAGCCGCTGCAGTGGAGTCATCTCTGGCAGAAGGGGACGGCCCCACCGGAAGCAGTTTGATTCTTGTCCCTGAAGACGGTTCCCGTACCATGAACACTCACCTGGGAATTTCTCAGAAGTTTCATGTCTCTGATGTTTCTGAAGCCCTCCTGCGCAGGAGTCAGTTTCTCTATATCGAAGGCTATCTTTGGGATACAGAGGAACAGAAAGAAGCGATTCTTCTCACCATCGCCAAAGCACGTCAATATGGGGTTAAAATATCACTCAGCCTTTCAGATCCATTCTGCGTTGATCGCCATGCTGAGGAATTCAACACCTTGCTCAAAGAAAATGTCGACATGGTTTTCTGCAATCAGGAAGAAGCCTTTGGACTGACGAACACAAATATTTCTCAGGAAGCGCTTTACAAACTGGGAGACAGTGTTGAAACAGTTGTCATGACCTTAGGATCCAAAGGAGCCCTGATTTTTCACGAAAACGAAATGACCTATGTTGACTCATTTTCTGTCGAGGTCATAGACACAACAGGAGGTGGTGATGCATTTGCCGCCGGATTTTTGTACGGCATCACTCATGGCAAATCTGCTTCAGAAAGCGGCCGCATTGCTTCGGCTTTGGCAGCTTTGATTATCAATCAGTTGGGCCCGCGTGTTCAGGGGGATTGGGAGCCTAAACTCAAAGAATTGCTGGGATGAGCAATCGTAAAGGCATGAGTATTTCTCTTCACTGATGCTCACTCAACAATTTGCTTTAATCGCGAAGATTTGAAAATGGATGGTCCATCCTTTCCCGAGCTGCTGGCACCTGCAGGCAATCTTGAAAAACTCAAAATCGCAGTCCTATACGGTGCAAATGCGGTATATTTGGCAGGTCCCAGGTACAGTCTCAGAGCGGGAACCGACAATTTCTCGAATGTTGAACTGGAGCAGGGGATTGCTTTTGCCCATCAAAATGGGGCCAAAGTTTATGTCACCCTGAATGCCTTCCTGCATGATCAGGAATTCCTTGAACTTCCGGAATACATCCAGTTTCTGGAAGCCTGCGGGGTAGACGCGGTGATCGTATCGGATCTCGGGGTGATCGCTGCCGTGCGCCAGCATTCCGCATTGCCTGTCCATCTCTCCACACAAGCGTCCTGTTTAAATCACTATTCCGCACAACTCTGGAAAAACCTGGGTGTGACACGCATTGTTTTGGGAAGAGAAATTTCCATTGAAGAAGCGCAAAAAATACGTGAAAACGCAGGCATTGAAGTGGAATTGTTCGTCCATGGTGCAATGTGTATGGCCTATTCCGGGAACTGCACGATTTCCAACTATACTTTGGCACGCGACAGCAATCGTGGAGGATGTGCGCAGAGCTGCCGATTTGACTATTCGGTTTGGGGCAGCGCCCGTCAGCGGGAAGCCGGGGTAAGGCCCCAATTCGAAGGGATCAATTTCATGAGTTCCAAAGATTTAAGAGGAATGGAACTTATCCCACAATTTATTGATGCTCAAATCACCAGCCTGAAAATCGAAGGCAGGATGAAAAGCAATCTCTATGTTGCCACCACCGTTCAGGCTTATGCAAAGGCGTTGCAGGCCTGCCGGACAGCAAGTTCTTCGATACAGAAAACCTTGAGCACTTTATCGAAAGAGCTGGAAAAAATCCCCAATCGGCAGTACACAGAAGCTTCCCTGCTCAAACCGGCAGGGCCAGACAGCATCTATGATGCTCATGATCGCAGTGGAGAACACAACTCCGAATACGAATTGGCCGGAACCGTCGTCGAGGTCGTTCCGGAGAAATTCATCACCTTGCTTGTTCAAAATCCTATTGACAGGCAGAGTATCCTTGAAGTTCTCACATTTGAAGGCGAGACCCTTTTTCTCCCGACCGCAAATATGAAAGACCTCAACCACGAACCCCTTTCGGAAGCTCGATCAAACCGCCTGGTCCTCCTCCCCTACCAGCGAAATATCCAATCCTTGAATCTTGCAAGAAAATTAATTTCTCGCCCAAACTGACGAATTACTCTGCCTTTCTCCCGCAAGATACAGACCTGAAAAACTCCTGATCTACGGATTGAATTTCTTATTGGAATCTTCTCTTCTCCTGCATAAAACCGTCAATGCAAAATAAACTTTTGAGATAAAACACAATTTTTGATAAGCTAGCTGCTCCTTATCACAAATAGAAACGGCAAGCGGTCAGCTCTTTCAGAAAGTGAAAAATTCTGCCAAAAAGAGATTCTGCGGTATCTGCAAAAACACCATATATTGCTCATCTTTCAATCTGAAAAATTATTCAATGAATCCGTTCAGTCCCATCAATTGGTTCAATTTCTCCTTTCTCTGTTTCATTTTCATCTTCCCGATAAAAGTGACGGCAGTGGATACGTTTCCTTTGGATCAAGACCACCGTGGTCTGATCAATTTATTGGAAAACAACAACACCGGCAGTCAGTATTGCAAGTACTGCAGCGGCACCTACCAAATCTTTCCGGAAAATCGGATGGGAAACGGGCTTTATTTTCAAAAAAAATTGTTGGTCACATTTCCGAACCGGGTGATTCTGGACCTCTATGAAATTCCTGATGCAGAAAGTCTGGTTTATTTATATGAGGAAGATGACCAGAACCTTGCCATCGGGCTTCATGATTTTTCTGGAGAAGACCGTTCTAAAATCAAAAGAGTCGATGATGAATTTTATGAAGTTTGGGCATTTTCCATTGGCATTCGCAGTATTTTCCGAATTTATCAAAACCGCCTTGAACGAGTTGCCTCTCATTTACGAACCGTAACCGGGGTCACCCCTTCACGTTCTCACGTTGCTTATTACCATATCGCCAAGTCAGAAATCATTGAAGAAGATGGAAAAGAAGTCAGAATCTATGAATTCAGTATCCATATTCTGAAACGGAGCGCAGCTCTCCCCAGGCGATTGAATGTCAAAGTCCAGGATAAACGGTCAATTCTCAAACTTTCCTGGGTGAATGAAAATACATTACGTTACCAATTATCGGATGGCACCTTCCGTGATATCGATGCCGCAGCCCTCCTGCCCGACTACTTCTAATCCGACCTCTTCTGATGCGGACTCATGCAATTGCAATCGCAATACTGACCACACACCTGGTTCTTTTTTCTCTCCTCAATATTTTTATAAATCCTCACCCGGATATGTTAGACCATTGGGTATGGTCACAGCATCTGGCCCTTTCCTATTATGAACATCCACCGATGGTGGCATGGGCCATTCGATTGGTGACTCTCATTGGAGGAAACTCGGAAACAGCACTGGAGCTGGGGGCTCAGTTTTATAATCTTTCAATTCTGGCCCTGTGCTATGCCATCTGTTTTCGCCTTTTTGGAAAACATGCCGCAATTTTTTGTCTCATCCTGCTGGAGTCGACCCCATATTTTTTGCTTGGATCCGTCTTCCTTCATATCGATCAGCCCTTTCTTATTTTTTGGCTGTTCAATCTTTACTTTATCTGCCGCTTTCATCAAAGCCCTTCTCCTCGATGGCTAATACTTCTGGGAATTTCTGCAGGATTGGGAGCTCTTTCAAAATATATTACCCTTTTGTTTTATTTCGGCGTCTTTCTCCACTTTTCTCTTTATAAGAAACAGCGCCATCATTTGAAGAACCCCTGGCTTTATGCAGCGGGATTTCTTTCCCTTGCCATTTTCTCCCCTGTACTGATCTGGAACTTTCAAAACGACTGGGTCTCATTTCGATTTCAATTCACACGGGGCTTGTCGGGTGCACCCCTTGGGCAAAATTTCATCTTGTTCACCCTGGGGCATCTGGCCATTTTTTCTATCGTTTGGTCCGGGTGGGGGTTCTATCAGATCTGGAAAAAACGAGGGGAAATTATTGCTGACGTACAACCTGATTCCATCATCTTCATAATTTCAGTTTTTCCTCTGCTTTTTTTCTCGGTCATGAGCTTTCGCGGTTCCATAGCAGATCCGCACTGGGCCAACGTGACTTACCTCGGCATGATGATGCTCTCAGGAAAAACCCTCGCCCGGATTTGGCCTTCTTCCCGAAACCGGATTCACAAAAAAATGCTGGTGGGCGGCGTCCTTTTAAATCTGATCATCCTGCTTCTGGTATTTTTACACATCCAATATCCCTTCATAGGTTTTCCTCAATATCAGCTGAAGTACTACAGCCCTTTTGCACGACATGATTTTGACCCGCAGACTGTTGACAAATTGAGAGTTTTGAAAAATCAGCCTCCTCTTGAGAAAAAAGCATTTCTTGCCCGACTGCAGCAAATATTATCCCCTGAAGAATTTGAGCTTTATCAGGAAAAAATTCTAAAAATTGCAGCAGAACCGCACCATGATCTGGTCACGACTGTACTTTCCTGGGAAGAGACCGCAGAGGATTTGATCATTCTTCTTAAAAAATCTGGAAAATACCCGGTGGATGCCATCATTTCCAAGGAATTTCAGCTGAGCAGCGCCTTGTCCTTTTACCTTCCTGACCATCCCGCCCCCTATAGTCTGGAAAAACCGGAACGGAATCAATGGAGTCCAGTCGAAGTACTGCGTGACAAAAGAGCCGTAATCCTATGCAGAATTCAAGTTTGCGGCCGTGTTTTGCGTTGGACAGAATCGCGTTTTCAACGCAAAATCAACTACCTGGGAGAAATCAGCACTCATCGGGGAAAGCGCTTGATTCGTCGATTGGAAGTGTATGGTTTCAATTAGTTCTGAAACAGGAGAAGCAGGAAATCGGCTGAATGACACTCGTCTGTAGTGGAAAATGCCGTTCACCCCAAACCGGATTATCAGAATATGACCTCATTCCGAAAAATTACCTGTGTGATCTACGATATGGATGGATTGCTCCTCGATACTGAACCCTTTTATACCGCTGCCACTCGAGAAATTGCGAGCCGCTATGGTAAAGAATATGACTACTCGCTCAAATCGGAACTGATTGGAAAAACATCAATGGATTCAGCAAAAATTGTGGTCGAAAAGCTCGCTTTGCCGATCACTCCGGAAACTTACATTGAAGAACGCAACGTTTTGCTTGATGAATCGTGTCCTTCGGCAGAAGCACTGCCCGGGGCAGTTAAGCTGACCTCACATTTATTCAAACACAAGATCCCGCAAGCCGTTGCCTCCAGCTCTTCCCGACATTCGTTTGAACTCAAAATCACCCGTCATCGCGAATGGTTCTCAATTTTCAATTGCATCGTTTTAGCAGATGATCCGGGAATTGAAAACGGAAAACCCGCGCCCGATCTCTTTCTGAAAGCCGCCGAACTGATGGAAGTCGATCCTAAAAGCTGCCTGGTTTTTGAGGACGCGCCAGCTGGAATGGAAGCCGCACTGATCGCCGGCATGTCGGTGGTCGTGGTTCCTGACAGCAATGTGGACAAAGCAGTCTTCAAAGACGCCGGGCAAATTCTCAATTCATTGGAAGATTTTAATCTTCAGCAATGGCAGCTCCCCCCTTTTCTGGAAAATCGCTGAAAAATGAGTGTTATCACATTGCTTACCGGCGTTCCTCTTTTTGCTTCTCAAAGGCACAACGGTATTCAAAATCATTCATGTTTTAGGAAACGCTTCCTCAAATGATTTCACTTTTTCCGCAGCAAGGCCGGCAAGACCGACAGCATCCGACATCAGCGTGACCATTTGATATCCCTGGTCCAATAATGTTTTTGCCTGGTTCCAGTCTTTGGAAATGGTGCTGAGAAATTTGTTGCTTTTCAGCACTTTTTCGGCAACCGATCCAATGGTCTTTTGAACTGCAGCTTGGCTCGGATCCGCGATATAACCCATATTTGTTGCCAAATCCATCGGACCAATGAAAATCCCGTCGACACCAGAAACTTCTAAAATCGCATCAATGTTTTCAGCCGATTCTTCAGTCTCTACCTGTACAATGATTAAAATTTCCTCATTTGCTTTAGAAAAATACTCCAAACTGTTTTGACCAAACCCGGCCGCTCGAGTACTTCCGGCCAGCCCGCGAATTCCGGCCGGAGGGTATTTGCAGGCGGCAACCGCGGCTTCTGCCTCTTCTTTTGTGTTGATATAGGGAATCAGCACCCCAAAGGCTCCGGCGTCCAGAATCCGCTTGATCATCACGAAATCGTTCCACGGTGCCCGAACCACAGGGACTGCCGAATAGCCATTCATGACCTGCATCTGTGCCAGCAAAGTTGGGATATCGTTTGGCCCGTGTTCCATATCAAGAATCAATAGATCAAAACCGGCACGGCATAGAATTTCCGTGCAAAGAGGTGAAGCGATCTGCGCCCAGGCTGAACTGATTTTTTTACCCTCCTGCAGCATCTGTTTTGCCCGGTTCTTAAAGGGTCTGCTCATTTTGAATCTCCTTGTTCAATTTTGGCTTACAATCGGTTTGGGAACCATGCCCAACCATGAGGCACAGCAACCATGATCAAAATCGTTAAATTTAACAATATTCACCACAAAAACCCAGCTTTCCTTCTTTTTGAAAAATCGCAGGAATTTTAAAGCTGAATCTTCCGTCCTTTCAGATCATCCTGTCTAATGTCTCTATAACGTGCTTTTCCGTCTCGGAAAATTTCTGCAACAACAGGGAATTGCTCTTCGGATCATTTTTTCGTCACGCGGGTGGTATGAACGGAACGAAGAAGGAAAACTTATTTTTTATCGGGGAATTCTTCTGAAACTTGTTCCCTGACTGGATTTTTTTCAGACTGTGGCGGGTGGTAAGAGTAAAAAAACACGATCCAAAATATTTCTCTGCAATGGCAGGTTCATTCAATTTCCACTTTTGCGCTTATTCCAGTTTTTCATCACCGGTATCGTCCCCTTCCTTGCTTTTCAGCAGGCGAAGAAAGACAATAATGGAAACCATGCCTGCGATTGCCATTCCAACGGATGCAATCGTATGATGAACAAGAGGGGAGATACCGAGCACTTCCGAGCGTTGTCCGTAATCATGCAGGACGATCCCGCTTTTAAATACAAAAAAGGAGAGGGGAAGTAAAATCACGGCCGTCACAAGTGACCAAAATGCGTCAATCCGTCGGACAATCCATTCAGGCAATTTGTGTGTGGCCACATCGACAACAATATTTCCTTCCGATTGAAAGCACAGTGCAAGGCCGAAGAAGCCCAGCAGCATCATGTACAATCTGATTTGTTCGATGCTGGACAGGATGTGCCAAAAGTTGAAGGACCTGCCCACGATATCGAACACCACAATGAGCATCATCAAAACCATTGCGGTTCCGGCTGCAGCAGTCATTATTTTCTCTAATCCCGAGAATAGCCCGGTTATCAAGTTTTTCATCATGGAAACAACAATGAGGGCAGCCAAAGCACAATAGCTGGAAATGCTAGAAAAATGGCCAATCGTAAAAAATCTGCCGCCAGATACGGAAGCACTCCGAGAAAGACCTCCCAGGTTGTGGTGTCTGGCAGCAGTTTGGATAACAGGAAAACATTCATCCCTATCGGAGGTGTAACCAGGCCGAATTCAACGACCATGATCATGATGATTCCGAACCAGATCGGATCGAATCCATTGGCAACAACAATGGGGAAAATCACGGGCGTGATGATAAACAAAATGGCGATCGAATCCAGAAAGCAACCCAGCAGAATGAGCACAACCAGAAGCAGAGCCATCACTCCAAAAGGACCAAAATTGAGCGACGATATGAAGGATTCAACTCCCTGGGGAACCCGTGCTGCCTGGAGAAAATACTCGAAGACTGAGATGCCGATCACCGCAAAGAAAATCATCACTGAAGTTTGGATGGCTTCTTTGACGGCACCGAAAAAACGCTCCAGATAGGTTCTGTCCCGAATGAACCGTGCCAGCCCCAAAACCGTGGCCCCCATGGCTCCAACGGCGGCCCCTTCGGTGGGAGAGAAGATTCCGGTCAGAATCCCCCCCATCACCACTATGAAAAGCCCGACGACACCCCAGACCTGAAAAAGCAGTTTGAAGCGTTCTGACCAGGGCAATCGTTTTCCTGCGGGTCCGATATCCGGTTTTAAATAGGTCCAGACGGCGGTGACCGCAATATAGAGCAGAGTTGCAATAATTCCGGGGATCAGACCGGCTGCAAATAATTTGCCGATCGACGTTTCGGTGACCATCGCGTAAATGATCATCGGCAAGGAAGGAGGAATCAGGATGCCCAGCGTGCCGCCTGTGGCCACCGAACCGGCGGCCAGTTTGCGGTCATAGCCATAGCGTTTCATTTGCGGAACGGCAATCCTCCCCATGGTGCTGACCGTGGCAAGACTGCTTCCGCAAATGGCGCCAAAACCGGCACAGGCTGCAATGGAAGCGATGGCAAGACCGCCTCGCCGATGTCCGACGAATCCGTAGGCTGCATTGTAAAGAGATTCAGCAAGTCCGCTGCGTACCGAAATCGCCCCCATGAATATGAACAAGGGTAGAACCGACAAGGTGTGACTGCTCATCACAGTGACCGGTGCTGTGGAGGCAACATAGAGTGCCGTGTCCCAGCCATGGAGATACCAGAGACTGGTAAACCCCACACCCAGAAGCGCCAATCCCAGCGGTGCTCTCAATGCGATGATCACCAGTAGGGCAACAACACCAATTAAACCTACAATAATGGGAGGCATGGCAATTCCAGCGATTTCGTTGAAACCCTTTATTTACCGGAAAGTCGGTTTACTTCCGAGACCAAAGCGTCATAAAATGCCTGGGCAGACTTTCCCTGACCTTCCAGCTTGGCAATGTAGTCAGCAATGATCTTTTCGGCAATCGGTTTGGCTTTTTCTTTGTCAGTCTCTGTAAAGTCAATCACCTGATGTCCATCAGCGAGCAGACCATCAAATACTTTTTTACCAATCTTCTTCCAGCATGCCGAGGCACGAGCACCCACTTCGGGACCGGAATATTTGGTTTTAATGAGTTCCTGCATGTCCGCAGGCATTGCAGCAAGCGTCGCTTTGTTCATGCCAAGAAAAAGGAGGGCGGAGGTCGTGTTTGCCAGAAGATGGTACTTTGTCACTTCCCCAATCCGGAATGCACGCAGCGCTACGTATTCAGCAAGCGCTCCATCAATCACTCCTGTCTGAAGATTTTCATAAACCGCGGGAGCCGGCAATCGAACCGGAATGGCACCCAACGCTTCAAGAAGCGCACCTGCACCCACTCCAGTCGATCGAATTCGTCGTCCACTCAAGTCAAAAAGTCCATCTGCGGGTTTACGCAAATGGATATAAAGCGGGGGTGTGACAAGAATTGCCAGGAGATGGATATCCTTGAATTCCTCTGCCAAAAACTCGGGCGCCAGTTTATTGACTGCCCGGGCTCCTATTTCAGCATCATCAATCAGGAAAGGCATGGTTGCCACCTCGGCCAAAGAAAACTGACCCGGAGTATAACTGAGCACCCCTTGTGAAATGTCCATCACACCACGGGCAACTTGCTCGTATTGACGCAGGGGATGAGCGAATGCTGTACCGCCCATATATTTTTCAATTTCAATTTTTCCTCCGCTTTCCTTGTTCAATTCTTCCAGCAGAGGAAGTGTGAAACAGTTGACCATCGGACCATTCGGAGGTTCCATGGTACTGAACTTGAGTTTAACGGCCAGTGCCTGAGTGGATCCCAGACTGAAGACAAAACCTATTGCTGCAGCAAAGCCGACAAAACGGCCTACTATTTTCTTATACACCTGAGTCATTGGTTTTCCTTTCTCAAAATTGTTACTGCCGATCGGACATTTCCTTAACCTGCCGAATATCCCCCATCGACGTAAATTACCTGTCCAGTACAAAAATCAGAAGCAGGTGACACCAGAAAAGCAAGGATTCCCGACAGGTCTTCCGGCTCACCGAGGCGCCCAAGGGGAATGCGTTTCAAGGCGGGTACATTGGCGGGACCACCCGTTTTTTCATCATCAAACAGCCAAGCGGTCAATTTAGAACGAAAAACAGTCGGCCCAATCGCATTGACGTTGATCTTGTGTTTTCCCCATTCCAGGGCAAGGGAGCGGGTGAGTCCATCCACGGCCGCTTTTGAAGTGCAGTAAGCCGAATATCCGAGCGGACTTCCATGGCGTCCCCGGACCGATGAAATCAACACCACTTTTCCGCCTCTGCCCTGACTGATCATCCGGGGGCCTGCCGCTTTGCACATCAGCCATGAACCGCGGACATTGGCGTCCATTACATCCTCCCATTCCTCAGTCGGCATTTCATCAATCATTTTTGGGATATTCGTGCCGGAGGCCACAATGAGCACGTCAACCCCGCCAAAACGATCGACTGCGGCAGCGACGATCGCCTCTGCATCAGAAATCTTTTCAGGACGGCGATTCACGGTCAGGACTTCCGCTCCTGCTTTTCTTGCTTCATCGGCAACCTCTTCCAGATCACTTTCTGAACCGGCCGCTATGCTGAGATTTGCCCCCATATTGGCAAGCAGAAGAGTGGCCGTTCGTCCCAAAGCGCCAGTAGCCCCGGTAACGACAGCCGAGCGGCCCTTTACATTGAAGAGATCCAGGGGCTTGTGAAAATCTGTCATTTGCCGTCTCCCGGTTTTGCAGACGCACTGATCACAAGCATTTTGGCCACATCACGGCTGCGGTTTTCGATGATACGCTCCTCATTGGGAGCAATTCGGCATGAATCAAAGGCACTCAGTGTGGTCGTCCCCTCGTCAGTGATCACGGTGATTTCTCCAGAGAGCACGACGTAGACTTTTTCTGTTGCTGAAGCAGCCTTTTCTGCTCCTCCCGCCGGCAGAAAAATAGACAGACCGCACCAGAAATGTTCATTCTCGCTGGCCTTCAGTCCCTGCAGAAGAAAAGCACTCATACCATGGTGTTTGGGCGCTTCATAAGAATTGATTTCACTATATCGAACGGTTTTCATCTCGATACTCTCCTTAAATTCTGAAATTTTGAGAAGGATCTTCCACTGCAGCAACCCGCACTCCAGACCCGTCGCCCCCTGTCCAGCGCCATGGAAATGCCATGAACGTAAGACGACGGCCGGTAACATCATCGAGTGCTCCGCCAATATTTTCGATACCGGGAATGCCGTTGGCCAGCAGCGTTTTATGAGCAGGTTCCCAAAGCGGGAAATCGTCAATAATATCGCGTCCCGTCTCCGCTTTGTATTCATCATTCAAATGAGGTTGAAACGGCCCGGGACCATGATCGGCAAGGTAGGTTCCCAGGGGATGATCCAGCGCCTGTACATCGATCCCGACCATTTTGACACCACGCCACACCAGCCAATCGGCAGCTTCTTTGTAAAGTCCGGGGGAGTATGCATGATAGCTCGAATTATCACCATATTTTTTGTGGTAGCCTGTATTGATCATCACGATGTCGCCTGGTTCAATTTTTGGGCGTGCTTGTTCCAGGTCATCTGGGGTAATGACCTCCCAGCGAGCTTTCGGAATCGAAACAGCAACTCCGGTGCCGAAAAACTTCCACAAGTCAAAGTCCGTGATATCCGCAGTATTGGGAAGGACATGGATCGGACAGTCCATGTGCGTGCCGCGGTGCATCACTGTAGTAAAGTGGAGAACCTGAGCATCGTCTCGGGCATGGTATTGAAAACGGCGAAATTCATGAATTGGATTTTTTCCCGGCCAAAAGGGGATGTCGTGTCCCCATTCGTGCGTCAAATCATGAATCTTCATTTTTTCGTCGGAACCCTTCCCAACGCGCCCTCCGTTTTCAATTTGGTAATCGCCGCGTTGGTCCTTTATTCCCACCAGACGAACGATGCTGGCGTCGCCTTCTTTCCATCGCCATGGCAGTGCTGCAACGGTTATCCGCTGATCAGAAACCAGATCCAGCTGACCGCCCACTTCTTCAATGGTGGGAATCCCTGCCTCCAGCAAAAGCCGATGAGCAGGTTGCCATTTGGGAAACTCCTTTTGCGGATCTTTCCCTGTTTCCTTTTGATACTGTGCGGCTAGACGACGCAGTATCGGACCGTTGCGATGCTGGGCGAGAGAGGTTGCCAGGGGATGATCAATGGCTGCAGTGTCCATGCAAACCAATTTTGCACCTTTTTCAACAAGCCATTTGGCAGCTGCTTCGCTGAGACCGGGAGCATGCGCAAAATATTCCTGACTGTCCGAATATTTATGATGCCATCCTGTGTTGATGATGACTGTATCACCCCGCTGAACTTTCGGTTTGGCATTTTCCAGATCTTCGGGCTCGACTAGTTCCCACTTTCCTTTCGGAATAGCAAGGACCGATGCGTTTCCAAAGAAGTGTTCCAGGGGAACACTTCCCACCGATTTTGCTCCCGCAACCAGATGCAGTGGGGCATTCACATGGGTTGAAGCATGCATCACAGTTGAGAAACGCTGGGTTAGTGTTCCCTGCATCGCATGAAATGAACCACGCTCCAGAACAACTCCGGGGAACCCCGGCCACACCGGTGTTCCATGCCCCCAGGGATGGCTGAGATCAAAAAAGCTGAGTCCGGTCTGCGGGTCGATTGAATTGGCCATAAATATTTTTCCCGATTGCCTGGAGTGCCAGGTCTGATCCTCGAAAATCGAGTAAGTGAGCTTACAGGACGGTTTTAAGTCCAAACAGCCTTCAATAGGCTCAATACATCAGTTCTGCAGAAATCGCTGATGATGTTGTTTTGAGTTGATTCAGAAGATCTTCCTCGATCAAAGTATCTTTTCTCATACTCGGGACAGAAACAACGACCGCCGCCACTGGTTTTTTTTCGTCATTGAACACTGGAGTCGCCACCACATGGACATAAGGATCTCGCTCTCCCCGGTCAAAGGAAAATCCTGATTCTCGAATTTCGAGCAGCTGCTGCATCAATTTTTCTCTATCAGTGATCGTGTTGACGGTAAAACTTTCCAGCTTTTCGGGTATAAACCGTTCCCTCAGATCTGCTGGCAAAAAAGCCAGTATGGCCTTGGCACCTGCTGCCACATGAACCGGCAGTCTGTCGCCGATTCTAAAAGAAACCTGAAGCATTCCCCGACTTTTAGCAGTGTAGGTTAAAATCGTGCTGCTTCCGGACAGCTCTTCCAATGCAACATTTTCTTCAACAATGTCTCTCAACGCATCTATGTGAGGTTTTGAAATAGCAGTCAGTCGCGTTTCCAGAGTTGAAATGACGGCCCTGCCGATTTCACTTGCTGATTTTCCCAGGCTGAAATTTTTTGTGATTGGATTCTGCTGAAGAAATCCATTCCGGGTAAGAACCTGCAGTAATCTGCTGACCGTTGATCGATGAAGCCCGACAAGTTTACTGACCTCTGTCACCCCCAATTCCGGGTTGTCCGGAACAAATGCCATCAGTATTTCAAGCGATCGTTCTACCGATTGATGTGTATTTTGCTTTTGTTGCATACAATGATCTCAGTTGTGCATATTATGCACTCATCTCTAAATAAAGACTCGTTCTTAACATGTCAAGCGTTAATTTAGGAAAAATTAAAAAAATATCCCTTTTACAAGGGATCTTGCCGAAGTTCCCAAAGACACCGAAATGTTTGAATTGAAAGTCTCAACAATGGGGAAAGTGGTGATCAATAACCGGGAAAAATAGGGATCGCTTTTCAAAAAGGCTTTTTTATCCGCACTCGTCACTATTTATACCATTATACAAGCCTGACCCTATACTTTTGAATCGAGACTGTTCTGCGGCGGGATTTTTATTCGAATTGGGCTTTAAATTCAGAAAATTCCTGTTTCAACGCATCCAGCTCTTTTTTCAGATCCTCGATTTCGGTTTCAAGTTTTAAAAACCGATCATTTTCTTCAGTTCCTCCTGGTGCTGGTAACGGATCGGGGGGTTCCGGAGCAAAACAGTGAAAGTACCGACTTTCCTTAAATCCAGGCTGTCTTGGAAGCTTGAGCGCAAGAGGCGGGTCGTGTTCAATAAGCCATTGCAGGGTCGAGCTGACTTCATCCAGCGAATTGAAAGGGTGCATCCGGGAAGCCCGCCCTTTCAGTTCCCCCAGGGTTTGAGGACCGCGTAGCAGCAATTCGGCTATCACTGAATATTCTGCTCTTTCCAGTTGAGGTAGAACATTGGCAATGTGCTGTTCAAATTTTGCTACTTTCCCTCCCTTCCGGAATTCAATCACAAGCCTTTTGGATTGCAGGGATTGAGCTGCTGCCTCAACGGTTGATTCAGCATACTCGACAACAGGATTCCTGCTCGATTTCTGATTGCAGGCATTGGTCAGTGAATTTAAGCTCAGAGGATAATAGTCAGGGGTCGTTATTTCTTTTTCGATCAAACACCCCAGCACCCGGCATTCAACGGCAGATAATTGTAAAATTTGATTTTCGTTTTCTTCAACCATGGCTTTCGTTTTTCAAATTTTTTGGAAAGAAAAGCAGTCTAACCCATGTTTGGCAGCAAGCCAACAAAAAAACTCCGGTGAATATCGCCGGCAGAAGTGCGATTATTCCAACGGAATTTTGACCGTATTTCCTTGAATATTGCTGCAAATGCCGATTTCGCTGCAGCATTTCTTTGGCTTAAAGACAAATTAAGACTTGACCCCAATTTGAGAAACGCTTCTTTGAAAAATCCAGTTGCTGGAATTTTTCCGATCACTTTAGTTGAGTATTTTTAGCAGCTTTTATAAAAACCTGGTTTATTGTCTGACTGAGTTTTTTGACATCATAGGGTTTTGCAATAATCCCATCACATTCCCAATTTTGTATATTCTCTGGTGTTACGAAATTCGAATATCCGGTGATCAAAAGCATTGGAATATCCGAACGAATGGTTTTCATCTTCTTCATGAGTTGTGGACCCGTAAGATTCGGCATGGAATAATCCGTGATCACCAAGTGAAATATTTGAGGATTCGCTTCAAAAGCCTCCAATGCTTCTTGACTGTCCGTGAAACTAGTCACTTGATACCCCAAATATTGCAGGATGGTCCTCCCCATCTCGTTGACCCTTTTATCGTCATCAATCAGGAGAACATGCTCATTTCCAGAAACAACCCGGCTTTCAGGTTCTTTGGCAGAAAAATTCGTTTCATCTTTTAATATAGGGAAGTAAATACGAAAGATGGTTCCAAATCCGGGAGCACTCTCTACTTCGATGTTGGCTTTGTGTTGTTTAACAATACTGGATACGATGGAGAGCCCCAATCCTGTTCCGCGTGTTTCTCCTTTTTCTTTGGTGGTGAAGAATGGATCATAGATTCGTTCCAGAGTGGCCGAATCCATTCCACATCCACTATCTTCGACGCTCAGGCAAATGAATTCTTCCAGGATTTTGTTTTCTTGTTCAGAAGAGATTTGGCGTTTTATTTTATTGAGTTTAATCGTTAAATCACCACCTTCCTGCATCGCCTGAACCGCATTTGTGCATAAATTCAAAATCAATTGATAGATTTGTGAGGGATCCGCTGAAATAAGAGGAAAGTCAAAATCCATTTCTTGATGAATATCAATATTGGCGGGAATGGATACCTGAAGAACAGTCAGAACTTCTTCAACAAGATTTTTTAGTTGCACTGATACAGTAGCCGTGGCGGTTTTACGACTGATGAGCAATATTTTTTGTACTAAATCCTTAGCTCTCTTTGCAGACTCCTCAATGGTTTCCAAATAGGTGCTTTCTTTTGCAGCAGGAGCAAGACTCATTTTTGTCAATTGGGTATAACCGAGAATAGGAGCTAAAAGATTGTTGAAATCATGAGCTATTCCACCTGCCAAAGTTCCAATGGCTTCCATTTTTTGCGATTGACGCAATTGTTCCTCTAATTTTAAGCGCTCTTCTTCTGCCTGCCTGAGTTTCGTAATGTTGGCACTGGTCACACAAATTGCAGATGAAATCCCATCCGAGTTGGTTAATGCGGATTTTGTTAAAATGAAATGTTGAATTTTTCCGTTAAAATTCAGTTGATTCTCTATCTCTAAAGGTTTACCGGTTTTTAAAATATCCAAATCTTGAGCACGATATTCTTCAGCGATTTCCTTGGGTAATAAATCAAAGTCCGTTTTACCCAAGATCATTTCTTCGCTTACTCGAAATGTTTTTTTAAATTTCTCGTTAATAAACAGATAATAGCCGTCTGCATCTTTTACACTGATACACATTGTCGAATTTTTAACTATCTGCTTAAACCCATCGATAACCCCGTCGCCATTTTGGGATAATTCGACACCGTTGCCTTTTAGACGCAATTTTACCATTTCTTCAATCAATTGCTGTTTAGTTTTATCTTCGTCTTTCATCTCAAACCTTTGTTTCATCCAGCAACAAACTGAGACAATAAATGATGGTCTCTATTGCTTGGGTGTCTTATTTTCGGAATCGAAAAAGAATTTATAGAGTTCTAAAAATCATTCAAAATATTTGGCATTTGTCTACTATATCAATAGTGGCACTGTCTCCAATTTCCCTAGATATTCAATATTTACCGGGACATTTGATAATACTATGTGTTGTATACAGATTGCAAGTGCCCCTTGACAAGCAGCCATCTTAAAGAAATACAGGTGCCGATAATAGACTTTGACCGTTCCTTTTATATACAATGTTTCTGGTGACCGCTCCGCCTCATTTCCTCTTTCACTCGTAACGGATTCAAGGTTGACATGGAACCTGATATGCGTATAAGTATTGATCGCGAGCTTACAGTGAGATGCAAGAGAAAAACACTGCGCTCACTTCAAACAAAGATTAAATGATAAAAACATCGTCATCACTTTACTGCAAATGGACCGGGTTTCGCTCCTGATGCCCGCCATTATGCTTAGAAATCACAGTCATTGCTAAGAAAGGAATCAATTGACAACCCTTGTTGTTGGTGCGAGTGGAGCAACGGGCAGGTTGCTGGTCGAGGAACTGCTAAATCGCGGAGAATCGGTCAGGATAATTGTACGAGCGGAAAGCAATCTATCTGAAACGCTCAATATGCATGAAAATTTGTCCATCATTCATGCAAGTGTTCTTGATCTCAGTGATGCCGAGATTGCTCAGCATGTCAAAGGATGCAGTGCCGTTGCTTCTTGCCTGGGTCATAACATGAGTTTTAAAGGCATGTTTGGCCATCCTCGTCATCTTGTGACAGACGCTACTCGCCGATTGTGCGAAGCGATCAAGGCTAACAAACCAGAAATGCCGGTAAAGTTTGTACTCATGAACACTGCCGGCAATAGCAACCGGGATCTTTCTGAGCGTATTTCATTTGCTCAAACATGCGTGATAGGACTTCTGCGACTGCTATTACCGCCGCATGTTGACAACGAGAAAGCAGCAGATTTTTTGCGCACCGAGATGAACATGATGAACATGATGCTTGAGTGGTCAGTGGTTCGGCCTGACGGATTGATCGATGAGGACAAGGTGAGTGAATATGAAGTACACCCTTCACCAACAAGAAGTGCAATATTTGACGCAGGCACTACCAGCAGAATTAATGTAGGGCACTTTATGGCTGAATTGATTATGGACAGTAACACATGGTCCAGGTGGAAGGGACAAATGCCCGTGATCTACAACAAGAAAAAGATGTCGTTGAATTAAATTCGAAAAACCACACAATTGCACTCACCTTTATTTTTCCCTTGTGCTTGTTCCTCACTAAAAAATTTAAGATCAGCTATAGAGATCATGGAAAAAACAGTTTATCTCAAAAATTAATTGATAAAAAATAAACTCAAAAAATCATCAAAAAATCAATTATCGACTCCCCAAAATATACCTTTACAGAGCTATTCCCTACTGCTATGGTTTTGTGAATTTTTTGATTTTCCTGTTTGGATTAAGTGGTTTCACCCAGTAAATATCAAATTGGTCCGTTGTTTCTCCATTGAGAAATAAGCATTTCTAACAAGATACAATTTTCAAAAAAACAAATCGGGAGGGAAAGATGACGTCAACAATAATAAAAAATGTTTGTTTATTGGATGGTACCGGAGCAGAACCTTATAATGCCGAAGTCGAAATCCAAAACAAGCGCATCAAGAAGATTTCCAGAGATGGAGCCAAAATTTCGGCTAAAAGTGGTGGAGAAGTGATTGACGGTGGTGGGGCGACTCTGATGCCGGGAATGGTGGAGGCTCACGCGCATCCATCCTTTACTAATTTTGCACGATTTGAAGAACCGGGTCAAATTCCACCGGAAGAACATGTATTATTGTCGTTGAAATTTGCCCAACTGCTCATGGATCATGGCTTCACCAGTTTGTTTTGTGCTGCTTCCTGTAAACCACGCACAGATTTGGTCGTCCGTGATTTCATAAATTCAGGAGATTTCGAAGGTCCCCGGATGAGTGCAGCCAGCCCTGAATTTACGGTAACTGGTGGCATGGGGGACGTATCGATGAATCATCTGTATCAGGAAAATTTCGGTACTGTCTGCAATGGGCCGGACGAATTTCTGAAAGCGGTCCGCCAATCCTGCCGGGAAGGCGTTGACGTCATCAAAATAAATCCTTCAGGAGATTTCGCATGTCCGCAGGCAAAAGCAAACTTCACGATGATGACGGAGGAAGAAATCAAAGCCTCATGTTTTGCAGCACATTCTTTTGGAAAGCGTGTGGCAGTGCATGCACGAAATGCTGAATCTGTTAAACTCAGCCTCAAATATGGTGCCGAAATTATTTATCACGCAACATTAATCGACGAAGAAGCCAAAGATATGTTGGAAGCTCGTAAAGATGAAATATTTGTTGCCCCGACTATTGGCGTCACCTATGCAGCCTGCTATGAAGCTGCAGAATTTGGCATCAGTGCCGAAGACGCAATTGCGGGAGGCTTCAAACTAGAGCTTGAAACAGCGTGCGAAAATATGAAAGATCTGCACAAACGTGGCGTCAGGGTACTTCCGGGCGGTGATTATGGTTTAATCTGGAATCCAAATGGAAAAAATGCCCGTGATATCGACCTTTTTGTCAAACTCCTTGGCATGTCTCCGATGGAAGCAATCATATCTGCAACCCAATATGGTGGACAAATCATGGGCATGGGTGATGAGCTTGGCATCGTCAAGGAAGGATATTTGGCCGATCTTCTTTTGGTCGATGGTGACCCGCTAAAAGATGTGACCATTTTACAAAATCAGGATAGCTTCCTCATGATCATGAAAGACGGTCAATTTAGAAAACGTCCGGATAGCGTTGAAAAGATTTCTGTCAAAGCTGCATAGTGCAGAAAAGCAGGGAAAGTCTTGACAAAATATGACAAAGGCTGGATACGACAAGCACACCAAGGTTTAGGTATTTTAAATTTCCTGGTAAATGTGATGCCTTGTTGGAACCAGCCAATTTACAGGAAATCGTGACCTCGGGAATTTTTATGTGGGGACATATTACTTATTTATATTTACAAGGGGACATGACGGATCATGCAAAGACACTCTGAGAAAATAAAACTATTCCTTGTCCCTTGCATAGCTACTGATGCTCCCCTGCAATCACAAAAGAAATTCTAACAATACAATATTACAAGCCTGGCACCGCTTTGGCACCGTTTCTGGTGAAAAATTCAAAACCGTTTCGATGAATTTGAGTTAGGTATTAAATATTTTATGAGGATTCTGATAACTCCGCGTGGCACAAGAGCCCAGAGCAGGAGTATCATTGCAATAACAAGCAGAGAAGCGCTACCAGGACGTTCAAAGAAAACAAAAGGATCTCCGCGTGACAGCAGCATCGCCCGGCGGAAAAACTCTTCCATCATCGGCCCCAATACAAATCCGATGAGCAATGGCGCAGGTTCATATCGGTACAACCGCAAGATATAGCCAACCAGACCAAAACCCAGGGTAACCCAAATATCAAGGATGCTGTTATTGATACTAAATACTCCAACACAAATTAAAACAATAACAGTGGGATAAAGAAAGTAATGTGGAACCCGCAACAAACGCACCCAAAGTCCAATCAGGGGGATATTCAAAATCAACAGGAAAAAATTGCCAAACAGGAAACTCACAATCAATCCCCAGAATAGTTCAGGGTATTCCACAATAAGCCGCGGTCCAGGATTAATGCCATGGACCATTAGAGCTCCAAGCATCAAAGCCATGGTAGCGCTTCCAGGAATCGCAAGTGTCAGTGTGGGAATAAAGGCGGTTTGTGCTGCAGCATTGTTGGCCGATTCCGGGACAACAATTCCCTCTATCGCACCTTTTCCGAACTGTTCCTTATTGGGTGACATTCGTTTTTCCACAGCATAGCTCACAAAAGACGCAACGGTCTGACCTGTTCCAGGCAAGGTTCCGAAGAAAGAACCAATCACCGACCCCCTTAAAGCGGGTGCGATTGAACGCAACCATTCTGATGGGGTTGGAAAAAACTTTTTCATTGAGATTTTTTCGGTTGCATAGGATTTGATATTACCACGTGCCGAAAAAATAACTTCAGAGATGCCGAAAAGTCCCATGGCCACAACTACAAGGTTAACACCATCCCTGAGTTCCTGAATTCCTGCTGCAAAACGAACATCTCCAGAGTTGATGTCCACCCCAATCGCCCCCAGGAGAATCCCCAGGCACACCATCATTACCCCTCGAATAGCTCCTGAACTGCTGACTACTGAAGCCGCGATCAAACCCAATACCATTACCGAAAAATACTCGGATGGACCAAATAAAAGTGCGAATTCGGCAAGCACCGGAGAAAGAAAAGTCATCACAACAACACCAAAAATTCCGCCGACAAATGAAGCTATTGCTGTGGTGAAGAGCGCAACTCCTGCACGTCCTTGCCTGGCCATTGGATACCCGTCGAGGCAAGTAACTGACGCAGAAGGGGTTCCGGGAATATTGAGTAAAATAGACGCAATTGAGCCACCATACTCTGAACCGTAATAGACTCCCGCGAGCATGACGAGTGCCGTCTCCGGAGGAAGATAAAATGAAACGGGCAAGAGCATTGCAACGGCTGCAAGAGGACCAACACCTGGAAGCACACCAATAAATGTTCCTAGAAAAACACCAACAAAACAGTAAGTGAGATTGTAGGGTGTTGCAGCAGTTTCAAAACCGAATATGAGATTATTGAGCAGATCCATCAAAATCCCCTGATTGTTTCCAATGGCAATTGTAGACCGCCAACAAAAACTGCCCAAATCCCTATGCTGGCCAAGACGGCAAGGAGGAATCTGGTTTTCCACGGGATGCTGGATACTGCCGAGCTGGTTGCGAGGACCGATAAAAAGACAGCAGGCAGGACACCTAAAAGAGGAGCTACAAATGCAAAGGCAACAACACCACCGATCACCGACGCCACTGATAAAAAATCAGGCGCGTCCCTTTCGACGGGATGTTTTAGGTCTTTCACAATAGTGACGATCGCCAAAACACACATGATGGCACCAACCAGCATTGGGAAATAACCTGGTCCCATCCGGCGAGCCGTTCCAAGTTCCAACAACACAACAGAGTTGATGAGAAAGTAAAACCCAATAGACAACAACAATAAATTTCCGATTTGGGATTTCAATCGGTTTAAGAACATGGGACAGGCTCCAAATCGAATTCCGGACCGTCATATTCTGTTGGGATAGCAATCTCACCCGCCCTAATCGCTGAAGATATTTCGTCTATTTCCGCCACCAAATCAGATGGGGTGGAGTCGAGCATCGATAACGAGGCATAGTTTCCTTCGGCAAGTCCGAATTCAACAATATTTTGCGGTGTATTTTCGTTGACCATGTCGGCAATGGCCTGCTCAACACCGAGGTCAATCCGAGCAATTGCTGAGGCAACAAAAATATCCGGCCGCATACTGCACCAGTCAAGAGCGTTGCCAATCTGCCTAACATTACTTGTGCCACAAGCTTCAATTACCCCTTGCCTCGCGCCATTGAGCATAGTGAAAATAATATCCGCACCATTGCTGATCTGCGACAATGCCCACCTGTTGGTGATTACGTTGTCGTCTTGGGTGCCGCAAAAAGAAGTCAGGATCTTTACTTCTGCATTGGTTTGTATAACACCACCAACGAATGCGGCACGACCTTTGAGGCCTGGACGCACACGATGGCCTGATAAATGGCTTACAATACCGCTTTGAGTTAACCGAGCGGCAAGACAACCGGCAAGAAAAGCCGAATCTTCCTGACGCACATCATAGCTTGACAAATTTGGGCCCGTCTTTTGCCCCTGAACGATTGCAAAACGCTTGTCTGGAAACTCCCCGGCAACAACAGGCATCGAGATATCGCCCTGGCCACCAATAAACACCACGCCATCAGTGGACGACATGGATGTTCTCAGTTTACCAAGGATCTTCTCCTGATCGTAAGGTATGCCGCTAATGATTTCTATCTCTGCAAGACCATTTGCAGAGGCTTTTTCAGCTCCTGCAAGCGCACAAGAGTTGAAACCTGTATCGTGAAGCTCTCCGACAAAGAATATTGAGATTCTCAAAAGAATGCCTTTCCATTGAATCCAAATTTTTTATCTAAACAAACCTATTTTTTCATGGCCGCCTTAACCAGTGGCTTCCACTCTTCGAATTTTTCTGCCACATAGGCAGAGAATTCCTCACTGCTCTTGGGAGTGCGGACAAGTCCCCAGACTGCAAATTGTTTCTTGACTGCCTCCAGGTTCATGACTTTTTGCAAAGCAGCATCAATCTGCTTTGCGATGGCTGGGTCGAGTCCGGATGGCGCACTGAACCCCAACCAGTTTTCTGCAACAATGCTGTAGCCATTTTCGGTGAAAGTGGGGACGTTCGGTAAATTTTTCTGCCGTTCGTTTGCGGTTACTGCCAAGAGGATAGCAGTGCCATCCTGAATAACAGGCATATTCTGCGGCACCGCGTCAAAAATGACAGGAATTGTGCCACTTCGAAAATCCAGGCGCATTGGGCCCGACCCCTTATAGGGAATATGGACAATGTCGGTACTGGTCAGTGACTTGAACTGAGCGCTTATAATATGACCCCATGATCCGACTCCCGAAGTCCCATAATCATAGTCTCCTGCTTTTGCCTTCATTAACTTAATAAAGGACGTCAAATCCTTCACCCCCAATTCAGGTTTTACCAATAATCCGAGATGCACCGTGCCAATATAGGTAACATGGGTGAAATCCTTGATTGGGTCGTAGGGTGTGTTGGGAAACCGCGTCGGTGCGACGTTGAAAGGTGTAAGATTTGAGAGCATGAAAGTATAGCCGTCACCATTCGCTTTCTTGAGTGCGGTTGCTGCCACGGTGCCCGCAGCACCGGGTTTGTTCTCGACAACGAACTGCTGCCCCAATTCATCCGTCAGGTGCTTTCCGAGAAGTCGTGCAACCAGGTCGCTTGCTCCTCCAGGAGGAAAGGATACAATAATTCTTACCGGCTTTTCTGGCCAAGCAGCGTTTGCTGTGCTGTAAACCGCTGCACAAATCAATGTCGAAGTAAAAAGTACTGCAATAACAAAGTTAAACAGGTTACTACGATTCAGCATTTGGATCTCCTTGTATTCAGTTGAGAGTTTGTTCATAAAAAGTGCTATTAAAATTTTCACGATGGTTAGATAACGTCTCTATCGATGGAGACTTTTTTTGATAGAAAAATCGCCTGGTCCAGCCATTCCCAAAAATTGACGACCTGGTCAGTTGAAATAACCGGGAATGATCCCGGTATTGTGCTGGATCGCTCCTAAAATCTTCAGCCATGCTGCCGCCGGTGCAGGTATTTCACCAGGTTCCAACGATTTCGGCAATGCCTCAGCACCCAACTGATTTCATGCAATTCCAACACACGGAAATTAAATGACCTTTTCACAATATAGTCGATCCGTCAATAAGTTTCTCGCCCGTGACTAGATCTCATTCTAACCCCATGTCTGAACCAATTGATGAAAAAACAGACTTCCTCTTTAAGATAATGAACAAAAAAATAGTCAAACAAATCACTGTCCCACTCGTGAATCAAAAATTGATGACCCTCCCGTCAATTTATTTGGGGACATAATACTATTTTGACTCTAAACAGATGATGATTAAAATGAAAGCAGAAATATTTTCACCATGTGCTTTCGCGGTGGTCTGATTTGTCCCCTTATTTTGCTTGCCTCGATCGACTATCACCGAAG
>JADGAV010000043.1:0-19567 GCA_015231825.1 SAR324 cluster bacterium
GCACGTGGTTATGGGGTTCAGGAAGCTTCTTTGAATTGCAGGTCGGAGAGGCGGGCATAGAGGAGGGAGTTTTTTCGCAGTTCGCCATGAGTTCCCATAGCGGCGATGCTGCCTTGATCGAGAACGGCAATTTGGTCAGCATTTTTGACAGTAGCCAGTCGATGGGCGATGATCAGGGTGGTGCGATTTTTCATCAGGCGTTCCAAAGCGCGCTGGACCATGTGTTCGCTCTCAGCATCCAGAGCGCTGGTGGCTTCGTCGAGGAGAAGAACTTTCGGGTCTTTTAAGATTGCCCGGGCAATGGCAATCCGTTGCCGCTGGCCTCCTGATAAACGAACGCCGAATTCTCCAAGAAAAGTATCGTAGCGTTCCGGCAGTTTTTCGATAAATTCTGCGGCGAATGCCGCTTCTGCTGCTTCTTCGATTTGAGATTCAGTTGCTTTGGGGTTTCCATAGCGAATGTTCTCCCATACATTGGCGCTGAACAATGCCGGCTGCTGGGGAACAATTGCGATGTAGCTCCTCAAATCCTTTGGATCAAGGTCTTTGATATTGACATTTTCGAACAGAATCTCGCCTGACTGCGGATCATAAAAGCGGAGCAACAGCTCAAACAAGGTGCTTTTTCCTCCACCAGATGGCCCCACCAAAGCCATGCTTTTTCCCGCATCCACACTCAAGCTCAGCTGCCTGATTGCAGGAGTTTCCATCCGGGAGGGGTAGGCAAAGGTGATATTTCTGATATCAATCACACCTGCGACTTCTTGCTTTAATGACTTTTTGGACTGCGGGGGCAGAATCAGGTTGCTGGAATGGAGCAGTTCCAACAAACGTTCCGTGGCACCTGCTGCACGCTGCAATTCTCCGATCACTTCGCTGATGGCTGCAACAGAAGAACCGACGATAATGGCGTAAAACACGAAGGCCGCCAGCTCCCCGGCCGTGATGGTTCCTTCGATCACATCCTGCCCACCAACCCACATCATCACGGCGATTGCACCAAAAACGAGCAGCATCACAATCACAATCAGCAGGGACCTTTGACGAATTCTTAAAACTGCAACACGGAATGCTGATTCAACCTGGTCAGAAAAACGGTCCATGTCGATATTCTGGTGGTTGTATCCCTGAACTGTTTTGATGTTCTGCAGAGATTCTCCCACGTAGGAACCGACATGGGCAATTTCATCCTGTGAACTCTTCGAAAGTTTCCGAACTCTTTTTCCAAATATCAGGATGGGTGTGATGACCAGGGGGACACAGAGAATGACCACCGATGTCAATTTGATATTGGTGATGAAGAGCCAGATGATTCCTCCGCAAAACATCAGTATATTACGCAGAGCAATTGAGACTGATGAACCGATGACGGACTGCAGAAGGGTCGTATCCGTCGTGATTCTCGACTGAATTTCACTGCTCAAATTTGTTTCAAAAAAACTGGGATGCAGCTCGATGACATGGTTAAAAACTGCTTTTCTGATGTCCGCAGTGACTCTTTCTCCAATCCAGGAAACCAGATAAAATCGGCAGAATGTACCGATGGCGAGGAGGAAAATCAGAAACAGCACCAAAGCGATGATTTCTGTCAATCTTTGTGACGATCCCATCACAAAGCCTTCGTCCACCAACAAGCGAAATCCCTGGCCCATGGAGAGGGAAATGCCTGCAGTACAGAGCAAAGCAATTGCGGCGAGGGTCACCTGGAGTTTGTAGGGAGCAATATACTTTAAAACAGAAATCAAAATCTTGAGATTGCTGCTTGGTTCCCGGTCTGTTTTGGACATAATGGTTTTTATTTTCCGTGGCAGACCGCTTGTATTTGAGCCTCACTCAAGCCTTTTGCTCTTAGCTTTTGGAGGGTGAAAATGGGGGCTTCAGGACATTCCTGAGGTGAAGCGGATAAATGTGTTTCGGATTCCTTTGCAATAGCTTTGACCTGAATTGGAGAAATTGTTTTTTGTCGGTTTGATTTCACAGGAAGCTGCCGGGTCCGTGCCTGAGAATTGGCGGGAAGTTGGGGTGGGATCCTGAGTTTTCTGTCGATTGTTTTTGTTTGGGTCTCAGTCGCTTTCTCCTCCGATTGCTGCGGAATCGCTTTTATTTGAAACGCGGCTTTGTCAGGAATCACTGTTTTCATCTCCGGCAGCTGCAGTTGATGAGCATAGATCCGGTAGTAGGTTTCGCCGTTTTCCCAGCTGGCCGGGTTGTCTGGAGAGTAGAGTTTGAGATCAACATAAGGCCGGGCATCGGTCGTATTGAATTCAAGGAAACCAAAATTGAGTTTTTTTCGTGCTTTGAGCAATTGAGTGACCTCATCGGTTTTGAGCATCGGCTTTTCTTTAGGTTCGACTGCCAGGGCACTGCTGGTGAATTCCGTCAACCGGTAACCGGGAAGCGAAAGTTGTGGCGAAAGTTGATAGGCTGCGCCATAGTGGGCATCACCCGAGAGAAGAATAATCCCTTTGATATTGTTCTCAAATATCATTTGGAACAGCATATTTCTTTCGGACAGAAAATCTCTCCAGCTTCCTTTTTTCCCCTTTTCATTCCACTGGACACTCGAAACAAGCACTTTGAACGTTGCCGAACTGTTCAGCAATTCACGCTGCAACCATGCATATTGGGAATCACCCAATAATTGAGATTTCGAGCTGCGGCGAAACCAACGGGTATCCAACATGAAAAAATCAATATCTCCCAAAGACCATTTGAAATACAAACCCTCTCCATTTTCCCCATAGGATGGGTTGGGGAAAATTGAGGTAAACAATCCCCTGGACAATTGACGGTTTTCTGAAGAGACGGAATCTCTTTCTGCATCATTTTCCCAATAATCATGATCGTCCCAGATTGTATAGATTGGGAAGTTTTTATAAAAATCCCGAAATCGTCGTATCTTGAGCTGACGGTCATACTTTTCTTCCAGTTCGTAAGGTCGGTCAAGCAT
This sequence comes from SAR324 cluster bacterium, assembly GCA_015231825.1. Taxonomy (GTDB): domain Bacteria; phylum SAR324; class SAR324; order SAR324; family NAC60-12; genus JADGAV01. The sequence goes on from JADGAV010000043.1 coordinate 2,951, forward strand.
TCCGCTGGGCAGATCATTGTAGACGGTATCTCCAATCAGCATGAAAGCGTCTGGTTTCAGTTTCCGGATGCGGTTAAAAATTTTTTGCTGGGGGTCCCAGTCTTCCCGCATGCAGCTGCCGAAACCGATGCGGTACTTTCCAGGAGTTCCGATGCTAAAATTTTGTTCTGGAAGCGTTTCTTGCTGAAACTGCCGGAGGGCTTTCATTTCCTGAAACAAATCCGCAATCTGATCATTCCAGGGGCCAATCACACGATTGATTCCTTTTTTTAATTGAATTGTTTTTTTGTCTCCGGAAACTTTCCAGGTCCGGGAATCGGACATCTCAATCCCGAACGAGATGAAAAGCCGGCTATCTTCACCAAAAGTAAAAAGGGGACCATAGGCCAAGTTTCCCATTTGCCGGATCGAATCTTGAAATTTAGCCCTGTCTTCGACGTTCAAAGTTAGCAGCTTTTCTGTGGAAAGAAAGGTCACTGGTGAAGAATCGGCAAAACTTTGTTGCGTCAGAACAAAAAAGACAGAGATGAAAAACAGAACCTTAAGCATTTCATTCTTTGCTGCCAAAAATCTGACTGATTTCAATTGAAATAAAGAAGAAGGAAGGTCCCGCCCAGTCTTGCATTGAGAAATTGCTCCAGACATGGTAGCAAGTCGATTGAAATTCATAGTAGTCCTCCTGCAGACAAATTTTTCCAAATGTAAATTCCTCTATTTACGGTTCATTCTTTTGAAATAGAGTCTCAGTTACAGAAATCATCAATAGAAACTGGGGATTGATTGACCAGTTTTTCTTCGGTGCCCGAGATTGTAAAGAAGGCCTTTCATCGTCAACCGAGTTCCTTGATTGACAGAAAGTAAAATGCGGAGCCCGGATTGCCGCTTCAACTAGAGAAAAAACCAAAAATCAATGCTTCAAACTCTCAATGTCCACCGCTTTTAAACGCCGCCTGCTGATTAGAAAAACCATCGTCCTCTGGCTTGCGTTGATGACTTTGTTTTCCCTGGGGCGACTATATTTTTTTATAAATTTTTTTCCTGAGGAAAGTGCAAACACATCGGGTTTCTGGGATACGGTTTACGTGTTTTTCATGTCGATGCGCTTCGATTCCTCCATTTCTGCAATCCTTCTGATTCCTTTATTCCTGATTTTCATTCTTAGCTTCGTTCCGGGATGTAAAAATTTTATTTGGGAACGGTTCATCCGGATTTGGTCGATTTTTGCGTTCGGGGTGACTTTGTTTTTAAATCAGTTTCACCACTATTTCTATTTTTATTATAAAGACCGTTTCAATATTTATCTATGGGAATTTGGAAAAAGCTGGGAGAATGTGGAATTAACTCTTGCAAGTTTAGTTGATGAATTGCCCTTGTACCAAGTTTTTCTCGAACTGCTTTTCTTCCTTTTGATTGCCTGGGGGGTATTTCACTTCTGCACGTTTATTGTCTCAAAAGTAGAACGAATGCCGGTATTTCAAAATCGCTGGATTCTTTTCGGATGGCCTTTTTTGTTTGCAGTCATGCTCAGAGGAACCTTGGGACTCCCTCTTTCAGTTGATTTAGAAAACGGATTGATCTCAGCCAGTGACTACTTAAATTTGATTCATGGAAATCCCGCTTTCAATCTATATTTAAGCTGGAAGGAAACGGTGCAGAATTCCGATGCTTTCAAAAAGCAAATTATGGCACAAACCAGTAAAAGTCAAATCATCAAATCATTTAAAGATTTTGCCAGCCAGGAGCATAGACGTTCGTTTAGAGAGAGGAATAATAATCTCGAAATGCATTACGAGGTGCCTTTGTTGGCCGACGTTTGGCTGCAGCGGCGACCCAGGCACATTGTCCTGGTTTTTATGGAGAGTTTTTCGGATTGGGTCCTTCAAATTGAAGACGAAGGATTCAATCGCCGGGTGGCAGGAAACTTTCTTAAGATCCGGGAACAATCGATTTATTTTGACCGGTATTTTCCCACAGGTGCCGGCACCATCGACAATATTGCCAAGACGGTGCTGGGAGTCGAGATGCCAAGAACCTTCAACAATGCGATTTCGTTCAAAGAAGCCTACCAATCCAATGCAGACAATTTGCCACAATTGATGAAAAGCCGTGGCTATCGAACCCGGTTTTTTTACGGCGGCAGTTTAGCCTGGCACCATTTGTCCTATTTTTTAAAGAAAAACGGGTTTCAGGAGGTTTATGGAGAAAATCACATCGAGAATGTCCCTAAAAAATTTTTTGGTGTCTATGATGAGGATCTTTTCCGTTTTGTCCATCAAAATCTTAAAGATGCAGACAGCCCCACTTTTAATTTTGTGATGACCCTGAGCAACCATCCTCCTTATAATGTTCCGGATGATTTCCAGCTACCGGAAGATTTTCATCTTCCTTCAAGTTTTTCAGGGGTAATTGAGGACGAGGATTACTACAAAAAACGTTTTCGTGGATTTGCTTATTCGGACCAGGCGCTGGGAAAGTTTATCCAGGAAGCTCAAAAAGAAGAATACTTTGAAGACACACTCTTCCTCTTCACCGCGGATCATCCGATCACCCGACGAGTCCATTGGGATCTTCTTCAGAAATACCGTACCAAAAAAATTCCCCTGGCGATCTATGCTCCATTTCTTCTGAAGAAGAAACCCCAGATGATTTCCACGCCAGGTTCTCATCTGGACCTCATTCCTACCCTGATTTCGCTCCTTTCCACGGAACCGGTGCAGATTTCTTCATGGGGGAAATCGCTTCTGGATCCGGAGGCCAACCAGGAACTTCATTCTTTCGAGTTTGATTGTGCCGAAAAAATTTGTATTTACCGCAGCAAAACCTATTCGATGGATCAGGAACAACATTTTTCAAGATGTGAAAGCCGCATTTGCTCAGCAAAAAAACAATACGTGGCTCAAATGAGAAAAGCCGCAGAACGGTCCAGCCTGTATCACTTTTTTGAATGATTTCATTTTGTTTTAAAATCTTTTATGAAGCTCTCCAACGCTCCCCTGCAAACAGATGATGCCAGCGGCAGTCTGCTCCTGATACTGCCTCTGTTCCTGATTTTTTTTCTTGTTTTCATGGATCATCTGATGCTGGTTCCTCTGGGTGTGGTGATTTCTAAAAGTATCGGCCTTGATCCGGAAAAAAGCGGCTACCTGATCGCCATTTACCCGATCATGGCGGCGTTTTCTGCGCTGCTGTCAGCTCCATTTTCCGATCGCTGGGGAAGAAAAAAAATGCTGCTTGTCCTGTCCTTTGGATTTTGCCTTTCCACCCTGGGTTGTGCCTTGTCCTACAACGTCTTCACCATGTTTTTATTCCGCATTCTTTCGGCTGTATTCGGCGGTCCGATTATGCCCAATACACTGGCTTATGCCGGGGATCTTTTTCAAGGTCCTAAGCGAGTCAAAGCAGTCACGACCGTGATGCTCGGCTTTGCCGCTTCTTCAATACTTGGTGTCCCTTTTGGGGCATGGACTGCTGATACTTTTTCCTGGCAGGCTTCTTTCTATATTGTCGCCGCCGCCACATTTCTTTCAATTGCCGGGCTTTATTGGATGAAGCCGGTAAAGACCGGCCTTTCCCCGGGAACTGTGATGGCTCAATATGCAGAACTGTTCAAACTTTGGACCCTTAAGAAAGTACGAGGTCTCTTTTATGCCCAGTTTTTCATGCTGGTGGGGCTTTTCGGATTGGTTCCGAATCTCGGGGTCTGGATGGCAATGAACATGGGAATGAGCGCGACCCAGGTTGGGCTCTGCTACATGCAGGGAGGAATCGGTGCCATCATCGGAAATCAGCTTTCCGCCTACCTGATTCGCCGTTTTTCAAAGGCAGCAGTGGTCAGTTTAGGTTCGATCGTGATGGGAATCGTCGTTTTGCTTTTCACCAATCTCTCATTTCCACCAGTACTCGCAGGAATATTCTTGGCGGGTATGATGTTTGGCGGTTCTATTCGGATGCCCGCTTTCAATTTGATCCTGACGGAGACGGTTCCGATTTACATGAGAGGGCGTCTGATGTCGATGGGGATGATTGTCTCCAATATTTCAATGGGGTTCGGAGGAATCTGGGCAACTCCCTTGCTCGAAATCAAGGATGGTCGGCTCTATGGAATGCCGATCATCGGCGTTGTGACCCTGATCACCACCTTGCTGGTCGCCCCGATGATTTACGCTTCCAAGAATATACCGGCCGAGGTTTACTAAAGTGGATGGGGAGTAAAAAGCCGAAGTGGTGGAGGATTCTATAATTGCTGTTCTCTGCAGCAGAGGTTTCACTAATTCCATTCAGGTCCTTTGACCTGCGGAGTATGAAGCTTTCAAATTTTGCAGTACCAAAGAATTTTTCTTGACATGATTGTAGGGCTCCCATACAATCTTAAAATTATGAAACAATTCTGTCCATTCGAAATCAAAACAGATTAAGATTGGATTTTTGACTTCTTTTCTTCCTTGGGAAAAGCATGCCGAACAAAGTGAAACGGTTCCAGGAACGCGAAGATTTTTATTCTCGAATTTCCACGCAAAATATGACCCCTTTGTGGGAAGTTCTGGACAATCTGGTACTCAATCAGCCCGAGGATTCCTGTGTTCCCGCACATTGGAAATATGAAGAGCTGCGTCCGGCATTGATGGAATCCGGACAACTGATCACTGCCAAAGAGGCGGAACGCCGGGTACTGGTTTTGGAAAACCCGGCAAAACGTGGCAAATCGCGGATCACCAATTCGCTCTATGCCGGCTACCAACTGATCCTGCCGGGGGAAATTGCCCCGGCCCATCGCCACTCCCAATCCGCATTGCGGTTTGTTATCGAAGGAAATGGTGCATTCACTGCGGTGGAAGGAGAAAAAACACTGATGCAGCCTGGTGATTTTGTGGTCACACCTTCCTGGAACTGGCATGACCATGGCAATCAGTCAGATGCCCCGATGGTCTGGGTTGATGGCCTCGATATTCCACTTGTTGAGTTTTTTAATACCAGTTTCAAAGAAAATCTCGGGGAAGATGCCCAAATGCTTTCTCGTCCCGCCGGGGACGCTTTGGCAAGATATGGTTCCGGTCTGCTTCCTGTGGACTACGAATCCCGCTCTTTGAATTCTCCTGTTTTCAATTACCCTTATGCAAGGACTCGCGAGGCATTGGAAATCATGCGAAAAACGGAAGAATGGGACTCCTGTCACGGATTGAAAATGAGGTATGTCAACCCCGTAGACGGCGGATTTGCGATGCCGACCATGGCAACCTTCGTGCAGCTGCTGCCTAAAACGTTTAAAAGTATCCCGTATCGGTCAACGGATGCAACGGTATTTGTAGTTGTTGAAGGAAGCGGCAGCACCCTGATCGGTGAAGAAAACTTTCATTGGAATGCGCATGATGTTTTTGTTGCACCCAGTTGGAACTGGATTTCTCACAGAGCAGAAGAAGATGCTGTGCTGTTCAGTTTTTCTGACCGCGTGATACAAGAAAAGTTAGGCCTTTGGCGGGAACAGAGAGGCAATGAATCGATCTGAAAAACAAGAGGAGCATGAACCGTATAGAAAGTATGTCGCCGAGATGGAAATTACGGTTGGATGGGGAGACTGTGATGGGGCGGGCATCATCTACTACCCGAATTATTTCCGCTGGTTTGATGATGCAACCTGGAACTATTTTGAAAGCATTGGAATGCCGCTGGAGAAAATTACAGAACAATACCAAATTGTCGGATTCCCATTGATCGATGCGCAGGCTAATTTTAAAAGACCGCTTCATTTTCGGGAGAAAATAGTAATGCGCACTGAAATTGTAAAGATCGATGGAAAAATCCTGCATATTCATCACAAAGCCGTCAAGCAGGAGGAGCTTCTTGCTGCTGAAGGAAAGGAAATACGATTTTGGGGAAAATTCTGCGAAGTCGAAAAACGGCTCAAGGCAGAAAATATTCCGGTTGAATTTCTAATACAGCATCGAAATTCAATTCTGCAGAAAACGTCTTAAGAGATTATGAAGCCGGCAACAATGAAACTTTATACCTTCTTCCGCAGCTCTGCCGCATACCGGGTCCGGATTGCCTTGAACTATAAAGCACTGAGTTATGAAAGCGTCGCGGTTCATTTAAGACGAAATGGAGGAGAGCACAAAAAAGAGGAATACCTGGCAGTCAATCCGCAGGGACTGGTGCCTGTGCTGGAGCATGAAGGTCAGGCATTGATTCAGTCTCCGGCAATTTTGGAGTACCTTGAAGAAAAATTTCCAGATCCCCCGTTGCTCCCCGCGGAAGCTGTCGACCGAGCACATGTGCGCGGAATGTCAATGCTGATTGCCTGTGAAATGCACCCTCTCTGCAACCTGCGGGTATTGCAGTATTTGAGATCCGATCTGGGGCAGAGTGAGGAGGGAGTCAATTCCTGGTATCATCACTGGATTGCACTGGGTTTCAAGGCGCTGGAGGAAATGGTTGATTCGTCGGGCCCCTATTGCTTCGGGAAAAAAATTACAATGGCTGATGTGTACCTCGTTCCTCAATACTACAATGCACAGCGATTCAAATGCGATCTTTCCAATTACCCGAACCTGAAACGGATTGTAAAAACGCTCAATCAAGTCTCTGCCTTTGCAGAAGCAGCACCGGAGGTTCAGGCGGATGCAGAATGAAAATGCCGACAGGAATCGGTTCACTGCAGTCGGGATGCTGAAAGTAAATGAGGTGAAAGAATCGATTGATGAGCTTCATCAGACATTTTGAACTTCAATTCTTGGCAGGGTTTGAAGCAGGTAAAAAGTATCAATATCTGAAATCGATTCCCTGCCCATGGAGGAGGAAAAAACATGATTAATTTTCAAATACAACCCGATCAGTATCAGCATTGGAAGGTGAGCTATCAAGGAGCGGTTGCCACGATAGGGATGGATGTCAACGCGGATGGAGGCCTGGTTCCAGGTTATGAATTAAAGCTCAATTCCTATGATCTCGGGGTTGATATTGAACTCTATGACATCCTTCAGCGTATTCGCTTTGAACACCCTGAGGTCCGTTCCGTCATCATCACCTCCCTGAAAGAGAAAGTATTCTGCTCCGGAGCCAACATCCGCATGCTGGCTCAGTCCAGTCATGGCCACAAAGTGAATTTTTGTAAATTCACCAACGAAACCAGGAATTCTATCGAGGATGCATCTCAACATTCCGGATTGACCTTTTTTTGTGCAGTGAACGGCACCGCTGCTGGCGGAGGATATGAACTGGCCCTGGCGACGGACAGGATCATCATGGTTGATGACGGAAGCGCTGCGGTTTCCTTACCCGAGGTGCCATTGCTGGCGGTCTTGCCGGGGACGGGAGGATTGACCCGACTGGTGGACAAACGTCAGGTTCGTCGTGATCATTCAGACTATTTCTGCACACGGGAGGAAGGCATTGCAGGGAGGCGTGCGGTTGATTGGCGTCTGGTGGATGAGGTGATTCCTTCATCAAAATTTGCAGATGCCGTGCACCAGCAGGCCCTGGAAGCGGCCGAAAAATCAGATCGGCCGAGGGATGCTGAAGGGATTCTGCTGAGCCCCCTGAATCGACAGATCGAAGCCGACCAGATTCGCTATTCGACGATGGAAATTGAGTTGGACCGTGCCAATGCAGCAGCGGTGATCACTATCCAGGGACCGAAGAGTCCAGCTCCGAAAACTGCAGAATCAATTGAAAAGCAGGGAACTGGATTCTGGCCCTTTGCATTCTGCCGAGAATTGGATGATTTGATTTTGCATCTTCGGGCCAATGAAACAGAAATCGGGTCATTTGTGTTCAAGAGTGCCGGGGATTCTGAGTTGCTGGTGGACTACGATGATTTAATGCTCTCTCATCAAGACAACTGGTTTGTCAAAGAAATCACCCTGTATTTGAAGCGGACTTTCAAACGTTTGGATGTTTCATCCCGCAGCATCATTGCCTTGATTGAACCGGGAAGTTGTTTTGCGGGGACGCTGCTCGAAATTGTTCTCAATGCAGATCGCAGTTTCATGCTGGATGGAGAGTACGAGGGAATTGACATGCCTCCTCCCACGGTCCGGCTGACTGGAATGAATTTCGGCCCGATGCAGATGGTCAATGGTTTGACCCGGCTCCAGTCCCGTTTTCTGGATGACCCGGAAGAAATCCATAAGCTGGAAAACATGACTGGCAAAGCACTCCTTGCCCGGGAAGCAGAAGAACTGAGGCTGGTGACCTTCATTCCGGATGATATTGACTGGGATGACGAGATTCGATTAGCGCTGGAAGAGCGGGCCGGTTTTTCCCCGGATGCGTTGACTGGGATGGAGGCTAATCTCCGATTTGGGGGTCCCGAGACGATGGAGTCCAAGATATTTGCACGGCTTACCGCCTGGCAGAATTGGATTTTTCAAAGACCGAATGCGGTGGGGGAAGAGGGAGCACTGCAAAGATTTGGCACAGGTAAACGAGGTAACTACAACAAACAAAGGGTGTGAGATGGGAACGATCAACTATAGTGAAAAAATTCCAAATAATGTCAACTTGTCAGAAAATCGGCGTCTGCAAAGGGCTCTGGAGGCTTGGCAGCCTGCCTATATTCAATGGTGGAACGATCTGGGACCGGTAAAATCCCAAACACAGGATGTCTACCTGCGTACCGCAATCAGTGCGGATTCAGAAGGATGGGCGCATTTCGGGCATGTCAAAATGCCGGAATACCGTTGGGGTATTTTTCTTTCCGCTCCTGAAGAAGATCGGCGAATTTCCTTTGGGGATCACAAAGGAGAACCGGTTTGGCAGGAAGTTCCCGGAGAATACCGAAGTTTGATTCGACGCCTGATTGTCGTTCAGGGAGATACGGAACCGGCTTCTGTGGAACAGCAGCGCCACCTCGGCCAAACCTGCCCGTCACTTTATGATCTGCGCAATTTGTTCCAGGTCAATGTGGAAGAAGGGAGACATCTTTGGGCGATGGTTTATTTGCTTCACGCCCATTTTGGCAGAGATGGTCGGGAGGAAGCAGACATGATGCTGGAACGACATTCTGGAGATGTCGACAAACCAAGGATTCTCGGGGCATTCAACGAGGAAACCCCGGATTGGCTGTCTTTTTTTATGTTCACATTCTTCACGGATCGGGATGGAAAATTCCAGTTGGGTGCTCTGGCGGAATCCAGTTTTGATCCCCTGGCCCGCACCTGCCGCTTCATGCTCAAAGAGGAAGCGCATCATATGTTTGTCGGGGAAACGGGTATATCGCGGGTCGTCCGTCGGAGCTGCGAACTGATGAACGAAAATAAAACGGATGATCCCCGCAAATATGGGGGGATTGATCTGCAGACAATCCAAAAATATATCAATTTTCACTACAGCGTCTCACTGGATCTGTTTGGCGCCGAAATTTCCACGAATGCGGCCAATAGCTTCACTGCCAGTGTCAAGGGGCGTTTCAACGAGGCTAAACTGACTCAGGATGACCATCAACTGAATGATAGTACCTACCCTGTCCTGCAGGCGGTCAATAATAGTTTTCAATTTGTGGAAGTCCCCGCCTTGAATGCCATCAATGAGGCGTTGCGTGACAAATACTCCAAGGAATGTGAGTCTGGTGTGGAACGCTGGAACCGTGTGATTGAAAAACATGGAATTGATTTTAAACTGACATTGCCGCATCGGGCATTTCACAGGCAAATTGGGGAGTTCCAGGACTATTGCGTTTCTCCGGATGGTCGCCAGATCACTGAAAAAGAATGGGACCAGCACAAAAATGATTGGCTCCCCTCCGCGGAGGATAAGGTTTATGTCCAATCTCTGATGACAAACCCGGTATACGAACCTGGCAAATATGCCAATTGGGTTGCGCCTCCTGACAAAACCATCAACGGAGTTGCAGAAGATTTTGAATATGTGCGTTTTTCATGAACAGAAAGAAAGTATTTTTTTCCAGTAAAAATTAAAAACGGTTCCCATTATGAAAACTTTGCTTAAACTGAAAGTGAATGGTGAGCACTACGAGACTTACACCTCCATTCACAAAACCTTGCTCGAAGTTTTGCGTGAAGATCTGGGATTAACCGGGACCCGGCACGGTTGTGAGCTGGGCGAGTGCGGGGTTTGCTCCGTCCTCATTGATGGCCAGCCGAAGCTCTCCTGCCTTGTTCTTCCCATTGAAGTGCAGGAACAAGCCATTACGACGATTGAAGGGATGGCGACTGGTACCCGGTTTCATCCGCTGCAGGAAGCATTTGCTGACCTGGGTGCCGCTCAATGCGGATTTTGCATGTCGGGAATGCTGCTCTCGGCCAAGGCGATGCTCGATGAAAACCCTCAGCCGACCCGTGCCCAGATTCGTGAAGAATTGGCTGGGAATTTGTGCCGATGTACCGGTTATACCAAGATTATTGAAGCGATCGAAAAAGTGGTGGCGGAAAGCAACGCGTAGTGTACGAATTCAGAGCAACTCTTTTTTTCAGGAGCACCTATGTCTAAAGAACTGCATGTCATTGGCAAAGCCAGCCGCAAAGTTGGCGTGATGCAAAAAGTGAGCGGTCAAACGGTTTATGCAGGTGACATTTCTCTTCCCCGCATGCTGTATTGCAAGATTCTGCGCAGCATCCATCCTTATGCACGCATCAAATCAATCGACAGTCGGGAAGCAGAAGCGCTGCCGGGAGTGATGGCTGTCATGAACGGGAAAGACTCTCCTAAAAAATTTGGAATTATGCTGCGCCGGGGGGATGATGAAGTTCTGGCGATCGATAAAACTCGATTTGTTGGAGACTCAGTCGCAGCAGTGGCCGCACTTGATGAAGAAACAGCCGAGGAGGCGTTGAAACTGATTCATGTGGATTATGAGGTCCTGGAACCTGTAATGAGCATCGCAGAAGGTACGGTTCCTCCAAATGGAGAACCGATTCATGATTATGCAGAGCTCGGCAACATTCACAAACGGGTTTCCCTGGAATTTGGTGAGATGGAAGCAGGGTTCGCCAAGGCAGATTTGATTCAGGAAGATATTTTCTACTATGAAGGCAACACCCACCTGGCCATGGAAGAACACGCTACTGTCGCCCACTATGAAGCCGACGGCAAGCTGACCATTTGGAGTTCAACCCAGAATCCGCACTATCTTCACAAGGCGGTTGCCAATGTATTTGATATGCCTCCCAGCCGCATTCGGATTATTGCACCCCCCACCGGCGGAGGTTTTGGCGGCAAGGTTGATCCCTTAAACCACGAAATGGTCGTCTCCAAACTTTCAATGATGACGGGTCGTCCGGTCAAGATCACCCTGACCCGGGAAGAAGTATTTTATGCTCACCGCGGTCGTCATCCGGTTTTAATGAAGGTCAAAACCGGTGTAAAAAAAGATGGCTCGATAACGGCGATGGATTTTAAATCTTTCCTGGATGGAGGGGGATATGGCAGTCTGGGAGTGGCGACAGTTTACTATACGGGAGCTCTCCAGACCGTTACGTACAATATTCCCAATTATAAATTTCAGGGAGCGCGCATAGTCACCAATAAACCTCCATGTGGTCCCAAACGAGGTCATGGGACCCCTCAGCCAAGGTTCGCCGTCGAAGTTCAGCTTGACAAGATTGCTGAAAAATTAGGAATCAATCCTCTGGATATTCGGTTGAATCACCTGACCCGGCCTTTCACTAAAACGGCCAATCATCTTTCGATCACGACAACGGGATTGCGAGAATGTATAGAAGCGGTTGAAAAACGGTCCAATTTCCGTGAACAATACGGAAATTTGCCTCTTGGAAAAGGCTTGGGCCTCGCGTGCGGATCCTACATCACCGGGGCAGGATTTCCCATTTATTGGAATGAAATGCCGCATTCGGGAGTGCAGATTCAAATAGACCGCGGCGGAGGCGTCACCGTTTTTTGCGGAAGCACTGATATCGGACAAGGTTCCGATTCTGTACTGGCCTATATAGTTGCCGAAGAATTGGGAGTGACGGTGGATGATATCAGTATTGTGACCGCCGATACCAGTTTAACGCCTGTTGATCTGGGCAGTTATTCCAGCCGGGTGACGCTGATGACCGGGAATGCCGCCATCGATGCAGCACGTAAACTGAGAACGCTGCTCTTTGAAACAGCGGCGAAAGAGTTCGGTGTTCCTCTTGAAAGCCTGGATGCGCGTGATAACGTAGTCTTCTGTCCTGAAAACGAAAATTGCAGCATTTCCTTTCCTGATTTGGTGGTCAAAGCAGAATCGGAACACGGAACATTGGGGTCGGTGGGAAGTTATGCACCGCCTCCTTCTACGCTCGGGGGGAAATATAAAGGGGCCGGGGTAGGGCCCACACCCGCTTATACCTATTCTGCAGCCGTTGTTCTTGTGGATGTTGATTTGGAAACTGCTGAATTGAAGGTTGAAAAAATATGGATTGCTCATGATGTTGGAAAAGCGATCAATCCTCTTTTGGTTCAGGGACAGGTGGAAGGGAGTGTTTATATGGGATTGGGGGAAGCAATGATGGAAGAGCAGGTTTTCCGCAGAGGTCTTCACAAAACCCCCTCACTGCTTGACTATAAAAGCCCCACTTTTTTGGAAACACCGGATATCGAAACCATTCTCATCGAGACTAACGACCCCAACGGTCCCTATGGGGCAAAGGAAGCGGGGCAGGGGCCATTGCTGCCGATCATGCCTGCAGTTGCCAATGCGGTTTATGATGCGGTTGGCGTGCGCATTGATGAAATTCCGATTCATCCGCAAAAGATATTCAAAGCAATGCGGGACAAGGAAAAAGGCAAAGAGGGACGTTATGGGCCTAAAGGTGTTCCGGAGATTCCTTTCCCTGACCCTATTCGAGTGGAATCGCAATGGGGGCAACGTGCGGATCAGGAGTCCAGCCGGTAAACCTCGGTTAAAGGTGTGTCGATTGAAGGCTGGAGGCACTCGTGGTAAGGGATTATGATTATGAGTAGGATTAAGATTTTGAGTGGATTATGAATTTGAGTGGATTATGATTTTGTGACGGAAAGGCTGACAGCCGACGTCTGCCAGTTTCCCTGAAAATTTACAGGCAATTTGCTTGTCAAAACGAGAGTAGAACAATGCTGCGATTACCTCCGTTTGAATATTTTGCTCCGCGTACCCTTGATGAGGCACTTGATTTGTTGGGTTCGCAATCCGAGACGATGCTGGTCGCCGGAGGAACGGATGTCTATCCGGGAATGAAACGCCGGCTTTTTGAACCTAAAAAATTAATCGGTCTGAGCCGCATTGAAAAACTGAAGCGAATGCGGGTCAGAGAGGGCTTAACGTTAGGTGCAGGAGTGACGTTGGCTCAAATCAGCAGTCATCCTGATGTGAAAGAACGGTTTCCGGCACTGGCTTATGCCTCTGGTGTGGTTTCGACTCCCCAGCTGCGAAACATGGGTACCATCGGCGGAAATTTATGTGTGGATACCCGCTGCACTTACTACAACCAAACAGAACCCTGGAGGCAGGCGCTTTCCTACTGTATGAAAAAAGATGGAGATACGTGCTGGGTTGCTCCGGGAAGCCCTCGCTGCTGGGCAGTTGCTTCTTCTGATACCGCACCGATCATGATCGCTTTGGGAGCATCAATCCGCCTGGTAGGGCCTGGAGGAGAACGGATTATTCCGGTTCAGGACCTTTACCATAATGATGGAATTGCCTACCTGAGCAAAGGCCCTGATGAAATTTTAGTTGATATTGAGATTCCGGATGCGTCGGGTGTGCAAATGGCTTATCAGAAAATGAGGCGCCGGGGGTCTTTTGATTTTCCTATTGTTGGAGTGGCTGCTGCTTTGCGCATGACAGAAGACGATATTTGTACAGAAGCCCATATTGTTTTGGGGGCAGTCGCTTCCTTTCCAATTGAAGCAAAGGCCGCCGAATCCATGTTAGTTGGTCAGAAGGTGGATCAGGACTTGATAGAAGAAGTTGCCAAAATAGCGTTCAAGCCAGCCAAACCTCTTGACAACACGGATATGAGTCACTCTTATCGCAAGCAAATGGTTCGTGTTTTTGTCAAACGTGCTTTGCAGGAAGCACTGGGCAAGTTCCCTGAGCGAGCAAGGGAGAATTTGTGAGCACTGCAGTGAGCACCAACACAGGAAATTGTCAGCAAGCTGGACCTAAAAAGTCATCAGCGGGAAGCGGGGACCCGGTCAACTACGGGGTGCTGCCTCAGACGCTGGGTTATTTGCTCCGTCGTTCACAGATCATGCTGTTTCAGCATTTTGCGGCAACCGTTGGAAAAAAGGAAATCACACCCGGGCAGCAGGGCTTGCTGATTCTGATCTCCTGCAATCCGGGCATCAGTCAGACTGCCCTGGCGAAAGCGGCAGGGATTGAACGCTCTACTCTCGGTGAAGTGATGGTTCATTTGGAAAAGCAGGGCTGGGTGGAGCGAAACCCCTCCGACCAGGATCGGCGCTCCTATGCCTTGTCATTGAGCCCCAGCGGTGAGCGGTTTCTCTCCCAAACCCTGGCCCTCGCCAGAGAACATGAAGCTGAACTCACCAGCCACCTCACTTCCGAAGAACAGAGAACTCTGACACGAATTCTTCAAAAACTGCTCAATCGTTCATAATCCCCGATCCTTTTGTGAAGTAAAGCCTGTGCAGGAGACTGCTGAGGTTCGAAGCACATCGCTATTGTTGCTTTTTCCAATCCTGGTAAAGCTGATCGCGGTTTTTAAGGTACCGCAATTCTTTGGGATCGAGGTTCACTGCTTTTTGAAAATCCCGAAAAGCCCTTTCAAACTGATTCATATTCGCATAGGCCACGCCTCGATTGTTGTAGTAGTCGGCTTCATTCGATCTCAATTCAATTGCCCGGTTATAGTCTGAAATCGCTTTGTCAAACTGCTGCAGACTGGCGTGAGTATTTCCACGATTATAAAAGATGCTGTCATCCTGCGGATTGATTTCCAGCGCCGAGTTAAAAAACTGTAAAGCTTGAAGCCGCTCCCCTCTTTTTTGAAAAAGAACCCCAAGGTTGTTGTAGGCAGGCCAGGCTTTGGGATTTTTAGTGAGCGTGCTCTGCCAAAGTGTCTCTTCATTTTTATAAAAATGGGTCTGCTGCCAGGTCAACAGGCACAACCCTGCCAACAGGAAAGATCCGGCCAGCGCGGTAAACATTTGAAACGGAGGCCGGATTTTCGTATAAATTTGAACGCCTCCTTTCGCGGTGAGAACAATAATCGGGATGCTGGGCAAATATACCCAATGATCGCTGACAAACGAAAAACGTGTCCAGGAATTGTTGAAAAATCCAAGAACGGGAAAAAGGAGAATAAAAAATATCCCCATTCCCCAAAAAAGGGGACGTCCCCATCGCTGATAGTGCCGCGATAAAAAAACGAAGGTCACACTAAAACTGAAGAAAGGGAGAAAGGAACTGACGGCTTCCAGGTTGATGCTCCATTTTGGGTATATAAATACCAGTGGATGAGGGACAAAAAGCTTGCTCAGGTAGAAAAAGGGGACATGACTGGCAATGACCATTCGTTCAAGGAAACTCATAGCAAATTGAATCCCTCCTGCTCCAAAAAGCTGCACTTCGAACCAGACTCGAACTGCACCCGTTGCCAGTGCGAGTATGAAAAAAGGCAGCAGCAGAAAAAGGTCATTTTTTCTCCAGATGCGTTTTGAGTAAACACGAAAGGCAATCAAAACGAATGGGAGCATGATTGCTGAAGTTTTGCTCAACAGAGCAGCCAGGAAAAGGAATATTGAAGTCAAATACCAGCCCCGGTTCCGTTTTGGTTCGAAATGTTGAAAGGCCCAGAAGCTCAAGAGCCCGAACAAACACGATAAAATGTCTTTACGGTCACTGATCCAGGCGACGGTCTGCACATGGACTGGATGTACCGCAAACAGTGATCCCGCCAGCCAGGCTCCCTGGATTCGGAGTTGCCGCAAGATTTGCCAGAGTAGAACGGCATTGAGGAGGTGAAGGAGAATATTGAGCCAGTGGGTGACTTGGAAATTCAACCCCCAGAACTGTCTTTCCAGCCAGAAAGTGCTGCGGGTGATGGGGAGAAACGGCCAGGCACGGTTGTTTTCCAATGGACTGAGCCAAATTTTTAAAATTCCGATCGGATCCACCATCAACGGATCATCTACAAAAAAGCGGAGATCATCAATGATGAAGGTCGTCTGAGAAGCGGGATAGTATGCGAGGATTGTCAGTAATCCGAGCAATGCACCCAGTAAGCAGTTTATTGTTTTTAAATTTTTCATACTGAATTCGTCTGGATCTCTATTTGACTGGTTTCTTTGTCGAAACCCGGCTTTCTGCAAATTAGTTCAGTCATTCAATTATGTCAAACTGGCAGGAATGTTCAGATTAGATTCTTGAATCCTGCGGGATTGTCCGGAGCGACCAAAGTACGAAGTGAATTTGAAATATCCGGAACCATTAAAAAGACATTTTCTCAACCATTTCAATCGGGGATCTCGAAATGGAATCGATGAACATTGAATTGATAATTGGAAGCTAAAGTTGTATAGATGAGAATCGTGAGAACTGGCGGAAAAACGGGAATTACGGATTCCATCCTGAATAAAATGACGTGCTCATGAAAGTCTTTCCAGGGATTTTCTCAAATCCGAAATTTTGCTGAGTTGACTCCGGTTACCGAAATTTTGCTGAGGTGACTCCGG
>JADGAV010000043.1:19667-42714 GCA_015231825.1 SAR324 cluster bacterium
CCGAAATTTTGCTGAGTTGACTCCGGTTACCGAAATTTTGCTGAGGTGACTCCGGTTACCGAATTATCGAACCCGGGTGAGGGTTAAAACGCCTTTACCCAGCAAATTTAGGAGGTGATAATGAAATCAAAAAAACTATTGCTGGTTTTGGCAATGACGGTTTTTTTTCTGGTGTCGAGTTCGGTGTACGCCGTTGACCGGGATAAAGAGATTGCTGCACTGGCTGATAAGGCGATTGCCCATATCTTGAAAGTGGGGCGAAATCAAGCATTTCAGGACTTTGCCGATCGTAAGGGTGAATTTTTTAATGGAGAGGTTTACATCGTGGTTTTGGATATGGACGGAATAAACACATTTCATCCCGTGAATCCCCGTTTGGTAGGAAAAAACTTTATGAATTTTAAAGATACGGATGGGACGCTGTTCATTCAGGAGATTACTTCTAACCTCAAACAAAATGGTGTGACTTGGGTTGAGTACAATTGGGTCAATCCGATTAAGAAAAAAGTGGCAAAGAAAAGAGCATTGGCTAAAATGATTGATAAAAAAGAATACGTCCTCATTGGTTACTGGCCCTAGCAGGGTTACGAATAAAATTTATTTTTCAGTTGCCGCACTTGTTTAGCCCGGACAAAGCCGATTGTCCGGTTCTTGTTCGTTCCCGCAATACCAGCCGAAACTGTTTGATTTGATAATATACCGGGAAAGGTTCAAATCTATTTTGAACGGGGTCATTGATGACTAATGCAAGCAGTTTCAAAAAACGGAATTTTTCAAAATCATGAATCCCTGACTTGACGAAGAATGATCTTTTATAAAAACAGGGTTCAATAAAGCATCATGAATTCTCAATTACATTTGAATGCATTTTTTAAAATGATCGGTCTAGTTCGTCAAAAAATTCCGTTATTGCTGACATTACAGTTGTTGCACGGTATTGCTCATGCCCAAAGTGACCCTCAAAAAGAAGAATCTCGTGGAGTGGGTGTTCTGATCGGATCTGCGGTGGATATGTCATCCTATTATGTCTCCATGGCTGTCCTGTTTTCAATAATGGCTGCGGGGGTGTTCGCTTATGTGATCTGGAAATTCAGACATATTGGTGATGAAGAGTACAAAGCGGATACCTCAAAAGATCTATCAAAAGTTCTGATACTGGTAGTCGTTAGTTTTCTGATTGTTTCCAGTATTGGCATTTCTTTATCATATTTTTCACTGGAGGTTGTGAAAAAAGGAATTACCCGTGATTTAGAAAAAAATTTAATAAATTTGTTGAATTCCGCCAACCAGGGGCTTGATGCCTGGACACTCCAGCAGGAGGCCTATCTCAATCGTGTAGCAATAGATCCTGAGTTGATTGCTGCAACAGAAAAGCTATTAGCTGCTTCCAACAACAGTGGTGATCCAGAAACCAGGGAACATCAAATTGTTGTCCTGCGCCGCTATTTCAAAGATCTGTTTGAGTTGTTTGATGGCACGGGCTTCTATATCATTGACAACAATGGAAAAAACATTGCCACTGAAACCGATCTCAATCTGGGATGGGAAAACCTGATTTTGAAACAACGCCCTGACGCTTTCCATCGTGCTGCCAGTGGGGAAACAGTTTTTATCCCACCAATTGAATCTGAGATGCAGCTACCGGGTATTTCAACACCGGAATTTACTCTTCCTCCGGCAATGTTTTTCATCATGCCCATCCAGAATTCAAGTCATGCAACGATAGCGGTACTGGCAATTCGCCTCAATCCGATCAAAGAGCTGACCGATATTTTAAAGCTCTCTCAGTTCCGGGATTCAGGAGAAACCTATGCCTTCAATAGCGATGGCTTTCTCCTTTCTGATATACGTTTTACAGATCAGGTCAGAGAGCTTGGTTTGATCCCCCCTTATTTTCAGGCACCATTCAACCTGGAGCTTCGAGATCCCGGCGGCAACCTTCTTGAAGGTTTTGTGCCGGCATCTCCCAGAAGCCGATTGCCACACACACAGCCGGTGCTCAATGCCCTTTCCATATCTTTAATGGGATTAGGAAGCGGAACAAGTGAACTGGTCGTCAATTCCATTGGCTACAACGACTATCGCGGTGTTACGGTGGTTGGGGCATGGGCCTGGAACTACGGGCTTGACCTCGGTATTGTTTCGAAAATTGATTTAGAGGAAGGGCTCAGTCACTACTACAATATGCGTCTCTTGATGTTCACCGTTTTGTCGCTGACTCTCTTTTTGAGCGGGTTTGGGACGATAATTGCGATTCTTTTCGGCAGAAAGGCCAATACCGTTCTTCTTCGTTCACGAAATGAATTGGAAAAACAAGTCGCAGAACGCACTGCAGAATTGCTGCATGCCAAGGAGATTGCCGAGGAAGCAACACGAACCAAATCGGATTTTCTTGCCAACATGAGTCATGAGATTCGCACCCCCATGAATGCAATTATCGGCATGTCTAACCTGGCTTTGAATACGGAACTTTCTGCAAAGCAGTATAACTATATCAACAAAGTCAATCGTTCCGCTGAAGCACTGCTCGGTATAATCAATGATATCCTCGATTTCTCGAAAATAGAAGCGGGCAAAATGGACATGGAATCCATTAATTTTTACCTCGATGAAGTGATGGCCAGTTTAGCCAGTTTGTTGGGCTTGAAAGCTGAGAATAAAGGTTTGGAGCTGCTTTTTCATATCGCAGCCGATGTACCGATGAATTTGATCGGCGATCCGCTTCGGTTGGGCCAGGTGCTTGTCAACCTGGGGAACAACGCAGTCAAATTTACAGATCAAGGTGAAATTGTTGTCAAAATTCGTGTAAAGGAAAGCAGTGACGATTCGGTTCTGCTTCATTTTTCAATCATTGATACCGGCATCGGCATGACGGAGGAGCAGCAGGCAAAACTGTTTCAGTCTTTTTCGCAGGCGGATAGTTCCACGACTCGTAAATATGGGGGAACCGGCCTCGGTTTGACCATCTCAAAGCGTCTCACGGAAATGATGGGGGGTGAAATTTGGGTTGAGAGTGCCCATGGGAAGGGAAGTGTCTTTCAATTCACTGCAGCTTTTGGACAGCAACCGGTAAAAAGGCAGGCGCGAGCAATTCCACAAGCTACTGAATTGCAGGGGTTGCGGGTGCTTGTAGTCGATGACAGTGCTCACTCCAGAGAAATTTTGGTTGATATTCTCAGTTCCTTTAAATTTGCAGCGAAGGCGGTCTCATCCGGTCAGGAGGCTCTGAAGGCCATCTCGGAAAAAGCTTTTGATTTAATTCTGATGGACTGGCAAATGCCCGAGATGGATGGCATTGAAGTTACCCGACGAATTCAGGAAGGTGGTCATACCACACCGGTAATCATGATAACTGCCTTTGGAAAAGAGGAGGCGCTCAAGTCAAGTCAGCATGTTTCATTTAAAAGTTTTTTAACGAAGCCAATATCGCCGTCAACCTTGCTGGATGCGAGCATGGAAGCATTGGGTTACGAAATTAAAAAGAACACTCGAAGAAAACAAAGGACAGAAGATGTTTCAGATCTCGTCTCAAAACTGAGAGGGGCGAAAGTTCTGCTCGTTGAAGACAATGAAGTCAATCAGGAGTTAGCGATGGAGTTGCTGTCGGCCAACGGTATCATCGCAAGCCTTGCGGAAAATGGTCAGGAGGCCTTGGATGTTCTTGCCAAAGAAGAATTTGATGGAGTCTTGATGGATTGCCAGATGCCGGTCATGGACGGATATACCGCCAGCCGCAGGATCCGTGATCAGGAACGTTTCCAGGATTTGCCGGTGATTGCCATGACCGCTAACGTGATGACGGGGGACCGGGAAAAAGCGGTGGCTGCAGGAATGAACGATCACATTGGTAAACCGATCAATATCAGGGAAATGTTTGGTGTGATGGCCAAGTGGATTGTTCCCAGCGACCCGGCAACTCAAAGTCTTGTTTCGGATATTCAGGAAGGTGCTGAAGATTCCACGCTTGCCGGGGAAGCCGACAATGATCTGCCGCCATTGCCTGGAATTGATACCGGAAAAGGGCTGGCCATCACTCAGCAGAACTACAAACTGTACAGGAAACTGTTGATAAAATTTCACGAGAATCAAAGCGATTTTGAAGAAAAATTTCGCAAGGCACAGAAGGATGACGACCCTGAAGCGGCCACTCGTTGTGCTCACACACTCAAGGGGGTCTCCGGCAGTGTTGGGGCTGTCGGAATTCAGGGATATGCACAGGAACTGGAACGGGCTTGCCATGAGAAGAAATCTTCAGAAGAGATCGAAACACTCCTTTCCAAAGTTGTTTCTGAGTTGGCCCCGGTGATGGCAGGCCTTGAGATCATCGAAGCGAAAGAGGACAAGGGAACTTCGCCCGTGGAATTTGATCGAACAGTCGTTAATAAACTCATCAGCGAATTGCAGGAATTGCTGGAAGACGATGATACCGACGCGGTTAATATCTTGGAAACATTGAGAAAATACACCAGAGGAACAAACCTTGAGCAGTCACTGATGCAGGTGGAAGAATGCGTCAATCAGTATGAATTTGAAGAAGCATCGGAACACCTGAAAATCGTCGTCAGCTTGCTTTCGGGGTAAAGGGTCCTCATTTTCTTCTCATTTGTGCCCTTTGCATTGACAGAACTCAAAGGATGACCGGAAAAGGTGATTGATCTGTATTGAACTATTTTTTTAGGTATTGTGTCCCCTAATATATGCAGAATCTGCCTAAATTTTCAGGCCACTTAAAAATCATTCTATTGATCAGCAAAAGTTAACCTTTTATTTAACCGGAGAGTAGGCTAAAAAAAGAGATGAGGATCTATTCGGTAAAAGACTGCACTGCAGATTTTTCTGTAATGTTAAATAGTTACTGAGGAACTATGCAACCAGCATCACCTGTTGACTTAAAAAATTCTATTGTCACTCAACTCCTGAAAGCAGTGTTTGCCGTTTACCTGCTGATTGCGATGACATTGACTGCGATTCAAATCGTTGCGGATTATTTTCATCAAAAAGAATCCATTTTGAATGAACTCGGGACAATCCATCAGATGGCAGAAAAAAGTCTGGTGCTGTCAATCAGGGACTCAAACCGTCTGCAATTGGAAGAGAATATTGCAGGGATTCTCAAACTATCCCCTGTTGTTGGAGTGAAAATTGAAGATGAGTTCGGTAAAAGCCTGGTTACAGCAGGGACGGTGATCCGGGATGATGGATTCCTGTCTGTGACGCCAGAGAAATCCGGCATTGCAGTGGATAAAGATGATCTTTTCTGGTTTGAAGCGCCTTTGATGAACAACAATCAGGGAGAGAAATCTGCATTTGGAAAAGCAATTTTCTACTCGGACAGTTCCTTCGTGTTCCAGCGTATTCAATTTGGGGTCTACTTTGTTATGATCAATTCACTGATCAAAACAGCGGCCTTGTGGATTATTTTTTTATGGCTCGGCCGCCGATTTCTGACACGTCCTCTGGCGATCCTGACCTCAGCTTTGCATCAATTGAATTTTGAAAATATTAAAAATACCTTCATTGACAGCAAAACAAGGGGGCGCAATGAATTTAAATTTTTGGAAGAAGCCTTCAGTGTTGCGGTCCAGAAATTAATTCAGTCCGGGAAGGAATTGAGTGAAGTGAATGAGGAGCTTGAAGAGAAGCTTAAGCTGCAATCCAGCGAACTTCTTCAATCGTTAAACGAGCAGGAAAAGCAGAAGCTAGCCATTCAAAACAGTGAGCAAAAACTGCAGGCATTGGTTGAAGGATTCGAAGACGATTATTTCTTTTTTTCTCATGATAACCAGGGTGCTATGAACTACTTCAGTCCTTCTGCAGCCAAAATTTTGGGGTATGATCCTGATGAAGGATTTATGAATTTTCAGGAATACATCAGAGACAATCCCATGCACCAAATGGTTGAAGCACACCCGGAATTGGAAGAAAACCGCAGGGTTCAGCCTTCTTTTGAATGCGAAATTTTTCATAAAGACGGCACGGTCCGCTGGCTTAATATTTCAGAAGTCCCCCGTCTGGACGATAGTGGAAAAGTGATTGGGTTTGAAGGAATTGCTCACGACATTACGGACCGTAAAAAAACTGAAATTGGCCTGCAGGAACAGGAAGAAACGACCAACAGAATTTTTGAAACGACCCCGCTCCCGCTTCTGATCACGAGGCGTTCCGATGGGCAAATATTGAGATTTAATCAGGCGGCCCTGGATTTCCATCAGTTGACGGAAAAGGAATTGTTCGGTCTCAATTCCTCGGCCAGCTATGTGGATCCGGATGATCGCTTAAAAGTACTGGACTCCCTGGAAAAACAGGGTGAGGTGAGGAGTTCAGAATATGAACTGAAAAGAATGGGAAGCGGAGAAATCCGCTGGGTTTTTCTCTCCGTCAAACCCATCAGCTATTTGGGAGAAGAGGCTTTGTTTGCGGCTTTGTATGATATAACCGAAAGAAAAGAGGCCGAAGTAAAAATTCGAGAAAGCCAACTGCTGCTGGAAAGCCTGATGGATAATACGAATGCGGCTATTTATATCAAGGATCTGCAGGGAAATTATTTGATGGTCAACCGCAAGGGAGCGGGCAATCTGGGGATGGAATCGAAAGAATTAGTCGGAAAATCAGTTTTTGACCTGTTTCCTGAAAGCATGGCGGAAAATTTTTTTAAAAGTGATCAAAAAGTATTGGATCAGGGAACACTCCAGGTTTCGGAAACTACCGTGGAGCTTGATGGTAGTTTACATTACTTCATCAATTACAAGTTTCCGCTATTCGACAGCCAGGGCAACACTTATGCAATTGGAGGAATTGATACCGATATCACCGAACGCAAGCAGATTGAAGAGGCCCTGAAGAAAAGTGAACATCAAATCAAATCGATTTTGCAGACTTCAACCGAAGGTTTTTGGTGGATTGACAACAACGCAGAGACAGTGGACGTCAATGATTCGATGTGTAAAATTCTTGGGCTTTCGCGGGAAGAGATCGTTGGGAAAAGGATCTTTGAATTTGTTGATGAAGAAAATCTTACCGTTTACAAGCAGCAGATGGAACGCAGAAAGCGCGGGGAATCCGGAACTTATGAAATTGCTTATTCCCGTCCGGACCTCTCGTTGGTTCCCTGTTTGGTCAGCGCTACACCCTTGTATGATGAAAATGGGGATAAAATCGGATCATTCGCGATGGTGACCAATATTGCTGAAATGAAGAAGACTGAAGCTGAATTGGCGAGGCAAAAAGCCATTGTTGAAACAACGCTGCAAAACGTCGATCAAGGAATTTTGATGGTGGACGAAGATTTAAAAATCCTGATTTACAATGAAAAAATGGCAAGGCTCTCAGGGGTTCCACTTTCTGTATTTAATGATTTTGACAACCTTGCTGATTTGACGAAACACTGGCTTCAGGAGATCCTGAAGCTGGAAGATTGGCAAACTCCATTCCAGCGATCAATGGAAACCGCACGTTCGCTGGAATACGTGCGCTATGAAGCACAGATTGTTGCCAACTCAACTTTTGAAGTCAGGCAGGTCCCGCTGCAAGATGGGGGTTTCGTGCGTACCTTCACGGATATCACCGAACGCAAGGCAGTAGAGACGGAACTGTTGTCTGCCAAGGCTCAGGCGGAGGCTGCCACACAGGCCAAGAGTGAATTCCTGGCCAACATGAGTCATGAAATTCGCACCCCGATGAATGCCATCATCGGCATGTCCAACCTGGCGCTGCAAACCGAACTCGACAACAAACAGCGCAACTACATTGAGAAGGTTAACCGTTCAGCAGAGTCACTGCTGGGAATCATCAATGATATTCTTGATTTTTCCAAAATTGAAGCGGGAAAACTGGACATTGAGTCCATCGAATTTCAGCTGGACGACGTGTTGAGCAACCTGGCCAATCTGGTGGGATTGAAAGCAGAAGACAAGGGTTTGGAACTTCTCTTTGATCTGGATGCCGATGTGCCGGTCGCGCTTGTTGGCGATCCGATGCGACTGGGACAGATTCTGACCAACCTGGGCAACAACGCGGTCAAATTCACTGAGCAAGGCGAAATCGTGGTCAAAGTGAGCATCAAGGAAATCGGTGACGATTTCGTCAGCCTCTTGTTTGCAGTGCGAGATTCCGGCATCGGGATGACGAACGAACAGCAGGAGAAATTGTTTCAATCCTTTTCTCAAGTCGACAGTTCAACCACACGCAAATATGGTGGCACGGGACTGGGTTTGACCATTTCAAAACGCCTCACTGAGCTGATGGGAGGAATGATTTGGGTGGAAAGTGAAGAGGGTGTCGGTAGTAATTTCCAATTCACGGTTTCCTTTGGACGCCATTCGAATGAGGTGGAGAAGATGCTTCCACCCGCATTGGAGGAACTCTTGGGACTGTGTGTATTGGTGGTTGACGACAATGCAACTGCCAGAGAGATTTTAGCAACAATGCTCGAGACCTTCGGATTTAAAGTGGTGCTGGTCGCTTCGGGGCAGGACGCACTGGATGTCGTTGAACACTCTGATGAATTTTTTAACTTAATTTTTATGGATTGGCAGATGCCAAAAATGGATGGACTGGAAACTGTCCGCCGTCTGCAAAATTTAGAGACCTACCCTCCGGTGATCATGGTGACGGCTTATGGCCGGGAAGAGGTGAAGCGCGCTGTTGAAGGCGTTGTTCTCAGCAGCGTTCTCGCCAAGCCGGTCTCTTATTCTACGCTCCATGATGCTATTTTGGAAGCTTTTGGACATCAAAGAAGCGAGGAAAGCAGAATCAAAAGTCAAGGGAGAGGGATGTTTGAGGCGGTCAGTAAATTGCGGGGCGCGAAGATCCTGCTGGTTGAGGACAATGAGATCAACCAGGAACTGGCATTGGAACTGCTCAGCAGCAATGGCATCATGCCCACTTTGGCAGAAAACGGACAGCAGGCGCTGGATATTCTGGAAAAAGAGGATTTTGACGGGGTACTGATGGATTGCCAAATGCCCGTGATGGATGGCTACACGGCCAGTCTCAAGATTCGGGAACAAGATTGTTTTAATGACTTGCCAGTCATTGCCATGACCGCCAATGTCATGTCGGGGGACCGCGAGAAAGCGATCGCGGCGGGCATGAATGACCAGATTGGCAAACCGATTGATGTTGAAGAAATGTTCGGCACGATGGCCAGATGGATTGTCCCCCGCCTACCTTTGCAGGGGATTGTAGAGAAAAACCACGTCTCAAGGCCAGATCCCGCCGAATCCAGCGTTAGCCTCGCTGTTCTCCCGGAATTACCGGGAATTGACACTATCAAAGGGCTGGCGATTACGCAAAACAACCAAAAGCTGTACCGTAAGCTGCTGATCAAGTTCCGTGAGAATCAGAGCGATTTTGAAGAACAATTCCTCTCAGCTGCCTTTAGCAATATAGATAAAGATGATCCCGAAGCTGCCACCCGATGCGCTCACACCCTCAAGGGTGTTGCCGGGAACATCGGAGCTCTGGCAGTGCAGGAAGCCGCCAAAGCGCTGGAAGCGGCTTGCCACCAGAAAGAAGATCCTGATAGGATCAAGATTTTACTTGAAAAGGTCGTCAATGAGTTGAAACCGGTGATTACAGGACTGGAAGCGCTGGATCAGGCTGACGCGGAAAAAGCACCCGCGGAGCCTAACGACTCGAAACAGTTTGAACCCCTTTTGTTTCAACTGAAAGAGCTGCTGGAAGATGACGATACTGAAGCAGCCCGTGTTGCTGAGATTCTGAAAGCCCATGTCAGCAACTCAAAAGTAGAAAAATCACTCACTCAATTAGAACGGGCTATTGCTCAGTATGATTTTGAAGAAGCTCTGGAGCAGCTCAACGGCATTTTCAATCAGCTTGGAACTTCTTTAGACGACAGTTAATGGTTTATCCAACCCGTGAATTGGATGCGGAGTAAGTTTGTCAAAAACCGCCTCCTTGTTGGGCGGAATCTGGAGAACGCATCACCTGTATTGAAGAGATGTTTCCAATCTAAATGCATGAAAATTCTTTAGGAAAAATCATGAAAAAATTCTTCCTTTTTTTGCTTTGTTTGTTTTCTTTGGGGCCGCTGCTGACGGCGGCTCAAGACGGTGATGGTATTCAAAAAGTTTCGCTCCAACTGAACTGGAAACATCAATTTCAGTTTGCGGGTTACTACGTCGCGCAGGAAAAAGGGTTCTATCAAAATGCAGGACTAGAAGTCGAAATCAGGGAATTTGAACTCGGGACAAAAGTTGCAGATGAGATTCTCTCCCGCAAAGCTGATTTCGGAGTGGGACGGTCCTCGCTTATCATTGATAAAATGAAAGGAAAGGATGTTTTGCTGTTGGCCGCTATTTTTCAGCATTCCCCATTTGTTCTATTGACCAAAAAACGCAGCGACTTGGAAAAAGTCACAGATTTCAAGAACAAGAAGATCATGGTTAGTGATGATGTGATTGGGATGGCCGGACTGACCGCGATGTTGAAAGTCAATGGGGTTCTCGCCGAAAATTTCACTGCGCAGGATCACAGTTTTAATGTCGAGGATTTGATTTCGGGCAAAACTGATGCGATGGCGGCTTACACTTCCAATGAACCTTTTGTCATGGAACAAAATGGAGTTCCTTACTCAATTTTCGCACCTCAAGAACATGGCTTTGATTTTTACAGCGATCTGTTGTTCACGTCACAATCCCTTTTTCAGGACAACCCTCAAATAGTGGAAAAATTCTATCAAACTAGCCTGCAGGGCTGGGAATATGCTTTTGCTCACATGGATGAGACCGCAGAGATCATCCTTCAAAACTACAATTCGCAAAAGAAGTCGAAAGAGTTTCTTCTTTTTGAGGGAAAAACCTTAAAAGAACTGGCCTATGATCCCGATACCCCCCTGGGATCCATCGATCAAGCAAGAATATCCCAAATTGCTCAGGTCTATCTTCTGCTGGGATTGGCAAGTCAATCGGCCAGTCTGGATGATTTGCTCTTCCAGCCAAAGCAGTATCCTGATCTTGGTTTGACCATCGAAGAGCTGCTTTTTCTTTCGGAGCATTCCAGCATCCGGGTACATAATGAACAAGGCTGGCCTCCTTATAATTTCTATGAGTTGGGGCGGCCCCGCGGCTATTCTGTTGATTACATCCGCTTGCTGGCAAAAAAAGTGGGTCTCCAGGTGGAATTTGTCAGCGGTCCGAGCTGGGGAGAATTTATTGATCAGGTCAAAGATAAAAATCTGGATGTGATGCTCAACATTGCCAAATCTCCGGAGCGGGAAAAATTTCTCAATTTCAGCAATTCCTACCTCGATTTGGCACAGGCGCTCTATACACGAAAGGATATGGAACCGGTTCATTCCATCAAAGATCTTTTTGGCAAACGCTTTGCCATCCCCCAAGGCTTTTATTTTGAGGAAAAGTTGAAAGAATTTCCTGAAGTGACTCAGGTCTCTGTCAAAGATACCGCCGAGTCCCTGCAGGCGGTCGCTTTTGGACAGGCGGACGCCATGCTCGATCTGATTCCGGTGGTCCAGTACTATCAGAAGAAGCTGGCGATCGACAATGTTGTTTTGGGAGGCTCCCTTGGCATGGATGAAGGAAAGGCAATTCCATTGCACATTGGAGTTCGCAAAGACTGGCCTGAATTGCCTGCCATTTTTAACAAGGTCATGAACACTTTGGCTGATGAAGAACTTTTACTTATCGAAAACAAGTGGTTAAAGTCGTCTCAAATCAACAGAAAAGGACCGGATCTTAAATTGACAAAAGAAGAGCAGACCTGGCTCAAAGCGAATCGTTTGATTAAAGTTCACAATGAGTGGAACTGGCCGCCTTTTAATTTCAACAGGGGAGGCATTCCGAGCGGATTCTCCATAGATTACATGAATCTGCTGGCGGAACGAATCGGAATTGAGGTGGAATACGTTACTGGTGAATGGGGTGAATTGTTGGATCTGGCCTTTGAGAAGAAAATAGATGTGATGCTCAATATAGTCAATACACCGGAACGTCGTCAGCATTTGTTGTATACTGATGCGTATGCCAAAAATCCTAATGTGATCATCACTAAACAGGGGAGTCTCCTTTCGGATACAAATTCGTTGTCCGGCAAGAAAGTAGCCTATCCCGAAGGTTTTTTCTATGATGAACTCTTAAAAAACAAATTTCCGGACATTGTCCGGGTCCCGCTGAAAAATACACTCAATACCCTGGAGGCTCTTCAATATGGAAAAGTAGATGCGGTCCTGGCAGAGCTGGCGGTGGCAAATCACCTGATTCGTGAAAATCTGCTGACAGGACTTGTTGTTCAGGGAGGATTTGATTCCGGCAACCCTGAAATTGAATTGCTCAATCTGGCTGTTCGCAATGACTGGCCTGAACTGCAGTCTATTCTTTCCAAGGCAATGGCTTCAATTTCACAGATTGAATACAAGGATCTTCAGGAAAGATGGTTGGGTATCCAGGAAGTTACGATTTCGGCAGACAGTTCTGCGAACCTTTCTCCCACCGAATCGCTTGAAACACTCACTAAAAACACCCTCATTCAGGGAATGTTGTTCGCATTAATTGTGATTTTTGTCTTGGGGACACTTTATTTTCTAAGCCAGCGTTACTACGCAAATGTTTTTTCGAAGATACTTCAATCAGACAAAATCGGCTGGGCCGGCCCGACTATGATTGTGATTTTTTTGATCTTTATTGTCCTGATTGCCGAGGTGGCCTTAACGACTTTGGAGAAGCAAACAAGAAGCAGTATTGCGGATTCGTTGAGAAGTGTCACCCGTTCCAGCAATGAGGCTTTATTGGTCTGGATCGGTACGCAGGTAGAACAGATCCGGCAGTTGTCCAGGGACCCTGAATTACTCAGCCTGACTGAAGAACATTTGCTTCAGCCGAATGAACAGGAATCCTTGATCCGAGCCGGTTCGCTGAAGAACATACGGCAGTATTTTGACAAAAAGCGTGACAGCCATGGAAATATCGGTTTCTTTATTATTTCTCCTGACAATATCAACATCGGTTCGATGCGTGACAGCAACCTGGGCAAAACCAACCTGATCGCAAAACAACGTCCCGAATTTCTGCAAAAAGCTTTTCAAGGTGACGTTGTTTTTGTCCCGCCCGTGCAATCCGATGTTCCCCTCGAACCTGAATCGGAGGAAAGCATTTCCAATGAACCCACCATGTTTTTTGCGGCGCCGATCAAGGATCAGTCAGGTAAGGTTATAGCCGTCCTCACTTTGCGGCTGGATCCGGGTAAGGATTTTTCCCGATTGACTCAGAATGGAAAAATTGGAGAAACAGGTGAGACCTACGCCTTTGATAAAGCCGGATATTTCATTTCTAGAAGCCGATTTGGCGATCAGCTGCAAAATTTGGGATTGATTCGTCCCAATCAGCAGGAAGTATTGAACTTGAGGATCAGTGATCCCGGGGCAAAATTGACGCAGGGATTTCAATCCCGGCAGACGTCTTCTGAACGGCCGTTGACCCGGTCTGTCCAAAGCGCGATCTCCGGGCAAAGCGGATTTGATACGGAAGGATACCGGGATTATCGCGGTATGCGGGTACTGGGAAGCTGGGTTTGGAATGAAGAACTGGCATTTGGACTGGCCACCGAGATCGACGAAAATGAGGCCATGGCCACCTTTCACACCACTCGCGTCATCGTGGTATCCGGCCTGGCAATCACGTCATTTCTTGCCATTGTACTGACTTTGATCAGCCTATGGTTCGGTAAACGGGCCAACATCATTTTGACCAAATCACGAGATGAACTGGAAGACCAGGTGGAAGAACGTACCCGAGCTTTGGTTCTTGAGGTGGAGGAACGGAAGAAATCTCAAGAAGCCTTGCTGGAAAGTGAACAGAAATTTCGGAACCTGGTGGAAGGCTTCAAAGAGGGGTATTTCTTTTTCTCCCATGATCCGCAAGGATTCATGCAGTACGTAACACCTTCGGTAACGGATATACTGGGATATTCGCAGGAAGAATTTTTGGTCAATTTCCGGGAATTCCTGACCGACAATCCGGTGAACAAAAAGGTGGAGTATTTTCTTGAAGTCACTCTGCAGGGGATTGCACAGCCGTCTTTCCAGGTTGAAGTTCGTCGCAAGAACGGCGACAGCTGCTGGCTGGAAATTTCTGAAGTTCCGACCAAAGATCAATCAGGAAATGTGATTGGAGTGGAAGGAATTGCCAATGATATCACAGAGCGTAAACATGCGGAAATGCGATTTATTGGGATTGTTGAATCGGCACCAGACGGGATGGTGATTGTGGATGAAAACAGGATCATCACTCAGGTGAATCAAAAAACAGAACAAATATTCGGCTACAACCGTGATGAATTGATCGATCAGAAAATTGAGATTCTCATCCCCTCGAGGTTCTCCGGGGACCATCCTGCAAAGGTTGAAAAGTATATGGCTTCACCAGACAGTCGGGCAATGGGATCGGGGCTTGAACTTTATGCCGTTCGCAAAAATGGCGAAGAGTTTCCAACGGAAGTGAGCCTCAGTCCGCTCAAAACAAAGGATGGATTCATTGTTTCTGCAGTCATCCGTGACATCACCGATCGAAAACGGATTGAAGACGAAATAAAGGAAAGCCGAAAACAGTTGGAGCTCGCACTCGAAGGGGGAAATTTGGGACTTTGGGACTGGAATCCAATCAGTGGGGAACTGACCACTAATGAGCTCTGGGCCAGCATGTTGGGGTACGCCCCTGACGAATTGGGCAAAAGGACTGAAAAATGGTCGAACCTGATGCATCCGGATGATGAGGAAAGCACCTTCCGGCTCCTGCGGCAGCACCTCGAGGGAAAAACGGATGTCTACCGGTCTGAGCATCGTCTTAAAACGAAAGGCGGGGATTGGAAATGGATTCTTGATATTGGCAAGGCGACGGATCGCAATGAAAAGGGGGAAGCAACGCGTTTGATCGGCGTCCATATTGACATTGATGAAATGAAAAAGATGCAGAGTGAGCTGGAAAATGCCAGAGAGCTTGCTGAACAAGCCACCCGGGCGAAGTCCGAATTTCTGGCCAATATGAGCCATGAAATTCGTACACCCATGAATGCCATCATCGGCATGTCTCACCTGGCCTTGCAGACGGAGCTCAATCGTAAACAAAAAAATTACATAGAAAAAGTCCACCGATCCGGGCAGTCTCTGCTGGGAATTATCAACGATATTCTGGATTTTTCCAAGATTGAAGCCGGCAAGATGGATATGGAAGAAACTGAATTTCGTCTCGAAGATGTGATGGACAATCTCGCCAATCTGGTGGGACTTAAGGCCGAAGATAAAAGTCTTGAATTGCTGTTTGATATATCCCCCGATGTGCCGATGGCCCTTGTGGGAGATCCTTTGCGCCTCGGGCAGGTGCTGATCAACCTGGGTAACAATGCCGTCAAATTCACAGAAACCGGGGAAATTGTAGTCACAGTCAGGGTTAAATCACTTGATGAGGGGGCAACAACGCTGCATTTCGCCGTAAAAGATTCAGGAATCGGCATGACACCGGAACAGCAGTCCAAGCTTTTCCAGTCGTTTTCTCAAGCTGACAGCTCCACTACTCGCAAGTACGGAGGAACCGGGCTGGGCCTGACCATTTCCAAACGGATTACAGAAATGATGGGGGGAGAGATTTGGGTCGAAAGTGCAGCAGGAAAGGGAAGTACTTTTCAATTCACAGCGGACTTTGTTCTACAGGCAGACCAGACGACAGGACCCGTTCGAGTGAAACTTCCCGAACTGCAGGGAATTCGGGTGCTGGTTGTTGATGACAATGCGACTGCGCGAGAAATTTTGACGGGGATGCTTTCTTCCTTTGACTTTGCAGTCACTGCTGTAACGTCGGGCCAGGGCGCCCTGGACCTGATCGCGGAATCTGATTCGAAATTTGACCTGGTGATGATGGATTTGCAGATGCCTCAATTGGATGGAATTGAAACCACGCGGCTCCTCCAAAAAAACCCTTTGGCGCCGCCGGTGATTATGGTTACTGCGTATGGACATGAAGTGGTTTTGCGCTCTACTGACGAGGTTACTTTCAGCAGCATTGTTTCAAAACCTGTCAGTCCCAGTGCCCTGTTGAATGCCACCATGGAAGCGTTTGGACATCAGATTGAACCAAGGGATCGCAGTAAACGCTACAGTGATGATTTGACAGAAATCCTCAAAGAGATCAAGGGAGCCAGAATCCTGCTGGTTGAAGACAATGAAATCAATCAGGAACTGGCGCTGGAGTTGCTTTCCAGCAATGGCCTGATTCCGAGTTTGGCTGAAAATGGGCAGATCGCCCTGGAAATTTTGAAAACCGAGCGATTTGATGGTGTCTTGATGGATTGCCAAATGCCGGTTATGGACGGTTACACAGCCAGCCGAAAAATACGGGAACAAAAACAATTCAAAGACTTGCCGGTGATTGCAATGACCGCCAACGTGATGTCAGGCGACCGGGAAAAAGTCCTTGCCGCGGGGATGAATGATCACATCGGCAAGCCCATCGATGTCAATGAAATGTTCAGTACCATGGCAAAATGGATCACTCCTGCGGAACCTCTGCAGGAAAACGGCACAGGGCATGATCTTGTTACGGAGGAGAATTCCTCTTCATCTGCTGATGAACTCCCTGAATTGCCAGGAATTGATGTGGCAAAGGGGCTTGCGATCACGCAGGGTAATCAAAAGCTATACCGCCGCCTGCTGATCAAATTTCGAGACAATCAACGGGATTTTGAATCACATTTTCTGCGGCTTGCCTTCAACGAGGAATATTCAGATGAAGATCCTGAAGCGGCTACACGAAGCGCTCACACACTCAAAGGGGTTGCTGGAAACATCGGTGCTCATGGAGTTCAGCAAGCTGCCAAAGAATTGGAATCCGCCTGCAAAGACGGAAAAGAACCGGAACAGATCCGATCATTGCTGGATCAAGTGCAGAAAGAACTGAATTCGGTGATGCCGGGTCTTGAGCTGCTGGATCAATCCCAAATTGAAGCAGATGAAAGCAGCGCTGCCGATCCCGCGGCGTTGAATACCCTCCTTCTTGAGTTGAAAGAACTTTTGGAAGACGATGATACCGAAGCGGTCGCTGTGCTTGAAAAATTGAAAGGTCAGGTCAAAAACGTTGAACTGGGAAAAATTTTGAATCAGCTGGAGGAATGCGTCGCCCAGTATGATTTTGAAGAAGCACTGGAGCAGTTCGAACTCATCTATGAAAAACTCAGTATCGCTTTGCAGAAGTAAGAGGAAGTTATTGTTTTGTTCTTTTTGAGACGCGTGAAAAATATTTCAACTGTAAAAAATCTGACCAAAAAAATTTGATTATAAGGGCAAATATGAAGAGACTTATTCAAAGTGCGTTATTGCTGATCGTTGCAGTCGGTTTATTTTCAACCTTGGAAGCACAGGAAACCATCAAAATTGGCATGATTGCCAATTATAAAAACGATGAACTAAAGCTCTCAACAAAAACGCAAACGGGGTATCGCCAAAGTATGAAAATTTCGGAGTGTCCGCCTCTTGACTCTCCCCTGTTGAAGGAAAGCCAACGCAGTACGATGGAATTGATGTTTGTTTGTCATGCCCTTAAAAATGCTGATCTGGGCGAAAACTTTGTCCTGGTGCCATATCCCAACCCAAAACGGTCGATTATCCAGGTGGAACAGGATCAGATCCATATTGATGGCGGATCGAAGTTTCGAAAAGCGTTGGAGGGGAAAAACTTACTGCTCAGCGATGCACTTTTACGAAAAGGAGAGTTTGTCGTTGGATTGTTTTCTACCCGAAATCGGCCGGAAGTTTTAAAAATCAAGTCATTGCCGGAGCTTAGGCAGTACGTTGGTGTGACCGTCAAAACATGGAAAATGGATCGGGAAGTGATGGAACAATTGGGATTAAAAAAAGTCCGATTTGTCGGCAAAGGAATTCATATTGCGAGGTCCATTCAAGAAAAAAAGGCAGACTTTACTTTCAGTTTTTTAAAAGAAAAAGTTGTTTCCCGGGTCGGTGGAGAACTCCTGCGAATTGATGGATTGAAAGCATCTCTCCCGGATGAAAGAGTCTTTTTGATCTCTCCCAGGCAAAAAGCCCTTTTTGAGGCGATTCAGCATTTTATAAAAGTGTCGCGGGAACCGGAAGATCTGATTAAAAAAGCTTATATTCATTCGGGATTTATTGCAGCGGACTATGAAAATTGGATTGATGTGAGGCTTGCGAAATAAACTCATGTTTCAAATTTTACAGCAGAGATGAAAGATGAAGCTCAAGCTAACGATTTTTGTACTTTTGATGGTTATACAGTCCGGTGCCCTGATGGCAAAGGAAATCATCCACTGGTACCAGAGCGATTCGCCTCCCTTCATTATATTGAGAGGACCGGACAAAGGAACAGGTTCTATTGACAGCGTGATCAAGTTCTTCCAGGAACGTATTCCCCAATATGAACATAAAAATGCTCTTTCGAATCTTGTGCGCTTTGAGAAGCAGGCGAAAAACGGAGAAAACTGGTGTCATGCCTGGCTTTTGAAAACTGCAGAAAGAGAAAAATTTCTGTTTTATTCCGATCCGGCTACTCTCGTTCTCCCCAGTCATCTCATCATCAAAAAGGAAAACCTTGCTTTGTTCGGTTCACAGAATCAGGTCTCTTTGGAAAAAATTTTCAAGAATAAAAGAATCAAGGGAAGGGTTGCACGATCCCGTTCTTATGGTAAAAAAATTGATTCCCTGATTGAGCGGTATAAAGACGTTTCCAATCTCAAACTGGTCTCTCAAAAAGAAATTCAAGTGTTGAAGATGCTTTTGCTGGACCGGATTCATTACACCATCAACTATCCTGTGGTTGCTGACTATCTTGCGCATCAATTCAATGCAGCGGAGAAGTTTATCAGTATCCCTCTCAAAGAGACACAGGATATCAAAAAAGGTTATATCGGCTGTGCAAGAACACCCTGGGGCCGTCAGGTCATCGATCAGATCAATCAGGTTCTCAAAAAAGAAAGAACGAGTCAGCTCTATCGTAAAATGGTAACAGAACTTTGGTTGGACAGAAACTCATCCAGAATTCTAAATACACATTACGATCGAATCATGTTTGAAAATTGAAAACAATGGAATCCCCATTTTGCAATCAGGCTTGCAGTTTAAATACTATTTAATATTGCCTCTATGAATCTTCGAGAATCGCTCTTATTTCAGCTCTTGAAACTGACATTTTCTTTTTACCTGTTCGTTACTGTTGTTGTGACAGGAGTTCATATGTTTTCCGAATGGGAGCGCACGGGAGACCTGATTCTCGATGAATTGAAAACAGTAGGAAAATCTTCCGAGCCCAGCATCAGTTTAGCCATGTGGGAAGTCAATTATGAGCAGGTCGACTTAACGGTCCAGGGACTGCTGGTTTCAGCCACCGTCACCGGGGTCGAAATCAGGGAACAGAATTATCAGAAATTATTTGGAGAAACCGGAGATATCCAGCATCAACTTGAAATGGTTTATACAGAAGACGGGGTTCAGAACAGCACGGGCAGAATGATTATCTACTCCAACTCCAATGTGCTGCTCAACCGGGTTAAAGGGGGATATTTATTGATTATTTTCAATGCGCTTCTGAAAACAATCGCCCTTTGGATTATCGTTTTTTTGGTCGGAAAAAAGCTGATAACCCGTC
Organism: SAR324 cluster bacterium; assembly: GCA_015231825.1. GTDB lineage: Bacteria > SAR324 > SAR324 > SAR324 > NAC60-12 > JADGAV01. The sequence goes on from JADGAV010000043.1 coordinate 39,308, forward strand.
CTTTGTCATCCTTAACAAAAATCAATCAGGAGCTTGAACTTGAGAGCCTTGAGCATTTTGAAAAATTCCAGCCGGAGCCGTCCGCAAGAAAAAACGAACTGACAGTCCTCGAGGAATCCTTCTATTCGATGATCAAAAAGCTCTTTCAAGCTAGAAAAAAACTCGATAGGGCTCATGAAGAACTGGAAGAAAAAGTACAATCCCGGACTGCCGAACTGGAACAATTGAAAAAAGAGGCCGAAGAAAGAAGTGAGCATTTAACAGAAACTCTGAACGAATCTGAAGAATTGCGCAAAACTGCTGAAAAAGAAAGGAAAAATGCTCAAAAATTTGCCGAACAGGCAGAGGCCGCTGCTAAAGCAAAAGGTGATTTTCTTGCCAATATGAGCCACGAAATCCGCACCCCGATGAATGCGGTTTTAGGGATGACACATCTGGCTTTGCAAACTGAATTGAGCAGCAAACAGCGAAATTATATCAACAAGGTCCATAGCTCCGCCAGTTCCTTGTTGGGAATCATCAACGATATACTGGATTTTTCCAAAATTGAAGCGGGAAAGCTCGATATGGAGTCTATCGACTTTCGTCTTGAAGACGTGATGGATAATCTGGCTAACCTGATAGGACTGAAAGCAGCGGAGAAAGGGCTGGAACTTTTATTCGATCTGCGTCCGGGTGTGCCCATGGCGCTCATGGGTGACCCCCTGCGGCTGGGGCAGATCCTTGTCAATCTGGGCAACAATGCTGTTAAATTTACGGAATCCGGAGAAATTGTCGTCGCCGTGGAATTAAAAGAATCAGTCGGCGACAGCGTGATGCTCCATTTCGCGGTTCGTGATTCCGGAATTGGCATGACAACCGAACAACAGTCGAAACTGTTTCAGTCTTTTTCACAGGCAGACAGTTCGACCACCCGCAAATATGGAGGAACGGGCCTGGGGCTGGCTATTTCAAAACGCATCGCGGAGATGATGGGGGGCAGTATCTGGGTGGAAAGTGACTATGGGACTGGCAGTACCTTTCATTTTACTGTCCAATTGAAGCAGTTGTCTGCTGCACCCGACAGTGAGACCAAAGCCAGGTTTCTGAAAGGGCTCAGAGTCATGATTGTTGACGACAATGCCGCAGCCAGAGAGATTCTTCTGAAACTTCTGGAAAGTCTGGAACTTGACGTTTCTGCTGTCGCTTCCGGTCAGGCTGCCGTGGATACCTTCGAGCGGGCAGCAGAATCTTTCGACCTGATCGTGATTGACTCGCAAATGCCGGAGATGGATGGCATGGAGACTGCCCGGCAAATTCAGTCCCGGAAAGCGAGTCCGCCCCTGATCATGTTGACAAGCTATAGTCGTGAAGATATGAAACGGGTCGTTCAAGGCGTGAAGTTCGATAGCTTTCTTTCCAAACCGGTCTCTTCTGCATCCTTTCTTGCAGCCGCGGCGGAGGCTTTGAACCATCCGGTGGACGGACTCCAGCGAAGCAGCCGGGAGGGTCTCAGCGAAGCAACTATCAGGTTGAGGGGAGCGAGAGTTCTTCTCGTTGAAGACAATGAAATCAATCAAGAGCTGGCGATGGAGTTATTGACTACCAATGGCCTCATATCGACCCTCGCGGAAAATGGACAGATCGCCCTGGAAATCCTTGAAAACGAACGCTTTGACGGGGTCCTGATGGATTGCCAGATGCCGGTGATGGACGGTTATACTGCCTGCCGCAAAATTCGGGAACAGCCTCATTTCAAAGATCTGCCGGTTATAGCGATGACCGCCAATGTGATGGCAGGAGACCGGGAAAAAGTTCTCGCAGCCGGCATGAATGACCACATCGGGAAGCCCATAAATGTCAATGAAATGTTCAATGTGATGTCGAAGTGGATTGTTCCGGGTGAACCTCTGCCTGAGGAATTCGACAGCGAAATCTACGATGCGCACGATCAAAGCGATGCTTCCGAAGATGAACTTCCCGAGATTCCGGGCATTGACACGTCCAAAGGATTAGCGATCACTCAAGGAAATCAGAAATTGTATCGCCGGCTCCTGATCAAATTCCGTGATAATCAGCAAAACTTTGAATCTCAGTTTCTTGAGGCTGCATTCAACAGGAAAATTCTGGATGATGATCCAGAAGCTGCTACCCGTTGCGCTCATACTCTCAAAGGCACTGCGGGAAATATCGGAGCCCTTGGAGTCCATCGCGCTGCGCAGGAATTGGAAACAGCGTGTCAGGAAGGAAAGGAATCCGAAATTATCAGCTCATTGCTCGAGCATGTCACCGCAGAATTGAAACCGGTGATACGGGGGCTTGAACAGCTGGATCAGTCCCAAAATGAAACCGGTGAAATCGATGATAGCGGTTATGCCGCAGCGGGACCTCTTCTTCATAAGTTGAAAGAACTGCTGGAAGATGATGATACAGAAGCCATTGCTGTTGTTGAAAAATTAAGAGGACAATTCAAAAATACTGAATTTGACCAAACACTTCATCAATTGGAACAAAGCGTGGGTCAATATGATTTTGAAGAAGCGTTGACGCAGCTTGACCGCCTTTTTACAGTAATGGATATTTCTTTGGATGAGTAATCATGCCCAGTAGCTGAAGTTTGCTCGATAAATTTTGTCATTTTTCCGACTCAGTATATACTGAATTACAATTTCAATACAAAATGGGGAGAACATTCTGCCTTTAAGTATCCGTAACCCAAAAGCGGAGAAACTGGCTCGTGAAGTTGCTGCTGGCAGTGGGGAGAGCTTAACCCTCGCCATTATGTTTTCTTAACACTTATCCAACTGGAAGAACTTCATTGTGAGATTGGATCTCTTGTAAGATAATTTAAATAAAGGATAACTGATGGATGATAAAAAAACGGTCTTGGTTGTGGATGATACTCCCGAAAATATTGACATTCTCGTGGGTGTCCTGGGAGAAAGCTACAAAGTGAAAGCCGCACCCAGTGGGGAAAAAGCATTGAAGAGTGCCAGTAAAAAGCCGCCGGATTTGATTCTGCTGGATATTATGATGCCGGAAATGGATGGCTACCAGGTCTGTGAACAATTAAAAGCAAACCCGGTGACTGCGGATATCCCGGTGGTCTTTGTGACAGGAATGACAGAAAATGCCGATCAGGAAAAAGGAATGGCGATGGGTGCACGGGGCTACCTCACAAAACCGGTGGAAGCCGAAAAAGTGATCGCTATGGTCGGGGAAATTCTTTCCTGATTCTGTAAATCTTTGAACCGACCCGGTTTATCTTTCTTGCTTCTGGTGGTTTCTTTGATACCGGTAAATCTTGGCGTGCTGCCAACAGATATAGTGAAATTCACTGATTTAGAGGATTAATAAATTTTGTGTCACTATAAAAATTTAAGTATTGTGTCCCTATTAAAAAGTTGATACCGGCAAATCTTGGCGTG
>JADGAV010000044.1:0-39314 GCA_015231825.1 SAR324 cluster bacterium
CCTCTGGTGGAAACCCGGCCCTCTTGGCAAACGCGGCAATTGATGCAGAGTGAGAAAAGCATTTCTTAAAACTGTATCAGTGCTTTGCGATTTGAATCCTCCTAAATAACCACGAATCACCATGAAGAGGTGACCAAAAGAGCGGACATCCGAGGGTGTCCTTTCGCAAGAGTTAGATTTTCTGAATGTAATTTTTCTTGATACTCTTATTTATCTTCAATCACCAGATGTTCAGTGATGGGCAGGGGAAAAGTCAAAAAGAAGGAAGCCCCTTTTCCTCTTTCCGATTCACACTGGAGGACGCCTCCCAATTTTTCAATTCCTGACTTTACAAGATTCAATCCTGTTTCTCTTCCAGAAGGCATTGAAGCTCCTTTTGCTGCAAACAGTGGTGAAGAAAAGATCAGATCAAAGATTTCATTCTTCCGTTGGGGAGTGTTCTTCAATTTCTCAGCCTCTTCTGCAGTGAGAATCTTCTTTTCAATCGCATTTGAGAGAATTTTTTCGCTATCCAATCCCGCACCATCATCCTCAACAAGAATCCGGAATATTTTATGATTCAGACTGAATCTGACTTTCAAAACAGCTTTTGGCGCTTTATTTTGTTTGACCCGCTGTTCCGGCAGTTCAATGCCATGCACAATTGAGTTTTTGATCAACTGGACCAGGCAGTCACTTAGTATTTGAAATAACCGGGAGTCGACCCGCAAGGTGTTTTCCTCAAGAAAATGAATGTCCACTTCCTTTCGCAGGATGCTTACCAATTTACGGGTCAGTTTTTCCAAACGAGGAAAGAGATGATTCAGAAAATGGGTTTCCTTTAAGAAAAAATCGTTTTTAAAAGCCTGTGCGAGGATGGCGTTGGCACTTTGATTGACTTCCAGGAGGGAAGACATCTTGTTGATAAAATGCTTGTTTTCTGACCATTGATCCGCGCTGCTGAGCAACAAAATCTCGCCCAGGAGCAATTCCAAATGCAGGCACAAGGCAGCCAATATTTCAAGATTCAGGGAAAAGGCGATTTCCTTGCTCTGCTGAAGCATGCGGGACAACTCTTTTGTCTCTTCCGAACGAATGCCTTCTTTTTTGGATATTGTTCCGGCAGATTTTAGATACCGGGTGATCTCTTCCATCCCTTCTGCCAGAAAAGTGTTCACTGCGTCCCAGGACTCTTTTATGTCTTTAATGAAGCGTGCCTTAAAAACATCCCGCCATCGTTCATGACTGATTTTTCCCATAATCCAGCAAAGGAATTCCAGGCTGCTTGAATTCAAAAGCTGCAATGTCAATCGAGGATAAAGTTCCAGGATTTGTTTTTCCTGCATCGCTTCTGTCAACACCTGAATTTGTCCCGCCTCGAGATACTTGAGCGACTCCTGATGGCCCAATGAATGGAAGATCTGTTCAGACTCAAATGGATCGGCATATTTTAGGTATCCCAACAGCAGGGGAATCGATTTTTCAAAATCATCAGCAAACAGCAAAATGGATAGAAACGCCGATCTTTCCCGGACCGGCAGACGCTTCAAAAACATACGTTCGCTTGTCATATGAGGCATATTGAAAGTATGTTTCAGCGAGTGAATCATCAAAGGCAGAAAACGCATATCAAAATGTTCTACTAAAACCGCCATGGCCTGATGCCGGACATCTTCATCCTGATCCCTCAGCACGCTGACAATGAAAAAGAAGCCGCTCCGGATGTCATTTTCTGCAATAAAAGATAGCGTCCAGAGCTTAAATTCCTTATGCAGATGGGGAAAGCGCCGGATCAAATAGGGGATCACATCAATCCGCTTCAATTTCTGGAACATTTCAAGAATTTCATGTGCTGCATTTTCAAAATGAACATCATGCAAATAGTCCACAAGAATAAAGATCTGTTCAGGTTCGCGAAGACAGAGTCTTTCCAGCGATGCAACAATTTCTTCAATATTTTCATCCTCTTCCAAGGCCTGCAAATATTGGAATACTTCGGTTTCCTCATCCGCTTCAGTTTCCTTGGGATTCTCATCAACCAATCCGTTTTCCAGCGAGGGAATTAGCTGTTCAAGGGCAGCCAGTTCGAAAAAGGATGAATCTTTTTCAAGAGGCCATGAAAAATTCAACGTGAGACAAAACTTGTCATGAGTTGTTTCCCGCTCCAGGGAGCATTCAAGATTACCATCGACTTTTGCAACATAGTCTTTCAATTCTCCAGACAGTGGATGGCTTGCCAGAAATTCATCCAGCCCCCCCTTTTTTAGCGCTGTAAGAGAAGACTCCACAGCTTCAGGGTTTGCCTCATGATTGAACAAATAGTGAGTTGTTCCCCGCAGCGTGACCCTCGCTGCACTTTGATCAGTTCCTGGTGTGTTCATCGTAATGGAGACTTGATGAGCAGGAAGGGATAAAAAATCCGCAAGAGAAATCAGCATTCTCAAATTGTGTCCCAGGTCTTCTTCCATTTCAGCAGGGACTTTCAGCTGCTTTTGAAATCTGAGCTTTTTCTTAATATTTTTTGGTTTATTGTCGGAAAAAGCCTCCCGATTAGCGCGAACAACCAGTTTCTTGAGGTCCAGAAATTGCCTGGCATCCGCAGAAGAGTGCTGATTTTTCGTCGTTTCCGATTGCTTTTTTTCTTTCCCGGTAATTTTTTTTACCAGCCCAATTAATTCTTCCGGGACAAATGTTTTGGAAATGACTGCAGCGGCACCGTCTTCCAATAACATTCGGACTTTGTGTCTACTTGTTTCACTGCTGATGAAGAGGATGGGGCAAGGAGGAAGATCTTTCTGCTGTTCAATGGCTCTGATCCGCTGCATGAATGTCCTTCCATCCATCTCTGGCATTTGACATTCAGTAGTGATCAATGCCAATTGTTCTTTTTCTTGCGGGTATGCCTCAAGAGCAAGCAAGGGGTTAGAGAAGTTTCTTACTTCAGCAAATCCAGCAGCATGCATCAGTCCATCAAGGTTCTTCCGCATCAGGGAATTGCTTTCCAGAACAAAAACGGGTTCTTCAAACAATTCGCTTTTTGCTGCCTTTGTTGATTTCTGATCCCCAAAAAAATCAGTCATCCACTCATGCTTGAAATGAACCAACTCAAGGTCGAGCAAGTCCGGATCAAGAACCTTCTGATCCTCCGTTTCGTCTGTCTCTTCTGCGGATTCCGCAAAAGGATCGATGATCTCCTCATTGTATGACTGATTGGGAGAATTTTCCAGTCTTTGGGTAATTTCCTCCAGTCTGAGGGACAGTTTTTCAATGGAACTTGTCAATGTTTCCATCAAAGGATTCATTTCCTGCCGAAATTCATCACTTTCCTCTGCTGCCGCCGATTCGTCCACCCATTCGACTGCACTTTCGGACGACCCTTCTTCCTGGGGAGGAAGATCCGTCTTCGGAGGGGAGGGTGCTTCGTTTTCCAGGATGATGTTCTTGCCGCTGCTTTCCAGAAAATTTTGCAATTGACTGTGTTGAATCTTCAGTTGAAATTTCAATGTCTCCAGCGAATATCCGTTTTTTTCCTGACTATTGTAAAGTTCGTTTTGGAGGGCGTCAATGGTCTGTTTTAATGTCTTGACATCAAAATCGGAACGTCTGATTTTTTGAAAATGAGGAACCAGTTGATCAAGAAAGCGTCTGAATCCTCCAGGGGTAAGGAGCTGCTTGCTCTCAGTTGCCAGCAGGTTTAAAATCTCCAGGGCAATCGTAACTTTGTTTAAATTGGCATCTTTTCCCAGGAGCTGAAAAAAAAATTGATCATCCACCAGCTGGTTCAGGGATTGAAGAATCAGCGGCTTTAGTTCAGCAGATTCATTTTCATAGGCATTTTTAAGTGGCAGGATGGCAAAGTGGTCTCCAAACAAACCGAGGGCGCGGATTGTACTTTCCTTGATCTCATGATCCGCATCATTCAGATAGCCAATCAGAAACGGGGCTGCTTCTGAAATAGCCGCACGGCCTAAAAGGGAAATGACCTTGATCTTCAACTCCGCTTCCTCCCTCGATAATTCTTGAAAAAGGGAGGGAAGCAGCTTTCGCAACCTGGCACGATCCAGATTGAGCTGCTCGACAGATTTCTGTGAATCCCAGGTGCTCAAAATCTTAAGAGCCATTTCCAATGTTGAAGGCTGACCTCCGTATTGATGAAGCTCAATTACTTTGCTGTTCATTTTTTATTCCGGGGACACAATACTTATTTAGAATATTCAACTTTTTCCGGGGACACAATACAGTTTTCTGTTTACAGGTGACAGAATACATATTTCAAGCATTCATTAAAAATTCCCGCTACAGCCAGACGGGTTATTGGTATAGCACCTGCGGCGGCCTTTAAGACGGAGCCTTTGGAGGATTCCTGCGCGATCCAGGAGGCCGTCTTCTGGAGAAAAAGGTCGGGATGGTATTTTCTCCATAAATCGAAGCCAATGGTATTTCAAATTTAAAACAGGTGCCTTTTCCTCTGACCGTTTGAAAATCCACGGATCCTCCCAACTTCAAACACGAATTTTTGACATCCCCCATTCCGACGCCTCGTCCACTGACCAAATCTGCCTGTTCTCTGGTAGAAAAACCATCGAGGAACACCAGTTCCTTGATTTCCGAATCACTGATGACTTTTGCTTTTTCGGCATCAATCACCCCCTTGCTCATGGCGGATTTGGTCAATTTTTTGAAATCAATCCCTTGTCCATCATCTTCAATAAGGATGACCAGTTTTTCGTCGGTACTCGTCAAGTAAATCTCGATACGCCCGTTTTCGTCCTTTTTTGCTTCTCTTCTCATGGCGGGTTCCTCGATGCCATGGTCAAGGGAATTACGAAAAACGTGGATGAACGAATTGACAAGCGGATTTAAGAGTCCCTCTGGAACAAAAATATTGTTGTCATCATTCACCACAAGGGGATGCAGCATTTTTCCCCTGCTGGTCGCCAGATTTTGCAATATCGTATCAAAATGACTAAAGTGGCTTTTGAGAGGAGTGAAAGTGATTTGTTGGAAAAGTGCTCGAATCTCCGTCTGATCAAAATGACTTTTTTTCAAATATTGTTCCTGCATGTGGTGATACCATTTTCGGTCAACCGAATAGATTTTCGCGTCTTCTCCCAAGACGACTTGCAGGACTTCCGCATGCTCCTTTAAAAAAGATTCGAGATACTCAGAAATCGACAAGATAAAGAGGACGGTCTCACTGTCACGAGAAATTTCTTTTCCTTCCTTGATCATGGTTTCAGCGGAGTGACATTTTTCCTGAATAGAATTTAAGTTGAACAAGCCCGACATTCCTTTGGCCGTATGCAGAGCACGGGTGAGATCATCAAGATTAGCGGACAGGATTGCTTCCTGTTTGGAAAGGTGCTCGTCAATCAACTCACGATAACTGATGAAGGCTTTTCGATGTTGAATAACCCTAATCACAGCGAGATTGCTTTGATCCAGATGCTCGAGTTCTTTTTGTTGATTGCGCAATTCGGTGACGTCTTTCAATTTAAATAAAATGAACTCCAGTTTTTGATCATCTTGATAAATCGGATAAATTTCCAATTCAAGGATTCGCTCATCCTCCATGATTATTTCGGAGGGCTGCAAGGACTGCAAATCCCCAAAATCCAAAGGACTGTTGTAACACAAATCAATCCATTCCATGAACAGACCCGCCTCTTTCGCGCTTCCATACAAAAGAGTCCCTGGCTCGAGTTGAAGAAAGCTATCATCATCTTTGGCATCAAACATCCTCAAACAGGCATTGGTGGCGCCGGGTTCAATGCGGCCATTGGCATTGACCATAAAAACCGCTTCACCGGTGACCACATTCATGATGCGTCTATTGGCCTGCGCCTTTGCGAAATCAAGTCGAGACGCGGCCGTGGAGATGAAAAAGTCCAATTTATCCTGATCAAAATCCTCAGCGGGATTTCTCACCAATATTTGCAGGGGGGTGACTGTACAGACCAAACAATGCTCAGTTTTGAAATACAGTTCTGCCGCCTCTGTCGCCTCTAAAAAGAGTTCCTTTTCCCCTGCCTGGGCATCACCATAAATTTCTCCTGAATCGAGCATCAAAAGAGCATCGATTTCCATTTCCTGCTCCAGGAATTCCTCAATGGAGACCATGATTTCCTTGACCGATTTTTCACTCAAATTGGCCATCACAAAAACATAAAATATTGAACTGAAAAAGTTGGCCGTGTCTTGTTCTTCAATCAAAAGAAGCCGTTCCTGCTCTTTCTCTTCCTGGAGCTTCTTGATTTCCTTACTCCGTTCCAGTTGCTCTGCCTCTATTTTCTCCAGGACTTTTTGGATGCTGGCCAGGATCGTTTCAACTTCAATTGGTTTTTCAATGAAACCCTCAATCTTTTTATCAATCAAATCGGCCATCATGGCTTTGTCACCATATCCGGTCATCACAATCACCGGCAATGGAATATCTCCGGATTTAAGAGCATCAATCAATTCCAGCCCGCTGAACTCGGGCATTTTCATATCCGTGACCAGGAGCTCGTACTGATTTTTTGAAGCATGTCTTGCCAAGATCAGCTGAAGGGCTTCCTTGCCATTGCTGGCGAGCGTGAACTGAAATCCCGCCCGTGTGAAGATTCCGCTAAACAGCTTGCGAACCATCTCATCATCATCGACAACAAGGATGTGTTTGTCTTTCATTGAACTTTCCTGCATTGGTGCTGTTATGAATGATTTTCTTCGAAAAATGGGTGGACTGCTTTTCGATCAACTCGTGGGGATTTGAATGACAAAGGAGCTCCCTTTTCCACTTTCGGATTTAATAGAGATGCTCCCGCCCATTCCTTCGACTTCAGATCTGATAATATCCATACCGACCCCTCTTCCAGAAATTTCTGAAGCCTTCTGAGCTGTACTGAATTGAGCAATGAAAATGTAATCGTAGAGCTCGCTGTGCTTCGTTTCGTCTGCCATTATTTCTGCGGCCTGTTCGGCAGTCAGCAGCTCTTTTTCGATGCATCGCCGCGCAATTTTCTCGGCATTGAGCCCCTGACCATCGTCACTGACAGTGATTTCCATTTGTTCGTCTTTTTCTCCGATCCGCACCTGGATTTCTCCTCGTTCAGGTTTACCCAGGCCCATTCTTTTCTCATTTGCTTCAATTCCGTGATCCACAGAATTTTTTAACAATTGAATCAGGATTTCATTCAGGGAACTGAGAACGGCAGGGTCAAAATAAAAAACTTTTTCTTCCAGCAAAGTCAGTTTGGCCTCCTTTTTCAGCATACTGGTCAATTTGTTAAACAAGTGTTCCAGTCTCGGGAAAATGGTGTTCAAGGCTTTTTTATCCAAGAGGAAAGAATCGTCTTGATCGGCCATACTGATAATCCGGGCCGCTTTTTTGGTCACACCCAGCAGGTTTTCAAAATTTGTCCTCAATGAGGCGGCCTCTTCCTTTTTTTCTTCCACATGAGGAGACAGTTTAGACCACAGACTCTCAATGTAGTGATAAAGAGCCACTAATATTTCCAAATCCAGACTGAGGGCCACGCCTTTGCTCATATGAAACATACGATAGACTTCTTTTTCCTGCTCTTCATCCAGCTCCCCTGTAAAAAGAAGTTCCTCAGCACGCAGGAAATGCTCGAGAACCTCCTGCATCCCTTCCTGAATAAACGGTCCCATCGCTTCCCAGCCAGATTTTACATCTTCCACAAACCGGGTTTGAAAGACATCAATCCAGTGAATCGGTTTGATGTGACTCATGATCCATTCTAAAAATTCTCCTGCCGTTGACAGCAGCAGACTGATAGCGATATTGGGAAATCGCTGCAGCACCTGCTGCTTTTCAAAATGATCTTTGAGAACGGTGATCTGCTCCTCATTCAGATAGTGCAGCGATTTTTGGGCCGCCAGCGCTATATATACCGACTCCTGTTCAAAAGGCGCGGCAAACTGAAGATAACCAAAAAGAAAAGGGACGGATTGTTCAAATTTTTCGTTGAAGAGCAAGATTTGAAAAAATGCGGATCGTTCCTTGGCAGGAAGCCTTCTCAGTATTTCAGATTTTTTTAATGTCTTCGGCAGGCGAAACGTCCTCACAAATGAATGCATCAGCAAATGCAGAAATGAGGCTTCAAAATGTTTGAGAAGGGCTGTCAGCGCTTGATGCCGAACTTCCTCATCCTTGTCCCTCAGCACGCTTATGATGAAATAAAGTCCTGCTTTGATGTCCTTTTCCGCGATAAAGGAAAGCGCCCACAGTTTATATTCTTTATGAAGCTGCTGAAAACGGCGGATCAAGTAAGGAATGATATCAACACGGTCCAGTTTCTGCAGCATCTCCAGGATTTCCTGATGGGCCCTTTCAAAATGACCGTCATGCAGGTAGTCCATCACTGAAAAAAGTCGAAAAGGTTCTTTTTCACAGAATCCTTGAATTTTGTTGACGATTTCTTGAATATTGCTGCCTTCATCTTCCAATTCATCGAGCAGGTCAAAAACCTCTTCATCATCCAATGCTTCTTCCGAAGCCGTTTCCAGGCTGATTTCCCGCACTTCACCGGGTGTCTGATAAGGAAGATTTATTTTGATTCCACGGGGACGACCTTCTTCCTGGGCCGGCTCTTCAAGCAATTCTCCTGCAGCAAAGAGTTCATTCTCTTTGAATTCCGCTTCAATAAATTGAAAGGGGGACTCTTCACTTCGTTGAAAACTGGCAGCAATAATGAAAGCCGGTGCATCCTCTTTGTCGGATGGTTTGAGCAACAGGGTGATTCGGCTTTTGTTTGCCGCAGAAACAACACAAAACTCGATCATTTTCTCAAAAAGCGCTCGAAAATTTTCCTCATTCACCGAAAATCCAGTCAGTGTTTTGGGATATTTAAAGGCCAGCGAAATTCGCTTTTTATGGAATCGGCAAAATTTCGATAGATTCTGTCTCGCCACTTGACTCAAGTGCTGTTTTTCCGCCTCTTCATCCGCTTGTTCCAGGGCCCCTGTTAGTTTTCCAACGCTTTCAATCAGTTTTTCCGGAACAAACAGGCGGGAGAAAACCTCGCTGGCTCCGGCATCCGTCAATTCATTCAGTTTGTAGGTATTGAGGTCCTCCGTGAAGGCGATAATCGGGCAAGCCGCTCCTTCCTGCTCTTTTTCAAATGCTCTGATCTTTTTCAAAAATTCAAGACCATCCATTTGAGCAATTTTTCCGCTGGTGAGGATCAGTTTTATTTCGGAATGGTGCTGCTTGATATTTTCCAGGGCCAACCTGCCGTCAAGAAAAATCCGGATCTGGGAATAGCCCGCATGGTGGAAGAGGCTTCTTAAAAATTCTGCAGATGCCAGGTCTTGCTCCAGCATCAGAATGATTCCGGGAAAATCAATTTGAGGAGATGGGTTGAGCGCAGCCTGCCCGGGAATTTCAACGAAAAGGTCTTCCAGGATGTCTTCGTTAAAAGTAAAATCGCCGGGATCAAATGATTCAGGCAGGCTTTCTTCAGAAGACTCTTCAGGCAGTTCTGCTTCTGTGGCTGCTTCTGCCTCCGGCTCCAGTTCTGCTTCGGCTTGGATGCTCTGCTCCTCAAATGCTTCAATCGTACTTCGAAGATTCGTGATCTCCGCCTGGGACTGTTCGTTCTCTTGAAGCAGGCTTTCGAATTGAGCACGCAGCTTTTCAAGCTCCCCGCTCTGATCCTCTGCGGGTTCAGGCAGCAACCTCCTCTCTTCTGCTTCTGAAAGAGCGCTTTTGCGAAATATTTCCAGTTCTAACCTGGATTCGGAAAAACCTTTACTCAGCGCCCGTCTGTCTGTCAGTAAATTTTCGGTAACAGCCTCGGCTTCCCATTGTTTTTTCAACAACTGTTCTTCGATTGTCCTGCTTTTTTGATAGTGCTTGTAAAAAAATTCGAAGAGCGTTTTTATTGTGTTTGACGAGAACTTCGTCAATTCCTCTTCATCGAAAAGAGCAATCAAATCAAAAAAGGTTTCCGCACTGGAAAGCTCTGGTTTGGATTCATCATGGGCAACAATCATCAAAAGAAATTCGTCGTCAATCAGTTGTTTCAAGGCATGAATGACGGTTCTTTTCAGTTGCTGATTGCTGTCTCTGAGCAGATCTTTCAAAGGCAGGATTGCGCTTGCTTCTCCCAGCAGCTCAAGGGATTTGACCGCCTGAATTTTCAGGTAGAGATCCGGTTGAAAACAAAAAGGAAGAATATGGGGAACAACTTCAGGGGATTCCATGTTCCCCAGCACTTCCAAAATATGTTTCTGGACCGTCGGATTTCCGTTGTGCAATCGATCAATCAGACGGGGGATTGCCTGGGCAATTTCTGATTTTGACAAATTGATTGTCAACGAACAATGGCCCTCCGCTGTTTCCACAAACGACAAAAGCTGCTGTGCCGTATTGACCTCCTGCAACACTTCCTGCTCTGAGAACAAGGCGGCATTGTCACCATTGTCCTTGTATTCTCTCAGTTCAATCACTTTACCCATTTTTCTTTTGCTTTTTTATTTTTAAAATTTCCTACAAGTCTTCCAATAACTGTTTGAGTGCGGCTTGAATGGTATTGGGTTTGAAAGGTTTTCTGAAAAATCCGGTGGCCCCCAACTCCAGACACTGGGGTTTGTAGACGCCTTCCTGTTCAGAAGAAAGCATGAAAACCGGAGTAACGGCGTTTTTTTCACGAAAGGCTTTTAGAAACTCAACCCCTGTCATGACCGGCATATTGATATCAGAAAAAATTATTTCAAAATCATGCTCGCTAGTCAAGTCGAGGCCTTCCTGGCCATTTCCTGCCTGAATTACTTGATACCCCATTGCCTTTTGCAGTCCAAACGAGACCATTTTTCGGATGATGGGCGAATCATCAATCACTAATGCTTTCTTTGACATAAACCTTCCTTCCTTTTTTTTTTGAATGGAGAGCTTGATCCTGCAGACGACGCAGTGCTCTAATTTGTCTATACAAGATTCAATATAAATATTACAAGTCTGGAATTAAATCTACCCTATCATATTTTGGAGGCTTTGGGAGCAAGGAAGTTGGGATGGACTGTTCCTGCCTTTTGCCCGCTTTTGCTAGTTCAACTCTTTCACAGAATCGAGCCAGGAAAAAAACGGTTTTGCCAAAAAAGTATTGAGATTTTTTGCAGGAAGGCAGAGGGCAAGACTTCGGAAGGGCTGCCATTTTTCTTCAAGAAGCAAGTCTTCGGGAAGAAGAATGACCATAAAATTCTGCAGGCATTGCTGAAAACAGGTTTGATACGCTTTGGCAATCACCACCTCATCATTGGCCCGGCTTGAAAGGTCCATCAGGATCACCTTTTTCTTAAATGCATTCTTGTTTTGCAGGAATTTCTCCCACTTGATCACCTGCCCCTTCTTTCTTTTGAATCGAAATTTGGCAAAAAGCAGCGAGGCGAAAACAGGATAATTCATCCGATCCCCAATAAAAACCAGTGGTTCGCTCAATTCATCAAGATGGGGCAGGTGAAAAAAGGAAAGCTCCCTTTCCAAATTTTCCATTATGACGGACACCAGGGAATGATTTTCATCCTGAATTTTTCGCAGTGCCATCAGTTGGTTGGTCATTTCCATCAATTCCTTGATTTCGCTGGAACCCACGGCTGTCTCTTCTCCTAATTGAGAAAGGCTTTCCTTGAGATCACTGCCTTTGGAGAGCGAAGATACCCAGGCGATTATTTTATTACAAAAATTCTCGGCATCCTGCTTCTCTTTTTTAAAGGCCATTTCCCGCCCAATCAGATCCGTGCTGAGCATTTCAATTTTTTTCTGCTGGCTCTGCAAGCGGGCCTGCAAGCGCACCAGTTCCTGAGACCCTTCTTCATTTTGCAGCAGCAGCATTTTCAATTCCTTTTCTTCTTTTTCAATGGCTGCCGAAACTTCCTGAGACGATTGCTTCTTTTTTCCTTCTTCTCCTTCAACCATCTTTTTCAATTCATCAAATCTGTCAAAACTTCCCTTGAGTTCTCCTCGAATTTGATCCAGTTCTTTTGGCAAGTGATTTATCTGCCTTTTTGCGGCTGAGATTGATTTTTCAAGCGCTTGTTTTTTTTGTGGAAAATCGATCATTTTCTTTCTCATCTCCGCAATTCTTTCATTGGCTGCACCGCCAAAGAGCGACTTTTTAGTGGCCACCTTCATAGTTTCTTCTTTTTGATCAAGCAATGCCTTGTATTGCTTTTGAAATGCCGCCAATTCCTTTTTTGCCTTCCCTTTCTGTTTTTCCAAATTTTCAGCATTTTGCATCAGTTCGTTACGATTGCTGCTCAGTTGATTGTATTCGTCTTTGATCTCCTCAACGGCCTGCTCCTTTTCAGTCAACTTGTCAAACAAGCTTTGTTTCTGCTGAATCATCCCATTCAATCTGCCAATCTGCTGTTCCTGATTGGGAACCGTTTTTGTCAACTCGGCAAGTTCCCCTGTCATCTCAGCAATATGCTTCCCGGTGCTCACCTTCAGTTTTTTTTGCTGGGCCAAACGTTCCGATTCTGCTTGAAAAAAGCTGGGAAGCTGTTTTTGAAAATCCCTCGTCATTTTTTGAAGTGCCTCGGTCAGGTTTGATGAATTTTCCTCAAACTGGAATTTCAGAAACAGCTGCACAATTTTAAGGTAAAATGTCTGCAGCGGATTTCCTGCGGCTTCATGCAGCATTTCATTCAGCTTCTTTTCTGCTTCTTTTTTGATTTGTTCCTGTTCTTCTTTTTGCTGTGAGTTATTTGACTGATTGAGTTCGAATTCAGGAATCCCGTAGCAATGGAGAGAAGGATATTTTTTTCGAATTTCACTTTGCTGATTTTCCGTGGTGATGATGGTGGGGAAGACGGGTTTTTCCGACAAAGGTTCTATTCCTGATTTTCCGTCCTGCCGCTGCCCCGGAACCTGGCAGGAAAGCACGGCCTGCTCCAGTTCATTGAGGGACCGGAGCATCTTGATATTTTTAAATCCGATGTTTTCAATTTGTTTCGCTAAAATTTCTGCTAAATCAGGAGCAATGGCAATCAGCACAGGGCGTTCGTGCAGACTGATGCTTTGAAAATCAATATATTTCTGCCAAATATTTTCTTCACAACGGGCATGGACCCGCAGCAGCTCCTGATGTAATTTCTCTTTTACTGCAGAAGCATCGTCATTGATAAAATCTTCAAACACCGCCGTGTCAATCCGGGTGGAAAAATGACCGGCCGGGACGGTCTTATTGCGGATTTTCCATAGATCCTTCAATTCCAGTGACCAAACCCCGCTTTGTTCCGACCTCAAGGCCTTGATGGATTCGATCATTAAAGAGAGCCTCCCCCGGCGGCTATGCCTCAAATTAAATGCCTTGATTTTTTGAGGAAAAATTTCAAAGGACTGGCTCTCTTGATCAAATAATTCCTCCACGGGGTGCGGCTTTTCAGGGGTTTGACCTTCCGGGGCTTTCATCAAAATTGATTTCAATTGCCATTCTCCAGCGGATGAAGCGGCTCCTCCGCCTGGAGCTTTCTTAAATACCAGTTTTGCAATCTCATCGAAGGGGATCCCGCTGTTTTCCATCAAGGGTGTTCCCTTCTGTGGATGCCTGTTGTGATAGTCCGTTTCCTCCAGGAATTGACGATTTGAACGATCGACGATGGCATTCAGAAACGGCAGCTCAATCAGGGTTCCTTCTTCATAAGAATGTTCTATGGAAACAGTCGGCTGCCATTCAGATTCGTTGAGGAATCGGGCAGACATGTCCAAATCCATTTTTTCGATCTGTGTAAAGTATTCGGCCACGTCCCCAATCAAGAAATGTTTGCAGCCTTTCAAGCTGTCTCGGGTGCAAAATGAGGAGTAATTCCGCAATTCCCGTACCCATTTCAACGAAGCGTGCCCTGCTTTCTCAAGTCCTTCCAATTTGCTGACAGGCAGCAGGTAAAACAAGACATCGATCAGTAAATCATCATCGGATTGTTCGATCTCCAGTCTTGAAATCAGACTGTGTGCTCTTGAAAAAAGGGAATGTTTATTTTTTTGATGAAACTCCAGCAATGCATTGACTTGTTCCTCTTTTCCTCCAAAAAATCCGATATGCAGCATAACTTCTTGTTGTTTTGAAATTCCTCAGGGATGTTTATTATATCTTGCGAGTATCCTTCTCACAGAAAGACGGGTTTCGTCAAAAAACCCCTCCTGGGAGGCCGACGTGGGACGGGACGGGACGGGGTGGGTCAATGCCTCGTCAAAGGCGGTAGAAAAGAGCTCAGCGATTCATCCCAGGGAAATAATCGAAAAAAATCTGATTCAGACTGTTCACCTGCCGAAAAGGCAGTCTAACTCGAGTGGGTAAAAAAGCAAGAGTTTTCAAGCAGATCAAATTCCGTACATTGCCTCTGCAAAAGAACGGTGCTTTTTCAAAATTTTTTAGACTTCTTTCCATTTTTTTCTTTACTGCATTATTCTGCGTTGATAAAGTACCACACGCAGAGATCAGCAAGGAAAGATGGTTTCATACGATTTATTTGTTTGAGGTATGAAAGCTTCCCTGAAAGCCACCTAGTTCATCACGGTGAGGCTTGCCTGACTTTCCAAAACTGCTTGTATCAATGATGGGGGCTTCATGGCCCCCTTTTACATTCTAAATCAAGAAAATTCCCATAAGTGCGTAAAAAAAGATATGGAAACGATTGCCAGCTGGATTTGGAATCCCCTCCTCAGTTTGATTTATATCGAAATCGGGATCATTGTCTTGCTGATCACAGGATTTGCAGCATGGAGACACATCATTCCCGCCCTGCCGGCCCTCTGGAAAAACAGACATCAGCATTCCCACACCATTGAACACGAGCGTCATATCACCCCCTGGCAGGCGTTCCTCACTGCCCTGGGAGCTGGAATTGGTGTCGGGAATATCGCCGGAGTCAGCACCGCCATTCACCTGGGAGGACCCGGTGCCCTTTTTTGGATGTGGGTCTCGGCCCTGGTCGGTATGAGCTTTCGGATGTGCTCTGTTTGGCTGACCCAGCAATACCAGGGCAAGGATCCGGATAACCTGCTCTATGCCACCCCGATGGCTTACCTCGAGAGCACGATGAAAGGTCTGTGGGCGTGGATTCCGGCCGCCTTGGCAGGATTGCTGCTCGTGAAGGGCTTTCTGACGGCCAATCTGATCCAGTCCAATTCGGTTGCCCATGCGTTGCAGGATGAGCTGGGAGCCTCCACTTTGGCAATTGCCTTCCTCTTGGCCTCGGGAGTCGCCTTTGTCATCCTGGGAGGAATGAAAAAAATCGTCGATGCCAGCCTCGTGATTACTCCCTGGATGGTAACCGCTTATTTAGGGGCGGGCATCATTGTTCTCTTATCCGACCCCTTTAGAACAGTGTCCACCCTGGGGATGGTTTTTGGGCATGCCTTCAGTCCATATTCCGCTGCCAGCGGAGTGATCGGCTATGGTGTTTTTCAGACCATTCAATTCGGCATTTCGAGAGGGATTTTTGATCATGGTTCCGGAATGGGCATCTCCCCCTTCCTGCACGCTTCCAATCAAGGCAATCCCCGTGAAAACGCATTTCTTGCGGCAACGGTTCCTGTTGCAGAAACACTGGTTGTCTCGACAATCACAGGGCTTGTTGTGCTCAGCATCGGCAATTGGACTCAGCACAACGGGGCTTTTTTGACCACTTCCTCATTTGAATCGTTTTATGGCGATGTCGGACAAATCCTGATCATGGCCTGCCTGGTGGTGTTTGCCTTCACAACCATGATCAATTGGTCCTATTATGCAGAACGCTGTTTTCAGTATCTAGGAGGAAACAACCTGGTGAAATTCCGTTGGATGTTTATTTTTGTCACCTTTTGCGGCCCCTTTTTCCCCGTCAAATTTGTCTGGGCCACCGGTGATGTCATGATTGCCCTGGTGATCATCTTCCATCTTTTCCCCCTGCTCTATTTGGTCATCATTCACCGCAAGGAAATACAGGAGGATCTGGGAATCATCACGCAAGAAGCGGATTGAAAAACCGGCGCTATCTGCTATCGGCCAATTGATCGCCGGACTCAATTTGATGACTGGAAAATGTGGCCGACGTGGAACGGGACATGTACTTTTATGGTTGCCTGCGGTCGGCGTTCCGCTCCTCAATTTTTCAAGGCTCGACATTCTTCAAAACAAAGTCGACAGAGCACTGGTTCCCTAATAACATGCAATCCCCTCTCAGCAGGCCGCCCCGATAGTTCATCACCCATTCTCACCAGTCCTGACGGACCCCCTCCCAAAAACATCAGCGCTGGCCGGTGAAATCTCTTAATTTTGTAGACAGTTCCTTCGATTGTAGGTAACTTATTAGGAATAATACCTTGTATCGAATTCATCTTCAAAAGGAGGTTGGCTTCCGGGAAGAAATCGATACTTCTCTAATAATCGGTCATCACCGGCAGAACATCGCTGGCAGAAGCCTCAATAGGGAGTTGAAACATGAGTATTCAACAAAAACAGATGGATTTTAAAAGAATCGGCACATGGTTGACTTTCATCATCTTTGTTTTTGCCGTAATCTCGCTCGTCCAAGTGGGTTTGTTCACGGTGGATGAGGGGCATGTTGCCATCATCAAACGCTTTGGGGAAGCAACCCACCAAAGGACCCCTGGGCTGCATCTGATGATTCCAATCGTGGACGAAATCGTCTTGATCGAAGTCCGTACTCATAAGGATGTCGAGACCTTGAAAGCCTCCACCAATGAACAGATGCCGGTGGATGTCAAGGTTTCCGTCAACTGGACCGTTTTCCCCAACAGGGCTTTTGATCTCTACAAAGCCTATGGCGGCCTTGCACAGTTTGAAGACCGGATTCTCAACCCGCGTCTGCGTTCTGCCACCAAGGAAGCCTTGTCCAATTTTAGAGCGGAAGAAATTATTCAAAACCGGCACCGGGTCATCTCGGCCATTGACGAAACCCTGATTGAAACCATGGAGGATTACCCGGTAAAAATTGACAGCGTCCAGCTGGAAGACCTGGTTCTCCCGCAAAAATATTTAACGAGTATTGAAACCAAGCAAACCGAGAAAAACCTCGCAGATGCCGAGAAACATCGCCTGGAGCGCCAAAAACTGGAAGCACAGCGGGAAGTCAATACGGCCGTGGCAAGACGGGAAGCCGCCAAAGCCAAAGCGGAAGGAAAAGCCTATTCCATCGCGATAGAAGCGAAAGCCCAGGCCGAAGCGATCCGTATCAAGGGGCTTGCCGAGGCAACTGCCATTGAAACTAAAGCAGCTGCCCTGGGTGTCAATCACGCCCTGGTGGAGTACACCAAAGCACAGAGATGGAATGGTGAAATGCCCAGCACCATCATGGGAGGCGGACAAAACGTCCTTTGGTCTTTAGGCAACAATCCCTAATCCTCTGCAAAAAGAGCGGGACGGCCTGTCCAGAAGGACAGTCTCACGGAGAAATGGAAGGAACTATGTCAAAAGGGTTGAAATGTTGGATCCGCAGTTGAACCTTTTCATTGATCTGCCAGTTTTCTCTAGAAGACACACGGGTATGCACCCGGGTCCCTGATTTCAATTTAATCGTCAGGCTGCTTTGATCCCCGCCAAATTCGATGTTTTCAATCACCCCATTCGCGGTTTGCTCATTGGATTGGGGATTGATGATAAAATCTTCAGGGCGCACCAAAACAGGATCCCACTCTGCCTGCGGCATTGGAGAAATTCCGGAGGAAAGCGTCTTTCCCAGAATCTCTTGAACATCTTCCATTGAAAGAAAATTGGATTCTCCCACAAAAGAAGCCACCCAGGGAGAAACCGGTTTATGGTAAATTTCTGCAGGACTGCCTTCCTGGACGATTTTTCCTTTTTGAAAAACAAGCAGCCGATCCGCAAAAGTAAACGCTTCCATTTGATCATGAGTGACCAGGATCACACTGACTTTGGCTTTTCTTAATATTTGATAGAGCTCTTTTCTCAGTTGAACACGCAATTTGGAATCCAGGCTGCTGAAGGGTTCGTCGAGCAGAATCAATTCAGGATTGGGTGCAAAGGCCCGTGCCAGCGCCACACGCTGCTGCTCGCCACCAGATATTTCATGCGGCATTTTATCTTCATAACCCTGAAGCTCCAACAGCTCCAGCATCTCTTTGATTCGCTGCTTTTTTTTGGAAGACCTCCCTTTCAGTCCGAAACCAATGTTGACTGCCACAGACAGGTGGGGAAACAAGGCAATATTTTGAAACACCATCCCCAAATTTCGTTTTTCAGTTGGACGAACACGCTTGGAATCAGAGACCCGTTCACCATGCAGTGAGACCTGTCCGGAATTCATTGTTTCCAGGCCGGCAATGATCCGCAACAGGGTTGATTTTCCGCAACCAGACGGACCCAGTATCGCAAGAAATTCCTGTTTTTTCAGTTTTAGACTGACATTGTCCAATACCGTGACCTGCCCGAACTGTTTGGAAATCGATTGACAATCTAAAATGCTGGTCTCAGCCCTGGTCTTCATAAGAGTTCTCTATTTTGTTCCGGGCGAACTGCGTCCACCCCCCAAATTCCCGTCAACGTTGCTCTAGTACTCTGTCAACGTTATATTGTCTAATTTAAAATTAGGGGTCATGCACTTTTTTGTTACCTGTCGTTCCACGCCGGCCCCTAATTTTCAAATTGGACAGATTAAAAGTGACGATGTACTAATTGATTGACCTGCTACTCAGAATTTTTCTCTGTACAAATTCCTCAATTTGCGGTACCTGTAATATCGATTGCGTAACCCGGTTTTAACTCCTCAACTGCTTGCAGTTGGAGGTTTTTTTACGCGAGCCGCTATCGGTTTTGAAAGGAAAACCCGATCGGCTCCAAAGTTCAAAGAGATTTCAGGAAAAAGTGATGGAAATACCTAAATTGACGGCGCAGACGATTCGCCTCTATGTTTTAGCAGTTCTCAGTTATATGGGTCCCTTATGTTTCGTGCCCTTGATGGTGAAAGACAGTGAATTTGTTCACTTTCATGCCAAACAGGGCCTGGTCTTGTGGGCAGCAAGCGTCGTTGCTGCAGTGACGGTCTTTGTACCAGGTGTCGGTTCGGGAATCGCCCTGTTTCTGAGCATTGCCATTGTCGCATTTTCCGCCACCGGGGTGCTCTCAGTAGTCTTGAAAAAGGACTGGAAACTGCCTCTTGTCTACACGATGTCCAGCGCGATTTAAACGCCAGGGCCTTTGTCCCGGCCCACTGCTCTCCTGATTCTGAAAATCGGGGGACATGTACTTTTTTGTTACGTGTCCCCTGATTTTCTGTGTCCCCTGATTTTCTTTGCTAAATATCCACTGATTCCAAAAATTGGGGGACATGTACTTTTTTGTTACGTGTCCCCTAATTTTCCGTCTCCCCTGATTTTAAGAATCGGAACAAATTCGCGTGACTTGAATTTTACCGGCAATCTCAAAAGGCAGCGTGACTTGTCCCTGCCGGGATTCGATGCTCAGCGAATGGGTCGCGTCTACACGCTCGGTGATGGCATGCACGGACCCGGGAACGATGAATTTCTCATGCAAGTGTTTGAGCAGCTCTTCGGAATCTTCCAGGGATTCATCGATCATCATAATCTTGACTGACATACCGACTTGCCCTTCATCGAGTGAAAAACTGTTTTGAAAGGAATCCTCGCCAAAACCGGCAAGGGGAACACCATGTGGACAAAATTCGGGATGTTCCAAAAACTTCGCAAGCTTCTCAACCACTAAAGGTGTCATGGCATGTTCCAGTTGGTGGGCATGTTTGTGGACTTCATACCAGGGAATGCCGAGAATATCGCAAAGAAAGTTTTCAGATAAATTATGCCGAATCGCCAGGTCTTTAGCCTGTTCTTCACCTTCTTCAGTCAACAGGATATTTTTCTTTTTGTCAATGAAGACCAGATTGTCCCTCTGCATCCGGCCCAGAGTCGCATGCACCGTGGAAGGACTGCTGTGCATTCGGGATGCTAAATGAACCGCTTTGAGGGGGTCTTCTCCTTTTTGAAAAAGATAGATCTCACGCAGATACTCTTCGATGACGACGGAGTTTTTATCCTCTGACATAATCAGCTCCCTGAATAGTCGACAAGTACGGTGTCACCTATGAATTGATGGACAATCTTTATATTTTTTGTGTCATACCGAGCTTAACGGGTGCGCCAGCCTGGCCTGATTTTTTTCATGCTTTGCGTCCATCATTTTTAACGGGTACTACTCGATTCCCCTGCACATGAGAAAATAAAACTCCGGGAATTGAATAACACTCTAGCAAATTAGTTTAAAATATTCTATGATTTAACCAGTTTTGAATTTCGTGAGGCAGGGTCTCCTTTTTGAATGCCTTGTTCGTTTTCCATGCCCGCATGAGTCTTCGGTCTGAAGGAAATATCGAACATTATTAAATCTCAACACGACGGAGCGTCATGATTGCACAAGAAGCCGCTTTATCCCATTATGAAGAAGAGCAAATTCAGCGGATCAATGAATGGCAGACGGAAGCACCCTCTGTTTTTTCCAAAACGCTGGAAGCAACCTTATCCCCCATGACCTGGCTGCTAGAAAAAATCATTCCGGGCAGCGCGATACAAGGAATTCTCCAGTGTTCGAATGTGGCAGCCGAATGGGTTTCAGATACCGAAGACATTCAACAAAGTGCTCAGGTGATGGATATTGAAGAGCTTCGTCAAAAAGATCTCGGTTTATCAGATAAATTGGCAAATGATGTCCATAATTGGGCCATTGGTTTGGCCAGCCTGGAAGGCGGCGCAAGCGGTGCGGTAGGCTGGTTTGGAATGGCGGTGGATATCCCAACCATCATCACCCTCGCCTTACGAACCATCCACAAAATTGGGGCCTGCTACGGGTATGAACGAGAAAGCAAAGAAGACGGTGAATTCATTCTTGCAATTTTGTCGGCAAGTGGCGCCAACAATATGGAACAGAAAATAACAGCCTTGACGTCTTTACGATCGATTGAGAAAATGATTGCCAGTCAAACCTGGGCGGCCCTTTCCCAAAAAGCAGTAGAAAATAAAATCAGTCAGGAAGCTGCCGCGGTTTCCATCAAAGCATTAGCCAGTCAATTGGGCGTCAATTTGACGAGAAGGAAAGTGCTGCAGGTGATTCCCGCTGTGGGAGCCGCCGTCGGTGCTTCCGTCAATGCATGGTATATCAAAGAGGTGGGATGGACCGCACGACGTGCTTTTCAGGAAAGATGGCTCGTTGATAACAATAAGATCATTAGAAATTGAAGCAAGTATTTTCCTCATTTATTGTTGATCCACAAATGCTGGAGCGTGAGGTAAAGGCTTCACTGCCAGGCTCTTTGTCCACATAAAATATTGAGATTTTATTCCCTGGAGAAGAAGAGAGTACGATGGGAAAATTTTAAATCAGGGATCAGGAATCATCCAATTCCAGATGGATGTCGGCATGGTGAATGTCTTTGATCTGTTCCACCAGCCCGCGGGCTTTTTTCCCGAGGGTATGTACTTCAGCAACCCGCATTTGGGGATCAACGACAATGGCGAGCTGAACGATGAGCTGTTCCTGTAAAAAATGACAAATCACATGAGAAATAGCTGTGATTTCTGGAAGAGCAGAAAGTTTGTTCCTAATATCCCTTTCGATTTCATTTTGAGGGCGCATCAGAGTGGGATTGGATTGATCCAGATCCTCTTCTGCATCAATGTGGATCAGAACTTCATTGATCTGCGGGTTTTGTTCAAGGAGCGCCATCCGCACCCGTTCTCCAATCTGGTGGGCTGCCGAAACACTGAGCCGGGCATTCACCTGCACATGAAGATCGACCAGACTGTAGGAGCCCATCCTTCGTGTGCGGACATCATGGTATTTTTCGACACCATCGATTTTTTTCAATGTCAGATCCAGGGCAGGCAGATCATCTTCCACCGCTTCATCCGTTAATTCTTTGACGCTATCGTAGCCAATCATGATCCCGGTTTTGACAATCCAGCCTGCCACCAGGATTCCGGCAATAGGATCCATCATGGGATAGCCCAATTGGGCACCGCCGATACCAATCAAGGCAACCACCGAAGAAATCGCATCAGAACGATGATGCCAGGCATTGGCAATCAAAACCCGGCTGTTCTTTCGTTTGGCGACAAAGAAAGTGATGTGGTACAGGATTTCTTTCAAAAGAATGGAAACAACGGCGATCCCCAAAGCAACATTCCCCGGAACCACCTCCTCCTCCACTTGTTCAAAGGCATGAAACGCAATGCCAAGCCCGGCAACAACAAGCATCAGGGCGACAAAGAGGGCTCCAATGGTCTCAAATTTTCCATGTCCATAGGGATGCTTCTCATCTTTTGGTTGTTTGGCAATGGAAAGAGCCCAAAGCGTGACCAGATCGGAGAGCACATCCGAAAAAGAATGGCCCGCATCCGCAACCAGTGCGGCTGAATTAGAAAGAGTTCCACCAAGCGCTTTCAGACCCTACAAGCCCAGGTTGATAAACAATCCCAGCCAGGTCACATGGGGTGCTTCATTTTCAGAGGCAGATTTTCTTCTGTCGGCATCACCCATCTTTTTCAACACAAGAATGATTCTATTCCGGAATCATCAGGCAAAACTGCCCATGATTTCCCCGGGAACTTCAAACACGCGGCCTTTGACAAACTTGGTTGCCAGCACCTGAATCCACTTTCGATCAATTTTGATTTCATCAATTCTGATCTGCACCCCGCCCTTTTCTTCCAAAATCTCATATTGATCGATCAAGACGTTGAGCGGAATTTCCTCTCCTGTCAATTCAATAGAGAGGGCGGCTGAGTTGTTTTTGAGATCAAGATCGCAATGGAGGAGTTCTCCCAGTTCGTATCCCTGCAGGAAACGGTTCACCCCGGATTTAAAATTTTTTTCAATATAGTGATCTAAGACTTCGGTGATGGGTGATTTCATGAGAAAATAATCCTGTGGGGTTCCTTACGTAACAGCAGGGCCGGGTTACACCCCGGCCAATTATGGCACCGGATCAATTCTCTTTGCTCTGGATCGAACTCGGCTCTACTATAATTCATCGGGGGGTAAACGAGGAGCGAGGGATACTAGCACTCTGTCAAGGTTATATTGTCTAATTTTAAATTAGGGGCCGGCGTGGAACGACACGTAACAAAAAAGTACATAACAAAAAAGTACATGTCCCCTAATTTTCAAATAGGTCAGATTAAAAGTGACGATGAACTAGCAGCCTGTCAATTTTAAATTGATGAGTGGAAAAATTGGGGAGGATGATCACACTCCCAGGAATACCTGGACTTCACTTTCTTCTATGGCTTCTTTGACTCCCATTTTGACAGCAAGCGCGATTAAATCTCCCTCATAAATCTTGAGATCAGAATCCACCTTGATTCCGATATCGACATAATTGAGTTCTCCGCTTCTTCTTAGTTTCAGAGACAAAATATTAAGAACACCTGGAATGTCGATCACCGTCTGATAGACTTCCTGCAATTCGGCAATATCAGGAGAATGGTCAATCAGTCCTTTGAACGAATCAGTGACCAATTCGATCCCGATCCGGACAATCAGGATAGAAACCCCCATCGCGCCAATCGGATCAGCGATGGGGAAACCAAAAGTCGCGAAGATGATTCCGATTAGAACTGCGAGAGAGGACATCGCATCAGAACGGTTGTCCCAGGCATTGGCCATGATGGCGGGACTGTTGTTTTCTCTGCCAACGCAACTTTGATAGCGAAAGAGCATCTGATTTAAAATAATGGAAACCACCGCACCCAGTATCGCGATCTTGTTCGGGGCGTGGTAGGTGCCATGGTAAATATTAAGGACCGCTCCCACAAATAAATAAAACGCGCCAAGAATCAGAATCCCCCCGACAATGGAAGCGGAGATGAACTGAATGTTGCCGAATCCATAAGCATAGCGTTCATTGGGAGACTTGCTGGAAATCTTGATGCTGACCATTGTCACTAAACTGGCGATCACATCAGCGGACGAGTGCAGCCCGTCCGCGACAAGCGCCGTACTGCCGTAAAGAACCCCCAGTATACTCTTAAACCCTGCTTGAAAAAAATTAACAAAAAAGGAATAGTAGGTGACTTCCGTTTTACATTTATAACAGTGTTCGTATCTCATTTATTCGTCTCTACAGGCAGCAGTCGATTGAAAATTTTCGATTCCAAAGCAGGCACGTGCTCATACGCTTCGTTCTCGACCTGATAATAGGCATGCCGATCAAAACCAGCCAATCGGGCAATCAGATACCAGGGAAATTGTGAGATTGCCGTGTTGTAAATCATGATATGATGATTGTGTCTATCCCGTCTCTCTATCAGATGGTTCTCAATTTCCACCAAGTTGTTGATCAACTGTGAATAAATATTCAGAAATTTTATGTCTGGGTATTGCTCCACCAGTGCCAGCAGTTTTGACAATGGCAGATCAGACCCGAAAGAAGCCTGCAGGTTCTTGATCATTTCCGAGCCTTCCATGCCTGAGCTGAGGGAATCCAAATTGAACTCAGACGATGCAAGTGGTCCCGCCTCAGGCGCGCTCGGCGAAGGAACAATATCCGCCCTTGAATCTGCAACGTGTTTGACCAATTCAGATTCCAAAGTGGCTTGATTCAATGCAGCATTGACAATGTTATTGAATAAATTAACACGCCTTTGCAAGGAAGATTGTACCCGGCCTTCAGAAGAAAGAACCTGCTCTTCCAAATTGATAAAGCGGTTGACCCGGTGCACCACGATCACTGAGACAATCAACATCGCGGTGAAGGAGAATGCCATGATCAATCCCTTGTGCTTGACAGGCGGCATCGGTTGACGCTGCGGTTTTATCTCGTCTTGAAACAAACGCTCCGCCATCTCTTTCATGCGGCGGATTCGTTCCTGCCCTTCGTCGCGATAGTCGGGTTCCAGATCTTCTGCAACCCTTTGCGGCGTTCGTTCTTTTCTTCTAAACTTTTTTGCGACTTCTACCATAAGCGTTTTATCTCAAAATCCTTCAGATTTATCCTTCCAATTCCAAGGCTTTTTTGAAATATTTAACGGCCTTCTCCCGTTGCCCCTTGGACTCGTAAGACAGGCCAATCGCGTGACAGACATTGACATTTTCCGGTTCAAGCAGCAACGCCTTTTCAAAGTATTCAATGGCTTTGTCATGGTCTTTCAGGTTGTCATAGGCAAAACCCAGGCGATAATAAATGTCTGCGTCTTCATTTTCAACAGTCAAAGCTTTCTCAAGCACCTCAACCGCCTTGTCATAGACATGGAGTTTGCTGTAGGTTGTTCCCAGCAGGGAAATGATTTTGGTATTCTTTTGGTTCAGCATCAGACCTGCTTCAAGGATTTCCAGCCCCTCTTCGGCGTTTCCTGTTCTTATCAAAGACAACCCGAGGTAGTAATGCAGCATCACATCCTTGGGATTTTCCTTTTTGGCATTGCTCAGCAGGGCCACTGCTTTTTCATAGTTCCCTTTTTTGGCATGTTGGATTCCCTTGTCCCGGTAAAAGTCGGTGCGACCCCCTTCCTCGAGGTTGAAAACCGATCGATACCAGTCAATGGATGCATCAGAAATATTCTGCAGAGTCTTCACCCCGCTGTGCAGATAGAAGGAAAGATCGTCTGCCCAGTCTACGTCGACCTGCACTTTTTTCTTGTCTTTCATTTTTTCTCCGTTTTTTTCGAAAAACTTACCAGAAAACATTTTTTGTCATCTCTTGTGCAGTCCAGCTTTTCCAGCAAGTCGGGTTGACTTACAATGGGCTGACTCCCGCCTGGTGATGGATTAATGTTCCTATGCTCTTTGTCTGGCTGCTGATCATAATGCATAAAAAAGCATGCGAATGGCGATCAAAAACAGCAGGGCCGCACAGGCTCCTTTCAGTATAACTATTGAAACAACTTTGGTAAGAAAGGCCCCTACCATTCCACCGAGATAAGAACTCGGCATAATCAACGCAGCTAAAACAACCGGTGTCATGAAATCAAAAGCACCGATTCCTGTCCCGTGAATCATTGCAACCAAAGCTCCCAGTGAGGAAGTACAAAAGACGAGCACCGAACTGTTTGCGATTGCTTGTCTCAAGGGGACTTTTGCAAAGAAATGCTGCAATGGCACTTCAATGACTCCACCGCTGATTCCCAAAATTCCACTGGCGATTCCCATTGGAAAACCAAGCCATCCATGTGAAAAACGGCCTTCCTTTTTTTCCTCGCTTTTTGGGGCTCTCTTTTTCTTCTTCTTGCTGCGGTATTCCTGAATCTCCAGCACCATCTTGATTCCTATCCAGTTCGCATAGACACCAAGCATGAAACGCACTGTGGTGTTGTCCAGATAATTCCCGGTGAAGTAACCGACCAGAAAGCCTGCCAATGCAAAAGGAATCAGGGGCGTGACATGCCCCCAGCTGATCATGTTGTCTTTTCTGAATCTAAGAGCGGATCCTCCGTAAACAAAAATATTGGTCAGGTAGGCGATCGGTCGGATGATTGTCAATCCGTAACCGAAAAAGATCATCAATCCGCTGATCTTGATGACGCCGCCGCCCATGGTAAACATCCCGGCAGTGACACCCGAAACAAAGCCCAGCAGGGAGAGGGCCAGAATGGCATCAATGGTGTGGCCGAATATGGTGAAATCCAGGGCAACGACACTGCTCAAATGAGGTTCTACCTGCTGGATCATCGTCAATGCGTTGACGTTGGCCAGACTCTCTGAAAACTCTCTGGATTTTTTCCACCATTCGTTTTTCTGTTCCTGCGTGTACAGGGTCAGTTCCGAAACAATATCCGAATCCGATATCTCCCGCACCCCGTCGGAAGCATCGGAAATAGCTTCATCCGTATAAACCAGAATTTTAACCCAGGAATCCGACTCAATGACGGTCTTTATGCCATCTGCGAATCCCTTTGCTTTTTCGATCAAATCACCCTTAACCGTCGTCAAGGTCCGTGAGGCTGCCGCCATGGCACCAAAATCGACTATTTCACGAAAATTATTGAAAATTACAACAGATGGAATAGCGTAGCCGACAATACTGTCGACCACGGGTTCTGTGATGGCGAGATTGAGTCCAACCATCCGCCCCCTTGGGTTCATTAACGCACCGCCGCTATGCGCCCAGCTGCCGATGGCATTGGTTCTGATCAAATTTTGGTGAGTGCTGTCATTCACGGTCAGACTGGCCCCAAGAGCGGTGATCACTCCTGTACGTGCGATCGGCCCTTGCATCACACCATGTGCCGTGACCGGATCTCCATTCTGAAGGACAGCGCCGTCCAGGCTAATAAAAGGGAAGGTATCGTTGGAAACAATTTTCAGGAGTGCCAGGTTTTCTTTGGGAATCAGCTTGATCACCTGGGCCTTAATGCCGCCGATATTGATCAAATGGATATTATGAAGCAAGTGTAGCGCGGTTACCACGTACCCATCGTCACTGACAATCACACCGGATCCTAGATTCTCAAATTGATTGCTGAGTTCGTTAAATCCCATCACCGCAACGACGGCATTTTCAGGGCCCGTCGCAGGGACTGCGGGTGCAGCGGCAGTATGCAACGCTCCTTCTTTGGGAGTCAGTTTGAAATTCCCAACATCGTAAATCCGGTATTCTCCATGCATGCTGAGCACATGAAAGGCCCAGGCGAAGAGGGCCAGGCCAGAGACCAAGAGAAACAAGGTCTTGATTTTCCACTGATTTTCACAAAAAGGGTTCGATACTTTCACTGCTGCAACCTTCCTTCTAACAACCCTTCAATCCGGGGCAATCCCCCAAAGGATTCAAAACGAACGTTGATGCTGGCAATATGTTCAATGGCTTCTGCAATCGAGGATTCGACTTTCGCACTGACATCACTGGCTTCTTCGATACTCAAATTGGGATCCAGGCCAACGCCGATATCAATCCACAGTCCCTGCCCAATTCGTCTGGTTTTCAGTTCTTCCACTACTTTGACTTCATTCACTTCCAGGGCCTTCTCTGTGATTTTCTCACGAATTTCTTTGGGTGCGGAGGAGTCCATCAGTCCCTTGACCGAATCCCAGAAAATCTCACCTCCCAAATACAGCAGGTGCAGGGTTTCAAAAATAGCCACCAACGGATCAAGCCAGGGAAGTCCTAAATAATGGCCGCCTACAAAGCCGACTGCAACAGCAGCTGATCCCATCATGTCAGCATGATGGTGTTTTGATAAGGTTTCGATCATCGGACTGTTGACTTGTTTGGTCACACAGCTCGTATATTTGTAAAGGTGCAAATTGACAAGAATTGAAAAGAGCGCGGTGACAAAGGCAATCACATGCGGAACGGCTCTTGTTCCTTCCACCAAATGCCCCAGGGCGATTACAAATATCACCCCCGTCAATCCAAGAAAAATGATACTGGTCATCAGCGAAATGAAGAACTCGATTTTCCCGTGCCCATACATGTGATTTTTGTCTATGGGCTTAGAAGACACTTTCAGCCCGACAATCACAAATATCGATGTGACGAGGTCTTTTGCTGAATACATCGCGTCCGCCACCAGAGCCTGGGATCCCGAAACGAGGCCCACAAAAAGTTTGAGGACAGAGAGGAGGATGTTGGCCACCAATCCGGTCCAACCGACTGTTTTATGGCAGACGCTGCAATTTGAATGATACATTGATTTGCTTCAATCTATTCGGGATAGGATGTTTAACGCCACTTCACGGTCGTTTTCATGAAGCTTCCAGGTTTTTTTTGCGTTCCTTGAACATCCTGATTTTATTGCTGAAAAATGACAATGCGTAACCGGACAAGAATCCAATACCAATCGCGATAGCCAGCGGAATTTGAACGGGGGGTCCAAATATGAACTGCATCTCCACAATATCGAAATTCTGTAAAATGAAAATAACTAAAAATACTGCAATCACAAAAGACAAAAAACGTTTCCACATGGCCTACAATCCAATCACATCTCCAATTTGATTCCAATGGGAAACCGGAAGATCCATGGCCAATTTCAGGGCCCCGTTACAGCCTGCGTAATCCGGGTCCTGGATGCAGATCACGTTGATTTCTCCATAATCCTTCAGTGCTGTCTCAATGGCTTTATCCAGCCCTTTGATCTTAGATCCGTTGCCCGCCAGATAAATGTTTTTCAAGGCGTCTTCCTGATCGTCAGGATCGTATCGTACCAATAAGTTTTCGATCTGTTCCACAATCGGGGTGATGAGCACTTCGCAAGCGGCCTTGATTTCTTTTGCGACGTCATAGGCCTTCGGCTTGCCATTTTCTCGAAATGTCACCATTGCACTTTCTTTGATCTCCCCAACAAATGAATGCTTTTCCTTAATTGATTTTGCAAGCTGTTTGGTCATTTGTATCTCGGGGTGTTTTTCAAGCAGCAAAGCAATTAAGGCTTTGTCAACATAGTCGCCTGCTTTGGGGAGTGTGACATGATCTTCTGCAATCGGAATAATTCCCTTTAAAGCACAGATGTCGGTGGTGCCGGCCCCAATATCAACAATAATCGCCCGTTCCAGTTTGTCCATGCCATAGGCCACCATGAACGGTTCTGACACCACAAGAATCACATTCATCATCTCATTGGCCAGTTTCAAAAGCGTTTCCTTGCTGGTCGCGGAAGCCCTTGCCGGTACGCCGATCACCGCATGAATTTCATCATCCTCTGCGGGATTGGCGAGATTGACCGCGTATTCGATGAGGTCCTTTGCCGTCTCCAGGTCACTTTCACTCGTCTCTTTAATCACTCCCGATTCGAGAGGATAGTAGCTGTCGAGGTAAGAGCGTTTTTCAAAAACCTCGTCCCCGACTAATTTCTCTTTTTTCAAAAGTTTCATTCCCATGATATCTTTGGGATAGCCAACAATTGAGGCAAATACCGCCCTGGCCCCTCGATTGGATCGAATGGCTGTTCTCGACGTCCCTAAATCAATGCCTAATATGAGTTGATTGTCTTTTTCTTCCACCTGACCTCTCTTCATCTAAATTAGTTTTCTTTGTCTTCCGCGCTTTTGCTCTTTTTGACGACTTCATAGGAAGTGAAGAGTTCATCTCCAAATTTTCCAATGGTGGCATTCAGACCATATCCTACTACTTTCCCGTATTTTAGAGAATGTTCAAGGAGACTGTTGGCAATCTTTTTTGATTTTTTGGGAACACTGCTGGCCGCCTTATTCAGAAAATTTTTACAGTCTTTCTCCGATGTCTCTTCAGACACATCGGATGACTCCATCGTCTCGGCTTCTTCTTTTACTGCTTCGGCTTCTGTTTTTTCTGCTTCAACAGCGTTTTGCTCACTTTTTACTTCGTCCGCTTGCGTTTTTTCTTCTTCAGTCATTTTGCCTCTCCCGCTCGGTTAAGATTTTTGTTCCGTGTTGCTCGGTTTTTTCACCACTTCATAAGAGGTAAATAACCAACCTCCAATACCGCTTCCGATTGTCTTGACTCCTGCTGCAGCTTTTCTGGGTGCGCTGCTGACTGCTTTAAGGGCAGATGAGGTGACACTTTTTTCTTTTACCTTTTTTTCACTCTTGTCCAGGTTCTGATCCGCCTTCCCTGTTTGTTGCTGCTGATTTTTTGTATCATAGTCGCTTTTGAGCTGCTCGAATTCCCCGCGGACTTTGAGCAGTTCCGCAGCCGTGTTTTTGTATTTTTTCTGCAATTCCTCATTCTTGGCAAAGAGTTCTGCAACGGGTTCAATCTTTTCTTTTTCTTCTCCTTCCAGAGACGATATGATTTCGTTTCTTCCTTCCAGTTGTTCTTTCAGCGTCTTGATTTCTTCGTCTTTCAGACGCTTTGTTTCAAGCAGTTCCGCAGAGGTACTTTTATATTTTTTCTCCAGCTCTTCATTTTTTGCAA
This sequence comes from SAR324 cluster bacterium, assembly GCA_015231825.1. Taxonomy (GTDB): domain Bacteria; phylum SAR324; class SAR324; order SAR324; family NAC60-12; genus JADGAV01. Next base: position 30,778 of record JADGAV010000044.1, read on the forward strand.
AGAGTTCGGCAAGATTTTCTAATTCCTTTTCTTTGTTCCCCAAGGTCTGCTCCTTTTCCTTAAGTTTTGTTTCCAAATCCAGCACCATCTTCTTTTGGGAAGCCGCTTGTGATTCAAGATCCTTAATTTGCTGGTCTTTCTTTTTCAGCTCAGCACTGATTGTATCGACGGTTTTGGCAAGATCTTCCTGCTGGCTATTGAACGCATCTTCCTTTTCCGCCTTTGTCGAATCATCTTTTGCGGGGCTGTCATTTGTTTGACCCGTAACCGTGCTCTGCTGCTCCGTTTCATTCCAGGGGTTTACCTTTGCTTTTTGATACGGCTTTTTTTTGCTTGAAATCTTTTTAGGAGTGTTGGTTTTATTCACTTTTTCCTCCTTTTTTTTGTCAGTTGGTGAGGATTGCTTCTCCTCATCGACTGAGTTTGTTTGATTGGGATGACTGGATTCTTGAACATTTTTTCCCTCTTCCCGCGTGTCTCTTATAAATTCAAGAGGGTTACTGCCCATTCGTTTTTTCTTCTCGACCATGATCATTTCCTCTTAATTATTTCCTGCGCCAGTGCCCGGTAATCTTCTGCTCCTGACGAACTGGCTTTGTATTCAAAAATGGTCTTGCCGTGACTGGGCGCCTCAGCAATCGAAACATTCTCCCGGATCAATGTCTTGAACAATTTTTCGGCAAAGTATTGATCGATCTGTTCGATAATTTCACGATTGAGCAGCTTTCGTTTGTCAAAACGGGTGCCTATCACACCGGATACCAGCAATTCTTTATTCAGACGGTTTTTGACCACATCGATGGTCTGCAGGAGCTTGCTCATTCCCTGCAGGGCCAAATATTCGGCCTGCACAGGAATAAATATCTCGCGGGCAAAAACCAAAGCATTTAAGGTTAAAAGATTGAGGGAAGGAGGACAATCGATAAAAACGTAGTCATACCTGCTCACACCTGAAAGTGCTTCTTTTAATAAGAATTCACGGCCGGCAATCCCTCCCAGTTCTAAATCAGAGCCAGCCAGTTCCAAAGATGAAGGAATCAAATGGAGCTTGCCTCTTGTTATCAAGGTTTCTTTGAAACGGCTTTCCCCCTTGATCAATTCATAGACGGTATGCACGAGTTCATGAGCTTGAATTCCCAGTGAATAGCTAAGATGCGCCTGCGGATCCAGATCAATCAGCAAGACTTTCTTTTTCTGCCGGGTCAATGCGTCTCCAAGATTGACTACCGTCGTTGTTTTGCCAACGCCTCCTTTTTGATTGATAATTACTATTTTTTTCAAATGCTCCCTTGTGTGCTCACCCCTAAGGGTTACCAAGGATTGTATACATTGTTTGTTTGCCGCGTTTGATGGCAATCAAATTATTGACATTGTTGTTGCCCATATTCGTTTGCACATCCTGCAGACTATTGACCGGAGTCCTGTTGACAGAAATCATGATATCATTTTTTCGAATTCCTGCCCGCATGGCCGGTGTGTTAGGGAGGACATCGTTGACATCCACCCCCATGCCATTGGGCATGGATTTTAATGTCATTCCCATCAGGTTGACATTGTCCATCACGGCCGGGTTTTGCTGAACTCTCATGTCGGCATTGATTCTTTGATTGCCTGGGAGCCCTCCTCCGGGAGCAGCACCCATCTGATTCTGCACACGGTTTCTTCGAGGCCTTCCTTCCAACAGGGTGAACATCTTCTGATTAGCCCGGCGGATTTCAATCAAATTCTTGGGATTTCTATTATTCATCGCCGCACGGAATGCTTCCAATGAATTGATCGGCTCGTTATTGACTGCCACAATCATATCGTTTCTGAGAATTCCTGCTTTCATCCCTTTAGAGTTGCGGTCAATATCTTTGACACGCACTCCGCGCCTGGTGCCATTCGCCGTTTGATTGGCGTTGGCTGCCATCCGGCGAGGCGGTTTCAACTCCATTCCCAGTATATTGAGTTCATTCAGAGGACGCTGCGTTGGCTGCATACCCTGGTTGGCGTTGTTGCCCATGCCCTGAATGCCCCTGTTGCCATTGTTACACAAGCCCTGGTTCATGTTCATTTGCTGTCCACCAGGCATGTTTTGATTTGCCCTGTTGCACAGGCCCTGATTGACGTTGTTGCCCATCCGGCGGTCAATGTTCATTTGCTGCCCGCCCTGCCGCATGCTGTTTCTCATCCTCGTATTGCCCAGGATGGTGAACATCCTTTGACCGCGGCGTTCCACCTCTATCAGATTATTGACGTTGTTGTTGTTCATGGCCGTCTGCACATCTTCCAGACTATTGACCGGGGTGTTGTTGATGGAAAGCATCACATCTTCCTTGCGAATTCCTGCCTGCATGGCCGGGGTGTTACGAAGAACATCGTTGACATCAACCCCCCGCATCCCGTTTCTCATCCGTTTGAGCTCCATTCCAAGCAGATCAAGATTATTCATCTGACGCATTCCCTGATTTTGCCGTGCTTGTCCCTGGGCAGCCATCACTCTCATCACCTGGGCCTGGGTGGGATCCGGCGGCGGCTCGAAACTTCCAATTACCGCGAACATCCGTTGACCCTGGCGTTCAACTTCCAGCAGATGCCTTAAACTGGTGCCGCTCATCGCCTGCTTGAACACTTCGAGATTGTTCACACGGACGTTATCTACGCCGACGATGACATCACCTTTAAGAATTCCTGCCTGCATCGCCTGCCTGTTCGGAATCACATCGTTGACACTGATCCCTTCCCGGTTTCTCATTGGCTTGAGTTCCATACCCAGCATTTTCAGATCACCGGCAGGACGGGCTGCATTGTCCTCTGCCTGAATGCGTTCTCCGGTATTCATCATCGCCTGCTGGACTGCCGCATGCTCGATCGAGATAAACTGCCGACGTCCCATCCGGTTGATTTCCACCAGGTGATTCAGGTTCGCAATGTTGATTGTTGTTTGTAATGTGGCCAAAGATTCTGCAGGGGTATTGTCGATGGAAACAATCATGTCATTCATCTGAAAACCTAACTGCTCTGCCGCTGAGTTTCGTTTCACATCCACGATGTGTAAGCCCCCGTTGACCAGCTGACGAATCTCCATTCCCAGCATTTTAAGCTGCGGATTGCCATCTTGTATATCTATAATCAGGGGATTCATGACGGGCATATTTCCGGTACCTGTTAATCCGGCAGCAGGGTTTTGAGCAATCCCTGTCTGCTGGTCAACGTTATTCACCAGCTCCAGATCCAGATTCATTTTTTCACCGTTTCGGAGCACAGAGACTCTGGCAGGACTTTCAAGAGTGCCGGCAAATGTCTTCAGCTCCTGGGGGGTCTCCATATTTTTTCCTTCAACCCTAAAAATCACGTCTCCTGCCTGCAGACCGGCTTTATCGGCATTAGATCCCGCTGCGATATTGCTCAGAAAAACACCTTCCGGCAGATCAATGTTGAACTTTTGGCGAAGGTTCGGGTTCAGTTTTCTCAAACTTGCCCCCAGCCAGCTTTTACCCCCACCCGGGGTAGTGAGGGCTGCGGGCAGGCCGAAACCCATAAAATTCGCAGGTTTGGCAAATTGAGCTCCTGCGGCACTGCGCGGAATGATTTCATGACAGTTAATGCAGGGTCCCCGATTCTCGTGAGGCATGGGTGTCCCTGCAATAATCCTCGGTGCGGCTCTCGTCAAGGCAACCGGATTGGCGCCTCCCATCATGTTGGGGGCTAAGACTTCTCGATTGAAATTACCGCCGTTGTTGAGCATATCCGTCATTTGCTGACGGTTGAGGGCTTCCATGTTGTTGGCTTCCATCACGTTGCGGTTGGCATTCATTCCGTTGTTGAGCACGTTTTCCATTTCGCGGCGATTGTTATTGAGCATGTTTTCCACTTCGCCGCGATTGAGGTTTTGCATGTTGTTGACATTCATGTTGATCCCCAGCATGTTCATCCCCAGCAGGTTGGCACCCAAGAGGTTGGCACCCACCGCATTGACCTCATTTTTTCCGGGATTGACATTCTCACCCATTGTATTCAGTGCGGGTACAATCAATGGCAAATCAATGATATCTTCTACAAAAGCATTTGCTTGTTCAGCAGGGACTGAAAATCCAACCCCAACAAATGAACCGTGAGGACTCGGTGTGTAGATGGCGGTGTTGATCCCTATCACATAGCCCATCATGTCTACCAGGGCTCCCCCCGAATTTCCCCGGTTGATAGCCGCATCGGTTTGGATCAGATCCATGTGGGTGATGTTGTCTATGGTCACTGTCTTGTTCAACCCGGAAATAATCCCCTTGCTGACTGTCTGATCCAGTCCGAAAGGGCTGCCGATGGCCAATACTTCTTCTCCAACCTGGAGGGGTGGTGCGCGCCTCATTGCTGCCGGCACCAGGGGAACTTTCGGTTTTATTTTGATCAATGCCAGATCAAGCGCTTCTGAAAGTTCGATCACCTGAGCATGGTGACGGGTGCTTCCTAAACCGTCGGTGTCAAATACTACGACAACTATTTGTTCTGCGCTAGTCACCACATGATAATTTGTCAGAATGTGTCCTTCTTCACTGATAATAATCCCCGATCCAATGCTTTCTGTTGATCTTCCGCTGAAAGGATTGGCAAAGGCCAGGTCCGGCTGCGGACCCTGCCCACCTTTTGCCATTCTGCGAATTGCAGCGATATTGACTATGCTGGGTTTGACAGATTGCGCGACCGCGATGAAAGGACTGCTGACCACGGGAGTCGGGTTTGCATTGACCTGCAATCCCATCGCGTTTTGTCCCATGATCACAGGAGCTGTGTTAGCGTTGACCCTGAAGCCCATCGCGTCCTGTCCCATTATCAACGGAGTCATGTTCATGTTCATGTTGGCTTGCTGCATCGCCCCACCGGCTGCCGGTAGAATTTGGTGGCAGTTCTCACAGTTCGGACCGTTGTTTCCGTTGTGCGGATCCCGGGCATTGGCCCGAATTGCCGGAACAGCAGCAACCGTGATGGCAGCGGGATTCATGTTAGGATCCTGCATCATCCCGCCATTCATACCCGGCACAAATGGCACACCCATTTGCCGCATTCCACCCTGTTGAAACACCCGTTGCTGAAAAGCGACGTTATTGGCAGCTGCCTGTGTGTTATTTCCAGGAGGTGCAGGTTGACTTTGCGCACTCTCGAAGAAATTCATCTGCGTCACATTGACGCCCTGCTCATGGAGCCAGCGGGCAATCAGCAAAAGCATTATTGCGACGAACCCCACCACGAAAAAATATTTCCTGAGGGTTTTCCCGCACGGTATGAATTTAGATCCCATAGTAGCCTCTTATTCGTTTTGTTCTTTTTCGTCGTGACTCCGTTTAACGCGTAAACCGCCCCCAATCGCTACCAATCCAAATAAAATCAGTGCAATGGGAACTGCTCCTCGTAAAAATTCTGCGACTGACCACAACCAGATTGATAATCCCCAGAAACCAAGTGCACAAGCGACAACGCCTACAATAATGCTTGGCATAACAACACTCCTTCTCATTGATGTATTTTGCCTGGATCTCGTATGTTGCGAGCTCCCGCAATAAAAGTAATTCAGTCTTTCAAGCCGAGCAAATGCATAATCTTCCCCGGACTTTTTATTTCAGTAGAAATCTGCCAGAATTGATCATTAAACAGATCTCAAATGAGGATTTGCCACCCCTCATTTCAGCAGAGTTCTTCTGAAATAAAAGCTTCCATGAAATCCGCACTTATTCAAAATTGACTTTAGAGCCCTCCGGCCATGTCGCCAACCAACGGAAGTTTCCAGGCCTTGGTAAATATTACGGAAACGATTCCGATAATTGAAAAAACCATGATCAGAAAGGCGGAAATGCCGAAGAAAAATTTTCCCAGCACTGGAATATATAAACCAAAAATAGCAATGGCACTCCAAATCCAGAGCACTAAACCCTGGCGAGCATGAAAATTAACATACTCGTCATCCTTATTGACGACGATGGGAACCAGGCATAAAATACCCAAATAACTAATTATTGCCAGAAAGTAGGCTTTCCAGGTAAACTCACTTTCTATGATCTTTTTTTCAGCCATGATGCACCTCTTCTATTGTTTATTTAATTCACTCAATTGACCAGACCCTCATCACCTTTTTCCGATTTTAAACGTCTGGTATACCAGAGTATGCCTAATCCTGCCAGCAAAACCAGCATCAACGGTCCAAGTAATCCCACACTAATTCCTGCCCCTGCAAAAATCGTGAGGATTTTTGTCGTCGTATAGGCATACGCACTTTTTCCTGCTGTTACCACTCCTGTACTCATTGCAGTCGCTCCTTTGCCAGAAGCAATGACTCCTTTTCCGGCAACTGAAGCACCTTTCCCAATCACTGAGACACCTTTTGCTGCGGCCCCATTTCCGGCAACAACCGTGGTTTTGGCACCAGCCCCTTTGCTGGCAACAGCGTTCAGTATTTCCATTTCAATTTGCTTGACCGTGCTGCCGGCTCCTTTTGCCAAACCTGTACTGGCTTTGGCCACTTCGATCTCACTTAAAAACTTCATATCTGTTCCTTTTCCTTTTGTTTGGAAACAATGATCGCCCCCTCGGTAAGGTGCTGTGTATTAACGAAGATTGTCAAACTCCCCCAGGGGAGGCCTGGGATTTCACCATCCCGCTTGCAATTGATTTGATTACTTACTGCGACGTCCTTTGTAGTCCCGGTTGACAATAAAATGCAGCGCGAAGCCCACGTAGCAAACCAGGGTCAGCAATAAATGCAGTAGTTTCCATTCATAAATTGGAGTATCGCCATGGGTCCAGAGCACCATCCCTGAAATGATTAAACCCGATGTTGAGCCCAGCATCCATAGTCCCGTCATGGAAATACCGCTTACTTTTTTCAAACGTTTGCGATGCAGCCCGACATGGTCCAAAACAAACATGGGAAACAGCACAATAAAAAAGGCCCCGACCCACATGTGAGTGACCAGCATGATGTCATGCCCTGTCAGTACTCCCAGGTATTCTTGATACCCAACTAAAACCCCGCTGATCAGCAGGAAAAAGCAGCTATAAACCACTAATTTTTTCATATCCTGTTTCTCTACCTGTTATCCTCATCAAGACTTGAGGTTCATTCTCTAATTAGTGTTACTGCTTTAAAGAACCCGGTTTTTTCCTTGTGACCGGTCTAGCCGCAGTGGTCTTTGCTCTGACAACTCTTTTTTGAATCACTGGAGCATTTCTATTCGGTGTTTTTCCTTCATTTCCTGTTTGCGACGAACCGGTGGGCGGGTCTTCTTCCACTTCAGAAGGATCTTCAGAGCCGGGCTCCTTCGTGCCTTGTTGTGCTTCTTCCGCTTCCTTCTGCTTTCCCATTTCTTCCTCAAATATCACCTTTAAGGTTAAAATCCGCTTCTGGACTTCGGGACTGGATTGGTCAAAATCTGTCAAGAGTTTTTTAAGCGCCTTGTCTGCTTCCTCAAACTCTTCGTCTTTGAATAATTGGTATGCATTTTGTACCTGGCTCTTGTTGGGCCCGGAATAATTCACGCTTGCTCCCGCATTTTCACTACTCTCGTCACTGGAGTCTTTCGTTTCCTTTTCCTCATTTTCTCGTCGATCCAGCTCTTCCTCACTTTCTGTCAGGGGTGATACTCCGTAACAAAAACTATAGGCAATCGCTGCAAGCATGGCTCCCAGGAATTGACCCACCAGGTAGGAAAAATAATGATCGAGCTTCATCGAGACGATGGCGGGTCCCAGATACCGGACTGGATTGGCAGCAGCGCCTGTCATTGGTCCTGCGAACAAGATCAGACCTGTCAATGTCATCCCGATCGCAATGGCGGCAAAAGGGATGCTGGGATTGTTTTCACGAGTGACAAACAAGACGGTGATCACCAGCATGAAGGTGATCAGCCCTTCAAAAAACAGGCCTTTGACTGCCGAAATGTTAGGAGCCAGAAAGGTGCTTCCCAAACGAGCCAGTTCGATTTCATCCGGAAACAATCCGGCCAGTATCAATGATGCCAGCATGGCACCGGTAAACTGGGCAATCATGTAACCGTAAAACAGTTCCTTTTTTAATCGCTTCTGAAGCCAGCAGGCCATGGAAACAGCGGGATTGAAGTGAGCACCTGAAATTGAGCCGAGCGCAAAGATCATTGCCATCAATGTCAAACCATGAGCAAATGCGATTCCAATCAACCTCACTTTTCCATCCGGTAAGCCTAAGTGAGACATGCCTGTATGGTTTTCTACAATAACACTTCCAGCTCCGATCAGGACCAGGGCAAAAGTCCCCAGCATTTCTGCAAAAAACGCATTTTTATTGTTCTTGAACAGTTCTGACATGAATTCTCCTCTGGCTCATTGAGCAGTCAGTTTGACCCGCTGAATACTTGATGCGGATCTTGACGAAAAAGAAAATAGACGGCACCCAGCAAACAGCAGCCTGCCTGCAAATAGTCCAAAGATACTTTTTCTTTCATGATTAAAACGGGTTTATGGGAAATAAATATTTGTATTGCAACTAAGTATTTATTCGTCTATGCTAATTTTTATTGTCCGTTTATATTAAT
>JADGAV010000044.1:39414-42145 GCA_015231825.1 SAR324 cluster bacterium
TTGCAACTAAGTATTTATTCGTCTATGCTAATTTTTATTGTCCGTTTATATTAATTTGGAATAAACTCGTTTACATCACTGAATGACATGACAGGCGAAACAAGGACCGTGATCCCGATGAGGCCGAATTGCTCCCACCCGAATCGGGGGAGGAGGCAGAATAATGAGATCAGGGTCCGGCTCCAAATTTGCGATTGTCCCAATCGGATGACAGCCGGTACAGGCTCCCCGATAAGGATGGGGCATCACGTCCCCCGGTGTGATCATCGGTGCGGTTTCTGCCTGGGAAAATCCCAGGGGGCCTCCATTCGTCATCAGCACAAAATCCCGAACTCTATTATTCCGAATCACCGTCATTCCGACGCGATTGCGGTTACGGACAAATTTGGAAACAGACACCACATCTTCGATGCTTCTCACTCGTTTGTTATCGACTGCAATCAATATGTCGCCTCCTCTACCACCGGAGACCAGTGAATTCAGGGTGACTTCATCCACCATCACCCCCTCGATGTTGGGTGATATTCGAAGTTTTTTCTTCAGTTCTTTTGAAAGAGGAATAACCTCCATTCCCTGCCAGTGGCCTTCCGACAACTGGATATTGACATCGACGAAGGGGGTTTTCACCTCGGTGTTTTCCACGAAATTGCCGGGGTTTTCCCTCATGGTCTTCGTTGCGGTTGTGTTCAACCCCCGGTCAGCAATAAAATTTAGAGAAGCCGATTTGTTCATCGGCACAAGCGGATTGACCTGCCTGTTTTCAGGCTCATTTACCAAATTTATCTGAACCGTATTGTTGCCGGCTGGCGAACGGCTCATGGAATCGCCTGCTGCCTGGCTGTCTTTCTGGTTGAAAGAAAAGCCGGAGAGATTGTGCAGCAGTACCATGAAAAACACGACAAAACCAATCGGTACCAAATATTCTTTTATGTTATTCATGCGACTCAAGGACTCAAACTAATTGTTTAAAATCAAAAGCTCATTCGATTTGATTTGTCATGCAGGACTGACGCTGGCATCCAGGGTGAAACAGAGACCCCCTGGATTCAGGGAAAAACCGGGGTGACAAGAAATTCTATTCCTAATTGTCATTATTCATAGTTTTCAGTTAACCCGGTACTTTTCACAATTGATCGCCAACCTGAGACCAGTGTTCAAGCGGAATGTCCGTTGCCAGTTTCAACGCACCTGTACAGCCTGCATAGTCCGGATCGTCAATCAGGCTGACTTTTACTTCGCCATATTCGCTGAGGGCCTCAATGATTGCCGTATCCAACCCCCTGATCCGCGAGCCGTTGCCTGCCAGATAAATATTTTTCAGCGCTTCTTCTTGATCATCCGGATCAAATTGTAGCAATAAATTTTCAATTTGCTCTACAATGGGAAGAATCAGCGTCTCACAGGCCGCTTTAATTTCATTGGCGGCATCATAGTCTTTCGGTTTACCGTTTTCTCTGAATTTTACCATCTTACTTTCTTTGATCTCACCCACAAAAGCGTATTTTTCCTTAATTTTTCTGGCCAGCTGCGGAGTCAATTGAATTTCAGGATAAGTTTCCAGCAGCAAAGCATTCAGTACTTTGTCAATGTAGTCGCCGCCTTTTAAAATGGTGCTCTGGTCTTCCGCACTGGGAATTGTTCCCGTGAGCGCACAAATATCGGTGGTGCCAGCCCCAATATCGACGATGATTGCCCGGTTCAACTTATTCATCCCATAGGCAACCATGAAGGGCTCCGAAACGACCAGGGCCACTTTCATGAATTCCCGGGCTGCTTTTAAAATAGGTTCTTTATTAGAATAGGTCGCACCGGCGGGGGCACCGATCACGGCACAAATCTCGTCTCCTTTTTCCGGTTTGGCCAGGCTGACTGCATGCTGCAGAAGATCCTTCAACGCGGCAATCACTCCTTCGCTTTCCTCTTTGATCACCCCTTCCTCCAAAGGATAGTAGGCATCAAGAAAGGACCGTTTCTCGAGGACTTCCTCACCGATGGCTTTGTCGCCTTTTAAAAGGTGGGAACCGATGATGTCCCGGGGATATCCAACAACAGAACGGAACATCGCTTTGCTGCCTCGCTCAGAACAAACAGCAATTTTCGAGGTCCCCAGATCAATCCCCAGCATAAGCTGCTTTTTTCTCCCCGTAACATTCGCTTTGTCTTGACTGTCTTGATTCATATTTTCTGCGTCCATTTTTTTTGGGTGTCTTTTTGCTGTCGTTTGTTTCGCATTTTGTTTGTATTACACTTGATGGTTTAAGTCTATTCGTAATTCTACGTAGATGGGTTCATCATCAAACAGGCTATTGTCCAATCTGCATCAAATCTTCTCCAGGCCACACCAACTCGGCTTTATATAGGCTCACGGCGGATTCGAAAGCTTTTTCCGCTCCAGAAAAATCGTATCAATGCCGGAACTTTTTTCCCTGCTAGTGTATATCTATTAAAGTACTAAGTGATTGTCAAATTCAAAAATTCAAAATTCAAAATTCAAAATTCCGACATTTTTTGGCGGGAATGATCGGTCTGTTTTCTCCAAAACCGATCATTATTTTGTCTTTATCTTCGGTCTCCGACTTATCTTTTTTAGATCATGTCCCCAGGATCAAAGATCTTTTACACTCCAGTAATCTTCTGCTCAACACCACCTTTTTATCACTTATAGCGTAAATTAATAAAAGCAGAGGACCTCCATGTACTTTTTTTTGTTATATGCGGTCGTCGTTCCACT
>JADGAV010000045.1 GCA_015231825.1 SAR324 cluster bacterium
AAGATGGAATATTATGGTTAACTCGCATAATTGTCCTTCCGCGCTCAATAAGCGCATATTAATGATAAATCCTTCAATAGTGAGGATTGGGGATCCAATTGACCCGCACCGCTAACGCAAATCCGTAGAGCTCAGCAAAAACGAAGTCAATCTGTCATTAAAATATTATTTTAATTATATAGAGAATACGATTATCCACTCACGCCACGTGAATTGATACCGACTGCCAATTTTTGAGATCACGCCAAAATTTGAAACAATATAACGATCATATTTTACTTTGGACCAATTTCTACTCAGCTCAATGCCTGTTTCCTGCAATCAGGATTTTGATCACAGTCAGCGATCCTTCCATCACGATTTTTATCCTTTATCCCTTCTAAAACAAACAAAGTTGAACCGCAAATCAAGAGATGTCTTCTCGTGTTTTGACCACAATCCAGGGTCTTTAAAAGACGGGTTCCCGGGCATCTTCCGCAATTCAAGCGGGAGAAGATGATTTTTTAAATACTTCAGGCAATTGAGCTTGAACGAAGTAAACTTATGCAAAGTGTCACATCGTTGGCCGCTTCATTAAAAATCAGTGAAAGATTCACGTTGATTCATCTGCGAAAGCGACAGCTTGTGGATTGCCTGCAGCCACCCTGAAACTTCTCACCATGACAGCCCCGGGACCGCCAAACCTATACGAGCTTGTTTTGGGCAATCACTGGATTACCTGAAACAGAAAACAGCCGTTGGGCCTTTTCCAATGGAAGATCCAGAAAAACTGATCGGTTTACTGCCCGGTTTAAACATTTCGATCTGCATCATTTGAATGATCAAGATCTCCATCTCTAATCAAACGCAATAGCGAAGATTTTCTTCAATTTAAACTATCTCATGAGTGCCAAAACTCGAATAAATTTTAATTTTTACTCACTCAATCGTCTTTCTGCACGGCGATCATCGCTGTCAGAACTTAAAATAGTCTGATCACCACTTTGCTTTCCTGATTCAGGACTCAACTTGCAATGGAAAAAATTTAATTCACCTCAAACGCAAAAATTGACCCGGACCCGCAAAATTGAATCTGCTGAAAATGTGCTTCTCATCACATCATTTCAGCGCTTGCCAGCAATCCTGATCCAATGAGATTCAACCCTTTTCACAAAATCGTATTGTCATTGTCTGAAGCGCATGAAATCATGCACTTTCGTCATTAGTCACGCCAATCAGACGGGTTCATCGACGAAGCAGAAATCGCGGCAACGGATTCATCGGACCTTTCGAATTTTATCTTGGTTCGGACCGTCCCAGCCTCCTGATCAAGCGACACGAGATTCTCCTGGAAGCAGCCTTTTCGCCGCTTCCAGGAAAGCATCCCCATTGAAAAATCGGCTTCACCTGTGACCGGCGTTTTATTGTAAAACATCACAGACACAAGAATTTTCTTACTCGCTTTTTTTTCCTAATTTAACTACACTTTTCCGTCATTTTTAGTTTTTTTAAGTTCTATTCAAAAATGCATTCCGATAGAGCAACATTCACAGTGGCGTTGCTTTTTTTATCGGACAAATTCATTTTTTCTTTAACACTTTTTTTTGAAGCGTCTGCCTGCAATGTGAATCAAACAATTCAGCAAAGTGGCAAAGCGCCGCAAGAAGGACTATGACATGTGGTTAAGGAAGGAAAAAATTATCTTTGAAGCAGAATCCTCAGGGATGCGAATTCAAGTGATCGACAAGATGGAGAGACGAGAGATGAGATTTGGCAATAACGTGGTTCAGAGCGCTATCTCGAAAGCCTGCCCAGATTTTCTGCTGCTGTCCTATACCCGTCACATGATGCTCGGTTTTGTTCTGAATCCCGATGCTGAACGAATTCTTCACATAGGGCTGGGAGCCGGCAATATCCCACGTTTCATCCACAAACATTTTCCAGACTCTGTTCAAAAAGTAATTGAGCCAAGTCCTGAAGTGATTGAAGCAGCCCACCAGTATTTCAATTTACCGAGAGACGAGCGAATCAGTTTTCTCATTGGAGATGGTTTCGCAAAGATGTCCCGATGCGAGGAGAACTATGACTTGATTTTTTCTGATGCCTTTGGGGCAGAAGGGACCCCGGATCACCTGAACACATCAGAGTTTTTTTCTCTGCTGCAAAGCAGTCTCAATCCGGGAGGATGGGTTGTCGGCAATGTTTGGACGTCAAACATGCCTCTGGAGGAACAAATTGAAAAATGGCAGGATGCTTTTGAGGTGGTTCTGCAGGCACCCGTGCCGATCATGGGCAACGTCGTCCTCTTTGGAGGAAATTCAAGCAGTCCTCTGAAGAAGCACACCCTGCATCAAACAGCAAGGGTGCTTCAAAAAAGAGTCCCGCTCAAGTTTGCGGATTTTCTGGAATATCTGGAACCTATTCAGGACTCTCAGATTGTATAGACTTAGCACGACGGGCCACTCCGCTGTCGATAGCTGCCTGTTTGACCGCCTTTGCTACGTTTGACACCACCGTCGTGTCAAACACACTGGGAATGATATAGTCGCGCTGCAGGAGATCCGGCTGTATTGTGTCTGCAATCGCATTGGCCGCAGCGATCTTCATTTTTTCATTGATCGTACTGGCCATACAATCCAAAGCCCCACGAAAGATTCCCGGGAAACAGAGCACATTGTTGATTTGATTGGGATAGTCACTCCGTCCCGTTGCCATCACTGCAACATGGGGTCCGGCGATTTCCGGCATAATTTCAGGGACCGGGTTGGCCATTGCAAAAACACAGGGATCCGTATTCATTTTTTTCAAATCATCAACTGTGAGAACACCAGGGGCCGACACACCAACAAACACATCCGCTCCAGCAATCACATCACTGAGCATGCCTTTTTCATGTGCCGCATTGGTATAGTCCGCAAACCATTGTTTGGCCTCATTCAAACCATCACGTCCCGAATAAATCGCACCCTTCCGGTCGCATCCTATAATATTTTGTACCCCCAGTTCCATGAACATTTTGGCACATGCGGTCCCTGCAGCCCCTGCTCCCATAATCACAATCTTCAGATCTTCCGCCTTTTTGTTGATCAGTTTGAGCGCATTGATCAGGGCAGCCGTGCTGACCACGGCCGTTCCATGCTGATCATCATGGAAAACAGGAATATTCAGTTCATTTTTTAACCGGTTTTCAATTTCAAAACATCGGGGCGCAGAAATATCTTCCAGGTTGATTCCTCCAAAAACCGGCGCAATGGCCTTGACGGTGTTGATGATCTCCTCAACATTCTTGGTTGCTAAACAGATGGGGAAGGCATCGACCTCGGCAAATGATTTAAACAGCATTGCTTTTCCCTCCATGACGGGCATGGCCGCCTCAGGGCCAATATCACCGAGGCCTAGTACGGCCGTCCCATCGGTGACCACCGCAACCATATTGCGTTTGATGGTCAAATTGTAGACGTCTTCCGGATTGTCGTGGATTGCCATGCAGACCCGAGCCACTCCGGGAGTGTAGGCCATTGAAAGGTCATCCCTCGTTTTTAAAGGAACGCGGTTCTTGATTTCAATTTTTCCTCCCAAATGAATCAAAAAGGTCCGATCGGAATAATTGATCATTTCCAAATGGGGCAAGGCGCTGACTTCATCAATAATTTTCTGCGTGTGTTCCGGGCTGGGAGTTGTGATGGAAATATCGCGAATGCTCCCCTCCTTCAAGGGACGCGAGAGATCAATCGCCCCGATATTGCCGCCCAGTTCCGCAACCTTCTGGGTCACTGCAGCGAGGACACCGATCTGATTTTCAAGTTTCAAACGTAAAATGAAATTGGTCCCGAGCACCTGATCAGGGTTGTTCAGTTTAGTCATTTTCTCCTCCTGTTGGCACATTTAGAATTATTTTTTGACAGTATAAACAGCAAAATGGAGAAAATGGAAGCGATATGTTTTCCGTCTAGCTCACCAGACATTGTTCGGCCTCATTCAATTCGTGATCTACACCAAAAATTTCCACGCGATCTCCCGCCTGGAGAACGGTACTGCCTTGAGGCATGATCACTTCCTTGTCTCTCTGGATTCCGGTCAGGATGCATTCGGAGGGAAGGGAAAGCTCACGGATCATTTTTCCAATGATCTTTGCACCGGGAGGAATCAGCACTTCACGGTGCCTGACTCTCCGCTGAAGATCAGCATTTTTACCTGTGCTTTTCTGCTCAGCTCTGCCCGTCAGATATTCACGAACCAAAGGGGCACGAATCTGTTTGCAGAAAACCATCACCTTGTCTCCTGCCTGAAGCAAGGTGTATCCGTTGACCACACGGAGTTTACGCCCCCGACGGACAGAGACAATCAGGGACTGACTCGGCAAATCGATTTCTCGGACACGCTTCCCCGCAACATGGGAATTGGCAGAAATCTCCACTTCAACCAGGCTGGCGCCATCCAGCTTGTCCAATCGGACCAACTCGCTTTGATGCTGTTTCTGAGCTTTTTTGAGAATGGCTTTGTTGTAGGCTCGAATAATGTCTATCCGACGCACCAGGCCGACCAGTTTCCTGTTTTTGGGGCTCTCGACGACCGGTAAACGGCCGATATCATGATCTCCCAATCGGCGAAGTGCCATCCACATCGGTTCATAGGGATAGGCCAACTGCAAAGATTCTGTCGTCGCAATATCAGCAACGGTACGGTCTTCAACAAGACCTGCGTTTAGAGATCGTTCCAAGTCTTTTATTGTGACGATACCTGCCAATTCTCCTGCATCGTTGATGACAGGAAAGCCGTGGTGGTGCGTATGCGCAAACTCCTCCATCAATTGTTTCAGAGGCATAGAAAGGGCAATTGTATCGATATCTTTACTCATGACCTCCTCAACGGTAATGCCCTGCATCACATCAATATCTTCTGCCCCTGCTTCCAGATGAACCCCGCGCCGGCTCAATTTGAGGGTATAGATGGACTCTTCGCTGATCATCCGTGCAATCAATGTACTGACCACAGTTGCCAGCATCAACGGTAGAATAATGTGGTAATCCCCTGTCATCTCAAACAAAATCAGAATGGCCGTGATGGGAGCATGTGCGGCTCCACTGAAAAATGCAGCCATTCCCACCAGGGCATACGCTCCCGAAGGGGCGGTACTGCCGGGAAAGATAATGTTTACCACTTGTCCAAAGCTGGCACCGAGCATCGCGCCCATAAAAAGCGACGGAGCAAAAATGCCTCCAGACCCTCCCGAACCCAATGTGATCATCGTGGCCAGCATTTTTAAAAACAGCAGCGAAGCAACGAGATACAGCGCGGATTCCCCAAAAATCGCTTCATTGACACTCTCATGCCCCACCCCGAAAACACGGGGGAATCCATCCACTTTGAACGTGAGAATTCCGAGAATCCCTAAGACGAGTCCGCCAGCCATGGGTTTGAGATATTCAGGAATCGGGACTTTGTCCCACAGGTCTTCCATGTAATACAGCAACCGGCTGAAAGAGACCGACGCCACCGCTGCCAGCACACCGAGGACCGTATACAGCAATAATTCCCATGGGGTGACAAGAGAAAAAATAGGAACTGCAAAAGTCCGCCAGTTTCCTTCAAACGCATGGGCAATCACGTCAGCGGAAACGGCCGAAATGACCACAGCCCCGAAGTAGTGGCTGCTCAAACGACTCAATACCACCTCCAGGGCGAAAATTGAACCGGCTATGGGAGCATTGAATGTTGCTGAAATTCCTCCGGCAGCGCCACAGGCAACAAGAGTCCGGACGTGGTCATCCGAAAGTTTGAGCCATTGACCAATAGTGGAACCCAAAGCCGAGCCAATCTGAGCAATCGGACCCTCGCGCCCGACTGAACCTCCTGTACCAATGCACAGAGAAGACGCCAGCACTTTGATCACTGCAACCTGAGGACGAATCCTGCCTCCCCGCAGGGCCACCGCTTCCATCACCTCCGGCACACCGTGTCCTTTGGCTTCCTGGGCAAAGCGATAGACCAGTGGTCCTGCAATTGCACCCCCGATGGCAGGAATAATCATCAGGTGCAGGGGAGATACACTTTCAAGAAAGCCGCCGATTCCATCGTAGGTCAGGAACTGAACCGCATCAATCAGTTTCTGGAGCAGAACCGCGCCAAAACCGGCTCCGACTCCAACCAACATGGCTACCAGTAAAAATGCTCCTGACTCGGGAGTATTGGAATTGTGGTACCAATGGAGCAGTTTGCGCCGCCACATGGAAATGGATAAACTGATTTTTACGCGGCTGGACAAATGAAAGAGAGACAAGAGAAGATTTTTCCTGAGAGGGTCAGAGTTGGATATGCCGGAAAATTCTTGAATAAGATCCCTTAAAGCCTACGACTTCTTCACAATCGAATCAAGGCGAAAGGAGCATTTTCTTCCTGCTGAGGAAAGATAGCAGAATTTTTTCAATCCCTCTTCTGCATATAGCCATTTTAAAATGAATCAGCTATAGTGTTTTCGAGTTCCACATTGCCGTGCTGCTTCGGCATCTGATCAGAAATTTATATGCAAAATTCCGCAATAAAAGTGGGGGGCGCCGCCCTCAATCAGACTCCTTTGGATTGGACCGGAAATCGTGATCGCATCCTTCAGGCGATCTCAGAGGCACAGCACCAGAAGGTCGCCGTACTCTGCCTTCCCGAACTGTGTATTTCAGGCTATGGCTGCGAAGATGCTTTTCATTCAGAAGGAGTGAGTGAAATGGCATTCAAAATGCTGCAGGAAATCATTCCCCACACCACGGACATTGCAGTCGCCCTGGGATTGCCGGTTTGTGCGAATCAGGTTGTCTACAACACCATCGCCTGGGTGGTCAGCAAAGAACTGCATGGTTTGGTGGCAAAACAGTTTTTACCGGGTCAGGATTTGTATTATGAAACCCGCTGGTTCAAACCGTGGCCCCATGGGATCGTACAAACTTTTAAATATGGCGGACTGACCCTTCCGCTCGGAGATTTAATTTTTGATCTGGATGGGATTCGGGTTGGATTTGAAATTTGTGAAGATGCCTGGGTCGCCAATCGTCCGGCAACTCAGTTGGCAGCTCAAGGAGTTGATCTCATTCTCAACGCGAGTGCCAGTCATTTTGCGCTGGGGCAGTTTGCAATCCGACGGAAAATTGTGGAAGAAGGCGCACGGGCAACCAATACTGCTTATGTCTACAGCAATTTACTGGGTTGCGAGGCCGGCAGAATCATTTATGACGGCACCGTTCTGATTGCTTCGGGAAACCAGGGAATTCTCGCAGAAGGCCCTCGATTTTCATTCCAGGATTTTACTTTAACCTCAGCCTCACTGGATTTGGGGCTGAATCGCCTGCAGCGCCGTAAGAATATCAACTACCAGCCGACTTATAACGACCATCGTAACCATGTTTTCTGTAAATTCCCATGGCATAAATTCACAGTTCACTCTGCGATTTCGGTCAGCGCTGAAGAGCCCATGAATTCACAAAGCCAGGCTCCATTTGAAGAATTCAGCCGAGCAGTTGCTCTGGGCTTATGGGACTATCTCAGAAAAAGCCGCAGTCAGGGATTTGTGGTTTCCATCAGCGGAGGGGCTGATTCGGCAACCGTGGCGGTGCTGATCTATTTGATGGCCAATTTGGCTTTGAAGGAACTGGGATGGGAGGGCTTCAGGAAAAAACAGGCACATCTTTCCTGGTTGCCGAATCAAGGGCAATGGGAAATTGCTCAGGTGATGCCCCACCTTCTGCTGGCGGTATATCAGGCCAGTGAACATTCGTCAGAAACGACTCACAGTGCTGCCGAAGAGCTGTGTGAATCCATCCATGCCCGTTTTTTTGAATTCAATATTTCCGGAGTAGTGGGAGAGTATACGACCTGGCTTGAACAAATGCTGAATCGTCCACTGAATTGGGAACAGGACGATCTTGCCTTGCAGAATATTCAGGCTCGCGTTCGGGGACCTAGCGTCTGGATGCTGGCCAACACCTATGGTGCGCTGCTGCTTTCTACCAGCAATCGCAGTGAAGCCGCGGTGGGATATGCCACCATGGACGGAGACACCTGCGGGGGTTTGAGTCCAATCGCCGGGATTGACAAGGCGTTCATTTTACGCTGGCTGAAATGGGTTGAAAACAAAGGTGCGGTTTCAATCGGACCACTGCCGGTTTTGAAACGGATTACAGATCAAAAACCAACTGCCGAACTGCGTCCGCAAAATTCCAAACAATCGGACGAAGATGACCTGATGCCCTACCTTGTTTTGGATGCGATAGAGCGTCTGGCGATCCGGGATCGCAAGATGCCGTTGCAGGTTTGGCAGGATCTGCAGCATCAATTTAAAACAACAGAAAAATACAATCCGGCCAGTTTGGCATTATTTGTGGAACGCTTTTTTCAACTCTGGAGTCGAAATCAATGGAAGCGGGAACGATATGCCCCATCCTTCCACCTGGATGATGAAAATCTCGACCCAAAAACCTGGTGCCGTTTCCCTATTCTTTCAGGCGGCTTTGCCGAGGAGCTCAGAGTTCTCCGCGAAGCAGTCCAGGAAAAAACGGAAAAAGATCAATAAAGCCTTTATTCAGTACTCAAAATATTAGGAGAAAGTTGTGGATCTAGCTACCGTAATCGGAATGTGTCTGGCCTATTTTTTCATGATTGTCGCCATCGGCTTTGACTTCAGTACCTTTACCCCTCAGCTATATGCATTTGCCTGGTTTATTGACATTCCTTCCCTCCTGACGGTGCTGGGAGGTACAATCGCGTCCACGATGGCAAGTTATCCGATGGACATGTTCAAAACGGTCGGCAAATCACTGAAATCGGTTTACTCCCAACAAAATATTCCTTTGGTCGAAACCCTGACATTAATCGTCGATGTTTCAAAAATCGCCCGAAAGAATATTCTGGCCATTGAAGATGCCCTGCCCAGCATTGAAAATCTTTACCTTCGCGGCGGACTCCGCCTGGTTGTGGATCGCGTGGATCGGAATCTGATTGTGGAAATGCTCTCACACGAGTTGAAATATGCCGATGAAGGGCGAGCCGGGGAAACCAGCGTGGTTTCAACGATGGGCTCCCTGTGT
Source organism: SAR324 cluster bacterium (assembly GCA_015231825.1). GTDB lineage: Bacteria > SAR324 > SAR324 > SAR324 > NAC60-12 > JADGAV01. The sequence goes on from JADGAV010000045.1 coordinate 9,051, forward strand.
CCCGCCTGGGGGATGTTGGGAACCCTGATCGGACTGGTGATTCTGCTGCAGAACCTGGATGATCCCTCCAAAATCGGACCCGCCATGGCAATCGCATTGATTACGACCTTGTATGGATCAATTTTTGCGAATACGATTTTTATCCCGACTGCCAACAAAATGTCAGTGACCAACGCGGATCAAAAATTGCTGATGGAAATGATCCGGGATGGTGTCCTCTACATCGAACAGGGAGAACGTCCTGACTTTATCGAGCAGGATCTCGTCAATTATCTGCATTCTGATCAGAAAGCGATGTACGAGCAGTTGAAATTCGATAACGAGAAGAAAGAGGACTAGTATGGGACAAATGATCGATGAGGAGGATTGCGAAGTCTGTGTGGAATTCACTCAAGGGTGGATTTTCACATACGGCGATCTCGTCACGCTGCTGCTCTGCTTCTTTATTTTGCTATTTTCAATGTGCAAACTGGATGTTGAAAAAATCAAGGAAGTTTCGCAGAGTTTCCAAACAAAACCTCCGGGCAGTCCTTTTGTTTTCAGCGGCAAACAGTCTGTGATGGAACAGGTGGCCCGCGAGTTTGAAGAACTCGACATGCCCGACGACGTGACGGTCAACGTCGATGGTGAAGGAATTGAAATTTCCTTCAAGGAAACGGTTCTTTTCGGAATCGGTTCTGCAGAACTGAGCCAGGAGGCGAAGGATGCTTTGTTGAAGGCAGTCTCGATTCTTTCCGGGGTGCAGAATACTGTTTTGGTGGAAGGGCACACGGATAGCGAGTCTGACGACAATTCGGACTATGCATCAAACTGGGAATTTTCGGCCGCACGAGCCAGTGCCGTTGCGACTTTTTTGGAAGAATCCGGAATTGACGGAAAACGGCTTCAAGTTTCAGGTTATGCGGGGCTGCGTCCTCGCTTTTATAACGATACGTCTTACAAACGGAGCTTGAACCGAAGAGTGGATATTCTCCTGCTTCCCGAAGATTTAACACGATAAGCGAGATCAATTGATTCAGGAAGGGACCACTGATGGGCCAAATGATTGATGAAGACGATTGTCCGGTCTGTGAAGAATTTGATCAGGAATGGATTTTCACATACGGCGATCTCGTCACATTATTATTGTGCTTTTTCATTTTGCTTTTTTCCATGTGCAAAATGGATGTCGAAAAATTCAGAGATGTCGCTCAAAGCTTCAAGCCGACTCCGGCCGGCAGTCCATTTATGCTGGAAGGCAATGACGCCATCATAAAAAACATCAACGAACAAATTGAGAGCAGTGAAATTTCCGAAGAGACGGTGGTCACTGTTGAGGATCGAGGAGTCGTGATTTCATTCAATGCCAGAGCCCTTTTTGCCTCGGGTTCCGCAGAATTGACCGATACCGCCAAAAAGGAATTGGCAAAATTTTCCAAGCTTTGGTACAGTCTTCCCAATAATATTTTAGTAGAAGGTCATACCGACAACAATATTGATACCCTCCCCAAAGACACCACCTTTTGGCAGCTTTCTGCAGTCCGGAGCAGTGTGGTGGCCCGCTATTTAATTGAAGAAGGTGTGGATGACAGAAAAGTGACCATCAAAGGTTATGGTCAATATCGCCCTGCCTTTCTCAATTCTATTCCTGAACAACGTGAAAAGAACAACCGGGTGGAAGTGATCATTGTTTCAGAAGATCAGCAATAACTGATACTGAGAAGAGAAACAAATCGCAAAAAGCGCTTGCCAAAGAAGATTCTTTTCATTGCTTTAGATCATGTTTTTGCAATCAGTCCTTTTGAAAGAAGAGGCGACCGGGCCCGGAAACGATCATGAACGGCCGTTGCCATCATAAGAAAGCGCAGGCCGGTGATCACAACAATCAGCAGATTGAATTTCCAGCCAAGATGTTCAAAATCGTGAAGAATCGGAAAGTAGAAATAGGTCAGCCATGCCAGCAGCACCGTCCCCAGAAAAAGAGGCTTTGAATTGGAAAAACAGATGATGGGAACAATCCATAAAATGAATTGAGGAGAATAAAACCAAGAAGCAGAAATAAAGCCCAGTACTCCCAGGAGGAAGGTGTTGACCAAGTCCTCAAAACTTTTCGGTCGCATGGCAACGGTCAGAAAAACGATCAGTATCTGGAAGACTTTTGGAAGATTTGAGGCATTCAAATAGTCCCTGATGCTCAATGCCGTTTCTCCTGAAAAATACTGGGTCAGATAAATGACAGCATCATAAGTAGATTCTCCATTCAGGCGACGAAACATGTGAAACCGGTAGGGCCACAAGACGCCTTCCATTCCCGCTGTAATCAAAACATACAGATGACTGGCAGCAAAAGGAGCGATGGCAATTGCAGAAATAATAAAGGCATCTTTGACGGATCTTTTATGGCATAAATAAAGGAAAAACGCGGGAAGCAGAAAAAGTGCATAACCTTTCAGGGCGATACAAATTCCCAAAAAAACTGCCCCGCCTTCTTCTTTTTCTTTTTGGATACAATATAAAGCAAGAAAAAATGCGACGGCGGGATAAATATCAAATCGATATAGTGCAAAGTAGAGCGGGGTGGGACTCAGCCAAAGCCATAGATTGATCTTACGAAGTTTTACGGCTTCAACCAGCGCCCAGACATAAGCAAACCATGCCAATGACATCCAGGCCCAGAAAAAAGACATCAAATTCGTAAACCTGGCCAGTTGAGGTGACAGTGAAGGACCCATCACAGGCTCTAAAAACGAAGCAGTCCAACGTGCGGTCCCCATGATGAGATTGGCAAAAAGAGGGTATTCGGACTGGATATCGAGATACAGTCGTTTTTCACTGACCGCCCAGCTGGCCTGGGCGAAATAACGTCCGATGTCATGAGAATCGAAAAAAAAACGGATATTCCAAAACTTCAAAAAAACCAAATGGGGAAGCATAAAATACCAGAAAACCACACCGCAAATCCCTAAAAAAACAGTGAGCATTGCGTGTTTTATCATTTGATTTTTTTGAAAAGAATCGTTGCAGAAAAGAGTATCGGGCTGTCAAACGATACCATGCAACTGAAAAATTGCAAGAAACCGCTGCCTGGCCTGAATCTTTCCGGGATCAATGATTGCGCATGGACCTGTCGCAATCATAGTTGAGAGCAAGCAGAAAAGTTCCTTCAGTTGAAAAGAGCCCGCCTGCTCCATACAATTTTCGGAACTTCATGCATTCCTTCATTTTTGATACTGAGCGAAGAAGGATTTCCCGGATCAAACAGGGAAAGGAAATTTTTTCGGCGAGGAAGCTCAGTGGAATTCAGCAGGCCGCATTGTTGCCGAGCAAAGCAAGCCGGAATCGGTCCTTCAGGAAAGCTCCATCTTTGGGAGGAAGCACGAGCGGCAGGTTTTCCGCGCAGACTTTGATGTTGAAAAAAACAGGACCTTTTTCAGCCAGAATTTGCGGGAGAACGGAACGCAGGCCATCGTGGTCTTTGATTGTTCCGCAGGTGGGAATTCCGGAAGCCGAAGCGACGGATGCTAAATCGACCTTGTCTGCGGTGTGAGTGGTTTGCATCCCTGTTTCACCATAACGTTCGTTGTCGAGCACAACAATAGCCAGATTCGGCGGTGATTGAACAGCAACGGTGGCAAGCGAACCGAGCCCCATCAGCATCTCTCCGTCACCCGTGATGACCATCACTCGCCGGGAAGGCTGTGCCAGAGCGAGGCCTAACCCAATTGAAACAGCACCTCCCATTGCCCCCCATAAGGGAAAATTCAGTGCCTCATCGCCGACTGCACTGACGTCCCATGCAGGAGCCCCAAGACCGGCTACCACCAGCATGGTTCCACGCTGACTGAGAACTTGTTCGACAACCTCGCGTCGATGAAGAGGATAATGCAGACTGCGATTTGAATCCATTTTTATTTCTCAAACGTTTTTGCGCCAAGTATGCGCTGCGAAATCAGAACAGCACCTGCCGCCGGGCCCTCAAACACCATCTTTGCTGCAGCATCAACAGTTTCTTCAAGCATCCCGCTTGCAAAGACAGGAAACGTCAGGACTCCGGCAGTGGTCAACAGCTTTTCTGTGATCTGTCCCATCGGCACCTGCCAGGGATTGAATTCCCCCCATTCACCCCTCATCGTTACCAGCATCAACAGAGGCATTCGACAAACTTTTGTTAAAGAAAACATATTGAGACAATTGCCAACCCCGCTGCTTTGCATCAGCAGCACCCCTCGATCGCCACCAAGCCAGGCTCCCGCCAGCAAGGCAACCCCTTCTTCCTCGGTGGTCAAAGGGACCGAAATCATCCGCTCGCTTTCCTGACACCGTCTGATCAAATGCAGATGTCCGGCATCGGGGACGTAGGCGACTTGCCGGATTTTCTGATTCAGCAGAATTTGAAATATACCATTGGACCATGTCTCAAAATCAAGTTGGCTCATAAATTAATCCTTTTGACGCACACTCAATTCAGCGAGATTCTCAGCTCACGAAGCTTTTCCAAAACTGATCCGTCCCTGGCAGCATTGGCTTCTGTTCTGAGTTCAAGCCACCATACGCTTTCGCCTCTTTCCTCCAGGAAAATTTTCAAATCAGGATTGGCAGGATCCGGTTCCATCAGGACAATTTCTGTCGAACCGCAGGGGAAAGCACAGCTTTTTCCTCCCGGCAATTGGGAATCGCAGTAAGCCCGCGCTTTCGTACTTAAAAGTGTCTCGTAACGACTTTGGCTGGAACTTAAATCGCGAATCACCATGAACAGCCTTGAAATTCCGGAAACCGCAATGGCGTGAGAGCAATCTGAGGGCAATCTCAAATTTCTGGGGGTGATGTCCCGGATTAAAAAGGGTAAATCGTCATGATCCGGAAATGCCATTTCCCAACTGATTTCCTTTCCATCCGGCCTTTTTCTCTGCATCAGCATGGGACCCTCTATGTCCAATTGGCGCCGCTTTAATTTTTCGAAACTTTCCTCCTCATCAGAAGGAAGCAAGGCGAAGTCCAGAAGACCTTCAGAGACGACGCCCCAGGGCAGGACACGGCTGAAAATCCTTGTTTTTCCTGATCGCTTCAGTTCCTGACTTTTTTCAATACGCCTTTGAGGGGGCACAGGGGTCCTGAATGCAATCAGTTCGATATAAGTCCCGTCAGAAAATGCAATCAGTGCATTGTGGCTTCCAAAATTTTCATGTTCTCCTCCAGGAAACACGGTGAATCCCATTTTGGAATACTTCTCTACGGCATGTTCCAGGTCATCCACTTTAAGAACAACATGATCCAGCATCATAACAAGAATCTCCAGGTTTTGTATTTCTCAGCTGAGGACTGGTCTCAAAAAAGAAAAAGTTGTTTTACTCCATGCTTGGATCGGCATTTCCATCTCCTTCATTGGAGAAAGACCGCCCGCCAGAATCCCTCCCTATTGTTGGAAGGACTCGTTCAGTGCATCCAGGCCGCCCTGAAAAACTCCATTGCCAATATTTTCAATCATCCCATCTTCTTCTTCCGGAGGACAATCAAATTCTGCAGTCCATTCTGCAAAAGTCATGTCCCCGTTCGTGATGGGAAGCAAACGCAACGTGGCAATATAGTTTTCTACCGGCATGGGAGATTCAAGTATCGAGTAAGTGCAGAGAAACTCAACATCATCAAGAGCCAGCAACTGTTCTCGAATGTTGCCGCCGTTATCTTTGAGATTAAAATTTCTGATGCAGCCGACACGGTCACTTGCTTCATTGTTTTCGATGCTGCTATCAGCAATCGCCGGATGCCAGTTCGGCAGTCCATTGAAATCACGTATTTTGTCCCAAACTGCCTCCAGGGGGGCGTTGATTACAGAACTAATCATTATACTGGTCATATCTTTCTCCTGTCTTGTTGTGAGGTTCCCGGTAATCGTTTTGTCCGCCGCAAAGCAGATCTGCGATGAGGAGCAGTCTGGCCCCTAAAAGGAACGGTACGGGCAAACCATTGACTGCCCCACCCTTCCTGCTGATCGGCGGCAAACCCATTGTTCCAATAATCGGATTTTAGAAAGGCATGATCATAAATGGAACTGGAAGGAAGAACCAGACAAAAAATTCAAGGGTGAATCCCCTCTCAAAAGGAAATTGAAATTCGGCAACAATTTGATTGAAAAATACCGGAAAAGAAGAGTATCCTGCCAGCTTGTTTTCCAGGAGCAGCCAAACTTTACTGATTCCATCTGCGCGATCCAAGAACTCATGAATAAAGTTTTGTATACTTTGTCGGCCATGCTGGGCCTGCTGATCATTATTTTGCTGGTCAATACTGTTTTATTTACCTCAAAACAGGTGTCTGTCTCGCCGCTTGAGCTGATTGAGGTGGACAAACAGGCCGTGGCAAGCCGTCTTTCCAATGCTGTTCAGCTAAAAACTGTCTCAAACCAGAACAGCAATGAGTTTGATGCAACAGCCATTCTCCAGCTCCATCAGCATTTAGCAAATTCTTTTCCACAGGTTCATGCAACATTGGAAAAAACGGTGATCAATCAGTTTTCGCTGCTTTACAAATGGAATGGGATCAACACAGAACAAAAACCCGTCATCCTGATGGCCCATTTGGATGTGGTCCCGATAGAACCGGAAACCGCTCCTCAATGGGAACACCCTCCTTTTAGCGGATTGATCAGCGATGGCTTCGTATGGGGGCGGGGCACACTCGACAACAAGTCCAATTTGACGGCCCAACTTGAAGCAATTGAAAATCTGATAAAATCGGGGTTTCGCCCGGAAAGAACTATTTTTCTCGCTTATGGACATGACGAAGAAACCGGCGGAGAACAAGGAGCCCGTGCCATTGCCGATCACCTGAAAAAGCAAGGAGTGCAAGCCTCATTCACACTGGATGAAGGCATGATGATTGTAGACAAAAAACTTTCGCCGATTAAAAAAAATACCGGCATAATCGGAATTGCAGAAAAAGGGTATCTCACCCTGAAAGTGCTCGCCCGTGAACAGGGAGGGCATTCCTCGATGCCTCCTGAAAAACTAACTTTGCTGACATTGGCCCATGCTATTGAAAGTCTGGTTTCCAATCAGCTGCCTGCTTCGCTGAGTGGATCATCGGGGGCATTGTTTGACTATTTAGGGCCGGAAATGCCATTCTTGCAAAAAATGCTCTTTGCCAACCGCTGGTTGTTCGAACCTGTTATTCTGATGGTTCTGGAGCGGCAGAAAACAACCAATGCGATGCTGAGAACAACCACCGCCCCCACGATGATACAAGGAGGAGTGAAGGAAAACGTTCTTCCCAGCCAGGCTCATGTGCTGGTCAATTTCCGAATCTTGCCCGGAGAAACGCCGCAATCCGTTTTGGCGCATGCAAAAAAAGTGATTGATGATCCGGCAGTGGAAGTCCAGATTCACCAATCCAGCAGCACTCCCCCTTCCAGAGTCTCCCGGTCGGACTCCGAAGCCTTCCATTTAATTGCAAAAAGCCTCAGGCAGGTGTTTCCAGGAACCGTGATCACACCAGGGCTTTTACTGGCGGCAACGGATTCAAAACACTATGAAACGGTGGCCGATGACAATTACCGTTTCAGTCCGTTCACCCTGGGACCCGATGACATTCCGCGAATCCATGGGAACAATGAAAGGATCGGACTGGAAGATTATGCAAAGATGATCCAGTTTTATGTGCAATTGATCAGGAATACTGCTGACCTGTAAATTCACCTCGTCAGTCATCATGAAGACAAGAAAATAATGGTCATTTCCCAAAACTTAAGAAAGTGAGGATTTATGCGCTTTATAATTTATGGTGCCGGCGGCGTCGGCGGAGTGATTGGAGCACGCCTTTTCCAGCAGGGCCACGAGGTGATTCTGATCGCCCGTGGAGCCCACCTGGAAAAAATTCAAAGTAAGGGATTGTTTTTTGAGAGGCCAAAAGAATCCATCACACTGAAAATTCCGGCGGTCGGCCATCCCTCGGAAATAAATTTTCAGAAAAATGACGTGGTTCTGCTGACCATGAAAACCCAACATTGCCTGCCTGCCCTCGAGGAATTACGAGATGCGGCTGGGGATGAAATACCCGTCATCTGCGGGCAGAACGGGGTGAACAATGAACGAATGGCCTTGCGCCGATTCAGGCGTGTCTATGGTATGTCAGTGTATCTTCCCGCATTGCATCTGGAACCCGGAGTTGTGCAGACACACACGACAACGCTGGCAGGAATTCTTGATCTCGGTGTTTTTCCTCAAGGGACCGATGCGCTTGTCGATCAAGTCACCAAAATCCTCTCTGAGTCGAATTTCAGTTCCAAGGCAGATCCGAAAGTGATGCGCTGGAAATATGCAAAACTGCTGCTGAATTTGAGAAATTCTCTGCAGGCGGCTTGCCCGCTGGACTCTGATACAACGGCCGTGGGAAAGCTTTTGAGAGAAGAAGCGCTGGCATGTTATCAGGCAGCGGGGATTGATTATCCAGATAAGGAAGAAGAAAATGCGCGCAGGGCAGGCCTGCTGCAAAATGGAAAAATCAATGGAAAATCCCGCCAGGGCGGCTCCTCCTGGCAAAGCATGGCAAAAGGAAGCGGTGACATAGAAGTAGACTACTTAAACGGAGAAATTGTTTTGCTGGGACGTCTGCACGGAATTCCGACTCCCGCGAATCAAACCCTGCAGAACATCGCCAACCAGTTGGCGCGGAAAAAAGCGGAGGCGGGATGCATACCCATTGATGAAATTGAGGCAAAAATCAAAGCAGCCCAATTAAAAGGAGAGCCCGAATAAGGATTTAGTTTGAATTTCAAATGAACGAAAGATGCCTGGATTTGCAGATTATCCCATCAGGGTCGGTAAAAACAATGAGATGCCTGGAAAAAGCACGATTAAGGAGAGTCTGAAAATGTCGGCAATCCAAAAAGGAGTCACGCCTTTAAATATCGTTCGAGTTTTTACATCAGGAAGGACCGATTTAAGCACAAATACGTTGAGACCAACAGGAGGAGTTATGAAGCTGATTTCAGTGACCACCACAACGACTACTCCAAACCAGATCAAATCGAATCCGAGATTCTGCACCAGCGGATAAAATACCGGAACCGTCAGCAGAATCATCGACATACTTTCCAAAATACAGCCGAGAAGGATATAGATCACCATGATCATCACGATCACAAAAAAAGGACGAACCCCCCATCCTGTGACAAAATCAGCCAATTCATAAGGAAGCCCTGTCACGTTGATGAAATTTCCAAAGACAACCGCACACATGTAGATTGTGAAAATCATTGCAGTTGTTTTGGCGGAGGAAATCAAAACATTCAACATGAGATCTTTTGATAACTTTCCTCTGAGAACCACGAACAGAAAACCTCCGGCAGCTCCTATGCCTGCCGCTTCAGTCGGAGTAAAAACGCCCCCGTAAATTCCCCCCATGACAACAAAAAACAGGAGCATCACACCCCATACATCCCTAAGAGCCCTCAGCCGCCCGGGCCAGGAGGTCCTTTCTCCTTTTGGTCCCAGATCCGGATAGAGCGATGTCATCACTATCACGGCACCCAGATAACAAGCAATGCCGAGCAGGCCCGGAATAAATCCTGCGGCAAAAAGCAGTCCGATATCGGTTTCTGTGAGAAGACCGTAAATGATCAGGATTATACTTGGTGGAATAAGAATTCCAAGGGTTCCTCCTGCCGCAATGGATCCGGTTGCCAGGCTGTCGGCATAATTGTATTTTCGCATTGAAGGCATCGCAACTTTAGCCATTGTCGCTGCAGTTGCCAATGAACTTCCTGATATAGAACTGAATCCTCCGCAGGCAAGAATGGTCGCCATTGAAAGCCCTCCCCGCCGATGCCCGATAAAGGCATTTGACGCCGTATACAATTCTTTGGAAAGCCCTGCTTGAGTGACAAAATTTCCCATGAGGATGAAAAGAGGGACCACAGAAAGTTCATAGTTCATCCCTTCTTCAAAGGCGACTGAAGAAATCATTGCCAATGCCGCGTTGTAATTGACGTATTGACCAAATGCAACAAATCCAACCCCGATCATCGCGACGGCAATCGGTACTCTCAGAAAAATAAAAAACAGCAAAAAAGCGAAACCGATGAGTGCAGCTTCCATATTAATGTTTTTCGCGATGATGCGCGTCCGGGATGAAAGATTTACCAAAATTGTTGATGGCAATCAGGAACATGAGCAGTGCAGTAAGTCCGACCATTATGCTCATGAAGTAGACAAGAGGTCCCAAAGGAACCTCCAGAAACGGGGTGATGTCGCCGTACTCCGCAGTTTCTTCAGCTCTTGTCCACAATCGCCACGACAAAACTGCCATGACGACAAAACTGAAGAAATTTACAAACAATGCGTTCAAATGCCGGAGTGCCTGGGGCAGGAGATGGTCCAGGAGATCAACAGTGACATGACCTTCCTCTGCAGAAAGTATAGGAAGGCCCATGAAAATCACCAATGCCATCAGATATTCTGTGATCTCCAGACCACCAGGAATGGGAGAGTTTAAAACATAACGACCAATCACATCGACAAATGTAATGACCATCATTGAAAAAAGCGTCAGCCCCACAAGCGGTCCAAGAATCTTTTCAGGCAGAGAAAGCACCCCTTCAATTCTGGACTGTTCTGGGACATGATTTTCGGATAAGGTCATATTTGATACTTACTTCGCACTCGCCTCTTGACGCAACATCGCCATAACCGCTGCTCCATCAATCCCCTTGGAATTCACTTTTTTAACCCAGTCGGCTTCAATGTGACTGGTCGCATTCTTGATTTCTTCAACAAATGAATCCGAGGCCATGGTGATTGTAGCGCCATCGTCTTTTGCCGCTTGAATACCAATTTTGTCAGCTGCGTCCCAGGCCTTACCCGCCAGTCGGGCAAAAGCTTCTCCAGAAACTCTGGTGACCGCCTCCTGGTCTTTCTTGGAGAGACCATTGAATGTGTTGCTGTTCATCACCAGAAAGAAGCTCGTATTGTATAATCCGCCGGGAACAATTGTAGAATGCGGAACAAGTTTAGTGATTTTGAAAGATTTCAACGACTCCCCCGGGAGCAATGTGCCATCAGCAACACCCCGAGACAAAATCTCGTAGTTCTTTGAAGCCGGTTTCAACAGACCGACCATACCGAGGCTTTTTGCTACTTCTGCAACAACACCTCCCCCGATACGGAATTTCATCCCTTTCAGGTCAGCAATCGAATTAATATCTTTTTTTGAGTTGTGAATGATCCCGGGGCCGTGAGTGAAAACAGAAAGTAAATGCACCCCTCGATGCTCATTTCCTTTGGCAAGGTGCTTTTGATGGACCCTCCAATAAGCAACAGAGGTTGCTTCTGCACTGTCTCCAAAAAATGGAAATTCAACCGATTTGGTTAAAAGAAACCGTCCCGGCTGATACCCATGCACACCAAAGGTCACATCCGCCAATCCATCCTTTGCGATGTCAAAATGCACTTTCGGATGACCCAGGCCTTTTGCCAGGATTTTGATATCAACCCGGCCTTCAGTTGCTGTTTTTACATTTTCGATCCAGGGAACAATCATATCCGCGACAATCGGATGTTTTGGCGGCAACCAGGACGAAAGACTTAAATCTTTTGCCGATGCAGAAACGGAAAACACAAAGGAAAGGCAACACAATGCTGCTACTAATAAAACCGTTCTGTTTTTCATAAGACAATCTCCTTCATACGAACATAGACCCAAAAATCTGTATTTCAGATTGAAATGTTCAGTTTAAATAAAAATTCGACTCCCAAGTGAGTACTTGAAACCTTTTTAGCAATGTATTGAAAACAATGAAACTGATAGTTCTTCAATTTTGAAAATTATTTTCTTGTTACTTTTCTGAATCCGTTGAAAAACCCTCAAATTGTTGGGTAAATTCGTTCTTTGCGAATTGAGAAAAATACAATACCTTTCTTTTTCAAAAAAATAGAGCTCCACCAGTTGAGCACGACTTTTATCAAGTTTGCCTACTGATCGTCAACTTATTAATCTATTTCAAACAGTCCTCATAATTCGAGACAGCAATCTGAAACGGGATTTTCTAGAGACGGCAAAGATTTGTTCAGATGTAAGATATACCAGATTGGCGATCCAGGCCCCTGGCAATGTTTCACGAAAGAAAAGTAACGTTTCAGGTCAAGCCAGTTGGGAATCTCGAAAAGAGACTCCTCATTTGAACAGGATTTTTCCTTTTGGAGTCCTATTCAATCAGGGCAGAGAGGGCTTCTTTTTCTGTCGGGTAGAGTGTCAGAAGACTGTTCAGACCTGAAACAAGCAGCAAATCTTCAATGATTTGAACCAATTCACAAAGGATGAGCTTTTTATTTTTGATGCGAGTTTTCTCCAGGAAACTAGAAATGACACCAAGCCCGTTGCTGTCAATAAAAGGAACTTTCTTCAAATTGACTATAAAGGTGTCAATAGCCTCCACCTGAAGTGCTTGCTCAAAGCAGTCTCTCAATGCTGCTGTGTCCTCTCCTGCTGTGATCCTGCCTTCTACAGTGATGACATATATATGATTGTCCTCAATTCGCTGAAAAAACTCCATTCTCAGTCCTTCCCTTCGATTTGTACAAAGAGTGAATACTCATTCCTCCTTCGCACCTTGTTTCAGGCAGCAGAGAAAAACAAAGAGCTGAACGTCCCTCTGAACAAATATCTTTGTTGAAGAAATAGCCCTGATCATTTCCCGGATTCAGCAGAATGAATGATAACTCTGACATTTTCAAGCAAATCATGAATATATTTCAATGGAATTTCATCAGGAAAAAGTTCCTTTATAAAAGCAAAGTTGTTGCGGATACGATAAAGATATTCATAGGCTTGAAAAAGAATTTTGTTGGGATCATAGACGAGTTGAGGACCATCGTCTAAATTGACCAGATTCATATCCGTTGGTCACTTCTGTATTGTTGTATCTTTGTTTTCGGGGAATGACGCCATAACTCAGATGGACATGGAGAAAATAACGCGGCTTGGTTCTATCCAAAATGGTGCGGAAAGTTTTATACCCGCGGTGAGCCTGATTTTCTAAATCTCCCAGTTCAAAGGCGGGGGCATGACTGACAAAAATACCGATTCGATTCCGAAACCACAAAAGTTTTGGGAGAAGTTTCCAATATCGTTTTCTCATCGCCCACTCTGAATATTGATAAGGAGATTTTCCATTGTAAAACATAGATCCTCCCAACCCCATCAACGTCAAATTCCGGTATAGAATGATTTCCCCATCCAGACTCTGCCAACCAGGAGGCGGCGAATTTTCAAAAGCCTTGTCATGATTTCCCGGGACACAAAAACAAGGAATATTTAAGGAGGACACGACAAACACGAAGCAGTATCCAGGCAAATCCCCACATGAAATTACACAATCGATATCGCGAAATTTCTCGGAGGAATAATTTGTGTACAAGGAATTTGAGATTTTATCTGAGATCACTAATATTTTCACGAAGAGACTAAAAATGCAGAGGTAGTGATTATTTGGCGGGATAATAGCCGGCTTTTTGCATGATCTTTTCAGTTATATGCTGCGCTTGTTCAAGTGCCTTTTCAACACTAATTTTCCCAACGAGTGCCTCTGCCAGGACTTGTCCAACTTGACTTCCTATCGTCTGAAATTCAGGGATTCCGACAAATTGATGTCCTGCATAGGGGATGGATTGCACTTTTGTTTGAACTGGAGTTGTTTCCTCAATCGTTTTCAATGTTAACTCAGAAAAATTTCCTGCCACTGCCTTGTAGTGAGGATTGGCATAAGTGGATTTTCGGGTTCCGGGAGGGACCAGTACCCATCCTTCCCGATTGCCAACCAACTCGACATATTCTTTGGATGTTGCCCATAAAATAAATTTCTTGGCGGCCTCTTTTGCTTTACTGGAAGATGGAATAGCAAGAACCCAGGACCAGAACCATTTGGAACCGATATTGGCATCGGTTTTGGGTGCTTCTGCAAAACCCACGTTTTGACTGACAATGGATTTTTTAGGATGCGAAAAAAATCCTGCAGGTGAAGATGCATCGACCCATATCGCACAATGACCATTGGCAAAAAGGGCGCGGTTTTGAATGTGCCCATAGTGGGTGGCCCCCGGAGGACCAAAATTTTTAAGGATATTTACATAAAATGAAATGGCTTTTTTCCATTCTGGACTCGTCAATTGAGGTTTCCAGTTCAAATCAAACCAACGACCTCCAAAAGCATGGATCAGTGAAGTAACGAAAGCCATGTTTTCTCCCCATCCTGCTTTGCCACGAAGACAAATGCCATAAATATTTTCTTCTGGTTGATGGAGAGTTGATGCAAATTGATAAATATCATCATAGGTCGGCACCTCGGGCATCCTCAGGTCTTTCTCCTGGAAAAGGTCTTTTCGATAAAATGTCATCGAACCTTCAGCATAAAAAGGGATTGCATAGAGTTTCTGTTGAAATGATAAACTTTTGCGGACCTCCTCGACAAAATCTTCGATATCATACTCTTCTGGAAATTCATCCAAAGGGGTCAACCATCCTCTTTCGGCCCAGATCGGGGTTTCGTAGGTGCCAATCGTGATGATATCAAATATTCCCGCATTGGTTGAGATGTCAGCCGTAATCCTTTGTCGTAAGACATTCTCTTCCAAAACAACCCAGTTGAGGCGAATACCGGGATTTTCCCTGGTAAATTCTTTGGAGAGCTGTTGCATAATTATCATATCACTGTTGTTGACAGTCCCAATAGTGAGGCTTGTCTGTGCAGAGGCCACAGCATCAAAGACCAAAAAATGAATAGCAATACCAATTACGATCGTTTTCATCTTTCCCCTTAAGAGAGCATCAGCAAACTTGTTTCTTATTCCGATTTATCAAATGAGATTCCGTATTTTTGAATTTTCCTAAAGAGTGTTCTTCGATTGATCTGCAATTCTTCCGCTGTCCTGGATTGATTGAACTGATTTCTTATCAAAGTTTTGACTATGAGGACTTTTTCCTGTTCCTCGGCTGTTGAGGACATCACTTCCTTTATAGATTTCAACTTGGTGAAATCAGTATTGCTGAAGGAAGCTTGAAAATTTTGCCCAAAATTATGAATCCCTTCCAATTCTGCAGGAGTGACTATTTCGCAATCGTTGAATAACAGTATTTGACTGACAACATTATTCAGTTCTCTGATGTTACCGGGCCAGCTGTAATTGGTGAACATCGTCAAAACTTCTTCAGAATACCGGCAAAGCGATCGGTTTTGCTTTTTATTGATTCGCTCGGTGAATTTTTCAAGGAGCAGCAGGATATCCTCTTTTCTTTCTCTTAAAGGCGGAATGTGCAGATGGACCACATTGATTCGATAGTATAAATCTTCACGATAGCTTCCATCTGCTGTCATTTGTTCCAGATTTTTGTTGGTCGCGGCAATGACACGCACATTGATGTTAATGCTTTGAGTGCCTCCGACCCTTTCAAAGCTCTGGGCTTCCAGTACACGAAGCAGTGCCGCCTGGTTGTTCAGGGACATGTCGCCGACTTCATCCATAAAAAGTGTGCCCTGATCAGCCTGCTCGAATCTGCCTATTTTTCTTTCAGTTGCCCCGGTAAATGCACCTTTTTCGTGTCCAAACAACTCACTGAGCAGCAAGGTTTCAGAAATTGCAGCACAATTGACAGCAACAAATTTGTGATCTTTTCGATCAGATGTACTGTGAATGTACTGTGCCAATACTTCCTTGCCAACTCCGCTTTCTCCTGTTAATAAAATCGGAAGACCGCTTGATTTGGCTTTATCTGCCCGATGTTTAACAGCGAGCATTTCGCGGTTTTTAGTGAGAAACTTCTGAGGAAATTCTTGAAGGGTTTTGGGATCCAGTCCTGGTTGACTGTTGATCTCCTTGATATGGAGACCTTTCTGAATTGAATCATGAAGATGAGTATTATCAATTGGTTTTAAAATGTAGTCGTGAACCCCTTCTTTAATAGCCTGCACCGCATCTTTGACATCTCCATAACCGGTGATGAGAACGACCACCATCTCCGGATTGATTTTTCGCAGTTTCTTGAAAAGCTCCATTCCATTGATGTCACTCTGCAAACGAATATCGACCACTGCGATATCAATGAGTTCGTTTTCCGCAATAAAAATAGCCTTTTCGACTTCTCCGGTATCATAGGTATTGTAGTACTGCTTGAACCATAACGTGAGCGCAAATCGAATCCCGGCCTCATCATCGACTATCAGGATCGACTTTTCGAATCTATTCATTTTTTCTCTAAATTCTGGAAGAAAATCTACAAAATTGGAAATAAATCACCGAGATTTTTCAAAAACATAAATTTCTGAATGGATTAAGATTCAGCCTCTTCATGTACACTGCTGTAACAGGGAAGCCGCAGTTCAAAAGTTGTCCCCAAACCAACAGTACTTTTGATCCGAATGTCCCCATTATGCTTTTTGATGAGCCCATAGACCATCGACAGCCCCAGTCCTGACCCTTTTCCTGATTTGGACGAATAAAACGGATCAAAAACATAGGTCAGACGTTCTTCACTAATGCCAATCCCATCATCCTTGACAAGGATTAAAACATTTTTTTCTTCATCAACAATCG
Organism: SAR324 cluster bacterium; assembly: GCA_015231825.1. Classification (GTDB taxonomy): domain Bacteria; phylum SAR324; class SAR324; order SAR324; family NAC60-12; genus JADGAV01. The sequence continues at coordinate 25,607 of JADGAV010000045.1, forward strand.
AAGTTTCAATTTTAATATGCCCACGAGCCCCACAGGCATGAATGGAATTATCTATCAAATTGATCAGGATCTGTTTCAATTCACCTTCACTGAGTGCTGCAGAATCGACATCCTCATTAAGGGAAAGTTCAATTGAAATCTGGTGGGCTTTCGACAATTGAACCAGATTGACGACTTGACCGATGGTCTGATTGACGGAGCAAGTCGACTCAAAAATTTTATCAGTCCGCGAAAAATCCAAAAGTTGACTGACGATTTTTTCGATACGCAGGGCTTCCGTCTTGACCCATTTTAAAGACGTTGTTCGATCCTCTTCGGTTAGATTCGAGTGCCCCAGAAGGTTGTGCACATTGGAAACGATCGAACTGAGGGGATTATTGATTTCATGGGCAACTCCTGCCGAAAGGATACTGAGGGAAGTCAACCTTTCCGCTTGCGAAATTTTTTCTTCCAGTTCAATTTTTTGACTGACATTGACCACCAACAGTAAACAACCCAATTCGGTTTTAGAGGCCTGAAGAATGGAAAAGGGAAAGAGCTTGATTTCGTAAATATGACGAGGCGGAATTCTTTTGGTCGTCATCAATGAATCGGATTGTCCCATAATGATTTTTTTTATGTCTTGATGAATTTGTTCATCCAGAAATGGCAAGGCAATGCATCGAACATCTTTTCCAATCAGGTCATCTTTTTGTTGGTGAAAACTTTCGGTAAAGACCTGGTTTACTTTCTCAATTTGGTAGTTTTGATTAATACTGACAATTCCCGTTTGAATCGAGTCCACAATCCGCTCAGAATAATCCCTTAGATATTCAATATCTTTAATATATTGATCAACTTTTTCTTTTTGACGGTGCAATTCGTTTAACATTTCGTTGAAACTCAGAAAAAATTCCCGAATTTCATGCATTTGTTTTTGTTCGGTTTGAATGAGCCGATGGGTTACATCTTTTTCTCCTGATGAAATTTTCCGGAGCAGGACAATGGCATCTGAAATAGGCCTCACGATTTTCCCTGCAAAAAAGAAAGACATCAAAAAAACAATGAAAAGAATCCCAAGACCAATCATCAGCAGCAGGACGATCGTTTCCTTGATTTTTTCCATGGTCAACTGGCGGGGAATGCTAGCCGAGAGATAGCCTATATGATTATCCTGATACACCAGTTTTTTTATCAAAGTGTCATATTCGCGTCCTTCCTGGTCTTTGACTTGAATCAAACCCTGCTGTCCGGCCTCATCGATTAGAAAAGAGAGCGGCAGCTGACCCCCTTTAGGAGTTCCTTTTTGATCAAAAATATTAAAATGCACCCCGATTTCTTTATCAAGTGCCTCCCAAGAGGGTTCCAATAATTTTTTAAAAATGAAGCCTCCGAGATGATCTCCTATCTTGATATGGCCCGCATTGACCCTGCTACGGTATTCATGATTGAAGACAAACAAAGTTTCCTTGCTTGAATCCTGTTCAAACTGATAGGCCGCACCGGGTACGAACTGTCGAGGATAACTTTCTGGAGGAACGATTTCTTTCATATGGAAGGTCCCCCAAATATTTAGGGTATACAGCGTTGTTCCAAATTTATCGATTCCAATCAGGCCTCCATCAAGAGGAGAAAAAACATAAAGCAGTTTGTCTACGTCTTGGTTGTGGCCATGGGGAATATACAAGGCGAACGATTTCACATCAGAAGCTCGTCCCAAATTATAAAGCCCAGAAACCAACGGATTGGGTCCAAATTCATTCATCTCCATCGTCCCTGCTTCCAATCGATTAATCTCCGCGACAAATTCACTGGGGTAGGAGGGATTGATGGTATAGTTCAGGACTTGACGTTCCAGCATGGAAATCATTGTATAAAGCCGCCTTTCTAAACCTTCCAGCGCATCTTGAAGACGCTCTTCATTTTGCCTGATTGTTTGAGAGGATGTTAAAAAAGAAGCTCCGATGACAGAGGCGATACTGGTCAACATGATCAGTGCAGTCGCATAAAAGACAAGTTGAGTTCTAAGTTTCATAGCATCACGTCTCAAAACCAAAAGAAAAAGCAAATCGCTGAAGCAAAACTGAAATTAACTACATTGTAGTTCAGCAGCAAGGAGGATACCACGTTATTCGTTTTTAGATACGTTCTTTGGAGAGCACGGTGGAGGTGAGATGATTCCTTGTCATATACAGTGGCGAACCTATTCTCTTCCAATACCAAATTCATTCAGATTTAAAAGTTTAAATGAATAGACTGGGCACCCAATGTCCCAATTCTATTTCCCATTCCTTCTTAGAAATCATTTTTGCTCTTCAGACAAAATCATTGAAGACCAGTTCTGCAGGCCTCGCGTTCTTTGGGCACCTGTTGTCCTACTAGTTGGGACTTCATTGTCCCAATTTTTGCTGAGCATCGACTCAAAAATCGTTAATCAAATACCAATGACATGTTTTAGAAAATAATTCCGGCATTCATTTCCTTGTTCCTGTTTCTTTCTCAATCCTGAAATTTCCCTGAAAATAGGGACTCACAGCATTTTGTTGGTAACAATTCCTGTCGCTCAGATTTCAACTCTCCAGACAAAATATTGCCGATATTAGGTATGGCACACACATTGAAGAAGGGTTGAAGCTTCTTTGTGAACAATGTGCGATCCAAAAAAGCATTCTTATTGTAACCACCCAATTTAAAGTATCCATTTGTTTAATTATAAAAAGGAGAAAATATGAAAATAAAAACAAATATTGTGGCAGCTCTGATGGGTTTTCTGCTGCTGTTGACAGTGGGAACACAATCATTTGCAGATGTAACAATCAACCTTGCCCTGGCGAACAATCCGCTTTCTCAAGCTTTGGAAAAGATTGCTCGGGATAAATATTCTGCTCCTGGCGTTAAAGTGAATATTTCCATTCTCCCAGAGAATGATTTACGCCAAAAATTGACAACGGAAGCCTCCACCGGCGGAACAACCTATGATATGTTCTACATCGGCCCTTACGAAGCAAACAATTGGGCAAGGTTTGGCTGGCTAGAAAACCTCGAACCCTATTTCAAAGCGCTCCCTGCTGATAAACTTGCTTGGTACGATCGCAACGACTTGATTCAGGGCATGGTGGGTTCCCTTTCTTTAAAGGGAGACGCTTACGCATTGCCGTTCTATGGCGAAAGTTCTTTCATTATGTACAATAAGGAGCTGTTTGCCGCCAAGGGCTTAAATATGCCGGATGAGCCGACTTGGGATGAGATCTATGAATTGGCTAAAAAAATCCATGATCCTTCAAAAGGAATCGTTGGGATGACCATGCGAGGCGCACCCGGATGGGGAATGAGCGGCGCACCGTTTGTGACGATAGTCAATGCTTTTGGCGGTCGTTTTTATGATATGAAATGGAACGCGACCATCGATACTTCGGAACAACGTGCTGCGTGGATGATGTACAAAAAAATTCTCCGCGAAGCTGGTCAAGCCGATATTCTTTCCTATACCTATAACGAGTGTATCGCACTGATGCAGTCAGGAAAAGCCGGGATTTATTATGACGCAACATCCATTGCTCCCCCTCTGGAAAGCGAAGGCTCAAAGGTAAAAGGGAAAGTAGGATATGTCATGCCTCCGCACCAGAAAATGAAAAGCAATACTGCATGGCTCTGGAACTGGGCAATGGGAATCAACCCAAAGAGTGCTGATGACAAGAAAAAAGCAGTGTTTGATTTTATGCTCTGGGCGACCTCAAAAGATTTCATCAAAAACACAATCGCACTCGATCCGACGGGATCCAGCACACCACCAGCGTCTCGCTCAAGTACCTACAAGCTCCCCGTGTACGCCAAAACACCTTACGCATCAATGACTCTAAAGACCCTCGAATCCACAGATTTCACCAAGCCAACCATGGAACCTGTCCCTTATGTCGGTCTTCAGTACATCGCTATCCCGGAATTTGCCGATGCCGGTACCAGAATGACCGAATATCTGGCAGATTATGTCGTCGACAAGATTTCACTTGATGAAGCAATCAGTAAAACTCAAGCACTCTTCGACCAGGTTGCAGAAGACGGCGATTACAAATAAATGTCTTCAAGCTGACGACTAACGAGACCGTTCTGCCCGGGACAATCCCGGGCAGACTTTTTGAACAGTATTGGAGATTTCAATAGTGACCATTTTTTCTTAAGAATTGAATCTTCTCCATGTTCTTTGTACCTAAACTCAAGGGATTCACCCAATAGAAAAAAGGACAAGGTCATGAAAAAAAACAACGATTGGTATTTCTTATATCCTGGAATTATTGTGGTGGCGGTCATCACTCAGGTTCCGTTTCTTGTTACCCTTGTCTATTCAACCCTCAGGTGGAATCTTGCACGTCCTGACCTGCCGGTAAAATTCACATGGTTTAAGAATTACTGGTATTTTTTCAGGATTCGTGATTTTTCCCAAATTCCCGAGTTCTACCACATCGTTTGGCAAACTCTCCTCATTACCTTCAGCGTCCTGGCAATCTGCACAATCGTCGGATTTCTGCTCTCCTTGCTTCTTGATCATGTGATCCCCGGAGTGAACATCGCCAGAACACTGATTTTGGGTCCTTTTTTTGTAATGTCTGCCGCCAGCGGGGTGATTTGGAAAACCACTATTTTGAATACAACATTCGGTTGGTATGGCACCATCGCCAAGGCCCTTGGTTTCACTCCTGTTGACCTCATCAGCTATCATCCCATTGCAGTAATTGTGTTTCTGTTTTCATGGCGTTGGATGCCCTTCTTTGTGCTGGTAATTTTAGCGGGACTGCAAAGTATTCCCGGAGAAATCGGGGATAGCATGAAAGTGGATGGCGCGAATTGGTGGCATGCCACTTTTTCTGTAAAACTGCCGATGATTCGAAAACACATTAGCGTTGCTATGATGTTAGGACTGGTTTTTATCATCAAAGAATTTGGTCTGATCCTGGTCACCACTGCCGGCGGGCCCGGGACCAGTTCTTATACACTGCCCTATGCAGTTTATATGCAAGTCTTCAATGCCTCGAATGTAGGGCGAGCCGGAGCCTTAGCAGCTATCACAGTCATCCTGACCTTAATTGGAATCAATGTTTTGTATCGTTCGATTCAGAAACGAAGTGCAATATACGGCTAACGGGAGAACAAAATGAATGACAACAGAACTATAGAAGAACTCAATCGCTCTATTCGATTGAAAAAAACGGTCAACACAACGTTTTTGACTATCTTCATCTTTGCCATTGCAATTATTTATTTTTGGCCAATACTGTATATGTTTTTATCAGCCTTCAAAACAGAACATGATGCGGTCAGCCCTGCTATTTTCTTCACTCCAACGCTGGAAACATTCAAGAAGGTGCTTGGTGACAGGAACATGATCGGCTATTTGTTCAATTCACTTTTTCAAGTGATTGCCGGCACTTTACTCTGCCTTTTGCTGGGAGTGCCAGCGGCTTTCGCTCTGGTTTTTGGAAAATTTAAAAAACGGGCAACCAATGCAAATGTTCATCTCTGGTTCATCACCACCATCCTGCTTCCTCCCGTCGCGGTGATCGTCCCCCTGTATACTCTGTTTCAGTATCTAAATCTTATCGACAAGCCGATAGGATTGCTGATCATCTACGTAGGGTTTCACGTACCAATTGTTGTCTGGATGATGCATTCCTTTTTCTCAGATGTTCCTTTATCCATTCTTGAAGCAGCCGATATCGACGGCTGTTCCCGCTTTCAGCAGTTTTTTCTGATTGCGGTTCCTCTGGTGAGAACAGGAATCGTTGCTTCCGGACTCCTGGTGGCCGTCTTTATGTGGAACGAGTTTTTCCTGGCTTTTAACCTGACAGGAAACGAAGCAGCGACACTGCCTGTTTACATGGCTCGATTTCGGGAACAGCAAGGGATGTTTGTGGCTCAGCTGTCAGCAGCCTCTACCGTGGTTATTTTACCAGCAGTCATATTTGGCTGGCTCAGTCAGAAATCCCTGGTGAAAGGTCTCACTGCCGGGGCGGTCAAGGGGTAATATTCTTTTAAAATAGGGTTGACCGGGAAATATCACTATCGGATGCTCCAGGACCGGCAAATAATTTTAAGGAAAGCCCTTCTTTTTCGTATTTTCCTGTTGCACATGAAAGGGTCAATCAAACTGAAAATGAGCAAAATTTATCTACAAAATTTGACCCGTCACTTCACTTGCAGCATAATTCGATATTCAGTTAAGCAGGATTTTAGCAATGAAATTAAAAAACAAAATTGCCATAGTCACCGGAAGTGCCAATGGAATTGGCCGTGCAATTGCTGAACGCTACATCCAGGAAGGTGCCACTGTCATAATCGCTGACATCGATATTGAAGCCGCCCAGGAAACAGCGGATATACTTGGTGCCAAGGCGATGCAGTTCAATGTGGTAGAACAAGCATCCATCGATAACCTGCTAGGGCGTGTTTTGCAGGAATTTGGGCCGGTCAACATACTCGTCAACAATGCTGCTTTGTTCAGCATGGCTCCTATTCTTGAAATCACCAGGGAACAATACAGGAAAATTTTTGATGTCAACGTTGAAGGCCTTCTCTTTATGCTCCAGTCAGTTGCCAGGCAAATGATCGACAACAAGGTGAAAGGAAAGATAATCAATATGTCAAGCCAGGCCGGCCGACGAGGTGAAGCACTTGTCGCTGTCTATTGTGCCTCAAAAGCCGCTGTGATCAGCCTTACCCAATCGGCTGGACTCGCCCTGATCAAGGAAGGTATCAATGTCAATGGTATTTCTCCCGGTGTGGTTGACACGCCGATGTGGGAGCAAGTCGATGCATTGTTTGCCAAATATGAAGGACTTCAGCTCGGAGAAAAAAAACGTATGGTCGGAGATGCTGTCCCGTATGGTCGCATGGGAACTCCAGAAGATCTAACCGGAGCCGCGGTGTTCCTGGCAAGTGAAGATGCCAACTATATTGTTGCCCAGACGCTTAATGTGGACGGCGGAAACTGGATGAGCTGACTTTAATAACAACAGACAAAAAGACCGTGAGTCACAGCCTGGATACTCTTCTTGTCGAAGATACCAAAGAAAACCAATGAAGCGGGCACAACCGCTTTCAGGCACGTCTGCAATAAACAATCCGCAGAAAATAAAAGGTACTCATGACAATTTTTGCGCCCGATCATTTTGGACCGACGATTAATATCGGAGAAATACTTGCGGAGATCATGGCCACAGAGATTGGCAACGGGTTTGAAGAACCCATCCGTTTAATGGGTCCGTTTCCAAGTGGTGCACCAGCGATATTCATAGACCAATGCGCGAAGATCAGCGGTTCTGCAGCCATGATCGGTGCGGTAGGATCAGACGATTTTGGCCGCCTGAACATCAATCGTCTCAGGGAAGATGGCGCTGATGTTTCAGGAATCCTGATCAATGAAAGTTTTCCCACGGGAACGGCATTTGTTCGCTATCGAGAAAATGGGCAACGTGATTTTGTATTCAATATAGCAAAATCTGCGGCAACTCAAATCGATTGGTGCCCGGCTATAGAAAGCATTGTCAACAAGGCCGGGCATCTGCATGTGATGGGAACTGCTCTGATTGACCCTGGCATCGGAGGAGTTATTCAACGTGCGGCAAACATCATTAAAAGGAGAGGAGGAAGTATTTCGCTCGACCCTAATTTGCGGAAAGAATTGAAAATTGATGAATCGGCGAGCCTGCGCTTTGATGAAATCATTGAGATCTGTGACCTTTTAATGCCCTCCGATGATGAACTAATTCTGACCGCTCGGGAAAATGATTTTGACAAGGCTCTGAGTTCATTGTTCGCAAAAGGAATCAAAGAAATTGTATTGAAACAGGGTTCCCTCGGCGCAAGTGTATATTTACCCGATGGGAATTGTTTCCACTGCCCTTCATTGAAAGTTCGCCAAGTCGATCCGACTGGTGCAGGAGATTGTTTTGGCGGGACCTATGTTTCCTGCCGGAGGCTTGGAATGTCAATGGAACAATCTTTGAACTATGCAAACGCGTCCGGGGCACGAAACGTTTCGGTTTTAGGGCCGATGGAAGGAACCAGCACTCTGGAAGAACTTGAAAACTTTATTGATGCTCAATCATGACCAATAGTATTAATAATTTGGCATCAATGCACAGGAACGGAAATCCGGTTGGAATGCCTTCCATCTGCTCAGCTCATCCGATCGTCATGCGTGCCACGCTCAGATATTGCAAAAAAACGAACACCAGCGTTTTAATTGAAGCCACCTGCAATCAGGTCAATCACTTGGGGGGGTACACCGGTATGTCACCGCAGGATTTTTCTGATTTTGTTGAATCGATTGCCATGCAGGAAGGATGTCCTGCAGAACTGGTCATGCTGGGCGGTGATCACCTGGGGCCGAGCCCGTGGAAACATTTACCCCTCGAAAAGGCAATGGTCGAAGCTGAACAAATGATTGTATCCTATGTTGAGGCGGGTTTCAGAAAAATTCATCTGGATGCTTCCATGTGCTGTTTAGGCGATCCCGAGGCACTTGACGATTCTACCGTGGCGAACCGTGCAGCAAGATTGGCGACGGTGGCAGAAGAAACCGCGAGTCAATGCGGAGTCGCTCCCCCTATTTACGTGATTGGGACTGAAGTTCCTCCTCCAGGGGGTGCGGACCACGAAATTTCAGAGCTGACTCCAACGAGCTATCAGGCAGCGGCAAAAACAATCTCAACCCACCGGGATTTGTTCCTGAAACATGGATTGAAAGAAGCCTTTTCCCGAGTATTGGCAATCGTCGTCCAGCCCGGGGTCGAATTTGGCAACAAAAACGTAATAGAATACTCTCATGAAAAGGCAGAAGATCTCTTAAAACTCCTTGAGAATGAAAAGCAGTTTGTCTTCGAAGCCCATTCCACAGACTATCAGGAAAGCGCTTCGTTGACTCAACTTGTTCAGGACGGCTTCTCGATTCTCAAGGTAGGACCGGAATTGACTTTCTGCCTGCGTCAGGCGCTTTATGGCCTCGATCATATCGCATCCGAAATGATTTCTGGATACCCGGTAAGATCCCTTTACACCACAATCGAAAACACGATGCTGGCGTCTCCAGAAAATTGGAAAAAACATTATGATGGTGACAAAATTGAGCAGCGTGTGTTACGACACTATTCGCTGTCAGACAGGATTCGGTATTATTGGAATCACAAAGACGTCAAAGCTGCAGTAGGGAAGCTCATGAAAGTCATAACCGGAATTCACGTGCCTATGACTTTGTTTAAACAGTATTTACCGGAGGGTTGTCATTTTTCAAACAAGCCTCTCAATCCGGAAGAAGTATTGATAGAACATCTAACTCCTGTACTTCAAAAGTATCAATCTGCATGCGTGTTATCATAAATTTTTATCTTTCAATCGGCAATGCCTATGTTATCTTGGCATCCTTCGCAGGTCTTCACAAAAAGAATCCCGTGGAGTTCCCTGCCGGAGTTGCAGGGATATTGACGAAGGAGTTCGTCCATCCTTTATACAAGCATTTAAAAAATCACCGCACTAATTTATCCTTAAAACAGGGAGAAAAACGATGGCAACAGTAAATTTGAATAAAGTAGTTAAAGCTTATGGGGATGTTGAAATCGTCCATGGGATCGATCTGGATGTCAAAGATGAAGATTTTGTCGTCCTGCTGGGACCTTCCGGTTGCGGAAAATCGACGACCTTAAGGATGGTGGCCGGGCTTGAGGATATTACTGGAGGAGAAATCAAAATTGGAGATCGGGTGGTCAATGATGTCGCTCCCAAAGATCGCAAAATTGCGATGGTCTTTCAAAACTACGCTTTATATCCGCACATGACTGTTGCACAGAATATGGCTTTTGGACTCAAACTGCAAAAAATGCCAAAACCGGAAATTCAGAAAAAGGTGGACGAGGTGGCAAAAATTCTGGAATTGGGCCCTCTGCTTGATCGACGCCCCGCCGCACTTTCGGGAGGACAGCGGCAGCGGGTTGCAATGGGACGCGCCATGGTAAGAACCCCTGAAGTATTTTTGTTTGATGAACCCCTTTCTAACCTCGATGCCAAATTACGGACCCACATGCGTCTGGAGATTCAAAAGCTTCATCAGCAGCTGAAGACCACAACCCTCTATGTAACCCATGATCAGATCGAAGCGATGACGTTAGCTGACCAGATTGTGATTTTACGGGATGGTTACATTGAGCAAATCGGTTCTCCCAAAGAAGTGTTCGCAAACCCGAATAATATTTTTGTTGCCACTTTTATTGGGAGCCCCGCCATGAATTTAATCCCGATGAAAACCAAAAATGCAAAAAACGGATTGGTTTTGGAATCAGACTCCATCAAAATTCCGCTCCCGGAAAAGGAAAATCATCAGGTTCAGGCCAACATGGATGTCCTCGTAGGAATCCGTCCCACAGACATCAATCTTGCCCAAAAAGACGATGGCATTGCCCCTGAATGGAAATTTGACGCCACGGTGGAAGTAACCGAATTGTTAGGCGCAGAGGCAATTTTGGATCTGAAGGTCGGTGCTCATGAAATCATGGCTCAAATAGAAGGAAAGGACATGCCGGAACGGAAGACAAAAATTCAAATCACCTTCAATACTGAAGCTTTTCATGTCTTTGACAAGGTGTCTGAAAAATCTATTTTTTAGTTTCAGTCTTCTGATCAATACGGTCAGGGAATTTTGCCTCGAAGCAGTCGGATCTTCAAGAATCTAAAAAAGTTGTGGAATTATGAACCGCGTCTCAGGCTGAGGCATTTGCGGAGGAGCCGGTCCCCAAAAAATGGGAATTTCAAATCAAATTGAGCAGTTATTATGATCCTCGACAAATTTTCACTAAAAGATCAGGTTGGTATTGTCACTGGAGGCGGCCAGGGTTTGGGAAAGGCATTTTGCCTGGCATTTGCCGAAGTGGGAGCCGATATTGTAGTCGCAGAAGTCAATTCGGAAACGGGAGCCCAAACGGTTCAAGAAATTCAAAATTCGGGACGCCGTTCCTTGTTCATTGAAACTGACATTCGACATAAATCGAGTGTCGATGCGATGGTCAAAAAAACGGTTGCTGAATTTGGAAAACTTGATTTCATCATGAACAATGCCGGCGTGGTCCATTGGCAGGAAGCCGAAGACAATTCTGAAACGGAATGGCGAAATGTGATCGATATCAACCTGAACGGCCTGTTCTTTTGTTGCCAGGCTGCCGCCAAACAAATGAAAAAACAAGGAGGTGGGCGGATCATCAACATTGCTTCCATGTCTGGACTCATCGTGAATCAGCCCCAAAAGCAGACTTCTTACAATACCTCCAAAGCAGCTGTGATTCACCTCACCAAATCACTGGCAGCCGAATGGGCCCCTCATCTCATACGGGTCAATTCAATTTCACCGGGTTACATGGAAGGGCCTTTGGCGGGTGAATACTTTGAAGATCCTCAATATGGCGGGGTCTGGTTTGACGCAACTCCCATGAGACGTCCCGGCAAGCCTGAGGAACTCTGCCCGATTGCAATAATGCTTGCCTCCGAAGCATCAAGCTACATGACCGGCTCCAATGTCGTTGTCGATGGAGGTTTTACCCTATGGTAGGCACCCGGTAAATTGCCCAATCCAAATATGAATCACAATGCGTAATGGCAGAAGGAAGAATATCAAGCCATTTTGCATTCTGGTTCAATCAGAACAGGAGGAATCATAATCAGAGTTTCCCGATTGCTGGGGTATTCATCAATCATCCGGTATGCCTCGGAAATGAGCTTTTCTGTATCTTGCCTTACCATCAAAATTGGAATCGAGAGAAAAGAAGCAAACGGATCCCAATCAAAGCAGCCGATCACCATTTCAGCATAGTTTTCATGAGGTAATTTTTTCAAATAGCGAACGATTCCTTCCAGCGCGGTAATAGAGTTGATGAAAATTCCCTGCGGAAGCCCGTCCAGCCGCTCATGAATTGATTTTAGGGAAAATTCTGCTCCTTCTGCTTCGTACCCGCAGATATGGATATGATCTTCCGAGGGGTTAAGCCCGTGATTCGTCATTGCATCTCTAAATCCAACCACCCGGTTGCTGGTGGCGTAATCCTCTTTCAGTCCCCCGATAAAATATAAACTGTTCGATTCATAGTCCCTTTGTGCCAGGGGTTCTTTTAGCATTCTGTCCGCCAAGTTAAATGCTCCTCGATAGTTGTCAGTCACGATCGAGGGACCCTCTCCCGGAAGATCAACATTGACGCAACGAATGTGCTTTTTTTGACACATTTTTCTCAATCGTTCCGGAGATCGTGCTCCGACGATAAAAAGAAATTCAATCTGGTGAGCCATCAGGGAATTGATAATTTCCTCCTCGTTTTGAGGATCTCGATGGGCACTGACCACGATAGGACACAACCCGCGAGCCCTTGCCTCTGATTCAAAGGCTTCCGCCAATCCTGCAAAAAATCGATTGGTGTACTGCGGAATGATCATCCCTGCCAATCCAGATTGATTCAACCGCAAAGAACGGGCGTTACGATTGATTTTATATTCTGCTTTTTGGCTAATGTTGAGAATGAGACGGGCAGTGGGCTCGCTAATTCTATGGGATTTCCATTTTCCATTGAGAACAAGACTGACGGTTGCAGGTGAAACCTTTGCCTGTTCAGCAATGTCGTAAATCGTCAATTTCTTCAAAGGATTTGCTTTCATGAATCCTTATTGTCTGGCATTGAATTCTTTATTGACAACTCCAACAGTTCCGGCATCAAAGCAGAGCAAACCCTGTTGAAAAATAATAAAGTGAAAGGAAGCTTAGGCCGATGCAGAAATTGATTCATGAGCACTTTTCAGATGGGTGTCCATGAACGCTTTGGCATGAACCGCCAAATCAAAACCATCATCCCAAAGATTTCTCCAAATTCCTAAAATACTTGCCAATTCTTTGTGGACAACAACGTTGGAAAATGATTCAAAAGTGATTGGCCCCTTGTAACCCGAATAGACAATACCGCGAAACACGTCGTCAAAATTAATCGAGCCAGAACCCAGATACCCTCGATGTGACTCACCGATATGAAAATAGTTTAAAAAGTCGCCCGTCTCTTTCATGGCAGACACAACATCGTTTTCTTCGATATTCATGTGATACGTATCAAGATGAACCTTGATGTTTGGTGTACCAACTCGCTTGCAAACTTCCACTGCTTGCGCAGCGGTATTGATGACATTGGATTCATAGCGGTTGACCACTTCCAAACCAATTGTAATGTCACTCTTCTTTGCCTGTTCTGAAACCCGTCGCAAGACTTCAATCGAATTTTCAACACCCTTTCGAGTAGGCGGATGAAAATATTTTGTGAAAGCCGAATACAATATGCCGCAGACATAAGGAGAGCCAACATCTCTTGCGAGTAAGACGGCATCTCTTAAAGTTGCTTCCCCCCGTGCTATTTTTTCGGGATCTTCACTGGAAATATCCGCCTCCGGGGCCAGACCTAAGGAAAGGCTTACGCCAAGATTGGCTTTTTCCAATCGTTGCCTCGTAAAATCAACATCAATTGAACTGGGATCAAGGGCAGGGATTTCGATATAGTCATAGCCGATTTCTGCGGTCTGTTCAATGGCTTGGGTACACTCTTCATGGCTCCAACCCCCGGCCCAAACCAGCGCATGTATACCAAGTTTATTCATAATTTCTCCTCAGTTGAGTAGTTTTTCAATGAACTAAATCTATTTAGCAAAAACTACAAGGTTTATTTGTGCACTCACAGAATTCGGGAATTGTCGATTAGCTGCCCAATATACATCCCTTTTTCGATCCCCATTTTTGAACCTCACCGTGATTAAAAATACTGCTGCCCTCCCGATCCCAACTTTCAGATGCCAGATACGAAAAAATGCAGGTTTTTTTGATAAAAAACTTGATTTTAACGCTAAATCTATTTAGCTTTGTTTATCATTTCAGCAGTTTCCTGCAAACACAGGCATTGCTTCTGCAGTGCGACAGGAAATTCAAAAAATTCACGCAAAAGATGTGCTGCCACGACGTGCTGGCACATCTCCTCCCGGCGGAGGGGAACTCCCCTCCGTTCGGTGGAATCAAGCCGCAATGCATCGACATCCCCGGAAGCATCTCACTCAATTGACATAACTGATCTTGATCAGTGTGGCAAAACTATAATGTTCGAAATGGGTGCAAAATAATGCCAAATACTCGCAAGGAAAGCGCGGCCAAAGCGGCAACAAGCCTGAATTCCGCTTCCCTGTCGCTCCTTCATCCAGAAGTCAGCATCCCTCACTATGACCGTCAAAAAGTAAAAACAGGAATCGTCCATATCGGTGTTGGTGGATTCCACCGGGCACACCAGGCCCTTTATTCGGATGAATTGCTGCAAAATCATTCTGCAAATGAATGGGGAATTTGCGGAGTCGGTTTGCTTCCATTTGACAAAAAAATGGACACGGTGCTGCAAAAGCAGGATTGTCTTTACACCTTGATTGAGCGTCACTATGAAAAGGAAACAGTAAGAGTAATCGGAGCTTTGCTCGAATATTTTTTTGCACCGGAAAACCCTGAAGCAGTTCTCGAAAAAATGTCTTCGGAAGAAACAAAAATTGTTTCCCTGACCATCACAGAAGGAGGGTATTGCTACAATGAAGCCACAGAAGAATTTGACCCCGGCAACCCTCAGGTAGTCCATGATCTCAAAAACCCATCCAATCCAGTCGGCGCATTCGGATTTTTAGTGGAAGCCCTAAATCGAAGGCGACTTCGGGAAATTCCCGCATTTACCATCCAATCCTGCGACAACCTCCAGAACAACGGAAATTTAACAAAAAAGATGGTGCTCGCTTTTGCCCGATTGAGAGACCCTGCTCTCAGTCAATGGATTGGAGAGCATGTCACCTTTCCCAATAGCATGGTTGATCGGATCACGCCGACGACCTCTGAAGAGGATAGAACGGCCCTTAGTGAACACTGGGGAATCCAGGATGACTGGCCTGTCGTTTGCGAATCCTTTAAACAGTGGGTCATTGAAGATGAGTTTTGCAACGGACGCCCTCCCTGGGAAAAGGTTGGTGTTCAAATGACTGCTGATGTTTTTCCCTATGAGAAAATGAAAATACGCCTCCTCAATGCCAGCCATGCCTCTGCAGCATACCTCGCATATTTGGACGGCTATGAGTATTTTTACGAGGCCGTCGCGGATCCTCTCTATGCCCTTTTTCTGCAACGATTGATGGACGAAGATGTCACGCCATTGCTGTCGGAAGTACCAGGGGTTGACCTGACGGAATACAAGAACACTCTGCTGGACCGCTTTTGCAACCCATCGGTCAAAGACCACATGAACCGGCTCTGCACCGATGGCTCCAAAAGAGTCCCAAAGTTTATCCTCTCCTCTATTCAAGAGCAGCTTCTGCAGGGAAAAACCCCTCGATGGCTCTCACTGGCCATTGCAGGATGGTTCCGTTTTTTATCCGCAGAAAATGAAAAAGGAGAAGCATTCAATATCAATGATCCAATGGCAAAGGTCCTGACAGAAAAAGCAAAAGCAGGAAAAACAGACCCCCGTCCGCTACTCAGTATCACTGAAATTTTTGGAGATTTTTTATCTCAATCCCCGGCATTTACAAATTGTCTGAGACAAGATTTGAAAAGTATTTATCAGATAGGAGTCCGAGCGACGCTGGAAAACGCATTGAAAATGTAATCGTAGAAAATGCAGGTAAAACGCAGAATCCGGCCCATGCAGTCCGCTTTAAATTCGGCCAAAGTCTTTGCCAGACAGGGAAATCTCCTTTGGACATAAAAGTATATTATGCTTACCTGTAAAATAAAGATTTCCCCTATGTGAACAATTTTTCCAGGAGAGGACTTGAGGGTGCTTTATTTTTAAATACAGTCTTGCCTTTTTCCTAAAATATCATATTATTTTTGTTTGTAGTACAAAAGCATTTATAAATCCTTATTGAAAAACCCCGCAACTAAAATTGCAGAATCATCAATAAGGTAGCCGCCATCTCAGTCGGGCGGTTGTATGGCAATGCAATCTTCTCTGGCCAGATAGCTCAGTCGGTAGAGCAGAGGACTGAAAATCCTCGTGTCCCTGGTTCAATTCCTGGTCTGGCCACCTCCATT
>JADGAV010000008.1 GCA_015231825.1 SAR324 cluster bacterium
TTGGAGGGTCTAACAAAGACTTTTGGTGTTTCTATTCTGATCAGCGACTATGTTTTTAAGGAAATCGAAAACATCGACACATATCACTATCGTTTTTTAGGGAAATTAAAAGTAAAAGGAAAGAATGAAGTCGTTTCAGTATACGATCTTTTTGGTGGCGACCCTGAATCAGTGATTGAAAAAAAGATAAATTCCCAATCCGATTTTGAAGAAGGACTCGCACTCTATTTCAGGAAAGAATTCGCGGAAGCAGCGGTTTTTTTTAAAATGTCCTCAACCTTAACCCCGAAGACAAAGCCGCCAAGCTCTATCTGGAACGTTCCGCAGAATTCATGGTTCATGGCGTCCCTGAAGCGTGGGCCGGGGTAGAAACGATGGCATCTAAATGAAGGCTGCAATCAATGCTGCATTTCTTTCATCAGGTTGATGAAGTTTTGTGCCGCGATGGAGGGCGTTCTTCCGCTGGAGATCACACCAATGGTCATTTTGAAATCAATATTCACGGGTTTAAAAACCAGGCCGGAAATATCAGACCCTTCGAAATTATGAAAGGGAAAAATGAGAGAGATGCCTGCGCCGAATCTGACGAATTGATAAATGTCGGAAGTTGAACGAGAAGAAAGTTTTGCTCGAAATTGCACCTTCTTTTCTTCAAAAAGATTTTCTATTTGATGACGAACAAAGGTGCCCACCGGAAACAATATGATATCCTGTCCTTCCAAATCGGTGATGTTCAATTGATCTTTCAAGCCGAGCGGGTGATCTTCTCTCATCACACAGTGCAGGTTTGTATCAAAAGAACTGTGAATACAAATTTCACTGTTATCAATCGGCAAGTTGGCAATTCCGATGTCATAATGTTTGGAATTGATTCGGTCCAGAATCGCGATCCGGTGAATACTTTCTATTTCTACATTGATATTGGGGAATTTCTGCCAGTAGAATTTCATCACTTTAGGAAGGAGCAAGTTGACTACCCCGGGCATGGCAATGATTCGAAGCTGACCTTTTTGAGAACTCTTGATTGATTCTGCAATCTGCTCGAGTTCTCGCAATCCGATAAAATGCTTTTCAATATCTTCAAAAAGAAGTTTCCCCTCATGAGTGGGGTGCATCCCGCTTTTTCGTCTTACAAAAAGCTTGAAGCCGATATTTTGTTCCAATTCATTCACCAGGCGGCTGACAGCGGGTTGCGAGATATAAAGCAGTTTTCCCGCGAGAGTCATACTCCCGGTGCGCATAACTGCCTGAAAAGCCTCAATTTGCCGTGCATTCATAGGGATCAACCAAGGGAAAGAGAGAAGCTGAAAAAGAAGAGGGCTTGATGAGATGAGGGTCAAACAGAAACCGGTTCATTCAGAACTGACCAACTGTCCAAGAGTGACCGGTTTGATTGGAGAGCGAACACGCAGGTAGCCGACATCAGCAGGTGAGATTTTCAATTCATCCGCAATAATTTCGGACAGGGTCAGTGCGCACATTCTTCCCTGACAAAAACCCATTCCGGAACGAATCATCGCCTTCACGCGGTCCGGGCTGTGTGCCCCCAATCGTACGGTATTGCGAATTTCCCCAACATCCACTTCTTCACATCGACAAACCATGGTGGCTTCGTCTTCGGGAACGATCCAGGATTTTTGCGGCTCAAACAGGGTGTCAAGAAACGGTCTTGAAGCCTGTTGTTTTTTAAGCTCCGCCCGGATTGATGACGCCTGTTCATCCCGTTTGGATTCTGAAAGGGCACCGAGCGCTCTTGCCGTTTCAAGAGCAGCAATATGCCCTGACAATTCAGAAACTTTTGATCCGGAAACCCGTCCGCAATCACCCGCAACAGCGATTCCAGGGACAGAAGTGTTTCCCCACTCATCAAGAACCGGTTCCCAGTAGCGCTGGGACTCGTACCATTGATGTTCACATCCCAACAATCGGGTGATTTGTACATTGGGTACCACTCCCTGATGCAGCAGCAGCAAGTCGGCATCGACTGTTTGTGTACCCTTGCTGGAAACAAAGCGTACACGATTGAGATTTTCCTTGCCTTGAGCCTCAATGGATCTGATACCAAAATGTATGGGAACTCCGGACGTCCTCAATTTAAGAAGCATGCCGGCTCCTTTGACCAGGTATTCAGGCGTCCGCAGTGCAGATGGTAAATGCGGGAGAGCTTTCAGCAGCGCATTTTGCGGGTTTGTATTGAGGAGTGCCGAGATTTTTACACCTGCATCGAGCAGTCGTGTCGCAATCAGCAGCAAAAGAGGACCGGCACCAGCAAGCACCACGGTACCTTTAGGAACAATACCGGCGCTTTTATAAAGGACATCAACTGCAGTGCATGCCATCACGCCAGGCAGGGTCCATCCCGGAATCGGCATGGGGCGTTCCATCGCACCCACCGCAATCAGGATTTTTTTTGCTTTAAATGACAGGGGCGATTTTTTGTCCTGCCCCGGAGAATTATGCACAACCCGCACGACCAGCTCTTTTTCTATCTGCCAGACAGTCATTCCCGACAGATAGTCTGCACCGCAATTTTTAAACCGTTTGACCAGGCCGCTTGCCTCAGAATAATCTCGGCCCAGTTTTTTAAATTCGGGATTTCGATGAAGTTCAAGATGCTCGATATTGCGATATATCTGCCCCCCGGCAGTTGGCTGTTCATCTAAAACCAGGACCTTGAGTCCCTGCCCTCGGGAAGTGACCGCGGCCGCCATTCCTGCCGGACCGGATCCGATGATGATGAGGTCATATTCAGGCACTTGCATGGTTCTCCATTATCGGTCTCTGCTGTCTTCTGATTTTCATCCCCTCCTGGACAAGAATCATGCAGCTTTGCTGGTTCGGTTTTCCATCAATTTCAAGCAGACATTCAAAACATACTCCCATCATACAGTAAACGGATCGCGGCTGGCCAGTAACGGCTGATTCACGAAAAAGCATTTCTCCACTGCCCAGCAACGCTGCAGCAACCGTCTGCCCCGTCACTGTTTCCAATCTTTTCCCTTCAAAATCAATACTGACTTTTTCGCCATTTTGAGGAAGCTTTTTAAACATTGAACCTCCTTGGATGAAAAACATCAAAATCAGGAAAAATTTTTCCCTCAAGAATCCACTCCGGTAGTTTGTCTGAGTGCAATGAGGCCAGACTGACGCCGCTGTGACTCGTGACAGCAAAGGCACCGGGGAACTCTTCAGACTCGCAGTAAACGGGCTTTTGATCCGGAGTCAGCACCCTCAACCCGGCCCAGGTACGCACCAGTTGAAGATTTTCCAGAACGGGAAAAATTCGCAGTGCCCGGGAGACGAGGACTTTCAGAATATCGGTACTGGTGCCGATCTCTATGCCGGTATCCTCATGAGATGCACCGAACATGAAATTGCCGTTGGCATTTTGACGAATTCCTCCGGTAGCAAAGGGAAACAATTTGGACGTTCGTTCAGTCACCAGGACCTGTCCTTTTTGAGGACTGACCGGAACCGCCATTCCCACCATATTGGAGAGCTTGGTTGTCGCCAGTCCACTTGCAATTACCAGTTTTTGTGCTCTGAAATGCTGCTTCGGAGTCTTCACCAAAAAGCCGGAACCATCTTTCTGTATATCCTCGACCCAATGTCCCGGACGATAGTCACCGCCCCTTTTTTGGAAACCCTGATAAAAAGTGCGGAGAAGATTGAGCGGATCGACAATGCCATCATGACGACAAAAGGATGCGCCGCTTACATCGTTTCCCAAAGCAATTTTAGGAAGCATTTTCTGAAGTTCATCACGGCTCAACATGCTCACTTCATACTGACCGTTGCGGGATTGCATTCTCATATCCTCGATAAATTTGACTCTTGCAGCCAACTCTTCTTCCCCGAGACAGATCTCAAATCCCCCTGTGTTTTCATAGTTGAGTTTACTTCCGGTCTCCTCTTCAAGAGATTCAGAAAAAACGGGCCAATGGTCAGTCGCTTCAATACACCATTCGGCATAACGCGGCATTCCATATCCTTTGCTTTGTACCCACACTAACCCAAAATTTGCCCGTGACGCTGTCAAATTCTGGTCTTCCCGATCCAACAGTATCACTGAACTTCCATGCTTGATCAGCCCATAGGCAAGGGAAACTCCAATGATACCGCCACCGATTACAATTGTATCTGTCTGTATGCTGTTCATAAATTTTGATAAATTTGAAATAGTAACTTTTGAGGCAGAAAGAAAGACATCGCAAAGCTTTTTGCCTCTCACTCGTTTACTTGAAAAGCACTGTGCCTTTATCCCTTCTTTCTGGTTCCTTCAAAGCTCCTTCAATCGGTGGCAGGCGGCATGGTGATGGGCGTCTGCCGTACTCTGGAGGGTTATGAAGTTTTCTCCACAGGTTTGATCCGCATGCGGGCACCTCGACTGAAACCTGCAGCCTGGCGGAGGATCAATCGGTCTTGATATATCCCCCTTGATTTCAGGCACAGGACGCCGCACACGGGGGTCCGGAACAGGAACCGCATTGATCAGGGCCTTGGTATAAGGATGTTGAGGATTTTGAATAACATCCCAGGTCGGTCCGATTTCCATGGCCTGCCCGAGGTACATGATCATCAGGCGGTCTGCAATATGTCCGAGGATGGACAAATCATGGGAGACATAGATGCATGAAAAATGTCGTTGTTTGGCCAGGTCTTTCAGCAGATCCAAAATGCCGGCTCTGATCGAAACATCCAGCATCGACAACGGTTCATCGGCGATTACCATGCGGGGCTCCATCACCAGCGCACTGGCAATTCCCACCCGCTGGCGTTCTCCCCCACTCAGCTCGTGAGGGTAGCGATCCGCATACTTTTCTAAAGAAAGCCCTACCGACTTCAACATATCTTCTGTTCGATCGGCGATTTCGGTTTCCGGGTAGAGTTTCAATGCTCTCGGGCCTTCCGCCACCGTATCAAAAACGCGGAATCTGGGATTGAGCGATTCATAAGGATCCTGGAATATCATCTGAACCTGGCTCCGGTACCAACGCAGATCTTCCACACCCATTTGATCGATTCTTTTGTCATCATAGATGATTTCCCCCGAAGAAGGCGGCAGCAAACCTGCAATCATCATACAGGTGGTTGATTTTCCACATCCAGATTCGCCGGCAATACCGACCACTTCATTTTGCTCAAGAGAAAAGTTTACGCCTTCCACCGCTTTAATCTTGCGATCCGGCTGACCTTGAAAACGTTTTGCCACAAATCCTGACTTGATTTCAAAATGCCTCGAAACTTTTTTCAATTGGAGGATAGCCACGTTGCCTTATTCGATGCAAGTTCTCTCAATTTCGGTGCTTCCTTATGACGGAAACACCGCACTTCATGAAATTCTGCAAGTTTTTCAATTGCAGGAAACTCTTTTGAGCATTCTTCCGCCTTAAAGGGGCATCGCTCCAAAAATGAGCATTCGCTACTCTCACCTATCAAAGTAGGCGGACTGCCGGGAATCGAGATCAATTCCTGTCCTTTGTTCCGGATTGATGGAAATGCGTTTTTCAGCCCCAGCGTGTAGGGGTGACAGGGAGACTCAAACAAGTCAATTGCCGGCGCCTGCTCCATTAAACTTCCCCCATACATCACTCCGATACGATCGCTCATTTCAGCAATCACAGCAATGTCATGCGTAATCAGAATAATGGAACTCGAGATTTGCGATCGGATTTCCCTAATACGTCTTAAAATTCTCTCCTGCACTAAAACATCAAGTCCGGTAGTGGGCTCGTCCATCACAATCAGACCGGGATCGAGTGCAAGCGACATGGCAATCATCGCTCGCTGCCTCATTCCTCCTGAAAACTCGTGAGGGTAATTGTCCATCAGGTCAGCCTGCAGTCCGACAACGTCAAAAAGTTCTGCAACCCGATTTCGTGCTGCGGCTTTGCTTATGGCGCGGTGTGCCTGGATTGCTTCTACAACCTGATGCCCGACTCGATAAACCGGGTTGAGCGAATTCATTGCACTCTGAGGAACAAGTGACATCTTGCTCCACAATATTTCCTCCCGAAAATTCTTATCTGGCATGCTTTGAAGGTTCTGCCCGGAAAGAGTGATTTCACTGGCAGTCACCAGAGCACTGTCGGGGAGGAGTCGCATCAAGGAACGAATCAGCGTCGACTTTCCGCAGCCTGACTCTCCGGCAATTCCAAAGACTTCATTTTCAAAAACATCAAAGGTCACGTCATTGACCGCGTGAACAGGTCCTTTTTGCGTTTGATAACGGACGCTGAGGTTTTTAACTCTGAGAACTCGGTTTCTGCTCATCTTTTCCTCAATCTCGGATTAGCCACTTCCTCATAAGCACGACTGACAAAAACAAGGGAAGTCACCAGCAAAACAATACAAATTGACGGAGCAGCAAACCACCACCATGCAACTCGTGTTTTTCCTGATAGCCATAACTCATAGAGCATGCCTCCCCAACTGATGGTTTCTCCATCACCGAATCCGAGAAAACTGGCACTGGCTTCTGTGATCACAGACCAGGCGATGTTGAAAGCAGCATACAAAAGCAGGAGAGGAAGAACATTGGGCAGGATATGCCGGTAAATAATTCTAAAATCACTGCAGCCGCGGGCTTTGGCAGCAGCAATAAACTGCCGTTGTTTGATGGAAATAGTTTGAGCACGGATCACCCTGGCTGAGGTTCTCCAGATGATCAGCACAATTGCAAGAATAATAAACTCCAGCCGTCTGCCAAAAAGTGAGATGAGGACAATAATAAAGGGCAAAAAAGGCATTCCATAGAGAATATCTGTGAAGCGCATCAGGACTTCATCGATTTTTCCTCCGTAATAACCCGAAATCAAACCAATATTTGCACCAATCAGGATTGAGATTCCACCTGATACTGAGCCGATCAGAAGAGTCGTTCTTGTTGCCAGAATCAACTGTGAAAAAAGATCATATCCCAAATGGGTGGTCCCCAGCGGGAATTGCCATGAAGGAGATCGAAGCGAGGCAAACTCACCGCTGCTGTCATACATCATCTCCCAGGGGTCATTCGGAGCAATCCAGGGGGCAAAAATTGCGACGACCATAAAAATGACAATAAAAAGCAGACCGGTTGCACTCAGCCGATTTGAAGTGATAATCTGGTAATGTTCCTGCAAAAGGCGTTTGATATTGACCAAAGCATTCCCGCGGGTTTTAGCTGCCATGATGCTCATCCTCCAGGTATTTATTAATTTTTTCAAAATCTACATTCAACCCCAATCCCGGACTGTCCTGAAGTCTGGCAGTTCCATTTTCTATCCAGGAAGAGAAATCCGTTACATCATCAGATGTTCGCAATGTAGACATATAGGCATGGCCACAATCCACCAGATTTTCAAGCACACAACCGAGCTGCAGAGAAGCGCATTGCGTGATCCCCAACTCGATCATGCTGTTCATCAGAACTCGCTTCCCTTTTGCGGCAACCATTTTTGCTATTTGATGGCTTGAATGGAGCCCGCCATTTTTTGATATCTTTATACTGAAAATATCAGCCGCATCCTCTTCAAGAATTTCCTCAGTACTCTCTAGTGACTGCACGCTTTCATCAACCGAGACGGTTTGTCCAAATTTTTCTCTCAGCCCCCGAAGACCGGCAAGATCGTCTGCAGGCAACGGTTGTTCGGTTAAAATCAGCGGAAAATCTTTGGCACCCTGAAAAAATTCATCGGCTTCCTCCCGGGTCCATCCCTGATTGGCATCCACCATCAGCCGAACCCCTTCGGGAAGCTGTGCAAAGACCTCCTGGAGTCTTTTCAATTCATCAGGAATCGATCGGTCCCCCATCTTCAGCATGTAGGTTTTAAACCCTCTGGCATTAAATTCTCGAATAATTTTCAAATCCTCCGATGAGGATCCGCTGGACGTCGGCCAAAGCAAGTCAATGGTATCTCTTTGCTTCTTTCCCAGTAACTGCCAAACAGGGATTTGTTTTTGACGGGCCAATGCATCATGTATGGCAACATCACAGGCGGCCGCGAGAGCACCTCCACCCTCCTTGCTTTTTCCGGAAGCAACCCAGTTCTCTATCTCAAGTCCTTTAAGAAAATTGAGGGATCCCTGGTGAATGGACTTCATTTCTGATTCAGGAGTATCTCCCGTGAATTTTACACCTCCCGGATCAGCCTCTCCCCAGCCCACTGTTCCATCAAAGGTCGCAATTTTAAGGAAAATCACATCGCTGTGAGTGATTGTTCCGTAAACTTTTGAAAGGTGATAGGGGTTGACCAGGGGGATCCGCACTCGAAAGGCATCCCATGATTTGATCTGGCTGTTCATAACAAATAACTTTCAGGAAATATCACTTGATCCCTTCCGAAGAAACCGTGATTCGGGGGTCCAGATAACTGTATAGAAAATCGGTGAGAAAGTTCAGCCCAATCACCAAAATGGCCAGCATCAGGAAGGTTCCCTGGGCCACCGGGTAGTCATGAGAAGCTGCAGACTCCACCATCAACTGCCCCATACCCGGCCAGGAAAAAAGGGACTCGACCACAACCTGTCCCCCCACAGCAAAACCGACCATGATGGAAGCAAGCGTGACAACTCCCAGCAATGCATTTCTGGCGGCGTGGCGAAACATAACCGTACTGGGCTTCAGCCCCTTGGCCCGGGCCAATTCAATATAGTCACTGCCAAGGACCTCCAACATACTATCGCGCATCACCAGCATCGGGGTTGCCAAATAATACATCCCCACTGTGATTGTCGGTAAGACAATACGCTCCCAAAATGCCGGCATCAGCAGCAAACCAATCAAGTTCTCGGGTCTTTCACCGGGAGGATACATTCCGCCTGTAGGAAAGAGTCCCAGACGATAGCTCATAATCATCAGCAGGAGCAGTCCCGTAATAAATGGAGGGGCCGCCTGAAAAATTAACCCGATCACGGTTCCCGCCACATCCAAAGGGCTATTCCGTTTCCAGGCCATCACAATACCAAATCCAATTCCCAGCGTGAGCGTCATGCAGAGACCGGAGGCCATCAAGAGCAAGGTATTCCAGAATCGATATGAAATAATTGCGGTCACTTCCTGCGCTGACACAAATGAGCGACCCCATTCCAGGCTGACCAGGTTTTTCAGGTAAATGAGATATTGATGCCAGACGGGTTTATCGAGACCGAATGCCGCCTTCATTCGCTGCTGCACGGCTTCGTCCATTGCAGGGCTGATCACCTGAAGGGTCGCCTCACCGGGAAGCATGCGAAACAAAAGAAACAGAATCGAAGCCACCGCAAAAAGCGTGATCAGCATATACAAGAGACGGCGTAGAACGTACTCGAGCATTGGGATCCAATGGGTTGTGCTTAGAAACAAGAGTTCGGTGCCGATGAAAAAAATTCATCGGCACGGTTTTATGAAGGGTATTTTTAAGCAGGATACAGCAAAGTGCCGCTGCTGTCCCAGGAATATCCACCGGCCTCCAGTACCTCACGAGCTTTTTTAGTGCTGGAAGGACGGGCAGGCAAATTGGAATTGTGCCAGAACTCATTGGCAGGGGCAATCACCGATCCCCCTTTCTCGGCAAATCCCGACATCACCACCGCTTTGATGACATCACGGGGAACGACATGGTCCAATGCCGTTCGGAAAACCGGATCTTTGAGCGGTCCCCTCAGGTGATTGAACATGAACCCGTACCAACCGTGACTCGGATAACCTTTGCCGACAATCCCGTTGATTTTGTTAAGGTCCTGAACCAGCGCCGGTTTTAAAATATAGCGGGTCCGATCACACTCTCCGGCTTCTATGGCTGCTGCCATGGCATCATGACTGCCATAGGCAATACGGATGATTCCAGCGCATTTGGGTGCATTGAAATGATCCTTGTTTGCCGTCACCTTCAACTCCTTGCCGCGATCCCAGTAGTCAAATTTGAAAGGACCGCTGCCGATTGGATTTTCATTGGCAAATTTGAGCACGTCATCAACATTTACTTTTTCCGGAATGTCTTTCCAGATATGCTGGGGAAGAATAAAAATTTGTGCAAAAAAGTTGATCATCAAGGGTGCGTGAGGAGAGGTGAGTTTGATTCTCAAAGAATTCTTCCCCGTTATTTCATTGGATGCAAATTTTTCCAAAGACGAAATAAAAAACGGAGCTTTCCATTTTTTATAGTAATCAAAAGTAAATTTGACATCCTCAATCGTAACAGGCGTCCCGTCATGAAATTTCATTCCTTCGCGGATGGTAATATCCACTGTCGTAGAATCCGGGGATTTGATCGAAGTAGCAGCCCAGGGCCGAATACTTCCATCCGGACCCACCTGCAGAAGCCGGTCGTAGATCATTCGCAATTCCTTGAACTCGTTGGAATCGGTTACCGATACGGGGTTCAGGTTTTTCAGCGGAGAGGTCTGCCCTGTCCGAATGTATCCGTCTCCTCCTTTCACGGTTGCAGCAAGATCGGTCCAGAGGCTGCCTATTCCTTCGCCAACCTGAGGAACCACACCGGAAAGACGATCTTCCCGGTAGGCATTTGTCATGCTCGGATAAACGATCGGACTACTTGCAGCATCGTCATAAATCGCTTTTTGAATTTGTAAAACGATATCGCGCCGTTTGTTAGGATCCATCTCAACCTGCTGCTTATCGCTGAGCTCATTTACAACTGAATTATTATAGCCCCACTTGTTGTAGTTACCGTCACGGTGATGCATCATGGCTGTAAAAGTTTCCGGATCAATTCGATTGGCACGCCCCGTCCAGCGAACGATGAACATGTCAAAGTCTTTTTCCGTAAAAACTTTCCCGATTCCCATGTTGTAGTCTTCTGCTGCCAACTTAACATCCCAACCAATCTTCTTACAGGCTTGGGTAATCAAACGGCCCATTTCTGGTCGAACCGGATCGAAACTTGCGTTTGCCGTGAGGAGTGTCATTCCTTCTACAGGCTTTCCCGCAGCAAAACTAATACCTGGCAGAAACGTGACTGCCGACGAGCCTGCCAAAACTCCGGCCCGTTTTAGAAATTCTCTTCTTTTCATAATCCTCCTGAATTTTGGTGAAAAAAGATCGGTCTGTAACGAACTCAAAATAAATACCCATTTCTATAATGTCAAATATAAAATAATCATTGTATTATTCATAATTGTTATAATACGTAAGTCGGGATTTTGAAATGCATTCTGTTGCTGAAGAATTGCCTCCTTTTATTTTGAGCGACCATACGCTTCCAGCAGGAGCATTTGAAGAGACATTCTGTTTTACTTCACAGTCTGAACAGACAATCAGGCCTGTTCCCGACTGTTATTTGCTGTTCTTCCTGCAGCGATTCGGGTTTTTTCTTGAGTTCCGATTCTTCCTGAAGTACTTTATGTCTGCATTGAACTTCAGCAGAAAAATTAGGTCCAGTGGAAAATTCGGGTAAAATTGAATGTTGCAATCAATGGATCGTCGCTACCGAATAATTTTGCTGAATTGAAGACATCAGCGCGCATATCGAAGAACCCTTTCTCCGACTGATTTCCCTAAAGTCAGACCTCGCACTTCTGAAGAATATAAACGGTGGTACCCTTGAATTTTCAGTCATTCTCCCACGATCGACTATATTGCATGGAAGTCAAATGAAACCCTAAGCTGTAGATGTCAATGAAACAAAAAGAACTTCCAACAACACCTATCCCGTTGAATTTTACATTTGACAAAAATTCTCCCGGAACCAGGATTGGCCTGATTGCCCTTGATACCGACCTGACCATGGAATGGGATTTTCATCGGACTTTACCGAAGGACGTCGCATTTTATACCTCGCACATCCCTGTGACCAATCCATTGACTCCGGAAAATTTAAGAAAGATGGCCCCTCGGATAAAAGAAGTCGCTGAATCAATTTTACCGGGATATCCCCTGGACGTGATGGCTTACGGCTGCACCTCAGCATCCATTGCGATCGGCCACGAAACAATTCAGTCAGAAATCCAGTCGATCCGCCCCGGTGTGGCGGTGGTCACTCCCAGTTCTGCTGCCATCAAGGGACTTCATGCATTAAAAATAGAAAAAATAACGCTGCTGACTCCTTACATCGACTCCGTCAATCAAATAGTCCGCCAATTTTTTCAGGAGCATGAGATTGAGGTGACCAATATCAGCAGTTTTTGTTTTGACAACGATTTCGATACCGCCCGAGTCCCTCCATCCGCCATCAAAAAAGCCGCCCTTGAAGCGTACCATCCCGAAGCCGATGCCATTTTTTTGTCATGCACCACTTTGCGGGCGATTGATGTGCTGGAAAGCATTGAGCAGTCTACCGGTAAGCCCGCCCTGAGCAGCAATCAATGCATGATCTGGGAATGCCTCGAATCAGCCGGTTACCGGAAGCCGCTTAAAAAGCACGGTCAACTGCTGCGCCAATTGGGATCATTCAGCCATTCAAAATCAAGCTGAGCATTCATAATGATACTTAACTCTTCGCGCCATCCAATCATTTCCGCCGCGTTCTGGATGATCGGCGCCCTCACTTCTTTTTCCACAATGGCCGTTTGCGGTAGAGAATTGTCTTCAGAAGTGGGAACTTTTCAGATTTTGTTTTTTCGCAGTGGGGTAGGCCTGCTTGTGATCGTGTTTCTTCTATGGCGAAGCGGATGGCGGCAGATTCTGACGCGCACTCCCGGACTTCACCTGCTTCGGAATCTTGCTCATTTTGGCGGTCAGTTCGGCTGGTTTTATGGAATCGCCTTTATCCCTTTTGCTGAGGTGTTTGCCATCGAATTCACTACTCCCATCTGGACCGTTGGCCTGGCCGTCCTGTTCCTTAAGGAGCGCCTGACAAAAACCAGAATCGCAACAATTGTTTGCGGAATTACGGGGGTCCTGATTATTTTGAGACCGGGATTGGCGATCATCAATCCGGCTTCCCTGGCTGTTTTGGCTGGAGCGTTGGGTTTTGCCGTCACTTATACGGTCACAAAGAAGCTATCTTCTTCCACTTCTCCGCTGGCCATACTTTTCTATATGACTCTGGTTCAATTACCATTGGGATTGATTCCCGCCCTGAATTCCTGGGTCGTTCCATCTCCAAGATTGTGGCCATGGGTTGCACTGGTTGGAATCGGAGCATTGAGCGCACACTATTGTGTAGTGAGGGCTCTCAGCCTCGTGGACGCCATTGCGGCCGTACCGATGGATTTTTTACGACTGCCATTGATCGCCCTGGTGGGGTTCATTTTTTATAACGAGACGCTCGAATGGTTTGTTCCAGTCGGGGCCCTGATCATGTTCAGCGGAAATTTTCTCAATATTCTGATGGAACATCGACAAAAAACGAATCCCGGCTGAAAGCCATTTATCAATGAGGTCCAGGAACAGCCTGATGGTCTGGAAAAAAGGCGTTTCTGTTCCATCTGTGCGTGAAAATTAATATAGGAGACTGACTATCATGGAAACAACGCAACGGATTGCACAAGAACTGGAAATCGATGCAGCTCATGTAAAAAGTACTGTCGAGATGTTGAACGAAGGCAACACGCTTCCCTTTATTGCGCGATACAGAAAAGAAGCGACAGGGAATCTTGATGAGATACAAATAGGGGCAATTCAGGACCGGTGGCAATATTTGCAGGAATTGGAAGAACGTCGTGAAAGCATCATTCTTTCAATCCAGACTCAGGGCAAATTGACCCCGGAGCTGGAAACAAAACTGAGAGCATCATACTCCAAACAACAGTTAGAAGATCTCTACTTGCCCTACAAACCCAAACGGCGCACCCGGGCGATGATTGCCAAAGAAAAAGGGTTTGAAGCGCTGGCAGAACTTCTGCTGACGCCCGGATGCCGAAAGGCTGATCTGGAAGCCTGGCTCACGGAATTCAACCAAAACCAGCCTGACCCGGAAACTCCGATGGTCTCACAAGAGGAGGCACTCGCTTTTGCACGTGAT
The DNA here is from genome assembly GCA_015231825.1 of SAR324 cluster bacterium. Taxonomy (GTDB): domain Bacteria; phylum SAR324; class SAR324; order SAR324; family NAC60-12; genus JADGAV01. The sequence continues at coordinate 13,884 of JADGAV010000008.1, forward strand.
ATTGTTGCCGAAAAAATTGCTGAACATGCAGAGTCCCGAGAATCCATACGCAAACTCACCTTTCGAAACGGTATCTTTGTTTCCAAAGTAAAAAAAGACTGGCTCGAGAAACCCAGCAAGTTTGAAATGTATTACGATTTTCAGGAAGCTGTCAGGCAGATTCCTGCGCATCGGTACCTGGCTCTACGCCGCGGGGAAAAGGAAAATGTACTGCGACTGTCATTGGAGCTTCCCGAAGAAGAAGCACTCCAGGTTCTGCGTCCCCTTTGGGGGTCTGACATAAATGCCGAATTGTTCCCCATTCTTGAAGAAGCGCTTCAAGACGCCTATCGTCGATTGATCGCGCCCAGCATAGAATCAGAAATTCGTTTGGAAGTCCGGTCGAAAGCAGAAGAGATTTCCATCGAAATGTTTTCAAAGAACCTCCGCCAACTGCTGTTGCAGGCTCCCGGAGGACAGCGTTTTGTTTTGGGGCTCGACCCGGGATTTCGCACAGGAACCAAATGGGCAATCGTCGATTCCACAGGAAAATATGTTGAAAACGGGGTGATTTACCCTGTTCCTCCTCAAAACAAGATTGTTGAGGCAGAAAAAATACTGCATCAAATTTTTGAAAAGCATCCGGTAGAAATTATTGCTGTCGGCAATGGCACCGCATCCCGGGAAGTGCAGAGCTTTGTGCAGGCTTTTTTGAAAAAAGTCGATTCCAAAATTGTTTCCGTTGTCGTGAATGAGTCAGGGGCCTCTGTCTATTCGGCCTCGGAAGCGGCCCGGGAAGAATTTCCCGATTTGGATTTGACCGTGAGAGGAGCCATTTCAATCGCCCGTCGCTATCAGGATCCTCTTGCAGAGCTTGTAAAAATCGATCCGAGATCCATTGGCGTGGGTCAATACCAACACGACGTCAATTCAGCAAACCTTCAGACTTCGCTCACCCGAACAGTCGAGTCATGCGTCAACTTTGTGGGAGCCGATCTTAATACGGCTTCTGCCAAACTGCTGACTCATGTCGCAGGAATCACTGCCTCTATTGCGCAAAGGATCGTCGACTATCGGAACAGTCATGGTTCATTCCGCAATCGTTCTGAAATCCTCAAGGTCGACGGGGTTGGACCGAAAACCTTTGAGCAGTCTGCCGGGTTTTTGCGCATCCCATCCAGCGATAATCCCCTGGATGGCTCCGCGGTTCATCCTGAAAGTTATCCGATTGTCAGCAAAATGGCGCGAGATCAGGGACTCTCAGTGGAGAAACTCATCGGAAATTCTGCTGCTATCAATACGATTTCCCGGGATCGCTATATCTCCGATCAGGCAGGCCAATACACTTTGCAGGATATCATAGAAGAATTAAAAAAGCCCGGACGTGATCCGCGTTCTGAACACCAGACTGTTCAATTCAACGAAGGAATTGAAGAAATTAAAGATTTGGAACCTGGCGTGAAACTCAATGGTGTGATCACCAACATTACTAATTTTGGAGTATTCGTCGATATTGGAGTTCATCAGGACGGTTTGGTTCATGTCTCTGAAATGTCGAGAAAATTCATTAAAAATCCGATGGAAATCTGCTCCGTCGGACAAAATGTGGTGGTCTTTGTCAAAAATGTGGATTCTTCCAGAAAGCGGATTGGCCTGTCAATGTTGGATCCAAAAGAGGAAAAACAAGTTACGCACCGAAAAAAATCTCAACGGAACACCAAAATCAAACGGGTTTCGTCTTCACCGGATGATTTTAAAAGCACCGTTGCAAAGCTTGAAGAAAAGTTCAATTCCGTCTCCTTAAAGAAACGCTAAAAACATTCATGCCTGTATTTTGGTCTACTTTAAAAAGAACGCAGCAAGCATAATTGTGCGCAGGAAGAGAAGGCGGGAATTTAATCAATCCTCCTGTTGATCAAAAGGACTGTCGAAATCGTCACCAAAATCAGTATCATTCAAATTTGCAGAATTTTCTTCACCGCTGTCATTCTGTTTTTTACGAACTTCCTCCATCAGAGGTCGGCAGGTTTCGATGGAACGCTGCACGCGTTCGATGATCAAACGGGATTCTTTTTTCAGGGCAATCGCCCTGGGATAGTGCTTGGGATATTTCTGTTCCATGTAGATATGAAACAAAGCGTCAATAGAATCCGTAACAACTTTTTTCTTCCTGACGAGGGAAACGGCATGGGACTCCAAAGCCTTAAACGACTCAGACATATCCTTTTTTGAAAACTTGGAACATTCAAAAAACAATTCGCTGGAGGTTTGGAAGAGTTCATCAAATTTTTCCAAAACTCCCTCGGGGATTCCGTCCAGCTTTTTCTTGCTCTTCTCAAGGTCCCCAAACTTTTTAGGAGTTTCCTTTCCAACTGTCTGAAGTGTGCTTTTTTTGGTTTCGGAAGTTCGCCGCCAAAGTTCTGCCATATCCCCTTTTCAAATAAGTGACCACGCGGTGCTTTAAAATACTATATCGAACGGGCCCGCAAGTGGCAAGAAGTTCCTTATTACCTTTTTAGAAAATTCTTCTGAAATAAAAAGTTTTCTTTGCAATTAAAGATTGCATTCTTTGCCAATTCAAAAATATTATAATTTACAGAGAGAATTGCCTGAACTTATAAATTGACTCACAAAGAGTCCGGCACTATTTACAAAACAGATCCTCAGACAGAGGAAAAAATGAATCAAACAAAGCAGTTGATCAAGGCACTGAAACAAATTCTGAAAGCAAAAGGAATCACCTATCGGGACTTGGGCATGCAGTTGCAGCTGAGCGAGGCCAGTATCAAGCGTCTGTTTTCTCAGCAAAGTTTTTCCTTGAAACGTTTGGATGAAATCTGTTCGCTGCTTGAAATCAGTTTTTATGAACTGGCAAAAATGATGAAGATTGACGAACAGTCCCCACTCCTCGATTTTTTGAGCATCGAACAGGAAAGTCATTTAGCTGAAAACCCGGGACTTCTATTGTATTTCTATTTGTTGATCAATGGATGGACCTTTGAAGAAATTATCAGAAGTTATGAATTTTCTGAAATTGAAGCGACCGGGAAAATGCTGGAACTCGACCGTTTGGAATTGATTGAACTCTTTGCTGAAAACAGATTCAAATTGCTGGTTTCAAAAAATTTCTCTTGGAGAAAAGGGGGACCCGTATGGGAAAGGTACAAGGTTCAGGTTCAGCAGGAGTTTTTTAATTCAGGCTTCACCGGCAGCAACGAACGGTTGGATCTTTACACAGGAGAATTGTCTGAAGCTTCGCGAGAAACGTTCAATCGCAAATTGGACCGACTGCTGCGAGAATTCAATGAACTGGCAGAGATTGATTCAGCATTAAACAAGCGGGAGAGGCACGCTTACGGGTTCATCATCGGATTCCGTCCCTGGGTCTTTTCCATTCTGTCAGCAATCCAGCGTCAGCAGGAGGAAATGAACTAGTTTTCCGCAAGCATACGATCCTCTTCAGTTTGATAACGCGGGGTTGTATCTCTCGGGGATCTCTGATCCCCTTCTATCTGTTCCATTTGATTTTTCTTTTCCCAGCCTTCCGGCCATTGGAGGGGAAGGGTAATGATGCTGCCGGCTTCAGTGATGCCTTCCTGCACCGACAGGCTTGATCGAACGAGTTCAATTTGATTTTCTCGATCAAAGGGCTTCCCGGCACTGGTCCCCAGCGGATAATCAATGAATGATGCTCTTGGAGGCTTGCCGGCTCTCAGAATGTCCAGTGCTGCTCCCATTATAAACGTTGGAATACCCATTTCTTCAATAGTCCGAGCAATCAGACACACGGTCTGATGACAGACTTGTCAAAGAGGAACCAGGAGCAGTAAATCTATTTTTTGCTCAAGAATTTCTTTGACCAATTCAGGAATCAGTTCACTACGGACGCGCCGCTGGGAATAAATTCCTCCCATGCATGAAAGAAAATTTTCAGACAATTCTCCAATAAAGCCTTCCTTTTCCAATTGATTGAGTGCCTGAATCGGGAAAATCGTGTTTGGATCTTTTCTGGGCTCTACCAGGTGATTTTCGGTAACATGCGAAAAACGAATGTCCGCTACAGGGGTATTTCTGGGAATTTTCCGAAAAGAGGTGTCATCTTTGTAAAAGTAGGCGACCTGTCCCTTGACATAAGTCCCTGCAGTTGAAATCATTCCCAGGCGGCTTTTTGATAGAGGCTTGCTCAAGGATGTCCAGGGAGCTGGCGTATCAGCATAAAACCATTGATACGGCCGATATCCGAGATGCTCATAAAAGTCTCGTGTTTGTTGGATGTAGTTAATTGGCATCGAAACCTCATTGATCTATTCCGGTGATTGGCATAACATTTTCGATAGCTTAGTCCGTTCGTTCCTGTAAAGTCAAGAAATTGAAATCTTCAACTGAGAAGAATTTTTTACATAAGGATCGGTTTGTCAAAAGGATCAACATTCCTTTTCATTTGCCGCCCCGCAACATTGTAGAACCTCAAAGAAAGTGAGGGAAAGCACTTATTTCCTCGATTCTCCCTCCAATGAACTCAAAGGAATACTGTTTTTTTCACCTATTTTCTGTTGATTTCAGATTCTCACATCAATATGCCGCATTTCTTATTGTAAATACTGATAGTCAACATTCACCGCAAAACTCTTTCCTTGCTTGTCGTGAATGGCTGAAACCCCCTGATACCCGACAATTTTCTGAGTCCTGAGATCATAGATCATCACATTACTTCCATTTCCAACAACACCTGCAGCGAGCCCGAGCAGAAAGTTGTCAGGTTTGATTTCAAACTGAACAACCGATTGCTGGCTCACTGCATTGATTTCTCTTTTACTGATGCGAAGTTTGTAATAATCCAGCTGCTTGGGCACAACAAAGTTGATAATCAGGTCATGACCTGCAATCAGCATATTCCAATGTTGAAGAATGAAATAATGAATACCCGCATCCAAAACCACTGGACTGGGGATCTCCAAAATTTCTTCTTTGATGCTTTCTTTCCCCTTCAAGCGGTAGAACACTCTATACTTCGACTTCGAGACCTGTACTCCTTTCAAATATCCATCCCGCAGATCTTCAAATCGGAAACTGGGCTGCACAAATTCGCTATCAAATGCCAGGTCCTTTTGAGCGACCACCTTTCCGGAAGGGATTCGGTAGATAACGGTGGCATTTTGTAATCTTCCTTTATTCCATCCCTCCCGGTATTCTTCCGTGTAACGCAATTCTCCTGTAATCGCATCAAGTGCATTCGCTTTATAGTCATTGTTCTGTGGAGACTTCCCGTAAGCGTTGAATGAAAGCATCACAAAAATTAAAAAACCGGATAAAATAATGTTTACTTTCATAATTGTTGGAGTTTCGCTTTCAGTTTGATTTTGCCACTTTATTTAAGACAAGTATGCATAATGCTGACTTTGCGAATTCTTTTCGGATTTAGTTTTAATAGTCCAGATGCACCTATGAATTTATCCTTAAAAAAACTAATCACTGCCGGGGTCTGAGGAATTTGTTTAAGATCGGAAGGAGTTTTTCCATCACCAAGGGTTTGATAAGATAGTCTCTAATCCCCGCCTCGTAGGCGAATTTTTGCTCTTCGGCAAAAGCGTCAGCGGATAATGCGATAATGGGCGTATTCTTGAGTTCAGAGATCTCAAGAATCTCCTTTGAAGCATGCAAACCATCCATTTTCGGCATGTGGATGTCCATAAAAATCAATTCGGGCTTGATTGTTTTTGCCATTTCAACCGCCTCGATGCCATCATTAGCAAGATAAACTGGCAGTTCGAGTTCTTCAAAAACTGCTTTGATCAATTCCTGATTCATCAGATTATCCTCAGCAATCAAGATTCGGCTATCTTCTGCAAACCGATTTCCTGTGAAACTTTCCTGCTCATCATTGTCTGTGACAGGATCGGCCTCTTTCAGCGGAAGGATTACCGAAAATGTACTTCCCTGATTGACTTCACTTTCCACCGAAATTTTCCCTTTCAACAGTTCCACGATCTTCTTGGTAATGGCCAATCCCAATCCCGTCCCGCCAAAACGGCGCGTCATTGTTTTGTCCGCCTGTTCAAATGCACTGAAAATAGCCGATTGACGCTCTTTCTCAATCCCTATTCCTTCATCGTTCACTTGAAAAAGGATACCGTCCGTTTCGCATCGTTGCACTAGAAGCATGACAGATTTTCCTTCCGGGGTGAACTTAATCGCATTCGCCAACAAATTCATGATAATCTGATTAATCTTCGTTCGATCCAAAAACACTCTTTGAGGGATGTTTTCGTCAATTTTATATTCCAAATTGACTTGTTTCTCGGATGCCATCGATCGATAGATTTGAAATATGCCTCTTATTTCAGAGGTTAAATCAAAATTTTCCTCATCGATAAACATTTTTCCTGATTCGATCTTTGACAAATCCAGGATATCGTTGATCAGTTCAGATAAGTGTTTTCCACTAATGCTGATACTTTCAAGGTACTGCGCGGAGTTATCCGGGAATTGAACATTTTGAGCACGCCGCAAAAGGAGTTGACTGAACCCAACAATGGCGTTGAGCGGTGTTCGAATTTCATGGCTCATGTTGGCGAGAAACTCCGATTTTGATCGATTTGCATGCTCCGCCAAATCTTTTGCCAATTTTAACTTGTCTCTATCCTGATTCCGTTCCGTCACATCGTTTTGGATTCCAACAAAATAACGCAATTCTCCTGTTTCGCTAAAAATAGGACTGATGGTGAGGTAGTTCCAGAAAGGAGTGTTATCTTTTCTATAATTGAGAATTTCTCCTTGAAACGTTCTTCTCTCCTGAATGGCATCTGAAATTTCTGAAATAACCTGAGGATTTGTGTCTTTCCCCTGCAAAAATCGACAATTCTGACCAATGGTTTCCTGGACTGAATATCCCGTCATCTGTTCAAAAGCGCGGTTTGCGTAAATCGTCGGATTGTCATATTGATTGGGGTCTGTGATGATGCATCCCTCAGCTACCGACTCTACAGCTTGAGTCAGCATGAGGGAAGTTTCTTCCGCTTTCTTGCTCACAGTGACATCACGAATGGAAATCCGGCACTGAGGTTCTTGATTATTGTTGGTCCTGACAAGTATCCCATACAATTGGGCGTGAAAAAATTTTCCGTTTTTACGCTTCAAACGGATGTCGGTTGTTTTTAACTTTCCTCCAGAAAAAATATTCTCCAGAAAGCTAAAAAAAACAGAAAAGTCTTCCTGAATCAAATGAACAATGAAGGGGCGTTTGACCAGGCTTTTCCGCTCTCGATTTAAAAGTTGACAAAGCGTTAAATTGGCTCCCAAGACAATTCCATTCTGATCAAGAATCAAATATCCCACCGGGGCAAGGTCAAACAAATCCTGATATTCATTTCTAAGAGACTCCAACTCTTCCTGCTTGAGACGCATCTCATCGTTTTGCATCTCCAGTTCAGCCTGATGAACTCTTAGCTCATGGTACAATTTTTTAATCTCACTCGGAGAAAGATTTTCAATCTTTTCTGTTTCCGAAGAGAGAAGATCTTCTGCTTTCCGGCGTAATTGTGAATACTCGTTTTTAGGACTAACCGTCATGGTCTAATTCGCTTTCCTAGGAGTGTTGGACACTTTCAATTTCATTCGTGATTCCTACAATTCCCACCAACTCTTGATCTTCGTTTAAAATGGGAGCATCTTTGACTTCAACAAGAAAAGATGTTTTGTCTTTCCTCTGAACCCGAAAGGTTCCGTGCCAGCTTTTTTTCTGATTTAATTGACTTAAAATTTCCTGGGCTTGATCCTCGGTAGCCTGAGGCACGGTGATCTGTAAAATATTTTTTCCAATGACTTCTTTTTCCGTCCATTGGTACAGTTTTTCTGCAAATTGGTTCCAAAATAGTATTCCCCCGTCAAGATCCGTAGCAATAATAGCCTGGTCGACTGATTTTATTAAATTTGCTTGAAAACGGATCTTTTCTTCAGCAGATTTTCGAGTTGTGATGTCAATGAATGTCAAGACGATTCCCGAATAACTTCTGGGATCCGTAAAGTAGGGCAAAATGCGCAAGAGATACCAATCCCCGTTTTCAAGCAAAACTTCCTGGTCGAGCCCTTTCGTTGTCGAATGAACCTGCTGAACCAACTCCTTAAAATTGATTTTGGTCATGTTGTGCGTAAGATGGTCATAAGGACGCCCAATATCATTCATTATTATTTTAAAAATTTTGCTCAATTGTGGAGTGAATTTACGAACTTTCAACGACTCATCAAGAAAAAGGGTTGCAAGATGGGAACTGGAAAGCAAATTATCAATGTCATTGTTCAATTCAGTCAATTCTGAAATCTTGCGTTGGAATTCAGCATTGACTGTATACAATTCTTCATTGACAGATTGCAGTTCTTCGTTGGTGCTTTGAAGTTCCTCATTGCTGGCTAAAAGTTCTTCGTTGGTTGCCTGCAACTCTTCGTTGGAAGTTTCCAACTCTTCGATTGTCGCCTGCAGATTTTCACGAGTGGACTGGAGTTCCTGTTCCAGATCCTGAATACGTTGCTCGGATTCCTTATCAATATCATAGGACGTCCAATCCGGATCTTGTTTGTTTTCCACACTCTGCAGTTCTTCAATTAAAACGATGGCCATTGGTGCCTGAGACCTTTTCCCCAATAGAGGTCCGATTTTGAGATTGACAGTCTTTTTTTCCTTCCCTAACACAAGACTGATGTTAGAATAATGCACATTTTCATTGATGTTGAAAACCCTTTGGATCCCAGTTGCCAATGGAATTGAAATTTCTTTGATCACAAGTTTTGAAATATCATTATTGACTTTTCCAGAAGGAAACTTCAAATACGCATCCGCTTTGCCCAATACATGCAGCAGATCCAAATGCTCGCTGACAACAAATCCGCAAGAAAAGTAGTTTTGAGAAAGAGTTTTTAATATACGATCTAATAGAACCTCTTCTTCATACATGTGTAAGGAGTGTTCTCTGCGTTCCGAAGGCATGAACATCTTTTTACTCTTTGGAGCGAAAGAGGAAACGAGCCCCATGGTTGCCGCCGCCTGATGGCGTTTTCCCTTTGATCGAAAGATTTTTCCTTTATGATCTAAAGATTCAAAATAGTCGATCATATCCCCCGTCGATTCACTGCTTCCCAGCAGCAATATTCCTTGCGACCTCAGTGAAAAATTAAACCATTCCATCACCTTTTTTTGGAGCACAGGCTGCAGATAGATCAGCAGGTTGCGGCAACTGACTAAATTGATATTTGTGAAAGGAGGATCCTTTATGATGTTGTGTTTGGCAAAAACCACCATTTCCCGGATGGATCTGGAAATGTAAAAATGACCATCACTTTGTTTACTGAAATACTTCGACAGTTGGCTGGGAGAAACATCGGCAGCAATACTTTCCGGGTATGCTCCGATTCCTGCTTGCTGAATGGCATCGCCATCAACATCAGTTGCAAATATTTTGACATCAAAGTTTTTTCCCAGCTCTTCCATACATTCCTGGCAAATGATGGCTAGCGTGTAGGCTTCTTCCCCGGTCGAGCAACCCGCTACCCAAAGACGGATTTCCCGGCGTCCTTCCCTTTGAAACAATTCCGGCAGCCATTTTTCCTTCAACGCTTTAAAGACCTCCGGATCCCGAAAAAAGTTTGTGACACCAATCAGCAATTCTCGGTACAGGCTGCTCACCTCATGTCCGTAACTTTGCAGATATTTAACATAATCTTCCAATTCATGAATCTGATTCACACTCATCCGCCGCTCAATGCGACGCACAACCGTGCTTGGTTTGTAGTAGGTAAAATCAACTTTATGCTTTTCACGCAATGCTGCAAAGATGCGGTTTAAATTGTCTTCATTCGTGAAAATGCTTTTTGCAAATTCTGTTTTTGACGCATAGGGGTGCTTGATGAAAGAGAGCAGCTGAGATGGAATAACTCCCGGAGGTAAAATATAGTCGGTGATGCCCGTCGAAATAGCACTGCGCGGCATTCCATCAAATTTGGCAGAATTTTCATCCTGTACCATCACCATCCCGCCGTTTTCCTTGATGGAACGGATACCGCGAGTTCCATCACTTCCTGTACCTGACAAGATAATCCCAATGGCTTTATCAGCCTGGTCTTCTGCTAAAGAACGAAAGAAAATATCAATGGGAAGGTTGATCCCTTTTGACGGATCTTGATCGCTCAACAGTAATTTCCCATGAAAAATGGTTAAATTCTTTTTGGGAGGAATTAAATAAACCGAATCCTTTTCTACGAATGTGCCCTCTTCAGCACGATAAATCGGCATTTCTGTATGTTTAGCCAGCAACTCAACCATCATGCTTTTGTAATCAGGAGATAGGTGCTGAATCACAATGAACGCTAAATTATTTCGGGGAGGCATTTCTTTAAAAAAAATCTCCAATGCCTCTAATCCACCCGCTGAGGCTCCGATGCCGACATAATGGGATGGAGTTTGTTTGTCATGAAGGACTTCATCTGCTTTATCCACTCGCTTTTCCATAATGGGACTCTTTTTGAACGTGTTGAGGGTTTGTTCTCAATTTCTCATATTTTTAAATAGTACTAATCTAGTGCTATTTTAAATAACACAGATCATTTTCAGGGGCAAATATTTTTTAGAGGCAGCTTTGTTATTTCTGGTACTGCCTCAAATGTTCGACAGTGAGAGCAAAAACAATTTCTGCTTCCTGGAGGAGATTACCCATTAGAGCAGAGTTCAAACCTCTTTTTGCTTCTTGCTGAATTTTTCCAAGAATATCGGAAAATTGCAGCGCCCCTATTGCCAATCCGCTCCCTTTTAAACTATGGGCAGTTTCTATCACTAGCTTTGGATCATTTTCCTTGAGGTGCTGCTTGATCTTTTCAATTTGAACCGGTGTCGATTCAGAAAACATTTGGATTAGACGCTCTCTCAGGGAAGCCGGCAACGTCGCCAGAAATTCTTCATTCAGGACCGAATTTTCCATTGATTCCTTTTTCCTTTCTAAGTTGCCTCAAGGTTACTGAGAATTAAATCTGCCCGGCACTTCTTAATCCATTAATTTGCAGTAAAAATCCTGGAATTCGAGTCTAGCAAAAATGTTTTAAGATACAAGGTCGAATGTAAAATGAAATCCGGCATCAGATATTGTGGCAGGAAGGCAGAACGAGGCTGGAAGGAGATCGGCGGAAAGTCGATCAAGATTCAAAGTTGGTATCTGGTTTTCGGGTGAAAAAATATTTATCAAAAGAAGAAGCTTCATATTTTTTTAAAATTCACTGTCAATGGATTGAAGTCCCTCTTAGCAGGCGCATTCCCTTTTTTTATGGAAATCCACCAATCGTTGTCTGTGATCCATTTCGAAGTGACAGCACTCCATCAGCATTTCTTTTAACAACTTTCTTCCCCGTTGCACCCGCGACTTGGCCCCCGATAAGGAAATATTCTGTTGAGATGCCAACTCTTTTTGGGTGAGTCCTTCCATTTCAGATAAAGTGATCGCTTCTCGGTAGCGGGTGGGCAAGTTTTTGATAAAGGGATCCAAACATTCACCAATCTCCCGACGAGCTTCCTGGACAGGATCCAACTCTGGTGACGCCAAATTCTGAGGAAGTTCGATTTGCGGTTTATTCGACCGATAATAATCGATCAAGGTATTGCGGGCAATCTGGTAAATCCATCCCGGCAATTTCTGATCCGACTGCAGGGTATCGATTTTAGAGTTTATTTTAATCATTATGTCTTGCACAATATCGTCTGAAAGACTGGAGTCTCCCAACTGTCTATTGACAAAGCGAAAAAGTTTTGAGTGGTATTCCTGCCATATTTTCTCAATAGTCTGCATCGTTGCCTTTATCTTTCAGACAAAGAATGAAATTTGGAGTTAATCACTGTTCTTTTTTTATTTGAACACTCTCTCGATTAAATGAATCCCAACGGAATTCAATAGTAGCATAGTGAAAAAAATTTTACATCCGTCGTGCAGAAATAAGGTACTTTCTGCATTCTTCAGAACCTTAAAGGTGATTCGGGACTCTTCTGCAGCAACAAGATTGTGCCCATTCAAAAAGCCCTTTTGATTTTTTCCAGGCCCCTTCCTAGCAATCAATTGATGTTTCTTAGCCAGAAAGACGAAGATATTCTTAAAAGGACTCAAATAAAATTGTCTGCATCTTTTTTTAAAAAACCCCGTCTTAACAAATGAATCAGATTTTTAACCTTCCAGAGGAGAAAAGCTATGCAAAACTTAAACAGTACCGGGGAACGTCTGAAGACTCAGCCGCCTGATGAAATACGAACCGCTGTTCGTGAAAACTATGGAAAAGTCGCTTTGTCGAGCAACACTGGTTCTTGCTGCAGACCCGACTCAAGTGACAATTCAACATGCTGCGGCAGTTCAGGGGAAGCGGAAGATTCATTGGAAAAAATTTCAAGGTCTCTTGGTTATTCCAGCGATGAAACCGCGCAGGCTCCCGGTCAATCCAATTTGGGATTGGGTTGCGGCAACCCGCAAACGATTGCCTCACTCAAAACCGGAGAAACCGTCTTGGATTTAGGAAGCGGAGCAGGATTTGATAGTTTCCTTGCTGCTTCTGCAGTGGGAAAAACCGGCAGAGTGATCGGTGTTGACATGACTCCCGAAATGCTGAACAAGGCACGAGCCAACCTGAAAGAATCAAAATTCTCGAATATCGATTTTCGTTTGGGAGAAATCGAACATTTGCCTGTTGCCAATGAATCGGTGGATGTGATCATTTCCAATTGCGTGATCAACTTGTCTCCGGAAAAAAAGAACGTCTTTCAAGAAGCATTTCGGGTTTTGAAATCCGGAGGGCGCCTTGCTATTTCAGATATTGTCACCACTGCGGAACTGCCTGAAGAAGTAAGGCAGGATATGACATTCTACACAGGTTGTGTTTCAGGCGCTTCTTCCATCCAGGATATGGAAATTGTTTTGAGAGAGGCCGGTTTTGATTCCATTCGGATAAAACCAAGAAATGAAAGCAGGAATTTTATCAAAAAATGGGTACCGGGAAGCAACGCGGGTGATTATGTAATTTCCGCCACCATTGAAGCCGTGAAGCCTTAATTGACTTGATCCAGTCACGTTCCTTCCGGAGCTTTCCAATCGGGATTGATCAAGCTGGTCAAAACATGAGTTTCCCATTTGCCATTGATTCTCAGGTAATGATCTTCCTGACCATTGATCTTGAAGCCCAAGCGTTTCAGTAAAGTCCCGCTTCTATGATTGCGTGGAATATAATTCGCTTCAATTCGATGAAAATTCAAGCGGGCGAAGACAAAGGCAATTGCAACATGCAGCGATTCATGCATCATCCCTTTGCCTTCAAAATTTTGACCGATTTTGTAACCCAGTCGGCATGAATGAAAAACACCGCGTTCAAAGTTGACAAAATTGATCATGCCGACCAGATTCTGATTTTCCTTTTGAAATAAGCACAACTTCAAGGAATACTGATGAAGGAACTGCTGCTGCGCGGAGCGAATTTGCTCTTGCCAGAATGGAATTGTATAAAATTCACTTCCTCGCAGCGGTTCCCAAATCGAAAGATGTTCTCGATTGGCCAGATGAAAATCTGCAATGTTCCGGGCTTCCGAAATTTTTGGAATTCTCAAAAAAAGCCGCCTTGTTTCCAAAATGGGATATTCTAACATTTGCGAGCTATTGTTTTTTCCAGTCATCCCGTCAAACAGGCCGGGTCAAATTGATACACACCTTTGAGCCAATCGACAAGCTCTGCTGCGTAGGGATTTTCTGGATATTTGCCGTATTTTGCCACAAGTGCTGCCCTTGCATTTTCATCCAGACCGCTCAAGCCAATATCCTCGAAGAGGGTCAAATCTTCAATGACATCTCGGGCCAACTCAGTTCCGCAAAGCTGGTGACAGGCTGAAAAGAATGCCTGCGCGGGTGAATATTCGCTTGCCAGATAACTTTCCTTGAGCGTTTTCAATGGCAAGCGGGACAAACAGGCCTGATTCATCGGATTGACCATGTGGCCACTGGTCCAGTCCGCCAGACCCGGTTGATGCTTGAATGCACTCAGGCGCAGAAAGTTCGTTAGCTTTTCGGCATCGTTGGCCAGGCAATTATCCCAGAGAAACGGTTTCCGCTGGAGAAGACCCGCCACCTCTTCTAAATGCGGCACAGGATATTCTTTAGAAATCACCTTGGGACCCGTCCAGAAGAGTTGAATTCCCTGATCAAGAGATCGACCCAGATCCGCAAGGTATTGTTCCGGCATCCTCCCAAAAATTTTACTTAAGATCGGATCATAAGAATAATAGGTGGGACACAGGATCACTTGTTCTGCAGTACTCATCTCTGCAAGAAAATGAACAATATCCGCCTGCATTTGAGCGAGCATGGGAAGATCCCCCTGCATATCATCAAAGAGAATGCACAAAATATCAGGGTTCAAAGAATTGATTTCACGGACTTTTTTCTTTAGCTTTGTTTTTGCATCAGAATCATAGTTTAAATAAATTTCAAAGGGACTGAATCCAATTCCAAACTGCACACCGACCTCACGATAATATCGGGCCAATGCCGCCATCTGTTTTGCCCTTGCCGGGGGCCAGGGTTCACTCCACCGTTTTCTCAAAAAGACATCATCTTTGGGAGCATAAATATAAAACTGAAAGCCCTGCTCTTTTAAAAATTCTGCATAAGCGTTTCGATTCTTCCAGGTCCAGGGTCGGCCGAAAAAACCTTCAATTACACCAATATTGAGATCATCAACCTTTGTCATGAATTCCCTTGTTCGTCGTATTTCGGTTGAAAGCCCTGCGCCGTATTTGTTTTTTTAATAACAGTTTTGATATACAGTTGCCATTCAATTGGCTTTGCTCTGAATTTATCACTTTCCTTTGATGGATTACCTGCTAATAATGAAATGCCTTTTTAAAAGCATGTTTTTATAAACCGTATGCACTTTCTGCAGCAAGCGTATATGTCGGACTCCAGACTAAAAAGGGTTTTTTGTATTGGTGCCGCCAATATTGATCGAAAAGTAAAATTGATCGATCCCGTGCAATTTCATACTTCAAATCCTGCAGAAAGCTTTTATTCTTCAGGAGGCGTGGCCCGCAATGTTGCTGAAAACCTGGCAAGACTGCAATGCCCGGTCAGTTTGATCAGCTTGTTTGGAGACGATCAGGATCGGGGCCAGATCTGCAAGGAAATGCAAAATTTAAATATAGATTTTCAGCATTCCCTTACCTTGTCCGAGCAAAGAACAGGCAATTATATCTGCGTCAATGCCCCTGATGGGGAACTCATACTGGCTACCGCCGATATGTCAATTTATGACCATTTTTCTCTCAATTGGCTGGAAGAACTTTGGTCGAAAATCAAACCGGCAGAATGGATATTTGTAGACAGCAATCTGCCTGCAGATTCTCTTCAATGCTTGATTCAACATGCGGCTCAGGACAATCTGGCACTATGCGTGGATCCCGTTTCTGCCAGCAAAGCAAAAAAACTGCCGAACCTTTTGGAAGGTATAGAAATCTTGTTCCCCGATGGCAGTGAAGCCGAGGCCATGACCGGGATCTCATGGCAAGGGAAACCCTCCTGCCGGGAAGTCTGGAAACATCTGCAGGACCGGGGATTAAAAAAACTGATCATCAGTATGGGCGGGGAAGGGATCTTTGCTGCAACACCCGGTGAATCAGAATTCATGCCGGCTCATCCGGTTCCGGTGACCGACGTCACAGGCGCCGGGGACGCACTCGCGGCTGGAGTGATCTGGGGACTGCAGCAAAACTTATCTTTTTTGGAAGCATGCGAAATGGGGATCCGTAATGCTTCTTTTACGGTTCAGAGCAAGGAGACCGTGTGTTCAAAACTGACGCCAGTCCGTTTACAGACTTATGAAGGAAATTGATTGATGAAGACAGAATCATACTTGGAATATTCAGAGGAAGTCGAGGAGGCGATACAAACCGCGCGACCGGTTGTTGCTTTGGAATCCACCATCATTTCGCATGGGATGCCATACCCGCAAAATCTTGAAACGGCCCATGCAGTGAGCGAGATCATCCGTTCCCAAGGAGCAGTGCCGGCGACCATAGGAATTGTAAACGGCAAAATAAAAATCGGCCTGAATGATGAGGAACTGGAAATCTTTGCGCAAAATGAAGAAGTCCTCAAAGTCAGTCGTCGGGATCTGGCATCGGTGCTGAGTCAAAAACAGCACGGCGGGACCACGGTCGCTGCGACTATGATTTGTGCGTATATGGCGGGAATCTCCGTTTTTGTGACAGGAGGAGTCGGCGGGGTTCATCGACAAGGTGAATCCACAATGGATGTTTCAGCCGATCTGATCGAGTTATCCCAGACCCGGGTGGCGGTAGTTTGTGCCGGCATCAAAGCGATTTTGGACATTCCCCGCACATTAGAGGTTCTCGAAACCTACGGCGTGCCAGTGATTGGATACCAAAGCAGGGATTTTCCAGCATTTTATACCCGCAGCAGCGGCTGCAAAGCGCCTATTTCTCTGGACTCTCCCGAAAAGATCGCCCAACTCATGGAGCTTCAATGGGAATTAGGATTAAAATCAGGCATTTTAATTGGCAACCCGGTCCCTGAAAAAGAAGCAATGGCAGAAGAAGAGATCAAAATGGCCATTGAACAGGCCCTAATGGAAGCAGCAGAAAAATCAATCCTGGGGAAAGAAATTACCCCTTTCCTGTTGGATAAAATCAAAGATTTAACAGCAGGGAAAAGTCTGCAGAGCAACATTGCTCTCGTAAAAAACAATGCCCGGTTGGGGGCGCAGATCGCTATGGCTTTTCAAACGGAAAAAAGAAAGTAAGCACTGGAGTCGAAATTGTTTTATAAACATCAAACTTTGCCGAAGCAGCCATTCCTTTCCTATACCCAATCCTGATCTGACTCTTTGTCGCAGTCAAAATTGCCGGGCATGAGAAGACTGCAAGCGGGAGGAGATGGATCGTGAGCAGCCTCCGTGATCTTTTCCGGCTTACTTTTTCCTTTTTAAAACATTGAAAAAATTTTTCAGCAAGGACATGCAAGGAGGAGATTGAGGGAAGCAGCACGGATTCAAATGGTACAAACGCCGATCATTCCGGTGGTAGAGCAATGGATTAAGAAAAATCCGGGAACCATCTCATTGGGCCAGGGGATGGTGCACTATGGTCCGCCGCCGCTTGCACTTGAACGCATGAATCAGGCTCTGCAGGATCCGAAGATACATCAATACGGTCCAGGTGCCGGCACAGCTGAGCTTCTGGACCTGGTGGGACAGAAGCTGAAGAAAGAGAATCAAATTATCCTCTCCTGTGAAAGCCAGATTGTTGTCACGGCAGGGGCAAACATGGCCTTCATGTATGCCCTTCTTGCCATCACCAATCCTGGAGATGAGATCATTCTTCAAAGTCCTTACTATTTCAATCATGAGATGGCTATCACTATGGCCAGCTGCAAAACAGTGCTGATCCCAACGGATTCTCAATACCAGCTGCAGACTGAAAAAATAAGGGAAGCCATCACCGACCGCACACGGGCTGTGGTGACAGTTTCTCCCAATAATCCGACAGGGGCGGTCTATCCGGAAGAATCCCTCAGGGAAGTGAACCAAATTTGTCAGGACGCCAATATCTATCATATCAGTGATGAAGTATATGAATACTTCAACTATGACGGGGCAGTTCACTTTTCTCCTGGATCGCTTGAAGGAGCGGGAGAAAGCACCATTTCTCTTTTTTCCTTATCCAAAGCCTATGGTTTTGCCGGCTGGCGGATCGGTTACATGACCGCACCTCAACACTTACTGGGAGCGATACGCAAAATCCAGGATACCATTTTAATCTGTCCAACACTGGTCAGCCAATATGCAGCGATCGGTGCTCTCGAAGTCGGAGCCGGCTACTGCAAGGAACATTTGAAATCCCTGGCGGAAGTACGCGATCTGGTTTTCGAAGCATTGGGCCTCCTCGGGGAGCGAGTGCGAATTCCAAAAACGCAAGGAGCCTTTTATGCATTCATTAAAGTGGAAAACGTGAAGGACCCCGTAGAACTAGCCCGCCAATTGATTGAAAATTTCCAGGTGGCGGCGGTTCCAGGCTCAGCCTTCGGCCTGGAAAAAGGAGCCTATCTCCGGGTATCTTATGGTGCCTTGAAAAGGGATACTGTGGCGGAAGGGATAGGGCGTCTGGTTAAAGGCTTGCGGCAACTCACCGACATTTAGCAGCGCGCAAATAAATAATTTAAGATTTGGCCTGAACAATCCAATGTCGGATACGTTCCAGCCCTTCCCTGATGTTGTCTTCGGAAGTGGCATAGGAAAAACGAATATGGTGGCCTTCCCCGGCGGGAGGGGTTCCAAATTGACGGTCAGCAAGCACTGCGACTCCCGCCTCGTAGAGCCATCGCCGCCGCAAATCCTCGGCATTTTCCGCACCCGTCATCCGGCACAATTCGCTGACGTTGGGCCATACATAAAACGCCCCCCCCGGCTTCAATGCGCGAACTCCCTCCAATTGATTCAAGCCCTCGACAATGAGGTTTCTGCGCTCAGTAAAACTCTTCATCATGCGTCGGTGTTCATCCTGAGGACCTGTCAGCGATTCCACGCCTGCCCACTGCGTGATCGAGCCCGCACAGGAATCGGTATTGGTGATCCAGGTTGAAAAATAGGGTGCAAGAGTTGAGTTCGCAGCATAGCCGAGCCGCCACCCCGTCATCGCATAGGATTTCGATGCACCATCGACAATAATCGTTCTTTCAGTCATCCCCTGTATGGAGGCAATGCTGACGAATTCACCGTCATGCACCATTTGGGAATAAATCTCATCGGAGAAAATCCACAAATCAGGATAAGGTGCGACAATCTCCGCGATCTTCTCCAATTCTTCTTTCAAGAGTGTCCGCCCGGTTGGATTGTGGGGGGAATTGAGAATCAGCAGGCGGGAACGGGGGCTCAAACGATCTTGCAGGAAATTGAGATCGAATGAATATGACTCACGTTCAAGCAGGGGCAAGGGTACCCCCACAGCACCGCTGGCCGCAATTTGACTCTCATAAATCGGAAATCCCGGTGTCGGGTAGAGGATTTCGTGGCCTTCACCATAATCTGTCGTTGCAAGGATTGCATATTGGATGAAAGGTTTGGCTCCGTTGGCCACTGTCACATCTTTTGCTGCCACTTTAATACCACGAGTGGAAGCAAGATATTCTGCGACAGCAGACCGCAATTCAGGAATACCTGCCGACGCCGTATACCCCGTATGGCCTGCATCCATGGCCGTTTTTGCTGCATCCATGATGTGCCCGGGCGTCACAAAATCGGGTTGTCCGATGGCAAAACTGATAATACTGCGTCCTTCGTCAGTCAACTTGTTGACTTCGGCCAGGACCACAAATGCATGCTCTGTCCCCAGAGATTGTGTTCGGCGAGAAATGGGAAGCATTGAAGTCCAATTGTCAAGAATTAAGAATTATTCACACCCCCACCGGTGATTTACCAGCAGGAACTGCCTGTTAAATTGAAGACGAAATTCAAGAGATGGAATCTATTGAATTCCAAGCAGGGATTTACCATAGCTAGAGACTTCTCACAATATTTTAATTGGCTCCATTTCCATTCTTAGGAAGCTTGCAAAGATCCCGAGCGCAGAATGGCGGACGAAGAAGAGAGTCCATTTGGGGAGGTAGGGCGCACGGATTCCCCCACAAGGCTCAAGTTCCAGTTTCCGCACGGTTTTGCCCAGCTAATTTTTGAGTAAAATTTTGATTGCGATGAAAACAAAAGCTGTTATCATGAACCGTGGAGAGAAAATACTACATTCCTCCTTCATCCTTGCGAGATATTCTCAAACTCGAAAGAAAATGAACCGCCTTATTTTCCTCGTACTGCCTTTTATATTTTTAACCACAAGCACCTATCCCCAGACAGAAAAAACGCTTCTGTCCTTAAAAGAAACCGGTATTGATCAATATAAACTGGCGCTTTTATTTGCAAAGCAAGGCAATCGGGAAAGAGCCGGTCACTGGTTTCGGCAGGCGAGTTTCCTCGCCTATGAATCGGAAAATACCCAAGTCCCGAACTCGCTGGGAAAAAAACAATATCAGCTCGCTCAAAGTTTCTGGGAAAAAAACCTTTTCGAGTACGCCGATTATTGGTTTCAAAAATCTGCAGTGCAGACCTATGCCGCCTATCTTCCAAGATGGCGAAAACCCAAACCTGTTCCACTTCTTCCAATTCTCCCGCAGGCACGTCCCTATTATGCTGGAGAGAGCCTGAAACTGCCGGTAAACCGGACACTTTTTCTGAAAAATGAAAACAACTCCTTCAGTCTTGATCAGATCCAGCTGAATCCTGCGGGAGAAAAAAACATCAGCGGAATCCTCGTTTCCCACAATCCTCTTGAAGTCAAAAACTTGCGTCTCATTGCCTATCTTTATGATGAATCTGGAAAAGTGCTTAAAATAACTCCTCTCGACGGATATGCTTCAACGGTACTCAGGGATTTAAAAACAGGCATCGCTCAAAGTTTTCAGCTCAACTTTGTTATGAATGAATCGCCGGAGCAAATCGCGATGATTTCTTTAGCAATCGATCAGATTCAGCAGGATGACCGGCTCTATCTGACCGAAGGCAGCGCGGCCAGTCATCCCTTCCTCATCTACAGATTGCAGCAGACTCCGCCTGATGAGCTGGGAAGCGTCTCGGTTTTGGCAAGCTGGATCAACACGGGTGAGCATGAGATTAAAAGAATTTCCTTTCAGGTGGAGCCCTACACTGCAATGGGCTTAAAAAAGGTTCACGGAAAGATCCGCGGGCGTTCTTCCGTTTGGTTGGCACAAAAAGGAAATTTTCCTTTCGGCCGCAACACCGAAGATTTTCGTTGGAAAAATGTTTGGTACAATAGCGCCATTGTCTGCATCAGATTGACCGCGATTGAGGTAGAATTTGAAAATCGTCGAAATCTGAGGATCGATCAAAGAAATAGCAAAAACAGGCAACCTTCCCATTATTTTTACAAAAATGATTTTCCTCGCTGCCCTTATGAAGAATAATAATTCTGCAGCAAAAATGATTTTTCTGCTGCTGTTTTTAAATATATCGGGAACGTTTTTGAGCCAGGCCAGGGAAGCTGGCCAAACCGAATATGAAATGGGAATCGATTTCGAGCGTTTGGGAAGAAACAGGGACGCCCAAAAATGGTTTCATGACTCTGCCATACAGGGAAATTTTGAAGCAATTTCCAAACTGGAATACTTAAAAAAAACAGCGGAACGAAAAAAAGGGTTAAAAACTAAAATGGCTCCGGCCAAAAAAAGAACCCCCAAAATCATTCGTGTGACGAAGGACGGTGATTTGAGATTGCCCAACGGCAATGTTTTCAGAACCGGAATTTACGAACCAAAATTGCACGCCCAGCTTCACAATCAAGCAGAAAAACCTTTCTATGTCATTTCGGGAAGCGGATGCTCTGAATGTGAGATGAACCGTTCCATCTATATTCAAACTCCCAGTGACGGTCCTCTGAATGAAGCCCTTGCTCTTCGATACCCTTACCCGGGGCAAGTTTTTAACAGCAAAAGCACGACCATGATTTTTGAGTCTAAAATGTTTTTTGGAAAATGCGACGAATCCTCTCAAGATTCCGTCCTCTGGTTTATTCGGAACAGAAATTCTGAAGGACTGTGGGAAAAAGAACTATTTAAGGTGTCGATTATCAACGGAAGGAAAGAGGAAGAAGTTGAGGAGGAAGTCAGTCCTGTCAAATTGAAATCCCTGCTCGAATCCCTCAAAGGCGGCACCTGTCACGAATTGCCTGGCATCAGACAAATTGCCGAGCCTTAATAGAAAAAACATTTTATTTTTGGAGTTGATCAATCATGCTGCAGGATGATCATTATCTCAAAAATGAACTTTACTCCCTGATGCAGAAAGATGCATCAATCTTCGAATTTCTCCAGGAAGGATCCCTTGACGGCATCTGGTATTGGGACCTTGAAAACCCTGAAAACGAATGGCTGAGCCCCCAATTATGGAAAACCCTCGGTCAAGACCCCAGTGAAAAAAAGCATCTTGTCAGTGAATGGCACGGTCACATTTTTCCTGAAGATCGCCTAAAAGCCGTAGAAAACTATCGCGAGCACCATGCCGACCCAAATGTTCCCTATGATCAGGTCGTCAGGTTCAGGCACAAAAACGGTTCAACACTGTGGATCCGTTCTCGGGGCATGCTTATCCGCGACAGTTCAGGCAAGGCAACCCGCATGCTGGGGGTCTATACGGACATCACCCAACTGAAGCAGGCGGAGGAGGCGCTCCGGGAGTCAGAAGGACTTCATCGAATAATTCTCGAAAACATTCAGGATCCTGTCATGATCACCGACGACCAGGGCAAGTTCACTTTTGTTGGTCCGAATGTTCCTCATATCTTTGGTTTCTCCGCTGATGAAATCAAAGCTCGAGGCAGCATTTCAGAAGTATTTGGCCGGGAATTATTTGACCTGAAGGAGCTGCAGAGGCTGGGTCAAATTTCTAATATCGAAGCCCGTATCTTCAAAAAGAACGGTGAACTGCGAAATTTTTTGGTAGCCGTCAAGCAGGTTTCGATCAAAGGAGGCAGCATTCTCTATGTTTGCCGAGACATCACTGAACACAAACAGACAGAAGAGCGCGCTAAAAAATCCGCGTCGATGTACCAGGATCTGGTTGAAACTTCCCAGGATTTGATCTGGCAATGCGATCTTGAAGGCAGATACACCTACCTCAATCCTGCCTGGGAAGAGACTTTCGGCTTCAAAACAGAAGAGATGTTAGGAAAGAAGTTTTCTGATTTTCAAACGCCGGAATACGCTGAAAGAGATCACCGGGAACTCACGCAAATCCTGAAAGGCAAGGTCCTGAAGGGTTTTGAAACGGTCCATGTAGACAAAAACAAGCAACCGATTCACTTGGTCTTCAACGCAAAAAATGTGCTCAATGAAGACGGTCAAATTGTCGGGATCCGCGGCACCGCCTACAACATTTCGGATCGATACCAGGCGGAACAGGAACTCAAAAAGAGCGAAGGAAACTATCATAATTTGTTTGAAAAGATGCTGGATGGTTTTGCTCTCCATGAAATCATCTGTGATTCCGCAGGGGTGCCGGTTGATTACCGTTTCCTGAGCGTCAACCCTGCTTTTGAAAATTTAACAGGACTTCGCGTCAAAGACCTGATCGGGCAAAGGGTTCGTCAGGTGATGCCCAATATCGAAAAGCACTGGATTGAAACTTATGGCAGAGTCGCTTTGACCGGCGAACCGGTCTTTTTTGAAAACTACTCACTAGAGTTGGATAAACATTTTGCAGTAACCGCCTATCGGCCCGCAGAAAAGCAATTTGCCTGTATTTTTCAGGACATGAGCCCCCGTAAAAAGGCGGAAAAGAAACTGAAAGAATCCCTCCAGCTCAATCAAATGATCATTGAATCCTCACCCGTCGGCCTTTTGATTTTCAAAGAATCCGGCCCCTGCGTGATGGCCAATCCGGCAGCTGCAGCCATTTCCGGTGTTAGCCAGGAAAAACTGCTCAGCCTCGGATTCAGGGAAACAGATTTCTACCAGCAAACCGGGATTTTGGCAGACATTGAGAAAGTGCTTGAAACGGGAGAAGTTCTTCAACGGGAAACACACGTCATCAATAAATCGGGAAAGGAGTTCTGGTATGAAGGTTCGATTTCCAGTCTTAATATTGAGGGAGAAAAACACCTGCTTCTTCTTTTCCAGGATATTTGGGAACGTAAACAACTTGAAGCGAACCTGCTGAGACAACATGCAGAATTCGAAGCCATTTTCAATTCGATCACGGATGCTATTGTTTTTGTCGATACTGACCGGCGGATCATCCGGATCAATCCTGCTTTCCAGGCGATTTTGGGTTACTCTTTCGAAGAAGTCAAAGGAAAAACGACGCAAATCATCTATGCCAATCCAGAGGATTATTTTCAGCAGGGAAAAGTTCGCTACAACCAAAAAGCAAAGCTCGCTAAACCCATCTATGAAATCGAATATCTCAGCAAAGACGGCACTGTTTTTCCTGGCGAAACGCTCGGTATCCCGGTTAAGGATAGTCAAGATGTCATCGTTGGATTTCTCGGGGTTATTCGAGATGTGACAGAACGCCACGAATCAGAAAAAGAAAGAGATTCACTCAAGAAACAGTGGGCACAGTCACAAAAGCTCGAATCCCTGGGAACGCTTGCTGGTGGTATTGCTCATGATTTCAATAACATTTTAAGCGTGGTGCTGGGCTATACTGAAATTGCACTGGAAGATGCTCCCGAAGGGTCAAGTTTGTCCCAGGATTTGGAAAATGTTCTGCAGGCTGCCCATCGAGCGAGAGATTTGGTGCGGCAGATATTGGCTTTCGGCCGCCAAACCCAAGCCGAACGAATTTTGCTGGACCCGGCCCCAATCTTCAAAGAAGCCCTGAAAATGCTGCGGGCTTCAATTCCTACCACGATTGACATTCAGGAAAACATTGTTCTTGATACAGGAACCATTCATGCTGACCCCACCCATCTGCATCAGATACTGATGAACTTGTGCACCAATGCCTTTCATGCGATGGAAGACAATGGGGGAATTTTGAAGGTGGAACTGAAACCTTGCGACTCAGTCCCGTTAGAGCTTGAAAACAGCAATCAGAGTTTTCTTGAACTGTCCGTGAGCGACACGGGACCAGGAATCAAACCGGGAATCATTGATAAAATTTTTGACCCGTTTTTCACAACAAAAGAAGCGGGCAAAGGGACAGGAATGGGGCTTTCCATCAGCTACGGAATTGTCAAGGAATATGGCGGGAGTCTGACCGTGGAGAGCGAACCTGGAAAGGGAACAAAATTCTGTGTCTACTTTCCGCAAAGCGATCAAGATGCGGTGTCCGGCGGGCCAATGGAAAAAGCGATCCTGATGGGAAATGAACATATTTTGTTTGTTGATGATGAAGAAGTCCTTGCTGAAATGGGAAAGGACATGCTGGAACGATTGGGATACCAGGTCACCATCAAAACAAGGAGTATTGAAGCCCTCGAAATTTTTCAGAATCAGCCCGATCAGTTTGACCTCGTCATTACAGATCAGACAATGCCGGGAATAACAGGGCTGGATCTGGCAAGAAGAATGGTCCAGATTCGTGCGGATATTCCCATCATTCTATGCACAGGTTACAGCAATCTCGTCGACGAAAACTTTGCAAAGTCCAGAGGAGTAAAAGAATTTGCCTATAAGCCCATCGCCAGAAAAATCATCTCCAGGTTGATCCGAAATGTTCTGGACAAACCTTGATGTCCACTGATTTTTAGTCAAAAGGACCCTTTTTTGCGTGAGCTTCAGCGCAGGAAAAAATGTTTAAAATCCTCCATTTTCTGATGTTTTCCAACGGCATTGGTTTCAACCCATTCAAAATTTCCCAACGGGCTCCAGTTCATGGAATACAATCGCATTTTCCTTGAATAAATCCTTATTTTGTAATAGAGATAGGGCTCCCTTTTTTAGCTCTTTTGAACTGTTCGATTCCTTGTTTCGGCCGACATCTTTCTGTTGTCAATGCCCAAAGGGAATCGCCCGTCTCGCCTTTTAGGAGAAGCAAATGATAAAATTTAGAAAAAGACTATTCATCGCAGCCGTCTCGGCAATCTTTGTATTGAGTTCATCAGCAACAGCCGCCGAGTTTAATATGAGGCTCCATACTCTGGTTAAATCGCCGCATCCTTACAATGACATGGCGGAATACTTCAAAAAAGAAGTTGAAGCAAAAAGCGGAGGCCGCATCGCAGTTAAAATATTTCCTGGAGCTTCCCTGGGCAAAGATCCCGCCGTCATCGGCGAAATAGGACTTGGTACAATTGACCTGATGATCAGCTCTGCCAACAATGCGGTCAAACAGATCCGTGAATTTCAGGTCTTCTCAATGCCCTACCTGTTTGCAGATTTCGACACTTTGATGAAAACCGTAGGCCCCGGGTCAGAAGTGCTGGGCTACTTCCAGAATGTTTATACCAGCAATAGGGTCGGCATGAAGCTTCTGGCACTGGGAGGTTCAGGCACGCGTAACCTTTCCAACGCCAAGCGGCCGGTCAATCAACTTGCGGACATCAAAGGGTTAAAAATGCGTACCCCGCCCTCTCCCATGATATCCAAAACATGGAAGGCTCTTGGTACTCTGCCTGTGACGATCGCCTGGTCGGAGCTCTATGCCGGCATTCAGACAGGAGTTGCCGAAGCACTGGAAAGTTCCATCCCCGGCTACAAGGGCAGCAAGCTTTACGAAGTTGCTCCACATCTGGCCCTGACCGCGCATACCATCCAGGTCAATCATATTTCCATGAGTGAACGCACCTGGAACAAGTTGTCTGAGGACCTGCGCAAACTCGTAACCGATGTCGCCGCAGAAGCCAGCGACCTCGGCATTCGGAAGGCGATCGAATATGAATCAGCATTCGTGGACAGCCTGCAAAAGGAACACGGCGTCAAGGTCACCCGACCGGACACCTCGGAATTCAGAAACGCGCTGATGCCCGTCCAGAAAAAGCTGGCGGAAGAGATGAACTTGACGAAAGCCCTGGCCCTGATTCATGCGGCCAACTGAGTTCAGCCCTTGAAAAAAGTTTCAGGAAAAGCGGAATTTGTCCACTGCTGCTGAAGTTCATCAAATTTTGCAGGAAGAATATTCATGAAATTGCTGCCATTGATCAATCAAGCTCTTGATCAGATCTTGTGCAAAGTTTTGGCGTTTATGTTTGCCGGCATGATCGTCACGGTATTTGTCCAGGTCGTGGCTCGCAATGTTCTGCAAGAACCTTTCATCTGGACACTCGATATTGCGCAGCTGCTGTTCTCATGGTGCATTTTCCTGGGAGCAGCACTGGCCCTGCGCTGGGATGCCCACTATAATGTCGACATTGTCCCCAGGCAATGGGTTCTGCTGGGTTCTGTATTTCGGGTCATCGCTCATTTGGCATCCATTGTTGTGATCACCGTCTTAGCCGTTTACGGTTCGATATTTACTGAATTGGGACTGACTCGATTTGCTCCGGCCCTTGGTATCTCGGAATTCTGGTTTTTTCTTCCGATCCCACTCGGCGGAATTTTCATGATGTTTTTCCTCGCAGAGATCATCCCCAACGATTTTCAGGAAATCTGGAACCTGCATCGCAAGGATCCGACATGAGTTCTCTTGCGATCCTGCTCATCGGCTTTTTCGTTTTAATTCTGCTACGTATCAATATTGGTTTCGCCCTGGTCCTGTCTTCAATCATTGTGATGATCCGGGAAGATTTGCCATTTGCTTCAGTAATCAACCAGATGTACGCCAACATCGATTCATTCCCCCTTTTGGCGGTTCCATTTTTCATGTTTCTTGGGCGAATTTTAAATACCGGAGGAATCACTGACCGACTGCTGAGGGTGGCCGACGCCACTGTAGGGCATATCCGCGGTGGACTTGGCCACGTCAATGTCTTTGTCAGTATGGTATTTGCAAGTTTGTCAGGCTCAGCCGCTGCCGACACTGCGAGTGTCGGCTCCATTTTAATACCTGCCATGAAAAAGGCCGGCTACGACCCTGCTTTCTCGGTCGCCCTGACAGCAGCATCTTCTACCTTGGGAGTGATTATCCCGCCCAGCATCATCCTGATCATTTACGGAGCATTTGGAAATGTTTCAATCGGCGCATTGTTTTTGGGGGGCATTGCTCCCGGAGTATTGATCGGTCTCTTCATGATGACCTACACCTATATTATCTCAGTTCGTCAGGGCTATCCCCCCAATGCCAGAGCCAGTCTGAAGGAACTCTCAAAAGCCTTGTACCAGGGAGCCCCTCCTCTGCTCATTCCAATCATGGTGCTCGGCGGAGTCGTCACCGGCATTTTCACACCGACGGAAGCAGCGATCAGCGCGGTCGTGTGGGCGCTGTTTCTGACCTTTGCTGTCTATCGTGATGTGTCAATCACTGAACTGCCTGCCATGCTGGCAAAATCCGCGGTTGATTTCTCGGTCCCTTTGTTCACAGTCGCAGGTGCCGGCATCTTCGGGTGGTTGATTTCATATTTGGGAGCCGCCGATCTCGTCGTCGAGTTTATTCTATCCGTGACCAGAGTTCCACATGGCATCATGCTGATGCTGGTCGCTTTCCTTTTGTTGATCGGAACAGTCCTCAATCCGATTTCAGCCGTGCTGATTTTTCTTCCTATCATTCAGGCATTGGGAGATACAGCAGGATTCAATCCAGTTCATTTGGGGGTACTGACCACCGTCAGTTTATCGGTCGGATTGATCTCACCGCCTTATGGAATCTGTTTGCTGATTGCAACCCAAATCGGAGAAATTCCTATTACAAAAGCGATTTTTGCCATCATTCCAATCGTCGCCCTGGTCATATTGGTAATCGTCGCGTCAATCTGGATTCCCGATATCATGATTGGATTACCCAAACTGTTTATGCCCAAATTGTTCAATATTTAAATAAGGAGAAACTTGCTATGTCCACACAAAAAATTGAAGGCTCATTTGTTGCGCTTGTAACACCCTTCAACCAGGATGGAAGCGTTGACATCGAAGGATTTCGTGATCTTTTGCAATTCCAGGAAGAAAACGGGACGGTTGCCGTGCTGATCATGGGTTCGACCGGGGAGGTCTCCATGCTCACTCCTGCAGAGCGAAAAATGATTATTACTGAAACTGCCAAATTCAAGACGGACCGTATGAAACTTTACTATGGATGTACCGGTTCCAACACTGCGAGCACCATTGAACTGGTTCGTTTTGCGGGAGAAGCGGGTGCTGATGGAGCTATTATTGCTGCCCCTGCTTATATTTGTGCATCAAACGAGGATATCGTCCAGTATTGCCTGGAGGTTGCTGACGCCTCTAGAATTCCGCTCGGGTATTACAATAACCCCCCCCGAATCAAAACCGATCTCACTACTGAAGATTTACTGAGAATTTCTGAGCATCCCAATTTTCAAATCCTCAAAGAATCCACTTCACGAGTCGGGCAAGTCGCTCAATTGTGTGCAGCCAAGCCGGATATGTCGCTGATGTGCTGCTGTTCACCCAATCTGGGATTGGTGGTCCCCATGATGGCCTTAGGGGGAAACGGCACTGCAAATATGACAGGAAACATTATTCCCCGGGAGATGGCTGTGATTTCAAAACCCTGGCGCGATGAAGGAGACGCATTTGCTCTTCGAGAACAATGGCTCCGAAATCTGCCCCTCCTGCACTATGTCTACAGCGCAAGCAACCCGGTTCCCGTGAAGAGTTTGATGCAGGCCGTCGGACTGCCCTCAGGTCCCTTACGCAAACCGTTGCGTGGCTATCAAGGTGAAATGCTGGAAAAAGGTCTCGGAATTTTGCGCGAATTGGAACTGGATAAATCCTATGGTTTTAAATTATCTTTGGGCCGCGCAGCAGCATAGTAAAAAGTGAGCCACTTCGGCACTGATCGTACAGCCTCCTTTTCGTAAACATTTTCTCAACCCTATTCATGAAGGGGAGTACGATGACGAAAAGGATTACAAGCAGGAGGGGGAGCAGAAACTGAACATCAACAGTCGGCTCACATTTCAGATCAGCACCTGGGAATAAACGAAACGCGAGATGTCTGCATCTATAGAAAACGTTGTCCTGATTACAGGGGCCTCAAGTGGCATAGGGGCCGCTTTGGCATGCCGTCTTGCACGGCCGGGGATCGCGATGCTCCTGCATGCCCGGGGGGGTGTCAACGGTGATAAAAGGGATTTGCTGGCACAAAGAGCAGCAGAGGCCCGAAAAGCCGGGGCAGAAGTGGAAATAAAATTTTCAGATCTGCTGGAAGACGGAGTCGGCAAGGATCTGGTCAGCGAAGCGCTGAAACACTTTGGACGCATCGACCAGATCGTCTGTAATGCTGGTTTCGCCGACCGCCGTTTATTTGGGGAACTGACGGCAAGCGATTTTGACAAAGCCTACAAAGGCATGGCACGAGCTTTTTTTGAAATCGCGACGGCTGCAATTGAACCCCTTTCAAAATCTTCGAGAGGCCGATTGGTTGCAGTCAGTTCCTTTGTGGCCCATGTTTATGCCGAGGGAGGATTGTTCCCGATAACAGCCGCCGCAAAAGCCGGAATTGAGTCTTTGTCCAAATCACTGGCCCTGCAAATCGCTCCGCATGGGGTCACCGTCAACTGTGTCGCACCCGGCTACACCCGCAAAGAGTCTTCCGGACACTCTGCACTGTCAGAAGAGGCATGGAAACGGGCAGCAGATAAAACTCCGCTGGGACGGATTGCCGAACCCTGTGATATTGCGGCTGCCATCGCCTTTCTTTTGAGTGATGATGCCAGACATATTACCGGCCAGGTCATTCATGTGGATGGAGGCCTAACGCTGGCTTAGTTAAAGAAGAGCAAATCATGCCATTGGTAACGATAAAAATGATCGAGGGACGAACTCCGGAACAAAAAGAGTCCGCGGCCCGGGCGATCACAGACATCCTTGTTAAACATTGTGATGCCCACAGGGAGCATATTTACGTTGTATTTGAAGATGTCGCAGATTCCGATTGGCTGGTGGGAGGAGTCACCGTGCGACAACGAAAAAATGAGCGGGGCGGGAGTTAATCCTTAAAGTTATTTCACCAAAACTGCATTGAATATTCGGATCTGAATATGACTGTCCAACAGAAAATTTCTCTCTGCCACTGGGGAGCCTTTCGCGCGACCATTGAAGATGGTTTGCTGACAAAGGCTGTCCCATTTCAAAATGACGGCGCACCGTCAGACATGATAGGAGCCTGGCCCGAGCTGGTTTATTCGCCGCTTCGCATTGATACTCCAATGGTCCGCAGCGGTTTTCTCAACAGGCGCGGCAGTGAGGACCGGTCCCGAAGGGGACAGGACCCTTTTGTTTCTGTTTCGTGGGACAAGGCTTTGGCGCTGGTCGCCGAAGAGTTGGAGCGGGTCCGGGCGGAACATGGCCCGAGAAGTGTTTTCGGCGGTTCTTACGGCTGGTCCAGTGCCGGCCGTTTTCATCATGCACGCAGTCAGGTCCGTCGATTTCTATCGGCGGGAGGCGGATTTGTGGATCAAATTGGCAACTACAGCTGGGGAGCCGCACAAGCTATCCTGCCCCACATTGTAGGAGATTTTGCTTCGGTCAGCGATTTGGCGACGGTTTGGCCAACGATCATCGAAAATTCCAAACTACTCGTAGCATTTGGCGGACTGAACCCAAAGAACTGGTCGGTAACGTCCGGCGGTGCCGGCGAACATCGAATGAAAGACTGGATTCGCAGAGCTCATGAGCGCAAGGTTCGTTTCATTTCTATAAGTCCCTTTAAGGGAGATATTCCGAACGGCCTGGAGGCAGACTGGATCGCAGTGAAACCGGGGTCTGATACCGCTTTGATGCTCTCCCTTGCTCACACAATCATTGCGGAGGGTCAGCACGACGCGGAGTTTCTTGAGCAGTACACCAGCGGATTTGAAAAGTTCCGCGCCTATCTCTTCGGGAAAAAAGACGGCTTCATCAAAGATGCCGAATGGGCGTCCGGCATTTGCGGAATTGCGGCAGATGAAATCATTGCCCTGGCTCGACTGATGGCGAAAGGCCGAACAATGCTCACGGCATCGTGGTCTTTGCAGCGGGGAGATCACGGTGAACAGCCATACTGGGCACTAATCGCCCTTGCCTCTCTGCTCGGTGAAGTGGGTTTGCCTGGAGGCGGCTACAGCTTCGGTTATGGCTCAATGAATGGCATCGGTGCTGTGAGGCGTTTGGGAATCACACCCATAATGGAAGGTCTCCCCAACCCCGCCCGCACGGCGATCCCGGTTGCGCGTGTGAGCGATATGCTTTTAAATCCCGGCGAAACAATCTCTTTCAACGGCGGGTCAATCACGTACCCGGAAATTCACATGATCTACTGGGCCGGCGGAAATCCATTTCATCACCACCAGGATCTAAATCGATTTTCTGCGGCATGGTCACGACCCGAAACGATCATCGTGCACGACTGCTGGTGGACGCCAACTGCAAGGCGGGCAGACATCGTCCTGCCGACAACTACCAGTGCAGAGCGAACAGATATTGGCGGCTCCAATCGGGACCCTTACATTTTTGCCATGCCGAAACTGATTGACCCGGTTGGTAATGCGCGTGATGACTTTTCCATATTTTCAGAACTCGCAGAACGTCTCAAATTCGCCGAGACCTTTACCGGCGGCCGCAGAGAATCAGAGTGGCTTGAATTTTTATTTAAAGGGATGCGTGCTGCGGCAGCTGAGCAAGGGATTCCTGCACCGGACCAGGACAATTTTTGGAGCACCGGGTATTGGGAACTCCCGCCGCCTGATGAAGATGAAGTCCTGTTGTCTGATTTTCGTCGGGACCCAAAAGGTAACAGACTCGCGACACCATCTGGTCGAATTGAACTGTATTCCAGTCAAATTGCACAATTTTCTTATGATGACTGCCCGCCGCACCCTGCCTGGCTATCTTCTCCTGAAGGTCCGGCAGCATCTCAGGGACAGGCCTTTCCTCTGCAATTGGTCACCAATCAGCCTGCCCACCGGCTGCACAGTCAATTGGGTCAAACTTCTGCAGGAAGACAAGATGAAATTGCCGGTCGTGAACCCGTGATGATCCACCCCCGGGACGCCGCCGCGCGAGGAATCGACAACGGTGACGTCGTTCGGGTTTTTAACGAACGCGGGGCCTGTCTGGCAGGTGCAAAAGTGAGCGAGGATTTGCGGATAGGGGCCGTCCTGATGGCAACAGGTTCGTGGTACGATCCGGTGACGGCAGGGAAGGATATCGGCCTTGACAAACGCGGTAATCCCAATGTGCTCACACGCGACAAAGGAACATCCCGGCTCGGTCAGGCGGTCAGCGCCCTGACTGTCCTCGTTGAAGTGGAAAAATTCAAAGGAGAACTTCCAGAGATTACCGTCTTTAACCCTCCACTTATCCAAGGACCGTAGCGGCTCCCTTTCTGAATACTACTGCTTCCGGTCAAAAAGCAACAATTGA
This sequence comes from SAR324 cluster bacterium, assembly GCA_015231825.1. Classification (GTDB taxonomy): domain Bacteria; phylum SAR324; class SAR324; order SAR324; family NAC60-12; genus JADGAV01. The sequence continues at coordinate 46,901 of JADGAV010000008.1, forward strand.
AGAAATCAGCCTTTTTGCAGGTCATCCTGTTCAAAATGCTGCCCATCCCTCAGGACCGAGATCGATTGCCTTGCATAACTGCGTTTCACATCTTTCAAAATTGAATCCTGTTGCAATCCGATTGGACCTCAATTTTTTGGCATTGCTGTGCCGGGAAAACTTCGCTATGCTGCTTTTAAACACTTCGTTCCGCAGCAGCCGGATGCGGGAAACTTTCAACTGAACAAAAAATCATGCAGTTATTTTCCAAAAAGAAGCGACCCGTACACTTGGGACCATATCCTCTTGAACGTTTGCCCCGACGTTCAGATATGCCGGACCTGAATGATATTCCAATGATGGAGCCCATCCATTTTCAGAATGATAAAAATCCTGATTGTCTCTCAAACTCAATGGCATCATTCATAACAATGCTGGATGCCATTCGGGATGGCGCCATCGCCTCCAAGCCCTCCGAGATCCCTTCTGATCCCGGGGAACGTTCCCGTCATTTGAAAGCCGCCGGTTATTTTTTTGACGCGTCCCAGGTAGGAATCTGCCGTTTGCCGAAAGAAGCCCTGCTGGAGAATCCGATCCGCAACCCTCGCCTGGATCAGTTGGTAAAAGACATGGAAACTGCCCAACCGAAAACCCTTGCCAGCGGGATCGACGTCGTCGTTGCCGATGTGAAGGAAGCGGCTCGTGCCAAATCATCTTCGATGGATCATCATCACTATGCTGTTGTATTTCTGATTGAACACCCTCGTGATCCCGACCCTAACGAACCCGGCAGCGAATGGATTGTCGGCACCGAAGAGCATCGTTCCGCTGTAAGGGCTGCTGAAGCCGCTGTGATTCTCAGCAATTACCTGCGGATCATGGGCTTTGAGGCACGCGGTCATACGGTGAGCAGCAGCGATGTCAATCTCAATGTACTGGCTGTCGCAGCAGGACTGGTTGAAAAATCCATTCGCAAAGGAGCTGAGAAATCCCCCAACCCGTATGTCGGCACCCGCTATGCTCTGGCTGCGATCACGACTCCTCTGGAACTGGCACCGGATGCACCACTGGCGGCTCAAAATATCCTCAGCCGCTGGCATTCCCATGGACCCTCCTGGTACCTCGGAAAATATTCCCAAAAAAACGCCTTCAATTATGTCCCTTATCAAAACCGATCTTTTTATAAGGGGGCAATTCCCTTCGAAAACATTCAAACCCGGCAGAATCCAACGACTTTCATCGATGAAGAACGGGTAGCCCGGGTTCCTAAACGCACCGATATGTTTGCACGGGCCCTTTTCGGAGACATGGGAAAAAACATGCAGGAAGCCGCAAAAAACGGTCATTATATTGCAAAAAATCCAATGGGGTATTGCTCCAGACGGGTGATTGCTGCACTGATTTTGCTCCAGGATGGAAAAATTGCTCCAAAAATTTCACCGAATGCCAAGAATCCCAACCGGAATGCTGCCAATGTGAAGGCCTCACTCTATTACTTCGGTGCCGATGCCGTAGGATTGTCCCCCTGTCCGGATTGGACCTACTATTCCCATGATGCCGCCGGCAATCCGCTCAAGCCTTATCATAAGAATGCGATTTCTATTTTGATCGACCAGGGGCAGGAAACAATGGATGGCTGCAGCGGAGATGATTGGATTTCCGGTGCACAGAGCATGCGTGCTTATCTGCGCACTTCTCTGATTGGAGGAATTGTTGCTGAACAGATTCGCCGCTTGGGCTATTCTGCACGTGTCCATTCGGTCCTGGATGGCGAAGTTTTACAACCGCCGCTTTTGCTGCTTTCCGGTTTGGGCGAAGTCAGCCGCATTGGAGAAGTGATCCTCAATCCCTATTTGGGACCGCGATTGAAGTCCGGCGTCGTGACCACCGATATGCCGTTCGCCTATGACAAACCGATTGATTTTGGACTGCAGAATTTTTGCAGGAATTGCAGCAAATGCGCACGGGAATGCCCTGCCGGGGCGATCACAGCAGGATCGAAAGTGATGTTCAACGGATATGAAATCTACAAATCGGACTCCGAGCGGTGTACCCGTTATCGGCTGACCAATCTCGCGGGAAGCATGTGCGGCCGCTGCATGAAAACTTGCCCCTGGAACCTTGAAGGTTTGTTCAGAGAAGCTCCTTTCCGCTGGCTGGCAATGAAGCTCCCTCAAGCAGCCCGCTGGCTGGCGAAGCTGGACGATAAAGTCAACAATGGCGATGTGAATCCCGTCAAGAAGTGGTGGTGGGACATCGTCCTTGAACCCGATGGAAAATATGTCAGGGCAGGGCAAAGCAACGCCCGTCATCTCAACCTGGATCTCGATCTTAAACATGAAGACCAAACACTGGCCGTTTATCCTGCCCCGCTTGTTCCCCCGCCCTACCCTTTTCCCTTTGTGATGGACCGTGAAAAGGGAATTGCAGCGTACCGGGCATTACTGACGCCGGAGCAGCACAAAGAACGTCTGGCCCTTGGAAAAGTTGATCAATTGGTTCCGCAGCTCGAATTACCCAAAGGACCGGCTCCGGTGATTCCAGTGAAGGTATCAAAAGTAGTCCGGGAAACAGCGGAATTGTGCCAATATGAATTTGTTTCCCTGGACGGAAATCCGTTGCCGAAATTTGAAGCAGGTGCCCACATTGATGTCCTGGTTGCTCCAGAGTATTTTCGTCAATACAGCCTGGCTGGAGATCCGGCGGATCAATCGAAATACGTGATCGCAGTTTTGAGGGAGGACCAGGGACGCGGAGGTTCCAAATTGATGCACCGCATCTTTCAGGAAGGAAGAAAAGTCTTCATTTCTCGTCCGATCAATCATTTTCCTCTCTTTGAAGATGCCTTTCGCAGCTTTTTCTTTGCCGGAGGAATCGGGGTCACCCCAATGATGGCAATGGCGCACCGTCTTCATTCCCTCGGCAAAGAATTCCATTTTTACTACTCGGCCAAAAGCCGGAAAAAAGCCGGTTTTCTTGCAGACCTGGATCGGGTTCCCTGGAAGAAACAGGTACAGTTGTTTTTCTCAGACGAAAACAAGCGCGCTGACCTGAATGCACTTTTACAGAATTTTAAACCGGGTGATCATCTCTATACCTGCGGTCCGAACCGATATATGGATGCGGTTTTGGAGACGGCAGAAAAAAACGGCTGGCCTGAAGAATCCTGTTCACGTGAGTATTTTTCTGTTCCAGAAGCTGGAGATTACGTCAACTATGATTTTTCGATCCGACTTGCAAAAAGCGGAAAAACATTTAAAGTCCCTGCCGACAAGTCTGCGACGGAGGTGCTCGCAGAAAATGGCATTCATGTGGACATCAAATGCTCAGAAGGGATTTGCGGAGTCTGCGCGCTAGATTACCTGGAAGGAGAAGTGGAGCACCGTGACTTCGTTTTGGCAAAATCAGAACGTGATCACAAAATCATCATTTGCTGTTCGCGAGCCAAAAAACAAAGTGGGGAAATAATTGTTGACCTTTAGACGCAACAACGCAGTCCAAAATCTGTCAAATGAGAGGCATGGCTGATTTGATCATCGCCGTGCCCTTCGGTCCCCCGTTCCCATTTGCCAACTGATGTTTTCAAAATTTTTGGAATAACAGAAAGAGCTTGAGGAAAACCGGATGTTCAATCCACTGACTGAAAATACATGGCAGAGCAGCGCTGTCCTGAGTTGTATTCAGATTTTGGATCTGGTATAAAAGAACTATCAGTCAGGCTTGCAGAAACTAACCTTCAACGGAGATGAAAATGAAGATTCCCGAAAAATTTCACAGACTTTTCGAAACAAGAACCTATGGTTATTTGGCGACTGTGACGCCGAAGGGGTTGATTCAGAACCACCCGATGCTGATTTTTCGGGAAGGCGACAAGGTCAAGATCAGCACTGAAAAATCACGGCAAAAATACCGAAATTTAAAAGCAGATCCGCGGGCAACCCTCCTGGTCATGGATCCAGAAAATCCTTACAGTTACATCGAAATTCGAGGAAAAGTTGAATCGATGGAAGATGACATCAACAATGCCTTCATCGATTCCCTGTGTCCCCGGTATTTTGGAACAGACCGATACGAAAAAGATCCCCCCGGAGCAAAGAGAGTGACTGTCACCATCAAACCTGAAAAAATATTTACCTTTCCTCCCGGTGCTTAGTTTTTTGCACTTCCCCGGCAGTTCTCCCGCTGGATTTTTCCTATGATTGTTGGACTCGACGTATCGTCACTTCATTCGGGATACGTCAGTCAACATCGCCGTGAATCGCACGCCAAACCCGTTCTGACGTTAAAGGCATGTCCAAATGCGTGACTCCATAGTCTTTGAGGGCGTTAACAACCGCATTGACAATTGCAGGAGGTGCACCGCAGGCCCCGCTTTCCCCCACGCCTTTGACTCCCAGATCGTTGGCAGGGTCGAGGACTTCATTGAAAAAGATGTCAAAGGAAGGCACTTGACTCGCTTTGGGCAGACAGTAATCCATCAAAGAGCCGGTCAGCAATTGACCGCTGTCGGCATCATAGTGTGTATCCTCCAGGAGGGCCTGCCCTAATCCTTGAGCGATGCCTCCTTGAATTTGTCCTTCAACAATCATTGGATTGAGAATTTTTCCGCAGTCATCGGCAGTGGTGTACCCAACAACGGAAACCAGCCCTGTTTCCGGATCAATTTCTACCTCGCAGACATGGCATCCATTGGGCAGATTGTAGCCTTCTCCCCGGTGATAACGATAAATTGTGTCCAGTCCAGGCTCTTCTCCATCCGGGATGTGTTCCGGTTCCAATGCTGCTCTGGCAATTTCATTCAATGAGATCTTATTCCCGGATTCAGAAGTAGCCATCGACGGTCCTGCAAATTGGCCTTCTGCAAAAGAAACGGACTGAGTATCCGTTTGCAGCAAATGGGCGGCGACCCGTTTTCCTTTGTCAATAACAGCCTGACAAGCGCGGTGTACTGTGACTCCTCCCATTTGTGAGGATCGCGAACCTCCCGTCAAACCCCCGAATTTTACCGCGGCAGTGTCTCCCTGAATGTATCGGATCCTTTCAATGGGAATGCCAAGCCGATCGGAAAGAATTTGAGAAAAAACGGTTTCATGCCCCTGACCATAAGAGTAGCATCCGATTATCAGAGTCACAGTGCCATCGACTTCAAAACGTATCTGAGCTTCCTCTTCATATTCGGCGCCAGAGGTTTCAACATAATAGCCGATACCGATCCCCCGGAGTTTTCCCCGAATGGACGACTCGCGGCGTCGATCTTCGAAATGCTCCCAATCAGAGTGTTTCAATGCCATTTGCTGAGTGGCGGCAAATTCCCCGCTTTTGATAGCAATCCTGTCAAAGTTTATATAGGGCAAATTTTCTGATCTGATAAAATTTCGGCGACGAATTTCATCTGATGCAATGCCCAGTTTCAAGGCAGCTTTTTCCAGCAACCGTTCCATCAGATGGGCCGCTTCCGGACGCCCGGCACCGCGATAGGCTTCAACCAGTCCCGTATTGGTAAACACGCAGTCCACTGTGAGATGAACCGCAGGCACATGATAGATTGTGCCCATCACTCTTCCCCCACCCAGAGTTGGGATGTATGGGGCCAGAGCGGCTAAATAAGCGCCCATGTTCGCTGTGTTGTGAACTTTGAGCGCCGTAATTATTCCCTCAGCAGAAAGAGCCAATGCTCCTGTGAAAATCTGATCCCGGGCGTGATGATCCGTCAGAAACATTTCAGAACGAGATCCTGTCCATTTTACAGGACTTCCGAGCTTTTTTGCAGCCCAAAGGGACAAACACGACTCAGCATACAATTGAGTTCGGGAACCAAATCCACCTCCCGTATCTTTGGAGACAACCCGAAAATGCTGCTCGGGCTGTTTAAAGATATGCTCTGACAAAATTGATTTGAGAAAGGTGACTCCCTGGCTGGGTGTGTACAAGGTGTACAAATCCGTTTCAGGATCATAGTCCGCCAAACAGCAACGCGGTTCCAACACATTGGGGATCAAACGGTTGTTGGCCACTTGAAGTTCCACAACGACGGGCGCTTTTTCAAATGCAGCTCCCACCGCCGCTGCATCTCCTGCCTGAAATTGAACACACAAATTGTCTTTGTGCTCCTGCCAGACCTTCGGAGTTTCAGGATCAAGTGCCTCAGCCGGGTTGACATTAAAAGGCAACTCACGAAAGTCTACCTCGATCAAGTCCGCGGCTTCCAATGCCTGTGCCGGCGTTTCAGCAACAACCATTGCAAGCGGATCTCCGACAAATTTAACAGACTCAACAGCAAGCAGAGGATGGGGAGGGGTAAAAATAGGCTCTTCGGTGGCACTGGGCACCGGCCAGAGAACAGGTAATGTACCGAGACCATCTTCTCTTACCTGCTCATTTGTGTAAACTGCGATGACACCGGAGCTGGCTTCGGCTTCTTTGGTATCAATCGTATGAATCTCCGCGTGCGCAAAAGGAGACCGTAAGAAACAGGCATACAGTTGTCCGGGTAAATTCAAATTACTCGTGTATTGACCGCTTCCCTTAATCAGAAGAGGATCTTCTCTCCGTCTAACAGATTGGCCGATTTTAGTTTTTTCCATCCGAGTTTTTTACCTGGACCTGCTCCTGAACGCGATAATACATTTGAGACAATTATTGATATTATTCGGACGACTGAACGCCTCCAGAGAAGCTCCGACTATGAAAATGGAATCGAAGTGACTTTTGCATTCATTTTTCCGACCGGAGTATCCACTTCCAGCTTGCTCCCCAAAAATGCGTACTCGGCCGAAAGCACCGACAAAGCAATGTTTTTCTTCAAGCGCGGAGAATGAATGGCACTGGTGACCATACCGCAGGGGAGGTTTTGACGGTATACGGGCCAGTGATTTTCACATGCGGGAAATTCTTCCCCTTGAATTTCCAAACCGACGAGATAGCGTTTTGCACCTTCTGCTTTTATTCGAAGCAATGCTTCTCTTCCAATAAAATCTGCTTTTTTATCCAAATGGCAATACTTTGACAAGTGCAATTCAAACGGGTTGTTTTCAATCGTCATGTCACTGCCATAAGAAAGCAATCCGCCCTCAATGCGCTCAATCGGATTTGGAGAAGCCGGTGCGAGGTCATAAGGTTTGCCTACTTCCATAATCTTTTCCCATAACTGGTCTCCATACATTCCATCCCGAAGATACAATTCAAAGCCGCCTTGTTTGCTCCATCCTGAGCGAGCCACAATTAAAGGGATCCCATCCAGTTCCGTTTCCCGGAATCGAAAAAAGCCCAGCTGCTTAATCCAGTCCCCAAAAAGGGCTTCCATCAACGGAAGATTGTTAGGCCCCTGAATGGCCAGTGGGGAAACATCCGGTTCCTTAATGGTCACATCCAAGCCCAGTCCCTGCGCAATTCCCTTGGCATAAAGCAGTGCATCAGAATCTGCCAGCGAAAACCAAAAGTGCTGTTCTCCCAAACGTAACAAAACCGGATCATTGATGATTCCCCCGTCTTCTGCCGTAATCAGGGCATATTGGCATTGACCGATTTTACACTTGGAAACATCGCGGGGTGTCATATACTCCGCCAATTGCAGAGCATCCGGTCCGGTAATTTCAATTTGACGCTCGCAAGCCACATCCCAAAGGGTGACATTGCTCACCAGTTTCCAATAATCAGCTTCATAGCTTTCATAGCAGAAAGGCATCATCATGTGATTGTAGACTGTAAATTCACTGGCTCCCCAGCGGATCGTTGCATCAAAAAAAGGCGATTTGCGAATACGTTGCGATATTCTCAGTGTGAATTCATAAGACATAAATGACACCCCATGGACAATTGTATTGAAATTGCACTAACACATTCATGAAAAATTTACTGAAAATGCTCCAAAAAAACCGGCCTTCAGTGTTTGGCATGCCGTGTTATACGCCTGAAAATAGCGGGGTCAAGTCATATTTGAAAAATTATTAATTTTTTTTTATTTTTATTTAACTTCTCCAATATCGCCATAGAGAAATTGTAAAATTGACGTCATCGCCACAACGGCGGTTTCCGTCCTGAGAATTCTCGGTCCCAGCTGGATTTCCTTCATTCCCAACGCGCAAGCCAGTGACAATTCCTCGTCGTGCAGTCCCCCTTCCGGACCAACTAAAATCCGATGTTGCAAAGAACAGGACGAGGCTTGTTTAAACCTATCCAGAGAAGTTCCAGACTTTGCATGCGATTCTGCCGAGAGTACCCATTGTTGGGAAACGATCTCCAGCGATGAGAGAAGTTCTTTTAAATTTGAAAAAAGAAGTATTTCAGGGGGAATCTGTCGGCCGCATTGTTTGCAGGCTTCCTGGGCAATTTTTCTCCACCGCTCCAGGGTTTTTTCCTCCTGTCGTTTGGTAATGCTTCTTGCAGAAAGATGGGCGGTAAAAACCAGCAGGCGTTCTGCGCCCAGTTCAGTCACTTTCTGAATAATCCAGTTCAAAGATTTTTCCTTGGGCAGTCCAACCAAAATTTCCAGACTCAAAGAAGAAGGAGCTCGCACGGGAAGTTTATTTTTCACCTGAAAAGTCAGTCGATGTCGCTCAACCTCCTGCAGTACAACTTGAAAATGCTGTTTGCTTTGATCCTGCAATTCAATGAATTCTCCTTTTTTAACACGCCTGGAATGGATCAAATGCCGCGCTTCTTCCCCGGAAAGACAGGCCTGTTGTCCTTCCTCCAAACGACCGTCAAATAAAAAATATGACATGGATTCCTTATTGCCAACACTAGCGGGATTTTCTCAAAACTGCTTGAAAGAAAAGATGAACTGATCTGTTGACTGCCTGATTTCCGGCAATGAATTCAGAAGGCAAGGTAACTTAAAAGGCCGACATCGAATGTTTCAATCCTCCTAGAATGTGGTCTTCGAGAATTTTCTGGGCACCTTTGGTATCTCTTTTCAAAACGGCTTCAAGCATTTTCTTATGTTCACCTGCAGCAACCTGTCCGCGAAAAGTTAAGACCTGCATTTGATACCTGAGATACTTGTCAAAAATTGTTGCATGGAGGGAAAGCAAATTCCTCGAGTTGCAAGCCTGGATCATCGCTTGATGGAATTCCCAGTCGTATCGCTTCCATGTTTCCTTTTGTGACTGATCTCCGGAAAGCATGCGTTCTTCCGCTAACTTGAGCTTGTGATGGGCAGCCACTATATTCCCCTCCCATTCCGCATCCCCATTTTCAATGGAAGCCTTCAAAGCATGACTCTCCAGTAAAATGCGCAAATTGGCAATCTCAACCAGATCGTCTCTGGACACTGCTGCGACGAAGAACCCGCGCTGTTCCTCTGCCGAAACGAAGCCTTCACTGGCGAGCCTGTTGAGTGTTTCCCGGAGGGTTGATACGCTGGCAGAGTATTGACGTTTGAGGGGACTCAGCTTCAATTTCATCCCCGGAACCAGGATTCCAAAGATGATATCGTGTTTCAATGATTCGTAGGTGCTGGAAGCTACAGTGTTGAGTGATTTTTTCATTTTTCCATATAAAGAAGCCCGCATCTTGAAAAGCAGTCCCGACAGGCCTGCAGACACGAAATATTATTCTGTTGTAAATCGGCGATTCATTTGATTCGCAGCGTAGGCCTCGGCTTGTTTATGGAATAAGGCCCAGGGAACGCCCAAAAGAAAATGATAGAGAGACTAAAATCGTAAGTTTCAATTTGTGAACGCTGATTATCATTTTGTTAAAATTTTTTCAAGATGCGAAAAATATAGTATTTAGTAAATAATCTCGTAAAATCATTATTAATATCATATATTACTAAAAAATCCCTTGGGAAAGCGAATATCGCAGCAAAGAAATTTTTCAAAGAATACGCTCCGTTCGCAAATCTCTCAAAAACAGAGGATCAAACCATGAGAACTCCTATACAATTAGCAATTGCAGGAGCCGGACTGATAGGAAAGCGGCATATTGTTTCCATTGCTCACTGCAGCAATGTTGAGTTAACTGCGATTGTCGATCCAAACGAGATGGCCAGACTCCATGCCGAAGAGAGGGGTATTCCCTGGTACAAGTCTCTTTCTGAACTGTTTGAGTCGCAGGTTCCCGATGGCATCATCCTGTCAACACCAAACCAGGTTCATCTGGAAAACGGATTGGAATGCGTTGCTGCCAAATGCCCGATGCTGGTTGAGAAACCCTTGGCCAGTTCGGCAGACGAAGCATTGGTTCTTGTGAATGCGGCTCGAAAAGCCGGAGTACCGATTTTGGTTGGTCACCATCGGCGTCACAATCCTATGATTCAAAAAGCTCGTGAAGTGATTGCAGACGGAAGACTGGGGCAACTGCGGACTGTGCATGCCAATTGCTGGCTGTTCAAGCCCAACGAATTTTTTGATGAAGCCCCCTGGCGCAAGGAACACGGTGCGGGATTGATATCCGTGAATCTGGTGCATGATATCGATTTGATTCGTTATCTCTGCGGCGATATCGTCAGTGTTCAAGCGCAGGCTGCCCCATCGATTCGTGGATACGAAAACGAAGATGTGGCCGTCGCGGCTCTCAGATTTAAAAGCGGGGCCCTGGGTACATTAAACGCATCGGACATGGTTGTGGCACCTTGGAGTTGGGAATTGACCGCACGAGAAAATCCTGCTTATCCGGCAACGGCCCAAAGCTGCTATCTTCTGGGAGGCAGCCATGGATCACTTTCGCTGCCAGATCTCACCCTATGGGAAAACAACGGAGACCGAAGCTGGTGGCAGCCAATCAGCACAACAACTTTTCCGTATCCGTTCTCGGATCCCTTGACAAAGCAAATCATCCATTTTGCGGCGGTCATATCCAGAGTCGAGGAACCACTGATATCCGGTGAAGAAGGACTGAAAACTCTGCAAGTTATTGAGGCTATCCAGAATTCTGCAAAATCTGGCGAAACGATTCAGCTGGCCAGTTGATCTTTATGAAGCCCGATTAAATCGCAGGTCCTGACCCTTTTTTTCTGTGGCAGAAGTGCTGTTTGTCCAAATTTAATATATGATATTATAATTTATATTTTATTTTTTTTAAAATAGATGTTATTTACTGTCAATTGTTTGAAAGTTGTTATTTCCTGCTTAAATGAGAGAATTGCTAAGAAAAAGGCTTTGCAACTCACAATCAGGTCAGAATTGAGCAACATTTATCAGACAAAAAACAGGTTGATTTATTAAGATAGTAATGTAAAACGAGTTCATCTGATCTTTATTGATCAAAAAACGGCTTTGTGGAATTAAACAGGACTACGCTTGCATCCCGGGAATGAAGATGTAAGTGTATTTTGATCGTTCCGGGATCTTTGCAGCCGAAAGAACCCAAATCACTGATTCCATCTATTCAATGGGAATCTTTTTGTTAAATCGAGCTTCGTCCGAAACTGAAGCTGAAAATAACTTCTATATGAGGAGACAACAATGTTTACTAAAATGACTCGACGAATCTTCCTTTCAACAGTTGCCGCAGCATTGCTGACCTGTTCGCTGGGGATTTCCGTTTCTGCAGCAGAAAAAATCAAACTGAGAATGTCAACTCCAGCTACCGAGTCAGATTTTCGTTCACAGGGCCTGGCAACTGTTTTTGCGGATGGAGTGAGCGAATTTGCTGTTTATGAACCGCATTACAATGACACACTGTTCAAGCAAGGAACCGAGCTCGTCGCCATTGCCCGTGGAAACCTGGAAATGTCAATCACTTCAGCCCAGGAGCTCGCCAAACTGATACCTGAGTGGTCAATTTTCACAGCGGGATATTTGATGCGTGACCCGGAGCACCAGCGCAAGGTGTTCGAAGGTCCCATCGGAGAAGAAATGTATAAATTGGTCGAGGATAAACTTGGCGTGAAATTGCTCTCAGTGATGTATTTTGGAACACGACAACTCAATCTGCGTGGTAAAAAGAAAATCAATACACCGGCAGATTTACAAGGAATCAACCTTCGCATGCCGGGAACCGACGCCTGGCAGTTTCTCGGAAGAGCCCTTGGTGCTAATCCCACCCCGATGGCGTTCACCGAAGTTTACACAGGCCTGCAGACCGGTGCCATTGATGGTCAGGACAATCCATTACCGACCGACAAGGACAAGAAATTTTATGAAGTGACTGACCAGATCGTTTTAACAGGACATTTGGTGGACATGAATTTTCTTGCTTTCTCAAAAAAGGTTTGGGACAAGCTGAGCTCAGATCAGCAAGCTACCGTCAAAAAGGCGGCAATGGATGCTTCCGCGTCAATTACAGCAACCATTATTGACAACGAAGCGAAAATTGTTTCCTTCTTTAAAAGCGAAGGACTAGACGTCTATGAGCCTAATGTCGCTGCTTTCCGTGAAAGAGCACAGAAGATGTATTTAGAGTCAGATTTTTCCAAAGACTGGCCAAAAGGTCTGCTTGAGCGGATTAATGCGGTCAAGTAAGCAATCATGATGTCCGTTTTGAATTGGCTTCAAAAACGAGCAGATAATGTGGCGGTGATTTTGCTCATCGCCATTTTTTTATCGTTCATCCTGCAGATTTTCAGTCGTTACGTTATTCGGCAACCACTGGGATGGACGCTCGAGGCCTGCCTGTTAAATTGGCTCTGGCTGGTCTTCTGGTCCTCTGCGTTCACTGTCAAAGAAGAAGATCATGTCCGCTTCACTGTGCTCTATGACCATGTGCGTCCAGGAGTCCGAAAAGCATTCATGATTTTTTCAGGGATTTGTATTGCAACAGCTTTGGTTTTTTCTCTGCCTGCGACATTTGATTTCGTCACTTTCATGTCCATTGAAAAGACTTCTCTTTTAAAAGTCCGATTTGACTATGTGTTCAGCGTCTATCTCATCTTTTCCGTTGCCATCATCATTCGATACTTTTGGAGCATTGTGGGGATTGTGCGCGGACAAAACGTGGAGAAGACTCCATGAGTCCCGCATTTTTAGTCTGCCTGGCAATTTTGTTTGGATTGTCCGCGCTGGGCGCTCCCATTGCCCTGGCAATGATTGTCGCGGCGATAACCTATCTCGGAATGATCGGCCAGGATCTCGCCTTAGTCTCTGAACAGATTCTTCAGGGTCTCTTCACCAGTTTTATCCTGCTGGCGGTGCCACTTTTTATCATCGCAGCCAACATTATGAATGCCGGCACGATCAGTGACCGGTTGCTGAATTTTTGCGTCGCTGCGGTGGGGCGTTTTCGGGGCGGCCTGGGACACGTCAACGTGGTTGCCAGTCTGATTTTTTCCGGCATGTCCGGATCAGCCATAGCGGATGCGGCAGGAATCGGCAAAATCATTATTCAGATGATGACCAAGGACGGCCGATATCCATTAGGATTCGCAGCCGCAATAACAGCGGCCTCTGCCACGATAGGGCCGGTCATTCCTCCCTCTATTCCGATGGTGATGTATGCCCTCGTTTCCGATACTTCTGTAGGATATTTATTTTTAGGAGGAATTACACCAGGATTGCTGATGGGACTGGTGCTGATGTTCATGGTGGCCAGGATTTCCAAGAAGCGAAATTTCGTTCTTGAAGCCCCCACTCCGCTTAGCGAACTGCCGCGAATCACGATCAATGCATTCCCTGCACTGATGATGCCGGTCATTTTACTTTTTGGCATTTATGGCGGAGCAACGACACCCACTGAAGCGGCTGCGGTGGCGGCTACCTATGCTTTTTTGCTGGCCGCTATTTTTTATCGGGCCATTTCACTGCGCGGCACTTATGAAATTTTCTCCAACAGTGCCCGATCATCTGCAGCCGTTGGACTGGTAATCGGGGGAGCGCTTATTTTCAACTACATCGTAGCAGGAGAAAACATCCCTAATTCGATGGCAGCCGTCCTTGCAGAAATGGAAATGTCAAGGACTGCATTTTTTCTGATGGTTAATCTGCTGCTCCTCTTGCTCGGCTGCATATTGGACGCCACCACCATTCTTCTGGTGATTGTTCCTTTGTTTTTGCCTGCCTGTGGAGAACTGGGGATCGACCTCGTCCATTTCGGAGTCGTTGTAGTCGTGAACACAATGGTTGGATTGATCACGCCTCCTTACGGAATCTTGCTGTTTGTCATCAACGCAACGACCGGTGCTCCAATGAAAGAAATGATCACCGAAGTCCTTCCTTTTCTTTTCGTGTTGATCCTTGCACTGCTGGCAATAACCCTGATTCCGGAAATCGTGCTATGGCTGCCGCGGGTGTTCGGCTACAAAGGATAAATTTTTTTTTCTCCCGCGCACTCGACAAGCATTGAATGGAATCATCAGACCACTTTGATTCTCTCAAAAAGATTTGCCTAATTTTTCGGAATCCAGTTTTTCAGAACTATGCTTCCCGGAAATGACCTTTCTCAATCAATTCAGCACCAAGGATCCCTTTCCCTCGCCTCAAAGTATTTGTGGCGAGCTGAATTGCTGTTTTGACCGAATCAAATAATGATACCCCCTGATTGAGAGAATGCAGCAGCGCTGCATTGAAAGCATCTCCGGCACCCACTGCATTAGCATTATCAATTCGTTCAGTCGGAAGCATTTGCACTTCAGCCCCAATTTCACCAAAAGCGGCACCTTCAGAACCCCTTTTGACCACCACTTGCGATGGTCCTAATTGCAGAAGGTGCTGGATAAGTTCCGTGACGGAATCACACCCATACCAAAGGGATAATTCTGATTCGGTTCCGACCAAACAATCCACAGATCGCCAGGAATCCTGCATCTGCTCCTGCGATACATTGGCAAATAACCAGGGTCCCGGATCAAATGCCACTTTCGAACCTTGAGAACTGAACTTGACAAACAGATTATTCATTTCCTTGAGATCAGTCTCCGATGCCTGCCCGAATCCTGAAGTATAAAACCATGAGGCATCTGATATGGACAGCGAGCGTTCCCATTCAACATTCTTTCCGGTAAAATAATGCCAGTGTGGAGTGCCATCCGGTTCCGCCAAAAGGACATTGGTGGCCGTGCTTTCCACAAAAGGGCCCAATAAACAGACCCCCGCATCGTCAAACCAGGTTTTGAGCAGCGCGCCAAAGGTATCGTTGCCCACCAATGTGTTCAGCAGGACGTTTTCACCGAGACATCCGAGAAGATATGCGGTTGCTGCTGTTCCACCGAGCGACGGTTCCAAAGGGTGTTTTAAAAAATGAACGCTGCCGCGGTCCCAGGCTTCAACCTGCTGCCGGCCGCTTTGGTGGACATCACGCACGCGTATATCCATCACGGCGTTTCCTGCAACATGAATCAGATTTTTTTTAACGCTAGTCATCGAATTTTGAGGAATCCAAGTCGTCTTTTATCGGTCCATTTTGCTATTTTGTTTCTACTGATCCAGATCATTTTCGAACCGAATTGATAATTGAGTCCCGGAAAGAAGATTTTTGACCATCATCGCACTATTGATTTGACTCGGGACATTTTTCTGCTTGAGAAGTCGCAAACCTGCCACAAATGCCATCACTTGAGCGAAAGCCAGCACCGGCATTGAATAAACGTTTTAAAAAATAAACTAAAATATGATATTTGAAATTTTGTATGATAATATTTGTGTTCAATGGTTTTTAAGAGCTGTGAGAAGTTACTAAATTCCATCACTCAGAACTTCATCAGTATCCGAAATTTGTAAAAACCCCGTGAATTCAATAAGCCGCTATTGAAATTCATCGTCTTTTGCTCATTTGCTTACAACAAACGGCAAGAAAGGAGCAAGTTTATATGCCTGAAAGCCAAGACAGCCAAGAAATCCGCCAGTGGTGGCGCACCTCGATCATTGACATGGAGCCGGGTAAAATTGCTTTCCGCGGTCATCCGATTGAAGAACTGATAGGGAACGTATCGTTTCCCCAGATGATCTGGATGATGGTGCAGGGGAAACTGCCTTCCGAAGCGGAAGCCAAGCTTTTGGAATGCGCGCTGGTAGCCGGTGTAGATCATGGACCACAAGCGCCTTCTATCGCTGCCGCGCGAATGGCAGCGACTTGCGGATTGGGCCTCAATAATGTGATGGCGACCGCGGTCAACATGCTGGGGGACGTCCATGGGGGAGCGGGTGAGCAATGTGCCCTGCTCTTTTATGGTATCGCCGACCTGATTAGTGAAGGGGCATCACTTGACAACGCTGTGTGTCAGGGCCTGGATCACTGGCGAGCCAACTATGGTAAAATCGTTTCAGGATTTGGCCACCGCTTTCATAAACCAGTGGATCCAAGAGCTCCCCGTTTGATGGAACTGGTTCGCGAAGCGGCTGCAGCTGGTACGGTCAGCGGGTCATTTGCCGATATCGGAGAGTCCGTTCAGAAAGAACTCGGCCGTCAACGAGGAGACCGCCCCATCGCAATGAATATTGATGGAGCGACTGCAGTCATTTTCTGCGAACTGGGATTTCCACCTCCACTTTCTCGCGGGCTTTTCTGTCTCTCTCGCGCAGTCGGCGTTCTGGCCCATGGCTGGGAGCAGATGCAACAGGGAGGCCGGAACAAAGGCCCCATGCCACCCAGATTCCTTCCCAAATATGAACGCAAAGAGAGCTAACAAAGTTTTCCAGGCGAAGAACGCTGCATCCATTAAGCAACTTTAGATTGCAGCTGTTTTTCTTTATTGCTTCTTCTCAACCACAATGCTTCTTTTGGGAAAACTCCTTCCTGAATACCGTTCCGGCTGCATGAATGCAGACCTAAATAAAATTCCAAAGAATACCACCAATTCGCAAGCATTTATTCAAAGCAAGATTTTTGATCAATTGCAGGGATAAAAACTCTTCGTTACGATTGATTTCGGCTTGCGGTGTGGAGACACTCGGAAATCGATTTTTAAGCAAAATTTATTTTATGGTATTATTTATAATATATGATATTATCGAATTTAAATGATTGATTTGCATTGACCTTATGAAGGAATTCAGAATGCAAAGCAGTGCTTTCGAAGTTGGCAATGAGTTTTCTCCAAAATATTCCCTTTCGCATCTGACCTTATTGGATTGTCCAATTCCAGAATTGGTCTATATCGCTTCGCGGACGGGGTATGATGCCATCAGCCCACGCCTGATTCCGATTGGTACCGCCGGGGAATGTCCTTTTTCCCCACTTGACAAAGAAATGAAGCGCGCAACGCGTAACGCTTTGAAATTAACCGGCATCGATGTCCATGAAATTGAACTGGCCCGCATAACTGATCAATTTGAATTAAAATCCTTTGAAGCGGCCATGGAGTTTGGCGCAGAGCTTGGTGCCCGTCATCTAATTGCAAGCGCCTGGACTTCACGGCGGGATGACCACAGTTTTCTCGTCGAAACCTACGCTCAAATCTGCGACATGGCTGATCACTTTGGTCTTTCTGTAATGCTAGAGTTTCCCTCCTTTTCACGGCTGGAAAATCTGCAGGAAGCTGCCGGTATCGTGCGGGCAGCCAATTGCCACAATGGGGGCATCCTGATAGATACCCTTTACATGCACATGTCTCGTGTCAAACTGACTGAACTGGCAAGCCTGCCCTCAAAATGGTTCGATTTCATTCATATTTCTGATGTTCTACCCGGTGTCCCGGATACTCGAGCGGGTATGATCCAGATTGCCCGGGAAGCAAGACTCTATCCGGGAGAAGGGTGTATTGATTTTGAAGCCATCATCGAATCCCTCCCACCCGTCAATTATTCAATCGAAACACCGAACCGAAGCCGGGTTGCTGAACTTGGCTACGAAGAGCATGCCCGTCATTGCCTTCAAGCAGCAAAACGATCTTTTGGAATGACAAAAAGCAGACGAATCCCCCTGCCGAATCGGGCTTTGATGAACAATCAAAACAAAAAGGAGCACTATGGCTCACACACTAACTGAAAATGACAAGGCAATGATCTCCGAAATGGTCAACCGCGCCCGCATCGCAATGGCGGAAATCGAGAGCTATAGTCAGAAAGAACTGGATCGTCTTTGCCAGTCGATCGGCTGGTATTGTTCAAACGAGAAAACCTTCACCAGACTGGCACAGATGGGTGTGGATGAAAGTAGTATTGGCGACCGCGAAGGCCGACCCGGGAAGCGCTTTAAAATCCATGGTGTCCTGCGGGATGCCCTTCGCCAAAAAAGTGTCGGCATTGTGGAAGAGCTCCCAGAAAAAGGGATTGTCAAATACGCCAAACCAGCCGGTGTTATCGCGTCGCTCATCCCGATGACCAATCCTGCGCTGACTCCTCCTGTCACAGGGATATACGTCGCAAAGGCGCGGGATGCAGCCATATTTTCCCCTCACCCAAGGACCCGCAAAACCACCACTGAAACCGTGATGGTGATGAGATCTGCCTGCAAAGCAGTGGGAGCTCCAGAGGATATTTTTCAAGTGATCACGGAACCCTCCATTCCGCTCACCCAGCATCTGATGGAAATTTGCGACTTGACCTTGGCCACTGGCGGGAAACCGATGGTCAAGGCGGCATACAGCTCCGGACGCCCTGCCTATGGAGTGGGTGCAGGGAACTCATCAATAGTAATTGACGAAACGGCAGATATCGACATCGCGGCCCAAAACACCCGCATGTCGAAAACATCCGATTTCGGGTCCGGCTGTTCTGCGGACGGCAACATCATCATCCAGAAATCTATCTATGATCCGATGCTTTCTGCACTCATCTCTGAGGGCGGATATCTTTGCAACAATGATGAAAAAGCTATGCTGGAAAAAGCGATGTGGGATGAGCGAGGCATGCGTACCTTCTCAACGATTGCCTGCCGACCTCAGCAAATTGCGAAAATTGCAGGATTCACCATTCCGGAAGATCGTAAATTCCTGATGGTCGAGAACCAGGGGCAGATCGGGCCGGAACATAATTTTTCAACAGAGAAATTGACGACACTGATGGCGTTGTATCACTTTGAAACTTTCGATGAAGCGCTTGAAATGGTGCGCGGCATCTATGAAACAGGCGGAAAAGGCCATTCCTGCGGTATCTACTCCCACAACGATGAAAATATTGATGCCCTGGCCAAGGTGGCTCCTGTCAGTCGAATGATGGTTCGCCAGGCCCAATCGAAGGCCAATGCGGGATCCTATACCAACGGAATGCCGATGACCTCCAGCCTTGGCTGCGGAATTTGGGGTGGGAATATCACCAATGAAAATGTTTCCTTGAAGCACTATATGAATTACACCTGGGTCAGCCGGCCCATTGCTGAAGATCGACCTTCTGAAGAAGAACTCTTTGGAGAATTCTACAACATTGAGGTGGCTTGAGCTGAAAAAGGGGAAAATCATGGGCATCAAAAAGACCGTTGCAGAACACCTTGTTGATTATCTGGAAAGAAGAGAAATCAGGCACATATTCGGCCTTTGCGGCCACACCAATATAGCAGTGCTGTCGGCATTGGATTCGAGCCCGATCGACTTCATCACCGTCCGGCACGAGCAGATTGCCGCCCATGCCGCCGACGCTTACGCCCGGGTCACGGGACATGCTTCAGTGCTCCTGTCTCACCTCAGCCCCGGCCTGACCAACTGTGCTACCGGAGTGGCGAATGCAGCACTGGACTGCATTCCGATGGTGGTGATTGCAGGAGATATCCCCACTCACTATTACGGGAAGCATCCGCACCAGGAAGTGAATCTGCATGCAGATGCATCGCAGTACGAAATATATCGCCCTTTTGTAAAGCGATCCTGGCGGGTAGACCGGGCTGATCTGGCGGCAGAAATTCTCGAAAAAGCATTTCAACTGGCAGAGAGCGGCCAGCCAGGTCCCGTATTGGTCAATGTGCCGATGGATATCTTTTCAGCGCAAATAGAAAGTGACAGCTTCGATCGACTTGTCGGGAACACTCACAGCCTGGTGCCGCCTTCCATCGATGACGAAACTGCCCGACGGATTGTAAGCGCCCTCGGAATTTCAAATCATCCGGTTCTCTATGCAGGTGGTGGAATTCTGCTGGCAAAAGCATCTCATGAATTGGAGTCCTTCGTCGATCACATGCAGATTCCGGTTGCTCACAGCCTGATGGGTAAGGGAGCGTTGTCTGACAGCCATCCCCTGGTTTTGGGAATGACGGGTTTCTGGGGTACGGAGCTGGTCAACCGGACGTGCCTGAATGCTGATACTATTTTTGCCGTCGGTACGCGTTTCAAAGAAGCAGACTGTTCCTCCTGGTATCCAGGCTATACGTTCAACATCCCGGGCAGCAAATTGATCCACATCGACATCGAAGCTTCTGAAATCGGAAGAAACTATCCCACAGAAATCGGTGTGGTGGCTGACGCCAAATCTGCGCTTCAAATTCTGACTCGAGTGGCAAAAGAAATCTATCCAAAGGGCTTTGAACGTCCGGAATTGAAAAAGAAAATTTCTGATTTTCGTGCTGATTTTCGTAGAAAAAACGCAGCAATGGCCACCAGCGAGGCCTTCCCGATGATGCCGGAACGCATTTTGGCAGACGTCCGTGAAGCTCTGCCGGACGACGCAATCATCACAACCGATGTGGGGTGGAACAAGAACGGCGTCGGACAGCAATTTGATATTCTCACACCAGGCAGCATTCTCACCCCCGGAGGTTTTGCTACCATGGGCTTTGGACCTCCAGGCGCCATTGGCGCTAAATTAGCAGCTCCGGAACGGGTCGTGCTCTCATTGGTGGGGGATGGCGGATTTGGACAGAATCCAGCGATGCTCGCCACTGCCGTTGAGCAGAAACTGGGAATCATCTGGCTGGTGATGAACAACAATGCCTTCGGTACCATTGCCGGGTTGCAGAAGGCTCATTTTGGGCTCACATACGGCACCGTTTTTCCCGGTGAACCCGGCGAGCAAGGACTCGGTCCAAACTATGCGGAAATCGCAAGAGGTTATGGAGCGGAAGGGGTGAGAATTCCAAATGCTGGCGAACTGCTACCGATCCTGAAGGCAGCTATTGCCAGTGGTAAACCAACTGTCATTGACGTTGCGATGATCAACAATCCAACCCCCACAACCGGGCACTGGAATATCCTGGACATTTATTCTCCAGAAAGCAGGATTTCTCATGTCGCAACATAGACACGGAAGCGGATTGATCAATTCAGAAACATAATTCGAATAATGGGCGCGAGGTGGTTTTTGCTTAAAAAGATCCGATTCTGGGACATCAGCTGTTAACCAGTAATTATTCGGGACCATAAAACCGCCATGCAATTTCCCCTCGACCTATTGGATGACATTCGATAGGATAACTTTATTCTTTTCAGATTTGGGAATTGCTGAATGCGCAGTTCACAAATGTTTCTCAGCAATGATAGAAACTTTGCAGGAGGTTCTTCGAAGTGACAGACCTAATCGCAGTCGTCCACGGCCCCAATTTAAATATGTTGGGCAAACGTGAAATTGGTATCTACGGCGGCAAAACTTTGGATGACGTAAATTCTGAAGTCAAAGTCGAAGCAGACAAGCTTGGAGTGAGCATCGAATGCTTCCAATCAAATTCTGAAGGAGAGCTGGTTACATTTATCCATAAGTGCCGAGGAAGGGTCAAAGGAGTTTTGCTCAATGCCGGGGCCTATACCCATTATTCGATTGCCTTGCGCGATGCTATCGCAGCAGCACAAGTGTCTGTCATTGAGGTGCACATCTCCAACGTCTTCAAAAGAGAATCATTCAGACACATATCCGTAATTGCACCTGTCTGCATTGGGCAGATCTGCGGATTCGGTTCTCAAGGATATATTCTGGCGCTGAGAGCTTTATTGGAAGAAAAGCTCGACCCATGGTTGATTTAGGATCTTCATTCCAGGAGAAAAAGGGTGAAAAAAAGAAAATTTTTAGTGGTTTCAGGCCCCAACCTGAACCTCTTGGGGACACGCAAGACATCCATTTATGGTCAGGGATCCCTGGAGGATATTCACCAGGGGTTGAAGCTTTCTGCCGCTGATTTGCAGGTAGAAGTCGAATGCGTGCAATTCAACGCCGAAGGTTCGATCATTGATTGCCTGCAAAATGCTCCGAATGAGTTTGAAGGAGTCGTCATCAATGCCGGAGCCCTGGCGCACTACAGCTATGCTTTGCGCAGCGCGATAGGAGCCATGCTGATACCATGCGTCGAAGTTTTTATTTCAAACGTTCACACCCGTGAGGAATTTCGTCACCAATCCGTAATTGCTCCTGTTTGCGTGGGAGTAATTGGCGGTTTTGGTAAAAAAAGCTATCTCCTTGCATTGGAAGCGTTGGTCAATCTGGGAGCAGAGCAGTGAGGGACCCGATAGAGAAGGAGATTTGAAAATGAGCGTGCGATGGAGCAAGACAACAAATGATCCCGCAGGCATTGCAACGGCTGCTTCAGAAGGTTTTGATGGCGTTGAATTGACTGTCGACTATGTGATGAGTATCAGTGACGAACAATTCATTCTGCAGAAAAATCAATTTCTACAACTCAACCTAATTCCTGAAGTCTGCAATTCGATTCTGCCCACAGACGTGATGGTGACAGAAAAAGGTTTTAATCTTTATGTCTGGACTGAGTACTTAAAAAAAGCGATCCATCGGCTCTCCGAACTGAACTGTCAAAAACTGGTGTGGAGCAACGGTCGTGCAAGAGTACTCCCCTGGGAAGGGGATACGAGTGAAATCAAAGGACAGGTCCTCCAGTTCCTTCATGTACTGGGCGAACTTTCGGGAAAACATAATATCACCATATTGCTTGAACCGCTCGGTCCGCGCAGAACAAACTACCTCAATTCAATGAAAGCTATCAAAGAATTCCTGCCTTTAATTCGTGACGACAATATTTCGTCGGTGATCAGTCTCCGGGAAATGTCAGAGATCGATTTGCTGCCGGAACAGTTTCCTGAATATTCGGAACTGATCAGGCATGTTTACCTGGAAAATCCGCAGCAGACAGAGGGGAAACGGATTTCGCCCCGTTCTGACGATGAATATGACTATCGTTCATTTTTCTCTGCCTTGAAGCGTATTCAATATGAAGGCGTCATCAACCTTCCTGAAGACGCTGATTCTGACACTTTGCAATATTGTCGAAAACTTTGGTCTGAGTAGTGGACAATCCGTTTCGCAGAGAATTTCTCTAATAAAACAATCTGAAAATCGTTTCGTAAATCGTCGAATGCAGATTTTGAAACACTTGATTGCGGTCCCCTGAAATCACATCCTCTCCCCTTTTCTCCACCAAACAAACAGACCGTCCAGCGATATCATCCCATTTCGTGCGGGGTATTTTCTTCCCGACTTTGAGTCCTTTTTTTCATTCATTCCGTTCGAATGTGTGGAACTTACTTATATAAAGTCAGGAAACTTTGTCACTGTTTTAATTTGCTATGCGTGGCTTTAAATTGTATGTTTTTCTTCAGGTTACAGATCTTTTTTTGAGGTTCAGTATTCCACAAGTATAAACAAACACTGACTTCGCAGACTTTTGCCTGCGCAATTCAAAAAGCAATGCCGGATTTTTTCCATAAACATTTTAGATCCGTAAATTTCCAAAGTCGTGCAGATCGGTTTGAATCGCCTTTGAACGTTCATCATAGCCAGCCCGTGCCAATTTTTCTTCTGATTGCTATAGGATTCTGCTTCCTGTGGAATGCCGGAGTTTCTCAAGTCAGCGCTCAGGGTCTGCCTGAATTAAAGATTGAAGCTCAATCTCCCTACTTTGATCAGATCAACCAATTGTATCGATTAAAAAACGCAACGTTGAACTGGTCAGATATTAGTCTCGATGCAGGTGAAGTTGAAATTGACCTGAAGAACAAGAAACTAACGGCAACCGGATTTGTCCGCTTTGCGGACAAACGAATCATTGCGATTCTGGATCGCCTGGAAATCGACATGATCACCGAGAAGGGGATTTTTTACAATGTCGTGATTTATGATGCCGTTACCAAAGCCTATTTGACTGCAAAAGAAGCAACCAAACTGGATAAAATCCATTTTGTTGCAAAACAATGTTCGATCACAACCTGCAATCCCGAAGACCCTGTCTGGAAAATTACCGGGAAGCAGGTGGATTATCAAAAAGACAATTTTTCTTCAACAGAAGGTGCGACCCTGCTGGTCAAAGATATCCCTGTCTTTTATTTCCCTTACCTGCTGTGGCCCACTGTAACCCGGCGTCAGTCCGGCTTTCTTGCTCCTGAATATCAGTCTCTTGAAAGTTCTGAAGACAAATTTGATTTGGGATTTAAACTCCGAGTGCCATATTTTTGGGCAGTCACGGAGGATCAGAATTTAACCTTTCTCCTCGATTTTATCGGAAATCGAGGAATGGGGGCCGGATTCGAATACGAATATGCATTTCGTGAAGGACTCCGGGGAAATATTAGTTTTTGGCAGATTCAGGAACGCGAGAAACGTGATCCCGCCCAGGAGAGTGGACGACTGCTCGAAGAAGAAATTGAAGGATCGCAATTGCATCCTCCCCGATACAAATTAAAATTCAATCACAATCAAACACTGGGGGAACGAACGCGATTTCTAATTTCAGGTCAAATCTTCAGTGACAGTCAGTTTCAACGCGAATACGACCGGGTTCGGGAACCAAATCCCAACTATGCACAGCACCTGAACACAAGTGTTTCCCGACAATTTGATGTGGGAGACATTAGTTTTTTAGTTGACCGCGAACTGGTTTATGAAGAAGTTGCGATTTTGAATCAAAACTTTATTGAAACCCGCGTGCAGCGCCTGCCGGAAATCACCGGACACTATAGTGATACCCCCTGGAGTTTCCCTCTGACACTGGAAATGAACGGAGTCGCAACGAGGTTTCACCGGGATGAAGGGGTGATTGGCTGGCGTGAGATTTTTACCCCACGTCTGTACTATCGTTTTTCACCTTCTGAAGGAATCAATGCTACTGTGAGTTATGGGAGACGTTTGTCATCCTATCAGGTGTACAACCCCAGTACCCCGGTTTTTTACCAGGATCGGGAACTGGCCCTTGATTCACGCGAACACAGGGAGTTTTCTCATGGGATTGACGTTGCCGAAGCCGAAGTCAAAACCACTTTGTCTAGAGTGATCATACCCGAATCCACAATCTTCAGCCGTTTTAAACATTTGATCACGCCAAGGCTCCTTTTCGAATCCATCGGAGATGTCAATCAGGATAAAACCCGTTCGGTGGTTTTACCTACAATTCGGGTGCCGAATCCTGATCCCGTCGATTTTTTCGATAAAGAAGATTCACTGCCTGGAAAACAGCTTCTTATTCTGAGATTCGATAATCTGCTGCTGGCCAAAAAGCACCTCTTGGGGAGAGAAGTCACCTTGACCGACCGTTCCCTTCAACTTTTAAAAAATTCTAAGTTGAACGCCAAAATCATTAAGAAATTGGAAGAAATGATCAATCAGAAATTTTTTTCAGAAAATGAATTTTTTTCTGCATTGACCATTATTTTGGGAAATCGCCTGACACCGGAACAGGAAAAATTAATCCTATCTTACCTTCAAAAAGGAGTCCGCAATCGTCGTGCAAGAGCAGGTGAGGAGGTGAGCCGCGAAAGTAAAAGTTGGGTATTTTCCCGTTTGAATATTATTCAACGATTCAATTTACTGCGTCAAGATAAGAACTATGATCCCAAGGGCCCGGGAATTGAGGATCAGGAAACCGCTCCTGGAGAGCCACTTCTCCCTTTAAATATTGAATGGAACCTCACTCCAGGACCCGAATTTTCAGTTGATTTCTTTCTCCGTTACGACTACCAGGCCAGCAGAGTAGTAGAATCCAAAGCCACTTTCAATGTGCAAATCGGCCCCAGTAATCAAGCGCAAATTCGGTTTCATAACAATGAAACGTCTTATCGGACTCCGGATGATGTATTTCACGAAAAAACCAACACTCTCGCCTTCGGCAGTGTATTTGAAGCACAAGATGATCTTTCTTTCGGGTTCAATGGGAAACTCAATTTGAATGTCTCCGACGAAAGCGCTTTGCGACGCCGGCTGATTGAAGATTCCTTTTTTATCAATTACCATCCGCTTTGCTACGTGGTCAGTTTGATCTTTAAAGAACAAGCAGAGCAAACCGTCACCAGCGGAGGTGAGCGAAAGGAAATCATCGATTCCTCGGTGGCGCTTACAATTTCTTTAGGGCAGGTCCTCCCCCTCCCTGAACAAACCTTCCGCTTTTAAACTTTTGCAATCATGAAATGGATCGTTCAGCACTGCATTTTATTCCTGGTTTTTTTGGGAATCGGCGTTGCATTGACCGGACTAGCAAATGCAGAGAACACGGATCTCGAGATCCCGGTAAAAAATGAGGCTTCTTCTCAGAAAAGTATGCGGGAACGAAGTCTGGAAGCTCAAGGAGTGGTTGCGGTTCCTGATCCAAATTTTATCAGCGAAGGATCATCTGCGCGAATTCAAGGAGTATATTTTGGGGTGGGATTCAGGCAGCTGCGCCTGGATTTTCGAAGCGGACGGTCCACGGTCAACAACGACGGCGCCATCAACGGAGTTGTTTTTAATCTCGGACACTTCACCGAGGCACGGGTCTGGGAGTACTCACGGCACGTGACCATTTTGGATTTGGGAGAAAACCTGGAATTCAAGGACCGCCAATTTAATTTCCTGGAAGTGATACAAAACAACCTTTGGTACCTGCGTTCCATAAAAATGCTCAAAGACCTCTACCTGAATTACGGACTTGGCGTCCAAACCTCTGAAATCCGGCTTATTCTCAAAGCACCGAATGATTCCTTGGAAACAACTGCACCGGCACAGGAAGATTCCACGGAGTTGAGAAGGGAGGATTCTCTGGTCTGGGGAGGCGGGGCTTCTTTTTTTATAACTCCCGATTTTTTTATCCAGTATCGCTTTACCCAGGCGAATTATTCTCCTCTGCTGACAGGTCCGAGCGTTGACAATTCTCTGCATGCAACTCAAATTCACACGCTGTTTCTGCAATATTATTTTTCACTCTAGTGATTGAATGATAGACACCGGGCAAGGTTATTTTTGATTCATCCAGGGTCCCCGAAGAAAATAAATCTGGCAGGCAGGTGAATCGAAGCGGTCAAATCAGGGAAGTACCTAAAATGCTGAAAGTCACAGAAAGATAAATCAATATTCCCAACAGGTCATTGGCCGTCGTGATGAACGGACCAGTGGCAATGGCGGGATCGATGTTGATGCGCTTCAACAGGATCGGGATGGTTGAACCCACACTGGCGGCCAGCATGACGACTGCAATTAAAGCAATTCCGGTGATCATCCCCAATTTAACATCTGTTGTGATCGTCCAAACCATCAAAAAAAGAATCAAGGCGCAGACAGGACCATTCAGCATTCCGACACGCAATTCTTTCCAAAGCCTTTGAAGCAAATCGCCCGTTCGGATTTCTCCGGTCCCCAAGCCCCGGACAACGATTGAAGAAGATTGAATCGCAATGTTTCCTCCCAAGGCGGCAATTAATGGCATAAAATACATCACCTGAGGAAGATCGGTGAGCATGCTTTCATATTCACTCATCGCCAGAGCGGCCAGAAATCCTCCTCCGAGTCCCAAAATCAGCCAGGGTAAACGGTCCCTTGAGGTTCGTAAAACAGATGTCTCCAGAACCTCCTCTCCTCCTGTTCCGGCAATATGTGCAATATCTTCGTGATATTCCTCATGGAGCACATCCATCAAATCATCGATGGTGATACGCCCTATCAGTTTTAAATACTTGTCAATCACTGGAATCACGACAAGATCGTATTCTTGAGCAATACGAGCCACCGCCTCCTGATCCATGTCAACATCCACAGCAACCACATTTGGATTCATCAAATTTTTAATCAAATTTTCCTGCTCTGCCAACAAAAGAATCGGTACGGTCACCATTCCAATCAAATGCTGATATTCATCAACGACATAAACAGCATAAAAAGTTTCCAATTCTTCTTTTTCAATCAAATCACGAATTCCATTCACCGCCTCTTTTACCGTTTGATCTTTGCCGACAGATACCACCACAGGGTTCATGATACCCCCTGCGCTTTCTTCATGATACTGCATCAAATTTGTGATCTCTTCTCGATCTTTGGTCGGCAAGGTTTCCAGAACTTCTTCTGCTTTGCTCTCTTCCAGGATGGAGACCATATCTGCTGCGTCATCACCATCCATTTCCTCAATTATTTCTCCGAGCCGTCCCGAATTCATCTGGCTGACGATTCCTTCAAGAATCGGGGACGAGTTCTGCAGATGAGCAAGCACTTCCGAGGCGACTTCTTTGGAAAGATTCTCCAACACCAGCAACTGGTGTTTGAGTTTTAACTGCAATAGGCTGTTGGCGATTTCAACACTATCGAGCTCTTTCAACAACCCTTTCAGTGCCTCTGTTTTTTCGGCATGGATTAATTTTTTGACTAATTTGTGGTTGAAAGAATTGTCAGACATGGGGCCCTTCAGGATAAAACCCGTAACTCCTTCATCGTGTCAATCAATGAATGAGAACGGGATTTGGCGGTCAGGATATCATCTTGGGTGAGATCAAAGACTCCGGCTAAGCGTTCCAGAATTTCAGTTTCCTTATTTGAAATTTCTCCATCAATCCCTGCGAGGAGAAAAGCAGAGGAAAGGAGGTCAATTCTGGCAGTCTTCTCGATTTTCAAATCTGATAAAATTTCCAGAAGATGATCAAGATTGTTCTGAAACTCCTGAAACCGCACGTGAATTAATTCCAAATCGAGGTCGGCGTCAAAAGAACACAATGCCGCCAGTAAACTCAACTCACGATTTACTTCCTTTTTTTCATCTGAATTTATCACGGCCAGCATCGCCAGGATCTTTGCTTCCGGAAGGGAAACCCGATTTGATTTTGTCTCCTGATGTCCTTCCCCTACACGATGACTGCTCCTCAGAGTATTGGTTACATATTCTGAGTGCTCAGTGACGGTATTAATATCTTCCAAAGTCATCCGCAGTGTATTGCCCAAGCGATGCAATATTTGAGTTTCCTCTTTTGAAATATATCCGTCGATCGAGGCCAACAGGTATGCGGAAGACAACAAATCCATCTTATCATCTCGAGCATGAATTGATTCTGCCAGCTTCTCAAAAAGATCGTCCAGGTTATTTTCATATTCTCGAAATTGCTGAATATATTTTGAAGGCTCAAATCCTGCCAAACGATGATCAAACGCACAAAGGGCTTCCAATAAGCCCATTTCTCGACTCATGTCCACTTTCTCATCAGAATAAATCACGGCCAGCATTGCTAAGATTTTCGCTTCGGGGAGACTCAGTTCCTCAGAGAGGAAACTCTGCTTGAATTGTTTGACTATTTTCTTTAAATACATGTTGAACCTCGGCAACTCAAATTTGGAAAGCTAAATTTGTAATAGATGAAATCAAAAATAAATGCAACTAGATTTGAAATAACTATTGACGAAATCCCTAAAAATAAGGTACAAAATGCGTTTATTTATACATTCACTTATTTAAAGAGGAGTTCTGGATGTCAGTAGATACATTGACAGCAAAAGTACGCTACTCCAAGGGAAAAAAAGCCACACGTTTATTACGACAGGCAAATCGGATCCCAGCTGTGCTTTATGGTGCCGAACAGTCCGTGATGTTGGATATGCACGAATCAACCACCCGGCGCTTTATTGCAGGACTGCAAGGGTCCAATCAATTGATTCCTTTGCAGATCACCGATGACAAAGGAGAAAGCACCGAAAACTCTGTTCTGATTCAAGAAATTCAAAAACATCCGTTTCGGCAGGAATTGGTTCACTTGGATTTTCGGAGATTGGATGCAAAAAAACCAATTTCCTTAAAAGTTCCTCTGCATCTTGTTGGAGAAGACACCTCACCAGGGGTTAAAAAAGGCGGTGTCGCCCAGTTGATTCTGCGTGAAGTTCCTGTGACCTGTTTGCCTTCAAATATACCGGAGTATGTTGTCGTCGATGTTTCTGAACTGGATTTTCATGAAACGATTCGAATCGAAGACATACAATTTCCGGAATCGGTTACATGTGATGCAGAACAAGAGCTCAGCGTGGCCACAATTATTGGACGGACCAAAGAAGAGATTGCTGCCGATGATGCGGCCGAAGCAGCCGAAAGCGGTGCTGAAGATGATGCGGCCGAAGCCGAGGATGACGCGGAAAATAAATGAAACTGGTCGTCGGATTGGGGAACCCTGGTCCTGTTTATGAAAAAAACCTGCACAATGCAGGTTTTCAAATGCTGGATTTACTGGCCGGGCACCTTGCCGCTCCTCCATTTCGACAAAAATTTCATGCAGAAATTTCGAAATCGAGTCGGGCTGGTCAAGACTTCATATTGATGAAACCCCAAACCTTCATGAATAACAGCGGACAAGCTGTATTTGCCTGCCAGAAATTTTTTAAAATTTCTCTCGAAGAAATCGCAGTCATATACGACGATTTAGATCTCCCTTCAGGAAAAGCGCGTTTTCGCATCAGCGGCGGACATGGTGGGCACAACGGGATCCGCTCCATGATTGAACACTTGGGAAGCAACGAATTTAAAAGGGTTCGTCTTGGAATTGGCCGCCCTCCCGAAGGAACAGTTCCCCGTAATTATGTTTTGAGTGACTGGAGAAAAACTGATTTAGAAAAGTTTGAAAAAATACAAAATGAAGTCCTTGAGCAACTGATTCGTTTTATTGATGATTCCATTTTTGAAGCAAGCTCTTTTAATGTAAACAACTGCTGACCGAAGTGGGCAGCAGTGATTTTCCTTGTCTGCAACAAGCAGGCTTAACCCGAAAGGAAACAATTCAATGCAAGGATACGAAAGCGTTTTTATTACAGACCCGGATTTGTCTGATGAAGCCTCGGCAGAAGTCGTCGAAAAAATCAAAAATATAGTGACGACCCAAGGTGGTGAGGTGCACGAATACCACCCATGGGGACGACGCCGTTTAGCCTATCTGATCAACAATAAGACTCATGGAGTCTACCATCTTATGTATATTACCGGTGGCGGTGAAATGCTAAAGCAACTCACTCAGCAGTACCGCTTCACTGAGGAAATCATAAGATTTCAAACGATTCGGGTAGAGAACATCCAGGAAGAATCAGAGAGATTCCAGGAGCTCTACAAAAAAGCGGCGGAGCCGGAGAAAGAAGAAGAAACTGAGGAGAATGCTGTAGCGGCGACAGCCACGAATGATGAAGAGAAGGGAGAATCCCCTTCCACAGATTCTACTGAAGAAACGGAAACAGCTGAGGAACCTTCAACTTCAGAAGAGCCGGCTGCCGAGGAATCAGCAAGCCCAAACAACGAAGAGGAGAAATAAAATGGCCCATCGACCCAGGAGACGAAAAATCATTCCGCGTAAACGCAAATTTTGCCCTTTTAAAGAAGCCGGCATCGAAATTGTCAATTACAAAGATATTGAACTGCTGAAAGACTACATCACGGGTGCGGGAAAAATTATTCCCAGCCGAATATCGGGCGTTTCCGCCCCTTATCAGCGAATGTTGAGAAGAGAAGTGAAACGAGCGAGAAATCTGGCACTGCTGTCATACACAGAAGGTTATTTTTCTCCAAACACCTAAAATCAACAGCAATCTTCAAAATTCCTCTCAAAGATGAGGGAGCGAACGGCTGTTCATTCTGAAAATTTCTTAAAAAGAGACGCATCGTGAAAGTTATTCTAGTACAAGATGTTACCAATCTAGGGGTATTGGGTGATCAAGTTCAGGTAAAAGATGGTTATGCTCGAAATTTTTTAATCCCCCAGGGCAAAGCCATATTAGCTTCCAGTAAAAAATCTAAAGAATTGCAGCATAGAATGCAGTTCTTCGAGAAGCTTCGCCAAGCCGCAATTGAAAGCGCAAACGGCGAAGCGGCAAAATTAATTTCAAAAAAATGGGAAGTTCAAAAAAAGTCAGGACCAGGCGGACGTTTATTCGGTTCAGTGACAAATAGTGAAATTGCGTCCCTTCTCCAGGACCAGGGATTTGAGGTGACTCGCCGAAACGTAGTCCCTTATGAACCGATCAAAACAGTCGGAACCCATAAAGTAAGTGTAAAACTGCACACCGAAGTTAAGGTGGATATTGACATCAATGTCATTGCCGATCTGGTCGAACCAGAAGCTACTGCCGGTGGAGAAGGAGAAGTAGCCGAGGATCAGGCACAATCTGCGGAAACCGAAGAATCAGAAGAATCCGTTGATTCCGAAGAAACCGCTGAGGCTGTCCAAGATACAGAAACGGCCTCCTGATTCTGCATCCTCGATGCATTGGGATGATTCAAAGAATTAGCCTGAATGCTCTTTCTTTTGAGTTCTTATGGCTTCACAAGACTTTCCCACAGAATTATTGCCTCATGACAAAATTGCTGAACAAGCAATTTTGGGGGCAATTATTATCAAAAATGAAGTCCTTCCTCAAGTCTCAGAAACCCTCTCTTCTTCCGATTTTTTTTCTCCTGCTCACCAAAAGATTTACCAGGCAATCCTCGAACTGTCCGAACGGGGGGGACCCGTCGATGAAGTCACCCTCGGGACCTATTTAAAAGATCGAAGTCTTTTGGATCAAACCGGAGGAGTGAACTATTTAGTCGAACTGGGGCAATCCACTCCGGTGGTCGACAATGTCGTTCATTACGCGCAAATTGTCCGTGAAAAAGGAAGATTGCGTGAGCTGATCACTGCGGCCAATGAAATAGCCAAGCAAGGGAAAGAATCTCCTGAAAATGTGGAAGCCCTGATCCAACAGGCAACAGAAACACTAACCGGAATTGAAGCACAGGGAGAGTCGAGAAAGAGTTACGAAGCGCTTGAAGTGATTCTTCATGAATTTCTGGATGAATTAGAACAACGGTCTGCATCTCCTGAAAATGTCACGGGAATTCCCACGGGTTACACCGAATTGGATGAAATGACTCATGGTCTCCAAAATGGCGATTTGATTATCATCGCATCACGTCCCTCGATGGGGAAGACATCTTTAGCAATGAATATCGCTGTTTTTGCAGCTATTCAAGTAAAAATTCCGGTGCTTGTTTTCAGCCTGGAAATGCCCCGTGAGCATCTGGCGATGCGATTGTTATGCAGCGAAGGAAGGGTCAACTCCCATAAGCTGCAAACCGGCCGTCTGGACAATGTGGACTGGGATAATCTTTCATTGGCTGCAGCAAAAATTATGGATGCCCCAATGTTCATTGACGATCAGGGAGGGATCACTGCGATGCATGTTCGCAATGTCGCCAGACAGGTCCAAACTAAATACGGGGAGGTTGGGCTCATTCTGATCGATTATCTGCAGTTGATGCAGGGAGCTTCTCGCACATATTCCAGAGAGCAGGAAATTTCAGAAATTTCGCGGACCCTCAAAGCGATTGCCAAAGAATTCAACGCTCCGGTAATCGCGCTTTCCCAGTTGAATCGGGATCTCGAGAGAAGAACCGATAAACGTCCGATGATGGCAGATTTGAGAGAATCCGGCGCAATCGAACAAGATGCCGATATCATCATGTTTATTTACAGAGATGAAGTTTATAATGAAGAGACCGAGGACCAGGGTATTGCCGAAATTATCATCGCAAAGCACCGCAATGGAGAAATCGGAACGAAACGACTGGCGTTTATTGGAAAGTATACTAAATTTGCCAATCTGAGTCTTCGAGAAAATCCCTAAATGACCGCAGATTCAATCTGCTGTTCTGGTATATGGAGAGTTTTATGGCATCTTTATCTTCCCTGGATTTAGGCAGCGAAATGGGAGATCTGCTGGATGATAACAAGCTTGCCGAATCCGCTGTCCTGCTGCTTCCTCCTAATATTCCTCTGACCTGTTTTCCCGTTATAATAGAAAAAATATTGAGCACTCTTATGGAACGGGAGTGGAAGCAGTTGAGCGAACGGGCACAAAACTATCTAAAATGGACTTCCGTCAAAGCCGAGTCGGTTGACGTGCTTGCTCCAAAAGACGTGACTCCGCCGACCAAAGGATTTGAAATGCTATCCATCGATCGGGACGGGCGAAGTTTCGGCGGTATGATGGAGCAATGCAAAGAATTGGGAATTCCTTCAATATTGATCCGCTTTTCTTCTTTGATTGCGGCCTTGATCACATTACGACTGCTGAAACGGCAAACCGATATCTCCCATAGCAATTTAGCCACACTCAGGTTCACACAAAATGTGGATTCGGACTATCTGAACTACCCGATGGCGTTAAAATTGCTACTCGAACTGTTCCCGGAATGCAAAAACATGTTTTATTTTGAAGTGAACGAACATGTGACCAAAGATTACTTGCCAACCATCAGAACTCTTGCTGAAGATCTGGGAATCGGATTTGTATTGGATGATTCCAATAAAATGGACCCGGAAGTCCATTGGAAGCTTCTGGATTTGACCAATTGGATCAAGATTGATTTCCACGCAACCCTTCTCCTTGAACGTTATCTTGCAGCAAACAAAGGAGAGGAAATAATTGCACATTTCGAAAAATATGCGAGCGGTTCGGGTTCCCGGGTGATTGTATTGGAAGGATTGGGGGACGAGTCCCCCCTGAAAACCTTTCTTCAGGAAAACTGGAAATATGACCAGACATCCCTCTATTATCAAAGCCGTGAACGTTTACCGGTGGCTCCATGGGATCGGTATTTCGGCTTGATTCAGGATTATCGGCCTAATGATTTCGGCCTGTTTTTTAAAGGTTTGATTACAAAATCCAAATGAACAAAGAATTAGTCCGTTTAAAAAAACTGAGCCTTCAGGCAGATGAACTGAATTCTTCAGGAAAGATTGAAGCCGCCAGGATCAAGATCATCGATGGTCTTGAACTCGCGATAGAAATTGATGCACAGAATTTTTTCTATTTTTTTCATGGAGAACTGAACTATTTGGATGAGCATCTTGTCGCCGCAACAGAGCATTATCGCAAAGCCTACGAACTGGCTCCTCAAAACTTGCTTATGCTGAGAGGATTGGGGGTAGCCTACAGCAAGCGGAATTCATTTCAAAAAGCACAGGCAATTTTTGATCGTGCTGTGAAATTGCACCCGCATGACCATCGGATCTGGCGCCAAAGAGGGGTAACGTACTCAAAAATGAAGGAATATGAGAATGCCTTAAAGTGTTTTGAGCGTGCATTGGATCTTGAACCGCAGGATTATCATTCTTATCGCCAAAGGGGAGTGACTTTCAGCAAGGCGGGGAAACCTGAAGAAGCTCTGATCATGTTTGCCAAAGCATTGTTTTTAAATGGCAATGATTTTCGTTCTTTGGATGAAAAGAGCAAAGTGCTCCGACAGTTTGGAGAAGAAGCCGAGGCAGCCAGGACCAGGAGTCTCTCAATAGAAATCGAGCAGGAGGTGACCCGAGTGCCTCCCCGCGAATCATTACTGGCACGCATCAAAATGAATCGGATCCGAAAAAACCAGCAAAGGATTCTCACAGAATTTCATACAGCAATTGTTGAAGAAAACAGACCTTCTTTCAAGTAATTTGAAAGTTTTCAGCCGCCATATCCTTTTGAATATCTCTTAGTAAAGAATCCGCTTTTCCTGATTCATGTGCCGTCAGCAACGCGTCCTGTGCTTTTTCGAAGACGTTTCTGAGCCAATCTCTTGGCGGTTTTCTTCCCAGCAATGTGGTAGCAATTTTATAGTAATAATGGATTAAGCTCCCATATTCCAAAAGGATCGTAAAATCAGTTGAAGATTTGGTAGAGGGGCCTATTTTTCCAACGGCGGTACTATAATAACTGTATGCGTTTTTAAAATTTTCCTGAACCTTTTTAGCAAGTTCCGGTTTTTGCTCCCCCTGGTAATGACTGACCGAGAGGTTCAAGGCGGTCATTGAAACACGTGCCTGAAAAAAATAGGGAAGCGGCTTATCAGGTTCAAGTTTGGTGATGAGCTCCAACATTTGATGGGCCGCAGGATAAAGCAGCGGAGTATAACGAATCATAAAAGCAATTTCTCGACCTTTTTTCATGATGTTTTTCATGTCTTCGGCCCTTTGCGCTTCTTCGACCATTCCCTCGTCCACCACATAATTTTGAATTTCATCCAAACTCAAAATCGATTCCTTATCGATCTGTGTTCCCGGATTTTCCCGTTTTCCCTGCAGTCCACGAAGGGTTTGTTTTTGAAAGGCTTTGACAATCGTCAAAGTCACCTGCAGTTCTCGCATGTGCTCCCCAATTTGCTGCAGCTGACTTTGTATATTTTCGTTTTTGCTATCAACATCTTTGAGTTTGCCTTCGATCCAGTTATATTCATCCTGGCACTTTTCTCCCAATTTAGCAAAAAAACGTTCCTGTGAAGAAATCGCAATTTGAAGGGCCGGAGCGCTGATAGCGCCCAGACTGCATGCGACGTTCGCTTGTATGAAGAAGGTACGATGATTTTGATAAGACAAATTGCGACCGCTTTTTTTAGCAAGCGTGATCAATTCGAGTCGTGTTCGCATATCTGCCGGACGTGCCCGTAGCCGATTGAGAACTTTTTTTGCCACTTTGGTTGGATGAATCTTGTAAAGGGATTCTCCCGAAACATCAGTGGAAGAAATGGACTTACGGATGATTTGCTGAAAAAAATTTTGCTGCTTGAAGGTAAGCACCTCCTTTTTTATTTCTTCCACTTCTTTTTCGCATTCATCCATCACTTCAGTGAAATTCAACCGTTCTTCAGTCCGATGATCGTTACTTCCCCCTCCAGATGACTTTTGAGGCGTGTCAGCTTGTGCATTTTTTTTACTTTTATTAAACATCTGATCCTCGAAGCACACATGAGACAGCGAAAAATACCATCATTTTATTAAAATCATCATCTACTAATGAAAGAACCGTACCCAACACTCATCACAAAGAAAATATGTTGTTGAAACAAGTCAGAATCCAGTTGATTTGTGACCAGAAATCGCTTTCAGAAACCAATGGCTGATGCTCCATCAATTGCATTTTGAAGAAGGTCCTGAGTGAAATTTACTGTTTCCAGGTGAATGCCTTGTTTGCCAAATAATTCCAACTGATCCCCACCCATATACCGAACGCGCTGGCCAGAATCCATGAAACTTCCTGACTGACCAGGTACCAGCCGATTGCAAGATTGTAGAAACTTCCCAAAGAACATGCTGCGTTGTAACGCAAAAATCCAGTCCACCACTCCGTTTTTAAAAAACGCTGCTTGGCAAATGTCCACTGATTGTTCCAGATATAATTAGAAATCAATGCAATTTCAATGGCGATCATCAGCGATAAGGGATAGAACCACTGCCATTGGATGTAGAGTAAATATAGGACTAAAAAGTGAACGGCAACGCCAGAGACGCCAATAATGCTGTAGTGGATAAATTGAAGACTGAAGCGGGCAAGGAAAGTTTGCGAGATGAGCAAATCAATAAAATCGAAAATCACTTTTGTGCTTAACTTGCTGGCACCGTGAAGCCGAACTCCAAATTCAAAGGGGATTTCCTTAATTTTAAGATCTGGAGACTTTAACAGAATATCCAGAAGAATTTTGAATCCTTCAGTATACAATTTTGGTGCAATTTTGTGAATTAGAGAATGCTTCAGCATAAAGAAACCGCTCAAGGGATCCGTGACTTTCTGCTTTAAAAACCGGGAAGCGAGTTCCGTTCCCAAGCGGCTGGTCCATTGCCGCCACCGATTCCATCCCGGAACAGATTTTTGCTGCAGGTAACGTGAGCCAATGACCAGATCATACTCTGACATTTCCTTTATCATTTCTGGAATCAGCCGCATGTC
Organism: SAR324 cluster bacterium; assembly: GCA_015231825.1. Classification (GTDB taxonomy): domain Bacteria; phylum SAR324; class SAR324; order SAR324; family NAC60-12; genus JADGAV01. Next base: position 84,496 of record JADGAV010000008.1, read on the forward strand.
ATGCTGCATATCGGCATCCATTACGACTAAATACTTTCCTGAACCCAGCAGAAATCCCTCGATGATGGCCGAAGTCAGTCCTTTGCGGTGAATCCGACGAATCAAATGGATATTTTGATGTTGTTCTGAAAGGGATTTTGCCAATTGCCACGTTCCATCTTCTGAATTATCGTCCACAACAATAATTTCAAAAGAATAATCTTCCAACAAGACTAGCAGTTTTTCCACGATGATGGAGAGATTGGTGCATTCGTTATAGGTTGGAAGAATTACAGATAATTCAATCATTCAATTTTGATTTGGTAAAAGGTGCGGGGAATTCATTTGTGTCCAAAATTTCTTACCTCGATCAAATTTAGAATGTCAAGAAAGAGTGAGGCAACAAGAGTATCATTTTTTTTGAAGTCTCAGATCAAACAACAGAAAAAAAAATCTGCCGGAAAATATTTTTTGAAATTGATTCGTCTGAGGACAAGGAAGGATCATTTCTATTCGGGAGAACCGTCTTCGGAAAATTTTCTTTTTTGAAGACTATTCTTCACTGTTTTCGGTATCCACTGCAACTTCAGTTTGAATTATATCTTGCTGTTCCTCTGAGATATTGACGAACTGAAGCCCAATTTCCCAAGATTCGTATCCTGCACTCGTAATTGGCTTTCTCCAGATCACCTGTGCCTTGATCTGCAGCGGTTCCTGGGCAATAAAGTCCAAAACATTGTTCCGCTGGAAATAAATCTCAAGTTTTACAATAGAATCCAGAGCTAAATCGATTCCAAGCTCGATTTGAATGCCATAGAGGGAAATATCCCTTGAATGTCCAGCCAAATGCGGACTATCGTCACGAACATATATCTGGATTGGAGTGTCCAGGCGCCAGCGTTGAGTTTCTCCTATTTCTATGAATCGCTCTGTTTCCATTCAATTCAGTTTCTCTTCATGTACATATTCTTTTATTCCGGACGGGCAACCAGCATATACAGTTTCGCTTCAATAAATAAATTGAGCAGTTCCTTGTCAATGTGTTGATCTTTGGCCTCATATTCCAAAATATTTAACGCCCGTTCCGCGGGAATCGACTTCTTATAGGGACGATCCCATGCCGTTAATGCGTCATAGATATCAGCGATTGTCATCATTTTGGACTGAAGAGGGATTTCATCTCCTTTTAATTTTAGCGGATAACCCGTCCCATCAATTTTTTCATGGTGAGCATAAGCGATTTTTGCCACATCCTTTAAATTTTTTATCCAGGGAATAACACTTAGAAATTTATAGGTATGAATCACGTGAGATTCAATTTCCAGGCGGTCTTGCTCATTGAGCGATCCTTTCGGTACCGACAACGATGACACCTCATGGGGCCTGAGGAAAGGGATTTTTTCTTCATGGAGATCGATTGCCAGCAGGTCTCCAAATTCATGCAGTTTTTCAAATCCGCCTTGCGCCAGAACAGTCGGTTCATTGCAGCGGATTATAAATTTGATGTAATCGTCTATTTCCGCCAGTCGATCAGCAAGTTCCCTGCTGCTATCTTCTAAATAGGACAATGCTTCTTCCCGGGATTTTTCCTGAAAATATTCCAACTGTCTTGCAGAGGTATCTGCTTCTATTGTTTTTCTGATGAGTTTAAACCGGTCTGCGACGGCCTGCTGCTCGTGAGGGTAAAGTTTTTTGGATTTGACCAACACCTCTTCCCTCACTCCGATTTTCCCAAAGTCATGGAGGAGTGAAGCATAGCGCATTTCCTGAATCTGATCGGTCGTAAATGAGGTTCCGGCAAAAACCCCGGCCTGCCGGGAATTGATCGCTTCTGCCAATCCGACGGTCAGGGCGGCAACACGACTGGAATGCCCTGATGTTGTGGGGTCTCTGGATTCAATTGCTTTGACGCTGGCATTGACCAAACCATCAAAAAGTATCTGAATCGAGTCCACCAAACGTTTATTTTGAATGGCAACTGCTGCCTGAGAAGCAATTGACTGGATTGCCTTTGCGTGCTGGGCAGTAAAAGAAGTCACTTCTTCCAGAATTGATTCAGGTTCTTTCAATTTTTCATGCGCATTTTTTTTACAGTTGATCAATTGTACCACACCTATGATCGTGCCATTGTTGTCAAACATGGGGACCGTCAACATGGATTTGGTACGATAGCGGATTCCAATATCGAATTCGCGCCCCCCCCAACTGTAGTCCAGATCTTGGTCAATGAAGTAGGCATCGTCAATCAGGAGTGCCTGACCCGTAAGGGCAACATAGCCATAGATTGATTTTTTGCTGATCTCAACAACAAATGATTGAAACGGAATATGGCGGGAATCATTTTTTGAAATTTCAAAGCGAAGACGCTTATTTTTAAAATAGTCACTCGGATCTTCCGGTATTCCGCGAACTTCCTCGATCAAATAAAGGCTTCCTCCGTCCGCATGGGTCAACTCCATCGAGTTGACAATAATAAGCTCCAAAAGACTTTCCTGGCTTTTTTCAGCGGATAAAGCAATACCGATCTCATGAAGCTGCTCAACTTCAGATTTATGATACTCCACTTCTTCTTCCAGGCCCCTGACATAACCTGTCTGCTCAAATATCTTAATGGACTCAAGCAGCACAAAATTCCAACGTTTTTGAGTTATCCCCGGGTCAATCCAGGCAAGGACACGGTGTTCCCCTTCCAATTCAAGGGCAGAACTTTCTTCTTCCAAAAGTATAATTCCGAAATTTAAATATTGATCGTCCGCTTGCTTTTCGATCCATTCCTTATATTCTGACTCCCGCAATACGATGATCAGGGGATGGTAGTTTTCGCTGGCATGAATTTCCAGAGGAGAAGCAAACGTCCGGATCATCAGTTGCGGCTGCTCTTCATTTATAACCGAGCTTGCTTTTAAACGTTCAAGTGAATGTGGAAGCGCCAAACATAACTGATCCATAATATCTTCTGATCTCAATAGTGTCAAAAAGGTAGATTTGAGACTGTTCCTGAAACAAAAGATGTTTCATGAACATGCCAATTGTTCAAGTTAATAGTATTGAAAACACACAGTTTCAGAGGACTTCCAGGTTCTTCTTCCGGGTTTATATTCAATTCCAACAATGAAAAATAAAGGGCAGAATACTAATTTTCCTGAGATGCATTTCTACAGGGTAGAACAATTAAAAAAACTTTATCCGGAATCGACAACGAGGCAATTTGGAGGTCTCTGATCTACCATTTTTCTCTGTCCCCGTTTTACAGAACTGGAACAAATAAAGTCCTTAAGAAGTTTTTGGTGAATATTGGTCTTTTCAATCTCTGCTATTTCCTTCGTCTCCTTTTTTTTAGCAGCAACAGCCTGCGCTGAAGATCCAAACGCTCCATGTATTCATCATAACGTTCTTTATCCGTTTTCTCTTGCTCAGTAAGCTGTTTGGATTGTTTGTTCCGGGTATTCTGATTCTTGCCGGCTACTCTTCTTTGTGATGCAGAAAACGCCCCAACCGATTCTTGGAAACCTTTCAATTGTGCAGACTCTTCTTTGGACCGCCGTCTCTGCAGGCGTTGGTTGACCATTTTGACTTCTTCCATGTATCCGCTGAATATTGGTTCACGTTCTTCATAAGGCTGGATCCAGCTGCCGGAATATCTTTTGTTTTGTTCAGCCCGATCCTTCTTCTCTTCGTCTTCCATCGTCCATTGCCGATATTCGACCTGGGAGCGAGGGTCATCATACGGATTGGTATAATAGTCCGGAATTTGACGGCACCCAGACACTGTAATTAAAATGAGGAAGAACAGCGTCATCATTCTCAATGCTCGCATAGGATTTCCACTGATAGATTGGAAAGAACCAGAAAAATTTGCACAAAAGAAACTTTAACATTTAGCCTCAACTATGAAATCGGCAATTCTTTGAGAAACTTGAGCTTATTTTTTTAAAAATAATACGGAATTTTATGAAGGAGGGGATTCTTCTGGAATGTAATGCTGGCTATTCTAATTCGTCTGCTGTTTTGTAATTTTGAGTACAGGAATAGTGTCCATCAGGCACTACAGGATTATAATGCTGCAAGGAAACTATCTCACCGGAATTTCTTTTTTTGAGAAGAAGTTTTCGATTCTGGACGACAAATTGGGTGATATTCAATCGTCGGCATGTTTGATCAATCTTTTTTTGGACTTGAAGAGAATATGATCTGTAGGGGTGTACTTGCTTGTCGGAATTTCGGGACAATTCGCTGCTGCATCCTGCCGCAGTACAAAACACAATCCAGCTTGCCAGGGTATACCATCGGAAATCGTTCACCAGGCTCATGGCAGCGTTTTGATTTCGGAAAGACGAGGAGGAATTTCTATTGGAGATTTTTCGTTTTCTTGTGTGAGTTCTTCTTTTAACAGCAAAATCTGTTGGCGAAGAACTTCATCTTCTCCCATTTTCTGCTTAATTTGCTTTATTGAATTGTGGATTGCCGAATGTGTTCTATTGCCAAAAAGAGTCCCTATTTCCTTGAGAGACATATCTGTCAGCTCTTTCAGGAGATAGATGCTCATTTGACGTGCACGTGCAATTCTGTATGACCTGCCTGTTGATTTAAGATCAGATCGAGAAACCTGGGACATCGAGCAGATTTTTTGAAAAATTCTTTCAATTTGACTGGCGGGAACAAAATCGTAAGATGATTCTTTAGAATGAGGCGGGGTCTCTAAAAGATCGGCAAGGGTCGATTGAGCAAAATCCAAGGTGATTTTTTGGCGAAGAAGTGATGCATGAGCACCAAGCCGAATCACAGCACCCTCCATTTTGCGGACATTAGAGAAGATATGCTGTCCGATAAAATGACAAATTTCGGGAGGTAAGATCAAATGATCTCGTTTAGCAATACTTTGTAAGATTGACATTCGGGTTTCAAAGTCAGGAAGCTTGACATCAACCATCAATCCCGATTCCAGCTGAGAACACAAAGCCGGACTCAAATCCTGAATATTCCTTGCCAACTGATTGCTGGTTACTACAATCTGTTTTTTACTTTTCTGCAAAGCTTCAATGGTATGGCGCATTTCCTCCTGGCAGCCTTTAGTCCCCGAAAGAGATTGAATATCGTCCACCAAAAGCACATCCGCCTGACGGAAACGCTGCCGAAATCCATTCATTTTCCGTTGCTGTATGTGAGTGACGAATTCGTTTAAAAAGGATTCTGCTGTAATACAAATCACATGAAAGTCAGGGTTCAGCTTTTGAAACGCCTGGCCGATGGCCTCCAACAAATGAGTTTTTCCCAATCCGTATTCACCATAGATGAAGAAAGGGCTGTACAATGAACCCGGTTCATGAATAATTCTACAGGCAGCCTCGTATGCAAGGCGGTTGTGATTGCCGACAACCAATGCATCCAGACTTTGTCTCGAATCAAAGAGGAGAGAATTTTCAGAAAAGCTTTCTGATTGGAAGGAAATTATTTTTCCAGAAGAATCATGGGACTGTGCTGTCTTTTTTCGAAAATTAGAAGAAGAGTGGTCTGGTGAATCATTTTCCGAGAATGTCTCTGGAGACTCCTCGAAAGAAAATTCTGTTTGTACAGGATTTTGAGAATCACGATGATAAGCACCGACACAATACTTAATCTTTTTTTTGCGAAACGAAGCACATTCCGGAAAGTATTTATTAAAAAGTTGTCGAAACAATTCATCGTAATTGCCGACAATATCATCACGAAACAAAGGATGTGTGATTCCGGCAATGATTATATTTTTGGCCGATACCTCGACTAGCTCCAGATGATCGAGCCAGCCTTCGTACTCATCGGGCTTTAACTCTTTTTTGATCTGCTCCTTAAATAATAACCACCTATCGTGTAGATCCATCTTCATTCCTAAACCCAAATTCCATTTGGATTGAATAGTCTCAATTTGATAGGAAAAGTCCGTTTCTCCTGTAAAAAATTCCACGTCCATGTGGAGAATCTTATGTCACATAAAATCCGGCTCTGACATGATTCAAATTTTTAAAAACAAATAATTTTCTGTGCCGATACCTCCCGAATTTTGGACGCACCTAACCATTGAGTATTGTATACATTAAAAAAAATCAGGAAGAAATTAAGAGATTTTCTGCACGAATAAATTTCTTTGATGGGTACTCCAAATGCCTTATTGAGATGACAACACAATAAGAGATCATGAATAGGAAAGCAATCAAAAAGATCGGTATAAAAATTAGGATATTAGCCGCAAACCCTTGATTAAAATCCTAAAAAAAGATCAACAAAAAAATCATAATTTTAATTTTAAACATTTGATATTATTAATAAATATTTATCTAAATAAAAAGGATTTTTCGTCCAAAGAGCTGTCAATAAATTCATATAAAGCTTGATTATTTTGTCTCGAAAAACAAGCCTGCTCAACTGCTAAAAAGCAAAGGATTGATTTTCCTGACTATTGTACTTTATCCGATTTACACAAATAAAATCTCGTGGTAAAATTAGCTCTCTCGAATTTCTGCTAATGAGCAGGATCAAAAAAAACTGAAGTGGAGGAGACATGCTGATTAAAAAAAGGAACGTGGCACAAAAAAAGAACAGTGCAGGGCGTCGAGCATCGAATCGATCCGCAAAAAAAATGCTAAAGGAGATTAAGACCGATCAGGAACCGAAACAAAAAGGAATCAGCCGGATTGATTCTAATGATACGCATGGCTGGTTTGTAAGAGTATATAATCAAACAATCACTTACTCTAAATTATTCAGTGATCTAAAATGTGGAGGAAGGGAAGTCGCGTTATCGAATGCAATTTCGTTTCGTGACGATTTAATCCAGGAAATCGGCAAAACCTATCCGGCACGACGAATTGTACGTCGGGACAAGCGCAATAAAACGGGAGTAATCGGAGTATGCAGAACAAGAAAAAAGAATCGGAACGGGACTTACAGTGAGTATTTTTCAGTCTCCTGGAGCCCTGAATTTGGTGTGCACAAATGCCGGATGTTTTCAGTCAACAAACATGGGGATGCAAAAGCATTTAAACTGGCCTGTGATTGGCGAAAAAAAATGGAAAAGAAAATACACGGCCAGACTTGGGTAAACAAACCACAAAAAACCCCAAAGTATAAAATCGCAAAATAAAAAGACCAATTAAAAGGCAACGAGGAGAGCAAAGATACGGTCTCCTCGTATAATGCTAATCTTCCGGCAAAGTCTCACTCCCCTCGTCATCCTCAGGAGGAGAGTCTGTATTGAGATCCTTTTGATCCTCAGAAGAGGATACTGCTGTGTCATTCAAAGAATCTGTTCCTTCTTCAACTTCAGCTTCCTCTTCAACAAAACGTGCGATGTCGATGACTTTTTCTTCAGGATCCAAAGTAAAAAGGCGCACGCCCTGAGTGATTCGACCAATGACAGGAATTTGATCCGTTTTAATTCTAATCATTTGCCCAAGTTTTGTGACCAGCAGGACCTGGAAGTTGTCGCCAATTTCCAATGCTCCGACAACCAATCCATTCCGTTCTGATGTTTTTATAGCGCGGACTCCCTGATTGCCTCGATTTTTGGAAAGGGGGTAATCGTCGGTGAGAGTTTTTTTGCCATAGCCGTTTTCAGTAACCGTCAGAATTGCCCCCGTGCCCTGCAGAACTTCCATCGTAACAACACGATCGTCCTCTTTCATGCGAATCCCTATCACCCCGCGGGCCTCCCGTCCCATCGCGCGAATTTGTTTTTCATGAAAACGTAAACTCATTCCCTGCTGCGTTGCAAAGAAAATCTGTTGGTCTCCGTCGGTTAACTGAACAGAGAATACGGTGTCGTTTTCGTCAAGTGTTATTGCGCGAATTCCATTGACTCGGACTTTACGAAATGCGTGCAGATTGGTCTTTTTGCAAATTCCATTTGCAGTGCACATTAAAACATATTTATCCTCTGAAAACTCGGGAACATTCAGATAGGCGCACACTCTTTCATCCGGCCTTAAGGGAAGCAAATTGATCATTGCTTTACCTTTACTGGCAGGACCAGCCTGAGGCAGCTGATAGACTTTCATCGAAAATACCTGGCCAAATGTCGTAAAAATCAGCAGATGATCATGGGTGGAAGCGACAAACATTTTTTCGACAAAATCTTCATCTTTCATGCTCATCCCGATTCGCCCTTTACCGCCACGGCGCTGAAGTCGGTATTCGCTAACAGAACATCGTTTGATATAGCCGCTGCGGGAAATAGTCACAGCCATGTCTTCTCGAGTGATCAATTCTTCAATAGAAATTGAACTGTCCTCTTCAGAAATCTCGGTACGTCGGACATCTCCATATTTGTCTCTGATTTCAACACACTCTTCACGAATGATACCTAAAATGAGTTTTTCGTCGGCAAGAATTTTCTTGTATTCTTCAATCTGTTTGAGCAAGTTTTCAAAATCGGTACGAATTTTATCCTGCTCCAGGCCGGTCAAACGCTGCAGCCTCATATCCAAAATGGCTTGAGCCTGTTTTTCAGAAAGTTCGTATTTTTCTACAAGCTCCACCTTGGCCGCAGCTCCGTTTTCTGCCCTTCGAATCAATTCGATGACTGCATCCAGGTTGGCAAGCGCAATTGTCAATCCCTCCAGGATATGAGCTTTGGCTTCTGCCTGTTTCAAATCATACTGAATTCTCCGAGTCACCACCGATATTCGATGATCCAAAAACAGTCTCAGTGTCGTCATCATCGGAAGTACCTTCGGCTGCTGATCGACTATCGCAAGCATGATGATGCCAAATGAAGACTGCATTGCAGTGTGTTTAAAAAGGCTGCTCAATACCACTTCCGGGTTTTCATGTCGTTTGACCTGGATATAAATCCGCATACCTTTTCGATCCGATTCATCACGCAAATCCGAGATTCCCTCGAGCTTTTTCTCACGGACAAGGGCAGCAATTTTTTCGATCATATTGGCTTTGTTCGTCATAAAAGGAAGTTCTGTCACAATAATCGAATCGGCACCTCCAGGTTCTTTCTCAAAATGAGTTTTCGCCCGAACAACAATGATGCCCCTTCCCGTTTGATAAGCACTGTAAATACCTGAACGCCCCATAATAATTCCACCGGTGGGGAAATCCGGGCCGTGAAGGTGTTCCATCAAATCGCCAAGCGTGGTATTTTCCTGATGATCAATATAGTGCAAGAGGGCATTCATCACTTCTGTGAGATTGTGTGGAGGAATGTTGCACGCCATTCCAACAGCAATTCCAGTGGAGCCATTGACCAGTAAATTTGGAATCTTGGTGGGTAAAACAACGGGTTCCTGCAATGATTCATCGTAGTTTGGCACAAAATCTACGGTATCTTTATCCAGGTCAGTCAGCATCTCATGAGTGATGCGCTGCATTCGTATTTCAGTGTATCGCATGGCCGCTGCTGAATCCCCATCTACAGAACCAAAATTTCCCTGTCCATCCACCAGCGGGTATCGCATGGAAAATTCCTGAGTGAGGCGAACAATCGTATCATAGGCAGCAGCATCGCCATGGGGGTGGTATTTTCCGATTACGTCTCCAACAACCCGGGCAGATTTCCGATAGGCCTTGTTATAGTCATTGCCTTGTTCTGACATTGAAAACAAAGCGCGACGATGCACCGGCTTCAAACCATCCCGCACATCAGGCAGTGCCCGACCGATGATGACACTCATTGCGTATTCCAGATACGAATCACGCATCTCTCTGGAAATATCGATTTCAATAATTTTTTCAGCCATAGTCACTTTGCAGGTTGAGGTGAAACGGGTTGAGTATTGTTCCTACCAAACCCGGGATAGCAAATATCAGGTGGGGAAATCAGCGTCCTTGCACTTAAAATTGAGGCCGCAATCAAGTCCTTGAGGAGAATTACTAGAGTTTTTTCACCTCATAAGCATGGTCACGTTTTTGCTGCACAGCCATTTTATTGATCACATCTCCCTGCTTAATCGAATTGACAACTTCCAGCCCATTTGAAACTTTTCCGAAAACAGTATGTTTTCCATCCAGGTGTGGAGTTGGGCCATGTGTTATAAAAAACTGGCTCCCATTGGTGCGAGGACCTGAATTGGCCATGGAGAGAATCCCCGCATCGTCGTGTTTCCGATCAGAAAATTCATCGTCAAACTTGTAGCCGGGACCTCCCATGCCCGATCCTTCCGGACATCCTCCCTGAATCATAAAATCACCGATCACTCGATGAAAATTAAGTCCGTCATAAAATCCTTTTTCTATTAAGGAGATAAAGTTGGCAACTGTATTTGGAGCATCATCTTCATAAAGTTCCAGTTCGATGTTTCCTTTTTCGGTTTCAATAATCATTGTGGGTAAAGTATCATTTGCTACAATCATGGCTTTCTCTTTCTTTTTGTTCGGGGTTTTCTTTTTGCTTTCTGCCTTCTTTGCAGAGGCATTTTTCGTTTTTTTTGAACTTGTGCTCTTTTTGGGAGACTTTTTTTCTTTCTCAGTTTCTGATTCTTTTGCAGGCTTGGCTGATTCTTTCTCTATGTCAACATACTCTGCATCAACAACATCGTCCTGAACCGAACCTGAATCGGCAGTTTCAAGATCATTCAATTGATCGAGCCCGAGATCGCCAGGATTTCCGAAATCTGGAAGATTCCCCATTCCTAATGAAGAAAAATCAAAATTGGATGAACCACTTTCTGCATCAACCCATTTTCCGTTTTCAAAAAGGAGCAGTTTGGCAATCCCGCGAAACGTTGAATAAATTTTTAGATAGGAATCGTCGTCTTCTCCTTCGATCGTAATTTGAGAATCTGTTTCCTCCGTCAGTTTACCGGAATATTTCACATCCAGTGTTTTTGGAAATGTGATCAGTTTGCCTTCAATTTTCATAATTCTCCTAAAATTTTTTACAAGATTAATAACTTCCAGCTGAGCAATGATGGAATTTTCCAATCAGGTACAATACGAGCGGAAACGATAAGTGTTTGCGGAATTTTTTTATGATCTTTCAGGAGTGAGTGTTTTTAATCGATCAACTGCATGAATAGGAGCATTAGGTCCTGACATGAATGGAGTGATTGCAGTGTATACCATGCGCTGTTTATCAAGTAATCCTTTGCCCTCAAAGAGTTCTGAAATCACGACAATATCAAAATGATTCCCATTGCTGGAAACCTCTACCTGCGCACCTGGAAGGGAGGATTGGATACTTGCTTTGACTTGCTCTTCAATGGATTGACCGGACCAGGAAGGTGAATTCATATTTAATTTTTTGATGTGTAAAGAAAAAAATTATTTCCAGGGAGCAGGCATTGCAGCCGGGCCTTCCGGAGGTTCAAACATGAAAGAAGTTTTGCAGCCACAGGAACTCTTGGCACTGGGATTATTGAACCTCAGTCCTCTATCCATCAGACCGTAACTCCAATCGATTTCTGTTCCATTCACATAAAGGTGACTTTTTTTATCTACCAGAACTTTCAGACCTTGCGATTCAAATTCGAGGTCAAATTTACGTTTTTTCGAGTCAAACTCAAACGTGTAGGTAAATCCAGAACATCCTCCTCCTTTAACGCCAACCCGAATGCTGACTTCTTCCGGAAGATTTTGCTCATCCATAATTTTTTTAACTTCTTTTGCCGCTGCCTGTGTAAGAGTAATCATCGAAAACCTTACTGATTAACCGCTAAGAATCAAAGAATGTTAAGAAATATCAAATATCTATCTGCAGAAAATAGATATTTATTTTTAAAATTATAATCCCGTCAATATACCTGAAACGTTCATTATTGTCTATTAAATACTCATGAAAATGGGGAATCTCTTGCACGGTTTTTAAGAGGGTCTTCTGCAGAAGTTCTGAATTTCATTCAAGACAATTCAATTCTGCAAAACAAGTTTGATTTTCGATATAATATGTCATGACATTTTGCCCGGAATAATGAAAAATTGCAGAAACGGCCAAAAAGTTCAATTTTCTCTGCAAAGTCCGAATGATCTTCTTGACCAAATGCTTGAAGCATATTATCTCTTACATGATAAGAAACTAATGATTAACCTCAAATCGGAGCAATTGTGAAGTCTGCAGAAAAGATCAAATCACTCAGCATGGGTTCAATGCTGATATTTTTGCTTTCGCTATTGGTAGCATGTACAAGTGAGGTTCCCTCTCCCACTCAGTACTTTTTTCTAGAGACACCCTCTGCTCTGGAAACAGGAAAAAGCAATTCGAGCAAGCACCCTGTTTCGTTGCTGCTTAAAAAAGTTGATAGCGTTTCCCCCTTCAACACCACAAATTTCGCTGTCAAGATTCGACCTTCAGAGGTGCGCTTTTACAATTATGCCAAATGGGTTTCACCTCCCCAGGATATGCTGAATCATTATTTTTTAAAATCCCTTGCCTTCAGCAAGCTGGCGGAAATTGCAGCGAGCCGCAGTGGAAAAGATGCCTATCATATTGAAATGGAAGTTCAGGAATTTGGGCAAACTCTGGAAAATAACCGACCCTATGGCAGCATCAGGATGTTTATTGGAATAAGGTATGCACAATCAAAAACACACGATTGGTACACTGTGTATCATGAGAAGGAACTTGCAAAATCAGACCGACCTTATGACGTTGTGGTGGCTCTCAATCGGGCATTGACACAATTGAATCAAAAATTTCTAAAAGACCTTGATTCTTTTATTGCATCTCAACCGTCGGTACGTTAAAGAAAATTTGAAAATCTTATTTCAAATTCTCTTTCAGGTATTCACACAAATTGAAAGGAAGATATGTCTAATCAATATAGTGAGCTTATCACAGACTTTTTAGAAAATTGCGGCGAAGCAGAAAAGGCTTTTGTCAATGAAACAGAATGGTGGATCGTGAATGGTTCTGTTAAAGTGCAGGTTTTCTTAACCTCCCTGGACGAAGATGCGGAACTGATTGTCGCAGCAAACATACTCCACCTGGATAAAGATTCTCCTACCTTGAATAAATACATCCTGCAATTGAATGGCAGTTTTAAGCTCAAGGGAGCATCTTTTGGCATTCGCAATCAACAACTCATTTTGAGTTTTGTGCGACCTGTTGAAGGACTGGATCCTGAAGAATTGGAATGGATGATTGCCTGTATTGCGATTTTGGCCGACGAATATGATGACTTCCTGATTCACAAATTTCAAATGGAATAAATTTTTAGAAGTGCGCATATTTATAGCTAATCTCGTCATTGACTCCCGATTGAAAATCGTGAGAGGAATTCCCGTTGTCTGTTCAATTTAAATCTTTGCGATCTGCACTTGAATGGATTCAAAGCCCAAAGGACGTTCATTAAGAAGGCTGTTCTTTTCAGATGACTGGACGAGAGAAAACTGACCCCAAAAGGACTCATGCTTAAGCCAAGCTCATGAAATCTTTCCTCATTTTTCAAAAATGGCCCAAGAAATGTATTCCTTTTCATATCAATTGAACCGGAAGATTCATCAAAATATCATAAGAAATAAATCCCAGTCATTCATACAGGTCATGTAAAACGCTATGGAATGTTTTAATTTCCGCCACATTTTCAAATTTGGAATCTTGATCGCCATGTTTTTTGTGATCTGGGGATGTAGCGATCTGGTTAAAGAAGACGCATCAACTTCCGGCTGCGAAAGTGCCCTCAATGATCGAGATTACGACACGGCGCTTGAGAAATGCAGTGCAAGAAAAGACCGTGCCACTTCTTATATGGGAAAAGCAGGGTTTGATGTCATCAATCTGCTCAATTCTTCTTCAAAATCGACTACTGCGATTACCGATGTGACCATCACAGCTTTATTGGGAACCGAAAACGTCAGTTTTGTGACAGCACTCAATACATTGAATTTGACAACCGATGTTTATCCTGACGAGGCCGATCGTGAAAATGCCATTGAAACCGCAAAAGTTTATTTGGAGAGTGTGATTGATCTTTATGATGGTGTGACCAATCAAACGACCGAAGAATTGGTCCTGCAGACTTTTGGAACACTCTACGCCACAAATTTGGAACTGCTTTTATTGCTGGATGTCGGCATGGCGACTTCTCTCGACATCACTTCTGCAAGCTTTAGCACGGATCTGCTTGCTTCCGGCGGAAAAATTCTGATCACCGGAGACAGTTCCATTCCCTCAAGCAGTGTTGCCGTCTCGACCTATACTTTTGCAGACAGTACCTCTTCAGTTGACAACATTATGAAAAAACTGGACGGCCGAATCTGGGCAAATGAACAGAATTTGGCATTGATGATTGAATCCATCGGTTTGAGTGCTGCAACTCAATTGATCCTGGGAACCAGCAGCAGTACAATTCAGCTTTATGGCAATTTGCCAAGTGTCTGCCGCAGTTTTTCTAATACAAAAACAAGCTCCGACCCTGCAGGAAAAGCAATATTGACTTTGCTCACCGATTTGACCAATGTGATTTCACAATTCAATTCTGCGTTTTCCGGTTCTTCTTCGGATACCACTTCTTCTATTTCCGAATTAGACGCTGCTGTTGCTACTTTTGAAACATCCATTGACTCCGCCTGCAAGCTTGTCGATAGTTTTTCATCAATTTAATGTTTCTTTTCAATCGTTTTCTGATTTAAAATCTTTCCATATTCCAAAATTGCTCCTTCATCTAAAAAAACACGCATTTGTGTTTTTGAGCCTCGTAATTCTTTGGTTTTTTGACACTTTTTCTGGTCATATACTGCAAAACCAATGGAATCGTCTCTATTATTTCTCTACCATGATAGCCGGACTGAGTTTTGTCTGGAGTATCGTTTATGTGGGAGAAATGATCCGTCAGTTTCTGATTAAAAAAAGATTTTTAAAGCCGACTTTCCCTGGAATGGACTGGTCCATTTCAGGCCTTTTGGGACTGGCAGTATTCGGCAATACCGCTATTGTTTCAACGGTACTCGTCATCAATACACCAATAATTTATAAAATCTTTTTTACTTCCTCTGTAGCAGCTGCATCATTATATGTTGAACCGCTTCGTCTCAGTCTTTCCTTTCGCAGGCTCTACCGGTTTTACCGTCAGCAAAGCTCTCACAAATGGATTTGGTGGATTCCCCTATTCGCTTTCGGGTCACGTTATCTGGCAACCGTTCTTCCAATCAATGGGACGGAACAACTTCACAACACCCTTCCTTTCGCCAAATATGTTTTCCGTGGGATTGATTTCAACCAATTCGATCTTGATACTCATTTTTTACTGTTGGGGACATACGAATCCTTCGGGGTTTTTATCCGTGCTTTTCTTTTAAACGACTTCAGTTATCATATAGTCTCCCAGCAGGTTACTTTCCTGTTTACTGTGGGCAGTATGCTTCTGTTTTTGGGAACGATCCCCTGGGTATTGCGCAAACTTCCTGCTTTGGCAGTGGGACTGGCTGCCTGGCCTGCCATGCTGAATTTTGCGTCCACTGATGCCATTGCATTCAAGCCCGATTGGATCGGAATTCTGGCAGCAGCTGCCGCAACCGTCGCTTTGCTGCGCCAGTATTTAAGCCCGAGTCCTTCTGTACAAAAAGCTTCAATGATTTCCGTTGTCATATTTTCCTCATTTGCAGTTACTGCGAAATTGACAGCTTTGCCTTATGTGATTTTTCTGCTGCCGAGCAGCCTCGTTTTATCCATGGTACAAAACAAAAAAGTACAATACTGGCATTGGATGATGCCGTTCTTGTTTCTTCTGCTTTGCTTGCCTTTTTTTGGTAAAAACACGATCTGGTTAGGCAACCCAGTTTTTCCGGGATTTCAACAAATCCTCCCAAAACCGGCACGATTGGCCGACACAACAAATTTCAATACCTTTCAGATCAATAAGAATACTCAAAAAAAACCTGAATTGATAGATTACCTGTCAGGATACCTGAGATTCTGGAAACACCACCCGGAGTTTTTGGTTTCAGTCTTTGTTTTACTGCTTTTGATCAAAAGAAAGAGGCGCAGCAAAGTTGCTCTTACCTGCCTTGCATTTCTATTTGTCTACCTGACACTCATGTCTTTTTATTTCTATCCTGGAATCTACCAACGCTATGTGGCATTTGCTTATATTTTTCTGCTCATTTTTACAGTCTTTGTTTTCATGGAAATTGATCATTTTTCCCAATCAAAATGGAAAAATCGATTTGTCGGAGTTTTTATCTTTTTGATGCTGACTCATGCTCAAGTGGACGCGAATTTCCGCAAGGCACTGCCCGCCTGGGGGCAGGGGGTATCCCCAAAGGAATTTCGAATTTCCCAAGATTCAGTCGATCAGATCTATTTTGAAATCAATTCACGGTGCAGCCAGGTCGGACGCTTGTTCAACAACAAGTGGCGCAACTATTACTATGCTGATTTTGATGCAGTCAATTTGGAAGATCTGATGGGATGGGGGGCACTCTATAAATCAGATTTTTATGACAAATACAATGTCAACTTTGTAATCACTCCCGATGCAGGGCCAAAATACGATCATTTGAAAGAGTCGACAGAAGTGTGGTTTAAGGAAAATTTTTCCTTGGTCTATCGGGCAAAAGGAATTTTATTGTGGCAAAGAAACACTTTTAAAAACTGTCATCACCCCTTTTGACAGATTCCAAGAATCATTCCCTGCCAGGCGTTATCAAAAATCCCACCTAAATAAAATGCTGTCCGGTGAGACTCGTTTCCAGAAACAATCAAATGGGTCAAAATTCCTGCTGAGAGGAAATTTTTTTAGGCTTTTTCCGTGTTATTTGGTAATGTGTTGCGTTGTGAGGTTCACTTTTCCCGAATGATTTCTTAATAAAATGAATAGCAAATGTTTGATCGGCGCTTACTCTCTAATTTTGATTGGGTCTTATGTGGAATTGTCCTATTAATCTGTTTAATCGGGGTAATTGCCATCCATTCCGCGACAATCGGTGCTCCGGAAATGGCGTTTTACAAAGTGCGGCAAATTTACTGGATTTTGCTCGGCAGCGGAGTGGCTCTCGCAACAACCTTAATTCACTACAGAACCTTGGCCCAATGGGGGTATTTTCTTCATTTCGGAGTCATAATATTACTGGTACTCGTGTTGTTATTCGGGGTTGGAGGACCCGGAACGCCGGTTAAACGATGGCTCGCCGTCGGCCCCTTTTTCATACAGCCTTCAGAATTTGCAAAATACACTCTGATTTTAATTTTGGCCCACCACTTTCGGGAAAGACGATTCATTGGAAATTTGGGATTTCTTAAATTGATGTGGCCCACAATGATGGTCATGATTCCGTTTGTGCTCATTTTAAAGCAGCCGGACCTGGGAACAGCTCTTCTGCTGATGATCGTGTTCGTTCCTATCATTTTTTTGGTCGGTATCCGCAAGGTGACCATGCTGCTGACGGCCTTCATCTCTGCAGTTCTGGCATTGGTCGCCTGGTACGGAATTCCCTCACTCTTTGGTCCAATTTTAAAAAGCTATCAAAAAAACCGCATTCTGACCTTTATCAACCCCGACCTGGATCCCCTGGGAGCCGGTTATCAGGTGATCCAATCAATGATCGCTATCGGTTCAGGGCAAATTTGGGGGAAAGGTTTTGAACAGGGAACTCAGGGGCAATTGAATTTTCTCCCTGCACATCATACAGACTTTATATTTTCTGTTTTTTCAGAGGAATGGGGGTTCATCGGCGGTGTGACAATTTTGATGCTGTTTCTTTTTCTAATTCTCTGGGCTCTTTCCGGAGTATTAAAAACCAATGACCGTTCCAGCGCAATCCTGGTGGTCGGGATTGTTTCTGTGATCACCTCGCATGTGATGATCAATATTGGAATGGTTCTCGGTCTGATGCCCGTTGTTGGGGTGCCTCTTCCTTTTTTCAGTTACGGAGGTTCTTCAATGCTATCCATGATGTTCGGCATCGGACTGCTGCTGAACATCCGGATGCGTCGATTTCAAAATAAATAACATGTATTGAAGAGCATGACAGCCATTATCACGCTCATTACCGATTTTGGAACACAGGACGGATATGTCGGAGCAATGAAGGGCGCCATCTCTTCCATTGCACCGGATTCGGGCATCATTGATATCACCCATGAGATTGCCCCTCAATCTATTCTCCAGGCTTCTTTTTGTTTAGCCCGCACTGCACCGCATTTTCCTCCAGATAGCATCCATCTTGTTGTGGTTGATCCCGGGGTCGGGTCGTTTCGCCCTGCAGTTTTGATTCGGGCAGACAACCAATGGTTAATTGGGCCGGACAATGGAGTTTTTTCAATCCACCTGGAAAAGAATCCTCCAACTGAAATTTTTCATATTTTCCCGAAAACTGAAAATTGGCAATCACATTCCAGTTTTGATGGTCTGGCCTTGTTCTCTCCGGCGGCCGCCCATCTTGCATCGGGGATGGAGCTTTCTAAAATTGGACTTGCTGTTGAAAACTATCAAAAGCTGGCACTCCCTCTTCCGGTCAAAACTGCCAATGGGCTTGAAGGAGAAATTCTTATGTTTGACCGATTTGGAAATGCGATCACAAATCTCTCGGAAAAAGATCTTGGCCCACTAAAGAAGGTACAAGTGGCCGCTTTTGGAAAGCATGAACTACGCTGTCCCCTGCTGTCCCACTATCAGGCGGGTGCCAATGTAAAATACCTTGCGATTATAAATAGCGACGGACTACTTGAATTGTCGGTTTTCTGCGGGTCAATTCAAAAGGAATGCGATTTGCTCATTGGGGATATGATTCGAGTGATTGAACAGCCGTAAGAAAGGAGGAAAAAAGCGTGGGGAGAATGGGAGTGTTTTGCTCCCCAATATAGGGCTGGGGAGCAATGTTTCATATTAACGTTTCATCTGAACCAGGGCTTCCACCATTTCATCAGAGACTGTTACTGTTTTTGCATTGGCTTGAAATGCCCTCTGCGTTTCCACCATTTTTACAAATTCTTTAGAAAGATCAACATTGGACTGTTCCAAAGCCTGACTACGAATCGTTCCAAACCCTCCAACACCCGGATTACCAACCACTGCTTTCCCGGCAAGGAGAGAACGATTGAAAAGATTGTCTCCCGCTTTGATTAGCTGTTCCGGATTATCAAATTTTGTCAGGACCATTTTTCCTAGTTGTCGGGTGTGACCACTATCAAAAACCCCTGTAATTATTCCATCCGTTCCTGTGACTATATCTTCTAGTGTACCGCTCGGGTGGCCGTCCGCTGCAACATCAAGCACTTTGGATGCCGAAGCAAATTGCGTGACTCCTTCTAACCCAGAACGTTCATCTGTCGGATCATCAGGATTTGAGCCGATTCCTAAATTGATGCCAATTACCTGAGGTGTATCTCCGCCGAAGTCCACCACGATTTGCGGCAAACCCGTTGTCGGGTTCACGGGAGCAGGCTGCAGAATAGGCGGACCCGCCGGAAGCGGCTGTTGCGTGACAGGATCCACACCACCCGGTTGTGCAACAAAGGTTCCTCCGGTAGCCTGGAGCAACCGCCCGTCATCATCAAACTGCATAAATCCTCCACCTTGGGCAATCAACTGCCCTGGCCTTTGTCCAATGTCAGCACCATCAAATACCGTGTACCATTCCCACTGGTTCTTGATGCCGGGAATGATCTGTCCGGTAGTCGGATCAGTTTGAGGAGGCACTTCAGGCCTTCGGCGAAAAACTACGGTTGCGGTGTGTTCATCCCCCAAATCATCAAAAACAGTCATTGATGTGGAAAAATTATACATCGTGACTTTGACGTTTGTGGGATCAAAGGGAGTTTCCCGGACAGGAGAATTGGAATCAAGATTGGCTACGATTTTAATTCCGGAACCCAACTCACCGTCGCCTGTTCGAACCGGAGGATCAACGGTTCCCAGAACCTTCAGTTTATGAGGAAAGCCAACCGCATCACCAGACTGAGGATCAATATCTTTTACCTGGACATACAATCCCCGGTCTGTGGTGAGCATTCCATCGGCATCAAACGAAAAATTGCCGGCGCGGGTATAAAAGACTTTGTCAAACTTATCCTTGACAGTGAAAAATCCGGTCCCGTTGATTGCCATGTCCGTCTGCTTTTCGGTCTGTTCAAATGACCCTTGGGCAAAATTGGCATTCACACTGGCAATACCAACCCCCTGGCTGAGTTTTGTCGGTCCAATTCCTTGAGAAAAATTTGATGCGAGCACATCTTCAAATGAAACCCGACTGGTTTTGTATCCAACCGTGTTCACATTGGCAATATTACTACCAATCACAGTCATCGCCTTCCCCATGGTTTTAACACCACTGGAACCGGCATTTAATGATCCGAGCAAACTCATATTAGTCTCCTTTGCAAGCTATTCATTAGCATTCATCCAAGCTCCTGTTTGCACAGGATGGCTCCGTCATCCTTGAAGAAGTTTCATCTGTCACTGAATCAGAACGACATTGCTGATTAAAAAAATTAAGGCGCTTTGACCCCGGCCTTCAGGGGTTGCAATATTGGCTGTTTGGGCTGTATTGATTTTTTAATTGGGAGAGGCAGTGCGTCATCGAATCGTTTTCCCGAGATTTCATTCACTCCTTTAACCTTCGTTAACGGAATTTGCTCTCCATTGACAACTCCCATCGCCTGTCCGTTTTCAAAACTGACGCTGGAAACTCGACCTTTCTTGAATTGGCTCACGTTGATCGATTCCCCGTCTTCAGTAGTCGCAACAACTCTGTACTGGTAAATTCCATTGGAAACTTGATCGCCATCATTGTCGGTACCATCCCAGGTGAAACTATGCATTCCGGCTTGCTGGCTTTCTAATTTGATCACCCGGATCGGCTCACCTTCTTCATTGATAATATGTGCATAAACTTTGTCCGCAGGCCCTTCAAGCGAGTAGGAAGCTGGAGGCACATTGCCTTCTCGAACATCAAGGGTATTGGTGCCAATCTCCACATCCTTATCAAGATAGGAAAAGGCACTGGCGCGTGCAATCCCTTCCTGGGTGCTGACGACCTTTCCAAGCTGAGCATTAACTCCCTGCAACTGTTCAACTGTTCCGAGAGCCGCCATCTGCTGCATCATCTGATCAGAATCCATCGGATCGAGTGGGTCCTGGTTGGCCATTTGGACCATCATCAAGTTTAAAAAATCTTCTTTTCCAAGCTGTTTCCCGTTGCCGGTCCCCTGGGTCTTGGAGGAGGCATTTCTCAACGAAGCGCCTGCCTGATTGACTGCCTGATCCACTGCTAATGTCACAACATCCTCCTTAGCTGTTTGGTCCTACGCGTAAATATTCAATCCCGAATTAAATCCTGCCTTTTTGTATTGTTGAGAAACCGGGACTTTTGCCTCTACCACCTCTTTTTGCCTGTTTCCAATGTAATCGTCTTCAAAGCCCCCTTGCTCCGGTGCCTGGTCTGATCTTGAAAAGGACTGCTGCTCAACATCCACAGAAAATTGCATCTGGTCAAATGATCCGTTGTCCTGTTCAAGAAAACGGGCGCGGAGTTCCGGAAGACTCGCTTCAAGCATCTGCTTGGCTTCCATACTGCCGACAATCATGTGAACTGCCATGGTGTTTTCTTCCTGATGAAATTTCATCGTCACTTCGCCAAGTTCCCTGGGGGTCAATTGCAAAGTCATTTCTTTGATGCCATTGTCTTTGAAATTGACCTTGCTCATAATCTGATCCAGATTGGTATTCACATCTTTTGAAAAACTGCGAGAAGAGGTGCTTTCTGCGAGGATCGGACGATTGTTTTCTTTGGATGCAGAAGTTTCAGTTCGGTCGCCGAGTTCCTTCAACACCTGATCAAAACCTGTGTCTCCTTCGGGTAAGGAATCTAAATCTTGTACGATCTCTTCCTGATCAGTTTTCACAAAAACTTCGGAAAGTTCAGGAGTATTTCTAGGAATGGGTCTTTTGGAAGAAGAATTTTTGACGGTAAAATCGTTGGCATTTCCTGTCGGGTTCACAGCCTGATCAAAATTGATGTTATCGGTAAAGTTCCCCAATGCCTGTGGTCCTTTCGACTGGAGACTTTCTTCTGCTGTGATGGTGCGAAACTGCTGCATCAACTGACGCTTTGCGGTGCTCTCTTCCGGCTGAACTTCATCATTGTATATCAATGTGCCAGTTGAGATTGCGGCTGCACCTTTCGTTTTGGGATCGTTTAAGCTGTTTTTTTCCAAGTCCAATCGAACACTGGCTTGATCCAATTGTTCATCAATCGAAACTTCGCTGCGTTCAAATGTGTTTGCAGATACATTCTTGGTTTGAATTCGAGGATCAGCAGAGACTGGAATTTGCTCCGCATGCTCTCCCTCGATTGAGGCAATTCCTTCTGTATTATTGGATTGAACCGGATGCAACACCGATTTCACATTTGAAATTGATGGAACCTCAAAGTTCTCAGCTTCGGAAAGATTCTCAGGCATAACAGAAGACAGTTCTTTTGCATGAGCCGATGGTGTTTGTCCCATATTGGCTACCTGTTCTTTCAACTGTGCCACATTGTCTTCCAATGGCAAAAGTTGGGTTTTTGTCTGATCCGTGGTCAGATTGACCGGTGCCGTTTTGAGGGTTGCTTCTTCTGACTGAAGCTTGAGTTCCCCAGAAACTGCCGGGAGCGACGCCAGAAGAATTTCACCATTCCCTGCGGCGTTTTCCCCCTTTTCCAATTCATCCTGGCTGATTTTATCATCGGACATCAGTAGAAGGGGGACTTCAAATTTTCCCTCTCCCTCCATTGTACTCAAAGTATTTTCAAATGACGCTCCCTGGCCAAAGGGAAGTTTAGCCGCAGAACCTTCTGAGCCTTGCAGTTCTTCAATTCCCTGGATGTTCATTGGGGCGGATGGATTGATGATCATAGTAATTCTCCATTCCTAAAGTGATACCGAGATGGGTCGGTGTTATTTTTTACGTGCAATTTCTTCAACCAAACGTGCTGATTTTTCGGGAGCCATTTCTGCTAAAACAGCAGAGGCCTGTTTGTCTTTAATATTCAGTAAAATCTGGACTGCAATTTTTGTATTCAACTGTTCGATCGATTTAGCTGCCTTGGCGGGCTCCATTTTTTCATAAAATTTGACCGTCAACAGCAGTTGATCGCTATCTTGCTTTTTCTTTGTGTCGATATCTTTTTCGATTTCCTGCTGCAGCTTTTCCAAACGGGCGATCTGCCCTTGAAGATCCCCCTCCAAGGTCTTCAATTGCCCTTCTCTGCGATTTAACGCCTTTTCTTTTGCGATCAGGAGCTGATTCTTTTCGCGAAGCCTTTTCAGTACCAGTTTTTCATTTTCAGTCAGCGGTTGCTCTTTGGCCTTCTGTTCTTTCTGCGTATCCGGTTTCTGTTCCCCTGCACAAATATTGAGACCTTGATTTTTACAAAAATTCTCAACAAATGAAGGCAAGGGGATTGCCGCTGCATATGCAAAGTTAGCAAGTAACATGCCGCATAGCATCAGGAGAAAGTTTGATTTAAGCAATTTAATCAATAATTTCAATATCATAAATAAACCTCTCGACAACAAAAGTATGAATTATTGTAAAAAAAGTGGGAAAATGTTTCACTCTCATTTTTGACTTAACAAAAAGTTCTGGGCAATTTCATCCATTTCGGTTCTTTCTGTTCGCTCCTGCTTTTCACGAGCACGTGTCAGTTCTTTTTCTTTGAGAATTTCAAGGGCTCTTCGATCCTGGGTTGCCTTGAGCAGATTTTTTTGATTGACTTCAAGCAGTTCGTTTTGCTCCACAAGCTGCTGTTCCAATACTTCGGTTTGCTGTGCAATTCTTTTTTTAAACTGATCATGAAACTGAAGATGCCCAATTGTAAATCCTCGATTTTTCATTTGATTCACTTCATGTCTGCTCTGCTGCAGTTCTGAATCACAGGCATCAATCCGGCTCTTAATTTCCTGTGCAATTTGAAGCTGTTCGGCAAATTCTTTTTGTTTGAGTTTTTCGATGCGCTCGCGAACATCCAGTGCGGTTTGTAAGCTAAATTTTGGCATAGATCAGAAATCTTCAGCTTCTTTATGATTTGTCATGCAGGTCTTAGAAGGACAATGAGTGATATCCAAGTTGCATGCCTATCATCATTGAGGATGAAATAAATTGCAGTATCCACTTCTTGGGCTGGCAGCCCTCCGGGGAAATTAGTCCAGTGAAAATGGGATATTTCGATGGAAAGTTTTTTGGGATTGAGCTATCAATACTTCTGTTGAAAAATCATTTCTTACTCACTCTTTTAACGATTGGAATCATGAATCTTGAAGAAAAAGTTATCAGCGGAGACACGTTGATTATCACTGTGGATGGTGACCTGGCTACCTATGCAGAAATAGACCAACTCCGTAAGGTGCTGACCTCACGTGGACAAAAAAACATGATCATCAATTTGAAGCTGGTCTCCCTGTTGAGTTCCCTCGCTATTGCAATGATGATTATGGGATTTAAGCAAAGTGATGCCCGGCAAGGAAAATTCATCCTTTGCCATGCACCGAATGATGTTTTGGAAAGTTTGAAAAATATGGGACTCTTCGAGGTTCTTACCTTTGCCGATACGGAAAAGGATGCCCTGGATCTTCTCGAAAATTAAAATCAATTGATTCTAGAAAACTCTGCTTTTCGCACAAATAAGGAACTTCAATGTCTACAGAAAACGAAAAAGCTCGCATCTCCTGCAAACCGAATGGTCCCCTGCTCGTAAAATTTTTAGATTCCCTGCAAAATTCAAAAGGAGAAAATATCCCGACAAAATCGGCATTTGCATTGTGTCGATGCGGTCATTCCGAAAACAAACCCTT
Source organism: SAR324 cluster bacterium (assembly GCA_015231825.1). GTDB lineage: Bacteria > SAR324 > SAR324 > SAR324 > NAC60-12 > JADGAV01. The sequence continues at coordinate 109,166 of JADGAV010000008.1, forward strand.
TTGTGATGGAACACATAGAAAAATCGGTTTTAGCGGAGAAAAAACAAGCCAAGAAGCCAAGAGCAGCAAAAAATCTTATATGGGGAAACAATTGACACTCCATGACAACCGGAGTATATGCGCGCATGCCGGGATCTGCACCGATCAACTGCCCTCTGTATTCCGCATGAAAGAAGAGCCGTGGATTGATCCAGATGGTGCGGAAGTCGAAAAAATTATTGAAATAGTCAACCAATGTCCATCGGGTGCACTCCGTTGTACAATAGAAGATGCAGAACCCCAGGGTCCGGATCAAAACCCTGTGATTCAAATTTCCAAAAATGGACCTTATTTCGTCAAGGGCGGGGTGGAGCTTGAAGAGATTCCCGAAGCAGAATTCCCTTCAGGAGAACATTATGCTTTGTGCCGCTGCGGTCAATCCAAAAACAAACCCTTTTGTGATGGGACACACTGGAGCGCCGATTTTAAAGACGATGCAAATTGAATGAATTAAAAACGGAGAAAATGATGCTGGAGAGACTAAAAAACCAAAGATTTGTTTTTTGCGGGTTGCTGATAATTTTTATATTCGGTTTGAGCTCCTGCGGGGGTGGTGGGAGCGAAGAAGACGATTCCTCAGACACTACCGCGACTGTTTCGTGTTCGGGAAACGCTTCTCAATCTCCTGTCACAGTTACAGTGGGTTCTGCCTGTGAACAAACCAGTGCAGGAAATGGAAGCAACAGCGGATTCAACTTTTTTACATTTGAGGCAGGAACAGCCGGTGCCCATTCCATAAGTGTACAAAACGTCAGTCCTGCTTCCGCAAATCTTGACTGGCAATTGTATAGTGACTCTGGATTCAATAACGCAATTACTACCTGCACCGGCAGCATCACGGGTAACGAGACCTGCACCGCAACTTTATCGCCATCGACTTCCTACTATTTAATTGTGCAGAATCAAGATGAAGCTGAAGTCTCCTATTCCCTCCTGATCACGGTACTCTGACGCTCAATTTCTGCTTTCAAATGGCTCGCCTTCCAGGAAAAACTTCGTTTTGGAAAACAAAAGCACTGGCTGAAATGGATCACGAAGAATGGGAATCGCTTTGTGACGGGTGCGGCCGTTGTTGTGTGCATAAACTGGAAGATGAGACCTCGGGAGAAGTGCACTATACAAAAATTGCCTGTCGTTTACTGGACATCACTCGTTGCCGTTGCCAGTCTTACCAGTCCCGATATGATTTGGTTCCCACCTGTACGGTAGTCACTCTGGAAAATATTGAGAAATTTCAATGGCTGCCAGTAACCTGTGCCTATCGTCTTCTGGCCGAAGGAAAAGATTTGGAATGGTGGCACCCTTTGGTCTCCGGAGATCCGAAAAGTATTCACCATACTGGGATTTCCGTGCAGGATAAAGTGATTCCCGAGCAAAATGTTGATCCAGAAAATTGGGAAGATTATCTTATCTGACGCAGATCTGATCGTTTCAAGTTCAATGAAAGATAAGGAATTGCAAAGATGTTTTCATCTGAGAAAATAGCGTATTTTGACTACAACGCTACTGCAGCGCTACTGCCAGGGCTCTCAGAGAGGATGATTAAAGCCTCTCAAAAACATTTTGGGAATCCTTCCAGTCCCCACAGAATCGGAAGAAATGCCAAAGATATTCTCGAAGAATCTCGCATACGAATAGCCCGGTCCATCGGAATCCAGGCTCAGGAACTGATATTTACCAGTGGAGGCAGTGAAGGAAACAACGCGGTTCTCAGGCAGCTCCTGTTCCGATCAGGACCGCAGCATATCATTACTTCTCAGATTGAGCATCCATCAGTATTGGAAACCTGTCGAATTTTGGAACAATGTTCCCCGATCAATATCAGCTATTTGCCCGTGGATCGATCAGGAAGAGTGAGACCGGAAAGTTTGTCTGCTGCTATCCGCCCGGAAACGAGTTTGATTTCCATCATGATGGCAAACAATGAAACAGGCGTTATTCAACCGATTGAAAGTCTGGCTTCCATTGCAGACGAACACAAGATCCCCCTGCATGTCGATTGTGTCCAGGGATTGGGAAAGATTCCCATGCACTGGATGAAATGGAACGTGAGTTATGCCACGGTGAGTGCCCACAAATTCGGAGGACCACGAGGAATCGGACTGCTTTTTCTCAAAGAAGGAGTCCCTTTTAACGAATTGATCTCTGGAGGGAAACAAGAACGGATTCGCCGTGCAGGAACTGAAAATGTCATGCTCGCGTGCGGGTTTGCCGAGGCGCTTGACTGGATCAATATTAATCAAGAATCCACATCTTCTCGCCTCCTTTCTTTTAAAAACAGAATCATCGAGGAACTCAAGTCAATTGACGGATTTTTTCTCATCGGGGAACATGCTCCCTGTCTTCCGAATACAATCAATTTTGGCCTTTCGGGAATAAGCGCAGAAAGCCTGCTGATTCGACTCGACCTCGATCATGTCGCGGTCTCGACAGGTTCCGCCTGCTCCTCCGGAGCCCTGGAAGCCAGTCACGTATTGTTGGCAATGGGCTTGGAAAAATCAAAAGCGAAATCCTGTCTGAGACTCAGTATGGGGTGGAATACGAACGAAGAAGAAGTCGAGTATCTGATCGACCGAATTCATCTGCATGCACAAAAACTTTATGAGAAACAGAGATGCGGAAACAAATAAGGCCAACAGCAGCACTCGTTTTTTGTGGATTACAGCTCATTTTGGGAGGATGTTCATCCAACACTGAATCTATGTTTTTTAACTGCAAACTCGAAATTGATGAAAATCGCCAAAAAGTGAGAAAAATGGGACACTACAGCTACAGCTACGACAGCTACAGTAATTGTATGAGACCATTCTACCTGATGCGTGATTTGGAGGAATGGAAACCTTCAGAAACGCCGGCTAACCCATAGACTGCAGTCAATCACTTTTAATTTCCAGTGCTCTTCTGAAAAAAATTCACTCCAAAATACCTTTCTCACCAATTTGGTGAGTAATCAGTGGAAAAGGCACTGAGAAAATGCTAAGCAAGAGGAAATTCAAAGATCTTTCTCATTTCTTCAAAACGAACCTTCTAAAAGATCAAAGGAGAGTCAATGTCGCTAGTCCAATCCCGCCTTGAAAATAATATTTGTCTGATTAACCTTGAAGGAGAGGTAAATCAGAAGTCCATTGAACAGATCATCGCCATTGCCGATGAAATGAGAAAAGAAATCGAGTTACGTGGAGTGATTATCAATTTCAAAGAAATGAACTATATTGATTCTATTGGAATCGGGATGCTCATGCAACTATTTAAGGATTTTCAGTCCTGGCAAGTCAAACTGGCATTTTGTCATTTAAGTGATAGTCTCTGCGAATACTTCAGCATGAGTTTTATTGATACAGTAATCAGCATTCATTCGACTGAGGAAGAAGCGCTTGCGAGTTTCGCTTGATTAAAAAAGTCTCATTTAACTTATTATTCTTCAGGAAAAATTAAAAAAATTATGCCTGCAAATAAAGCCATGAAGATTCTTGTCGTAGATGATCAAGAGACGATGAGGGTTTCAATAAAAAGCATACTGAGAGCACTGGAATTCAAAAACATTGATTACGCGGAAAACGGCGAAGAAGCCTATCAAATGCTGACGAAGGGTGAGTTTGATTTTTTAATCACAGATTGGATGATGCCTAAAATGACAGGGATGGAGTTGTTGAAAAAAATTCGAAGTGATGCAAAACTCAGTAAACTTCCGGTATTGATGCTCACGGCAGAAGGAAAACAGGACAACATAATGGAAGCCATCAAAGCAAAAGTCAGCAACTATGTCGTGAAACCGTTTGACGCCAAAACTCTCGACAACAAAATAAATCAAATATTCCGATAATTCCGCCATTTAAATTTCCCAACTTCCCTCCAATATAGGTGGTAGAATCGGTTTTAAAATCCGATAGCTCACTCCCCATAAACGGTAGCGCCCGATGCGGTAGTAGGGTGCCGGTTCAGCTTTGGACCAACCAGGGAGCTGCTCCATAAATTCTCCATAGGACTCTGGTTTTGCAAGATCATGGAGATTGACTTCCAACACTTCAGCAATCTCTCGTTCTTCCGGTTGCCATGCCTTCGGCACCACAATACGGGCGAGGAAGGGAAACACTCGAAATCCCGTGCTCCGTGTTTCAAGTACAGGAAGCTCCTCAAGAATCGTGATGTTCTCCCGCGGGAGCCCAATTTCCTCCCGACACTCACGTAAGGCCGTCTCCAATTTTGAAGCATCACCCCGGTCGCTTTTTCCTCCAGGGAATCCCAGTTGATCTCCATGAACTCCCCCCTTGCTTCGTCGGATCACCACCAGGATCAAATCTCCATCCATGTTCCGAAAGACAGGGACCAGTACGGCAGCTTCTTTGAATGTTCTGACGGTCCCGTCCACAAAAATCTCCGAAGAATACTTTTTTTATTGATCAAAGAACTGGCACAGACGCTCTCACGAGCTGCAGCTGTTGATTGCTTTCCACGGTATAGGGTTGATTCGCACCAATGAAAAGAACCGTCCCTTTGCATAATTCAAATCCAGCCATCTCTGATTCGAGCTGTCCCCTACCCGAAAGGGTCAAAAGAATTGAAGGACTTTTTGTTTTCTGCTGTCTGAATAATTTGTGATGCGGAAGTTCGATTGTTTCCAGTATAAATTCCTCGGCATCACAGGGGTATTTTGTAATGCAATTGGAGTGAGAAATTCCTGCACACAGCCGAGCCGGTTCCCCACGATAATTGAGCCTGGAAAGCATTTGCTCAACATCTTTGAATTTGTTGGTGATTCCTGCCCGAATGACATTGTCAGAATTCGCCATACATTCAACCAAATCCCCTGACAAATAGGCATGCAGGCGATTGGCTTTCAGAAACAAAGATGTTTGCGGGGCAATGGGCATTTTCTGCATAAAAAATAAAAACAGCAATCCTAAATCCCGACGATATTGCGGAAACAGAGAAAGAAACAATTCTTCTTTTTCAGTGCGATTTACTTCTTTTTGAACCTGCTGAAAAAGGCGTTGCAAGAGCATTTCCCCTCTTTTCTCCGGAAGATTCAGAAGCACCGGAAACAAATCTTCCAGATGCGGATGCCTTTTTTTTCCTTCAGAGGAGTTCAAAACTTCTTCTCCGCAAAATTCCTGGAGTATCGGGTACCGTTTGAGCACTTGAATGACCTTTTGTTCGTTTTCAAAACCAAATAACGTTTCGACACCAGAAATTGCCAGGGCAATTTCAGGTTTGTGATTGGGGTCAGGATAGTGCTGAGGATCATCTGAGTGCAGACTCTCAGCCCAGGATTTATCGGGGTGCATCTGAATTGAAAGCGGTTCTGCAATGGAGAGGACCTTAAACAGAAAGGGGAGGGTACCCCAGCGTTTCATTGTGTGAGCTCCCAGCAGCTTCCTATTTTTCGTGAGCACTTCAGAAAGCAGTTCACCATTTCCAAATTTAACCCTGGAGGGCGCATTGGGATGAATACCCATCCATAACTCTGCATAAGGTAAAGAATGGTCAATTGATTGTCCAGGCAGCAATTGCGCCACAAGAGAACGGCTTCCCGGTTTCCCCCAATCGTAATTCATTGCTTGACAGTCTAGCTCAAAGATCCGGGGAGTTGCCATAGGAATCATTTTTGAGGAGTTTCTCCAAGTCGATGGGAATCAGGGAGCAGAATGCGATTTTCCCAACTTCTGTCTGAGGAACAGAAACCTGCCCTGAGGCAAATTTTTAATCGGGATGATGCTTGAGCTTCGAAAAAAATGCAATAGAAAAGCTTTTCTCGATTTTAAATATTTGAAGATTCTTTGAATAATTGAATTCTTCAAAATTTCCAGTATGATTGAGTCGACAGTACCCAATCGACCGGCCTGAACTTTTCCGTGCAAAGAGCAATTTCACAAAAATGCATGCGCTTTTTTTCGAGTTCAAAGGGCTCCTTTTCCTCAATCAAACGCCTGTTTCAAAAGGGAAATAATAGAAATGTGGACGCACTCATCACTAATCGGGCAGCTGCTCGTCAAGCGGTATGAGATCCGGAAACTGTTAGGTGAAGGGGGAATGGGGCAGGTCTTCCTTGTCTGGGATCGTCAGACACGTGAAGAAAAGGCCGTCAAACTGGTGGATGTCCGGAAAAAAAGAATTCCGATGGAGGCCATCCTGCGCTTCAAAACTGAAGCAGAAACGCTGAAATCTCTACGCCATCCCAATATAATTAAATATGAAGACTTTTTTGAGACGGATGAAATTTATGGCATGGTCATGGAATATGAGCCCTCTTCCTCTTTGACGCAGTATCTGCAAAAGTTCAGGACCATGCCCATCCGCACCGTGCTCACTCTTTTTCACCAATTGGCAGATGCCTTGGCATTTATTCATGAAAAGGGATTGGTGCATCATGATTTAAAAAGCTCAAATATAATTCTATCTGAAGAAGACGGGACTCAAACGTTCAAATTGCTGGATTTCGGATTTGCCAAATTGTTGGGAAGCTCAGAACACATGACAGAAGGAACATTGATATACATGGCTCCTGAGCAAACCGGAATTTTGCAGAAAAATATTGACCATCGCGCAGACCTTTATTCTCTGGGAATTGTTGTCTACCAGGCGCTGACCGGGCAGGTGCCTTTCACCAGTTCAGATCCTGCAATTTTAGTCCATCAGCACATCGCCCAGACCCCGGAGAAACCTACAAAACTGAGAGAAGAGACTCCTAAAATTCTAGAAGAGCTGGTGCTCAAATTACTCAACAAAGATCCTGATGACCGCTATCGAACCAGCAATGGATTGTTGAAAGATCTGTTTCAGTATCAAAGGATTGTCGACAGTTACGCTACCCTTGATGCTTCCTTTGATTTGGGAGAACAGGACCATAGAGACAGTTTTCCCCAGGTCAACCCCTTTGTTGGACGAGAGGAAGTTCTGCAAAATCTTGAAAACATCATCAATTCCACTGTGCATTTGAAGAAAGGAGGAGTTGTTTTTCTTGAAGGAATCAAAGGAATAGGAAGAACCACCGTGCTGTCGAACTTCTTCAACAGGCTCCAATGCAGGCCGGTCGGCCGCTCAATTTTTCTCTCCATCCGCAAGGAAGATTTTAAACTTCCTTATCAACTGGTCATACGCCTGCTGAATTTTGTCATTTTCCATTTGAAAAGCCTTCCTGAATCAGAACAGCACTCATTTTTACTCAAGGTGAAGACTGTGTTCAGCTATCGCTTCGACCTTCTTCTTGAATTGGTCCCTCAATTGAGACCATGGTATGATCAGGAACACAAAATTGAATTAGCTAAAGGAAAAAACTGGAGCAGCGAAGACTACGAATGGTTGATTGTAGATCTCCTCCGGGCAATCTCTGAAACGATGCAGCACGCAATCATCCTCATTGATGATTTACATTATGTCGAACCTAAATCGGCACAATGCCTGATCAATTGTTTTGAACGGCTGGCAGAAATTCCGGTTTTGCTCATTTTCTCCTACACACACGAAGAACTTCCACGCAAGTATCTGAAATGGATCGAGCATTATGAAAAGGAACCATTTTTCCACAATTTGCATTTGGGGCCTTTCCAGGAAAAACACTATTTTGATTTGCTTCAAAAATTATTTTCCAAGCAGCTTTATGATGCTCCAAAACTTGTTGTGCCTCTCTATCAGGCGACACAGGGCAATCCAGCGTTCCTGAGAAAACTGCTTCAGGATTTGGTTGATTCCAAACTGATTTTTTTCGAAAAACAGTCATGGAACACAGATTTGGAGGCTTCCTTAAAATTTATCGAAAACTACAATACTCAACTCATTTTTGATCCTCTTCGTCAGTGGGAGCCTGACGATCGCGCAATACTGCAGAGGGGTGCCGTCTTTCACAAAGCGTTTACCATGGAAGCACTGATCTCTGTTTCTTCCTCGCCTCCTGCACTTGAGCATGTAACTGAATCCAGGGCCATCAAATTACTCGACAACGCATTGCGAACCGGAGTTCTGTTTTTGGAAGCCGGGAGGTACTATGCTTTCAGAGACAACCAGGTTCGCCAAAATTTACTGGAAACACTTTCACTGGACTTGCGCAGGAATATTCACCGGGGAATTGCGCAGCATTTAGAAGAATATGCTCTCCCCATTGATCCTGCCTCCATTTACAATATTGCCTACCATTGGGAAAAAGCCGGAGACACCGTGACGGCGATTCGCTACAATCTCAAAGCAGCACGGCACACAGATGACGGCCTTTTTCACGATCGAAATGCTGAAATTTATTATAATTTAGCCTTAAACGGATTGAAGCAAATCCCTCAGGATGCCATTGAACCGGAACTTCAGTTTGAAATACGCTACAATGCCATCCGCCATACTCTGGCCCAAAGCCAGCAATTTGACCGACTCTGGGAAGAGACTTTAGAGTTAGAAATCTGGGTTGGGGATGACAGCATCAAGCGAATCAAATTGTTGTATATAAAGGCCTTTTTGAGTTTTATGAGAGGACGCAAGGATAAAATGTTTCAATATGGCCATGAAGCATTGGACTTGTCGGTGACTGAAGAAGAAAAAAAACAAGTTGTCGGGATCTACAACATCCTGGGAAGAGTGGCGAGCGAGAAAACATTTTCAGAACGAATCGAATTGCTCTGCAAGGGAATTGAGATGGCTTTTCAATATCAGCAATTCTCGGAAGCGCCAGGATCGGTGGTGATCCTTAGCATTCTGCTGGCTTATCAGGCACGTTTCAAAGAAGCGCATCAGAAAATCGGGCAGTACACAAAAATCCTGGATGATCACCAGTTTCCAGGAGACGAATTGAGAATTTCTGCCTTAATTTGTTTGGAAACGGAACGCGGAAATTTTAACGAAGTGCTCGCTCTGCACAAAAAGATGAATTATGAAAATCGTTTTGTCAATCCCTTAATCCAGCTTTTTTATCAAGGGCGTGTCGCCCTCGCCCAGGGAATGCTCGGATATTTTAAAGAATCTCTGCAGAGTTTTGAAAAATTTTTCAATGTTTCGGAGCAAACGGCAGACCAGGTTCTTCAGCGTGATATTATTCTGGCCCGTATTCAAGTTGCATTGCGAATGGAAGAACCAGAAACGGCACTTTATTACCTCGACAAGGCAGCTGCTGTCTCAGAGAAATCCGGGGACCCATATCTCAAAGCAATGTTGGCGATTTATGCAGGGTTCACCCATATGGCATTGGGCCAGCTGGATGATGCGGCTCATTATCTTGAAAGGCAGGCAAAGGCTCTTGCAGATCGAATTGATTCCATCCTGTTGAACATCCATCTCAAATTCGCCCTGGCAAAACTGCACTGGTTGCAGACGAAAGATACCCAATTCCTTAAGGAAGCCAATCAAATTCTCGTTGAAATGCACGAACACGAAATCACGGGATTCTACGAAATCTACAAAGACGATCTCAAAAACTGGGCCACTTTTTTCAGCGACTCTTCCAGCCAGCTTTCAACTTTTCTTTCCGGTAACCTGCAGATGACTCAGTTGATGGAAATCAACCGTGAGATTACGGCAACTCTGGAAGTTGAATCACTTTTAGATTATGTACTCAAAGGGGCAATGACCATCGTGGGAGCGGAACACGGGTATCTGTTCACCTATGACAATGATTTTGACAGTTCCAATCCCAACTTGCTGCCTGCGCTTCGGCTGACCCGTAATGCCGAAGGAGAATTAATTCCGGTGAACCAGTATGTTTTCAGCAAATCGGTGGTGCGCACTGTGATGGATACCAAGAAAACCATCATCACACGTGACGCTCGCAACGAAAAAGAATGGAACCTGGAGCACAGTGTCAATCATCATACTTTACGTTCGATTTTAGCAACACCGATTCTGCTGCAGAAACAAATCAAAGGAATTCTTTATCTGGACAACCATCATGCTTCTTCCGTTTTTAGCTTCAAAGATAGAGAAATCGTCGACATGTTTGCAACGCAAGTCGCCATTGCTCTCAACAATGCCCAAATTTATGAGCAGGAACAGGAAGCTCATCGAAAAACCGAAGCGACGCTGAGAACATTTGAACGCTTTATTCCCCGTCAGTTTACGGATCGTTTCGCGGAAGGAAACATCGAAAATTTAAAAACCGGACTATCACAAAAAGAAACGCTTTCAATCCTTTTTTCTGATATTCGGAATTTCACCTCCTTCACAGAATCGATGAGCCCTGATGACATCTTTAAATTTCTCAATTCCTATCTCCTTCGCATGGAGGCTCCTATTCGAAAACATGAGGGTTTCGTCGACAAATTCATTGGTGATGGAATAATGGCATTATTCGAGCAGTCTCCAAAAGATGCAGTCATGGCTGGCATTGAGATGCTGGCAACTTTGGAGGATTACAACATTCATCGGAATAAAAAAGGAAAAGTGCCGGTCAGATGCGGGATCGGGATCAATACCGGAGAAGTGATGCTGGGGGTCGTTGGTTCAAATCAGCGCACGGATACCACGGTGCTTGGAGATGCCGTCAATACCGCTTCACGGGTCGAGGCCTTAACGAAATATTATGGTGCAACTTTTCTGATCACTGGAGAAACTTACAACTACGTGCATGGTATGAAAAATCTATTTGTACGATTGATTGACGAGGTACAGGTCAAAGGGAGAGAGAAGGGCACTCAAATTTACGAAATTTTTAACGATGCCGCTGATCCTGTCAAAGAAAAAATACTAAAGCAGTATCCTCTTTTTCATCAAGCATTTCAGGTTTATCAGCAGGGAGACTGGAACTCCTGCAGCAAATTATTTGCAGAATATGCTGATTGTATTCCTGAAGATAAAGTGGCAGATCGTTTTATCGAGCGGTGTCAATTTTTCACCCAGCTTCCACCGGAAAACTGGACGGGAATTTACAGGATTGAAAACAAATAGGTTTTGTCAAACAGTGATTGAGTTTTCAGTGAAGCGATCTCGATGCCCGGTAATTACATTTTGCTTGAGCATTTTTATTTTTAGGAACCAGACATTTTGGAAAGCGCCGTGAATAACAATATTTTACGCCTTGAAGGCAAACGTGTTTTAGTAACCGGTGCATCCAGCGGTTTAGGTGCACACTTTGCCGAAATATTATCTGCAGCGGGAGCAGAGCTTGTTTTGACCGCACGTCGTCTGGACAAGCTTGAAGAAATCAAAAACAAAATTCATTCCGCCGGGGGAACGGCGACAGCGATTCAAATGGATGTCTGTTCTGAAGAGAGCGTCGTCCGCAGTTTTCAGGAAACGGGTCCTTTGGATGTGGTGATCAACAATGCCGGCATCAGCATTATTGGATCTGTCGATGAAATGAGTGAATCGGAATGGGATCAAGTAATTGATACAAATTTGAAGGGGGTCTGGCTGGTATCCAAAGCGGCAATTAAAGCGTGGAAAACCGTCAATAAATCAGGAAATTTGATCAATATTGCTTCAATAGCAGGAATACGGCCAAGCAATCAATTGCCTCCCTATATTGCATCGAAGGGAGCTGTTATTCAACTGACGAAGTCGATTGCTTTGGATTGTGCCCGTTTCAACATTCGCTGCAATGCGCTCTGTCCCGGATACATTGAAACCGACATGAACCGAACATTTTTAAATTCTGAAGCAGGTCACCGCCAAATCAAACGCATCCCGTTCCGCCGAACGGGTCAGTTATCAGAACTTGATGGGCCATTACTATTGCTGGCTTCAGATGCTTCCTCGTACATGAGCGGCAGCATACTCGTTGTTGATGGTGCCCACCTCTGCTCCACTTTATAAAAGGAGGAGCACATTCCTCAGCTCGGAGATTTTATGGCAAACAAACGGTAAGCATTTTCCGTTGTCTGTGCCACGAAGTCATCCAGCGAAACTCTGCGTTCATTTGCCAGAAATTCTGCGATCACCGGGATATTAGAAGGATCATTGGGTTTTCCACGGAAGGGGATCGGTGCGAGAAAGGGGGAATCGGTTTCCAGTAAAAGACGATCCATTGGAACATAACAGGCCACTTCTCTCACATCTTCCGCGTTCCGAAAGGTTGCAATCCCGTTGATGCCGATATACCAGTCCATCTCCAGTAAACTTCGAGCCATCTCCAATCCGCTGGTAAAACTGTGAGCCACTCCTTTACGGGTGACCGGGTTTTGCCTCAATATCCTTAAAGTATCATCTTGAGCGTCTCGGCTATGGAGCACAACGGGTAATGCTAACTCTTCTGCCAACATCAGCTGCTGATGAAACACTTCCTGCTGTACTTCCTTCTCCGAATGCATGTAATGATAGTCCAATCCTGTTTCTCCAACAGCCACAATTCTTTCGGAAAGGATCGCCCCATTCCGAATTTGTTCGGCGATCTCTGCAGAAAAAGTGAATGCTTCATGAGGGTGTACCCCAAGGCACCCAAATACCTGGGGATACATCTCAGTGGCCTTTAAAACAAAACGAATTGATTTTTCATCAGTGGCAATCGTGATCACTTGTTGAACATCCGCCGCCATCGCTTTTTCCAAAGCGTCCTCAGTCCCCAATTTCAACATCTCCAAGTGGCAGTGAGTATCAATAAAACTTGTCATCTTTTCCTTATCGGATATGATAAATAATTTACCTAGGATTGAACAAAAATTGCTCATTGAAATAGATCAAATCACATTCATTTACAATCTCAATCCGAACCCATCCTGTATTTTCTGAAAATGCCTGAAAATCCAATGCGAATTTTGCCAAGACCGACCAACCGCCGCGTCAGAAAAATGATGACTCAAATAGGATTTCTTTTTTCAATAATCCTGATGCTGACTTCTTGTTACACTACAACGTTTTATCTGGACACAGACCGACTTCGGGTTGCTCATGACGGCGAAGCATCCCATGCCAGCACCGTCCTTTCCACTGTGGATCTTGATGATCCCACACAATTGAGACCTCTTTGCCCCAGCGGCATATCCAAACTGGAAATGGAGCAAACCCTCACAGACGGCTTACTTCACTATTTCACCCTCGGATTTTACAGCACCCAGACAACTCGAGTCTGGTGTAAACGACGGCATCAATAGTCCCCAATATCTTCTCACAATCTAAAATAATGAATTTCAGTACGCTGTCTCAGAGAATCGGTTATCAGTTCATAAATTCTGAAGTATTGCGTCAGGCATGTACTCACAAATCCTTCGTCAATGAACATGCCGATGCAGAAATAAAAGACAACGAACGTTTGGAATTTTTGGGAGATGCCGTCTTGGATTTGGTCGTCAGCGACTTGCTGATGGAACGCTTTCCAGATCTCCCGGAAGGTGGATTAACAAAGTTGCGGGCGAGCCTCGTCAGCGAATCCGGATTGAGTAAAATCGCAGAAGCAATCGACTTGGGGAAATTTATTTTGCTTGGCAAAGGAGAAGAATTGACTGGAGGTCGCGAAAAAAAGTCCATCCTCTCCAGCACATTTGAAGCGCTTATTGCCGCTATTTATATTGACAGTCGTGAGCAAGGATTGAACACGGTGAGGAAGGTGATTCAAGACCTCTTTGAAAATGAAATTCCATCGACTGAGGAAACTTTTTTTCCCCGCGATTATAAAACTGAATTGCAGGAATATGTCCAAAAACGTTTTCACACGATCAGCACTTACAAACTATATAATGCCTCTGGTCCAGACCACGAAAAAGAATTTGAAGTCGCAGCATTGATCGATGACAGGGAGTATGGGCGCGGCAAAGGGAGCAGCAAAAAACAGGCAGAACAAGTGGCAGCAAAAGAAGCTTTATCTCAACTGAAAAGCACGGAAATGGAATCGGTAAAATAGCAGACTGCCGCACAAAAAAGCATACACCAACGAGCAAATCGGATGACAAACGAGGAATCAGAACAGGAAATAAGGATTCAAAAGGTTATTGCCAATGCAGGGATAGCATCTCGGAGAGCGGCAGAAAAACTAATTTCGGCAGGCTTGGTTGAAGTGAATGGGAAAAGAGCAAGCCTGGGACAGCGAATGCTCGTTGGTGTCGACGAACTAAAAGTGGAAGGCCAGCGGGTTCGGCTCAATGCCGCCAAAAAGAGCGTTGTCTACGCCCTGTATAAACCTAAAAATTGCATTACGACTCTTAATGATCCTCAGGGGCGTCCCACCGTCAAGGATTTTTTTCCGGAAACAAAACAATCTCTTTTTCCAGTTGGACGATTGGACTATGACGCAGAAGGGTTGCTGCTCGTGACAAATGACGGGGAATTCGCACAGCAAATAATTCATCCGAAATACAAACTATGGAAAACCTATTTTGTCAAAATTAAGGGACTGATTTCACCCCCGGAACTTGAAAAATTAAAAAAAGGTCCCCGCTTTGGAGGAAGACTGCATCTGCCGGTTAAAGTAAAAATCATTCATTCAATTCATGACAAAACCTGGCTTGAAGTTTCCTTGCAGGAAGGTAAAAATCAGCAAATTAAAAAAATGTTCAGGAAACTGGGCTATTTTGTACTGAAAATCAAACGATATAGTATCGACTGCATCACTCTGGACAATTTGGAACCAGGAATGTATCGAATGCTTTCCTCTCAGGAAATTTCAAATTTGCTCAATGCATCAGCAAAGAATATTCAGAAATAAACTTCCATTTTCATAGACCAGAATTTCCAGGATATGGCATGATACTCGCTTGCTTCTCTTTTGTTGAATTGGAAAATTTTTCTTTCTAATCTGTTTTTCAGGAATTATTTATGGAAGAGCAGGAAGTAGAAGCTCTATTTGAATTGAAAGTTCAATCAGGCAAGATCTACTTAAGGATCTCCCCCCCGCAATACAATCTCAAAGCAGATCTAGATGAAATCCAGGAGCAGCTTCATGATATGGAAGCTGATTATCTGCCGGAAACGCTGCTCGAAATTTATGAAGAAGCCAGCAACAATTTCGAACTGCTTTGTGATGAAGAAGTCACTGATTTTCAGTTCAATATTGAATTGACCAACGGATTTGCTGGTGCCTATTTGACCGTTATCCCTCCCATTTCTGAACCCACGACCCCCCTTTCTACAGCATTGATGGAAGAAGAATTAAGAAACAAAGGGGTCATTCAAGGGATCATGAAGGATGTGCTGCAAAAGATCATTGACGAGCAAATCGAACATGAACCTGTTTTGGTGGCCCGGGGGAGAAAACCGGTCAACGGGAAGGACGGTTATATTCAACTCGTTTATGGTGCAGACAATCAGAAAAAGAAGGAAGAAGCGCTCCGTGTCAATCATCGGGAAATGAATGTAATTTCAACCGCAAAAGTGGGAGATGTGCTCGTCAATATCATTCCTCCCACTGCGGGACGGAATGGCTTCAACGTAAAAGGGATGCCGATTTCTGCGAAACCTGGCAAAAAGGTGACTTTATTGCCGGGCAGGCATACGGCCTTTAATGGAGACCGGACTCAAATCCGGGCTACCAAGGCCGGTTACGTTGTTTTGATGGACTATAAAATTTCCATTGAAAATATTTATAAAGTGCAGAACATCGACGGGTCAGTCGGCAACCTCAATTTTGACGGCATCGTGTATGTCGATGGCAATATTGAAGACGGCTATACAGTCCACGCAACAGTCAGAATTGAAGTAAGAGGATCCGTCGGCAAAGCCAATCTCTTTACAGAAGGAGAGATCATCGTTGAAAAAGGAATCATGGGGGCGACCGTCAAAGCCGATGGTTCCGTGCGCACAGCCTTTATTTCCGATTCTAAAATTGATGCCGGCCGCAACGTGATTGTCAAAGAATATATTCTCAATTCGGATGTATCTGCAGGAAAGGTGATCCATGTGACCAACCCGGAAGGATCTTTTCATGGCGGTAACTGTCACAGTGGAAACTTTATCAATATTCCCAACGTCGGTTCAAACAAACTGGGAGATGAAACCATGGTCGAAGTGGGCATGGACCCGGAAACAAGGCTTCATTTCAAAAGGTTGGAATCCACGATACAGGACAATCTTTACAAATTTGAAAAAACCAAAAAGAATTTGATGCTCTTACAGGCAGCCCGGGAAAAAAGAGGAGTGCTTCAATCTGAACATGAAAAAATGTTCAATCAACTGGCTCAGGAAGTTCAGCAGTTACGTGATGATTCCATCAAAGATATCAAGGAATGGCGGAACACGATGGATATCGTTAAAGTGGAACATGACAAATCGGGAGGAATTATTTTCATTGCAGGAAATATCTACCCCGGAGCCATCGTTAAAATTCGGCGAATGCTGTATCATGTTCAAATGCCGGTTGCACGCGCAGCATTTTTATCTGTCAAAGGCAGAATTCAAATGCAGGACTATGATGATGTGATCCGTTTCTACAGACGGCATTTTCTAAAAAAGTAATAAGCACTGAGTCTGAAATTATGGCACGAATGAGCAGAACAGAGGTGGAGCGGAGAATCCAGCGAAGAGACAAGATGAGAAATCTCGACCTGACAGGACTCAACCTGGAGGATTTGGTCATGGTGGGCGTGGATTTGCGAGATTCGATTTTAACCAGCTGCAATTTGAACGGTGTCAATTTGAGCGGCAGCATGCTGGAGCACTGCAGTTTTATCGACTGCGATCTGATCGAGGCCACTTTGCAGGAAGCCTCTTTGGTCAAATGTTCACTCGACCGTGCCAATTTTCAAAACGCAAATTTGATTGAAGCAAATTTGCGGGAAGCAGAAATGAAGCAAACCAATTTCAATGGCGCAAATCTGGATCGGGCACTTTTACTGAAAGTAAGAGCAGAATTGGCAGATTTTTCAAGCACCTCTCTTTACAAGAGCCGATTTGATGAATCCATCGTTGTTCTATGCGATTTTTCTGCATGTGATTCTGGCGAATTGGAAGCAGCCAACGCTGATTTTTCAGGTTCAGTTTTTCAGGGAGTGAAAATGGATCGTTCCAACTTCAAAGGCTCCAACATGAGTTTTTGCGATCTCACCGGTGCATTCATGCGCGGCTGTTCGATGGAAGGAGTCAATTTCTTTTCTTCTACTCTAAAAGAAACTCAACTGACCAAATCCAATCTTCTCGATACCCACTTCATGAAAGTTTACGGAGAAGCGGCAAGAATCAATGGCGCCAATTTAAAAAATGCAAACATGATTGATGCAGACTTTACAGGAGGAAATTTTGATGCTTCCTACATGGTCGATGTTGTGGAAAAAGAGACCGTTTTCAACGAGGCCAGCTTCAAAAACACCCGCAGGTAGACCAATGCAGAAATTTTGGGGATGTGGTCTGATAATGCTTGTTTCACTGCTCGCTGGTGCTCAAGCACACGGGGAATATCGAGCTTATGAGCTGGAAGTCTATGACCGGATTGAAAAAAAAACAGAAATTCTAAAAACCACTTTTTCCCCATCCGACTATCTCCTCCTGCATGGAGGATCCCAGCGCATCAGCATTGTTACCCGAGCATCCTGGATTTGCTGGGGGGATACATCCCAATTCAAGGAAATCTGTCCTCCTCCCGATCCGATCAGTCCGCGTTTTTCTGTTGGGGATCAAGTTCAGGTGGTGCTGAAAAGACACGTGACCGATCAATGGGTTGGTGTCATTGAAAACGTGTTTTACCGTCCAGACCTGAGAAGCAACGTTTACGGCATTCGTTTCAAACAGCAAAAGAACCTTTATGCCCGGTACTATGAAGCCAACCTCCAAGCCGCTGCTCCCCCAAAATGAAACCGACCCTTTGCTGACGTTCTAACGGGATCTTCGTTTTCAATTGCTTTTCATTCAAATCGAACACTTTTTAATGAACGGACCCTGGCAGGCGTCTCCGTCACTTCCTCAAGTCGATGAGTTTCATTGATAAAGCTTGTGAGGTTCTTCAACTCCCCCCCTGTCTTTCCCAAACGAAATCAAATCTTTCAATAAATGGATGTTCCGTTGAAAAAGACGTTCCATCCAGTGTCGATGATCATGGGTTTTAATTTCAATGACGTCAAAATCTTTCATTTTCGAGGTCAAATAGTCATCTGAGGTCATGATTTCATCCACCAATCCTCTTTCGTAAGCCTGGGAGGCCAGCCAATAGTCTCCTGTGGCAACTTCTTCGATGTTCAAATCCTTGCGATTGTCAACAACATGCTGTTTGAATGCCTTGTGAATGTCCTCAAGATCTTCCTGAAATTTTTGTTTTCCCTCTTCGGTGACCTCCGAAAAGGGTGTCACCGTCCGTTTGTACTTTCCGGCGGTGAAGAGATAGTAATCTATGTCATGTTTTTGAAATACTTTATGAAAATTCGGTATTCCCGCTACCACCCCGATCGATCCGATAAAGGCAAAAGGAGAAGCGACAATTTTATCTGCAACGGCAGCCATCATGTAGCCACCACTGGCTGCAATCACGTCAACACAAACAGTGAGGGATAATCCTTTATTCTTTAGCCGTGCCAGTTGTGCACTGGCCAGTCCATAGTGAGCAACTGCACCTCCAGGACTGCTTAAACGCACAACGATTTCATCTGCAGGAGAAGCGACTTGGAGCAGGAGGGAGATTTCTTCTCTCAAATGTTCCACCCCATGTGCCATAATGTCTCCAACAAAGCTAAGCACATAGACTTTTGCTGTGTGTTTTTTGAAGATCTCCGTGCTTTTCATGTTTGTGCTCAACTGATCTTTTACCTTCGCCAGAATATTGTTTGCTTCCTCCTTCTTTTGATGCGCTTCTTCTTTCTTTTCTTTCTTATTATTTTTTTTAAGCAGTTTTAATACTCCTTTGGGGAGCGGACTCTCTTCACTCGTCAACTTTTCCAGTTTATGCAAATCTTTTTCAAAACGATTGTTGAGCCGTTTGAAACCAATATAACCTTCTTTAGATTTGAAAGGTTTTCGAAAAAACAACAATTTCAGAATCAGCAGAAGTCCTGCTAATGCGAACAATGTCACGCCTACATAATAAAAAGTATAGTGCTCAACGAAAAATTCACTCATAATCGTTTTCTTTCTTCTTTGTATTTTTCCGGATTTCTGCCGCGTCACAGTCGCATGGAAACGGAAGTTCCAGATTTCGGAATTGGGAATAAAAGGTATCTTCAAGCGAGAAAGAATATCCTACTTGTGCGTTCATTTCAACCATCTTAAATGATAACGCAAGGTCCTTTCCGGCAAAATCAATTTCAGGGTTGTGGGGGAGAGGGTTTAAATCAGGGGAGGAGAATGATGACCTTCATGATTTAAGAACTCAGCTGTTTTTCTGAAATAAATTCAAATAGTCTTCAACGACCTTTGCGGAAGGTAACTCCAAACATCGGGCGTAGGCATTGACAAAGCTTTTCAAATAGACTGGAGCCTTCGGCAGCTTGACAAAATCTTCATTTTCAATGGCGCTCAAATACAATTGGCGGACACACGTTTCATGGGCCATTTCTTCGATGGTGATGGATTTCATTTCCCGAATCTGTTGGAGTGTGTTCCCGTTGTAAACTTCAACAGATGCTATAACCGGCTGCACTTTTTCATTCGTTTCTTTGTTTTTTTGAGCAATGGACTTCCGAATGTCAGCACGCTCTTCTAGATGCTCTGCCAGCAATTCAGAAATAGCTTTGGAATTTGATGAAGTTTCCAAACGTGGTGAATTTTGATTCTCCATGGATTTTTTTTCATTAGGGGAACTCGGTTCTGATTGGATTTCCTGCTGATTGACTCCATCGGTTTCTGCATGAGCAATTTTCTCTTTGTCTTTTTCAGAAGCATCAGAGGGATTCAAGTCCTGAAATCGAAAGGGAAGGTTATTGTTGGCAAGACTTCCCTTTTCCCGAAAACGATCCGTTTCAACAGATGACTGAGGTGTTTTCTTTGATAGGGATTGATCATAAAATGCACGTGAAACCGGATCAATCAGGGTCATGTAGGCGTGTGTGATTTTTCTCAGAATCTCATCATTCTCTTCTTCTGAGTACAAGGAATAGGTGGCCAGCGAATCAGACATATAGGTTTGCGTTGCCAATTCATAGGCAGCGCGGATTTCTTCAGACGTCGCATTTTGAGCAACATTCAAAGTCTGATAATAATTTTCTTGTTCAATCACCATCGATTCAGGAAAGTTTTTCCGATTCTAAAAACCGGCCGTACAATAAATTGTCACAGACTTCAAGAACTCCAGAAGCAAATGAACTCTGTGGGAAAATTTCAAGCAATGGTTGTCGTTTAATGATTGATTGACGCACATTGTCATCGTATTCAATAGATCCAGCAAAATCGAGTTGGATGCCAAAATATTTGGCACATGCATTTCTCATCGCAAATCCTATTCTACGATCTTTACTGGAGCGAATTTGATTGACAATCAATTTTGGATTGAAAGTGAGAACCTGTTCATCAACAAACTCACCAATCTCACTCCCCATCGTTCTTAAATGAGCAAGAAATTCATGAGGATTGCGAAATCCCAAACGGTCACTTTGTCCGATTGTTTGATCGACAATGCTGCGAATGCTGGAGTTCGGACTTTTCTGCCGAATTTGGCGGTAAAACGAACTTTTTACAAAGCGGTAAGCATTTTCAATTGATGTCGGTTCCGGGACAACAACAATCACCTGAATATCCGCTGCCAGAAAAAAATCCAGCGTATTAAAGTTACTCCCTGCCCCCAAATCAAGAATTATGTGCTCTGTCTCCAGATTTCGGATTGCACGAAGAATTTTTAATTTCTGAGTGTGTTTGGGATTCGACACATTCAAACTATCCCTGGCACCGCTAATCAAACTTAAATAGGGAAATGTTGTTGGAACCACCACGTCCTTCAGCTGCCGAATATGTTTTGATAAAAAATCCGACAGGCCCATTTGGGGATTTGCAATCCCCAGGCATGTGTGTAAATTGGCTCCACCAAGATCACTGTCAATCAAGACAACCTGCTTCCTTTTTTTTGCCAGAGCGATTCCAAGATTTCCACTTAAAACACTTTTGCCGACTCCTCCTTTGCCGCCGCCGATTGCCCAGATAATTGGTTTTTTCATAGGACTCTGCCTTCAACTGTGAAGAGGAGATGATACAAACAATTTAACAAGTTTATAAGCAAATTACTGACCATACTGATCCGGCAGGCATTTTCCATGCAACCAGAATCAATTTATTGAACGCCGGGCACCATTCTGTTGCCATCAAGAATCTGAATGAATACTAAACCCTTTCTGGAATTTTTAGTATTGAATTAGGACTAAAACAGTGCTATTTTATAAAACTTAAATTTTTGGAACTTTTCGTGAAACTCGGTACACCCACAATACGATGCTTTAAACTGACGAGATATTTCCAGGCGATATTCAGTCAACGTCAATCGATATTCAGCAACCGCTAATCCGTGTAATGACAGTCTTTCAGAAAAAAATAAGGCAGTAACTTTATGGCAGAATTGGCACTGATGTGGCCTGAAAATGCAGCAGGCAAATATTACGTGGATCAAGAATGTATCGATTGTAATTTATGCTCTGAAATCGCCCCTGACAATTTTAAAGTCAATGAGGAAGATGGTCATGATTATATCTATAAACAACCGTCTTCGATCGAAGAAGAAGAGCTGTGTATTGAGGCAATGGAATCATGTCCTGTGGAAGCCATTGGAGACGATGGTGATGCATCCGGGAATATGCAATAACAATAGAAAGGAAAAAATATGAAATTCAAAGTTGTGTCCCCTGAATCTCAAAATTCGTCCGGAACTGGACAGGGTGCTTCCGAACGTATTCAGTCAATGCTTGATCAAAACCCGGTCTTTTTGTTCATGAAAGGAAACCCGGACATGCCGCAATGCGGATTTTCCGCAAAAGTGACCCAAATCATGAGGTCATGGAATATCCCTTTTGAATCCTTTGATGTACTCTCTGACCACGAGATTCGGGAAGGTGTGAAATCTTATTCCAATTGGCCCACGATTCCTCAGCTTTATATCAATAAAAGCTTTGTTGGCGGATGCGATATCATTACCGAGTTGTCCGAAACCGGAGAATTGCTTCCGCTTCTCAAAGAAGTCTTCCCAGACCGTGAATTCACTCCACCTCCACCTCCGGCTAAAATCAAAGAAATTACTCCGGAAATTGCTGCAGAGCAAATGAAAAACAAAACGAATGCCAGGCTGATCGACGTCCGTTCCCCGGAAGAATGGGACTATGTTCACCTGGAAAATGCACAGTTGATTGATGAAGCTCTTGTGGAAGAAATGCTTTCATCCTGGGAACGAAGCACTCCGCTGATTCTGCTCTGCCACCACGGAAACAGAAGCCGTGACGCCGCGCGGTTTTTTATAGAGCAGGGCTTTCAGGACGTTTCAAATGTCGACGGCGGCATCGACGGTTGGGCCAAAACAGTGGATACGGCACTTCCTTTATACCAGTAACACTTGCTTTTATAGAGGAGTATTTGCTATCGGGGAAATTGACTGCATAGTTTTTCAGAAAAACCGCTTGATCTCCTCGAAATACTCCTGCAAAAAGTCTTTATTATTTTCTGATCTTCTCAATGTCTTATTTAAATGAGGAATGTCATGTCAACAACTGATCAAACTTCATGGATGACTCAGGCTTCCGAAGCAAAGCTCATTCTCACAGAAAAAGCTGCAAAAGTTTTTAAAGATGCATGTCTGGAAGAGGGGAATCCCATCGAAGATTCCTTCCTCAGAGTTGGTGCAAATCCGGGAGGATGCTCTGGCTATCGATACGAGTTGGGGTGGAATTCATCACAGGACGTTCAGGAAACCGATCTCAAATTTGTTTCCAATGGTGTCAACATTGTTGTCGATAAAATATGCCTGACAGAGATTCTGGGCTCTGTTGAAATTGACTATACTGACTCAAATATGGTAGAGCAGGGGTTCGTATTCAAGCAACTCAGAAATGGAAGTCAATGTGGTTGCGGAGAATCTTTTACGCCCGTTAAAGAATTATAGTATGCTTTTCCAGACAGTCGATTTCTTTGCCCAAGGCCTGTGCACCGCTTTTATGATCTACAAGTGGATCATAATTATTGCAATTTTTCTCACCTGGGTCAGAGCTGATCCCCACAATCCGCTGGTTTTCTGGATCAACCGTGTCACCTATCCTCTTTGGGAATGGTGTTATCAGTGGACCCCAAGGTCCCTCAAACTGTTCAACGCCTATATTGCCTTACTTTTTGTAATTTTTCTGCATGCACTGATTCCTGCGTCACTGCACTCGATCAATCTCGCTTTACATCCCGGTCCCTCCGACATATATTCCTCCACGTTTTTAGTTCAAATTGCAGGTCACATACTGCAGGGATTAGGAATCGTCTCCTACAGCATCGTCTGGTTCGGAATTTTGATTTTGGCCATCTGGTTTGTTTTAACCCTTGTTTCTCCTGCTGCCAACAATCCAATTGTGCAGGTCGTTTACATGCTGGCTGATCCATTGATTACTCCAATTCAGAAGTATCTTCCCCGGATGCAGGTAGATCTATCCCCGCTGGTCGGCATCTTGATTTTTTATTTGATTTCACGCTATCCGATTTCTTATCTGATGTTTTATGGATCTCAACTGTCGTCACCGGTTCAAGTTTGCGCCTATTGAAGGGAGAAGAATGAAGCAGGGATATTTTCAGTGGAATGTCTATCCTTTGCAAGTAAGAACCCGCTCGGGCAGACGACTGAACTGAAGGAATTCAGAATCTTTAAAACGAGAATTCTGCAGACACGGGAGGGAGGAAAATAAAAAAATTAAAATCCCCGCATCTCACTTCCATCAATTCGGACGATCATAAATTTGGTAAATTTATTGAAACTCAGGCATGGAAGATGTATTTTCGACTTAACGACTTTTCAAGTGGTAAATTTTTCTCACCTTTTTAAAAAAATGACCATGACATACAAAACACTTGCCTCATTCACCCTTGCCTTCCTGATTCTCAGCCAATCCTTTCTTCTTGAAGCAAAAGAAGCCGCGGCACCACTTACAGGACGGAGTGTTGCCAGAATTGCTCAGCGTTTTGCAAGTATGCACTACTCTCAGCAGCCCATTGGCGACGAGATTTCTCAAAAGACTTTAAAAACCTATCTGAATCGAATCGATCCTGGACACTACTATTTCCTGGACTCTGATATTCAGGAATTTCTAAAGTATGAATACCGCCTGGATGATCTGCTGCTCCGACAGGGAAATGTCGAGTTGTCATTGCACATCTTCACTCGATTTAAAACACGGCTTTCGGAACGGTTGGACTATTTGGAGAGTCTGGAAAAAGAAACCTTTGATTTTAAGAAAGATGCGGCCTGGAAAATTGATCGATCTGAAGAACCCTATCCCAAAACAATGGAAGAGGCACAAAACCTTTGGAGATTGAAATTCAAATTTGATTTGTTGACCCTCACACTGGGCGGCAATACAATGGAAGAGGCAAAAGAACGTTTGCTGCAAAGAGCAAAATCCACCTGGAAAAACTATTCCCAGTATACAGACAACAATGTTGTTGCCCTGTTTCTCAATGCACTCACCAGTGCATTTGATCCCCATTCAACTTACATGGAACCGAGGGATCAGGAAAATTTCGAGATCAATATCAAACTGTCCCTGGAAGGAATTGGTGCAGTTCTTCGTTGGGATGACGGTTACACGGTCGTCAATTCTATTGTTCCTGGAGGAGCAGCATTTCGTGAAGGAAGCTTAAAAGTCAGCGACAGGATTGTTGCGGTTGCACAAGGTGATGATCCATTTGAAAGCGTTGTTGATGTTCGATTAGGGGATGTGGTTCAGCTGATTCGTGGAAAACGCGGCACCCGGGTGCGGTTGCAGGTGATGAGGAAATCTGAATCAGGAGATGCGATTCACACCATCGCAATTGTTCGAGACAAGATCGTCCTCAAGGATGGAGAAGCAAAATCCTATACTTTGTCTCCCAAATCAACGGCCACCGAAGATTTTCAAGCTCCGGAAGACTTCAAAGTCGGCCTGATCCATCTGCCTTCGTTTTATACCGACTTCGAAGGCCGCCGCAAAAATCTCCCCAATTATAAAAGCGCGACCCGCGATGTGAAAACCATTTTAGAACAGTTTATTGAGGACAAAGTCGATGGAGTTGTCCTGGACTTGCGCAACAATGGAGGAGGTGGGCTTGATGAAGCCGTCGATATGGTCGGTCTTTTCGTTGGTAAAAAGCCTGCTGTTGTCATTCGAAACTCCTTTGGAGGCGAGGAAATCCGTACAGGCCGCCAAAAACAAATCTATGCCGGTCCGCTTCTGGTATTGCTGAACCACTACAGTGCTTCAGCTTCTGAAATTTTGGCCGGTGCGCTGCAGGACTATGGGAGGGCAATATTGGTTGGAGACAAAACCACCTTTGGAAAAGGCACCGTGCAGAATATCTCAAGGCTTCCGCCAAACTTTGGTGCTTTGAAAGTGACCATTGCCCAATTCTACCGGGTAGAAGGCGGTTCAACCCAAAACAAAGGAGTCGAATCTGACATTGTTTTACCCTCTCTCAACAATGTTTGGGAGATTGGGGAATCTCATCTGGAAAATGCGCTTCCATGGAAAAAAATCAATGCGCTGAACTTTTCCCCGGACAATACGATTAAAAACTATTTACCCCAGTTGAAGTCGCTTTCTCAAAAAAGAATCGACAACGATAAGGAATTCGTTAAAATCAAAAAAGATATCAATGAATACCTGACCAATGTTAAACCGCGCGAACTGACTACAATTTTAGGAATGCAAAAAGATTTTGAGAAAAATGAACGGGAACGCAAAAGCAAGAAAGAAGCAATAGAAAAACGAATTGCAGATGCTGCACATGGCCAGAAAATTCCTGATCCAGCAAAAAAACAGGAAAAAGGACTCGATACAGGTGAAAAACCTTCTTTTGACTATGGTGGAAAAGACCACATCCTCAAAGAAAGCCTATTTGTACTGGAAGATTATATTCGCTATCTCCAGCAGTCTTCAACTGCTCAGGCTAAACTGAAACTCTCCCGGAACTAGGCCCACCTGCCACTGCATTCCAGAAACCTTTTTAAAAAGGCTTCTGGATGCAGGAAACTTCGATCGCAGCATTTCAAAGGTGGACCATCGCTTTCACCACACCGGATTCGGGTTTCAGCCAGTCTTGAAAATTTTCAATCAAATCTGCAAATTCGCTATGATGTGTAATCAAACAGGACGATTTGGCCTGCTTGTTTTCCATTGAAGCAATCACCTGTTGGAAGTCCGCTTTTGTGGCATTCCGACTACTCAGCAAGGTGGTTTCTCTTTTGTGAAACTCGGGGTCATTCAGACTGAAATCGCCGTCGAACAAACCGATATATACCATACGCCCTCCATGCGCCAGGTAGTCGAGGGACTTTCGCATCGCCTGCGCATTGCCTGTCGCATCCATCACCACGTTGGGAAACATGCCGTCCGTGATTTGCTGAAGTTCTTCCCGTGCTTGAATGCCGGCATTGACGGTATACTCCACGCCCATTTCGTTTCTGCAATATTCCAGCCTGGCTTCATTAATATCCATCGCGATAACCTTGGCGCCTGAAAGCTTTGCAAACTGCATCGCACCCAGGCCGATAGGACCTGCTCCCACAACCAGGACATGCTCACCAGTTTCAACAAGCGCCCGCCGAACTGCATGTGCTCCGATAGACAGGCATTCCACCAGGGCCATTTCATCCCACGAGAGAGAATCTGTTTTGATCAGATGATCGGTAGGAAGAGTGATCCATTCACGCATTCCGCCATCCTGATGCACCCCGATCACCTGCATGTAAGTACAGCAATTGGTTTTTCCATTCCGGCAGGCAACACAGGTTCCGCATTCCAGATAAGGCACAATGACCACGCGATCGCCTGCCTGCAGGCCATGATCGGGCCCCTCTATTTTTTCTATGATGCCTGCTAGTTCATGCCCCAAAACCCGGGGGTAGCTAAAAAACGGCTGTCTGCCGTTGAATGCATGAAGGTCCGTTCCACAAATACCAATTTGCCTGATCTTGACAAGGGATTCTCCTTCCCGGGGGACCGGTTTGGGATGCTCTTTCCATTGAAAATCATGAGGTTTTTCACAAACGATTGCTTTCATTTAATTTTTTCGAAATTTGGATTTATACAAAACCTTAGTCAAAGCGAAAAAGGGTTTTATGAAAGAGAATTTAATTTAAGAAGGACTGTGCAGTACTGAGTGCAAATGTTTGATCACTTAAAATCTGATCAGGATCTTTTTGAAATCAATTCGGCCAGCAATCCCATTAAATATATTTGCAGGCCCGCAAGGATCAGGCTGATTGAAACATTGCCGACCTGAGCAACCACAATATAGTCACGGACCGCTTTCAGTAAACCGACACCCATGCAGCCAGCTGCTATGGGGATGAAGATCCGCAAAGGATTGAAATACAAACCAAGTCTGCCGACCAATTTAAAGAATCGATACGTATCTGCAATCGGTCGAATGGATGATTTCCCCTCTCGTTTGTAATATTCAATAGGTACCTCCGCCAGTGTGTATCCGTGGCTGATTGCCGCCATGGTAATTGTGGAAGTTAAGGAGAATCCATCAGGGTAGAGGGACCAGAATCGCATGGCCAAATCCCGCTTAAAAATCCGCATTCCCGAATTGAGATCTGCAATGGTTTCGTTGGCTAAAAAAGAAGCATAGCGATTGAGAAGAAACTTTGGAGCCTGCCGCAGTAATGGAACATCGCTGAGTTTCCTTATCCCGATTACCATATCAGCATCCTTTGCTTTTACCAAAAGTTGGGGAAAATCCTGATTTGGGTATGTCCCGTCGGCGTCGGTGATGCCGATCCATGGGTATGTGGAATGCTGAATCCCGGTCTTGATGGCAGCACCGTATCCCTTGTTGTGAGGATGTTCCAGGAGGCTGACATAGTTTTTGGTCTGCAAAGAATGATAGTCAAACCCTTCACCTGAACCATCATTGACAATGATGATTTCAAACCGCCAATCCGTTTCGGAAAGGATTTCCTCCACCTCCTTGAGCGTTTTCTGAACAACAGCCAGCGCTTCCCTGTACACCGGGATAATGACCGACAATTCATTGGGAACTTGGGATGATGTCATAACGTGATTTTTTTTACGATTGGGGTTTGAGCGCTTTTGTTTTTTGGAAAACCAGACGATCATAAACAAAAAATTTCACAATCAGCAAGATTGCAGTCGATGTGCTGAGTGCGAGAAAATAGTGCCACTCGAATTTACGGTGAAGCATTTCCATCAATAGTCCGTCTGTTGATAAAAAAGTAAGGGAAACACAGGAATATTTAAACAAACGCCAGACCAAGCGATCCTTCACCTGAAATATAAAATGAAGATTCATGAAAAAATAAAGGACGAAACTGATCATCAGTCCAATTCGATAGGCAATGACGGGATCAACAGAAAACACCTCCACCAGGACTGTCGTCAAAAAAGCTCGAAAGCCCCAAATCAAGCCGCCCCCGCTCAAGAATCGCAAAAACTTTCTCAACAATGGATTGTTCTGCAGCGGCATGATCACTCCACAATCGAGGCACCCAATGCCATTTGATCCTGTTCAAGCAAGATCTTCAACAATTGCAGGCGCCGGGAATTAGAAATGAATGGAATGGCTGGAACGGCAACTTTAAATTGAGAAAGTAAGGCTCCGATTTGCGTGATATAGGCTTCCAATTCAGGCCGAATCCATGTTTCTTCCTGGAGTGAAAACGCTTCGGTTTTGACATCAAATTCATTTTTAAGTTCAAGATTGATGCTGACTTCCTGCTCACTCCCTTCCAAATGAGGGACAACTTGCAGAATCAGTGTCAAAGGAAGTGATCCCTTTTTTTCAGAATCTCCCGATACCGGATTCAGGGCTATGGGAAGCGCAAACCGTGTTTCGCCGGACTGGAGGTCCGGTCCCGGAAAAATATCCAGAGAGGGAGTGCCGGAAATTACCATTTCGTACTGAGTCCCGACATTGCTCTTTACAATACCGATCGCTCTTGCAGAAAGTCCGGATGAAATGGTGCCAAGAACCGCGTTCAGCGTCGACTCATTGACGACAATGACAAACATTTGCTCCAGCATAGCGGCTGGAATCGGGGATGGCTGATTTAAATGAACAATCACACTCTGATGAAGAAAATCAACTTGAACATTATTGATGGGAAATTCAAATTGATTTCCAATCTTCAGACGGTCCACCTTTTTCCACACAACGATTCGATCAATGGCAGTTTTTAAGAGCGGTTCCAGCAGGGGCCTCAACGAATTTCCCTTCACCAGATTGAGATGCTCTATCGAAGATTTCGTCAGCACCACCCGCTTTTTCTTAGGCAGGTATACGGCGTTGAATGAAACTTTAATATCTCCCGTGACATCAATCAGCGGAGAAACCTTTGCTTTGCTGAGAAACTTTTTGTACCAAAAATCTGTGGTGATGATCGCGCGGGAATCTTCAATTTGAATGCGAACGTTGTCGAAACCAAAGGACTGGTCTTTTTCCGTTGATACATCCTGACCATGAAATTCCGCCGATAAATAACTCTGCAATAAGGTTTCAGACAAAGAAAGAGAAAGAGATTGGGCAGTCAGTATGTTTCCGTAAATACAGCACATGCCCAGCAGAAGCAGAAATCGTTGGAATTTCCGAAAATTTGTCATAGAGGATTCAACGGATTTTAGCCATAACATAATCATTTTTGAGAAAAGTTAAACATGCGGCGGATAATTTGGCAGGCCTTTGTAAGTATGCAAAAAGCAGGTCACGGAGAGTCTGTCCGATTTCCTTTATTTTTTGTGTTGGATGAACCAGTGCTTCCCCCACAAGTCCTCCCCCACCGTTCCAATGATAGTTGCTCATCCAAACAGGAAAACTCTCAGACAAGGAGAGGGACGTTTCCATATGCTTCAACGTCGAGCTTGCACCATCCTCATTCTCGGACAAAATTGCCTGAAATCCACCTGGAGCCAATAGCGAATTGGAGCGGAAAGAAAGTCCCCGCTGCTGACGCAGGTAAGGATCCAGCAAAATCTGAATTTGTCGGCCATAAAGTTGACTCAGCACCGGGAAGTTATCATACGGAAGCCAACGAAATAAATGAAGCCTTTTCAACGGAGCACCGAGTTCATTCCGCAAAAGTTTTTTCCAACGCCACCGGGCCGGAAAAAGTGAAAAACTCCTCTCAGGATCTCGACCCAAAATCGCCTGATGGGAAAGATCAGCACCGCACTGGAAAAAATTTTCTTTGCTCGGCAGCTGATGCAGCACGACTCGCGTGGGAACATCCAGATACTGACGCACCTGATCCATATCGGCTTTAACCATAGAACCAAGCTGTTCAGAGGGTTCAGGAGAAGCCGAAATAAAGCTGTATTCTGATTTTTCAATCTGCCAGCGAGCACCTTCTTCCTTGAGAAAAAATTTGACCACGCTGACTCCGTATCCCCAAAATCCCGGGCTGATCAGAGGGGTTCGAAAATGCCTCAATTCTGAGGTTTTCCTTTTGGGGAAAAGCCGATGGGCATGGCCTGAGATGATCAAATCAAACCGGGTTTCTGAATCAGCAACAATTCCTGAGGCATTCGCGACAGGAACTCCCTGATTCAGAGAAACATATTGATCATACCGGAAATTGTGCCCGCTGTGAAACAATCCGACCAATAAATCCACCTGCTCCTGCTCCTTTAAAATCGGAACCCATTTCTGAGTCGCGGCAAACATCCCTTCGATCCTCATCCCATTGAGATGCGATTTATTCACCCACATCGACGTGCCTGGGGTGAGCAATCCCATAATTCCAATTCTCACTCCTGCTCTTTCCAATACCCGGTAAGGGGGAAGAACCGGATCTCCTTCTGAAGAGCCTTCCCCTGTTTTGAGCAAATTGGCAGCCAGCCAGGTAAATTGAGAAGCCATCATATTTTTTTGCAGGACCCCGGGAGGAGGCTCCAGATCGTGATTTCCCAACGCTACTGCATCATATTGCAGGTGATTCATCAGTTTGACGATTGGCAGCGGATTTTCAGCAGGGGAATGAAAATTAAAGTAAAAAGCGCTGGGACTTCCCTGAAGGATATCACCGGCATCGAGCAAAATCAGATGAGGATACTCGTCTCTCAGCTGCTTTATTATCGGAGCAATATGCAGCACGCCTCGCTTTTCTTCTTCAGGAAACAAGGTATCGGTGGACAACCAACCATGAAGATCTGAACTCGCCGCAACAACAACTGTGGTTCGGGAACCGGGAAGCGGGTTAATCGAGGAACGCTGTTGAATTGCAAATGAGGCCGGCGAGCTAGACAAAGTCTCCTTTGCCCAGACTGGAAAAACACTTCCCCAGAACATCGCTGCGCAAAAAATAAATCGCAAACCGA
The DNA here is from genome assembly GCA_015231825.1 of SAR324 cluster bacterium. Lineage (GTDB taxonomy): Bacteria > SAR324 > SAR324 > SAR324 > NAC60-12 > JADGAV01. Next base: position 140,440 of record JADGAV010000008.1, read on the forward strand.
GGCAATGAAAGGTCATAAGAAGAGGAACAGGATTCAACTAAAATCCATGAATTTCTGAATTGCTTCGCGATCAAACCCTTTGCTGGCAACCAGCAGCTGTTGAGAATAACCGTGACGGGTCGTGTTGCTGCGGAGCTGTTCATCGGTCATTTCCTCAACAATCATCCCACGATTCATGACCGCAATCCTTTCACACAAATGCCCGACGACAGCCAAGTCATGACTGACCATAATGTAGGTCAAACCGTGTTCTTCGCGCAATCCGAGCAGCAGATTGAGCACTTCCGCCTGCACGGAAACATCAAGAGCAGAAGTGGGTTCATCAAGAAGCACGACACTGGGTTCGAGAATCAATGCCCGCGCAATTGCAATTCGCTGGCGCTGTCCTCCAGAAAGTTGGTGGGGATAGCGGAACCGAAATTGCGCCCCCAAACCCACTTCATCAAGCGCCTGCAAAATCCGCTTTTCGATCTTGTCAAACCGGTGAATGATAAGAGGCTCTTTTAGAATATCATTGACAGTGTGGCGCGGGTGCAGAGAGCCATAGGGGTCTTGAAAAACCATTTGCAGTCTCTTGCGGAACGATTTTTCACGCTTTTCCCCCAGCCGGATCTGATCCACCTCAATCGTCCCCGACCAATGTGAATTGAGCCCTGCAATAACCCGAAGTACAGTGGTTTTTCCGGAGCCCGATTCTCCTACCAGTCCAAAACTTTCACCTTTGCCGACATGAAATGAGACCCCTCGGAGAGCGTGCACAGAGGAGGCTCCGGTGCCAAATACTACGTTCAAATCGTCGACCTTAATCATGAAAATCCTTCGTCTTATTCCAGCCAGGACGAATCCCTTTTCAGGACCGGTAAAATTTCGTGGGAGCCGTCCAGTTTCGGCAGACAATTAAGCAATCCCCTGGTGTAGGCATGCTGGGCGTTCTCCAGGTTTTTTGCTTCCAAAACCTCCATCACCCGTCCCCCGTACATCACCAGCACCCGATCGCAAAATGAAGCGACCAATTGAAGATCATGGCTGATGAAAATCAAACCCATCCCTCTTTCCCGAACCATGTCATCCAAAAGTGCCAGAACTTGCAGCTGGACTGTGACATCCAAAGCGGATGTGGGTTCATCCGCAATAATCAGATCGGGTTCCGGAATCAGCATCATTGCGATCATTATCCGTTGCCCCATTCCTCCGGACACTTCATGAGGATAGAGGTGATAGACTTTTTCCGGTTCTCTGATCCGAACCGTATTCAGCATCTCGATCGTATGCTGGCGAGCTTTTTTCCTGCCGGCACTGGAATGGATTCGATAAGCTTCAGCAATCTGTTCTCCTACCGTCATCACGGGGTTCAGCGAGTACTGCGGATCCTGCATGATCATCGAAATTCGATTTCCGCGAATTCCACGCATTGTGCTTTCACTCGCATGAAGCAAGTCGATGCCGTCAAATTCGACACATTCCGCCCGCACCCGGCTTCGCGAAGCTGTCAGACGCAGAATCGCCCGACCGGTTTGACTCTTTCCTGATCCGGATTCTCCAACGATTCCCAGCCGTTCCTGGCCCAATTCAAAACTGACCCCACGCACAGCCTCCACTACTCCTTTGGGTGTGTCATAAGAAACATGAAGGTTTTTCACTGTCAGCAGAGTCTTCTTTTCCATCACTACTCTCCGCTGCGAGGATCAAGGACATCACGAAGGCCGTCACCAAGAAGGTTGAAACCCATGCTGACCGTCAGAATTGCAATTCCAGGAATGGTCGCGACCCACCATTGATCAACCAGAAATTGGCGCCCGGCGGAAATCATTGCACCCCATTCCGGCAACGGCGGTTGAGCACCCAAACCCAAAAAACCAAGTCCGGCAGCGGTCAGGATAATGCCTGCCATGTCCAATGTCAGCCGAACAATCATTGAAGAGAGGCAAAGTGGTGTGATGTGATAAAGAAGAATCCGTCCTGTAGAGGCCCCCTGGACCTGTGCAGCCATTATGTGCTCGGCATTGCGAATAGTCAGCGTTTCAGCCCTGGCGATTCTGGCAAAAGGCGACCAGGTGGTCAGGGCGATCGCCAAAACTGCATTTCCCAATCCCGGACCAAGCGCTGAAACAAATGCCAGGGCGAGTATCAGACGAGGAAAGGCGAGGAAAATGTCCGTGAAGCGCATCAGGACATTGTCGACCCAGCCTCCCAGGTATCCAGCGATGGTGCCGATCAGCATCCCGATGGGGACAACAATAATCCCAACGAGCCCTACAATGAACAATGTGATTCTGGATCCCCAGATGATCCGGTCAAAAATATCCCTGCCAAACCCATCGGTGCCAAACCAGTATTTGGAACTTGGGGGGAGAAGGCGCTGCGAAAGATCCTGCTTGAGACCATCTCCACCGGTGATCCAGGGCGCGAATATTGATATCAGCACCAGCACGAGAATGATGAGAAATCCCAGCAAAGCAATCGGATTGCTCTTGAATTCAAGCCAGTTGAAATAAAACCGCTGGCACCTTGCCTGAAAAATGGAGTCCGGTGCATCGGAACGCAGCCAGGCATTGATACGATGGATGGGATTCTCTGAAGTTGAGTATTGCTCTGCCATCATCGAGTCCTTGGATCCACCATTTTGTAGAGAAAATCAGAAATCATGTTGATTCCAACGAAACAAATTCCTACCACCACAGTACCGCCAATCACGGCATTCATATCTGCATTAAATAGGGAGCTGGTAATATACTGCCCGATTCCCGGCCAGCTGAAGACTGTTTCCGTCAAAACAGATCCCTCTAGAAGGGACGCATAGGTCAAGCCGATAATGGTGATCAGCTGAACGAGGACATTTCTGAAAGCATGGCGCCAGATGACTGACAGTTCAGATAGTCCTTTCACCCTCGCAGTGAGCACATATTCCTGACTCAGCTGGTCAAGCATGAAGCTTCTTGTCATGCGTGCAATGTAGGCAAGAGCAAAAGTCGCGAGCATCAGAGAAGGAAGTATGAGATGGGAAAACGCATTTTCGAACACTTCCCATTCCCCCTGCCAGGCAGAGTCAATCAGAATAACCCCGGTAATTGGATCGACGATTCCGTCATAATACACTTCGATCCGGCCCGGCCCCGGAAGCCATTCAAGGCGTGCGTAAAAAACTAACAAGCCCACCAGGGCAAGCCAGAAGATGGGGACTGAATAACCAAAAAGGCCAATAACCCGAACCACATGGTCAATCCATTTTCCCTGTTTGACCGCGGCAATGACTCCCATCGGAACACCGAATAGAATTCCCAGAAAAGTAGCAATTGTCGCCAGTTCCAAGGTTGCCGGAAAGAAGTGAAGCAAATCGTCAAGAACAGGTCGGGCGGTCCCGATTGATTTGCCGAAATCACCATGAAGCGTTTTTTTTAAAAAAATGAAGTATTGTTCCAGAATTGATTTATCGAGTCCAAGCTCCAGAAACATTGCATCATAAACTTCCTTTGAAGCACGATCCCCCACAATTGCAACCACCGGGTCTACCGGCATCACCCGTCCTATGATGAAGGTCACAGCAGTCAGTCCCAGGAGGGTCAGAACCAAAGTGAAGATGATGTTGAAAATTTTAAGCAGAATGGGAGGAGGGAACGAGCGGTTACCCGATCCCCCGCTGGATGAAGGACTCGACATGCGATTGCCTTTTCCCGGTTATTTACTGGTATTTCGGTAAAAAACGAGATCAAAATTAGCACCGCTCACCAGCCCTTTGACATTGGCACGCCGGGCAGTCAGTTCATTTTCCTGAAACAAGACTGAGAAGGGAGAATCCTGCTGAAGACTTTTTTGCAGGGCGAGATAGATTTCTGTTCTTTTGCTGACATCCACTTCCGCGGAGGCCTGCTCCGTCATTTTGTTGACCGCTGCATCCGACCATGCATTACGCCAGGCCAGCTTTCCGGTCAACTTGGATTCGAAGCGATTGTCCGGGTTGTGGGCAAAGGAATCGGCATTGGAATGAGGATCGACATAATCCGGACCCCAGATCGCGACAATCAACTGATGTTTGCGCGCCCGGTATTTCGGCCAAAGAGTTTTTCCTTCTGAAAGAATGATTTCTGCTTCAATTCCAGCCTGTCCCAATGTCTGCTGAATCGACTGCGCAATTTGCCCGAAGGGATCTCTGGTCAGAGTATCAATGCTCACCTTGAAACCATCTGCATAGCCTGCTTCAGCCAAAAGGGCCTTTGCTTTTGCAACATTGAGCGAAAATGGAGTATCTTCCAAAGAACCCCAGAGACCTGAAGGCCAAAACGCCTGGTGAATTTTATACTGTCCCTTAAGGAATGAAGAGGTCATTCCTTCGTAGTCTACCAGATAACGCAATGCTTCCTGCACCTTGGGGTGTCCAACAAATTTATCTTCACGATTGGCAGCAAGATAGACCAGAGTTGCTTTTGGAAAAAAATCTACGGCAATATCACTGTTTCCCTTGAGACCCGCAGCCTGATCCGGGGGCAAGTTGCGAGCAATGTCAATATCACCTTTTTCCAGCAGCAGTCTCTGCGCTGAAGCCTCCGCAACATGCTGCATCACCAATCGCTTTAATTTCGGAGCACCATGACGATAGTCCGGATTCGCCTCCAGAGTAACCAGTTCGTTGGCTTTCCATACTTTCAAAGAAAATGCTCCGGAACCCGCACTATGGTTTTTTAACCAGTCGTATCCCATGTCACCGTCTTTTTCGTGGCTCATCACCAGTTTCTTGTCAACAACCGAACCGATCCCGGCCTGCAGTGAATTCAACAGAATTGCTGCAGAAAGATCACTTTTTATCGTCAACTCCACCGTTGATGAATCAACCAATTTGATGACTTCGCTCACGTTTTCTTTGCTCCATCCAAATTGAGTGAAAATAAAGACAGGAGTTTTATTGAGATGAATCACACGCTGCAAAGAATAAACAACATCTTCTGCCGATACCGGATTCCCGGAGTGGAATTTTTGTCCGGGACGAATTTTAAGCGTGACAGTTTTGCCATCGGCACTGATACTATAGCTCTCGGCAACCCCTCCAACCAGTTTAGTCAGGTTTTCCGGTTCAAACATCATGACGCGATCATAGATATTGGCAATCAATTCTCCCGCCGTGAACTCAAACACTTCTGCCGGATCCAAGGTAATGATATCGCTGATATTTTTTGCGATTACCAGGGTATTTTTCGGCGTTGCAGCCTGAACCGAATTCACAACCGGTCCCAACTGGGAAACTGCAAATGCGATCCCTGCAAACAGGGCGATTTTCTTAAACTTTTTCTTCAGTCCTAAATTCATTATCACTCCTCTTTCTCTTCAAAGAAATTGCTCAATGAAAAGAATAAATAATTGAAATTATTAATTTAAATTATTATATCAAGTTTTATTCGCCTTGCTTTTAACACTAATTCAGAAGACTTGCAACCGGATTATGAAATGCAGGGGGAGAGAGTAGCCGGCCTTCTGCTTTTCGCCTGCAAATGATTCATCAAGAACGACGATCATGAATGTTTTTTAACTGGTATCAGCGCGTGCAGCTCCTCAAAAATGGAACGGATAGAAGCATGCCCTCGGGACAATAACTCGAAAGTGTTTTGAGCTTTCGGCGAGATCAGGATATAAACATGGCAATAATTCGTTTTTTATTGTGTTCGTTCCCAATTGTCATTGTCTCACAAAGGAAGATTTTTCATGGATATATTAAATTTTTTAACGGCACGAAATTCAATCGCGGCCAACAAACTGATAGAGCCGGCACCGACTTCGGAGCAGTTAGGTCAAATTTTTCAAGCGGCTGTTTCGGCCCCTGACCACGGAAGAATTCACCCCTGGCGATTTATCGTAATAGAAGGGGATGCGCGTAAAAAACTCGGTGACGTTTTTGTCAGAGCAACCAAATTGCGTGAACCCGACGCCTATGAGGGTATGCTCGAAACCCTGCGTTCCAAGCCCCTGCGTTCTCCAATGATCATTGCAGTTTGCGCGATTGTTGAAGAAAATCACCCCAAAGCCCCGGAGGTCGAACAGATTATTTCTGCCGGTTGCGCCGCCCATTCACTGATGATGGCACTGAATGCCCTGAACTTCGGTGCGATTCTCCTGACTGGACCGAATGCTCACGACAATCTCGTCAAAAAAGAACTGGGCCTCGAAGAAAAAGATGTCATCGTCGGATTTGTTTACACAGGAACTCCTGAAGGCGAACAACCCTCAAAAACCCGGCCGGACTATCAGCAGTTTGTCGAATACTTCAATCCGGAATCAAATTGAAAGACCAGGATCTATTCTGCAATTCACGGAGATCAACGGTTTCTGTGTAATGTCCGGGCAGGATGAATAAAAAATGAAACAGGAAGTACCTTTCAGGTTTTTCCTGTAAAAACCTGCGCTTACGAATTGGTTTTGTACTTCAATCGTGCTGGAAAGTCCGGCACCGCAAATAAAGGCTTCAATGTTTTTGAAACAGTTTCAAGCAGTGATCTTTGACATGGATGGCTTGCTCCTGAATACGGAGCAAATCTCACTGGACACGTTTTTGGAAACCTGCAGAATATTCGATCTTGAACCCGAGCCTGAAATCTATCTGAGGTGTGTTGGAACCAACGACAACAAAACCAGGGAAATTATTTTGGATGCTTTTGGCAGCAATTTTCCCTATGACGCGATGAGAAAAATATGGGTGGAAAAATATGAAAATCAGGTGCAGACCCATCCAAATCTTGTCAAATCCGGGGCCAAAGATTTTTTAAAATTCATCGCTGATTCTTCATTGAAAACTGCCCTTGCCACCTCCACGAATTACCAAATGGCCGTTACAAAACTAAAGAAAACAGAATTATTTCCTTTTTTTTTGGCGATTGTCGGCGGGGATCAGGTAAAACACAGTAAACCGTCACCAGAAATCTATTTGAAAGCTGCACAGTTGATCGAAGTCGATCCCAAAGATTGTCTGGTTCTGGAGGATTCGGATATTGGTGTCTCTGCGGCGCATCATGCTGGAATGTTCGTGATCCAAATACCAGATCTCAAAGCCCCCTCCCCGGAAACGCGTGCCCTCGGGCATCAGGTTTTTCCTTCTTTTAAAGAGCTTCGTACATTTCTGAAAAATGAGACCGGAACCCATTAACTCCCCGCAAATCTGTTCGATTAAGAAAAGGCATGGCTATTGAAATTGAAAACCTCTGGAAAGAATATTTTGGTTCCATCGCCCTAAATGGAATTTCTTTGAAAATTGAACCGGGGAAGGTGCTTGGCGTGCTTGGAGAAAATGGGGCAGGAAAAAGTACCTTGTTTCGAATTCTTGCCGGAGTGACCCGGCCGACGCGGGGTCGTGTGACAATCAACGGAATCCCCATAGGAAAATCAACACGATCGTTTGTCTCCTATTTACCTGATGTTGATCCTTTTGATACCTGGATGAGCGTCAGGGAGATGTTTCAGTTTTTAGCAGTTTTTTATCCTAAATGGGATATGCCCAAAGCAGAGAAGCTCCTGGACTTTATGAAAGTCGATGCAAATAAGAAAATAAAAATTCTTTCAAAAGGACAGAAAGTCCGGCTCAAACTCGTCTGTGCTATTGCTCAGAGAGGAGATGTGATTTTAATGGACGAACCCCTTGGTGGAATTGACCCGATTTCCCGAAGAAAAGTAATGGAAGTTTTGTTCGAAGAATTCAGGGTGGGAAAACAGACCATTCTCATAGCAACACACCTGGTGGAAGATGTCGAAGCGTTTCTTGACGAGGTGGTTTATTTGAGAGAAGGCGATATTGCTCTTTCCGGAAGCACTGCACAATTGAAAGAAGAACATGGAAAATCGCTGCTTGATCTCTATGAGGAGGTGCTGCAATGAAAAAATGGCGGACGCTTTTTTTGAAAGAGATCAAAGATTCCATGACGGTATTCAGTTTGCTCTTTGCGCTGGTGGCAGGATTTGAAATTTATGCAATTTTGAATGCCGGTCAACTTTCGGGAATGGTTTTGTCGATTTTCCCCTTGTTCATCGTGATCGCTGTTATGCCTCTCATCATGTTTTACCTCTACCCGCAGGAATGGAAATCCGACGCACGTTATTTATTGATGTCCCTGCCGATTCCAAGATATGAGATTGGAGTCTGTAAATTCCTGGCAGTGATGAGCGCAGGGTCCGTCCTCCTGTTGATTTGTATCGTAGGGATTTACTGGAACTCATCCCATTTTCCGGGCTGGGACTCCTTCAATATGAATGTGGAAATCACACAGGATTTAACCGTCGACAAGGAGCTGGGTCTCAGCAATTTGTTCCATAGCAATTTTTCTGCAACTGGCATCTTCTTACTTTTTTCAACCCTCTATTTTTCGTTAGGTTTTGTGATTGCAATCCAAAGTGTGAATCTAATTGTCAGACGATTCACGTTTTTCCTGACGATTCTTAGCGGAATAAGCGGTTCTTATATCTATTTTAAGTTCGGGGCAATCTTCTCATCCTTGCTGAGTCAATCCAAAATTGATTATTTCTCTTTGTCCGCAGGAAATCACTCTCTCCTTCAACAGTACGTTTTCAGCTGGAGTCTCTATACTTTTCTGATGGGATTTGTTTTTTTGGGTGCAGGATTGTTTCTGACAGAAAAGTATCTGGAAATATAAAAGCAGATTGTTTCAAAAAACCATGCTGCCAATCCAAAATTTTAAAAAATTATTCGCGAAAAGCCAAGATCGAGTAATCCTCACGGGAATTGTTCTTGCGGCGGGAATCTCCCTCCTCAACCTACCCGCCTATGCTCCTGCCCTCAATATCAATGATTCTCTCGATGATATTTTGAGACTTCTGCTGGTTTTGGGAGGGATGGCCTTCATCATTACAAAAATCCAGCAGAAATGGAATTGGAGCAACCGACAATGCCTCACCTTCCTTGCTTTGCTGGTTTTTGCAGGAATTGTGACGGCAAGGCCTGATTGGGAATACTGGTATATTTTTCTGAAGGCCTCTGCAATCTTGGGAATCACCCTTTGTTCTATATGGTCCCTTGGAAACACCGCCCTGCACTTTTTGCAGATCACCCGACAGGATCTTGTGGGATATGACTGGCTGGCCTGCTCATTGGGAGCTGCCCTTCTATCGGCAACTTTGTTTTGGGTCGGATGGGGAATTGGTATTGCACCCGAAGCGGTCATACTGATTGTAACCGGAAGCCTGCTGCTGGTCTTTATTCGAAAAAATCCCATCCGAACAATGTTTTGTTTTCAAAAAAGGAATCCGGCTTTTTGGACTTTATGGGAATGGCTTGGAATCCTCTGCCTGTTCAGAATTGGAATGACTCTGCTCATTGCACGAGGCGGAAGCGGTGCACTGAGCCCGGTGACTGGATTTGACGCAGTTTGGTACCGGATGTCTACTCCTCAAATGTGGCTGCAGCAGGGTGCAATCGGATTCTTCAATCCCAACGGCGGTGATTTTTCACCCGGATTGGTGGAATCCTTCTTTATGATCGGTTTAGCCTTCCAAAATGAAATTGCAGCCAAAGCGATGCACGCGCTGCTAGCCGTCCTCAGCGTCGGGGCCTGCTGGGTTCTGGGAAATGTTTTGGGGGGAAGAAAAGTGGCCCTGTTGGCCGCTTTACTTTATTGTTTGCTTCCTGAATTTCTCAATTTAGCCAGATACGGTTATGTCGATGCTGCCGGTGCCGGATTTTTAGTCCTGGCAGTATGCTCGGCTATGAAATTTCTAGAAACTCAAAAACCGGGCTGGATCTGGATCACCGGACTCTTGTGTGGAGGATTGGCCGCATTCCGATACCAGGGACTGCTCCTGTCCATTGTCATCACCGCAGTATTAGGTTTGTTCTTGCTTTGCAGAAAAGCCTCGTTCAGGAACTGGCTTAAAATTGCTCTCATTGTCGTCTTCACCACGACTTTGACCGGCAGCGGGTGGTATATTCGCAATTGGGTGGATCTGGGCAACCCTGTCTACCCATTTGCTCAATCCGTGTTTCATGGTCAATACTTTGCCTGGGATGAAGAAGATTCTCAACAGATTCAAAAATCTGTAGAAAGCTTTGGATACCCTCTCAGCGTAAAGAATTTTTTTCTTTCCCCCATCCGCTTTTATCAGGACAGCAAAAAATTGGATGCCACTCCGGAATCAACTCATGGTGTGGTGCCTGTTTTGGGGTGGACTGCAATGATTTTTGGTTTTTTTTGGAGAAAAACCCGTTTCATTGCAGGCATTTTCGGTCTTTGCTGGCTTTCATGGTTTGCCGGTTCTCAGATCTCACGATACAGCCTTCCATTTATGGGACTGGCCGCCGTGCTTGGAGCGAACCTAATTGGACAGATCCAGCGTTTTCATTGGCGCTATGGTGCCGCTGTCCTTATTCTTCTCCTGATGCTTTCAGTCAACAAACGATCTTTAGAAGCGCAGCCTTACCCAATTTTGCTTCCAGAAGAACGTCTGGCCCATCTTAGAAAAAATATCCGTTTTTTCCCCCTGGTGGAATATCTGCAGCAGCATGCAGAGCCGGATTCCTGTCTTTATACCATCAACGCTCCTGCCTGGTTTTATTATCCCAATCAATGTCTCCGCCAGCAACGGATGGGCGGTCGTTACCGCATTTTTACTCCGCGTCAGACGGGATTCCAACTGCTTCCCCCCGATCAGCTTTCTTCCATATTGTGTGAGCTGAATATCGAATATCTGGCCATCAATGCCATTCCCTTTGGAAACAAACTTCCAGCCCCCCTTACTCCAGAAGCCATCACCAATCTGCATGATCCGGAATATGAAGGCATGTTTGAACTATTGAAGCATCACAACCGTGCCGTCTTATACCGCTTCTCATCGCTTTCCAGTTGTTCTGCAGCAAATCATTAATCAAAGCAACGCTTTGAAAAGCATCATGATTCCCGAAACGCCACAAAGAGTTTGAATCAAGGGACGAAGAAATCGAGGAGCCACCCATTTTTTGGCAAGGAGCGAAAAAGCAAAACCAATAATCACACCAGGAATCAAATACGCCGAAATCACCAATTCATGCCAGTTGAATTTATCCACTGCATAGAGTGAGATCAAAGCGAAAACAGACCCGACCAGGAACAATCCCGCCATGTTCCCGCGAATTGCAGTGGCCGATTGATTTTGATAGACCAGGGCAACAAAAGGTCCTCCAATGGACGTGATTGTCGCAGAAAATCCGGACAAAAGACCTCCAATGGCCAAATTTCTACGGGTGTAGGCAATCTGCAGACCCAGTGAATTCAGCACGACAATCACCAAGACTGCAATTCCCAAAAACAAGGCAATGCCATCTTTGGATAAATAAATCATCACCCAGGCTCCCAAAAAAGTTCCGGAAACACGCCCTCCTGTAGCCCAACCTAATTTTGCCAAATGAATTCCTGACCGATCACTCATTGTGACCAGAATCGTGAAAAGCAAATTTGCAACAATAACGGGTCCCGGAACAAAATCTGTTTGTATCAATGCGAGCAGTGGTGCTGCAACCAGGGCCAAACCGAATCCGGTCAATCCCTGCACCACGGACCCCAAAATAATGACGGAGGTCATAAAAACAATTTCTTCTGGAGAAAACAGCAGCATCGAGTCTTTCAGGAACAAGAAATTGAACTGGGCGCGTTTTTCATAATGAAATCTTTGTTTCAAAGAAAAAGGTCAAGAGAACTGTTAAACGAACTTTCCCAAACACCCTCTTATTGATTCAGATAAATTTCAAGTTCCCATGATGGATTTTACGGCCCGGAAGCATTTAAAATTGTGTGAAATGAAATTATATTTGACTAATGATTCTCCACGCCCCAATCGTATCACTTCTTTCCATTGAATTATTCTTGATTTCTGTGAAGAGCCCAGGAAATAATCTCATCTGCGACGCCCTCGGTTCAACATAATTTCTGCAATGAGACGTGGGAAAACACAGTTGGGATTTTAAGAATCAAATTGATAGATTATTCAAAATTTCGAAAACTACTCTGATGGGATGACGTAAATCCTGTTCAAGTAAAATTCATCATTTCAATGAAAAACAGAACGAATTCATGAGCTGCAGAATTTTTTGTTGGCACTTGTAAATTTAATCCGCTAGCTGCAGTGGCTATTTCAACTGGTCAATTTCAGAACTATTCAGGAAAGATTTATTCGAAAAGATGTGGAATTGATAATCAACAGGGAAGCAAGAGAACAACTGGTTTTTGCAGACTGCCCCGGCCACGGCGGTTTCATCAACTTTTATCCTGTTCAGCCGATCCATTCATGCAGCAGTGTTTCAATCCTTCTGCTGTCAATCATGAATATTTTACTGCGTCAAAATCTGGCGCAGTGATTTTAAGAGATCCGATGTCACAAGCGGTTTTTGCAGCATATGTATCCCTGCATGCAGAACTCCACGAGAAGACAGGACGTCCATCGGATAGCCGGAAATGTACAATGCTTTTAAACCGGGCTTTTTTGCAGACACGCGATCAAAGAAATCCTTCCCGTTCATTTGTGGCATGATAACGTCTGTTATTATCAAATCTATCTCATCTTGCTGCTTGTCGAAAATATCCAGGGCTTCTTCGGGAAGGCTGGCCGCATGGACTCGATAGCCATAGTCGGTCAAGAGACGGATCACAAAATTTCGAACCGCATCATCGTCTTCCAGCAACAATATCGTTTCATTTCCGCCAGGAAGTCTTTTTTCTGTTTCCTCATTGTTGTCTTCAATTTCTGCAATTTTCAGTATTGGAAAAGCAATCTTAAAGGTGCTTCCCTGACCCGGTTCACTCTCAACCCAAAGGTATCCATCGTTCTGTTGAACGATTCCAAAAACGGTTGCCAATCCCAAACCGGTTCCTTCCCCTTCAATTTTTGTGGTAAAGAACGGCTCAAAAATTCGCGATCGCGTTTCTTCATCCATCCCAACCCCATTATCGTGAATGGAAAGCAGTGCATATCGCCCTTTTTTTGCAACGAGATGTTCTGCCAGATACCCTCCGTCGAAATTAAGGAATGAAGTCTCCAGGATTATTTTTCCTCCATCAGGCATTGCATCCCGGGCATTGACAACCAGGTTCATCAGAATTTGATCCATTTGCCCGGGGTCGATATTTATCGAGAGATTCAAACTCGACAACTTCAGCTCCATCTCGATATTTTCCTCTATAATTCTGCCCAGCATTTTTTCAGCATTCAGGATCAGATCATTCATATTCACAATTTTTGGCAGAATGACCTGCTTGCGGCTGAAGGCCAATAATTGAACGATTAAGTTTTTTGCACGATCCCCTGCTTCTTGAATCTGCTGGACCATTTCAGAATGACTGTCATCGGACTGGACTTCATCCATCAGCAGACCAGAGTAACCATTGATAACGGTCAGCAAATTGTTGAAATCATGAGCCACTCCGGCAGCCAGCTGACCCATTGATTCCATCTTCTGTGCTTGATAGAATTGTTCCTCAATATTTTTTTGTTCGGAGATGTCTGAGGAAATTCCAACCAGTGCCTCTGGATTTCCGGTTTCGTTATAGATGATGGAAGTAGACAGATGTATTTGAAATTCATCACCGTTTTTTCGTTTGTTCCAAACCTCCCCCTGCCAGCCTCCCTTGAGGGTTTGTGGCAGAATTTGTTCTTCAATCTCCGCAGGAGTTTTTTCTGACCGAAAAATTTTAGCTTCTTTTCCGGACAATTCTGCCCAGGAATAACCATAGGTTTCAAGCAGGGCATCATTGGCAAACAATATTCGTTCCTGAAGGTCCGTAACGCAGACACTTTCGTTGATGCTTTTAATCGTATGGGCCAGCATGTTGATTTCTTTTTCCGCTTCTTTGCGTCGGCTTATATCCCGCGAAACGGACAGAACCGTATCTTTCCCGTCCAAATAGAAAAGGCTGGAATTGATTTCCACCGGAATTCTCCTGCCATCCTTTGTCAATCGTTTCACTTCGAAAACAACCTTTTTTTTATTCTGCAAAACTTCCATCGCCTGTCGAAAGGGTTCAATGCTTTCTGGAGCGAGCACATCCTCCGGGGTCATATTGAGCATTTCCTCCCTGCTGTATCCCAATCGCCGGCAGGCAATATCGTTGACCTCCAAAAATGATTTTGTGACGTCTTTTCCAGGAAGATAGCGAACAAACAGGGCATCCTCGCTGGCATTAAAAAGAGCACGATAACGTTCTTCACTTATCTGAAGAGCTCTTTCCGATTCCCGATGCAGTTCAATTTCTTTTTCCAGATTGATCGTTTTTTGCTCCAGTTTTTTTACCAGACGAGCGTTATACAGATTCAATGTCTCTTCTTCAAAAGACAATTCCAGTTTTTTCGCAACAATCTTTTTATCCTCTACCTGCTTAACCAGCTTTTTTATGAGTTCTGTAAATTCTGCAGGTTCGATGGGCTTGCATATAAAATGGTCTGCCCCTTCCTTTAAAGCCAATTCTTCGTCTTTTGCATCAGTATAGGTGGCTGTATAAAATATAAAGGGGATTTGCCACAAATCTTTGCTCGCCTTCACTTTGCGGCATAGTTGGAAGCCATCCATCTCCGGCATCAGGATGTCGGAAATAATCAGGTCAACTTTCCTGTCTGCCAGTTTCTGCAAAGCAAGTTTCCCGTTTGATGCCACCAGCACCTGATAATCAAGACTTCTCAAGATATTTTCGAGCAGAACAATATTTTCAATTTTGTCATCCACTATTAAAATTTCCATGGTAAAGGATCTCCCTGGTTTCAAATTTACAAGTATCTTTTGATTTCAGTGATGACAGTTTTCGGGTTGATGGGTTTTTCAATATACCCGTTGCAGCCGGCATCGAGCGCTTTTTGACGGTCACCGGGCATGGCATAAGAAGTGACGGCAACAATGGGAATGTCTCCATTGGCAGCAGATTCCCGAATTCTCCGAACGGCATCAAATCCGTTGATGTCAGGAAGCTGGATGTCCATCAGAATCAGGTCCGGACTTTTTGCAAGCGCCAACTCAATTCCTCCCAGGCCATTGCGGGCTTCAATGACCATAAATCCGCTATTTTCTAAAATATAACGGATCAAATACATGTTTTCTTTGTTGTCTTCGACCACAAGCACCTGCTTCATCCTTGCTCCTGAAAATCGAGAGGAATATTGAAAGTGAAGGTACTGCCTTCTCCATAAACGCTCGTTACAGAAATATCTCCCTTGAGTAGTAAACACAACTTTTTACACAAATACAGTCCCAATCCAGTACCTTCCTGGCTTTTCGCCAGAGTGTCGTCCAATTGTTGAAAAGGTTGGAACAGGCGCCTTAAATTGTCACTGGAAATGCCTATTCCCGTATCGATCACCTCGACTTGCAAATGACTTCTTTTTACTTTTTTTGCAACGACTTCAATGCTGCCTTTTTCGGAATAATTAATTGCGTTGCTCAACAAATTCATCAAAATCTGCTGTATCCGGCGCTTGTCGCTGCGGAGCTTCAAATTCCGGGGAATTTCCAGAGTGAGCTTCAGATTTTTCGCTTCTGCCAGAGGGAGGAAGGAGGCAGCCACTTCCTCAACCAGTTCGTTGAATAGAAAATCTTCAATATTGAGGTCGACTTTTCCCGCTTCGATTTTTGAAAGATCCAGGAGATCGTTGATCAGGCTGAGCAAATGGCGGGCACTGTTCTGGACCATCTTCAACTGTTTTTTTTGTTCCATGGCAAGGGGTCCTGCCATCCCCATCAGCAGAATACCGGAAAACCCGATAATGGAATTGAGCGGAGTACGCAGCTCATGACTCATGCTGGCAAGGAAAATGGATTTGAGGCGATCCATCTCTTGCAGATGGAGATTGGCTTGTTCGAGTTCCCGGTTTTTCGTTTCCAATTGCAGTGTACGTTCCGTTACCAGTTCCTCCAAGTGTTCACGATAATTTGCCAGTTCTTCTTCGTTCCGTTTGCGATCGCTGATGTCCTTATGAGTGCCGATGATTCTCAGAGGGGCATTTTCTTCATCCCATTCCACACATCTGCCGACAGCCCAAATCCACTTCCATTCTCCCTGCTTGTTCTTTATTCGGTATTCCAATTCATAATCCCCGCTTCGCCCTTCCAGATAATCATTGAATGCTTTTTCAAAAGCAGGGAAACTGTCTGGATGAACACATTTTTTCCACCACTCAAAATCAAAATCCTGCTCCCCTGGATCATACCCCAATAAAGTCTGCCAAAAATTATTTAGAACAATTCCTCCGCTTGCCAGATTCCAGTCCCAGGTGCCTGTCTCTGTTTTTTCCAGTGCCATCCTCAAAAATTCCTCGTTCTCACGCGTTTCCTTTTCTGCCTGTTTGCTCAGAGTGATATCTTTGACAGTCGCAAAATATCGAGCACGCCCTTTCTCATCCAGAACCATGGAAGGACTCACTATTGCGGGAAAATGTTCTCCGTTTTTTCGTTTGAAGATCAATTCAAAATTTTCAAATTCTCCTTTCAAAGTTTTTTGAAATGCTTTTTCAATATCCTGATAACTTTCTTCGGCCCAGTAGGGATGAGGAGGTCCTGCACCAATTAGCTCCTCCACTGAAAAACCGGTCATCTTGCAAAGAGACGAGTTGACATTCAAATGAACCCCCTGCTCATCCAGGATCGAGATACCATCCGTCATAAAAGCGATGATATCTTCTGTAAACCGTTTGCTTCCCAGCAATTCCTCTTCCATCAGTTTGCGGTCGGTGATGTCACGAATAGTTCCCTGCAGATTTCCATCAGGCAGAGCGATCACATTCACTTCAGCCGCAAAAGTAGAACCGTCTTTTCGAAGAAAACGCCATTCCCGACTGTGTACGGATTTAGCCCTGACCTCTGTTAATGCCGGATCAATATTTGGGATTTCCCGTGGGACAACGATGTCCGAAGCGTGCAGCCCGATCAGCTCCTCTCTTGTATATCCCAGCATCTGACAAATGCTTTTGTTTGCATCAAGGTAGTAGCTTTCTGTGTCTGCGATGAGAATCCCATCAGGAGAAAATTCAAAAAGTGATTTGTAGCGTGACTCACTTTCCCGTATCGCTGCTTCTGTTCTTTTCCGTTCAGTGATGTCCAGATGCGCGCCCAGCATGCGATATGGCTTGCCTTCACCATCCAGGAGCAATGAAGCCTGTGCCAGTATCCAGCAATATGAACCATCTTTGTGACGAAATCGAAACTCGTTTTGGAAGTTGGGCCAGGGTTTCGCCAGGTAATCCTGCACTGTTTGGGCGGCCCGCTCCAGGTCGTCGGGATGCACCCGGTCCTGCCATTCTTTAAAATCACTCGAAATTTCATCGTCAGCATAGCCGATCTGACGTTTCCATTCCGGAGAATAAAAAACTTGATTGCTGCGCAAGTCCCAATCCCACAATCCGATCTTGGCGGCATCCACAGACAATTGCAGCCGCGCCTGACTTTCCTGCAGGGTTGCTGTTTTTTCTTTGACTGCCTGGGCCAACCACATTGATCTGATCCAGGTTTGATTGACTATGACCAGAATGCTCAGCAACAATGCACTCCCTGCTCCCCATATAAGGAAGAGCACTAAATCGACCGGGTAGTTTGATTCCTTCCGGGCCACCGTCAGGCTCCACGTATTGTCACCCACCGGTACATCAACAGTTTGCGTTTTTCCAACAATGCTTGCTGTACCCCAAAAATGTTTACCGGTTGCATCATGGAGTTGATAAATCAACAAATCTCTGAGATTCGTATTGACCTCTTCCAGAATTTCGGAAATGTCAAAAACCCCTTGCGCCAGGCCCAGAAACTCGTTCTCACGGTACAATGGGACGCGCACAACCACGGAAAGGGAACCTTGGACAGTGACGGAGGGATTTTGGACAACGGCGCGGCGTTCACGGATAGCCTTTTCCACAAAGGGGGCCGCAGGACGAGTTTTTAGATCCAGGTTAAGCGCTTCTTCGTTTCCTGAAAGAGGATAAATGTATCGGATGATTTGGCTGGAATCGGTATACTGAACTGCACGAATGGGAGGGAAGTTGGCCAGCAATCCTTCGGCGAAGCGGTCAAAGACCCGGCTGTCGGGCAATGATGAAGATGCCAGCATAAAAACTTTTAAGTCATCCACCGCGGCCAGGCGTAAACGGACGGCTTGAGATAAAGTTCTGCGAAGATCCCGGGTGTTTAGATCGAGGGCCTTTTCCTCCTCCTCTCGGATATGCTGCCGGTAAGCATAATCGGCGAAAATCATGCACGCGAATCCGACTGCAACAACCAGCGATAAAATCAGCCAACGTTTCATTGTGCTCTCCTTTTACTCGCCGGGAATCGATCCAGCCAATCTCGCTCGTTTCTGTCAGAAACCGTCATGTTCATCGGCTCTGGAAAACTTTTTCGCGATACTCTTGTCCAGAGTATCATTAAAACGACTTCACCTCAATGCATCAAACAGAAATAGCTTCAGGATACAATCGTCCCGGGATCAATTTTCAATTCATCGCTTTTTGCATTTTGTATTGAATTTCTACGTTCAGGAAGTTTCCGGAATAAATTCCAGAAGGCCGAACATCGCGCGCTGCAGACCAGTAGCAGGGAAAGTACTATGAAAATGCGTCCTTCAAACGGATGAATAAGTTTTCGCTCAAAAAAGAGAGCAATTGTTCCTGAGGCAACTGGTCACACTTGAATTATTCCCGCAACAACAAATACAATGCTCCCTCCGGACTGAGAACACGCATCAAAATCCCTTTTGATGGATTTGCTGTTTTGAGAGCTGAAAAGAATTCTTCCTCATTTTTGATTGGATTGAAGTTGATTTCCAAAATCAATAGCCCGGCATTCAAACCCGAATTTTCGGCAGGTGAATCAGGTTCCACAGCAATAATAAGAACTCCAGTGCTCCGCGGAATTCCTAATTGAATTGCCAATTTGGGGGTGAGATCCTGAAGGTAGATTCCCATAAAATGAGAAGGAGGAGCCTGTTGGCTGGAAATCGCTGTTTCTTTCCGTTCTTTCATGAGAACGGTCAATTTTTTCAATTGACCACGGCGCATCAACTCGACTTTTGCCTGCGTGCCCGGGGCCGCAGTGGCAACTTCGTTGCGAAGCTGACTGCCGTCAACAATCACTTTTCCATTGAAATATAAAATGACATCTCCCGGCAGGATTCCTGCTTTGTCCGCAGGAGCTTTGGGTTCTACACTGGTGATCAATGCTCCCTGCCCGTTTTTCACACCAAAACTTTCGGCTAAATCCTCGGAAAGATCTTGAAGACCAACACCAAGCCAGCTACGGATGACTTTTCCATGAGCAATCAGCTCATTCATAATTTTATGGGCCATATTGATAGGGACTGCGAAGCCGATTCCCTGGTAACCCCCACTTTTTGAAAAAATAGCAGTATTGATTCCTATGATTTCTCCTTTCAGGTTCACTAGCGGACCTCCGCTGTTTCCCGGGTTGATTGCCGCATCGGTTTGGATAAAGTCCTCATAAGCCACGATCCCGATGTTGGAGCGTCCTTTCGCACTGACAATACCCATGGTCACTGTATAGGAAAGTCCAAAAGGATTACCAATCGCAATCACTGATTCACTGACCCGGATTGCATCAGAATTTCCCATCGGCAGAACAGGTAAATTGTTCCCCCGGATGCGGATGACCGCAATATCGGCAAGCGGGTCCGTACCCACCAGCTCTGCTTCAAATTTCCGACCGTCCGTGAGCCTTACCAGAATTTTATCAGCTTCGTCCACAACATGATGATTGGTCAGAATATGCCCGTTTGTGTTGATAATCGCTCCCGAACCCAAAGACTCCAGGCGGTGTTTCCGCTGAGGAGACCGTTGCGGTTCCGGAATCTGAAAGTCAGGAAAAAAACGCCTGAGGAATTCTTCGTTGAACAATTCGAGCGGATTGTTGATCTCTTTCTGTTCATTGCTGTTTTGAACCGTTTTTTCTACCTTGATATGCACCACTGCTTTTTGTGCCTTCGCAACCACATCTGCTCGGATCTGTTCCATCAGTAGTGTTTCTTGAACCGCAGTCTGACCGCGGATTCCTGCCGGATGACATGAAAGCAGAAGCAGAGTAATGATCGACCCTGCCGAAAGTTTGAAGTATTTTTTCCATTTGTACATGGTATTTCACTTTTTGTAGGTTAGAAAAACGCAGGATTTTGCTTCAGGCGGATTATGGTATCAGGGAGTCGAGGCAAGTCAAATTTCGGATCAAGCAACCGCACACTTTTTAGAAGGGCGGGTTTTGGCCGGGATCGAATCTTCTGAATGGCAAGAGAGTTGAAATGAAGGCAGAACATGCTGTTTTTTCTTCCTCATTCGCTAAAGATTCAAAAATTGGCAACGGTTCCAGTATTGAGAATTTCCGTATCTTAAATCTTAAATTCGCAAAGAAGGACATCAAATACAGACTCAGAATTTATGGGTTTGATCTTCCTCTTCTACCTTTGACAGCACTCGCTCCAATTCAGCGTTGACTTTTCTGATTTGTTCCTGCTTTTTTCGGGAAGATCTTCGCAGAAAATACCAGACAACTGCGGCAATCCCGATTGTCAGGAACAGCATCCCATCTGTGGACATAAGCGTAGAATGAGTCTCGATGTTTAAATCCATTGTCACCTTATGATTAGTGGTGCTCCTGCGCGCTGAACAAGAACTTCATAGGAATTAGAATTCTATAACAGAGATTAAAGAAAACCTGGAAAAGTCCAGGATTTCAGCTAGTGAAAATATTGAATAGCATTTTTCGGCTGTGGAGGTCAATTTGAAACATTGAAAGTTACAGGTTAAAAAACTGAAGCAAGGGCAGGTCTGATTCTTTATGATCAGCACTCTTTTCCCTTCTCAAAAGAAAATTCCGCTGGGTACACCAGAATTTTTATCACCAAGAAATTGATTGATTTTCAGGAAAAGAAGTTTCTGCTATCATTGACCTCAACACCTTGATGAATTAAATAAAAATTCGGAATTTTCCATGTTTTCCAGAAGAGAGAATAAGTTCAAAAACATGCTCGCCCTTTTCAAATCGATGAGACGGTGGAAGAAAGTAAAAAAGCTCCAGCAGAAAATTGTTCCTTCACAGGAAAATACGGGTGAAGAGAGAAATCAGGCTTTTGAAGAGTATCTCGATCTCTGTATAGGTGATCAGCATGTTGCACCTTTCATGAAGGAACAGAATTTGACCCGCAAAGACCTGAAAGGGATTTTTCAGACCCTGGAATCAACTTCGCTTGGCCAATGGGTTGAAGATCATTATGCGGCGCTGACAACAATAGCCTACCTTGAGCCATTGTATTTTTTTGTAGTTTCAGAAAAGCAGGGAAAAAGCCTTTCAGAAATCACGTCTGACTTGATGGGATATTGGAAAGGAGATGTGCCTCGGGGGAGTTTGCTGGAGACTTTTGACGGCTTTGGATCTCAAGCCTGAGGCCATTTGATTTTATTGAAGGCGCGCGGTCGTTTGCGGTGCTTTTCCTTTTTCTCTTCAAAATTTCCTATGATGCGAACCGCATAGTTTTCTTCGGCTTGCCCCATTTCACCCGCAAGAACCGGAGTCTCGTTGATTTTCAGGGTCATTTCCCTGCCGACGCTCGAAGCCAGAGGCAGGATCCCTCCGACCCGGATTGGTGTCTGTTCATTAACCGCAACCGTTCCCAATTCTGCAACAATCTCGTATTCCACTTCTTCCAGCATGGTCCGAAAGTGCTCCCTGGTTTCAGCATAGAAATGATCCAGGGATTCTGGAGGCAGAATTTTTTTTCTTCCCTGTTTTTGAAAAACGGAATCAAAACTCAAATAAGGAAAACAAAGTGCCAGGTCTGACGAAAAGCCATGGCCATGAAACACAATTTTTGCAACAATGCATTTTTCGTAAGGAACCATAATCTTGGCACGAAAGCGATGGGACGTCACTTTTTTCAACATCACTTTCAGTTCCGCAATCCCAGACCAGCTTTTTTCGAAATCTTTTAAAATGTGCTGCAGCATCAAATGCAGTTTTTGGTGACTTTTAGAATCAAGATCCGGCAGCTCACCGGATTGATCCTGGAGACGAGCCTTTGCATTTTGATTGATACAGGCATGAGCAAATTTATTGCTGACTGCTAAAATCCCCTGTCCGTTTGCCTGAGTTTCAAAAATATAAAGGGGCTGCCGACCGGTAATTCCTGCACAAAACTGGTCAAAACGCATCCATTCTACTGGCAGGGCCTCAGTTTCAAACATCACTCCCAGTTTTTCAAAAAGGGTGGTTTCCAATAGGTGGGCCCATCGTCTGAGGATAATGTCCATCCAGGGAAATCTCCCGGTGTCGACTTGAGAATCCACCAGGTTGTAGAGATCTATTGTTTCATTTTCTTCAACAGCCATAACGCGTCACCCTTTTAGTCCTGATTGATCCCAATCACACGAATACCAATTTTTTCGTTATTGATCAGCACCACTTCTCCGTGTGCTACAACTTTGCCGTTTAAAACCAAATCAACAGGATCACCTGCAATTTTATTCAGTTCAATCACACTGCCATAGGTCAGTTCGGTAATATCCTTCCCTTTCATTTGGGCTCTTCCCACTTCGACAGAAAGATCATGACTGATATTGAACAACAAATCCCGTCCCAATCCGACCACTGGAACATCTGCCCCCAGGACATGGCCTGCTTCGGACGGTGAAGCGTCCAATGAAATTCCATTGTCAACTGCAATTTCCATATCCGTCTGTTCCAAATCCGAGGCATCAAGACCAACACTGACGGGAACATCAGGGACTGTTTCTTCTAATATCCCGGCTTCTTCATTGAAAGAGTCATCCATCATCAAATCCTCTTCTTCTTCAGATTCTTCCAAAAACATCTCTGCAGGCTCGTCTTCCATCTCCAGACTGAGTTCCGAATCTTCTTCCAAAACAACGCTTTCCTCTTCTTCCGGCATCAAGTCATCAGTTTCGACTTCCATTTCCTCAAGCATCATTTCATCTTCTTCCGAAACAATTTCTTCCTCATCCAGTACCGGAATTTCTTCTAAATCGGCTGATTCTTCGGCAACAATTTCGGTTTCAAGCCCGAGACCTTCATCCAATTCATCAACTTTTCCTTCGATATCAAATTGAATACTCTCTCCCTCGGTTTCCTCAAGATCAAAGGCATCCTCTTCCATGACGATTTCCTCTTCAAAATCCTCGCCCGGTTCCTCATCAAAAGATAAGTCTTCGTCATCTGTATCCAAACTGAGTTCATCCAGGTCTGCGCCAGAATCCAGGCTGTCATCAGCATCAAAATCTCCGCCTTCCAGCGAGATTTCATCCTCATCGAGTCCCTCGTCTCCCAAAGACAATTCTTCCAGATCGCCGTCTGCCTCTCCGGCATCCTCACTCCCCAAATCAAGGTCTTCCATCATCTCGTCATCACTGGATTCTTCAATGGTTTCCAGGTCCCCCATATCCAGGTCGCCATCCAGATCCATGACTTCTTCACCGTCACTGTCCGCCTCTCCAAGATCGAGTTCTTCGGTATCCAAATCGCCCAAATCCAGTTCGTCAGCGGAGTCACTTTCTCCCTCTCCGAGATCGTCCATTCCCAAATCGTCGCCAGCCCCGGTAGCATCTTCAAGATCCAGACTCTCTCCTGGATCATCGTCTCCGTCCATGTCCAGATCTCCGAGATCAAAATCGCCGTCAGCACTCTCATCACCGCCAGCATCAAGGTCACCAAGGTCAAAATCATCTTCGGAATTCCCGTCTTCAACAAGATCTCCCATATCCAGTTCATCGATTGAGTCATCTCCTCCCAGATCAAGTGCATCACCGGAATCATCATCTCCCAGTCCTAGATCGTTTTCGGAATCACCCAAATCCAGGTCTCCGGCATCATCGCCTCCCAGATCCAATTCGTCCAGCCCATCACCTGCTCCGTTTTCACTATCATCATCAAAACTGAAGTCGTCACCGGCAGTTTCATCCAAATCATCCAGACCCATTTCGTCCAGATCGAAATCACCTTCATCTAAACCTTCGTCAAAATCAAAATCTTCTGCAACCACGGATCACTCCTGAAAACAATTTATTCTGAAATGTGAAGAGCTCTTTTGAATTCTGTTCAATTCCTAATTCTTGTCTTTAAACTCTTCGTGCATCGGTGTAGGGTGCATTCTTGGAAAAGTCTAATTTCCATCCCCTTGAAAGCATTATATGCTAAAATCAGTCCATTTATTTCAAACGCTGTTTTTTTCTTCTTCCGGCTATCCTTTTTGAAGGAGCTTCCTGGTGAAAAATTTATATTCTCCTGTAGAAATATATCCATTCTTACAACAATTGTGTCTACTAAATCAAATTGAGAAACGTGACCACCACACTTTTGCGTTAAAAGAACGGTTGAAATCTCGCCAGAATGAAGAAAAAGTCCGTACTGAAAAGCCCCCGCTGAGCCAATATACCAGTGCAAAAGAACAGATCTTTCAAGACATCACTTACGCTTATTTTCAAGAAGAAACAAAGGAAATTGCAAAAGCAAATTTAGAATCAGAAAATTCCTTTGAAATCCTGGCGATGAAGACACATTTAGTGGACAGCATCATTCATGTTGCCTTTGATTTTGTTTTGGAAGATTTGCCCTTGCTGAAAGATACACAGATTCAGGACGCAAAAAATGAACTAAATTTGAAGCAGCGGAACTTGCCCGGCAAAGAAGAAAAGCTCAGCATTTTATCAAAGCACATCGAAGAACTGGAGAGCCAGCAGGAAGAAGAATCTCGCCAAATGGAAATTTATTATCAAGGGATTCGCAAAAGCCTGCTTGAGGAAATTGAAGAATACCGGGAAAAAATCGGTTTCCTCAAGGAGCAGCTGAAGCTGCTGGAAGACTGGCAGCTCGATCAAAAACATATTTTAGAATGCCTCGTCATCTTTGCAAGAGGCGGATACGGACGCGGTGAACTCAGTTTTGCTTCCGATCTGGATATCGGCTACTGCCTCAACGCCCAGCGACTCAATGCTGCGGAATTTGAACTTTTGAAACAGTTGATTATCCGCCTTGAGCATTTGCTCAACCAAACCGGAATTGAAACTTCACACCAGTATTTTGAAATCGACGAAGACCTCTCCCGCTTCACCCAGTCTGAAATGCTGCACACGATTCCATCCATTCTGGAAAGCCGCAGACTGCTGGGCAGCGAAAGTTTAATGGATCGCTTAAAACAGCAATTTTTTGAAATTCTTCCGTATGAATCTTACGTTCTCAGCAAACTGGAATATTACCATTCCGCCAAACGGCCTGAATTGAATCGAATGGATCTCAAGGAAGATTTTGGCGGTCTTCGCTCCGTACAAATTCCACTTTGGGTGGCAGCAGCAACCTTGGGAGTCTTTCCGAGTCAAACGGCTGAACTGCTGGCCCTGCTCATTGAAAAAAATATTCTTTCTCCGCGACAAACACTTCAGTTGTCGCAGGCCCTGGAGCTTTTTTACGATCTGCGCAATTTTGTCGGAGCCGCAAAAGAATTTTATTTTGATGAAGAGGCAAAAAGTGAAGGCTGCAGCCTGGACGGGTGGCAGGCCAATGTGATCACTGACAACACTGAAAAATTATATTTACTCAGGAAAAAGCGATTTAGAGGGTTTGATGAATTTGATCGTTTTCGCCTCAGAATGGTGCACAGCGTCCAGGAATCATCAGAATTGATTCTCAACCGTCTCCTGGATCGCGATATTGTCAGAACCTTTTCCAACTTTCAGGCAACCGTCAATCTGCGGAAACAACGGATCATTGAGATTCGCGCCATCGAGGGGCTTCCTCAAATTCCTCTTTCATTGATTTTCAACAAACCCGCGAGACTTTTGGATCTTTTCATTTACATTGGTCATTCCGGATACAAACTCTCAAATGCCCTCAAAGATGAGATGGGCAATGTCATCAATTCGCTCACTCCAGAGCTGATCGAATCCCATCGAAGCGAAATTCAGGAACGTTTCACCGAAATCATGATCTCCCCCCATGCGGCATTGGCACTGCGTGCCATGTTTGAAATCGACGACCCTGCCAACACCCAAAAAGAAGCAGATACCCTGATCGGCAGATTTATTCCAGAATGCAATCAAATGCGCTTCTTGCTGCGGAACTTGAGCTATCACCAATACGCCGTCTGTGATCATACCCTGCGGGCCCTGGAAAGAACCCAGGTGGAGCTGGAATATTTGAAGAAGAACTATACAGAATTGTTTCACTATCTTCAGCCGAAGCATATTCTTGCGCTGCGCTGGGGAATGCTGTTTCACGACATTGGAAAAATCAATCCGGAAACCAAACACCAGGAATCAGGCACAGCGATTGCGGTGAATGCCCTGGAACGAATCGGATATGAAGATGAAGAATTACTCAATCTGGTCAGTCTGCTGATTTTTCATCACATGACGATTGTTGCACTGAGCCGCACTTCAACCTATCTCGACCAGGCGCTCCAGCGATTTTTCGAAGTGGCTGATCGAGACCTGACTCGTATGATCCTGCTTTTCCTGGTCAACATTTCAGACTATGCCGCGGTCAGTGAAACCACAGCAATGGACACAAAAAATTTACGCAATTTTTTTGAGGACACTTACCGGGCCTACATCGAATTGCGGGCCTCTACCGACGCGAAAGACCCGCTGGAACTGATCAATATCTATCTCGACAATCAGAAACAGGAACTGGAAGCAGCGACACGGATCAATTTATTGATTTATCGCAGTCTCAACGAAGGCATGCTCAAGGCAATCTATGAACCTCTATCCCAGATCAATCCCCAGGAATATACCCGGCTCTGGCAGGTCAAGGAGGAATTGGAACAGTATTGGAAATACCTCAAGATGGGCAGTCTCGACAAAAAAGGGATTGATCAATACACCGATAAACTGATTCAGGGAATCAATCAGTACGTTAGCCACGAGACACTTATTCAATTGACGGCAGAAACCGAGAAAACCTTCAATTGGTTTTTCAATGCCTTTCCCAACCGCTATTTGCTGGGACAATCTCCTGATATGCTCAGGCAAAAACTCGTGGAATTTGCAGAATTTGAAAGTCGCTCCATCTTCAGCACCATTGCCACACAACGGGGCAATGTCGTCGGGACCCTGATTTATGTGCATGATCAGCCAAAAATCCTCAACCGGGTCGCGTTTGGCATGAGTACCAAAAACATCAATATCAAGCTGGCAAAAATGAACAAAGTGATTTTCGAAGACGGTCGTATGGCCTATTGCTATTATTTTGAAGCCTCCGGACTGACCAACAATATGATGTTTGCCCGCACCCTTGAGGAAACCATCCTGGAGGGAACTCTTCCTGTCCTCACCCCGGAACCGCTCAACCAGGTGCTCTTTAAATCCAGACTTCGTTTGGAATTCATGGAAAAAGACGACAAAGCATATGAAGTTGTCCAGGAAGGAGAACGCTTCGTCCGGCGCAATCGTGAGTTTCGGGTGGTGCGGATCACAACCCAGGATGCTCATTTGCTTTATTACAAAATCACTGAAGCTTTTGATCGGGTGGGAGTCTCCATTCAACAAGCCCTCGTCACAACCACCGGGACCCAGGTCAATGACTATTTTTATGTCACGGAGGAAGATTTCGCCATTTTGAAAAGTTCAAAATTTGAAGAAATTCTTAAACTTGGAGTTTGAACCAGCAAGCATTTCCGAGTGCTGAACCCAACAATTCGTGCAGCACACCGGATTGCCTGTTTGCTTTTTACAGGTCCAGGTCTGTGACCGCGCCCAGTGATGCGGAACTGACCGTTTTGGCATATTTGGCTAAGACACCTTTGCTGTAGCGGGGTTTCGGTTGCTTCCATGCCTTGATGCGCCGACTCATTTCTGCTTCGGAAATATCAAGATTCAATTGACGTTTTTTAGCATCAATGGTGATCTGATCGCCATTCTTGATGATAGCGATCGGCCCGCCATCGTATGCTTCGGGAGTGATGTGTCCCAAACAAAACCCGCGGGTACCCCCGGAAAATCTTCCATCCGTGATCAGGGCGACATCTTTTTCCATCCCTTTACCGGCTACTGCCGAAGTCGGGGCGAGCATTTCACGCATGCCCGGGCCTCCTTTCGGCCCTTCATATCGGATCACGATCACCTCCCCTTTTTGGACGCTTCCGTCCAGGATTCGCTGCAGAGCCTCTTCTTCTGAATTGAAGACTCTTGCTTTTCCAACAAAAAGTTCCCCTTCCTTGCCGGAAATTTTTCCGACGGCCCCTTCGGCCGCCAGGTTGCCTTTAAAGATGACCAAATGGCTGTCCTTTTTGATCGGGTTATTCAGTGAATGGATCACATCCTGATTTTTCGGATAGGATTTGACTCCTTTCAGATTCTGCGCCAGGGTTTTGCCGGTCACAGTCATACAGTCTCCATGAAGCAGGCCGGCCTCCAGGAGCATTTTCAACAGCGGCTGCAAACCTCCGATATTGATCAGGTCATTCATCACATATTTGCCACTTGGCTTCAAATCAGCCAGCACAGGAACCTTTTTACCGATTCTGGTAAAATCATTAATTTTTAAGGAAACCCCCATTGCATGGGCCATTGCCAACAAATGAAGAACAGCATTGGTCGACCCTCCTAATGTGATCGCCACAGTAATCGCGTTTTCAAAAGACTTCCTGGTCATGATGTCCTTGGGACGGATACCCTGTTTGATCAAATTCAAAACAGCAGCTCCCGCAGTTTTACATTCCTGAGCTTTGAAGTGAGAAATCGCTGACGCCGTGGAGCTGTTTGGCAGGCTCATGCCCATTGCCTCGATGGCAGATGCCATTGTGTTGGCCGTATACATCCCTCCGCAGGATCCTTGCCCCGGAATAGCTTTTGATTCAATTGCTGTCAGTTCCTTTTGATTGATCTGCTTGCCTGCATATTGCCCGACTGCTTCAAAAATCGAAACGATATCCAGCGCTTTTTCTTCATGAAAACCCGGCATGATGGTCCCGCCGTATATAAACACCGCGGGCCGATTCAAGCGTGCCATTGCCATCAAACAACCCGGCATGTTCTTGTCACATCCACCAATGGCAATTACCCCGTCGTAGCCCTGACATCCGACCACTGTTTCGATCGAATCGGCGATCACTTCACGGGAAACCAGGGAATATTTCATCCCTTCCGTCCCCATCGAAATTCCATCAGAAATGGTAATGGTATTGAAAGCAACGCCTTTGCCTCCTGCTTTGTCTACACCTTTTGTTGCAAAATCCGCGAGTTCATTGATGTGCATGTTGCATGGAGTGACCATTCCCCAGGTTGATGCCACACCAATTTGAGATTTTTTAAAATCCGTTTTTTTAAATCCAACGGCATACAGCATCCCCCGGCTGGGAGCACGTTCATACCCATCAACCACGATTGAAGAATGTTCGCGTGCAATGGATGCTGAGACATTCTCTCTCTTTTTTGCAGGAGTCTTTTTAGTTGCTGCCGCTTTTTTGGCAGTCGTCCTTTGCGGGGCTGAGTCTTTTTTTAACTTCGTTTTTTTGGATTCTGCTGCTTTTTTGGGGGAATCTGATTTTGCCATTTTACTTCCTTGATGATGGTGACGGGGTGCGGATAATTTGAAAACTCGTTATACACACCTCTCGAAGAAATATTCAAATAAATTTCAAACAAAAGGAAAATTTCGGTAAATTATTGCTGGCTTCATCGAAAAAACATCACTGAGATCTGGCAATTTTATAAACTCAATCCCAAAAACGAAGCAATTCCTGCGGTTTTTTAATGATGGCATCAGCCCCGTTTGCCTGCAGTTCCTCGATCGGGCGAAACCCCCACTGCACACCAACGGCAAACATTTTGGCCGCCTTTGCGGTTTTCATATCTGTTGCGGTATCCCCGAGATAAATAAATTCTTTTGGATCAAGGTTTAGAATTTTTGCGATTTCCAGCGCCCCTGAAGGATCGGGTTTGTGAGGGAATGATTTGCGGTGTCCAAACACCACGTCAAATTTCCACTTTGAAAGAAGTTCGCGGACGCATCGTTGTGTGAACTCATCGGGTTTATTGGAAAGAACTGTGATCGGGATTTTGCGAGCAACCAATTGCTCCAGCATATCCTCGACTCCATGGTAAGGTTTAGTTTTCTTTTTCCAATTCTGATCATAATACAGGTTGAAGAGTTCAACATATTGATCAATCTTTTGTTCATCCCATTGATGATCAGGAAGGGCGCGTTTCATTAAAACCCCGGCCCCGTTCCCGACGAAATATCGATAGGCATCAATCGGGTGCGTGGGAAATCCTTTGCTTGACAGAATCTGATTCACGGTATCACCCAAATCTTCCAGTGTGTCCAGCAAGGTGCCGTCCAAATCAAACAGGACTGCTTTGTATTTCATTGATTCCTTTCCAAAAACTGAAACGGGGGCATTTTTAAAAAAACGAAACGGCGCATCTTCACCCAGGACATTCACGGTGAATACAAAGCGCCGGTTCAAAAAAGGAAAGTCTGCAGGATTTACATGGAAAGCATTTTTTTAATCTGACTTTCAAAGCGTGTGGGATTTTGTCCGCCTTCATGCATCTCTCCAACACTTGACAATACAATTTCACCCTCCTGATTGACAAGATAAAAAGCAGGCCAATAGCTATTGTTCAACGCCTTCCAGAACGCGTAATCGTTGTCCATCATAATGGGATGCTTCAAATCAAAGCGCTGTGCTGCTTTGACGACCCGCGCACGCTCCTTTTCAAAATCAAATTCAGGTGTATGAATTCCAATCACCTGCAAACCCTTGTCCTGATACTTTTTTTTCATTCCATGGACCCATGGAAAACTGCGGATGCAGTTGCTTCATACTGAAGTCCAGACCTCGATCAAGACAACCTTCCCGCTTAAATCCGATTTGCTCAATGGCGCGGAATTGACCCACATTTCCGGCGAAGTCTGGGTGAATTCCGGCATCGATCCCGCAACAATCACCGAGGGTGCCGTGAAAAAAAGTAGACTCAAAACAAAAACGTTTTTCAGATTTCGTTTAAGAAATATGGCGGGTTTCCTCCGAAAAAACTTCATTGATACCTCCTGCTAAATTTTTAAAAAAAATAACTGGCAAAGCGATTCCGCCAACAGCATCCTGATGCCCCCTGGTCGCGGACCTTGCCATGATTCCACTGTCCTGGAACTACCAAGGGGAGCCAGAATGTCGTCGAATAAGGAGTTTCATTACAAAGACATGAATTTTTCCTGTGCGGAGCGACGCTTTGCTGGAAGGACCTAGAAGGAATCCCAGGGGTAATTGACGATTGCAGTCAGGGCACCTCCCTCCTCCCCGGTTGCGTAGTCGATTCGATAGATGAGTCCTGAGCCTGTCACCAAACGAAAGCCTATTCCCGCAGAAGACCGTTTTTCTTTCCAGACCTCGTCCTTTTTGTCGGCGATACTTCCTTCTTCATAAAAAAAGGCGAGTTGGATTCCCGTTCGAATATCCTGAATGAAATAGAGGTCAAATGGGGTGGATTCATCAGTCAGGTTCCAACGAAACTCAGTCCCGTGAAATGCGGTGTGAGCCCCATTGTACCGACCCTGTGGAAAAGATCGCAATCGGCTGCGACCTCCCAGCGATGTGGAGCTTCCAAACTCGCGTCCGGCAACCACGTCATCGATCACATTCAGACATTCTGATTGAGCAGTACCGGACAGGGAGTTGCAGTCAAGACCAAGTTCTTCGGCGATCACATCCCGATCCGTTTCTCCCTTTCGCACCACGACAGCATCGGACTGGAAATAATTGAAGACCCAGGTGCTGACATCGCCCACAGGGATATAGGCGGTGACGTTTTGTTCTTCCACAAAATAATCGGGGCTGTCACTATTCTGGGGCGGAGAACGCGATTGTGAGATATCGATTCTCAAGCCGATCCGGGGATCGAGCCGATCGTCGGTTAAGTCAACAAGGGCACCTGCGGTCCAGCTTCGCGAAGTTTGAGGATCGGCCCCTTTCGCATCTATGACCAGCTCTCCCTGATTGTCCCGAATCGTATCCAGAGTCGAAGTATTGGAATAACCAAGCCCGTACATTTCAAAACGGCGTTCCAAAAAAGTCAGAGCCATGCGGGCGCCGTTAAATTGCAGATCTTTCAATTCGATGATGCTGTAGTCATCAGGCTCCGTATCCATTCCCCGTTCATTGTAGATATTGGCAGCAACGGCGGTGATTTTTTGAGAGGTAAAATCCAGGATCAGTGTTTCTGAAATGAGATGCAGATCAGTCACCCCCAATCCGCTGCCTTTCACGTCTCCGGTCAAAAGCAGAGCAAAGGCATCAATATAACTCCCGCCGATATTGTTGAAAGTTCCGAAAAACGCGAGACCGCTGCCAATGCCGGGGAGGTTGTAAGGAGCGGGAAGCAGGGCGTAGCCGCTTTGGTCAGAAAATTGACCTCTTCTCCGTTCAAAAGCCGAGATACTTTGCAGAGAAACACTGCAGAAAAATAGGAAAGTGAGCCAAAAGACCCAGATGGCATTTTTCATGAGGAGCCTGCTGCCGATCTTATTCTCTAAATTGAAAAATTAAAAAAAGTAAGAAATGCACATTTGAATCCAAATCTATTTTTAGTTTTTCCATTCCCTTTCTCTCGGATATGCCCCCCATACTGGCGTTTTTCTGCAAATTCATATATATCATGCCGAGCTTCGGCAAGATCCTTCGAGAATTTTCGAAAAATCACTGTTTATCAATGAACAATCTCACCTTTGGCTGCTCGTTAATTTCGATTGTTGGTTTAACAATCATTCTCTTCGCTTCTCCCGTTTCCGCAGGACGTCAGCCCAAATGGGAAGCCGGTGTCGGAGGAGTGGGGGTCCTGGTGCCTCACTATCAGGGGTCCAATCACTACTACAAGTTTACGGTCCCGGTTCCGGTTGCCGTGTTTCGTACAGAGTTCGCCGAACTGGGACAAGGGACAAAATTTCTTTTGTGGGAAAGTGATTCGATCCTGGTGGATTTTGGCTTCGGAGGACGAATCCCGGTGCAAAGTGCCGGTGAGAACGACAAAAAACCGCAGGGGGCGGACAATCCAGGATCCGAGATTTACCAGCTCACCAATTATACCCGCCGTGGTATGGACAATTTGCCCCTCTCCTTTTTCTGGGGACTGCGGTTTAAATGGTTTTTCAATGAACATCTGCTTTTGGAAGTTCCTCTGCTGAACGGACTCACAGTGGGAGGCGGATTTCGGCATGTAGGAAATATTGCTGACCCGGAACTGAGCATTGACCTGTTTGATCGAGAAAGTGACAACAGTCTTTCCCTGAGCATCTCCTGGCTTCATGGCGATGCCAACTATAATAATTTTTATTATAAAGTGGACCGAGAAGATGTGATTCAGGGACGTCCCGAATATCAAGCCGATTCAGGTCTTGTGGATATCAGTTTCGGCCTGGCCTGGCGTTTTCAGATCACTGATCAATTTTCAGTCCGAGGGGCCTACATAGGTCATCAGATGGACGATTCCGTGGTGAGGGGGAGTCCGCTTGTGATTTCGAAAAAGTCCCGCAGCGTTGCTTTCAGTTTCACTTATTTCTTCTTCCAGAGCAACGAGTCAGTGAGAACCTGGAAATAGGAATTTCTTCTTTCGGGAAGCTGATTCTCGAATGGACTTTATTTGGAATTTCAATTACGAAACTTTACTGTCAGGGAGCTGTTATGGATGCACGAATAAGCATGATCACACTGGGTGTGAAGGATTTAGAAAAGTCGATTAAATTCTATCAGGAAGGATTGGGATTTCCAAAAATGGAATCCTCCCCAGACGTCGCATTTTTTACGTTAAATGGAACCTGGCTGGGTCTGTATGCCCGAGACTCCCTTGCAGAGGATGCTTTGGTTCCATCAGAAGGCAGCGGATTCAACAGTTTTACACTTGCCCACAATGTCGCCTCGGAAGCAGAAGTGGATGCCGTCATGGCCCATGCCTTGTCAGCCGGGGCTGAATTATCAAAACCCGCACAAAAGGTGTTTTGGGGAGGCTATTCCGGCTATTTCAAGGACCCCGATGGGCATCTGTGGGAGGTCGCCCACAATCCCTTTACCTGGATTGGTCCTCCCGATGAGAAAAAGACAGCCAAAAAAGATCCCGGAAAATTGAATCCCTGATGCACGAATTCCATTGTTTCTATACCCTGCCAGGGGACCTGTTTTCGCCCCGGATTGAGATTTTAGGCACGAGTGAAGAGCAAAGATTGACTTCAGCAATAATATTTGAGACAGAACAAAAAGAATAGAATGTAAACAGATTTTCTGCCAATGGGAATTTGATCAATTTCTGTTTTCAATCAAAAATTAACCAGGAAAGTTCCTGAAACAAACACATTTGGGAAGGAACGATCTTTCTTCCCAAATCGATTGGAGAAAATTATTGAAAAAAATAATGTATGACGATCTCGTTCAGTTCCATTTTGATGTACTGATCCAGGTCGGTGCCGATCAGGAAACCGCAGATGCTGTCAGCAAAGGATTGTCTGAAGCCTCACTGCGCGGAGTGGACTCACACGGAGCCCGTTTGTTTCCACACTACATCCGTTCGGCCCAGGGAGGACGAAAAAACCCCAGGCCCAGCTATAAATTCACACAAAAATTTCCTGCCATCGGCCTTTTGGATGCCGACAACACATTTGGCCATGCTGCGGGAATGAAGGCGATTGACCATGGCATAAAAATGGCCTCAGAGTATGGAATGGGAGCAGTTGGAGTCCGAAATTCCAGTCACCCCGGGGCGATGGCAAGCTTCACCTTGAAAGCGGCTAGGCAAGGATATATCGCGATGGCTTTCACCCATGCGCCTGCAAAAATCCTTTCTTCAAACGGGAAGCGGTCTTTTTTCGGCACCAATCCGATCTGCATCGCGGTACCGCGCGAAGAACAGGAACCCTATTGCCTGGACATGGCAACCAGCATGATTTCCTGGAACAAGCTCCTGCTTTACCAATCAACCCGGGAAGCATTGCCCGAACAGGTTGCCGGAGACCGGGAAGGATTGATGACCACCGATCCTCATCAGGCCAGCCATTTGATGCCCGCCGGCGGGTACAAAGGGTACGGATTGGCATCCATGGTTGAAATTCTTTGCGGCATTTACACCGGCATGCTGTTTGGCCCGCACCTGCCTCCCATCCACGGTTCGCCGATGGACCGTCCCCGTCACCTCGCACAATTTTATTGGGTGCTTCGCGCGGACGGATGTGTCCCGCAAGACACCTTTATCCAATTGATGCAGCAAATGACCGATGAAGTCCGTTCCGAACCGGCTCAACCCGGAGAAACCGTAATGCTTCCAGGAGACCCCGAGATTCAGGAAGCCGCCCGTCGCCGTATTGACGGTATACCGCTGGATCCGAAAACAGCAGGGGAGTTCGAGAACCTCTCTCAACAGTTTAAGGTCCCTCTTCATCTTCTGGAAGGGGATCATTGATCCGAAAACCGGCGACTGCTGCTGCAAGAAAGCCTATTGAAGTACGCTATCATGGGAACAGACGATACATTGACGACCCTGTTGGAATCCTGGAGTCGGAAAACCCCCAGGGGAAGAGCGGTTCTGGATCGCTCAGCAGACTGGAGCTATCAGGAAATAGCATCAGAAAGCAAAAGACTCGCCTGTGGACTGAAAGCGATTGGGGTCAACAGCGGAGCACACTCAGGGAAATCGCCCAGTCCAAAGTCAACGAAGGACTGGCCTGATCAACTTTTTTCAAATCAGTAGGAATGACAGAACAAACAGAAAGCATAGAGTTTATCCCTGATTTTAATACTTCAGCCGACATCGGTGGTGCTTACTGTTTCGTTTTTTGTCATCAAATGATTTTAACCAGGAAAGGAGAAACGACCTGGCGACCCCTGGATTATGAAGTATGGCAGCAGTGGCAGCTGCAGCCGGTTTCACAACACTATTTCGGGAAACTCTTTGATCTTCCCTGCCTCGCTGTTGAATTTGATCCGGAATGCAACATTCCGCAAGGTTATGAATTCATAAAGATGTGGAAGCTCCTTGGGCAGATCGACAATGCCCGCTTTGCCGTTGCCGGTCGAGCTCAGCAAATTATTGAATGGAATCGCACCCATCAGTATTGTGGAAAATGCGGTCAAAAAACAAGCATGCACTCCGAGGAATGCTCAAGAGTCTGCGATCCCTGCTCCTTGCGTTTCTACCCGAGATTATCTCCTGCCATCATAGTGCTGGTCAGCCGTGAAGAAGAATTGCTGTTGGCCCGCGGGCCGCGAACACCTGAAAATTTTTACAGCACACTTGCGGGATTTGTCGAAGCAGGGGAGTCTGCCGAGGAATGTGTGCATCGCGAAGTGAAGGAAGAAGTGGGCATTTGTATCAAAAAACTTAACTATTTCAACAGCCAGGCCTGGCCCTTTCCCAATTCGTTGATGCTGGGGTTTCATGCCGAATACGAAAGCGGAGAACTTGTTTTGCAGAAAGATGAAATAATCGATGCTCAATGGTTCCACTACAGCAACTTGCCGAAGCATCCGGGAAGGGTCTCCATTTCGGGCTGGCTGATTGATGATTTTGTGCAGAGAATGCAAAAAGAGGAGTAATGAAGCAGTTTTCCTCAATTTTGGATTCCCCAAAACTGAGGACTTTGGGGGCCTTACTCTTCCTGGTCGGAATCACCGGGATCTCCTATTTCCCGGCTGTAAATGCCGGCGCGATCATTGATGATGAAAAATACTTTCTCTCAGATCCCCTGATGACAGCTTCAGACGGATTTCGGCAAATTTGGATAAATCCGTCCAACAACAATCAGGTCTGGCCTTATATTCCCATCACGCGAAGTTCATTTTGGCTTGAACACCAGTTCTCCGGAGGAAGCCTCCCCGTTGCCCATACCATCAATATTATCCTGCATGCAATCAGCGCAATTTTGCTCTGCCTCCTGCTCAGACATTTCCGTATTCGCGGCGCCTGGCTGACATCTTTACTGTTTGCCGTCCATCCCGTGCATGTCCAATCCGTTGCCTGGGTCACCGAACGCAAAAACCTTGTTTCGATCATTTTTTATCTTCTGGCAATATGGGCTTATCTTGACTTTGAAGAAAAAAAACAATGGAGAAACTACCTGGCCGTTCTGCTCCTTTTTCTGGCGGCGATGCTGAGCAAAACCTCAACAATCATGCTGCCCCTGGTCTTCATCCTATGCCGGGCATGGAGGCATTCTTCCTGGAATGCCAAAGATCTGTTATCCCTCCTTCCTTTTTTTATGCTGGCAATGATCCAGGGAACAGTTCGGCTCTGGTTTGAACTGCACTTGTTCGGCGCTGGTAGTTTCGAGCGAGGATTTTATGAACGGCTCCTCACTGCAGGACACATCCCTTTCTTTTACTTGAGCAAGTTTGTATTTCCATATCCCCTGTCCTTTGTTTATCCGAGATGGATCATCGATCCCACCCGTATTTCAATGCACCTGCCTCTTCTCAGCCTCTGCCTGATCACCGGGCTTCTTCTTTACAAAATCAGGCAATGGGAGCGCGGATTTGCATTTGCTCTGGCGTTCTTCATCGTCTCCCTGTTTCCCGTCCTGGGCTTTTTTAACAATGCCTGGACCCAGTTTTCCTTTGTTTCAGATCACTGGATGCACATCCCCGGTCTTCCTCTATTTGTGCTTGCAGTGCAGGGAGGACTTTGGGCGCTTTCCCGGGAGTGGAAAAATACCTCTCAATTTATCAAGTTCAGCAAGCCCTTTTTTTGGACTGGCCTTGTTTTGACATTGAGCGTCTTGACTTGGAAGCAGGCGTCGGTCTATCAGAATGAAATCACATTATGGCAGGCTACTCTGAAAAACAATCCGAAGGCCTGGCTTCCCCACTACAATCTTGGCACTTATTACCTGGATCAAAAACAATACCGTCTGGCGATTCGCCACTTCAATGCCGCGCTTGAAGACAAACCGGACCATGCCAAAGCCTATAACAACCTGGGAAAGTCCTACGCCGCGATCAAGCAGCCAGAAGCAGCCTTAGAGAGCTATGAGCATGCACTAGCCATTCACCCATTCTTTGCAGAAATCTACAACAACCGTGGGCTGCTCTACTCCGATTTAAAGAAATTTCCGGAAGCACTCAAAGAATTTAACGAGGCCCTGAGGCTCAATCCAAATTTTTCAGAAGCATACAACAACCGCGGAATAATTTATTTTCGGTTCGAGCAATTCGGCCGGGCGATCGAAGACTACAACAAGGCCCTTCAAACTGACCCCGGTAATCTCAAAGCCTACAACAACCGAGGCAACGCTCATTTTAAAATGGAACTGTTTGCTCAGGCAAAAGATGACTACACTCACGTGCTGCAGCACGATCCTGCCTATCAGAAGGCATACCTGAATCGAGCCTTGGTGTTTCTGCAAATGAAACAATTTGAAAAGGCTCTGGAAGATTTAAACAAAGCACTTGAACTCAATTCAGGATCTGTGGAAGCGTACCGCTTGCGGGGACTGCTCTACTGGCAGGTTTTTCAAAATCAGGAACTGGCGTGTGCCGACTGGGAGCAGGCTTGCTCCCTGAAAGACTGCAGCAGTTTCAACTCTGCAAAAGAGAACAAAATTTGCCGGTGAGCAGAGCCGCCTGATTGATATTCAAGGGGCACGTATTATGGGAAAATACTCAAGAGTTAGGCGATCACTGATCGACGTTCTGCAATTGATTTAACCGGAACGAACAAACCTGCCGAACTCGTCAGCCATCACCATCGGCTCTCAAATATTTCGTTTGAAAAAGTCAATTCAATGCTCCCCCATCCTGAATCCGATTTGCCCGAGATCAGCCAGCAGTTTGTTTGACACTTTTTCAGAAAGCGGATTCAGTGGAGGGAGCACGCGCCGCCACTCAGGATCATTCAGATAATCTCCTGTCACCACCTTGAGAGCAGGGATCATCGGATAAGCCTGAAGTACTGAACGGATTTCTGAAATGCGGGCCTGCAGCGCATCCGCTTCATCACTTTGCCAATTTTCATAGAGATGATGAATCCCGGCGACATTGACATTTCCGGACGCTGTAATACAACCACGCGCTCCAGCGCGCATTCCCTGCAGCAGGAATCCTTCCGATCCGGGAAAAACATCGATTTCAGGAATTTCCCTGATAAACCGATAAGTATTGTCCCAATCGCCTGAGCTGTCTTTGACGCCGACAACCACTGAAGGGTACGCTTTGTAGAGTTTGCTCAGCAATTCGACACTGTAGCCGACAACGGCCTGAGGAGGAATATGGTAAAGGTAAAGATTAAGCCGATCGTCTCCTACGGCCTGAATAACTTCGGAGACGAATCTGAAAATTCCATCATCGTTGATGGTCTTGTAATAAAACGGAGGCAGCATTAAAGTTCCGCCACAGCCTGCAGCTACGGCCTTCGAGGTCATCCGAACAACGTCTTTGACGGCACAGCCGCCTGTGCCGGGCATCAATTTTTCTGCAGGAACACCTGATTCGAGGACCTTCTCCAGCAAATTTTCACGCTGCTCAAACGACATGGAATTGGCTTCCGATGTTGTTCCAAATATTGCAAGCCCTGCGGCCCCTTGCTCCAGTGCCCATTTGCAGAGCGAAACAAAACGTTCTGCATCAGGTTCAAAATCCGATTTGAATGGCGTCAGCACAGGGACAAGCACGCCGTTGAAGGGTCCTCTAGACATATTATTCTCCTTTACAATAGGTGATTCATATTGAATTTGAGGCCTTGGAGAGGCCGATTGCACAGTCTGCCACAAACTCTGAAAGAAAATCAAAGCTAAAAAAGCAGAAATTCTAAATCCAGGATCCACAGGAAATCCAGAGATCATGAATCCAAACTGATGACCGAAAAAGTTGATTTTCTATATTCTATTCTTTAGAATCAGAAGCGGCACCCAATCAATCACCAGGATTGGCGGAAAGCCTGGTCTGAAATCACTGACAGGACTTCTATAAAAGAAGGTACTGCCCCTTTAGAAAAAAATTTCTGAGAAGGACAATTTATGAAGCTTTTATTTATTCAATTTTTAACGATCACCGTGCTAAGCTTTGGCCCGATATGGAACAAACACGCGGAACTGTTCGCTGCCGAAAAGCATCCGCCAATGACCGTAGAACAGGCGTGGGTAAGAGCTGTACCACCGGTTTCAAAAAATTCTGCCGCCTATATGCTGCTGCACAACCACAGTGACGACGAAGATATTCTGCTTTCCGCGCAATCGGACCTGGCATCGGTCACGGAACTGCATGAAGTGGTTAAAAAAGGAGACCTGATGTCGATGCAGCCTGCAGGTCGCGTCGTGGTTCCATCGCATGGGATTTTGCCGTTGAAACCGGGTGGGATTCACATCATGCTGATCAACTTAAAATCTCCCCTCAAAACAGGAGATCAAACCACTCTTCGTTTGAAATTCAAGAACGCGGGAGAAGTGACGGTAACCGCACAAATCCTGGAAGGCATGCCTGACTCTGAACACCATCATGATTCAAAAGCACACGATGCTTCTCACACAACACACCACCATAGTGCAGAGGAACACAACAAAATTCATTCGGAACATGCTGAAGGAAAGGCTATGCACAAGCACTCTGATTCCAATTAATATGAATCGGAAACAGCAATGAAACAGCAGGCAGGACGAGGCCGCAATTTTTTACAAAATCATACAGATTTTCGCTCGACAGGCCCATCTGGTGATCTCAATAATTCGTTCACTCGATCTTTCCGGAATCAGGAATCGCAGACGGCCTTGTTTTATCGTTTGTTCAATGAAGTTCGATGAACCCCCCATAATTCGGTGCTGAAATAACGCTCACCAAGATCACAGAGCAGGGTCACCACAACGCCCGAGTCCATTGCACTGATGTATTTGAGTGTGCCCGCGAGGTAGGCACCGGAGGATTGCCCCACAAAGATGCCATCTCTGGCAATTCTCAGGCAACTGGCTTTTGCTTCATCTGCAGTCACATCAACCCATTCATTGACTAACGATTCATCAAAAATTTCCGGGACAATATCTCCCGGAGAACCAAGGGGCTTCAGACCTTCAATACCCGGCCAGACTTCCGGACGAATGCCAATAATAGTTACATCGGGATATGTTTCTCTCAATCTCCTTCCGACCCCCGTGATAGAACCTCCCGTTCCTATTCCACAGACAAAGTGAGTGATCGGCTGTTTCACCTGCTCAATCAATTCAACGCCTGTTTCATAATAATGGGCCTGCCAGTTGTTTTTGTTGGAATACTGATCACAGAAAAAGTATTTCTCCGGATTCTCCTGATAGAGCAGGCGCACATGCCGCAGGGCTTCATCGTATCCCTTCATCGGATTGGTCTCAATCAGTTCAGCACCGTGAGCCTTCAAACGGTTTTTTCTCTCCATACTGGCGTTTCCTGGAATAACAATTTGCACACGAAATCCCATCGCTGCGCCAATCATGGCATAGGCAATGCCGGCATTTCCGCTGCTCGAGTCAAGGACGATTTTTTCAGCAGTTAATTCTCCCGAGGCCACAGCTTCTGTCAACATTCGTCGCACCGGGCGATCTTTAATGGAGCCCCCCGGATTCATCCATTCTGCTTTTGCGAAAAGCGAAACATCAGGCTTGTTTTCATAAAGATAACTCATATCAAGCAAGGGAGTGTTTCCAATCATGTCCAGTAGTTTCATATTTCTTCTCGTCCCGTATCCGATAACATTAAAAAAATGGTTTTACCTTTTCCTTTGCCAAAAGCTGCTATATGGATAGGTATACAACGTTTTTACTGATATGAACAAGATAAATGGATTCTCCTTCTGTGCAAAATTTAGAGGAAGTGCATTCGATTTGCAGTTGAAATACTTTTCTCAAATACTTTTGAGAGATCCTGATCACACCGTTCTTTTCAGACATGGCACATCAATCCGTTCCGGTAGGAAAAATGAAAATTCTTGATACTGATTTTGTTCGTCGTCAATTTCCGGCATTTCAACACCCCGAAACCGGTCAATGGGCCTATTTTGAAAACGCCGGTGGGAGCTATGTGCCGCAGTCAGTGATTGATCATTTGACTCGTTTTATGGTGGAAGCAAAAGTGCAGCCCTACGGCAATTCCCACCCTTCCACGGTCGCACGGACTATGATGGAAGGGAGCATTATCAGAATGTCA
The DNA here is from genome assembly GCA_015231825.1 of SAR324 cluster bacterium. Taxonomy (GTDB): domain Bacteria; phylum SAR324; class SAR324; order SAR324; family NAC60-12; genus JADGAV01. The sequence continues at coordinate 182,511 of JADGAV010000008.1, forward strand.
GAAATGATCAATGCCGATCACAGCGAAGTTCTCGTTGGTCACTGCACAACGATGAATGTCTACATGCTTTCCCGTGCTCTGGGAAGCTGGATTCGGCCAGGCGACGAAATCATAGTCAGCAACCAGGAGCACGAGGCCAACGCCAACGACTGGCACCGGCTTGCAGAAAACGGGGTTTCCGTCATTGAATGGAAAATGAATCCGGAAACGGCAGATCTGGAAGTTGAAGCGTTGGAAAAACTTCTTAGCAGGCGAACGCGTTTGGTATGCATGACCCACAGTTCCAATATTGTTGGCTCCGCCAATGACGTGAAAAGAGTTGCGGAACTGGTGCATGCGAAAGGAGGGCTCCTGATGGTGGACGGCGTCTCCTATGCTCCCAACCATTCCATCGATGTCAAAGCCCTGGAGGCGGATTTTTATGTCCTCAGTTTATACAAAACCTATGGCCCTCATTTGGGCTTGCTCTATGTCAAAAAACAGCATCACGACATGCTCTCCAATCAATATTTCAAATTTTTGTCGGCTTATAAAGACGCTCACTCCGACCCTGGTGCTCCGAACTTCCTCAGAATCGCACTCAATCCCGGCGGAGCAAATCATGAAGAGGCCGCTTGTCTGTCTGGAATCACAGACTACTATGATCGCGTCTTTCATCATCATTTTCCCGAATTGAGCGAAACGTCTAAAATTGATACTTTTCAACGAATCGAAAAAGTATTCGACCTCTTTCAAAACCACCTGACCCGACTCTCTGAAATTTTTCTGGACTACCTGCAGTCCAACCAGCGCATTCGGTTGATTGGAAAAAATGTGGCGGACAGCACAGTTCGTTCTCCGACTTTTTCATTCACAATTGCTGGAGAGATGTCAAAACAGGATTTGGTCGCAGAACTGGCCGCACGGAAAATTGCCATCGCAAGCGGCAATTTCTATGCGTGGCGTTGCCTTGCAGGAATCGGCATCGATCCGGACGAGGGGGTTCTTCGGGCCAGTTTCGTCCACTACAATACCGAAGATGAAGTCCGCCATCTCTGCTCCTCCTTGAAAGAAATCATCTAACCTTTGCTTTTTAAGACCACCAAAAGACGGACCGAGATGGAATCCTACTCTGAAATTGCAAATTTGCTCCGTAAGGCAAACAACGTGCTTTTTATCACTGGAGCCGGTGTTTCTGCAGATTCCGGCCTTCCGACATACCGGGGAGTCGGCGGATTATACGAAGATCAATCAACTGAAGACGGCATTCCAATTGAAGAAGCATTGAGCGGGAGAATGCTGCTAAGCCGTCCTGAGATCAGTTGGAAGTACATCTGGGAAATTGGGGCTGCGTGCCAGAAAGCATCGCATAACCGCGCGCATGAAGTGATTGCGGCGATTGAAGCAATGAAACCTGAATCCTGGGTTCTAACTCAGAATGTTGACGGCTTTCATCGAACGGCCGGGTCCAAGAACCTGATTGAAATTCATGGACATATCTTTGACCTTTTCTGTGTTCGATGCGCCTATCGAGTCGATACCAGGACTTTTTTTTCTGCCTCGGCCTCGCCTCCCGACCTACCGCCAAAATGCCCCCAATGCCAGGGATTGATCCGACCCGATGTGGTTTTATTTGAAGAACTGCTTCCAGAAAAGGAAGTTCAGAAACTGGATCAAGTGCTCGATTCTGAAATCGATATGATTTTCAGCATCGGAACAACGGCTGTTTTTCCTTACATTATCCAGCCCGTTTTAATGGCACGGAAGTCAGGAAAACCCACCGTGGAAATCAATCCTGCTCTCACGGACCTCAGCAATCTGGTGGACTATCATCTCAAAACCGGGGCAGCCGAGGCCATGGATCGTCTCTGGAAGATGCTTCAAAACTGAAAAATCAGGAGTTTTGAGTTCGCTCGCTGCACCAATTTTCCGGATCGAAATCTTTTCCTGTAAAATTCAGGATTGAATTTGGCAATCGAATATTACCGGGAATAACTGAGTCCCTGCGAAGTTTCCTTGAGCGCCATCAGGAGCATTTCGAGAAGAAATATTGTTTCATTGACCACACGGAGAGTGATTCCCATCTCGAATAATGCTTTGACATCTGTTTGCAATCAAACTAAATTCACTGAAATTATAACCAAAAAAAGGACTATGAAGACAAAATCAAAAATACTTTGCACCCTGGGGCCGAGCACGAGCGAAGTCGCACAAATAAAAGAAATGGTTCAATCAGGGATGGATTCAGTCAGAATCAATTTTTCCCATGGCAACATGGAAAATAAAGTGAAACTCTTCTCAAGAGTTCGTGAAGTTGACCCCACAATCGCAATCCTTTGTGATATCCAGGGCCCAAAAATTCGGGTGGGAAACTTTCCCAAAGAAGGAGTGTTTCTTCGACGCGGATTCAATACAACAATCACAACAGAAGAGGTTCTCGGAAATGAAAAGCGCTTTTCCATCTCCTACAAGAAATTACCGGAAGAAGTGCAAAGCGGAGATTTGATCTTCATCAACGATGGCATCATCTCCCTAAAAGTAGAGTCGATAAACGGGACTGAAATCAATTGCCGCTGTATCACCGGAGGTATGGTCTTTTCACAAAAAGGCGTCAATTTGCCTTCCACAAAAATTTCTCTGAGCATACCCACTGAAAAAGATCTTGTTGATCTGGAAAAAATTGCTGAATTGGACCCAGAATATCTTGCACTCTCATTTGTGGGGTCAGCCAGGGATGTCAAAGGAATTCGAGAAAAATTGGAGTTGATGGGAAATGGCAAAATTAAACTGATCTCAAAAATCGAACGTCCTGTCGCGGTTAAAAATTTTGATGAGATCCTGGAGGTATCCGATGGAATAATGGTGGCCCGCGGGGATTTGGGGGTAGAGATCCCGGCTGAAGAAGTTCCTCCCCTTCAAAAAGAGATGATTCAAAAATGCAACATCGTCGGAAAACCCGTTATTGTCGCCACACAGATGCTTGAATCCATGGTCAAAAACTCAGTTCCTACACGCGCAGAAGTTTCTGATGTTTTCAATGCCATTGTAGATGGAGCGGATGCCGTGATGTTGAGCGCGGAAACAGCGTCAGGAGATTTTCCCTTAGATGCGGTTCGCACCATGAAAAAAGTGATGGCCAATGCGGATAATCATGTTTTGAGTACAAATTTTCCAGATATTGCATCAAAAAAGGAGAGCTACTCTGAAATTATCGGCAGCCTGGCCTGTTCCGCTGCAAGAGAATTCATCAATCAAAAGCAGGAAAACACAAAAATTCTCTGCTTAACTCACAGCGGATATACAGCTCGGATGGTCTCCAAGAACAGACCGCCTCTTCCCATCATTGCAGTCACTGCGGAGCCGCGAACAGCGAGGGAGCTTCATTTGCAGTGGGGGGTACAGCCTGTACTCAAACCCGAATCCACCAGCACCAATAAACAGCGCCTGCGTCTCATCAAATCCATCAGGATCTGTCACAATCAGGGGATTTTAAAAGAAGACGAGATGGTCATTGTTGTTGGAAATTTCCTGACTTTGCCTTCCCGTACAAATATGCTTTCAATCCTCTACATCCAGGATGTTCTTAACATGGAAAGCCAGGATCAAGATCTTACCAACCCTTAGTTTTCTGTTTCCGCAGTGCATTCAATGAAAACGGTTTTAGTGAAACCACGAATTGGCTCCCACTGATTGTTTCCCGGTCGGCAGCATCAGCAGAGCCTTTCCTAACGGCTTTGGGCTCAATTCGGAATACGCACAATTTGTCTCGAACGTTCTTCTTTATAAGCCACCAGGGTGCAGCGATCCGCAATTTTCACATTGCTCACAGAAAAACACCGTCAGCGTTGACGGCGTTGAGCTGATTCCCATCCGGGCTCCGATCGTCTGGAATCCACGGAGACAAACAAGTCCGGTTCTTTAGACAGGGATCCGTCAGGCTGCGTAAAAATGCAGCCAAATCACTGATTTCATTTCGATTCAAATTGATTCTCGGCAGCAGGCTTTGACCGTTTCGGCGATCGTTCTGCAATTTACTCAGGGATTTCCGAGAATTCTGCAGGGCATTGGGATACAACCGCTCACAATCCTCAATCAATTCGAATTGAGGGATTGCACACCAGGCACCATTTCTGAAATAAGCATTCACGGACTGCTCAGGATTGTTATAATGAGCAATCACTTGTTCCAGAGTCCGGTATGCTCCTGAATGCGTGAAAGGGGCCGTCATTTCGACATTCAGCAGTGAAGCGGTTCGAAAACGGTACCGATCGCCCGGGTTTCCGGTGACCCGTTCCCTGCCATAGTCTTCATCACCCGTTTGACCGTCGCCGCTTCCCGGCCCGATTTGGGGAAAGCCGATGCTGTGGTGCAGGCCATCGGATAAATTAGGACCGCGGTGACAACGGGAACACCCGGCCCCACCGTTTTGAGGAGGAGAAAAGAATAAGATCGCGCCGCGTTTGGCATCATCGCTCAATGCCTGATTGTCCCCAGCGACATAGGCATGCCAGGGGTTGCGGACGAACACCATCGAACGCTCAAATTCAGCAATGGCAGCCGCAATATTGCGGAAAGTGATTAAAGATTCGGCATCGGCCCGTGAATCAAACGCGGACTGGAAAGACTGGAGCCACAAATTGGGATCCAATTCTCCGGATCCTTCCCCATAGTCACCGATTCTTGCCGCCAAATGTCGGCGAATCTCCTCATTGCTGCTCCCTTTTTCAAAATCTTCACTGCGCATTTCCGCAGCAGCAGTCACGGGAAAAAGAGCCTGAGCGGCAGGAAGGTTGGAACCGGCATTCAAATCTGCCGCTCCAAAGCCACTGTCAGGCGTGCTGATTCCAGAAGCAGTGCCGTTGCGGCGTGCCTCTCCCCCCAGACTTTCCACTCTGGAATCCCAAAACATGCCTCGATCCCATAGCCCTGAATTGAACACGGTGGGCGCATTCCGTCCAACAAGAGGCCCGTCTGAAGCCAGTGAACGCCCCAAACCCAGCAAGTCCGGATTTTGCGCATCGACACCGATGGAGAGAGCCAGATCGTCCCCGCCTCCGAGGCTCGGGTGGTGACAGCTTGCACATGCCGTGTCCATTCCTCCTCCCAGGCTTTTGCTGTAAAACAGCTGCATACCCAGTTGGGAGAGCGGAGACGAAATCGAGGGAAGGTTCCTCCCGCGTTCCGGATTTGCATTGAGATTATTGATGCGGATCAAATTGCGCAGGGAACTGTCTAAATTTCCATTGGCGGTAAATCCATTGTTGTTGCCATTGGGGGGGAGATTCCCCTGGTCGGCTGTTCCAGGACGATTTGTTCCATTGAAATCAGGATTGTTGTTCTGCGGCAAAGGAGTGTTGCGAGGCCGCCTCCGTTCATTTTCCGCAATCGCCTGAACGAGTTCGCTGCCGGACGAATTTTGTCCCGGATTGTCGTCTGGCGAACAGGCAGTGATCCCAATCGATCCGAATAGAACAAGCAGAATCAATAATTGGCTTCGCTGAAATCTCTTTTTCAAAAAAAGTGCAGTGCCTGGATTTTTGCTCATATCAAACTCCATGAAAGGTTGAAAGTGGAGTTCACTTCTTCATTTTTCATACCTCAAAATTTCAGTTCACCTATCAATCTGTTTTCATTGACTTAAAAGCCCCATCCCGATTTTTCAGCCGAGAGGACAATGGAAAATCTGTTTTGAGAAAATAAATCTCTTTCGGCATTACCTTTCTCTTTTCTTATATTGTTTTTTCATGAGACTGAAACAGCAAAAGCCCCGGATGCTTTTCAAATCGTCAGGAGACTGCCGGGAACCAGTCAATCATGGACAGTCTTTTTTCTGCTCAGCCAATCGATAGTTTTGGCAGCTCCCCAGTTTGCAGGCTTTTTCCCAATCCTGACAGGCGAGTTTCATATTTTTTACTTGAACAGCATAAATTACCCCCCTGTTATTGAAGGCACTCACCGCGTCAGGGTTCCTTCGGATTACATGGCTATAGTCCTGAATCGCATTTTCAAATTGATTTATTTTATGGAAGGCATTTCCCCGGAAATAGTAGGCGTTCTCGGTGTTCTGGTCAAATTCAATTGATTTGCTGTAACTGGCAATCGCTTCTTCAAAATTTCCAAGCTCTGAATAAAGAAGCCCAAGATTAAAGTAAAGTTCTGGTTGATCCGGATTCAGTGTAAGTGATCTTCGAAAGTCTTCTAACGCTTCGAACGGTTTATTTAAAATCGAAAAGGTGTTTGCCCGATGCAGATAAATAACTGCCTGACCCGGCTTCAATTGTATCGCCTGGTCAAAATCGTTCAGCGCCTGTTTGTATTGATTTCGATTAAAATAGGACAATCCCCTGTTGTAAAATGCCTCTCCAAAATTGGGGATCAATAATATCGCCTGGTCAAAATCTTCAATGGCCTGATTGTACTTTTTCAATTTGAAAAGTACCGTCCCTCGGTTGTTGTATGCCAAAGGAAGGTTCTTGTTCAGTTCCAATGCCTTGTTAGAGTAGTTGAGCGCGTGATCAAGTTTTCCTGAATGAGCATACAATCTTCCGAGCTCCTGAAATGCAATCCAAGATTTTGGATTGTCCATAATTGTTTGTGTCCACAAAGTTTTGTTGTTTTTATAAATTTGTGTTTGTTTCCAGGTCAAAAAACCAAGGCCCGCAAAAAGCCCGACAAAAATTATCTTCTTTTGGGCACGAAGATGGATTCGCGAATGGCTTTCAACAAATTCTGAAAAAGCAATACATCCCTGTACCAGGAGGATAAAAACAAAAATGCTGGGCAAATGAATCCAATGATCAGCAACGAAAGAAAACTGAAACCAGGAATTGTTGAAAAATCCAAGGACAGGAAAAAGCATGACCAAAAAAGACCCCAGCAACAAAAACAAGTATTGCCCCCAGCTGCGATAGGTCCAAAGGAGAATTATTGCAATCAGTGCCAGACTCACAACGGGGAGATACATGGCAAATTGAGAGGCATCAATTTGCCATTTGGGATAGGTAAAAATCAAAGGATGGGGAAAAACAATTTTTTTTAAATAGAAAAAGGGAATATGCCCAGCGATTATAATCCGATCCAATAAGCTTAAATCGTAGGACTCCGCCATTGCTTTAAAAGAATGAATTTCAAACCAAATTCTTAAGTACCCCTTCCCTGCCGACATGATCAGAAAAGGAGTCAACAACAAAAAATTTGAGTGTTTCCATTTTTTATCAAAGCAGAAATGGGCAAAGATAAAAACTATGGGGAGCATAATTGTCGAGGTTTTACTCAATAAAGCACAAATAAAAAACCCAAACGAAAACAAATACCAGTGATGCCTTTTTTTCTTTATAAAATAGAGATAACTCCAAAGTGCCAGGAGAAAAAAAATTCCGGCAACAACGTTTTTCCTTTCCGAAGCCCAGGCAACGGATTGAACCTGGATCGGATGAATCGCAAACAACATTGCTGTCAGCAAGGCCCCACGAACCGAGAATTGCCTTAGCATTTGCCATAGAATCAATGCTGACAATAAATGCAGAACAATATTAATTCCATGAGTAATTTGTGATTTCCTCCCCCACAACTGATTTTCCAGCCAAAATGTCGTTCTCGTGACAGGAAGATAAGGCCAGGCGTCATTGTTGTCAAAAGGGTGCAGCCAAATTCGCAACAATCCCGCAGAATCTGCCATCACAGGGTCATCTGCATAAAAATCAGCATCATCCATGGCAAATTCAGCATCCACTGCAGGAAGATATGCCAGGAAAGCAATTGAAAATAAAATTAAAATGCCAAAAATATTCTGACGACTTTTGAAGGAGAACATCGCAATTTTAATGATTTTCGGTTTGTTTAAATACTCATTTCAATTTTCCGATTTTGTCATGCAGTGAGATTCGCAAAATTCTTTGTGGCATGGGATTTTCGAAGAAAAAATCCGACACTTTCTCAATATCTCATTTCGGTGTAAATCTTTTGAATTGATGTTTGAAGGTAGGCGCTCAGTCCGGGAAATTTTCCAGAGTCAACATGAGACAGCCATTGCTGAAGTTTGCGGATTTCCTTTCGCTGCACCGACTGGTCAATTCTTTCCTTGTTTAAGAAAGTGTCGAGATTCTTTTCTCCAATGTTCGTGTTCCTGATGAGTTCGTTGAAGAGCGGAGCTCGAATCAGGGAATTGTCAAACCTTGCTGGAGGCGAGAGTTCAAAGGTTTTCTGCCCAATTTGTATTTCTCCGCCCGGCCTGAAGAAGAGACCCTGTTTGACGTCTTTGACGAGAAGAATCACTTTTGAATAACGATGCGACCATTTCAGAATCTCCTCAGACCATTCTGAATTGTGCAGTACCTGCCACGAATAAGCGGAGTTCTGTCGGATCTTGGCCAGGAATAATCGCGGTGGCGATTTCCAATTTTCAGGGAAAGAATAAAGTTGTTTCAAAATCATGAAATCCGCCCAGGAATGCGTTGCAATGAAACGCGTCTGCGGCAATCGTACCTGATCTACAAGCACCAGGGTATCATCCGAGAGATCTCCAAGGTTGTAATGCATTTCGGTCCAAAAGGCCTGCTGATTTTGCCAGCTTTTTTCAAAGTCTTTCTGAATCATCCAGCGGTATCCCATCAATAGGCCCAGGTAAAGGGCGATCCCGTAGAGCAAAACAGTCCGAATTTGTTTGAGATATAAAAAATGAGAAGCAATGGAAGCCAAAACTGCAAACATTAACGATGAGCCAAATACGGCTGCCAGATGGACGGAAGTCAGGCGACCGACCACGGCGCTGGGCGGAAAATGAGAAAAAGACCACAAATAGGCCGTCATCATCAGGAATCCAGACAGTAAAAGCAGCTTAAATTCTTTTCGATCAAGTCGGGGAGTCTCAGTTTGATAAGAAGTCAATTTCCATAAGAAAACTGAAAAGAAGAAAAAAATTAAAATCCCCGACTCCTGGTCCAATCGGCTTAAAACAATACTTGGAGTGCTCAGAAAAACGGTGATCACCGTCCAGGGGCCGAGAATCAGCGAGGTCAGAATTTTCTGAAAAATGTCGAGATCGACATGCATTGCTCTTTCTTCACCAATCCATTTCCTCACCGAAAAAATAACGAGAACAATCACACAGAGAATCATAAAATGCAGGATCATCCTGCGCATCAGGGGACGTTCTGGTCGGGGGTTCAGCAAAGGGATCCAAAACAATATTAAAAACGGAGTCTCATAGGTCAGCAGCGACAATGTGCCGAGAAAATACGCAGATTTCTTTTTTTGATGGAGCAGGCAATAAGACGCCGCGATGGCAAAAAGAAGCGAACTTTGCAGCTGAAGTGAATGAGTCAGCAAAGTTTGTGTAGTATCCGCAGGGAACAGGCAAAATATCAAAGCAGCAAGGAAGGCTGTCTCAGAAGTTAAAAAAGTCCGGGCAATGACATAAAATCCAATGATGTTCAAAGTCACAATTGCAAAACCGATCAAATAAACTCCTGAAATTCCTGCGAGCTGAAAACCAAGAAATGCCAGCAGCTGCGGAAATGCCAATCCAACGGGACGCCCCTGCGGCCAGGTAGTCAATACGGTTTGAACATGATGCCAAAGTTCCTTAAAATCCCATTGCAGCGGAAGTCCAACATAGTAATAGTCGTCTTCATAGAGCCCAAAATTTTGGAAAAAATAAAAATGGGCCACCCAGGAAGTGATCAGCAGCAGCAGAATGGAAGTCCAAATCTGTTTATTTGCCTGAAATGCTTTAAAAATTTGACGACGGGTCCGGGACATAGTTTTTCTTGATGGGGAACTCATGGGATGGAGCAGAGGAGTTTCTGCCTGATCAATTCCAGGCTTTTAATTCAAGGAGACCGAGAGAATTTAAAAAGAAATCTCAATAGCATTGCACCGAAAAAAAAGGAAGCAACGATCATCGGAAAATTCGGGAGATTGCCAAGCCCATCCATAGACTCAAATCGTTCAGGACTTGCTCCGCCCCAGAGGAAGACAAAAATCCCAAGATGGCATAAAAGCAAGGGCGCACTGATCCAGCAGGGTAAACGGGAGACGAGCAGCGAGAGCGCAGTAAACAATAGTATAATGTTGGCATAAGAACCATGATGAATGACAATATTGGTCACGGGAGGACCGAAAAGCAGCAAGATCCAGAGCAAGAAGCTGAGAAAACAAATCTTTAAAATCCAAGAAATGCTCTCTGCATACAGTTTATTTTGACGGAAAACCGCAAAAAGAAATAAAAACCACCCTAAATTGAGCAATCCCAATGTTGGAATGATATGAAAAAACTGATTTTTGTGCCAATTCTCAGTGAACTCACTCCTCAGCCAATCAGTAGAATTTCCTTTCTTAGAAAATCCCTGCACCAGTGGACCCGTCTCTAAAAGCGATTTAAAATTTTCCTGTTTCAAATCCAGCCACTGCGTCAAACTGATTTTCCCGTAAGCATTTTTGATCGATGCAAGGGAAGATTCATCATCAATCCCCGCAGAACCCGCGAAATGGAGTTTCAGCAATGCATTGCCTGGAGGGTCATAAAAATGCTGATATGCCATCCATGTTGAGTAAATTGAAAGGAAACACGCGATACCGATCATGATCTGCCCTATTCCAGGAAAATATCGTGGAGTCGCCAACAATAGAGCAAGAGCAAGCAAAGTAAAACTGACCCCACCATGCGCCAGCATGCCTGTTGCTGACGCCGAGGCGAAAATCACCATCTCGACAAGAGACAGTTTTTCTCTGCGAATTATTTTCGGCAGAATCAGACTGATTGCAAAAACTACCTGCGAGCCGCCGTACAACTTTGGCCACACATAGATGCTGTTGACCAGGAAAAATCCGGAAAAAACGGCGAAGCTCATCACGAGACCAATCGTTCGCAGGGAAGCTCCCAAACTGCGGCACAAGGCCCAAATGGCCGGCACCCAGGCACACTGCAAAATCAGTGATAAAATTTGATAATGCTCTCCGACGCTCAGCAGTTGCATCAAAGGACGCTGGCTTAAAACCATTCCTGCCTGGAGCGGAGGTCGATCACTGCTTTTCCAATCCCCGTAAAAAGGACTGACATCAATTCCCAGATATAGTTTTTCTGCAAATATTTTTTGCAGAATATTGTCGGTGGGCAAAGCATGAGTGAAGCGAATTCTGGGCAATATTTCTGCCGTGGCGGCATCCCCCGGATGATACAACAAGGCAAGGTAAAAACCGCCGACAAGAAACATGACAACAGCAGGAATCCGCACATCATCAGCAAATAGCTGATGCCAGATTGCTTTTTTATAGCGAGCCACATAGTAAAGGCTGCCCGCGCCCGCCGCCATCCATGCAGCACTGATCACCCTGCCAGGCTGATGATCCAACAGATAGACCCAAAAAATTCCGTAACCCGCCAGAGAACTGATTGTGAGAGACAAGCCCATAGTCAGGGCATCGGGAAGACGGCACTTCTGTACGAGAAGAATTGCTAGAAAAACTGCCGGTATAAAAAGAAGGCAGAATTGGAAAAAATAGACGAGAATGAAAAGAACGGGCCGAACTTGAGAATGAAGAACATCCCATTTATTGGGTTCCATTGGAACACTGATGCCAAGCCAGCGTGAATGCACAGAAGCAGGTTGCGTGGCTCCTCCTTCTGCCACCACATGTACCCAGATTCCCCTCCACGAAGGTGGGAGCAGCCATCTGAAATTGACCCAGCTTTCCAGGGGGGGAGGAGAAACTTCGAGCGCTAAACGCTCCCGGGTGTCGAGACGTTCCAAATAGAGCTGATTCCCGGAAAGATGCGGGAATCCTGCGACCCTCATGCTCATGAGGACCGGTGCTTTGAACGCAGGAGTACTCAATTTGCCGAACCAGTCACGGTTGTTGGCCCACAGTTCCCATAGCAGCGGATCCTCCCCTCTTGTTTCAAAATTCTCAAGCGATCGCCTGTCCGCATCAAATGCAGTTTTGTTGGTCAGATACTTTCCAGTCACATGCCATCCCTTCAAAGGCCGTTCAGCGGGAAATGCTGCTCCGGCTTTGACGGGATAGTCATCCACTTTCAAGATAGGCTGCCTCGGTGGTATCAGCGGGATTTCCTCGCTCCAGCGGGAGATCACTGATCCTGCGGAACTGAAGATCCCTAAAACAATGAGCGCGCCTGCGAAAATTTTTTTCTTCACATAAACTCTGAAGCTAGAGATGGGCTAAACCGCTGCTGTCGTAATGGATTGCCGGGACAGGCATGAAGAGATTGAAAGAAGAAAGAGCGGCTCTGGCAAAGGGCCCTAAGTCAGCAGCCCGGGGTGTGATGCACTCCCATCTTCCTGAATGCCATCTGCTGAAGTTCCTCTGCCAGCTCCAAAGTTTTTTGAGCAGCCTGTCGTGCCTGATTCTGCAATTCTTCCGTCTTTGCATATTTTTCCAATACTTCCTTTCCCAGGCGCTGATGGTACGTTTCATCAGGTTGGATAATTTCTTCGTACAGGTGAGCGGTTTTTGCATCTCCCTGCTGTCGGCACAATTCAATAAATTGCTCATTTTTAATCAAAGCAATGGCTTCCCGGGTAAATTGACCGGCCGCCACCCGTTCCACCGTATGATCAAGTGTTTTCAAGTAGTTGAACAAAGGGCTGTATCCGGCAGCCAAAGGGTCAAAAGCACTCAAATCTTCACCCATTTCATGCAGGCGATCCGCGATCAGATGATAGTGTCTCGCTTCATCTCCCACTTGTCTGGAAAAGCCCAGTTTGACATCCACTTCCGGAGTGGAATGGACCCAATACGCCGCCAGTTCCGTCGCTTCCATTTCGTTTTTTAATGCAATCTTCAGGAGCTGCCTGATGTTCAAAGATTCATGCTCTTCCAAAGACGGCTGCTGCTTCAATTGAGACAGCAGGGTGTTATTGCTGTCCTCCAATTCTTTTACAAACTCATTTGATTCCATAACATTTTCCTTTTTTGAAAAATAGACGAATTTCTAAAAAATCGTTCCGTCCTGCCGGGCAGAAGCGGTGCTGTTCTGCCTGCAGAGCAAAGCAGCTTACCGGGAAGTCTGCAGGGAGACTTTGGGAGCAATTCCATATTCTTTCACAACTTCCTGCTCAAAGACATTTTTAACCACATAAAGGGCCACCAGACACACCACTGCAGCAATCACTGGAGTGGCAATCCAGCCGAGGACGATCCGTCCAAGAACTTTCAGTTTAATTGTGTTTCCTCCGCGAATCAAGCCCACGCCAAGTACCGCCCCCACCAGGGCTTGCGAAGAAGAAACAGGGATGCCGAGATACCCGAAAATATCGAGCACCAGTGCTTCAGAAGCAATAGCAATAAAAGCTGTCATCGAATCCAGTTTGACCAGATCCCCCCCCACGGTGATCATCACCCCGTATGAATAGGTGATCACACCAACAGAAATCCCCAGGGCCCCGAGGACACTCAAAAGCCGCGCTTCGCTGAAAGGAATTCCCAGAATAACGGTATCATTAAAAATCCCGGAACCGTTGAAGACTCCAACCACATTCCCCATGTTGTTGCCCCCCAGGGCCCAGGCGCCGTAGGAACCAACGGCAATCAACCCATACCTCAGGTAGGCATCAAGGACCAGCATGTGGGTTTTGACATGCTTCAAAATGAATGCGATCAAATAATACAGTACAATGGAAGCTACTGCACATAGAAGCGGGGATGCGACCCAGGCAATCACGATAGGAATCAATTTCGCCCAGGCCACAGATTTTCCTGCGAAATAGCTCCAGGACAGAGCCGATCCGACTATCGCTTGCGTGGTGGAGACCGGCAGGTTGAGCCGGGTCATCCACATCACCGTCAATGCAGCAGCCAGTGCTGCGGTGAAGGCACCTGATATGGAGTCGATTGCCCCCAGCTTCCCTATTCGTTCAACACCCAGGGGACCGACGATCACTCCCCCCAGAATCACAAAAATAGTAGTAATGATGGCCGCGGTGCGAAATCGGACCATCCTTGAAGCAACTGCAGTCCCGAAGATATTTGCAGCATCATTTGCCCCCAGAGACCAACCTAAAAACAGGGCACTTGTCAGCCACCCCATGCCGTTCCTTTCTACATCGCACGTTTGATTGCGAAAATGAGGATGGCGTCTGAAACATCTTCCGCCGTGTTGGAGATGCTGCCAATGTATTGAATTAGACGCTTAATTTGATATTTTCTCACCAATTCCAGATCCTCCTGATCAAAGACCGCCTGCAGCAGACGAAGTTCGACCTTATCCACTTCACTCTCATGACGGCTGACTTCTTCTGTGAGGAGACGCACCGATCGCAGATCAGCAAAAAGCGCATCTGTCGCCTGTACCAGCTTGCTGATCGTCAAGCCGGTTTTCGTCAGCATTTGCCGAAACAAATCATGGAGAGTCTCCGGAACCACCGGTTTTTCAATTTGAATATCACGCAGCGAATGCTTGAAGAGGCTGGGAATTTGATCCAGAGAATTCAGCAGCCAAAGAATATCTTCTCGAGAATCAGGCATCAGGGATTGCGCAAACAAACTGATTTGAATCTGGCGCCCCAACTCATCCATTTTCTTCTCGATCGCCCCCAATTCCTTAACCTGATCCTGAAATTGGTCAGCTTGCTGACTGAAGTAGGAAAAGAAGGCTTCCTGGTAGAGCAGTCCCATATCTTCCATACATCGCAGAAAATGATGGATCTTTTCTTCAATTTCATACTGTTTCTTAAAAAAGAATGATTGATTTTTCTTTTTTTCAAACATTCTGCTAAGTCGTTGGTCAGAGTTCATTCACTTTCCATTGGGCAAAAGGAGGGGAGGGTTTTTTTCCATGATCCGGCGAAAAACGGCATTTCACCACATTTTCTTTGTTGGATCAAGTTTTGCTCGGACAATGCACTTCCGGAACAGAATATTGCATGAAAAACCCGACCTTCCTCTCAATATTCCATTGTCAAATACTCAGCAAATGCTTCTATTCTCAGAAAACAGTTTGTTTTCGACTTTATAAATATTTTTTATTAAGTCCATCAAAAATGATTATTGGCTTGAATAGATGAAAATTGTTAATGTTCCATTGTCTCAATAAAGAATTTGTAAAATTCTTTTTCAATGCCACACGCTTCTGAGTATATTCTTTCGGCATTCCTTTGCTTTGCTCAGGGATGCAAAAAATGTGGCGAATTTCTTAATATGAGGAGGATCATACTATGAAAAAAAGAATATTATTAGCCAGTTTAGCCGCAGGCTTATTTCTGAGCATTTTCAGTAACGGCGCAACGGCCGCGACGGAAATCCAGTGGTGGCATGCGATGTCAGGGCAGCTGGGAGAAACGGTCAATCATTTGGTCAAAGGATTCAACGACAGTCAGAGCGATTACGTGCTCAAAGCAGTTCATAAAGGCAACTACACAGAAACAATGACGGCAGCAATTGCCGCGTTTCGCGCGAAGCAGCAACCGCACATCGTCCAGGTTTTTGAAGTGGGAACCGCGAGCATGATGGCGGCAAAAGGCGCCATCTATCCGGTTCATGAATTGATGGCAGATGCTGGAGAGCCCTTTAATGAAAGCAGTTACCTTTCCGCAGTGATCGGATATTACACCACCACTGACGGAAAACTTCTCTCCATGCCTTTCAACAGTTCCACTCCCGTCCTTTACTGGAACAAAGACGCTTTTAAAAAAGCAGGCCTGGATCGTGCGCCAACGACATGGCAGGAAGTCGGCGAATATTCCAAAAAACTGATTGCCAGCGGAGCTGCGGAATGCGGATTCACCACAGGATGGCAGTCATGGGTACAGTTGGAAAACTTCGGCACCTGGCACAATACTGCATTTGCTTCAAAAGAGAATGGCTTTGCAGGCCTTGACACCGAAATGCAGTTCAACAGTCCATTGCATGTGAGGCACATCAAACAGATGGCAGATTGGCAGAAAGAGAAAATCTTTGTTTATGGAGGAAGACGCAGCACAGGCAATCCGATGTTTGTTGAAGGAAAATGCGCAATGCTGACCAATTCTTCCGCATCCTATGGAGGGATTAAGCAGTCAGCCAAATTCGCCTTCGGTACCAGCAAACTGCCTTATTATGAAGGAGTTGCAGGTGCCCCGCAAAACAGCATCATCGGTGGTGCGACCCTCTGGGTTCTCAAAGGCGGATCAAAGGAAGAATACAAAGGGGTCGCAAAATTCATGACCTACCTTTCCGGGATTGAAGCACAAACGTATTGGCACAAAAACACTGGTTATGTCCCGATTACCAATGCGGCATATAAAATGGTAAAAGATTCTGGTTATTATTCAACCCCGGATGGCGCTGACCGTGACATCGCCATTCTGCAAATGAGCAGCAAGGCACCCACCGGAAATTCGAGAGGATTACGTCTTGGAAATTTTGTCCAGGCGCGTGACATCATCAATGAAGAACTCGAAGCAATCTGGGCTGGCAAGAAAACGGCCCAGCAGGGTTTGGACGATGCTGTCAGTCGCAGCAACGCACTCCTCCGCAAGTTTGAGCGAGCCAACAAATAAATTTTCCTGGTTTCCTCCCCGCTCCCTTCGAAAGCAAGAATTCATCTTCTTTTGAGGGGAGTTTGGCATGAAAGGAGTAAAATGCAAAAGCGTGTCACCTTTCGAAATCTTTGGCTTCCCTATTTGCTGCTTGCACCTCAAGTCACGATCACCCTAATTTTTTTCATTTGGCCGGCCAGTCAAGCTCTTTACCAGTCCGTCCTGATGGAAGATGCCTTCGGCCTGAAATCTGAATTTGTCTGGTTGGAAAATTTTGAGGCCATCTTCACCGATTCCAATTATTTGGCATCGATGAAAACCACCGCCATCTTCACCGTTTCTACTACCCTGCTCAGTTTATCCACATCACTGTTTTTTGCAGTGAAAGCCGATCGTGTGATCCGGGGAGCTTCCGTCTACAAAGCAATCATGCTCTGGCCATATGCCATTGCTCCTGCAATCGCCGGGGTGCTTTGGCTTTTCATGTTCAACCCGGGCAACGGGATCATCATGCTTGCCCTGGAACATCTGGCTTACAATTGGAACCATGTCCTCAACGGTGATCAAGCGATGGTTCTGGTAGTCATTGCCTCGGCCTGGAATCAAATTGCCTACAATTTCATTTTTTTCCTGGCAGGACTTCAAATGATCCAGCAATCTTATATTGAAGCAGCAGCCATGGATGGGGCAGGACCGACAAGACGGTTTTGGACCATCATTTTTCCGCTTCTCTCCCCGACTACTTTTTTCCTGATTGTAGTCAATATCGTTTTTGCTTTTTTCAGCACCTTCGGCGTCATCCACGCCGTCACCGAAGGCGGCCCTTATCAGGCAACAGAAATTCTGGTCTACAAAGTCTTCCGTGATGGCTTCGTGGGGCTCGATCTGGGAGGTTCAGCAGCCCAATCGGTGATCTTGATGGCGATTGTCATCTCCTTAACATTTATTCAGTTTCGATATGTAGAAAGGAGGGTGGAGTACTGATGGTAGAAAATCGTTCCTTTCAAAAAGTTGTCACTCATAGTTCCTTGATCATTGGTGTCTTTATCATCATTTTCCCGATTTACATTGCTCTGGTAACCTCTTCTCATGAGCAGGCGGAAGTCGCATCAACCGTTCAGACCTGGTTCGGCAGCGCCTTTCTTGACAATTATTCCACCATTCTGACAACCGGGAGAGAATCAACCGGGGCCATTCCCATTTCATTGATGATGTGGAACAGTCTCATTATGGCGGTTGGTATTACCGTCGGAAAGATTGTCATATCTATCATTTCGGCCTATGCCATTGTCTATTTCAAATTTCCTCTTAGAATGTTTTTCTTTTGGATCATCTTTGTCACTTTGATGCTTCCAGTTGAAGTCCGAATATTACCAACCTATGAAGTGGTCGCGGACCTGGGATTACTGAATTCTTATACAGGACTGATCCTCCCCTTGATTGCTTCAGCAACGGCAACCTTTCTTTTTCGCCAGTTTTTTCTCACCATCCCCGATGAGTATGTGGAAGCAGCCAGGGTAGACGGTGCAGGACCAATTCGATTCTTCATCGATATCCTGCTCCCTCTTTCACAAACCAGCATAGCCGCACTGTCTGTGATTCTTTTCACTTATGGATGGAACCAGTATCTCTGGCCGCTTTTAATCACCACTGAAGAGAGCATGACGACCATTGTGATGGGGATCAAACGGATGATTGTAGTCGAGGATTCCGTTCCTGAATGGAATCTGACAATGGCAACCGCCCTCTTGGCGATGGTGCCACCTCTGGCAGTGGTGGTGGGCATGCAGCGTCAATTCATCAAAGGTCTGGTGGAAACTGAAAAATAAATAGACAAAAGGAGTCAGCCCATGGCACATGTCAGTTTGCAGGGAGTGCGCAAAAGCTTTGATAGTCTGGAAATCCTGCACGGGATTGATTGTGAAATTGAAGATGGAGAATTCATTGTCATTTTAGGTCCATCCGGCTGCGGAAAATCGACGCTCCTGCGGGTGATTGCCGGATTGGAAACACTGAGCGGCGGAACGGTCACGATTGGTGAGAAAATTGTCAATGAACTGGAACCCGCGGACCGGGATATTGCCATGGTTTTTCAAAACTATGCCCTTTATCCCCACATGACGGTCTACAAAAATATGGCCTACAGTCTTAAGATTCGAGGACTCTCTAAAACAGAAATTGAGCAACGAGTGCAGGACGCCGCAAAAATCCTGGAGTTGGGCGACCTGCTTCATCGAAAACCCAGACAGTTGTCAGGAGGGCAACGTCAACGAGTGGCAATGGGACGTTGCATTGTAAGGGAACCCAAAGTTTTTCTATTTGATGAACCTTTGAGCAACCTTGACGCCAAATTGCGAGTCCAGATGAGGTTTGAGCTGAGACAGCTTCATGAAAGTCTGAAAATCACCTCCATCTATGTGACCCATGATCAGGTGGAAGCAATGACCCTGGCTGATCGATTGATTGTGATGGACGGCGGCAATGCGGCGCAAATTGGTTCTCCCCTTGAAGTCTATGAACAACCGATGACCAAATTTGTCGCCGGTTTTATCGGATCTCCGGCCATTAATTTTTTTAATGGAAAAATGAGCGGTGACGGCAGCCAGGTCGAGCTGGTGGATTCGACCTGTCTCTCATTGGGAAAAAACGGATTGAAAAAACATGGCGGAAGCGAGGTGACATTGGGAATTCGTCCAGAGGATTTCAAGGTGGTGGAAGACGATCAGGCGATGATACACCTGCAGGTGGACATGGTCGAAACACTTGGCGCCGACACTTTGATTCATGGACATCTTGGCAAAATTGATACCGATTTTATTGTACGTCTGTCAGGGACCCACCATTTGAAAAGGGGAATCAAATTGCCACTTTCTGTGTCTCCCGAAAAATTGCACTTCTTCGAATCTCAAAACGGAAATCGAATTCAAAACTGAGGCTATGCAAAAAAAAGTAATCAATATCGCACACCGGGGATTTAGCGGAAAATTTCCCGAAAACACAATGCTTGCATTCAGGGAGGCACTCTCACTCGGCGTTGATATGATTGAATTGGATGTCCATTTATCCAAAGACCGCAAAGTGGTCGTTCACCATGATGATGAACTGGGAAGAACCGCTGCAGGAACTGGATTGATCAAAGACCATACGCTTAAAGAATTGAAAGCATTGGACGCCGGGTCCTGGTTTGATCAAAAATATTCCGCAGAACGAATTCCTCTCCTGGAAGAAGTGCTGGACATCATGGATGGTCCGACAAAACTGAATATTGAAATCAAATCGGCTGCTTATGAAGAAGAAGAAACACCGGATGGCATCGAACATCAGATAGCCGCCCTGGTCCGCAAAAAAGGGATGGAAGAAAAAGTCGTGGTTTCCTCTTTTCAAGTGAATTGTCTACGTCGGTTGAATCAAATTTCCAATGCGCCCCAGGTCATTATTTTGGATTTGGGAATTGAAAAAAAATTGGATCTGATCGAAGAAATCCGACCTGTTTCCTACAACACCTATTATTGGCGGCTTTCCCTGGAAGACATCGATACCGTCCATCAGGCCGGAGCATCGCTCAATGTTTTCACCGTCAACAACCGGACAGAAATGGAAACCATGATCAGGATGGGTGTCGATGGAATCATCACGAACACTCCTCATCTCCTCAAAAAAATATTCCTGGACCGTCAGCTGGGTCACACCCGCGAGTCGCTCTGGTAATGAAACCAGATCGTTCGGTTGTCTGAGGAAAATCGGACTTCCGCGATTTCGCCTGCTCTTTAACATTCCTATTTTCTGCGACCCAAACAAGGGATCGTATTTTTACCAGAATTGTTGATAATTCTACCATCTTTTTGATCATTAGCGGAATATGCATTCATCTTTCTTTTTTCTCCACTGCCGGGAAATGATGCTCATTTTCGTAACCATCATTTATACTCATCTTCTACCGTTGAAATATTATTATTTATAAATATCAACAAGTTAAATAGTATATTAAATTTCTTGGCACTACCTTTCGTCAGTTCCCAGAATGCGTGAAGTGAATGGTTATGAACTCTCGCGAATAGTTGGAGCCATTGCGACACCAACGGCCTTAAAAACGTTACCGCAAACTCCTTTGGCCTCGGTTCTGACAATGAAAGCCTTACCATTTTCTTCAATTTCCACTTCTTGGAGAACCTTCAAATCCCTATTAATATCAGCCCATTCAAAGTCAAATCCAGCTCTTTCAGGACGACTATCGAGTTCTTTGCGGAGAACCAAAGCAAGAAAGCTGCAAAAAACATGGCCACGAATAGTCTCGTCGCATTTATGAAAGATGGGACGGGTATCAAGGACAGATTTCACATCGCGAAACACATTTTCTACTTGCCAGAGTTCTTTGTACTTGAGTCCAATCTGATCAGCGCTGAGATCCATATTGGTGGGTAGAACCCACTTACCATCGAATCTAGAATCCGCATCAATCTTTTTCTGGTCAAGTGTCACCGTGCCTTTGCCAATCTTGAGAAATTTTCGGTAACCACGGTTTCTGACTAAGCTTTTGGGGTTGACCCGAATCTGCTCTTCAAGTTTATCAATAATCGCCTGTCGGGTAGCCTTATCCTTGCGTGCCTGCTTGATATTTTGGGAGACTATGTAAAGTTTATCATCGACCCGCACTTTCTTGACCCTCAAGGGCGCAGGATTCTTGCCTTTCGTCGACTCTGGACGCACTTCCCGGTAACGGCCGGCACGACTCAAGACCTCTTCACTGACCTCCTTGACTCGCCTCATTCGTGCTCCCAGAATATATTGAATGTTGCAGTCTGGACTTTCCAATGCTTTGATCGTCTCTGAACCGATCATTCCCAGATCTGCCAACGATGGAAAAATTTCCGATCTCAAACCGTTCGCGAAATCTCTCAACCACAGGGAGCATGACCTTGACATCGGCGGTATTACCAGGCCACATCTCACAGCAAATAGGGCGACCGTTATTGTCAAGAATGGCGCCGACCACCATTTGTTTCCGATCGCCACGATGATCTTTGCTATGGCCATACTGACCCATTGTCTGACCGCCTTGACCTTCGAAATAGATTGAAGTGGTATCAAAGAAAACCAGCTTGAGTTCAGAAAACAGATTGCGGTGTTCAGAAAACAACGCCTCTTCGACGAGATCCTTGACACACCTTGGCGAATACGGAGTGGCATCTTGTTGGTCATCCACTGTCTCGCCGAGGAATGCCACCGCTCGATAGACATGATGCAACACAATACTATCAACTCCTTTGATAGCGTAATCTCTCCGCCATTTGTCATCGAAATATTCCATTTGAGCAATTCAATCTGGCAATGCTTGAATATGAAGGGTTAACTACAACAACGACACCTCTTCCAGCTAAGAAAATTGGTGACGAAGATGATGAAAGCATGCTAAACGGTAAGAAAGTTGACAGCACCCTGACTTTTAGTACCAAAACTGCTGTGATGAAAATTTGGCAATTAATTAAAAACATCTCATGAATCACGATCAACTGCTCATTCTGGACGCCATCATCAAAACAGGCAGCTTCAATGCTGCTTCGGAAATGTTGCACCGGAGTCAGCCTTCCCTCAGCATGGCCATCAAAAAGCTTGAAGACGAGTTGGGACTGAAGATCTTTTCCCGAGACAAGTATCGTGCAACCCTGACCGAAGAAGGGGAGGCTATATACAATAAAATTAAGATTATTCTCCGCCATACCGATGATTTGTTCACGCTCAGCCAGCAGCTTTCTATCGGCAATGAACCAAAAATCTGGATTGCCATTGATTCCCTCTTTCCGCTTCCGTTGATGCTGGGAGCCCTCAAGCAGTTCGTTGAGGACCATCCCGAAACCGAATTCAACCTTTCCGTGGAATACCTCAATGGTGCAATGGAGAGAGTTCTGGATGGCGATGCCGATTTGGCAGTCACTCCAATTGATGATATTTATCCTCATTTGGAATCGGTCTTCATCATCAATGTCAGTTTGATTCCGGTCGCCTCCAAAAACTTTCCTCCCGCGCAAAAAAGAGAAGTGCTCAGCAACAAGGAAATGGAGCAGCATATCCAAATTCTGGCGGTTGACAGCAGCCTTCATCCGCATGAAAACAAAGTCTCTATCTATCCGAAAAATACCATCCGTTTTCTGGAAGATGGGCGTCAGTGGACGGTCAATAACAATGCCACAAAAAAAGACTTTATTTTGGCAGGACTGGGGTGGGGGAGACTTCCCAGTCATTATATCCAGGAAGAATTATTGAACGGCAGCCTGGTGCCCCTCCACATCGAGAGCATCAAACCGGTGAAAGTTGAAATCCAGCTCGTTCGTCAAAGAAATCGTCCCCTCGGACTCATTTCTCAAAAATTATGGAATCAAGTGCAGCAATGGTCAAAAGGGATCGCTGACTATGAGCAGAAAATAGAGCATCTCCTGACTTCCAGTCACACAACTCCCCCCCGGCAATGAGCTCATCCACATTTGCCTCTGCTTAATTTTCCTGATGACTTATTGGAATCTGTGATTTGGAGATCATAATAATGAAGAGGATTCTTGCAGTCAGACCCACTTGAAAGTGAGGATCCAAAAGAGAATTGAAAGTGCCAATGCTCCCCAAAGCGGTGTCCCGAATAAACCCAGCCATCCCAAATGGATAAAACCGGATCCCAACCACGAAATGAAGAGCCGGTCCCCGCGGGTCGTGTCCAGGCCGAGAATTCCCCGGCGAGGGTCACCGCCGGGACGAAATTTTTCCCAAATCCCCATCGCGACAATCGAAAGCACAACCGCAATAAAAAAAGCAACTGTGGGCCAAGTCCAGGCCATCCAGGATAATCCCATAATACTTCCTCACCCTTATACACGTCCTAAAGCAAAACCTTTGGCGATGTAGTTCCGGACAAAATAAATCACAAATGCCCCCGGAATGATTGTCAGAGAACCCGCTGCCGCCAGTAAACCCAATTCATAGCCCGATGTACTCGCCGTCCGAGTCATGGTCGCGGCAATCGGCTTGGCATCAACAGAGGTCAGAGTTTTGGCAAGCAAAAGTTCAACCCACGAATACATAAAGCAGAAAAATGCGGTGACCCCAATTCCTGCGGCAATGGTGGGGATGAAAATTTTCAGAAAAAATTTTGAAAAAGAGTAGCCATCCAGATAGGCGGTTTCGTCGAGTTCTTTCGGAACTCCTGACATGAATCCTTCCAGAATCCATACTGCCAACGGGATGTTGAACAAACAATGGGCCAGAGCAACGGCAATATGCGTGTCAAAAAGTTCAATGGCCGAATAAAGCTGGAAAAACGGCAGAGCAAAGACGGCAGGAGGTGCCATCCGGTTGGTGAGCAGCCAAAAAAACAGATGTTTGTCTCCCAGAAAATGATACCGTGAAAACGCATAAGCGGCCGGCAGAGCCACCGTCACGGAAATGACCGTATTGATGACAACGTAGATCAACGAATTGATGTAGCCATTGTACCAGGTGGGATCGGTGAAAATTTTAATATAATTTTCAAGGGTGAAATTGCTGGGGAAAAAAGAGAATCCTCCCAGGATTTCATTCGTTGTTTTAAACGACATCGACACCAGACCATAGATGGGCAACATCAAAAAGAGGATGTAGAGCGTCGGTACGATCGCGTGTTTGAATCGGGACATTTTAGTTTTCCTCGTTACGGGTCATGACCGTATAAAAACCCCAGCACGTCAGCAGAACGACCAGAAAATAAATCAATGACATGGCCGCAGCCGGCCCCAGATCGAATTGACCCAATGCCATTTTCACTAAATCAATGGACAGGAAGGTGGTCGTGTTTCCAGGTCCTCCGCCGGTTAAAACAAAAGGCTCGGTATAAATCATGAAGCTGTCCATGAATCTCAGCAAAATTGCGATGGTGAGCACCCGGTTCATTTTCGGAAGTTGAATAAATCGAAAAATCGCCCAGGGACTGGCACCATCAATGCGGGCCGCCTGGTAGTAGGCATCCGGAATCGAACTGAGTCCGGCATAGCAGAGCAGAACCACAAGAGAAGTCCAGTGCCAAATATCCATGACCAGGGTGGTCACCCATGCCGAGACCGGCTGCTGGGTGAAATTGTAATCAATTCCCATACTGTTGAGGGAGTAGCCCAGCAACCCAATATCAGGAAGGGCAAAAATGTTCCACATCGCCCCCACCACATTCCAGGGAATCAGCAGCGGAAGCGCCATCAGAACTAAACAGACCGAAACCCAGGGTCCTTTCCGGGGCATCGTCAAAGCTACAGCAATTCCAAGCGGCACTTCTATCAGGATGATCATACCGGTAAACATCAATTGACGAAATAGCGCGGCGTGAAATCGATCGGAACGGAGCACCTGTTCAAACCAGGTCGTTCCTTCCCAAAAGAATTGATTGTTGCCGAAAGTTTCCTGGAACGAATAGTTGACAACCGTCATCAGGGGGATGAATGCGTTGAAGGCGACGAGGATTAAAACCGGCACAACCAGCCACCATGCTTTCTGATTGACTGTTTTATTCATAGCCTCCTCATTTGACAACCCAGTTATTGCAGTAAAGATGGGTTCGTTCAGGATCAAACATTATCTTGGGACTGTTTTCAGGAATTTTTACCTCATCAGGAACCAGCAGTTTGATGACGTCTCCTTCATGAGCTACTGTGGCGATTTTAAATCGGCCCAGGTCCTCAATCCGTTCAATGCTGACTGGAATCCCGGCATCATCAAATCGAACGAATTCAGGACGTACTCCGATTTCCAGCTTTCCCTCCATTTCCTGCTTATGGGAATGTGCGGTCTCAAGAAGATGTGATCGATAACTCACCTGTCCGTTTTTCACTTCACAGGGCAGCACATTCATGCCCGGGGAACCGATGAAATGTCCGACAAAAGTGTGATTCGGCTCCATGAAAAGTTCAACGGGTGTACCCACCTGCACAATCGTGCCCTCCAGCATCACCAGAACTTTATCAGCAAAGGTGAGCGCTTCGGTCTGGTCATGGGTCACATAGATCATGGTGACGCCGAGCTGCTGGTGCAACTCTTTGAGTTTGGAACGCAGCAGCCATTTCAGATGGGGATCAATCACGGTCAGGGGTTCGTCAAACATGATGATTTTGACATCCGGACGGACAAGTCCCCGCCCCAATGAAATTTTCTGTTTGCCGTCTGCAGTCAGCCCGGACGCCCGGTTTTTTAAACTGTTGGTCAGGTCCAACATTTCGGCAATGGCTTCGACCCGTTTGCGCACCTGGTCTTCAGGAACCTGACGATTTCTCAACGGAAAAGCAAGATTGTCGTAGACCGTCATCGTGTCATAGACAACTGGAAACTGAAAAACCTGAGCAATATGACGTTCCGTGGTGGGCAGATGAGTGACCTCCTCATCATCAAAATAAACGGCGCCCTCCGAGGGGGTTAACAAGCCTGAGATGATGTTCAGCAGGGTGGTTTTTCCGCAGCCGGAAGGACCGAGCAGGGCATAGGCTCCGCCGTCTTCCCACACCTGATCCACTTGCTCCAGGGCATAGACCGGAGCCTGGTCGCTGGGAGCCGGGTATGCATGGCGTACATTTTTGAATTCAATCTTTGCCATCGATCTCAACCCTCTTGCCTGGATGTGAACACGGTTCGACCCTGGGAATCGAAATAAAAACACTTTTCTGCATCAAAATAAAAATCTGCCCTTGTTCCAACATCATATTTGTGGATGCCATGAGCCTCTGATACCCAGTGATTTCCTTCGACAATCATTCGAATGATACTTTCCGATCCGCTCAATTCTGCAATCTGCACATCTCCCGAAACTTTCACCCCGCTTCCGGACGGCTGCAGATGATAAGCACGGATTCCAACGGTATAACGGCCATCGGGAGCATCGCTCAATGCGTCAGGAACATTCCAGCTGATATTCTCTGAGAGACGCATCAGGGCGCCCTTTTTTTCCACGGCGGCAGTATTGATCGGAGGCTCAGAAAAGACTTTGGCACTTTCCAGAGATGAAGGATTTCGATAGATGAACGGCGTTTCTCCAAACTGGATCAAATGTCCGGCACTCAAGGTGCTCGTGAATCCTCCAAGCATGAGCGCTTCCAAGGGTTCGCTGGTGGCATAGACAACCGTTGCACCGGTTCCGGCAAACAATTTCGGAAGTTCTTCCCGGAGTTCTTCTCGCAGTTTGTAGTCAAGATTTGCCAATGGCTCGTCCAGCAGCACGAGATCAGCACCTTTCGCTAAAGCCCGTGCCAGAGCAGTCCGCTGTTGTTGACCTCCTGACAATTCACTGGGCATACGCTTCAGCATGGGTGTCAATTTCAACAGATCCGCCAGGTGGCGGACACGGTCATTCACTTCGGACTGCTGGACATTGGCAACTTTTAGCGGGGAAGCAATATTATCAAAGACGGTAAAATTGGGATAATTGATAAAAGCCTGGTAGACCATTGCGACGCTGCGTTTTTGAACAGGAATTCCCGTCACGTTCTGTCCGTCAAACCAGACTTCTCCGGAAGACGGCTTATCGAGCCCGGCCATCAAGCGCATCAGGGACGTTTTCCCGCTGAGCGTTGTTCCCAGCAGGATATTGAACTGTCCCGCTTCGAGCGTCAGTGACGTCTCGTAGATATGCGTTTCCGCTCCAACCCGCTTGCTGACTTTTTTTAGTTCGATAGCCATCTTATCCAGTTTACCTTCTATTGCTTCCCGCTGTTTTTATCCCTGCCAACGTTTGACAAGTTCATCATAGTCAACCGTTTCGCCTTTGGGCTTCTCATTCACTTTAGCCTTTGGCGAACCTGGCTTTTTCAACCACTCTGCGGGGTCACTTTCCTTGTTCAAGCGTGGTCCGCAGCCGCCGTAGATTTTTGCTTTTTCATCGGCAACCTGCATTCGGGACATGACCAGATCCATTTCGCTCGCCAATCGGTCCATCGCCTGTTGAGGAGTGAATGCTCCCGAATTGACATCACCAATCTGCTGCCACCAAATTTGCGCCAGTTTTGGATAGTCAGGCACATTCACACCGGTAGGAGACCACAAAACACGATCAGGAGAACGGTAAAATTCGACCAGTCCGCCTAATTTGGGAGCACGATCCGTGAAAGACTGATGACGAATTGTGCTGTCGCGGATAAACGTCAAACCCACATGACTCTTCTTGACATCCACTGTTTTTGAAACAACAAATTGAGAATACAGCCATGCTGCTTTTCGACGGTCTACCGGAGTCGATTTGAACAATGTCCAGGAACCAGCGTCCTGATAGCCCAGTTTTTGACCTTCTTCCCAGTAAGGACCGTGAGGAGAAGGAGCCATGCGCCATAACGGTTTGCCGCTGCTGTCTACTGTGTTGTTTCCTTCACTTTTCGGCGCCACCATCGACGCGGTAAAAGCGGTGTACCAAAAAATCTGCTGGGCAACATTTCCCTGAGAAAGAGCAGGCAATGATTGATAGAAATCATAACTGGCCGCTCCCGGAGGGGCATACTTGCGCAACCACTCATCCCATTTTCGAATTGCATAAACGGCAGCAGGACCATTGGCCGCACCACCACGAGAAACTGAAGCGCCTACCGGGTTGCAGGTCCCCGCTTCCATTCGAATTCCCCATTCGTCAACAGGAATCCCGTTCGGCAAGCCTTTACTTCCGGCACCCGCCATGGAAAGCCAGGCATCGGTCATCCGCCAACCCAGGTCCGGTGCGCGTTTTCCGTAGTCCATATGACCGTAAATCCGGACACCATCAATTTCTTTCACGTGAACAGAAAAGAATTCTGCAATATCTTCATAAGCAGACCAATTTACGGGAACACCGAGATCGTAGCCATATCGATCTTTGAACTGCTTCTTTAAATCTGCACGATCAAACCAGTCTTTGCGGAACCAGTACAGATTTGCAAACTGCTGGTCCGGCAATTGATACAGTTTTCCGTCAGGACCTGTTGTGAACGATTTCCCGACAAAGTCATCAACATCCAGCATCGGGTTGGTCACATCACTTCCTTCCCCTGCCATCCAGTCGGAAAGATTCACTGCCAGCTGCAGCCGTGAATGCGTTCCAATCAGATCGGAATCGTTGATGTAGGCATCATACAGATTACGTTTCGTCTGCATTTGAGTTTGAACGGCCTGGACAACTTCCCCTTCTCCCAAAAGCTGGTGGTTGACCTTAATCCCCGTAATTTCTTCAAATGCTTTCGTCAGCACTTTCGATTCATATTCGTGGGTCGGAATCGTTTCTGACAAGACATTGATTTCCATTCCCTTGAAAGGAGCGGCTGCCTTGATGAACCATTCCATTTCTTTCATCTGATCAGATTTAGAAAGCGCTGATGGCTGGAATTCCTGATTGATCCATTTCTCAGCATCTGCTTTGTCTGCATAGGCTGATGATGCAAAACAAACAGCAGCAGCCGCAGCGACTGCGACTCTAGTCATACTTTTGATTAACATATATTTTTCTCCCATAGCAAAGGTTTGAGATACACATCTGTGAGATAACGACCAGCGGCTTAAGAGAACCGAATTCGGGTTCTGGAGAGCTGCCAGTCAGACAAGGCTACCTTTACACGCCTTCGAAGCACTGTAGCAATCAATTTCAAGATAATCTAATAATTCTTTTTGATGATCTTGATAAGAATTCATTATAGTGTTGGGCTGTTGAAGAAGCTGCCAATTTTTCAAAAACCGGTCCACTCACATCATTATATATTCAGTGAAGCAAATTCCGCCAAATTTCAAGTTGATGCTGATCCTGGAAAAGAGGCCGTCAAGTCCTTTTCCAGGGACTGAAATACCGTTATTTCTGTGATGCCTCCCTCCTTCCAGGATTGCTCCCTTAGAAACTGGAGCAGTCCTCGAAATTTTCAAAACCGGCAATATTATAAAAAATTCTTATAGAGATCATCAAAAAGTAATATTGGATTCTGAACGGATAGGTTGATAAAGTGCCTCTGTCGCATAAGCCGATGGTGAACTTCGCCATTTTTCATTTAGCAAGGAGAAGCCCATGTCAAAAGTGATTATGGCCCTGGATCAGGGGACCACCAGTTCAAGAACCATTTTATTCAATGAAGATGGCAGCATTCTTTCCAGTGCGGGTGCTGAGTTTGACTGCTATTATCCTCAGGATGGCTGGGTGGAGCAAAATCCGATGGACCTTTGGCAGACTCAGCTGGACACGATCCATGAGGCGGTCCGCAAAGCCGGGATTTCTCTTTCTGGGATCCATGCCATCGGCATCACCAACCAGAGAGAAACCGTGGTTGCCTGGAACAAAAAAACGGGAGAACCCCTGCACAATGCGATTGTCTGGCAATGCCGACGGTCAGCCGATTACTGTGAAGCACTCAAAAGAGAAGGTTTCGATCAAGTCCTTCGTCAAAAAACCGGTTTGGTCACCGATGCCTATTTTTCAGGAACAAAAATGCGCTGGCTGCTCAAGAACAACGAAGAGGCCGCCCTTCTGGCAAAGGAAGGCAATCTGGCCCTGGGCACCGTCGATTCCTGGCTGATCTGGAAACTGACCGGGGGCCAAACTTTTGCGACCGATGTTTCCAATGCCTCCCGGACTCAGGTCTTCAACATTCACGAATTGCAGTGGGACCAGGAAATTTTGGAGAAATTTGAAATCCCTGCTTCAGCCCTGCCGCAAGTGATGGCTTCCAGCGGTGTTTTTGGAGTCACTGACAGCAAATTGCTCGGCTGCGAAATACCCATTGCCGGGGTGGCTGGAGACCAGCATGCTGCGCTTTTCGGGCAAGCCTGTTTTGAACCCGGCATGGTGAAAAACACCTACGGCACCGGATGCTTCATGCTCGTCAACACAGGAAACAAGGCTGCAGAATCACAAAACGGACTGTTGACCACCATCGCCTGGAAAATCGGTGACCAGGTGACCTACGCCCTGGAAGGATCTGTTTTCATTGCCGGAGCTCTGATCCAATGGCTGCGGGATGATCTGGGATTGTTCCAGGATGCTTCAGAAACCGAAGCAATGGCCCTGTCTGTCGCAGACAGTCAGGGGGTCTATATCGTCCCGGCATTTGTCGGTCTGGGAGCCCCTTTTTGGGATGCCTACGCCCGCGGTTCTGTTTTTGGACTGACACGGGGCGTCAATAAAAACCATATTGCCCGTTCAGCGCTGGAAGCGATTTGTTTTCAGACCAACGATATTCTTCGCTGTATGGAACAGGATATGGGGCAGAAGATCACCAAACTGCGCGTCGATGGAGGCGCCTGCAGAAACCAGTTTCTCTGCCAGTTTCAGGCAGACATCCTCTCAATAGAGGTCAATCGTCCCGAAATTATTGAAACCACGGCGATGGGAGCCGCTTTTCTGGCAGGTCTGGCAACACAGGTTTGGGGGAGCCTGGAAGAAATTGAAGCAATCCGCAAAGAAAATGCCGTCTTCCACGCAAAAATGAAACAGGAAAAGGTTAACTCTCTGCTCGAAGGGTGGAACAAAGCGGTCGGGCGTTCAAAAAATTGGCTGAGTGAACAAAATGTATGATGTCGCAATTATAGGCGGAGGCGTCATCGGCGGTTCTATTGCCCGTGAACTTTCCCGCTTTCAGCTTGATACGGTCCTCCTGGAAGCCTGTGCAGAAGTCGGCTTCGGAACCACCAAAACCAACAGCGGGATCATCCACCCCGGGCATCACAGCTCCCCTGATACCCTGAAGGGACAACTCGTGGTGCGCGGCAATCAGCTTTATGATTCCCTGCATCAGGAACTCAATTTCGGCTTCCGCCGGATTGGTGAAATTGTTGTCGCCCAAAGCAGGGAAGACCTTCCCATTTTAGAACAGCTGAAAAAGCAGGGGGAAGAAAAAGGCGTGCCGGGACTGGAAATGTGGGATAAGGCTCGCCTGCAGCGGGAGGAACCCAACCTCTCGCACACCTTGCTGGCCGCACTTTACGCCCCCTCTGCGGGAGTGATCAATCCTTACGAATTTGTCTTTGCCCTTCTCGAAAATGCCATCGCCAACGGTGTTGTATTGAAAGTCAACAGCCCGGTGACGAAAATTGAGAAGAGAGAGAAAATCCTGCTGCTGCAGACTCCCGGCGAAACACTCTCGGCACGTTTTGTACTCAACTGTGCCGGAGTCTTTTCTGACAAAATTTCACAATTGGTCGGTTTGGAGGATTTCACGATCCACCCTCGCAAGGGGGAGGAATACATGCTGGACAAACGTCTCAAAGGGTTGGTACGCCGGCTTGTATTTCCTGTTCCGAAAGCCTCGACCAAAGGAACATTAATCATTCCGACCTTTGATGGAACCATCATGGTCGGTCCCACTGCTGAAGACACTGAAGACCGATATGATGCCTCAACAACTTATGAAGGGTCCGACCGCGTTTTTCAGTTTGTCAACAAAATCTGCCCTTCAATTACAGAAAGGGACACCATTACGGAATTTGCAGGACTGCGTGCGGTCAGCAGCACCAACGATTTCATCATTGGCCCTACCCGCGTTCCCGGATTTATCAATGTCGCCGGAATTCAGTCCCCGGGTCTGACTTCAGCACCTGCAATTGCTGAATACGTCCGCGACATTTTAATAGAAGAAGGTCTGCTTCTCGAAGAAAAAGAATCCTTCAATCCCTTCGTTGCATCTCCGCCGAGATTTGCAATGCTCGGACTCGAAAAACAACGTGAGCTGATTGAAAAAAATTCACTGTTCGCAAAAGTCGCCTGCCGCTGTGAATTGGTGACGGAAGCAGAAATCCATGATGCCATCGACCATGGGGCCCGGACACTGGACGGGATAAAATTCCGCAGTCGTGCCGGCATGGGTCGCTGCCAGGGAGGATTTTGTTCGATTCGCTGCATGGATATTCTCGCTGAAAGGCTGAATCAGTCATTCACCGATTTGTCAAAACGGGGAAGCAATTCGTGGATTGTGACCGAAATGGTCAACGAACAGCATCCAAAAATGAGAGAGGGGTGAGCGGCATGCTGGGACGAATGGAAGGAAAATATGATGTGGTCGTCATCGGCGGCGGTCCGGCAGGAATGGGAGCTGCACTGGGAGCACGCGATTCCGGCTCAGAACGAGTTCTGATTCTCGACCGGGAACCGGATCCCGGTGGTATTCTTCTACAGTGTATCCATTCAGGATTCGGGTTGCACTATTTCAAGGAAGAGCTGACCGGACCCGAATATGCGGAACGGTTTCTGGAAAACGTCATCGATCAGGAAGTGGACCTCCTGTCGAACAGCTATGTTTCCGGAATCTCCTATGATTCAAGTGGGAGCAAGGGAGTTCATGTGATGAATGAAAAATACGGCCTGAGCACGGTTGAAACCAAATCGGTCGTCCTGTCGATGGGCTGCCGGGAACGCACGCGGGGGGCGATCCGAATTCCCGGAACCCGGCCCTCAGGGATCATCACGGCAGGACTTGCGCAGAAGTTTGTCAACATGAAGGGGGTTTTGCCCGGTAAACGCGTCGCAATTTTAGGGTCCGGCGATATCGGATTGATCATGGCTCGCCGTCTGGTCCTGGAAGGCTGCGAAGTGGTCGGTGTTTTCGAGATCATGCCCTACTCCAACGGACTGACACGCAACGTGGTCCAGTGCCTGGAAGATTTTGAGATCCCTCTGCACCTGTCCACCACGGTTGCCTATATTCACGGCAAGGACCGTGTCGAAAAAATAACAGTTGCCCCTGTCGATGAAAAACTGAAACCGGACATGAACCGCGCCTGGGACATCCCCTGCGACACGCTGCTGCTCTCAATCGGGCTCATTCCTGAAAACGAGCTGTCGCAAAGTTTGGGAATCAAACTCGATTTACTCACCGGAGGTCCTCAGGTGAACAGCACCCTCGAGACCAGCATGCCTGGTGTTTTTACCTGCGGCAATGTGCTCCATGTTCATGATCTGGTGGATTTCGTAACCCGTGAATCCCTGCTGGCAGGACAATTTGCCGGGGAATGGGCACAGGGAGTCCGTCGCCCCAACGATAATATCCGGCTTCTTCCCGGAAACAACGTGCACTACTGTGTCCCCCATTCACTGAGCCCTGAGCGAGAACACACGATTTATATGCGATGCCAGAAACCGATGAAACCCTGCCGGCTGCATATCGGCGATCTCAAACAAAAAAAACTGCGTTTCGTGGTTCCGGCAGAAATGATCATGGTCAAAGTCAAACCGGAGCTTCTGGAAAAGTTTCGAGGCGATACCCTGAGAATTGATATTTTACCCGCAGAAGAAAAAACGGACTGATTCACCGTGAACTCTGCCAGAAAACACGGAGTAAAAGAAACGGATTTACAAAATAAGAAATATTCCAAACTATCCGCACCTCCTCCGTTTAATGCGGTGGTGGATTTGCAAAGAGGAAAACATGCTTGAAATGGAACAGTACACCTGCACGAACTGCCCGATGGGTTGTCCCCTGCAGCTCACTCATGAAGGAGAAAATATCCTGGAAGTTTTTGACTATCAGTGCAATCGCGGATTGAAGTATGCGAAACAGGAATTTTCAGATCCCCGACGTTCTTTGAGCACCACCGTCGCCATCAGCCATGCCCGCTGGGCCCGGCTCCCGGTCAAAGTCAGCGCCCCGATTCCCAAGGATCGTGTGATTGAGGCGGCTCGCGAAATCCATCAGCTGCAGATCGAATCTCCGGTGAAGCGGGGACAGGTTCTGATGAGCAACTTTCTGGGAGAAAAAGACATCGAGGTGGTGGCTCTGCGAAGCATGGAACGAATCTCCTGAATTCTAAAAATAAAAAATGCAATTACGTAAAAACAATATAGAAAAATTATCAAAAGGCGACTATGACGTCCTCATTATCGGGGGAGGGATCAATGGAGCAGTATCGGCGGCCGCATTAGCCTGTAAAGGCGCCCGGGTGGCCTTGATCGACAAGGGTGACTTCGCCGGATTCACCTCGCAGGAATCCTCAAATTTAGCATGGGGCGGGATTAAGTACCTGGAAACCATGGAATTTGGCCTGGTTCGAAAACTGTGCATGTCACGGAATCGCCTGATTCGAAATTATCCTTCAACAGTCAAAGAAATCCGCTTCCTGATCACCCATCCCAAAGGCTTTCGCCGCAGTTTGTGGACATTGCTCAGCGGCGCCTGGCTTTACTGGTTCATCGGCAACGGATTCACCCGTCCTCCCGATTGGTTTTCCCGCAAAAAAATTGAGGAGGAAGAAGGAATTGTCGATTTGACTGCCAGTGATGGTGGCTTTGAATACTCTGATGCCTATTTTCATGACAATGACGCGCGCTTTGTCTTCAATTTTGTCCGTTCCGCCATGAACTATGGCTGCGTTGCAGCAAACTATGTCGAATCCTCAGGAGGAGAACGAGATCAAAACGGGATCTGGAGCACCCGGATTCGTGATGTGATCGGAGGAAAAGAATCTGTTATCCGTTCAAAATTGATCATCAATGCCTGTGGTCCATATGTGGATCACTACAACCAAATGATCAGGCAGAGCACGGAGCATCATCATGTCTTTTCCAAAGGGATCCATTTGATTGTCAAAAAACTTTCACCGAATCGGCGCGTGCTGACCTTTTTCTCCCTGGACGGACGAATGTTCTTTGTCATTCCAATGGGAAACCGAACCTGCATCGGCACCACTGATACCCGAGTGGATCACATGGAAAGCACCGTCACAGAAGAAGATCGGGAATTTGTGCTGAAAAACATCAACCACATGCTGAAACTGCCATCTCCTCTCACAACAGAAGATATCGTTGCAGAACGCTGCGGAGTGCGACCGCTCGTGGTCAAGGGTTCCGGGGCCGGCAAGCAGGACTGGCTTGCCTTGTCGCGAAAACATGCCGTGGAAGCCAATGTCGACAGCGGCATCATCAGCATTTTGGGAGGAAAACTGACGGACTGCATCAATATCGGTGAAGAAATCAGTGAATCCGTTGAAAGTCAATTCGGCATCAATCTGCCCTACAAAGACCATATTTGGTATGGAGAAGACCCGCAGGGAGCGAGGAAAGAGTTCATGCATCAGGCCGAACTGATGGAACTCGACAAGATGACGTCCTCTCAATCTTTCGAAAAACTGAGTTCACGGCTCTGGAGAAGGCACGGCAGCCACGCGCTTGAA
The DNA here is from genome assembly GCA_015231825.1 of SAR324 cluster bacterium. GTDB lineage: Bacteria > SAR324 > SAR324 > SAR324 > NAC60-12 > JADGAV01. The sequence continues at coordinate 218,060 of JADGAV010000008.1, forward strand.
CTGCTGGAAAGCATTCGAGAAGATCCTAAAATGGCGGAAGTCCTCATCAAGGGAACCGAGTACATTCACTGTGAAATTGAGCTCTCAGCCCGCAGGGAAATGATCACAAAACTCGATGATTTCCTCCGGCGCCGTTCCAAAATCGCCCTGATCGAAACCAAAGAAACAATCCGAAACTCACCCGGCATCATGGAAGCGTGCCAAATCCTTTTTGGTGAAGAGGCTCAGCAAAAATTTGACGAATATTTCAATAGCTGATTTTGAGGAGAAAGTAATTTTTCGCAATGAATGAGCATTGGATGCCCACTTTCACGAAAATTTTAGCTTCTCCAGCTGGTTTTTGATGGTGGAAATGCCCGGTTTTTGATTCAAAATTTCTTCAAGACTGAGACTGTGCAGTTCATGTGGAAAAACCAGCCACTCCTCCGTCTCATGAATATAAAAATCGGGGACATAATCCGTTTTATTGCTTCCCGGCTTGTAATATGGCGTTGCAATTCGGATTTCCGGTGTGTTTTTCCGGCATTTGTCTTTGAGATCTTCAATCACCTGATTGATGCTCAACCCGGTATCATAGACATCATCGACAATGAGGAGGGAATCGTCCGCATTGATCCGGGTGACAATATAGTTCAGTCCATGGACTCTGACAAACTTTTGCCGCTCTCCAGAGCGGTTATAAGAAGAGGTCCGAATGGCGATGTGATCCGATTCGACTCCAAGAAAATCCAGCAGTTCCTGCACAGCAATCCCCACCGGTGCTCCGCCGCGCCAGACGCCGATGATGTAGTTCGGCCGATAGCCGGATTCGTAGATGTTCAATCCCAATTTGAAAGAGTCGTCCAGCAGCTGCTGGGCACTGATGAAAGTTTTTGGCATGGTTTCAATTCCCGTTTTGAACTCCTGCTGGAACAATGAGCTCCAACAAAAATCGACTAGATAATTTCAAAATAACGCCGCATTTCCCAATCCGTGACGGCTTTGAGATGCTGCTTCCATTCCCATTCTCTTGTCTGGATAAAATGCCGGGTAAAGCCTTCACCGAATAACTGATGCGCCAACTCGGACTCTTTCATTAATCTGGTTGCCTGTTCGAGGGTATTGGCCAAAACACCATCTTTGGTGTTATTGTAGCCATTCCCTTTCGTCATTTCAATTTCCAAATTCAGATTATTTTCGATTCCATAAAGCCCTGACGCCAAACTGGCGGCCATTGCCAGATACGGGTTGGCATCAGATCCGACGACCCTCAATTCGATGCGGGTGGACTTCATACTGCCCGGCAGCGCGCGAATGGTGGTGGTGCGGTTGTCGATGCCCCAGGTCACGGTGGTCGGAGCCCAGGCGCCTTCAACCAGACGTTTGTAGCTGTTGATGGTGGGTGCATACATCGGCAGCACATAGGGAAGGCAATGCAGCAGTCCTGCAAGATAGCTCTTCATCAATGCACTCATCTTGTCGGCCCGTGAAGGATCATAGAATAGATTGTTCGTTTGCTCCCGGTCCCAGAGACTCTGATGGAGATGCCCGCTGCAGCCCGGGTATTCAGGGTGCCATTTAGCCATGAACGTGGGGATAATTCCATAATTCATTGCAATTTCCTTGGTCCCTGTTTTGAAAAGAACCGCCCGATCTGCGGCTTCAAGAACCTCCGTGTAAAGAATAGCCGCTTCATAGGTTCCAGGCCCGGTTTCGGTATGAAGCCCTTCGATGGGGACGTCAAACTGCGCCAGCAGATCAAAAAGATCATTAAAAAAGTCCTTGTTGCGGCTCGCCCTCAAAACAGAATATCCGAACATGCCCGGAGTCAGCGGGCGTGGATTGAGGTATCCTTTCGCTTCAAGCTCCTCCGGCTCTTCCCTAAAATTAAACCATTCAAATTCCTGGGAAAAAGTCGCGTGAAAATTGAGTTTTTCGGCACGGCCCCGGATTGCCTTCAGAAGGTTCCTCGGACAGATTTGCGACGGTTCATCTTCGGCGGTCCTGAAATCTGCCAGGAAAAAAGGAACATCATTATCCCAGGGAACCTGACGGAAGGTATCGAGATCCAGAGAAGCTTTGGCATCGGGATAGCCGGTGTGCCACCCGGTAAAGTCGGTGTTGTCATAACTCAGATCGCTGGAGTCCCAGCCGAAAACCACATCGCAAAAACCAAAGCCTCCATCAACAATGGAGAGGAATTTTTCCTTGTGGATATATTTTCCCCGCAGAATACCGTCAATATCCGTAACAGCAACTTTGACTTTTCCAGCAGGATGGGCAGCGACCTGCCGAATCAGTTCGTCTCTCGAAAGTTTCTTTTCCTGGGTCATGGATCCTCCATTCTTTTTAATGATCAATTCCAGATCCTCAGATCGGCTGATCGAAGTGTGTTCTCGAATTCTTTCTGTTCGGCTGTCTTGAATGTTTCTTGTGCAAAAATGGGGAGGAGAATAGAGTAAAACATCAATGGGTGGGCGCGTTGACGGGCGTATTGACGGATAGCGCTGACTGACCATTTTTATTCATGATTTCAATTTCCAACGCCGTTTTATCGATCTCAAAATATTTGGAAATCACATCACACAATTCCCCCTTCAATTCGGTGAGCTGACTTTCAGGCAGCCCGACTCGTTCACGGGCAAGGACCAGTCGAAGGCGGTTTTTTGCAGTTTCTGCACTTCCGGAGCCTGGATTGAACAACGTTTTCAGCATCTCTAACATGATCATCTCCCAAAAATTTTAGCAAAAAAGCCCTTTTTTTGTTCAAATGAAGGAACCTCCACCCAATCACCGCACAACCGTTTTGCAATGCGCCGGTAGGCCTGCCCCGCCGGGGCATCTTCATTAAGAACGACAGGAGTTCCCTGGTTTCCGGAAACGACAATCTCTGGATCTTCCACGATCAACCCCAAAAGATCAATTGCCAAAATATCCATCACATCTTCCTTGCTCATCATCTCTCCCGCTTCAACCATTTTCACAGAAAGCCGATTGACCAGCAAAGATGCAGAGATGTTGTGATGCTGGAGCAAACCGATCACCCGGTCTGCATCCCGGACGGAAGAGACTTCGGGGGTGGTCACAACAATGGCCCGGTCCGCCCCGGCCAATGCATTTTTAAATCCTTGTTCAATTCCTGCAGGACAATCGATCAGCACAAAATCGAACTCCTCTTTGAGTTCCCTGCAGAGTTCTTTCATTTCTTCAGGACTGACCGCCGATTTGTCATCCACCTGAGATGCCGGCAGTAAGAAAAGCTGGCGATTTTTTTTATCGCGAATCAGGGCCTGTTTGGCCCTGCACCGTTTTTTAACCACATCCACCAGGTTGTAGACAATCCGGTTTTCCAGGCCGAGGATGATGTCCAGATTGCGCAGGCCGATGTCTCCATCAATGGCAACAACCGACTTTCCCAATTCGGCTAAAGCGACACTGATATTCGCGGTGCTTGTGGTTTTGCCAACCCCTCCTTTCCCGGAGGTAATGACGATTGCCTCTCCCATAGTATCCCAGTCTTTCTTGCAAACAGCGGCGTTTCTTCAAACCGATGACTATCGCGGATGCGAATTGATTTCTTCCTCTTTCACGAGATCATTGAGGATATTGTTGAGTATCATTAAGAATATGAGTGTTGTTGTAAAAACAAATTAAGCATTTATACACGAAGTTTCCAACAGGTTTCAATATAAATCACGTCATCCTCAATAAACGCAATTTCCGGAGCAAGCTGGGCCTTTTTTTTATCTTCAGAAGAGGGTTGGCTGATCAATTCGGCAATTCTGATCTGGGTCGGCTGGAATCGCAAAGCAAATACCCGGGCATCTCGATTGCCGCCGGCTCCCGCATGAACCATTCCCCGAATGGTTCCCAAAACAAATACATCCTGATCGGAAACAATCTCTGCACCAGCGTTCACATCCCCCATCAAAACCACACTGATTTTTGAACGGACGCTCTGCCCGGAATGCAATGTTTGACGCACCAGCAGAGACTGGGAAGTTTTCATATTGGGAATAAAAAACAAATCCTCCTCTGGGGTGTCATCCGTTTCAGGTTTTTTTGCGGGATTTTCGGCGGGGTTTTCCTTTGGAGATGGAAAGGATTCGGATATCGTGTTCTGTTCTGCTTTAAGAAGTTCCTGGTGAAATGGAGAGACTTCTGAATTGCTCAACGGAACTGCTTCGACGTCTGCCCGGGATCCGGCGGATTCCTCCGCATTGAGCGATTGTTCCGGACTGAGCAGACGTTCTGCATCGGGAAAAACTTCAGGGGGTACTTCCTTTTCCGGCTGCGGTTTTGCTATTTCTGCAGCCACAGGTTTTAGATGAAGATCGCCTTCCTGCTTCAATATCCGTTTCAAGCGTTCAAATTCTTCGGTGCTGAGTTTGTGCCGATCGCCCTTGAGGAAGATTTCTGCGCCACGAAAGAAACCCTTCGAGTTGGTGCGCTGCAGCAGCTTTTTTAACTCTTCAACGACTTGATCGAACAATGCCTCGCTGTCAAGAAGCAATCCCAGCGTCCCCCCAAATCCCTTTATTTCCACTACTGGTTTTTCAAGTTTCATAAAATCGGATGGTAGAAAAATTGGGATTTTTGAAGAGCGTTTGGGACCAAATCACGAAATATATTATATGGTTATACACAAACTCTGTTGAAGATACAACAAACTTCTGGACCTTTAAAGCAGTCTTTTGCAGACTCTGAATCAGAGAATATTGGCGGCCAATTCTGCCAGTTCTGAACGCTCTCCCCGCTTTAGCGTGACATGCCCCCCAACTCTCTGATTTTTGAATTTCTCAACTATGTAGCTCAATCCGTTGGACGCCTTGTTGACATAAGGATTGTCGATTTGATCCGGATCGCCGGTCAAAACAATTTTCGTTCCTTCTCCCACCCGGGTGATGATTGTTTTTACCTCATGAGGAGTCAAATTTTGCGCTTCATCAACAATCATGTACTGATGAGGAATACTTCTCCCGCGAATATAGGTGAGCGGTTCAATCGTCAGCATCCCCTGTTCCACCAATTCCTGATGCCCTTTCGTCGTCGTGTTTTTTGCAGAATCTGAAGAACTCAGCAGCAGCTCCAGGTTGTCAAAGATGGGCTGCATCCAGGGGGCCAGTTTTTCCTGAACATCACCGGGCAGATACCCCAGATCCCTCCCCATCGGAAAAATCGGCCGGGAAACCAGCAGCCGGCTGTATTGATTTTCGATCAACATCATTTCCAATCCGGAAGCCAGTGCCAGCAGGGTTTTGCCGGTTCCCGCCCTGCCAACCAGGGTCACAATGGGAATCTCCGGATTGAGCAGCAAATCCATGGCCACATGCTGTTCTGCATTGCGAGGGACGATCCCCCATATTCCCGCTTTGTGATCGGCACTGACAAATTGATTCTGCTCCGCGTCAAAAACCCCCGCATGATAATCTTCTTCATCTTCCTGATTGATCAGAACCAGGCCTTCATGAGGTGAAAACCGACCGTCAAGCTGAAAAGTTTCCTGCTCTCGGAAACGCTGGAGATTTTCCTCCGGCGCAGTCTCGTAATGAATTCCCTGGTAAAAGACCACTTCCTTTTGTTCCCCCTGATAGGGCATCACCTGGATGCCGAAGGCATTTCCCTTCACCCGCAGGTGGGTATCCAAAGTCACGATCACTGCATCACGGCCTGCCTCTTTCAGTTTCAAGGCGACGCTCAGGACACGGTTGGAAGATTTCGACCAATCCAGTCCGTGAAGTTCATCGGCTTTGGGATGAAGCGAAAATTCAATGCGCAGCTGCCCCTGGTTGGGCAGCGTTATACCTTCGGAGAGGTTGCCGTATATCCGATATTCATCCAGCATTTTCGAAACGGTGCGGGCGCTGTTCCCGGTTTCGCTCAAAGTGCTTTTGAATTGATCGATCTCTTCAATCACATCAATCGGAATAACAATTTCTGCCTGCGGATAGGCATTGAGGACTTCCGGGCTGTGAAGCAGAACATTGGTGTCGAGGACGTAGGCAATTTGGGACGGCATAAATGTTTGTTGAAGTGCAAGCAAAATGGCCAGGCAGCAGAGAAGATTTGCCCGGCATTTTAGTGAAAATATTCTGAGAAGATCAAGTTATTTCCATGCTAAAATGCAATTGGCAATTCCCCTTGTCTCTGCTACATTGAATCCGGAATTCACCAGAATTCGAAGTTTTTACCCGAACAAAAAGCAGGTCTGATGGCGAAAAAGAAAGTTACTTTTCAGGATATTTTTTACCAGAAATACGAGGAATGGAAGAGCATGCTCCCCCGGGAAATCCATCCCTATCTCGAGCAGATGCGCAACCATTTTTTAAAAATTGATTTGAAGTATGCCCCGATGTACGCCAAGGCGGTTCCTGTTCCGAAACAGGCTTCGGATCACTCCTATATCAGTTTGAAAAGTGCCTACAAAATCAAAGAACAGATGGATGATTATGTGATCGGCCAGCATGAAGCCAAGAAAGCGCTTTCGCAGATTTCATACTACCACATGGCTCATATCAAACGGGAGCTCGAAACGGAACAGGTCAATGAAGATTATATCAAAACTTCGATTCTGCTGATCGGTCCCACCGGTTCCGGCAAAACACTGCTGGTCAATACCCTGAGCCGCATCCTGAAAGTCCCTTTTGTCAAAGTCGATGCCACTTCGATGACCAAGACCGGATTTGTCGGGGACAGCATCCAGGATGCCGTCCGCGAGCTGTATTACATGAGTGACGAAGACATGACCCGTGCCGAGTGCGGGATCATCCTGGTCGATGAAGTCGACAAACTGGCAGGCGGCAGCCGTGAAGACTATATTTCCAACTCGGTTGTGACCGGTAAAGGTGTGCAGCAGGAACTGCTCCGTCCCATGGAAAACTCCAAGATTGACCTGTTTTCGCAAACCAACATCAACAGCATCAAGGAAATGATGCAGGGGGGAGACATTGACAACAAAAAAATTTCCACCCGAAACATCCTGTTCATCCTGGCCGGTGCCTTTGACGGCATTGAAGAAGTCATTTTGAAACGCATGAAAAAAGAAAGCGGTCAGTCGATCGGTTTTGGAGGAGAAGACCCGCTCACGATGCAGAACGTCAGTTTGGATCATCTGCAGCCCAAGGACTTGATTCAATATGGCCTGATTCCCGAACTGGTGGGCCGGATCACCTATACCGTGCCGCTGGAGCGACTCGATACCGAAAAACTCTACCATGTCCTGCGCGACGTGCGCGGATCGATTTCCCGTCAAATAGAACAGAGTATTTTTGAGACTACCGGCAAGAAAGTGACATTTTCTGATGAGGCCCTGAAAACCATTGCTGCAGAAGCCGAAAGTTTTCAAACAGGAGGCCGGGCCCTGACTGAAGTTTGTCACCGCATTATGAATGAGTTTTTATTTCACCTGCCCACGCTGGATTTTGAAGAATATGTGATTGAAGCGGATTTTGTCACCGATTATCTGCCGAAGACCTTTGCATTGATCACACAGCCTCATATTCAGCAGGCGATGCTGAAGTTTCCGCTGGTCGCCAGGTTTGTGGACTGGGATAAAGGAGCAGTGGAATACATCACCGAAAAATTGCTGGACCGCAGCGTCATTTCCGTGCAGAAATATATCGGCGATTTTATGAGTTCCTGGAATCCGATTATTCACAAGATCGCAATGGAGCAGGAGCGGGTCGTGATCACCGAAGAAATTCTTTCCATGTACGATGAAAACACAGATGAGAGCAATGAAAACCTGTATTCATTATTGAATAAAAAACCGGATTTTTCCCAATTCAATATTCTGCTGCAGGGCAGTCTGTAAGACCCCAATCGTTTTTGACCCGTACCGTCTTATGATCATTTCTGTCCTTGTCGCCACCTACAAGCGGCCCGATTTTCTCGTCAAATGTCTGCAGGCCCTTGCCGGGCAGGCGAGGCTGCCAGACGAAGTGATCGTCATTGTGCGGGAGGAAGACCGCGAGACCCTGAAGAGACTGCAGGAGCTGGACAACCCGGTTTTGAACAGTAATCTGTTCAAGGTCGCAACCGTGAGTGCTCCCGGGATTGTCCATGCCGAAAACCGGGGTTTGGAACTCGCCAGAGGAGAGATTGTCGCCTTGATTGACGACGACGCGATCGCCCTGGTGGATTGGCTGCAGCGGATTGAGCATCACTATCTTGACCCTCAGGTAGGGGCCGTCGGCGGACCAACGATCCCATATATTGAAGGGAAACCGGTTTTGGAAATGACCCGTGAGCGCTGTCTCAGCAAAACCTGGTATGGCAGACATCACGGCAATTCAGAAAAAATCCCTGATGCCTTACGAGAAGTCCATGTGCTCCGCGGATGCAATATGAGCTTTCGCAAATCCCTGGCGCAGGCGCAGTTTGATCAACGTTTGAAACCGTATTGGCGGCGATTTGAAGATGACATGATTCTGCCGATCCATCGTCAGCGCTACAAAGTCCTCTACGATCCCCAGGTTCAGGTCTACCACCATACGGCTCCGGTCAAAGGGGTTCTCACGCGCGATCGTGACCAGGATACCATCTTCGGCAGTCATCACAACAACACCTATGTGATGCTGAAGCATTCAGGAGGCTTCCAGAAAATAGCCTTTTTGTGCTTCACTTTCCTGATCGGCGACGCCACCAATCCGGGGATGGCCGCATTGATCGCAAAAGGGATTTTCAGGAAACAGTTTTTCCAATCTTTCCAGGAATTGACCTGGGCCCTGCGAGGAAAAATTTCAGGGATTCAAAGCTACCGGGATTGGCTGCGTGAACGTCAAAATGCCTAACCTCAACTCCGACTGGATGATGATATGATTTCTACTGGCTTGCGTCCGGATCAATTGGATGATGAACAAAAAAACTGGTTTGCCACAGCAATTTGCGAAGGAATTATCGCCGACGGCAATGTTGCTCCGGAAGAACTGCTCTACCTGGAAAAGGCGCTTTCCTTTTTGCCTTCGACTGAAAAAGTCGCATCTCTGATTCAGGCAGTGAAAGATCAGAAACTTCCCCCGCTGGCACCCATGGCCAACGCTTCGCGTGAGACCCAAATCCGCATGCTCTTTGAACTGGCCCTGGTGATTTCCTCCGACAACACATTGAGCAGCCGCGAAATGGACTACCTCTTTAGTGTCGGCAAAAAGCTCGGTTACGAGAAGGAATTTGTGCAGGTCGTGATGCGCTGGGCCAATGAAGGAATCATGTGGCGCAACAAGTTGAAACATTTGATCAAAGTTGGCATCGAACTTGAGCCGGAATATGAGTGACGCCACTTCGGAACAAATTGCAAAACGGACCGAAAACTGGCTGCAGTGGATTGCCCTCTTTCTCGGGATTCTTCTGGTCGTTGTGATCTGCCTCGTCCTGCAGGCATTACAGACGATCCTGATCCCCTTCTGCATCGCGCTTTTTCTGGTTTACCTCGTTGAACCGCTGCAAAAATTCCTAATCTACCTGAAAATCCCCAAAGGAGCCCGCGTCTGCATGATTCTTCTCTGCACCGGTCTCCTCCTTTATCTCGTCGGCCTGCTGGTTTATTCCAGCGTCAAATCCCTCAACCAGACGCTTCCACAATACGAAGTGCGGGTGATCGGTCTCCTGGACCAGGTGGTGCATTCCCTTCCCATTCCTTCCGACGAAGTCAATGCCTTCATGCGGAATTTCAAATGGGCTGATCACTTCAAACCGGGAACCATTGCCCAGATGATCGGAACCAGTTTCGGGAAATTCGGCGGTTTTCTCGGCAACCTTTTTCTGATCCTGCTTTATATGGTCTACCTTCTCTTTGAACGGGAGTCTTTTTTCAAACGCATTCACAACAGTTTCCCCACCGAAAAAGCGGAGCAGATTTCTCTGGTGGTCAACCAGATCAATCTGGGCATCGCCGGCTATCTTGAAATTAAAACTTTTCTCTCTCTTTTGACCGGGGGACTGGTCACCACGATCCTGTTTCTGTTTGGTGTCGACCTGGCGGTTTTTTGGGGCATCCTGACATTTTTACTCAATTTCATCCCCTCGATCGGTTCGGTGATTGCGACTATTTTTCCCGTCATGATCGCCTTTTTGCAATTTGACAGTTTGTGGATCCCGGTCACCATCTTCGGCCTGCTGATTCTCATTCAGGGGCTGATCGGGAATGTGATTGAACCGAAAGTGATGGGAGGAAAACTGGGCCTCAGCCCCCTGGTCGTGATCCTTTCTCTTATTTTTTGGGGATGGCTGTGGGGCCCTGTCGGCATGATCCTCTCGGTTCCGATTGTTGCCGCCATCCGAATCACCTGTGAACATATCGAAATCTTAAGACCGATTAGCGGTTTTCTTGCAGAAAAATCATGAAATTGAAGGATAAGCTATGAGCATTGCAAACTCCACCTCGATGATAATTTTATCAGCAGCCGGTCCTCAGGAACTGGCCGCTCTTTGTCAGACCATGCTCGCACGGCTCGAATCGGCAGAAGCTGACTCTGCCTTTCAGGAACTACTCGAGCAGAGCAGCCGCCCCATTTCTGCAGATTCTGCCCGGATGGGATTTGTCTGTGAATCCGCTGAAGAAGCATCGGAACTGCTTAAAACCGGTCTCAGCAACCTCGAAAAGAAACCTGGGGATGAAGCATGGGCTTTGCGCAAAGGGATCTATTTTCGCCGTCAAAGCATGGATGCACAAAGCAAGGTGGTCGCTCTTTTCTCGGGACAGGGATCCCAGTATCTGGGAATGCTGAATGAATTGAGGGAACAGTCCCCCCTCGTCTCGCAATCCTTTGCGGCCATGGATGAGCTTTTCAGAAAGGATGGCCTGCCGCCGCTCTCTGAAATAATTTTTCCCGACCCTGCTGAAGAGGCTGAGGAAAAGAAAAACCAGGAAGCGCGGCTGACTCTGACGGAACACGCACAGCCCGCAATTGGAACCGTCAGTGTTGGACTGTTTAAGATTCTCCAGTCCGCCGGACTCAAAGTTGATGCCACCGTGGGCCATAGTTTTGGAGAATTGACAGCTTTGTGGGCCGCCGGGGTTTTTGACGACCACGATTATTTTTTCCTGGCAAAAGCAAGAGGCCGGGCCATGGCAGCCCCGGACGATCCGGATTTTGATGCAGGCAGCATGCTCGCCGTCAAAGCTGATGCGGAGCAAGTCCAGCAAGAGGCAGAATCTTTGACTGACATCAAGGTTGCCAATTTAAATTCCGACAAACAAGTGGTCCTGGCCGGTCCGAAACAGGCAGTGCTGGCAGCGCATGATCAATTGAAGGAAAAAGGCTTTTCCGTGGTTTTACTCCCCGTCGCCGCAGCTTTCCACACCCCGCTGGTCGGTCATGCACAAAAACCTTTTGCCGAAGCGATCCGATCCGTCCCGATTCATCCTGCAAAAATCCCGGTCTATTCCAACAGCACCGGGGGACTCTACCCCAAAGAAACATCAGCCATTCAAGGAATTTTGGAAGAACATATTCTCAATTCCGTTTTGTTCAAAACCCAGATTGAAAACTCCTACAAAGATGGTGGACGCATCTATATCGAATTTGGACCCAAAGGAGTCCTGACGGCACTGGTTTCGAGCATTCTCGCTGATCAGCCACATGCCACCGTTGCAGTGAACGCCAATCCCAGGAAAAGCAGTGTCCATCAATTCCAGGACGCGATGCTGCAGCTGCGCATTTTGGGACTGGATCTGAAAGAGCAGTAGACGGCTTTCGAACCGCATTCAATGACCCGAAAATATCGGACAATATTTTTGGAAATTGTGCCCAACATGTCACGGATATGTTTTTTGTTGTAACGTGTACCCGGCGTGGAACCCGGGCATGTTCTTTTTTGGAAAATTTGGGGACATGTTCTTTTTTGGAAAATTTGGGGACATGTTCTTTTTTGGAAAATTTGGGGAC
>JADGAV010000009.1 GCA_015231825.1 SAR324 cluster bacterium
TAAACATTATCGCATAAATATTTATAATATATCAGAATAGGTTTTGAAATTAAAAGTTATAGAATTTGGCAGCCAATTCTCATTATAATGCCAAACATGTTTTCTGAATCTTGAAATGAGTTCGTCTAACCCACCGAGAGCAGAGAATCCATAAACCTTTGGCTTGATCCATCTCCAGAAGATTTCAACGGGATTGTACTCTGGTGAATAAGGTGGCAGGTGAAATAGGTGAATATTTCTATGTCGTTCTAAGAACTTTTTTGTTTTCTTTGATGTATGAATGCTCGCGTTATCCAAAATTAATACAATTTCCTTATCCGGTGTTCGTTGATTTAATTGAGTTAAGAATTGTATGAAAGCTTTACTGTTGGATGGCTTTGAACTCTTCCAGTAAAATTTCTGTGTCTCTAGATTTAAGCAACCAAAGAACGTGAGACTTTCTCGTCGGTAACTTGTTTCGATTTTGTGGCGGCCACCTTTTTTTAAACCAACCTCTCACCAGATATGGTTCGGTTGAAAAATGAGATTCATCAAGGGCGTATATTTCAGTTTCTCTTTTAGCGAGTATCTCCTTAATCCCTGCAATCATGGATTGAACTTTTTCAGCTTTTTCCTTTTTATCAGGGGCCCTAATTGGGACTGTTTTTGTTGGTCTTTTATAAGAATAACCCATAGAATTTAGAGCACGGATAACGGTATCTCCACTGACATTCAAATCCAGCTTTGATGCTGCATCATAAACAATTAGAGGTACTGACCATACGCTATCCTGGTATCCATGATTAGCTGGAGAATCATCCAATATTTTCCGGATATGCGTTTTAAGCTCTGCACGTTTAATATCAGGTCGACCTGGCGAGTATTTCCGATTCAACCCTTGTATACCATGAGTATTGTAACGTTTTAACCAATCTCGAACAGTATGCGGATTACGTTTCAATGCCTTAGAAATCTGGGAAATCGTTTTCCCTTCTGAACTGAGTAACACCATTAATGCCTTCTCTGAATTTTTAGATGAAGACAATTTACGAAATCGCTCAAGCTCTTTTTGTTTCTCTTTATTGATATCGATTTTGATCATAATTACCTCCTGGCGAAAAGATATCAATAATCAGAAAAATTACGCAAGTTTATTATAGATATTTATGCATTTGTGTTTAGTTTTCCACTTGTGACTGAAGATCCACTGACTCATTAAAGGGATTCCAGTCAATCCGATCTAAATTCACAAAGCCATCATTGATGCTCGCGGAAATATTTTCACCAAATTCCACCGGAACAGATTGCTTGCCTCGGACAATTGGACGAACATGGGGCTGAGAGATACTGACGATGCACCCTTTGATGCTTCTCGAACCGGTCTCATGTAAAATACTCTGCTGGCGAAAAACTTCCGCAATTACCAGAAGATTCTTGTACTGCCTTCTGGACAGTACTTCCAGGGATACCTCCTCATTCAATTGTGCAATGTGTTTCAGATTTCTTTTCACATATCTGAGTTGCCGGGAAATTCCTTTGCGGATTTCTTTGTACGATAATCTCCTTTGTGGGATATAAGGTAGTACCCTATTGAACAATGATGGTTGTACCAAGGTGAAGGGGAAAGCTCGAAGAGAAGTGATTACAGTTGCCCAAGTACTTCAGCCTCAAACGGGCACACAGCATCCTTAACAGATTCAACCTCTACAAAGGTAATGGATCTGACAGATTTGTTTTCACTATCAACATATTCGACCTCTTCTCCTGAGGGGAGCGATACAATGCTTACAGATCTGGCAAATTTGGTTGTAAATGATTTTGTTTTCTTTTGACCAGCTTTGATATCCCCAAACAGAAAAATTCTAGTTTCTTCACCAAAATGATGCTCCCAAAAAGAAAATGTGACTGCAACCCTCGCCTCTTCGGCCTTGCATTTCTTAAAAACTTCTTTCACTTCAATCGCAAAGGCAATAGAAGAACTTTCATCAGAATGGTATGTTATTTCTTCAGAAACTACTCGAGCCCTTAAGTCAACCCCAGCTTTGCAAGAATTAATGAAAACAATGAGAACGAATAGTAAAGAATAGTAAATAAATTTTGTGTTAAACATAACAATTCCTGAATAAACTCAAATCAAACGATCAGAGAAAAGCAAAATCTGTGCAAGTTCCATAATGTCGCAAGTCCCTGAACTTGATTTGCAAGTTGCCCAAAGACAAGGCTATGATGCCCCTTTTCGTTGATCCAGAAGCCCTTTCGGAAATGAAACAGATGGGTAAGACGAAAGGGATGAACCAGCACTTCCAACAATGTAACCATGGAAGTAATCACTTGAATTTCCCCACGGTTAACCGATTCGAAAAAAGGTGATACAGTTCCGAAATAGGTTGGATTTTCTTCGATATAGTAAATGAACGGTGCCGTATCGAAACCGGCAGTTTGGTCATGTGTTTCAGTTTTCCACTCCACGATGCTCTTGTTCAACATATTTTTGGGCGTCCTTGTCTTGCCAAATCAATTTGCCAAGGCCTCGTAATTCTATAATGCTGTGTTGAGACAAACCTTCCTCAATATTGTGGATAAGAATTTTTAATTTTTCCAAAAGTTGAAGTTGATCGTAGGGTTTGAGCAGTTTTGCATGCTCTAAAATTTCGCAAACCGACATTTGTCCTCCTGGGTAGATGAAACAACAAATATAAAAAGTCTTTAAAGGGAACCATCGTATAAAACCCATAGCCAGTCGAAAAAAGATCGAATCCTTTTGATTCAACGTAAGATGGTTTATCCCTACCATTTCCTTTTATATGTTGTGTTCCAAAATTGTTCCATTGACACACATAAATTAGCAATAATTGAAGGTAAATCAGGGGAATCTATATCGTGAGTCCGGCTTCACTCATTCTTTAGTTGAAAATCGAATTGACTGAGTGAATTCAAGGCAAATCAACTATAAATAATTGATACTTATAAGTAAAAATGGAAAGAGTTTTAAAATAATTAGATTCAATTAAGCAAGCCTGACACATCTTCGGTCAACCTGTTCGCCCCGAAAGACGGCCAATACTTCTCTGTACCTGTCATCGCCATCACTCCTGCGTTGGAGGTCAAATGCTATTTTGACTTTAGTCTGTTGAATAATTTTTCAACTTTATCCTGGAATTTGGAATCATCAGACAGCCTCCTTTTGACTCTGGCGATGGTAGAGGCGATTGAACTGGCAGAGTTGACCTCAAATTGTCCTGCGATGTTTCCATAGGGTTCAATCCGAATATGCCGAATAAGATAAATTGCCACATCCCGTGCTTCGTTTTGTTTTCCTCTTTTTGCCTTCAGAACATTCCGCGGTTCCAAGTGATACTCCTGGCAAATCTCTGCAATAATCTCGTCCATAGGTGGAGCGAGTGCTTTGACTTCAGGAAAAGTGTGGGGGGAATATTCATTCAGGTATTCTTCACGAATTTCCTGAATAAATGGCCCACTCCCCAGCACAGGAGGCCATTTTTTTGACAAGTAAAGTTTGCTGATTTCTTCCGGTTCCTGTTTGGAAACGAAACTTTGATAGAGTATCTTTTGGGAAGAAGAAGCGGAAGCGAAAAAATTCAGCAAGAAATCTTTGTTCAACCAGTCCCATTTTTTTGATCGTGTGAGATATCCTTGATGGCTGGTCCAGGGATAGTCACCAAGGGACTTTTCAAGCTGGGCTTCAGTAGGATTTCGATGAATGTAGCGGAGAACTTCCAGCAAATAGGCATCTTCTTCAATGACAATGGCTTTGTATCTTCCGCGGAACAGTTGACTGTCGCACCCATGATGGCGATTAAATCGCTGCGTGTAAACTCCATTGATGTGTCTCATGCAGCGTGAAAGATTGGCCTGTGGTGTTTGAACCAGCAAATGATAGTGATTGGGCATCAGGCAATAGGCACTCACCCGAAGATCAAAAAGATTTTTGGTTTCCAACAATAGCTGTATAAAACGTTCGTGGTCGTCTTTTGTTAAAAAAATTGATTCTCCCCGCCTGCCCCGGTTCATTACATGATACCAGGCGTTGGGGAATTCGATTCTCAGGGGACGGGGCATTGCACTCCTTCATTCTGGCAAATTTATTCGGAGACTGTTTTCTGCAGTCTCCAGCATTCCCGTTTGCGGTGATGTAAAAATGGCTCAGATCCTATTCGAAAAAAGTTCAAACACTATGGAAGAACATCATTAAAAAATAAAGACAAATAAATACTTGACCCCTAAAAATTGAATTGGATATAATCGAACAATCTGTTAAGTTCCATTCCTGTCTGTCGCAGTATGGAAGAAAGCTTCCGGTGAGCTTGTGTCACCTAATCAAGAAGAGAGAAGTATGATCAAAATTGGAGTTTCAGCATGTTTGATGTATCCTGATCTGGAAAGGCAATTTTTCAGAACGAAAACCCTGTGTTATCTTGAAAAAGATATGTCGGAATACCTAACAAGAGACGGTGTTCTTCCTATTTTGATTCCGCTTTTGAGTGAAAATCAGCTGCTGACATTTCTTCAGGAAATGGATGGGTTTGTTTTTCAAGGTGGCACCGATGTTTCTCCGAAATCTTACGGGGATTCATTTCTGGATGAAAACAAATGGCCGGGGGATTTTGAACGGGATCAATTTGAATTAAGGATCATGGACTATGCTTTCCAGCATTCAAAACCAGTCTATGGTATTTGCCGGGGATTTCAATTGATCAACACCTATTTCAAAGGTACCTTGTTCCAAGATCTCGAAGTACAGCTTGCCAATTCCCTGACCCATCGGGATGCAGAAACGTACGACCATTTGTTTCATGAAATCGAATTCTCAAAGGGGGGATATTTGGAAAAACTGTTTGAAGGGATTGAATCTCCTCTGGTGAATTCAGTTCATCATCAGGGAGTGAAGACGCTTGGTGAAAATTTGGTGGTGGAAGCCATTTCCAGGAAAGATGAATTGATTGAAGCTTTTACCTACAATGACATGCAAGAAAAATTTATCCTCGGTGTGCAGTGGCATCCTGAATTTTCCCATACCCTGGGATCAAAAATCATCTCTCCGAATCCGCTTTATGAATTATTTTTGGAAGCCGTTTCAAAATTTAAAAAGCATTGTTGAGAATTTGAAGGGGCGGATCTTGAAAAGTCCGGCGAATTCAGAAGGCAGATCGATGATGGAACGGGTCGTTCAGGGATATATTTTTTTGTGGAAGTGACCTTCATCCAATGAAATGGGTAAATGAAATGAACCCGATGAAACTGTCTACCCGGCATCCGGTACTTTCCTGGGTCAATCATGAATTGGGAGCCTCTGAATTCAATATGATCAGGAACATGGCTAATCTTCCCTGTATCTTTAAACACATTTCACTGATGCCGGACGCCCATTTGGGCAAGGGAGCGATGGTCGGGTCGGTGATTGCGACAAAAGATGCAATCATTCCTGCTGCGGTGGGGGTGGATATCGGATGCGGGATGATGGCTAAAAAACTGCCCATCAAGGCATCTGCACTTGAGGGGAAACTGCATGATCTTCGACTTGCAATAGAATCCAGGATTCCAGTGGGTTTTGCCGGGAACACCCATCTCGAAAAATCTGTAAATCAATGGAAAGGCTGGAAACGATTTTCTGACCTGCATCCGGATGTGCAGAAAAAAGAAAAAAAAGCGTTCGCACAATTGGGATCCCTGGGGGGTGGAAATCATTTCATTGAAATTTGTATTGATTGGGATGCTGCAGATCCTGATCTTTGGTTGATGCTGCACAGCGGTTCTCGTCACATCGGCAATGCCATTGCTACTTCGCACATCAAAACAGCCAAACATCTTAGGAAGCTGGCGGATCAAAAGGTCCCTGATCCCGATCTATCCTTTTTTGTCAAAGGGACAAAAGAATTTAACGCTTACTGGCGGGATCTCCAATGGGCTCAAAAATATGCCTTCAAAAATAGGGAGATCATGATGGACCGTTTGATGGCGATCATGGCTCGATACCTCAACAAAGGAGATCCAATTGAGGTGATGTTTTCCGTCAATTGCCACCACAATTATGCTGTTTTGGAGGAACATTACGGCGAAGAAGTTTATGTCACCCGGAAAGGTGCTGTTGAAGCGGGGAACGGTGTTTTTGGTATCATCCCCGGTTCGATGGGCAGTAAATCGTATATTGTCAGAGGAAAAGGCAATCCGCAGAGCTTTTGTTCGTGCAGTCATGGTGCCGGACGGGCCATGTCACGGACCCAGGCAAAGAAACAATTTTCAGTTCAAGATTTGGAATTGCAGACCTCGGGAGTGGAATGTCGCAAGGATCGGGGTGTGCTGGATGAAATTCCGGGCGCGTATAAGGACATCGATCACGTTATGGATGCTCAATCGGACCTTGTAGAAATTGTCGCCTGTCTCAAGCAGGTATTGTGTGTGAAGGGATAATGATCTTTTTTCGATACATTTTTGTTCAATTGCTGGTGCCCTATTTTCTGGGTGTGACAATTCTCACTTTTGTGCTCTCACTCGATACAATCTATCGTCTGGTCAACTTGCTGATCACCAAAGGAGGAGGAAGCAGTATTGTTTTTTTGATTCTTTATCGAATGCCTCAGTTTTTGGCCTCTACTCTTCCGCTTGGGGTGGTGATTGCCGTGATCGTCGTGATGGCGCGCCTCTCCCTCGATTTAGAAATAGTCGCCATGAGGGCTGCCGGATTTGGGGTAAAAACTCTTATTTTTCCAGTACTGGCCTTTGCTTTTGTTGTTACATTGACAACCTATTTTATGACGCTTTGGGCTCAACCAACGGGTTATGCCGCATTTGAAGCAGAAAAATTCAGGCTGCTCAAATCTCAGGCTTCCAAACAGATTCAACCCAAAGTAATCAATCAAGACTTCAGTGGAAAAATTTTGTATGTCGATGCAAAAGAAGAAAATGAACAATTACTGGGAGTTTTTATTGCAGATCAGGAGATTAAAGAACAATCCATGGTCATCATGGCCAATCGAGGGAAGTTCAATTTAAACGAATCCGATCAGGAAATGAAATTGGAGCTCTCCGACGGCGCAATTCACCTCACTGCAGAGGAGCCGGAGATATATCGTACCATAGATTTTAAGACGCTCAATTATGTCTTTCAGGAATCAGGTGTCCCCCAGGAAAGCTCAGCGATTTGGGGGATTCCGACAATGGAATTGACCTCTGTTGATCGAAAAAGCGCGTTGATGGAATTGCTGCTGCGATTGACCAGTCCCTTGGCGGCGCTGGTCCTCGCATTAGCGGCCATCCCCCTGGGAGTGACTGATCCAAGAAGCGGACGCACCGGATCGTATCTTCGCGCAGTGATCCTTGTGATTGCCTACTATATATTGTGGATGGGTGCGAAAAATATGACTTTTAAAGAATTGGTTTCCCCCCATATTTTGTGGTGGCCTCCGTTCATTATTTTGCTTTACGGGTTATATACGCTTTACAAAATGGATTACAATTTGAAAAGTTTTGCGACGGTATTCCGTCATTTGTGGTCCAAAAAAATTTTATCTCAATAGAAGCCGAATCTTTTGTCTGCAATAAGGATGAACCGGCTTGCTGGAAGTCTGGAATTGAATTTTCCTGGTTTGGATTATTCGTCTGAGGAAGGTGCGGAAGAGCGGTCAAAAACCATGTGGATTTTTTTAATGACCAACTCCCGATCGAAGGGTTTGGTGATGTAATTGTTGACCCCTGCTTTAAATGCCTTGTTAACAAATTGCTTTTCAGTATGAATCGTGATCATGATTACCGGAATATCGTGAGTCTGAGCGGTTTCTCGGATCCTCTCCAGTAATTTCAAGCCATTCATTTGCTGCATGTTCCAATCGGTGATCACCAGGTCGAAAGGTTCCGATTTTAATAGTTCCCAAGCCGCTTCCCCATTTTCTGCTTCAGTGATGTTAAAAAAATTCGCATGTTCCAGAATAGTGCGCAGAAGGATTCTCATCTGCTCGTTGTCATCGACAATTAAAATGCGAATTTCTGGAGAGGCGGGCATAGTCAGTTTTCAAATGGTTAAATCAGCATTGTGTCGCCATCATTTCTTGACTGGGTTATACCTTTGTGCCAAAAGGGTGTCAAGCAAAGGAAGACAAAATGTGGCCTGGAGTCATGAGTGGTAGAGAAATACTGAACCCGACAGGAACCAGAAATATCTTTGGTTTAAATAAATTTACTACTTCTCTATTTCAGTGAAGAGGAGAATTCATAAAAATGAATGTGCATTTTTTACTGATTCGCAGGCGAATGATTCTGTTTTTGGGAGTGCCTTTATTGCTGTTCATGATGGCATGCAGTAGCAATGAAAAAAAGGAGCTTTCAGTCTTTTATCGGGTTCGCAGGTGTTATGATTCTGAGTGTGATAAATTGAAAAGATTTGGTCCCACACTCTCCATTACAAAAAAGTACCGACCCGGAAAGTTGTGCTTCAAAGAGCAATGTGAGCTTTTGGAAGAATATGGCCCGAACGGTATGCCCATACTTGAGCAGCTCAAGGAAGAACTGAAGAAAAAACAAGGTCTTGTCAATATCCTTAAGGAACATTGATCTTTCCCTTTTGAGATCAGGACTCCAGCGATTCATCCTTCTGCAATTGTTTGATATATTGGTTCAATTCAGCTTTTTGTTCTTCATTCAATTCAGCGAACTCTACACAAATTTGATATCCTTCTCTCTTCTCTTTCGGGATCGGCTGGTTGGTTTCAATATCCCACTCTCCCTTATTCGGGTTGACTGGAGAAATCCAGCGAATTTCTGAATTCAATTGAAGTGAAGAGTTGAGAATGATGGTGACCGGACCCCCTTCTGTCAGTTGCTCTTCTTCATTGAGCAATTGAAAGGCCTCATCTGACAATATTTTTTCAATCAGGCTGGATCTGCCAATAAATTTGATACCCCCGGGAGAGATATCGTCTCCAATCACAAAAATGGGTTGTTCGAGTTGATCTGAAGTGATTTCGAACGTTTCCTCAAAAGGAACACGGTCGTTTCCTCTTCGATCGGGGTCGTCATCCAAAAAATCTTCTAAAAAATCTGCCATATTCCTCCTTTATCGTTTTACCCTGGATCAATTTTTGACGGAAAATTTTCACAAAAAAATTTTTTATTTTTTCGTGTTATTGAATTTCGGCTATATTCACCTGGTTTTTTTCGGTATTTCAAATCCTGAAAGTTCTGAAAATAAAACTCTTTCCTCTTTATTCCGTTCAAATGTGCTGTCTGAATCAAAAGAAAGTTGCTTTATTTTTAGATAGGCCTGTATTATTTTTGTTCGCGTCCAATTTTTGCATGCCACTGGGAATTCTTCGTGATTATTCAAAATCAGTTCGAGATGAAGAAAGAGGTGTAAGGTGTTGAAACGGCACAATGAAATACTGGTGACAATGATTTTTCTTTGGGATTTAGTGTTGTGCTACGCCTCCTGGGAGCTGGCTTATTTTGCGAGATTCTTTTGGCTGAATTTTCCTGCCGCAAAATTTATTCCTCCTCACGATCAATATTTTAAAGCGGTTGCCGTCTTGATTGTGTTAACAGGGATCGTCTTTGTTTTTTCCGGGGCCTACCAATCCCAAAGAGTATTGAGGCTTTCTCAGGAACTTCCTCATCTGCTAAAAGCCTGTTTCTGGTTGTTTATCGGTTTACTTGCGATCGCCTTTTTTTACCGTAAATTTTCCTATTCCCGCATACACATGCTCTATTTCATGAGCATTTTCCTGGTTTTGCTCACCCTGTTTCGAATGGGGATGCAATCGATGCTGAAGATGCTTCACAAACGGGGATGGCATGTCAGAAATATCGCCATTTTAGGGAACTCAGAAATGATCGTCAATTTTGTTGAGACACTCAATCAATATCACAATTCAGGAATGGTTTTCAAAGGGATTATTCGCCTGCCCCGTAATAATACCCGAGAATCGTTCAAAAAATTTCCAGTCTTGGGGAACATTGAAGAAATTGACTCCATCGTCAATGATTACAAGATTGACCAAATATTTATTGCTTTGTCGAATGAAGAAAAAACGGATTTGTCCTATTGCTATGAAGTGCTGTTTGACCAGATGGTTGATATAAAAATCATCCCGGATTTGGGCCCATTCAAGCTTTTGCACACGGATGTTGAACATTTTGATGATGTCCCTATCGTAACGATTGTACAAAGTCCGATGGATGGCTGGAATAGTGTCCAGAAACGAGTATTGGATTTTTGCGGATCGCTGTTTGCGACGATTCTTTTTGCCCCGGTGATGGTGATTATTAGTGCTTTGATAAAACTGACTTCTCCTGGCCCCGTTCTTTATAAGCAGGAAAGGATGGGTTTGGATGGAGTGACTTTCCAGGCATTGAAATTTCGGTCAATGCACCTCAATGCAGAAAATCAGACCGGAGCGGTTTGGGCGGTTCCCAATGATAACCGCCGGACGGTACTGGGCAGCATTTTGCGAAAAACCAGCCTCGATGAATTGCCTCAACTTTTTAATATTCTAAAAGGCGAAATGAGTATGGTTGGACCCCGCCCGGAGCGACCGGTTTTTATCAGTGATTTCAAGAAGAGAATCCCCAATTATATGCTGCGCCACAAAGTGAAGGCAGGCCTGACCGGATGGGCACAGATCAATGGCTGGCGCGGCGATACGTCTTTGGAGAAACGAATCGAATATGACCTTTTTTATATAGAACACTGGTCCATCTGGTTTGATATAAAAATCCTGTTCCTGACAATATTCAAAGGATTCATCAATCCGAATGCCTATTGATTGACGAAAAAAGAAGAAGCATCGTTTTAAAAAAGCGAGGTTTTCTGATTTCAAATGAATGAAGCCGGTAATCGAAATGATGCCTCTGCTCCGAATTGGTATTTTCCATGCATACAGTAGAAGAAATCGGGTTTTTTTGAGTCCAGTAATTTTCTTTAAAATTAAAAAATTGATTTTATAGTCTCTTTAATTCGGAAGTCCTTATTCCGATTTTTCTAAGGATAGCGTTTTCATGTACGATGCATCAAGAACCACCATTCCGGCAGAACCATCACAAGAAAGTGGACTTTCGCTCAATGTCAATCAGCAATTTCGTACACAGGCCAGAGATGTTTTGAATCGACTTGAAATTGTGCGGGGTGAATTGAACAGTTCCGATTCGTTTCTTCCGCTTTTTCAATCGGTGCGAGCCAAAGTGATTGATCATGCCTTCAATGGGAAGGATCCTGATTTGGATGTGGACTCTTTAATCAAATTAACCGGTCCTAATAAAAGTGAACTGGATTTTGAAATCTTTCGCCCCAGTCAGATTCAGAAATGCACTCCCATGCACTTCGAAAAGAGGACGCATCTGAAAATCGGCAGGACTATTCTCAATCTAAAAGAACTTCGAAAAGCTTATGGCGGATTTCAGCTGCAGGAGTTGGAAGATCAATTGCAGAGTTATCTGGAATTGAGCAGTGCCTTTGTTCTTCGTCAACGTTTGATTTCTTTATCAAAAAGTTCTAACTTCCAAGCCTATTTGCAGTTGAAAAAAGAATTTTTGGAAGAGTGGACGGAATCTCAACAAGCCCTTCAGGGAAAGTTCAATGCGACACCTTTAGTCGATATGGATTTGTCGGACACGATGAAGGCGCTCTCTCAACAGAAACCGATGATTGTCCAGAAACCGCAGGTGCTTCGCTTCACGGATTATCAGTTCTTTCGACAATTCAACACCACGACTCATCAGCATGTTCATTCCAATAGTTTGGATTTTTGGAAAACAGAAAAGAATCGGGATTATTTCCATCAGATGATTACATCGATTCGTCAAAAATTTCCGGTCGATGCTCCTTTTCATATATTCCGTTTTGAAAATTCGTTCACTTACTTTCTTTGCGGATTTTCAGATGAGTGTGTGTCCGAGGCGATTCTCCAGGACCAGGAATACGCTCCAGTCCACGCAAAAATCATCATGCGTCAAAGCAATAAATCATACCGCGAACTGCAGTCCCAGGATGCAGGCAACCGCACCCTTTACTTCAATTGCCTCAAGGAAGCCATGCTTCCCTTTGTTGAGGAACTCAGTCAACGGCTTCAAATGAATTTGCCGACAGATTTTGTTGGATTTTTTAGAGTGTGATCCCCAGCTTGATTGACAAAGCCCTTCGATAACAGGTAATCTGCACGATGCCAATCTCGGTAGATTGACTTGTCCTTTAAAAATCAAAAATAATGAAATTTGTTGATTCGGTTAAGATCCATGTGCGCTCCGGCAAGGGTGGCGATGGCTGTACTTCGATGCGTCGCGAAAAGTACGTTCCTCGAGGAGGGCCGGATGGCGGCGATGGAGGAAAAGGCGGTGCTATAATTTTCCAGGGAGATCTTCAGAAAAATACACTCCTGGATTTGTCTTTCAATCAACATCAGCATGCCAAAGACGGAACGCCGGGTTCCGGTAAAAACCGGCACGGGAAAAATGGAAAAGATCGTTTGATTGCAGTGCCATTGGGGACCGTGATCAAGGATATCGATACGGGGGAGGTACTCCTTGAGGTCCTTGGCGAGCAGGACTATCTATTTATCCAGGGAGGAAAAGGCGGTGCCGGGAATACTCGATTCAAAACAGCGACTAACCGTGCACCTGAATTTCACCAACCCGGAGAAGAGGGCCGGGAAATGTGGATTCGCCTGGAACTGAAGCTGATGGCTGATGTGGGCCTGGTCGGATTTCCCAATGCCGGAAAATCGACCTTGATCGGCACGATTTCTCATGCGCATCCTAAAGTGGCAGACTATCCTTTCACCACGCTGATACCAAATCTCGGGGTGGTGAAAACCGATGCCTACGATGCTTTTGTCGTTGCTGATATACCAGGAATTATAGAAGGAGCCCACGAGGGAACGGGATTGGGGGACCGGTTTTTACGTCATATCGAACGCACGGCTATCCTTGCTATTTTATTGGATGTTTCAGGGTTTTCTGAGAAACCACCAATAGAAGAATACCTGATTCTCTTAAATGAGTTGGCACTTTATTCTCAGGCTTTGATCGAAAAACCTCGTTTGGTTGTTTTAAATAAAGTCGACGCGGTTTCAGATTTTGAAGAACTGCGAAAAATTCAAGCGGAGCTGGAGGAAAAAAAGGAAACCGTTTTCACCATTTCTGCCGCAACTCGAGAAAACTTGGAACCCTTGCTCAAAACCATGGCGATGGAAGTCCGTAAGTATCGAAAACAGACTAATCCGGTAGAGCGGGAAGATTCAGATTTGGAAGCGGATGAGGAATCGATCTGAAATCTTGGATTATATAAACTTTCTCTTTTCATAGGAAAAAACAATGCATTTGGAACTTTATTATTACAATGCCTGTCCCTTTTGTCGAATGGTACTGCACACTATCGATTTGCTGGGGATTCAAGATAAAATCGTCATGAAGGACATTATGTCCCATCGAGCATATTCGGCGGAATTGCGTGAATTGAATGGCCACACACAGGTCCCATGCCTGGTGATAGACGGCAAACCGATGCTTGAGTCCAGCGATATCAACGACTTTCTCAACGACAATTTCCGCCCTTCCAGTAACTAATATCTTCACCATTTCCTCTCAAGTCGGTAAAAAAATTTCCTATTGGTTTGAAGATCAGAAAATCTAAAACCGAAGGTCGGTGATGAAGAAAGAGATTAATTGAAATTGAGAGGCAGATGTACTACCCTCAAGCTTTGTTTCATCACATGGCTTTCTCATGTTGTTGAAAAAGCCAATTTTTCAAATACCAGCCTCGCAATGCTGGTGTACTAAGCAGGCAAGGAGGATTTATGTCCGATAGCGTCTACAAAGTGATTGAGTTGGTTGGCACCAGTACTGAATCTTGGGAAAAAGCGGCACAAAACGCCATCAATAGAGCTTCCCAGAGCTTAAGGGAGTTACGAATTGCGGAAGTTGTTCTCCTGGATATGCAGATCAAGGATGGAAAAGTAGAGGCTTTTCGGTCAAAGATTAAAGTGTCTTTCAAATTTGAAGGATAATCTTTTCAAAGCCGCTTGAAAATTGGATGGGTCTTCTTGTCTCCATTATAGTCTGTAGCGGTTTTGATTGCTGCCCTTGCTCATGGGCTTGTCGATCGTTTACATCACCTGACTTGTGACAATTTGCTGTTCCCCTGATTGAATTCAATTTCTTCAAATACCAGATCTTTGAGGACTATGCAGAAATTAAATTGTGTGCTCAGGTGAAGCTTGCAAATCAGCAAGATTGAGTTATGATAATAACTTCCATGGTCTGCTCAGGCAGGTCTTTCACTCAATAATAACACAATTTTAAGGAGATTCATCATGATTGAAGTAGGTGCTCAGGCTCCTGATTTTAAATTGGCCAGCCAGCTTGCAGGGAAAGAATATACCCTGAGCCAATTTAAAGGCGAAAAAAATGTAATGCTGGTCTTTTATCCTTTGGATTGGACACCCACCTGAAGCAAGGAAATGCCGGATATTGAGTCGCGGATTGCTGACTTCAAAGCGGCAGATACCCAAGTTTTGGGTGTCAGTGTTGACAGTCGTTTTTCTCACGAAAATTGGGCAAGTTCTCTGGGAGGGATTTCTTATCCTTTGCTGGCTGATTTTCATCCTAAAGGCGCCATGGCCTCCAGTTACGGCTTGTATATGGACGATAAAGGAATTACTGATCGTGCGACAGTGATTATTGACAAGCAGGGAAAAGTCCAGTTTGTCAATTCTGTTGGACCGGGTGGAATCCGAAAATCTGAAGAACTCCTGGCAGAATGCCAAAAAGTGAATGCGGGTTAATATGCAACTGGAACTATTTTTCTACAATGAATGCGGATTTTCACAACAGGTATTGAATACAATCAGGAACTTGAAGATTGGTGATCAGATTGTGATGAAAAATATCCGTGAAAACGCAGACTATCAGAAAGAACTGGTTGATCTTTGCGGGGACGCTCAAGTTCCTACATTGAAATCAGATGGTGTTCCAATGCGTGAAGCCGAAGCAATCAATCGGTTTTTAGTCGATCAGTTTGTTGATTGAAACCTCGAAAAAGAGAGTGGAAAGACGGGTTCATTCCACTCTCTTCCTGCCAGGACTTTAGGTCATTTCCATTCCACGCGCCATAATCACTTTTCCTGAACGGACCATC
This sequence comes from SAR324 cluster bacterium, assembly GCA_015231825.1. Taxonomy (GTDB): domain Bacteria; phylum SAR324; class SAR324; order SAR324; family NAC60-12; genus JADGAV01. The sequence goes on from JADGAV010000009.1 coordinate 15,116, forward strand.
TCGATAATCCCAAGCGAAGTGAGGATTTTTTCCAGTGCGTCCAGTTTTTCAGTGCTGCCAGTGGCTTCAACAATCAATGAATTTTCAGTGAAATCCAGTACTTTTGCGCGGAAAACTTCAACGATTTGAAGAACTTCTTCTCTCCCTTTACTTGAAACTCCAATTTTAAACATTGCCAATTCACGTTCAATTGAATGGGTAGAGACGTGATGATGCGCATGCACCACGTCCACCAGTTTATTCAGTTGACGGATGATTTGGTCGAATCCTTCGATTTCTCCTTGCGTCACCATGGTGAGTCTCGAAAATTGGGGATTGTGAGCGGGAGAAACAACCAAGGAGTCGATATTGTAACCCCTTCGGGAAAACGTTTGGGTGATCCGCATGAGGACCCCCGGTTTATTGTTGACTAAGATACTTATTGTGTATTTGGGTTGCTGATTCGTTTCTAGTTCAATCTCGTTCATGGGGCTTTCATTCATTTTTCGTCAGTTGTAGAATTCATCCGGTCCAGATTTTTTATTGATGAGCTTCAAAGAGAAAAAGTGGGGGTCACCAAAATTTCGGCGTATCCCCACTTGCGTCCGGTATCGGTATGGGTCAATTCATTCCTTTTTCCAGGGCAATGGAAACTCAGGTACTGCCTGTCGGCTTTTCCAATTTATAGGTGGGCGCTTCAGTCAACATATCAGATACCGGAGCATTTGCAGGAATCATCGGATAGACATTGTCCTTTTTTGAGACGACTGCTTCGATCAAACAGGGTCCTTCGTTGTATTCCAAAGCTTTTTTCAGGACCTTGGTCACATCGCCTTGACGACGAATCCGAAAACCCTTGATTCCATAGGCCTCTGCCAGTTTGACAAAATCAGGATTGCCCTCCAGGTCTACTCCGCTCAGTCGGTCTTCGAAAAACAAATTCTGCCACTGCCGGACCATTCCCAGGTAGGAATTATTGATGATCAGAATTTTTATTGGCAATTTTTGCAGCGCCACCGTTGAGAGCTCTGCTTCAGTCATCTGAAATCCTCCATCTCCGACAACTGCAATCACCATTTTGTCAGGTTGACCCAATTGCGCTCCAATGGCTGCAGGAAAGCCGAAACCCATCGTTCCGGCTCCACCGCTTGTAATCCACTGACGCTCATAGGAACATTTATAAAATTGAGCCGCCCACATTTGATGCTGCCCGACGTCTGTGGTCACGATCGCTTCTCCATCGGTTAAATTATAGAGTTCATCCAGCACATATTGCGCCTTCAATCCTTCTCGTTTTGGAAACTTTAAGGGATACTGCTTTTTCCATTGATCAATTTGTTTGAACCAGGCTTTCGAATCCAGTTTTTTGACATGCTTGCAGAGTTCTTCCACTACTAAGCGAGCATCCCCCTGAATTGAGAGATCAGGTTTGATTATTTTTCCAAATTCTGCCGGATCTATATCGATATGGAGTTTTTTAGCGTTTGGGCAAAAGGCATCGACTTTTCCGGTAATGCGGTCATCCCACCGTGCACCGATTGCGAAAATCAAATCACAATCTACAACTGCCTTGTTGGCATAGGCCGTTCCATGCATCCCCAGCATTCCTAAAGACAATTCATCGGTTTCAGGAAAAGTTCCTTTCCCCAGCAAGGTGGTGGTCACCGGAGCGTGAAGTTTTTTTGCCAGTTTCATGATTGCTTTGCCTGCCCCGGAAATGACTGCGCCGTGACCGACATACAATAGAGGGCGTTTGGATTGGTTCAGAATTTTTGCCGCAGCTTTCACTTCCTGAATACTGAACTGCGTTTTTGGATCTCCAATGTACCCGGGCAGATCCAGTTCATTGGGAAATGAAACCGTGCACTCTGCGCTGACCACGTCTTTGGGCAGGTCTACCAGGACTGGGCCAGGACGTCCTGTTGAAGCAATATAGAAAGCTTCAGTCATTACTCTGGGAAGATCGTTCACTTCCTTTACCAGATAGCTGTGTTTGACGACAGGAGTTGTGATGCTGAAAATATCAGCTTCCTGAAATGCATCTTTGCCCAGGTTGGGAGAGATGGTTTGGCCTGTCAGCACGATCATTGGAGATGAATCCATTTGGGCTGTTAAGAGCCCTGTCACCGTATTGGTTGCTCCGGGTCCTGATGTCACCAGAACCACGCCCGGCTTCCCTGTTGCACGGGCATATCCGTCCGCCATGTGGGTGGCTCCCTGCTCGTGGCGTACCAGTACAAGTTTCAATTTGTCTGAATCCAGCAAAGCATCAAAAATCGGCATACAGGAACCTCCTGGATAACCGAAAACATATTCGACTCCCGCTCGTTCCAAAGCTTGGATGACTACTTCCGAACCATTCATGATCGTCCTTTTTTTAAGTTAAGTGGTATTTTACAACTTTTGTTCAAAAAATGTAGTTGTATGTATAAATGATAAAATAGAGTGTCATTTTATATTAGTAAAATCAAATTAAATTTTGATATTAATTAGTTTGTTAACAAGTTTGCTAATTAAAATCGATTTACAAATCAAAATTTAATAAATTGGTATGATTTTATTAGTAAATTTCAATATTTCGCAATTTATTGAGATTAATACGCTATTGGTTCAGCAGAGAAGATAATTAGCTAGCCTTCAGAGTTAAAAGCAAAGAGTCAAAAGGCGGGAACAATTTTGGTCAATATGATGGGTGCTGGTGTAGTTCATTCATCTCAATTTTAAAAAGTATGGTTGAATAAAAGGTAGGCGCCGGAGTCTTCGTGGCTTTTTGCAATTTCAAGGGCGATGACAGTCGCCTGATTCCATGCGATGCGAAGACCAAGTCCTTCCCCCTGTTTCCAGTTGTTCAGAGTCGCTTTTTTGCTATCATCAAAAACCCTGCCGAGATCGACAAAAGGGGTGAAAAGGAAGGCAAAGTGCTGCTCAAAAAGTTCCAGCTCAGCCAGGTCCCATCGTAATTCAAAATTCAGCAGGGCACCGGCATTTCCGACAAAACGGTCCTGTTTGTAGCCACGCAAGGTCCTCCGTCCGCCCAACCCCCGAAATTTTCCTTGCGTGTCTGAAATCGTTGCTAAATTAAAAAAAGGAACAGCACCCTGGTATCCATAAAGCATTCCTCTTCCTGCAATCACCAGTTTGGCTTTTTTGGGGAATGGACTATGATAACCCCGCAGGGTTGCTACGACCCTGGTGTAGTTGAAATCGGACCCGAGCAAAGGTTCGGATGATTCGATGACAAAGTCTGCAAAAATCCCTTTTTTGGGGGCCGGTTCATAGTCCCGGCTGTCAAAAGCGATTCCCAATTTTATGATGTTGTCCATTCCCCCACGAAATCCGACAATATTTCCTGCCTCATAATCTTCCCTCAAGAGGGTATTTCCCATAATGCCTTCCTTTGAATCAGAAACTGAGACATGTCTGCCTGAATAATCCGCGATTTCTGATTCTTCAAAACGAAAGCCGCCAAGAGCGCGGACAAAGCCACCGGCGAGATCATGTTCGAGGGTCAACTGCCAGGAAAGCACTTCGTGGGTGTAATTGTAGTAATATGCATAGGTTTCCCCGTTTGCCTGAACTTGCCGGAGTTTTTTCTCAATTTCCTGGAGTTTGGAAAATGCATGTGATTCTCCATGAAACTGCAGAGCAGCTGGAACCTGGAAACGTTTTAAACTTTGATTCCCATGACCAAAATAGTTGGATGCCGGATTGCTGGCCGCAGTAATTCTAGAACGCAGCCGAAAAAGAGTTCCCCACAAATAAGGGCTATCCAAGTCGAGTAAAGTAAACTTTGCATTTTCAGTGCTGAAAAATACTTGAGCAAATGCCCTGTGAAAATAGGGGGTAGAGGAGAAAAAAGGGTCCGATGATTCCCCATTGTGGTAATAATACAAACGGAGACCGGCCCCGAAGCCAAAATCGGGATCGTAGGCCAGCAGGGGAATGGGAACAAAGTAGCCTGACTCCCGTTTCTTGATTAGATCCGATTTTGAAAGTTTTTCTTTAATGGGCCGGTCTACGTTTGAATTACGCGGCTTCTTTGACGATACCTTTCTTGCAGGGGCCGGTTTGGCTTGAGATGAAATTTCTTGAGTAAAACCTTTAGGGGGATGGGAAGCAATGATAAAAAAAGCAAATAAAATCAAGAATTTATTTTGATTATTCAACAATTCAATCACCAAAATTCGGATTGGATGAGAGAGCTTTGCAGGGATTCTTTTTCCAAGTCGTATCACTCCTTATCATCGGTGCCCGGGGAGAGGAGTGCTGACTGCAGGGAGGAGAGACTTCCCACTCCCTGTCAGGATATTTTTGGAATGGGGAAACTGTACGGTTCCCCAAGCGGTCTCTGTCTGCTGAGTTTATCTAGAGATTTTCAATAACACGTTCTCCCATTTCCCGGCAGCCAATCTGGGTTTTTCCTTTCGTCATGATGTCTCCGGTTCGGTACTGATCGAGGGTAGTCACGACTGCTTTTTGGATTTTCTCATCGGCTTCGGTGAGGTCAAAGGAGTAACGGAACATCATTCCGACTGAAAGAATCGTTGCTAAAGGGTTTGCCAAATCTTGACCCTGGATGTCAGGTGCCGACCCATGGACCGGTTCGTAGAGTCCAATTTTGCCGCCGATGCTGGCAGAAGGGAGCATCCCCAATGAACCGGTAAGCATTGCCGCACCATCACTGAGAATGTCGCCAAACATGTTGGTGGTGACAATGGTATCAAATTGTTTTGGATCGCGTATGAGCTGCATTGCTGCATTGTCCACATACATGTGGTTCAGGGCAATATCCGGGTAATCTTTTGAAACTTCCGTGACGACTTCTCTCCAGAGGATGGTGGCTTCCAGGACGTTGTGCTTGTCGACGGATGTCAATTTCTTGAAGCGCTTCCTCGCGATTTCAAAGCCCATAATGGCGATTCGTCTAATTTCGGATTCAGAGTAGACCAGGGTATTGACACCGACCCGCTCATTACCCCGCATCTCGACTCCTCTTGGTTCACCAAAGTATATGCCTCCTGTCAATTCGCGAATCACCATGATGTCGGTGCCTTCGACTACTTCCCGTTTGAGGGTGGAGGCTTCTACCAAATCACCATAGATTTGCGCCGGTCTCAAATTGGCGTACAACCCCAATTCGGAACGCAATCGCAACAATCCTTTTTCGGGGCGAAGGGAAATGTCCAGGGACTCCCACTGAGGGCCACCGACGGCACCCAGAAGAACCGCATCAGAATTTTTGCACGCCTGCAATGTTTCGTCGGGGAGCGGCGATCCGGTTAAATCATAGGCGGTACCTCCCATCGGTTTTTCCTGGAGCTCCAGATTCATATCATATTGATTTGCCACAGTTTGCAATACTTTGACTGCTTGAGCCGTAACTTCCTGGCCAATACCGTCACCCGGCAATATTGTAATTTTTTTTGTCGTCATGTTTTCCTTTAAGGGTGGTTTTTTTGAATATCCGCTACGATTTTTATGGACCATGCGGGATTTAGGAGCCTTAGTCCCGGACTCCGTTCTGTAAAAGGCAGACGCCTTTTTAGTGATGAATTTGAAACCTTTTTTGTAAAAACCTTAATTTATAATTGACATCGCCTCAATAGTCCATACAATGTTGAAATCATACAAAATGGTCTTGAATGTATAAGCAATGCGGACTATCATTATCAGTTGAGTAAAGGATGCTCAGAAACTGTAGGGAAAAGACCAAAAACTCAGATTACCATTCATTTTGAAAGAAATTATGGCGAAAACTAAAAACCAACCGGTTCTCAAAAAGAAGAAAACACTACCCTGGCAGGGCCTGCTCGCTGTTGCGGTTCTTGTTGTTGCCGTGGCGGCCTATGTCATCTGGGAATCGCCAACCGAAAAAGATCTCGATTTGTCAGTTATCGACAAGGGCGTGAACGTTGTGGTGCAGGTTCATGACCCCAATTGACCGAGCTGCCGCGCATTAAAGCGAGTGGTCGACTCGCTCAAAGCAGAATATGAAGGACAAATTGAATTTCGCATTGCTGATCTGTCCAGCAAGGAAGGAGAGGCCTTTGCTCAGTTTCACCGGGTGGGGAGTGTGACTTTGATGTTTTTCAGCAAAGGAAAGAAAATAACAAGCCTGCAGGGAGAACAAAGCGCAGATTTTTTAAGAAAGGCATTTGATCGCACCTTTCGTTTGAAAAAGGCAGCGGGTTAATCAGAAACAAGACACTATGGAAATAGGCCTACAAGATGTGGTAAAGCTGCTGCGCGTTCCGGAAGCGACAGTGAGCCGATGGGTTCGTCAGGGATATATTCCCTGTACATACCGCAATGGGAACTATCTTTTCAATCCCGTCACACTCAAATCCTGGGCAAAGTCGAAGCAGCTGCATTTGAGTCATCAACGGCAAATCAAACCGGAAGCACAAAGCACCGAATCGGCCGATTTAATAGAAGCACTCAAACTGGGAGGAGTCCATTACAAAGTTAAAGGGGGCACAAAGCAGGAAGTTTTCCAGGAAGTTGAGCAGTTGTTTGCCTTCCCCACACAACAGTCACCTCCCCTTGCGGAACAGTTGATGAAACGTGAAAAACTTGCCGTGACAGCAATTGGCCGCGGCATCGCCATACCTCATCCGCAGATTCCCAAGGATTGGGGACTCGGTGGTGCGCTTGTCGGTACATTTTTTCTGGAAACCCCTTTGGAATTTGGTGCGGTTGATCAGGTTCCCGTATTTGTTCTTTTTGTTCTGCTTTCCCCAACATCGCAAGTCCATCTGCAATTGCTTGCAAATCTGGCAAGAATCCTGCGCAGAGACGATTTGATTGATTTTATAAGAAAACAATCAACACCAGAAGACCTTGTCTCGCAATTTAAAAAAGTACTGGAAGAAAACAACTAAACTCCTGCCTTCAGGACTCACCGAAAACTACGATCCGCTTCTTTCTCGATTTCATCAGATCACAGCCAGAGAGATTGTTGTAATGATGTTCGGGGCACTGGTGGTTGGCATCGGCTGCGGTATGCTCGCGGTAGGGCTCAACTGGAGTGTCCATCATCTTCAGGAAGAGTTGCGTAGCCTCCCTCCGGGTTTGTGGACGATTCTGTTTCCTGCAATCGGGGCGGGCAGTGCTGTTTTTTTCATTCGCTTTATTTTGAAGGATGACGGGGGACATGGTGTCCCCGAGGTGATTCGGAGTGTTTCCCTGGGGTCAGGAAAACTTCCCAAGCGGATGATTGGTTCTCGTTTTGTAGGCAGTTTGCTCACAGTCGGATTTGGCGGATCTGCTGGATTGGAAGGGCCGATTGTCTGCATAGGGGGCGCCTATGCGGCCTTGGTTGGTCGGTGGTTTGATTTGAATGAGCGGCGTCGGAAACTGCTGGTGGGCTATGGAACTGCCGGTGCAGTGGCAGGGATATTCAATGCGCCGATTACCGGTGTTTTTTTCGCCTTGGAAATTGTTTTGGGAGAGTGGTCGCTGCTGACGATTTTGCCGACAATTATTGCCGCGACCTCAGCCACAGAACTGAGTCGGATGATGGTGGGCAATAAAATTGCCTTCTATCACGATATTGTCGGTTTTTCGTTTTTTTCACTTTGTGCCTGTGTGATTCTCGGATTTCTCACTGGAACAGCCTCTGTGATGTTCAATCGCAGCTTGAGCATGTGGGAGAAATTTTTTGAAAAATTGTCAAAGATAACCTGGATCCGGGCAGCTCTCGGAGGTGTTGGAGTGGGGGTTCTCGGATTTCTGATGCCGGAAGTGCTTTCGGAAGGGTACGAAACAACACAGAATTTTTTAATCAATCCTGCCCAGCAAACGCTGCAATTTGTATTTCTTTTTTTGCTGTTGAAATTCGTCGCCTGCGGGATAACTGTGGGCAGCGGGGGAGTAGGGGGTGTTTTTGCTCCCAGTCTCGTAATCGGCAGCAGCATCGGGATGGCATTTGGAATGCTTCTGCATCTGCTCCCCTTCGGAGGAATTGCTGATGCAGAAGCTTTTTCACTATCTGCAATGGCAGGGATGGTGACCGGGGTGATGCAGGGACCGTTGACAGGCATATTTTTAATTATGGAATCTACCGGAGGTTATTCTCTGATCTTGCCATTGATGCTGACGGCCAGCAGCTCCATGTTGACCAGCCATCTGATGGATGTCGGTTCCGTTTATACACGTTCGCTGATAAAGACAGGTGATTTGGCGCGCCCCGGCAGCGATGCCTATTTGCTGCATCATCTGAACATCAGGGACATCATGGATACCGATTGCATTTCAATCAGTGAAAGTCTTTTGCTGGGAGATTTCATTGAAGTTTTTAAGAAATCGCACCGGAACTATTTTCCGGTACTGAGCGCGGAGGGTCAACAATGTGTCGGCGTGGTTTTTTTAGACGATATCCGGCCATATTTATTCCAGGATTATTTGTATGATTTACTGGCCATGGGGACTGTGATGCGGATGGTTCCTCAAATTTCTCCTTCTCAATCAGTGGATAGCGCTCTCAAAACTTTTGAACAAGCCAATGCCTGGTCGCTCCCTGTGGTTGAAAACGAAAAATTTATCGGCATGCTTTCCAAATCCACTTTGTTTGATCACTACAGAAGGGAATTTCTTGTGCAGTAGGAATCGATTCGTTATCCTGCATTTTGCTGGAAACTCCATTTGTTCAGAACCAACGACCAGGCCAATCCCCCAAAGGTTTTTGCCGCAAATTGGCCGAGGATAATTTGAATAAGGACGCCGAAAGGGAGCGATAAACCAAAGGCAAAAATGGGGAAGATGATGGAATCAAGTGCGCTGCCTGCGAGATTGGATCCGTTGGAGCGCAGCAGGAACTGTTTTTTTCGCAGTAGCGAGTAAACCAGAGCATCCCCCAGGCCTGCTATTAAAAATGCAGCGGCACTGGCGATAGAAATCTGCAGGACTTCGGATAAGCGATCGAACTGCAGTGCGATGTTCAGCACAATCGTTATCAGGGAACCTCCACAAATGAGTGCAAACATTCTTAACCAAAGATTGCTCCCCTGCCACTGATCATGCAGTTTGTCTCTGAGAGACAAATCCAATCCAATCAGGAAAAAAGCTGTTGCAATGGCGGCTTGCGGACCCAACCATAAAATAATCAGGTTGGCCATCGTGATAGCTGCTAAATAAATAGTGACTAGCATTCCTATTCTCGACTTTCAAAAAAGCTGTGACCAGAATTGATTTCTGTCATTTTTTTTAAACCATGGCTGCAGGCTGTTCGCTGTCAATTGGCACAGGCGGCGAAGCTGCTTTATCTCGATAAAAAATTCAGGTTTCAAGTTTCAGAATTTCGCATCGACTTCCAAGGTTCCTCCTGACTGACGTCGATCAGCAGCGGGCCTTCGGTCTTGGCAGGACTGAGGATTGCGATAAAGGTACAGGTTTCTTCGGTGATGTTGTAAGTTCCGTGGACAACATCAGTGGGAATATGAGCAATTTCACCTTTTTTAAGAATCTGCTTTTTTTCTCCAACCCATTGCTCCGCCTGTCCTTCCAAAATATACAGAACCTCTTCACATTCAGGATGGCGGTGGAACTCGTGCGCTTTTCCGGCAGGCATTTTGACACGCACAACCAGGAGTTTTTCGGCAGCTGTCAGACCTGGACGGGATAACCACTCGTGAGGCCCCCAGGGCAATTCTTCGACTTCAATTTCTTTATCAGTGACAAAACAATGTCCGCACATCGTAGTTTTCTGTTGAAAGGTAATAAATTATTGCTTGGCAAGCATGTCACAAAGCATTGTGGTGGCTTTTCTTGAAAATTCAAGATCATTGATATTGTGATTCAGTTCCACAATAGGAATTTCAGGTTTCAGTTTTGACTGAAGCCCTTCAATAAAAGCGTGGTCGGCGTCCGGATCCCAGAAAATTCCCGGTTGACCTTTTTCATCAATGGAATCAACTACAGAATAGCCTTGAAGGGGGATCAGAAAAGCAACAGGTCCCATCGCGCGGTTGGCTTTTTCAGCAAAGATTTCACCCATCTTTCGGTTTTCTTCAACGGTGGTGCGCATCAAAGTCACACTGGGGTTCCATTCGTAGAAGAGTCGGTCGTTGTATTTTTCAGGAACAGTATCGCGTCCGCTGTAGTTGACCATATCAAGACAGCCCGGTACCATCAAATGAGGGATTCCTGCTTTTCCCGGAGCATCCAAACGGGATTCTCCTGCATTGAGGATTCCTCCGCAGATCTGATCGGCCCACTCGGTGGTGGTGATGTCCAATACAGCATCAACCCATCCGTCATCCACGAGGCTTTCCATGATTTTTCCTCCTGTTCCTGTGGCATGGAAAACAAGGACTTCAAAGCCTTTTTCAGTCAAAATTTCCCGGCATTGATCGACGGATTGCGTGGTGTTACCGAACATGGATGCGGCAATAATGGCTTTGTCTTCCGCATCAATTTTTTCTTCTGTTTCGACCATACCGCAGATTGCTCCGACAGCCCGAGTGAATATTTTTCGACTGATCTGATTGACTCCAGCCACATCCACCACCGCAGGCATCATCGTAATATCCCTTGTTCCAATCCAGGCGGATGTGTCTGTTGTGGCCAAAGTCGAAACACAAACTTTAGGAAAGCCGATGGGCAGTTCCTGCATTGCCGCTGTGGCCATTGCAGTTCCGCCGCCGCCGCCCATGCCGAAAACACCATCAATCCGTTTTTCTTCAAAGAGTTTCTTTGTAAGAAGGCGCGCACCTGTGCACATGACAGGAACCGCCTGCCCCCTATCTTTCTTTTCTCGGAGTGATCGTATGTTTTTTCCAGCGGCCCTCGCGACCTCTTCAGCTTCGAAATCGACTGGGAATAGTTCCGTGCTTCCCAAAATACCGGTGTTCATGGCCAGAACCCAATGTCCTCGTTCAAGGATGAGATCACGAACAAAACGATATTCTTCCCCCTTGGAGTCAAATGCACCGACGATCAAAATTGTTTTTTTTGACATAAGATTATTCCCGTTGGAAGATTCAGGAAGCAAAGCGAAGCTTTTTGAATTCTTGAATACGTTCAGTAATTGCAATTTCAGTAGGAAGCCGTTCCATGGAACTGGCCCCGTAAAAACCATCCACCCCCTCAACCCTTTCCAGAATATACTGGGCATCGGCCGGCATTGCAATCGGACCGCCATGACAGATGACAATCACATCATCCCGAATGCTTTTGCAGGTTTCCACGATCTTTTGAATTTCTACAACACAGGTGTCCAGTGTTTTTACGGTTTGCGCCCCAATGGAACCGCTGATGGTGGTTCCCATATGCGCTACAATTAAATCGGCCCCCGCTTCAGTCATCATTTTTGCCTCTTCAATGTTGAAAACATAGGGAGTTGTTAGCATATCCAGTTCATGAGCAGCAGCAACGCATTCCACCTCGAGGTAGTAACCCATCCCTGTTTCCTCAAGATTGACCCTGAAAGTGCCGTCACAGATTCCTACAGTGGGAAAATTTTGGATTCCCGAAAAACCAAGCTCGATCAGTTCTTTAAGAAATTTTTCCCGTATCATGAATGGGTCTGTTCCGCAAACTCCTGCCAAAACGGGTGTATTTTTTACGACAGGAAGGACTTCATAAGCCATTTCCCTGACAATGTCGTTTGCATTTCCATAGGGCATCAGTCCGGCCATCGAACCGCGACCTGCCATTCGATAGCGTCCCGAATTGTAGATCACAATCAGGTCGATACCCCCCTGTTCTTCACATTTTGCTGAGATTCCTGTTCCCGCTCCTCCGCCCATTATTGGTTCGCCTCGTGCAATTTTATCACGTAGTCCGATCAGAATTTCTTTCCGGTTTTTTGTACACCCCACTTGGACCTCTTGGATTGATAGGTTAATCTTAATTTTCAAATAGAATATGGAGTCATCAATTGGTTCAGCTCCAGATAGCGTTGATAAATTTCCCCATATTGAGCCACTGAGTTTTTCTCAGGAAGGCTTCGGGTTGATTCATCCAGGAAAACAAATTTTTCTGTTATTTCCTTAAAAGATGCAGGACCTTCTGTTTCATTGAGGAAACACCACATTGCCTGTAAAGCTGCCCCCATTGCTCCGGCTTCGGAGGATTTCGGGCAGACTACGGAACAATTGAAAACATCGGCGACCATTTGACGCCAAAGTGCGCTTTTTGCGCCGCCACCGACCAAACGGATTTCTTGAGGAACGATCCCTTGCTGGCGAAGCACATCCAAACCATAACGCAAGCCCAAGGTTGCTCCTTCCATAGCTGCACGACAAAGATTGGCGGCTGTATAGTTGATTGCGGAAATTCCGAAAAGGGTCGCTTTGGCATTTGGCAAAGCAGGAGTCCGTTCTCCATTGAAGTAGGGAAGGAGAATCAGGCCTTCAGAACCAGCAGGGGCCGATGCCGCTTTTTGATTCAATTCTTTAATGCCGAGACCCAGGAGGGCCCGAGTCAACTCAGTTGATACGGTGACGTTCATGGTGCAGACCAAGGGCAGCCAATGCCCGCTGCTCGAACAAAAGGCGGCCAGTTCTCCTTTGGGATCGATGATCGGTTTGTCCGCGCAAGAGTAGATTGCACCGGAGGTTCCCAGGCTGGTTGTGACAACACCCGGCGTCACGTTTCCAGTTCCAATAGCGGCCATCATATTGTCGCCTCCTCCGGAAGAAACGATCACATCGGGGGACAGCTGAAACTGTTTTGCAGTTTTTTGGCTGATCTTGCCGATGGGGACATGCGACTCGACCAATTCCGGAAGACAGTCCGAGAGTTTTCCGGAATCGTCAATTGCCTCAAGAATCGCTGGGGCCCAGGATCTGTTTTTCACATCAAAATAGGCCGTTCCGGATGCGTCTCCGCACTCAGTTTTTTGTTCTCCGGTAAGCCAGTAGTTGATGTAGTCGTGAGGGAGAAGCACTTTGGCCAGACGCTGATAGTTTTCTGCTTCATTTTGTTTCATCCAAAGGATTTTGGAAGCAGTAAATCCTGCCGCAACAGAATTCCCAATCAGTTCAACAACTTTTTCAGGCCCGCCCACTTTCATTGTGATTTCCTCGCATTGCGACACGGTCTCGGTATCACACCAGAGTTTGGCGGGGCGGATGACCCTGCCTGCTCCGTCAAGAGGGGTCATTCCATGCTGTTGTCCGGAAACACCAATCGCCTTGACCTCTTTTGAGGATCCCGGTGTTTTTAAAACTTCATTGATCACTTTGCTACAGGCTTCAGTCCACCAGGAGGGTTCCTGTTCCTTTTTTCCTGAATTATTCTCAATCAGTTCATGGGGAGCGTAGGCTTCTGAAATCACTTTCTTTTGCCGGGTACTAAAGAGAATGGCTTTGGTGCCCTGTGTACCGCTGTCAATTCCTAAAAATAATTGATCTCCAGACATTTTGACCCTTAAAGATAGGAGTTGATCAAATTTTCAATCATTTCCTGACGACCGCTGACAACGTTCGGTTCCCCATGTTCGAGAACGTATTGTTCCAATTCTGCAAAATTGCTTTCTCCTTTGGAAATTTTTGCTCCAATCCCGCTGGAGTAACTGGCATATCGATCTTCTATGATACGGGATAAAATCCCGTCATCAATTATCTTTTGGGCTGTGAGGAGAGCACGGGCCATAGAGTCCATTCCGCCGATATGTGCGTAAAACATATCGACGAGGTCCACTGAACTTCGTCTCGGTTTTGCATCAAAATTGAGTCCTCCGCTGCCCAGACCGCCATGTTTGAGAACCACGAGCATCATCATCACATTGGCGTGGATGTCAGTTGGAAATTGATCCGTATCCCAACCGTTTTGCGGGTCACCGCGATTGGCGTCAATGCTTCCCAGTTTTCCCGCACTTGCAGCAACCGTCAAATCGTGTTCGGTAGCATGACCGGCCAAGGTGGAATGGTTGGGCTCGTGGTTTATTTTGAAATGATCAAACAAATCGTAGGCACGCAAAAAATTGAGCACTGTGGCAGAATCAACATCATACTGATGTTTGGTCGGTTCCATGGGTTTGGGTTCGATCAGGAACTGCCCGGAAAAGCCAATTTCTTTGGCATAGGCGACCGCCATGTGTAAAAAATTTGCAAAATTTTCCTGCTCGCGTTTCATGTCGGTGTTGAGGATTGTTTCATAGCCTTCGCGACCCCCCCAAAAAACATAATTCTCTCCTCCCAATTCGTGCGTGGCAGCGATAGCGTGTTTGGCCTGGGCTGCGGCATAGGCATAGACATGGGCATCCGGGTTGGTTCCTGCACCATGGGTGTATCGGCGATTTGAAAAAAGATTGGCAGTTCCCCAAAGCAATTTAATTCCGCTTTCCTCCTGTTTTCTCTTTGCACGTTGGACTATATGCTCAAGGTTTTTGCAGGATTCTCCGAAATTTGCTCCCTCTGGAGCGATGTCGCGATCATGAAATGTATAGTACGGGACTCCCATTTTTTGAAAAAATTCAAATGCTGCGTCTTGCCGGTTTTCTGCTTCTGCCAACGAGTTAGTGTTGTCAAACCAGGGGCGGAGAAATGTTGCTTCTCCAAAGGGATCTGAACCTCGGTACTGGAAAGTATGCCAATAGCAGATTGCAAATCTCAGATGGTCTCTCATGGTCTTTCCCGCGACGATTTGATCGGCGTTGTAGTATCGGAAGGCCAGCGGATTTGTCGTATCTCTCCCTTCGTATCGGACGGGTTCTGCGACTTCTGGAAAATAATGGGTCATATTTACCTCATGGACAAAAAAGTGTTCAATGCTTGTTTCTGTTTCAGATTGTTGGTTTGATTCGATTTAACGGAGATTTATATAGCTCCTGCAAGACGAGGCTCGCAGCCCCGCGCGCCCAGTCCGTATCGTCCCATTTCTGAATGAGGATTTTGGCGGAGCTGAGCATTTCATGATGGGAGTGGCGATTCACTGCCTCGCGCATAGGGACAAACAACATGTCCCCTGCCCGGACTCCCTCACCGGTGATAATGATTCGTTCCGGATTAAAAATATGGATTAAATTTGATAACCCAATGCCCAGTATTTCTCCGGCTTTTTTAAAGATGCTGCGCAGCACCGGCTGACCCTTTTGGGCGAGAGCGGTCACTTTTTCAATAGTCAGCTGCTCAATGTTGTCAGCATGCCATTTTTGATCAGCATGGGCTTGCCGTGCCAGTTCCAAAATGGAAACATCACTGACGTAGGCCTCCAGGCATCCTTTTTTCCCGCAGCGGCACAATGTTCCCTCGGGGATCAGAACCATGTGTCCACATTCGGCACCAATGCTTTTGACTCCCCGGTACATCTGACTGTTGATCACAATCCCCATCCCGATACCATGTTCGATGGTGACGACTATAAAATTATCGATCCCCTTTCCCTGACCGAACCATTGTTCGCCCAGAGTGATCGTGTTGGCATCATTTTCGATATAGGTGCTGATTTTCAATCGCTCTTGAATCAAATCCCGCAATGGAATTTCTCCTTTTTGATAGAGAGGAGTCCAATGGCAGATTCCGGAGCGGCTGTCTATGAATCCGGGAATCCCGATCCCGATTCCAGAAATTTGTTTGAGCTGAAGTTGCGCTTCTTCAACGCAGTGACGGATTCCGTCTTCAATCAGGTTGGCGATATACTCAACGGGCCGCTTGCCGGTCTGGATCGGAATCGCCAATGAACTCAAAATACCGGCTTCCATGTTGGTGACCGCAAAACTTACTTTGAAGGCAGAAATTTTCACTCCGACCACATAAACCGCATCGGGGTTGAGGGCGAGCATTACTCTCCGGCGACCTCGTAAAGAAGAATCTTGAATTTCTTTTTCGAAAATTAAATTTTCTGAAATCAACCGTGCGGTGATGCCGGTGACCGAAGCGCGACTGATGCCGGTGATTCGCGCAATTTCAACCCTGGAAATAGCATTTGATGTCCGGATTGTGTTCAGAATGCTGAATTGATTGATCTCCCGGATCAGTTCTCGATTTGCGACAGCCATTTCTTCAGAAATTTTGATTTAATCAGTGAATTAAATAATTTGAACATGAAGTAATTTTAAAGAAAAGGCAACTCCATTTTTCTACTTTTGCTGCTGAATCAATTTTAGGGTGAGACAAATAGATGTTCTCTACCGTGAAAAGGGAAGGCATCTGTCCCTTACTCTGCGGAAGACAAGGATCAGGATTTTTCAAGGAGGGCAGTCAGTTTGGCAAAGAGTTCCTTCAGCTGATGCATAGAAATTTTATTGGAAGGTTCACATTGATTGATCACGAACTCCGCTGTGTCGATCACTTTGTTGTACTTGGGTTTTTGAGGAAGTTTTTCCAATTTGAGATATTTATCCAGTGTTCTCGTTTTGAAAACCCCCTGGTCCAGGTATACCTTCCATATATTGGACTCTTCAGCCAGGTCAACTTTGTTTTTGCCTGTGATTTCCTGCCAGGCGTTCAGGGAAGCCTCCATCACATCAACCAAAGTCTGTCTCATTTCCTCCGAGTAGGGGGTGGAATGGTCTTCTTCCCTCAATAATGGGTCTAAATTTTCACGAAGTTGGGGAAGAAGTTCCGGTCCTCCTTCAATCAGATACTGAAGAATGTTGTCGAAGAACCCATCCATTGAAAGTATTGTCTGCTTTTTGTCCATCAATTCTTGAATCAATTCTGTAGAGAAAACTTCGTTTTGATGATCTTTATTTGATCGTTCATACTGGTCGGGAGAAGCTGGATTGGGATGGGAAGGGTCGGGATTGATCACGAAGGTATAAATACGCTCATCATCCAGTTCAAAACTTGTTACAGAAGAATAAAGCATCACTTCCTGCCCCTGGCTGGTTCGCACCGTTAACTTGGCACGAGCTTTAAACACCGGGTGAATTTGAGATTGCTGTTCAATATTATCAAGGAGCTGCCGGTATTCAGTTTGATAAGACTGAGCAATCAGAAGATCCGAAAATTTTCCCAGTATTCCGGCTGCTGAATACCCGAACAGGGATTCTGCCCTTTGATTGAAATAGACAATCTCCTGGTTTTCGTTGATTGCAATGATCGCCATCTCGGCAACATCCAGAATTTTTGCGAGACGTTTTTTCGATCGATCCAGTTCCTGTTCAACTTTTTTCCGACGCACGATTTCTGCTTTGAGCTGCTGGTTTTCCTGCAGAGTTTCGACGGATTCTTTAATCCGGAGATGAGTTTTGACCCGACTGAGTAACTCTTCCTGACTGAATGGTTTGGTCAGGTAGTCATTGGCTCCCCCATTGAGTCCGCGAAGCAAATCCGAAACTTCATTTTTTGCCGTCAGAAAAATTATCGGCAGCAGCCAGGCATCATAAGTTTCCCGTATTCTTCCGCACAATTCGTGCCCATCCATTCGGGGCATCATGATATCGAGCAGAATCAAATCGGGCTGCTCAATTTTTAAAATATCCAGGGCCTGAAATGCACTTTGAGCGACAAGAACCCGGTAATGGTGGAGTTCCAGAAAGTTGCGCATTACTTTCAAATTCACATTTTCATCATCAATCACTAAAATCGACTGCCCGGTTCCCTGGGGGACAATGACCTTGCTGTGAGTTGCCGAATTGGGTGAGATGCCTAAAATATTTTTTGTGTATTGCAGCGGCAGCAATGTGGAACTTTGTTTGTGATCCATCGTTGATTCCGGTTTACGATCCGTTATTTTCAGAGAAAAGTAAAAGCGGGAACCTTTGTGAGGATTATTGGCCACCTGAAGGTTGCTGCCATGCAGATTCACGAGCTGTTGGCTGATGGTCAGGCCCAGTCCGCTTCCTCCAAATTCACGGCTAGTGGAACTATCCCCTTGTTCAAAGGACTGAAAAATTTGTTTCTGCTTGCTGTTGGGAATGCCGATTCCTGTATCAGAAACTGTGATTTCAACTTTATCCTCATGCTGCCTTGCTTCAACCGTGACTTCTCCTTCGGCTGTGAATTTGATGGCATTGCCGATCAGGTTATAAAAAATTTGCTGCAGACGGTTCTCATCTCCCAAGACGCTGGGAAAATTATCGGGAATATTATTGAGCAATTCGAGCTGTTTCTCACCCACAAGGGGCTGGGAGAGAGAAAGCACCATTTCGACGATGCTTTTGAGATCGACGGGCTTCAATTGCAGCGCAAGCGCGTGCTGCCTCATTTTGGAATAATCCAGAATGTCATTGATCAATCCATAGAGGCGGCGGCCGCTGGAGACAATCATCGACAAATTTTCGTGAACTTGTTCAGGCAACGAACCTGCGGCCCCGGCAATCAGCGATTCTGCAATCCCGATGATACCGTTCAGGGGAGTTCTCAGTTCGTGTGAAGTGTTGGCTAAAAATTCGTCTTTCAGCTGCTCGATCCGGATTTGCTCAGTGATATCCCGGATTGAAATAGCGGGAATGGGCTCCCTTCTAATTGTAATTTCAATATCCAGCTGGCGGACCCCTGGACTTTCACCCTCGCGGACTCTCTGCAAGCCAATGGAGCGAAAGGGCTGTGCATTGCCTGATTTGATATTGTTCCTGATCAGGTCATGAAACTCCGGAGCATTGAGATCGGTCAAATCCATCCCGATCAATTCATCATGGTCATAATTGAACATTTGCGCCAAAACAGGATTGGCGTCTGCAATTTTACCATGATTATGAATCGCTACGCCTTCAAAAGTCGCTTCAGATAATTGGCGGAATCGTTGTTCGCTTTCTTTTAGCAGACGATCCAGTTTTCTTTTTTCCGTCAGATCTTCAGAAACTCCAAGCAGGCCAATGACTTCACCTTTTTTGTTGTTCAGAGCAATTTTGGTGGTAGAGAGCCATAAGGTTTTTCCGTCAGCAGGTGTATGATTTTCCTGAACCGTATAGTTTTCTATGTTTTGTTTCATGACCATTTGATCAATATTGCAGAAGGCATCGGCTTGATCACTCCAGGGCATGTCATAGTCTGACTTTCCAATCATTTCTTCAGGCGAACTCAGGCCCGCCCTGTCGGACATCCCCTTGCTGCATCCGAGCATCTTCGAGTCCAGGTCCTTCCAGAATGTGTAAAAATGCGGAAGATGATTGATTACCATTTGATAAAGTTCGTTAGATTTTTTCAGATCTTCAATCGTTGCCCGAGCCTCTTTGAGTTCCTGCTGGATTTTGTCGGTGGGTTTTTGCTGATCTTGAACCTTCTGATGCGATGGGGAGGAAGAATCTTGCGGCGAATAATTGTGACTCATTTTAAGCTCCCTTCTTCTCTTTTTACTGTCTGCCTTAGTGTTCATGTCAAAATACGCTTGGAAGGTGTCAAAAACAAAATTTGGGAATCACTTGAAGATTTTCTCTTTTTTAAACCGAGGAATTTGGTCAAAAATATTAATAATTACAAAATATTAGAACATTGGTCTTGCCAAGTTTAAAATTTTTTAGGTGCGTGTCAAATAATAAAAACTGGTGTCAAAAATTAATTTTCTCTTTTCAAATCACCTGGCGATCGGTAGATTTTCAGGCATCGGTATTCGGAGCTTGTTTTATATTAAGCATTTAATTCATTCAGTGAATTTAAATCACTAAAAAAATGCTCCCCCGAAAATTGATGCAGATCAGTGCTGAGGGACTGGTCATAAATTCGTCCCTCAGACCCGGTTTCCGATGGGAGGTTTTTTTTGAAATCCCTCCATTGTGAAACAAAATTGAAATGGACGAATGATGGTTAAATCCAGTCAAATCTGTAAGCAATTATTTCAATACACCATCAATCAAGGCGCAATCAAGATTTTCGTATTATTTGTCAATCTTAGTCGTGTTAGTTAGTCTTCCCGAATGCTTTTCAGCGAAGACTCAATTGATTTAAAAAATTCGAAAAATAAAGGTGAAATATGGTTAGTGGAACAGAAACCCGGCCCAGCATTACACGGAAGTTGAGGATGGGTATGGTGGGTGGAGGCAACGATGCCTTTATCGGTGCAGTTCATCGAAAAGCAGCGATCATGGATGGACAAGTTGAATTTATTGCTGGAGCCCTGTCTTCAAATCCTGAAAAAGCAAAGAGTTCAGCCAAAGCTCTTTTGTTGGAAGAAAAACGATCCTACAGTTCGTGGGAAGAGATGGTAGAAAAAGAATCTTTACTCTCGGAATGGGAAAGGATTGATTTTGTATCAATTGTTACTCCGAATTTCATGCATTTTCCAATTGCCAAAGCTTTTGTAGAAGCGGGAATCCATGTGGTCTGCGACAAGCCGATGACCTTTTCTTTAGAAGAAGCCAAAGAATTGGTGAGAATCGTGGAAAAATCCGATGTTGTCTTTGCATTGACTCACAATTATACCGGATATCCCATGGTCAAGCAGGCACGTCACATGGTCGCTGGCGGGCAGCTGGGTGATTTATTGAAAGTGATTGTGGAATATCCTCAGGGATGGTTGCTGACTCCTCTGGAAAAGGAAGGGCAGAAACAAGCGTCCTGGCGCACTGATCCTAAACGTTCCGGAGTGGCCAATTGTATAGGAGACATTGGTTCTCACTGTGAAAATCTTGCTCATTATATCACAGGTCTGGAGATCAAGGAAATTTGCGCTGATTTGACTAGCATTGAGGGCCGAGAGCTGGACAATGACGGCAATATTCTAATTCATTTTGAAAATGGTATTCCCGGCATTTTGCATGCGTCTCAATTTTCTGCTGGAGAAGAAAATAATCTGAGGATCCGCGTCTATGGCACTGATGGGGCAATCGAATGGCATCAGGAGGAGCCCAACACCCTCTGGTTCAGAACCAACGATCATCCTGCTCAGCTCTATCGAAGAGGAAATTCATATCTTTGTGAAGCGGCGCAGCTGGCTTCCCGCCTCCCTCCTGGACATCCGGAAAGTTTTATAGAAGCATTTGCCAATGTCTATAAGAATGCGACCGATACGATTCGCGCAAAAATTCTGGGAATCGAAGCAAATGAGTTTGAACTGGACTTCCCGAATGTCATTGATGGTGCAAGAGGACTCGCATTTATTGAATCTGCTGTTGAGTCTGGAGCAAGCAATCAAAAATGGTATCCGATGAAAAGTTTTCAGCTCAATAACAACCATTAATCAATAACTTTTTTTTAGAGAGGTCACGATGGCAAAGTATGTCTTGCATCCCAGTATTGAAGGAGCCCAGCACGGAGCCAAGTCCCTGGACGAATTTTTGGCTTTTGCCAAGAAATCCGGTGCTGCGGGAGCTCAACCGTCTAATTTTATTGTACAAAAAGGTGATGGATTTTACAGTGCTCAGGAAATACGGGATCATTTTGAAAAGCATGAAATGAAAATGGATGGAATTTCCAACCACTGCATCATGTGGGCGCACACCACGGCTTGGACCGGAAGCAAAACGATCCGTCCCTTTTTACCAGGGGAGGTTTGGAAAAAATCGGTTTCTGAAATTGAGGCATGGTGTGAAGATTACATTTTACGTTTCTTTGATCTGTCCGCAGAATTGGGCTTGAAGATTATTCCGATGTTTTGGGGGATGTCGTGTGGATTTGAATTAGGGTCCGGTTATCCCTTTGGATTTTTTCAGGGTCCTGAATATGATTTGGAAAAAGAAGCTCTTGAGCGGTTTGTGACGAAAACAGAAAAAATTCGTACCCGCGCCAACGAGTTAGGACTTTTCATCTGTCACGAGATCCATCCGAATTCTGCGGCGATGTGCGCAGACGACTTCAATGCATTGGTTGAAGCATGCGATGGAGACAAATGTCTTGGTGTGACGGCAGACCCCTCTCATTGTTGGGAAGGAGAAGATGCGGAGACACGATTCCAAAAGGTGGCGGACCGGGTTTATTCTGCGGCCTGGAAGAACTTTGTCATTCGTCCCGGGGTTCCTCTCCGCAAAATGTCTGGGGATTGGACTCAAAGGGCTATGCAGTTTGTAGATCTCGGCACGGGGGATATGAATTTGATGCGTTATACGGAGCTGATGATCAATATTGGTTATGCTGAGCGCTACTGTGAAATTATGGGTTCAGATACCGCGCCGCTGGTTACTGAAGCAGAGAGTGCTTATCGGGATCTCGATGCAACCAGTGCCAATGCGATCGCCTATGCACGGGATGCTCTGTGTTTTCCTGTTGCTGAAGGATCTTTTGAAGATGGAATGGGAACAGAGTGAGTCTGTTCTCTTTTCTGTCGCGGGACCTTTTGCTTTGATAAAGGTCCTATTTTGTGGGCGTTCCGACGCCGGATTAAGGCTTTGGTTTGATGGTATTTCCAAAAACCAGGGTAGCAATTGTCAGAAATCACCTTCGATAGCGATCTTTTTGATGCCATCATAAGGTAATATAATCATTTCTTTTATGGGGTGAGTATGAATTTGTTAAAAAAATTAACACTCGGGATATTGGCATTGACAATTTCCAGTGCATTGTACGCTCAAAAATTAACCATTTTCTGGGCAGAATGGGATCCTGCTAATCAACTTCAGGAATTAGCAGAGATGTATACGGAAGAAACGGGAGTGGATGTTGTTGTGGAAACCACACCATGGCCAGATTTTCAAACCAAGACATTTACGGAATTTGCCGCTAAAGGAAGCAGTTTTGATATGGTTGTCGGCGATTCACAATGGGTGGGTGCCGGTGTCAAGGGCGGTCACTACGTCAAGTTGAATGACTTTTTTAAAGAACATAAAGTTGCGGAAACCATGACTGCAGGAACCGTTGCGGCTTATGCCGAGTATCCCCAAGGATCGAAAAACTATTATGCAATTCCGACTGAAGGGGATGCTGATGGCTGGGCCTATCGTAAGGATTGGTTTGAAGATCCTAAGGAGATGGCCAATTTTCAAAAGAAATACGGCTATAAACTGGATGTTCCAGAGACTTGGGCACAACTGAAGGATATTGCCGAATTTTTTCACCGTCCCGATGAAGGCCGTTACGGTGTAACCGTTTATACGGGCAAGGGTTATGATGCGTTGACGATGGGTATTGAAAACGTCATTTTTGCTTTTGGCGGAAGTTTGGGCGATTACGCCACCTACAAAGTAGAAGGCCTGGTCAACAGCAAAGAAACAATTGCTGCCGTGGAATACTACAAAGAGCTTTACCAGTTCACACCTCCGGACTGGGGAGATACTTTTTTTGCAGAAGCAAATCAAGTCTTCACTCAGGGAAAAGTCGCGATGTCCATGAACTATTTTGCTTTTTTTCCGGCTTTGACCAACAAAAAGGTCAATCCTCACGTTGCAGGAACAGGCTATTTTTCGAACCCGAAGGGTCCTGCAGGACGTTTTGCTGCCCTGGGAGGACAGGGAATGTCAATCAATTCTTATATTTCAGATAGCCAGAAAAAATTGTCCTATGATTTTCTGGCATGGTTTGTCAAAGAAGAAAACCAAAGGAAATGGGCTGAAGTGGGTGGATTCACCTGCAACAAAGCCGTTTTGGAATCCGAAGCGTTCTTGAATGCGACTCCTTTCAATGCCGCTTTCAAAGAGACGATGTTCATGGTGAAAGATTTTTGGGCAATTCCTGAATTCGCCGACTTGTTGGAGCCGATTCAAAGAAATATGCACCAATATATTGTTGCCGATCAAGGAACGGCCAAAGAAGGATTAGACAATGTCGCCAGAGAATGGAAAGAAATTCTGAAAAAAGCTGGCTACACCAACTGATCACATCCCATCCTTAATCAGGAGGAGAGGAAACTCTCCTCTTTCTTTGACTCTTTTTTAAATAAAAATATGGAAGGTAATACCATGGCTGTTGGAGTGCATAAAGAGGCGACGAATAGTCAACCGGGATTAGCCAGAACGGGTTTGAGTGATTTAAGTATCCGTAATCTCTTTATTATTCCCACAATTGCATTTTTGGCGTGCATGAATATTTTCCCATTGATTTGGTCTTTATTTCTGAGTTTTCATGAATGGCGTGCAAATTTACCCGATGAAAAAGCAGTCTACGTCGGAATTCAGCATTACCGTGATATTTTAAACGACCCGGCGTTTTGGCAGACATTTTCCCTGACTGCCCAGTATGTGCTGTATGCGGTGGTTGGCGAACTGGTGGTCGGTTTTGGTGTTGCACTCCTGCTCAATCGGGAAATGAAGGCGAAAGGAGTAATCACAACTCTACTTTTACTGCCAATGATGATGTCACCGGCAGTGGTTGGGTTGTTTTGGAAACTGCTCTGGAATCCTGGCTGGGGAATTGTCAATCCGATCTTCGGTTTAGCGAACGATTACGCATGGCTTTCTGATGCCAATCGTGCATTGTGGGCCGTCGTGATCACCGATATCTGGATGTGGGCACCCTTTGTAATGCTGCTCTCGCTTGCCGGGCTTTCTGCGATTCCCAAACATTTGTATGAAGCAGCGGAAATTGATAGAGCCTCCTGGTGGTTCACCTTCAGGAACATCACACTTCCCCTTGTCACTCCCTTGCTTCTGATTGCCATAATTTTCAGGACCATGGAAAATTTTAAACAGTTCGATATGATCTTCACCATGACAGGCGGGGGCCCGGGAACTTCCACAGAAGTTCATTCCATCCGACTCTATCGGATGGCTTTTCAGTCCTGGGACACTGGGAAATCCAGTGCCTTTGCCTATATCCTGCTGATCATGGTGATCGGAATCAGCATGATCTATATCAAATACCTCAATAAAATAAAGGAGCGATAATGGCGGCGGTTGTCTCGAAAAACAACAAACTTTACAACCAGTTGATGGTGGCCACTGTTTTAGTGGTGACTTTTATCATGCTGGTACCGATTTACTGGATTGCTTCCACGTCCTTTAAATCTTACAACGATTCTGTTTCGATTCCTCCGACGGTTTTCTTTGAACCGGAGATGACCGGGGTGGTGAAGGTTTTTACGAAGCGGACTATCTTGAGAAAAGACCCAAGTCCAGCAAAACTGGCAAAATCGGCCTGGTATGAAAAAATTATCTTCAAAGCAGGAGAAAAAGTACTCAGAGCATCAGCATTTCCAAGTCGGCTCTGGAACAGCATTGTGATTTGTGTGGTCAGCACAGCGATTGCGTTGATGATGGGAACATTTGCCGCCTATGCCTTTTCCCGGTTTAAAATATTTGGGAAAGACGATTGGCTGTTTTTTATCCTCAGCCAGAAAATGCTGCCTCCCATGGTGGTGATTATCCCGATATTTCTGATGTACCGAACTTTGGGCCTGATAGACAGTTACTCTGGGATGATCCTTATTTATACCGCCATGAACCTCCCTTTTGCTGTTTGGCTGATGAAGGGCTTCGTCGATGAAATTCCAATTGAGTATGAAGAAGCAGCGATGATTGATGGATACACTCGTTTCCAGGCGTTTTGGAAGATAGTCCTGCCTCAATCTGTGACCGGGATGGCCGCTACATCAGTTTTTTGCTTTATCACTGCCTGGAACGAATTTGCCTTGGCTCTGATACTGGCGCCCCGCAACGTGCAGACAGCTCCCCCATTTATTCCTTCTCAAGTTGGATCCGGGATCCCGGACTGGACTGCAATTGCTGCAGGAGCAACCATCTTTTTGATCCCTGTGATGATTTTTACTTTCCTTCTCAGAAAACATTTGCTGCGAGGGGTAACTTTTGGAGCGATTCGAAAATAAGGAGTCATAATGACATTTAAAGAAATCAGTGCCAAATATTTGGAACCCCTTTCCATGTGGGTGATGATTTTAGGAATTATCGGGATCAGTCAACCCTGGTCCGAATGGTTTCACCGATATGGATTCACGATTACCTTGATGGGGTTTGTTGGATTTATTATTTTTTCACACATCCAGCCTCCTAAAAAACGTGCTGTACAAGACGAAGGATAAACCGATATGGCAAATATAAATGTAAAAGACATGATCAAACGATTTGGTCAAACGGAGGTGATCACCAAACTCAATTTGGAAATCAAAGACCAGGAGTTTGTTGTCTTGCTCGGCCCTTCGGGGTGCGGCAAGACGACGACGTTACGGGCGATTGCAGGATTAGAAGATATTCAGGGGGGAGAAATAACAATCGACGGCAAAGCCGTTCACGATCTTCCTGTTAAACAGCGTGATATTGCTTTTGTTTTTCAGCTCTTCGCTCTTTACCCGCATCTTTCTGCATTCAATAATATTGCTTTTCCATTGAAAGCGGCAGGAATGCCAAAAAGTGATATAGAAAAAAGAGTATTTGCAGTGGCAGAATTTCTTCAGATTAAATCTTTGCTGAAAAGTATGCCTTCAGCGCTCAGCGGAGGAGATCTGCAGAGGGTTTCGATGGCAAGAGCGTTGGTGAGGGACCCAAAGGCTTTGCTGATGGATGAACCGATGGGAACACTTGATGCGAAATTACGAGAGGAATTGAGGACGGAGTTGAAGCACCTGCACATAGAAACCAATTCCACGACCGTCTACGTCACCCACGATCAAGTCGAAGCGATGTCGATGGGCGACAAAATTGCAGTCATGAATGACGGGATTCTTCAGCAAATGGGGAACCCCAAGGAAGTTTATGACAATCCCAGCAATATTTTTGTTGCTCAATTTATCGGCAGTCCTGTCATGAATGTTGTCGATTGCAATTATGCGACGGATGGAGATGTCACCCATTTGGTGCTTGGGGAGAACAATTCCGACAAGTTCACTCTATCCAAAAACCTGACTCAGAAACTGAAGGCGAAAAATGGAGATTCTAAAAATCTGGCTGTTGGGATAAGGGCAGAAGCTGTTGATTTAAAACTGGAGCCCACAAAAGGATACGTCAAGGTTGAAGTCGAAGTGATTGAACCCCTGGGCCCCTTTGACATTGTTGATGTTAAGGTAGGAGATGGTCTTGTGAGGAGCAGTACCCGAAGCCAATATGTCGAAAAAAGTTGTAAGCACGTCTGGATCCATTTGAATGAAGAAAAGATTCATTTTTTTGACACTCAAAGTGGACAATCCCTGAATATCAATGCGGAGGCATAAATGGCAAGCATAACCTTTGAAAATCTGACAAAAAAATATGATGATCTGACCGCTGTCAATGATCTCAATCTCTCGGTCAATGATGGTGAGTTTTATGTGATGCTTGGACCGACCGGTGCCGGGAAAACCACTTCGCTTCGATGCCTGTCCGGGTTGGACAAAGACTACCAGGGAAGTGTCTATATTGGAAATTCCAACGTAACCGACTGGAGTCCTGCACATCGGGATGTCGCCATGGTTTTTCAACAATACTCGCTTTATCCGCATTTGACGGTTCGAGAAAATCTGGAATTTCCGTTGAAATCAAAGATCCGGATGGTTCCCCAGGATGAAATCGAGCGAAGGGTTAATTATGCGGCTGCCACGTTGAAAATCGTTGACTTGCTGGATCGCAAAACAGACAAGTTGAGTGGAGGAGAAATGCAGCGTGTATCCATCGGCCGCGCTATCGTCAGGAAGCCAAAAGTTTTTTTAATGGACGAGCCTTTGTCAAGTTTGGATGCCAAATTGAGAGAAGCTTTGCGTATTGAACTGAAGCGTTTGCAGAAAGAGTTGGGGGCCACTCTGATTTATGTAACACATGATCAGGTGGAAGCAATGAGTATGGCAGACCGTGTAGGGATCATCAAAGAGGGTCAGTTAATCCAGAGCGATACTCCCCACAAAGTCTATAATGAACCAAAAAACACCTTTGTTGCCGGCTTTGTTGGTTCTCCTAAAATAAACTTCTTTGATGGAATCGTGGAAAACGGCAGACTGACAATAAAAGGAAGTCCGCATCAATTTCAGCTGGAATCCGAAATCTTGGAAAAAATTAGGGGAATCACTGGAGAACTGATCATCGGCGTTCGTCCTGAGGATATTTTTCTCACCCATGAAGCTCAGGAAGGTGCCTGTGAAGCAAAGGTCTATGTGATTGAACACATGGGCATGGAGAATTTGATTTCTTTTCACATCGATCCTTATCATTTTAAAGCTGCTACCGATTCAGCGTTTGAAGTAAATGCCAACGACAAAATTTATTTCCGATTCGCTCAGGAGAAATTGCATTTTTTCGATAAAAACAGCGAAGAAAATTTGGTGTAAATCCCTGCTGCATTAGAAATTTTGATTGCCGAGGTTTCCTCCGCCTGTCCTCTTTCGTCGAGAAGGTCTCATCTGAACCCTTGTGAAGGAGGGCAGGACTCGCCGTGATTAGACAAGATGAAAGCTTTCTTGTCTTTCAATCGAAAAATACAGTCGAGAATAATTCTTTGAAAATCCCATAATACTGAAAAAACATCCAAATAGGAGACGATAATGAAATTTGGAATGAACTTGCTTCTGTGGACCGTCAATCTTCCTGAAGAAATCATGCCGGTTGTGAAAAATCTTAAAGAGATGGGCTTTGATGGGGTCGAAGTACCCATTTTTGATCTGACTCCCGAAAAATGGACTGCTGCAGGAAGGCGGCTGGATGATTTGGGATTGGAAAGAACTGCAGTGACTGTCCGGGGAGAGGAAGACAACCCCATCAGCTCTGACCCAAAAATTCGTGCCAATGCGGTGGAACAAACTAAATTGACCCTTGAATGTACTCAGGCTATGGGGTCCTCTTTGCTGGTGGGTCCATTGTATGCGGCTCTGGGAGTTTTCAGCGGAGCCGGTCCGACAGAAGATGAATGGAAATGGGGAGTGGAGAGCATGCGCCAGATGGCCGAGCATGCGGAAAAATGCGGAGTGACTCTGGCATTGGAATTCCTCAATCGCTTTGAAATCTATTTGCTCAATTGTGCTGCTGATACGAAACGCTTCGTTCAGGAAGTCGATCATCCCAATTGCCGGATGATGTACGATACTTTCCACGCCAATATTGAAGAAAAAAGCTTTGCGGATTCAATTCGTGACTGCAAAGACACAAATGTACACGTCCATATTTCGGAGAACGATCGCAGCATTCCCGGATCCGGGAACATCGATTGGGAAGAAATTTTTGATGCCTTTCTTGAAAATGAATACGATGGCTGGATGACGATCGAGGCATTCGGGATGGCTTTGGCAGAACTCATTGCCGCAACAAAAATCTGGCGGCGTATGTATGGTACTGAAGAACAACTGGCTAGAGATGGACTCGCCTTCATGAAAAATGAAATAGCAAAACGGACAAAATAGACCATGAAAAATTGAAATACGGAATTCCCCTTTTAAAATTCATTTCAAACGGAAACCTGAGGAATGTGTTATTGTTCTGAATTTATTGGTATCCCCTGCTGCGATATATCCAGCTACCTGAGCTTTGGCCTTTCGCGCAACAGTCTGAAATGGAAAATTGCATCATTTTAAGGAATAGATACATTGATTTTTGGTAAACCCTTTGAGCTCAAATTCGCCTTCAAAGTCTAGCTTTTCATTAACAAATTCAGCAAAAGCCTGCGAGGTCAAAGTCTTCTTTTCTAATTTACTGCATAACCCTTCTGTACGAGAGGCAAGATTGACGGCCTGTCCAATCACGGTGAAGTCCAAACGATCCAGGGCTCCAATATTGCCATATTGAACCGTTCCGATATGCAGTCCAATCCCGTGATTTAAAATTGGTAACTGTTGTTCTATCCGGGACTGGTTGAGGGTTGCGAGTTTTATATTTACCTTTTTTGCTGCTTCCAGGGCCTGATAGCAGACATCCTGGGGACTTGAAGAACTGGTAACAGGGAAGATTGCCAGGACAGCATCTCCAATAAATTTCAGGATTTCTCCTTCAAACTGATCAATGATTGTTGCGATTTCATGAAAGTACAAATTCAGAATTTGGATCAGATCTTCAGAGGGGATTTGATTTGACAACTGGGTGAAGCCCCTCAAATCAGAGAACCAGATTGCTGACTCCATTTTCTCAACATCTCCTCTGCGAATTTGACCATTCAGGACGCGCTCTCCCGTTTTTGTTCCAAGGTAGGTAGCCAGTAAAGTTCTTGTCGTACGGTGTTCCTGATAGGGTTCGATATGAAGCATCAACAAATACGCCAAATCCTTGATCAATTCTAATTCCAGGTCAGAGAATCCTTCTGCCTTGTTGGTTGCCAGAGTCATTCCGTTCCTGGCTCCTGACTTTAAACGGATTGGAAATCCAAAGTAATCTGTCACTCCCAGTTT
Organism: SAR324 cluster bacterium; assembly: GCA_015231825.1. GTDB lineage: Bacteria > SAR324 > SAR324 > SAR324 > NAC60-12 > JADGAV01. The sequence continues at coordinate 45,080 of JADGAV010000009.1, forward strand.
TTGGAAATCTTCAAAAATGGGGAGTTCAAATTCTGTTTCATCAGGTTGAATCCGACGGCGCAGTGTCAATCCTTTTTCCAGAATGTCATACCATGGACCGGCTTTGTATGCCTCTTGAACCAATGCTTGATATCCCCAGAATATTTCTGTGATCACAGAATTTTCATATTCGTAGAGTCGGGTATGAATCCTCATGTTTTCCAAAGGAATAATCTCGTCCACCTCTTTCAGTTTCCATCGGTAAAAACAGGCGCTGATTTCAGGATGAAGTCCGTCCAGGCTTGTATTTGAACGTAAAATGCAAAAGCCATCCTGATTGAGGTGTGCCATGAAACCATTGATGAGATCAGGAGGAGAAGAGACATTTTTGGCATTTTCTATGAGCCATTTTGTTGTGCAGGGAGCCCTATCGATTAGAGTTTCGAGTGCCATCTTGCCTCTTTTTGCTTGTTGAAAAGGTGGTATTCTGAAGAACAATTTTCCTGTTCAAACTCGGAACTGTTTTCGGAAGCAGTCAAGATCCGGAAGGCATCTGAATTCATGAAACCTTATTGCTTTGGTAACCCGTAGTGACCGTTGTTAGTTCATCAACACAGAAAAATGGGAGTTTTCAATAGTTTTTTCCTAAAAAACAAATTTTCCCACTGCGGCTTCGCATCCGTCCCAGTTGATTTGAATATTTTGAGGGTCATATAAAATTTCTTCAGGAGTCAAAAGGTCGGGGTATCCAGTCCATTGTGCCGGCCCGTAAAAATTTCCTGATTGCGCCTCTTTATCCATCGAGGCTCTTATGATTCCCAAAGCTCCATCTTCTTCTGTTTGTGCATTTGACATAATGGGACTATTTGCGTCCATCCCTCCCGTTTCGGCAGTTGTAAATCGCAGATTGGTCAAGGCAAGACCCGGGTGGGCTAAGAGAGATTTAACATTTGTGATATTGTTTTGTTCCAGCTTCTGTTTCAACCCATAAGTAAACGCGCAGTTGGCCAGTTTCGTTTGATGGTATCGCTGCCATCGTGGACCTGAAAAACTGGAGTTTTCTTCCTCATTTCCATCTCCTCCCAAGGTTACATTATTTTTTCCAAAATATTTCATGTCGAGAGGGACTCCCAGTCTCGCCATAGAGGAATGATTTACAACACGGGCATCTCGAACTTTCTTTAAAAGAGGAAAAAGATCCTTTGTCAGCAAAAAATGGGAAATGCAGTTTGTCTGCATTTGAATATCGTAGCCATCCCTGGTGGCTTGATCTTTCAGCGCCATCACTCCGGCATTATTGCACAAAACATCGATAGCGTCGTATTTGGAACTTATTTCCGATATGGCTTTCCGTACGCTTTCAAAGTCCTGCAAGTCACATGTGATCGGGTCAAATATCCCGTTCGGAACTTGCTCCTTCAACTTTTGTAAGGATGATTCGGAACGTTGACTCGCGCGATTCAACAACAATACAGTCCCGCCCAGTTTTGCAGTTTCTCTTGCACACACAAAGCCGGTTCCACTAGTCGTTCCGGTGATGGCAACGACCTTGTTCGTCATGTCCTGAGTGTGATTTTTAATCACGTTTTCTAAATGAAGCGTTTTAATTGTCATGATAAAGAAACTCCTTAAATCGTTGAAGATAAAATGTGAAATGGATAAATGTTTGTGCTCTGACGTCACCCGCGAACACTTGTATGAAGCGTTGTACTGAGTTTTTGCTCAAACTCGAACTTAAAAAAAGGAGCCAGAAATTTTCCCGAAAAAATTCTATCAGGTGCTAACGGTTTTTCTTTAAGCGGGTGCGTTGAGGAATACTTTATCAAAATCAGGAAAAAATTCGTAGTGCCAAGCATCGGGAATTTTGAAAATTTTTCCGGACTGTTATTCTTGATAAATTATAAGCACCCTGAGAACCTGGGTTAAAAACATTTCAACGTTTACTGCCTCTAAAAACGGATGACCGGCCTGGAACGCTGGATTTCCAGTTTGATGAAGTGGCGCCGGTTTTGCCGTTTATTTTACCGGACTTTTTGTTCCCTGACCGCTCGCGACAGTCCGTCTCAAGATCGTCAGCAAAGTACCTGGCGGGCAGCTATTCCGATTGCATTTCCTGGAATATGGACTCATACAATTCACTTGGATGATGGCAGATTCTGTCTGCTCCCGCCTCTTGAAGTTCCTGTTCAGTTCCGTATCCCCATGAAACACCTATTGCTTTGATACCGTGATTTTTTGCGCCCATTACATCAAATTTTCGGTCACCGACCATTATTGCCTCATGCGGAGCCATTTTTTCAGACTCAAGAACATGCTCAAGAAGTTTGGTTTTGTCTGCCAAAGAGCCATCAAGATTGCTCCCATAGACGAATTTAAAATATTTTTTCAATTTGAAATGCTCTATTATCCGATTTGCAAAGACGGCCGGTTTTGAGGTGACAATAAATTTCGAGCAGCCTTTCTCATGCATGCTGGCTAAACATTCTTCAATGCCGTCATACACAAGGTTCTCGAACAATCCAATACTTGAATACCGTTTCCTAAATACTTCGACCGCCTTTTTTGTCAATTCGTCATTTCTGAAAAGTTTCTGAAAACTGTCATGAAGCGGGGGGCCGATAAAGGATTCAAACTGGGTGTTTCGGTCGACCTCAAATTCAAGGGTTGACAAAGCAAATCGAATACAAGCAATAATTCCCTCCTTCGGGTCAGTCAAAGTTCCATCAAGATCAAATAATATGTGCATCCTTTATTCCTTTCAAATGGTCTTCGGCGGCGATGGATTGCATAGCAAAGTCTGCTGATCGTCATTCTATGCGGGTGACAGCCGGACTCAAGAGCGCCAGTGCAGCAATAACAAAGAACCCTGCAACGACAGCAAACGCCCATGAATAAGTTCCTGTCCAGTCATAAGACAGTCCGGCCATCAGGGGGCCGAGGCCGAAAGCCGCTACTGTGCCCAGGTTCATCAGTCCCATGATGGAACCGAAGTAGCGCAAACCAAAGCATTCCTGAACCAGGAGTGTGCTGACAATGCCGAACCCGCCCATAAACACGCCAAATGCCGGCATTGCAAGGAACAAATATTCAGCGGTCGTCAACCATGCGACAGTGAACAGCATGATTGCCTGGCCAAGGAGATTGATCATCGTGGCCCACCTCCCTCCGAACCGGTCGAGCAATAGTCCGAATACGATCTTGCCGAGGATACCGCCCAGTGCAAGGGCACTCAGCGCAATCGATACTTTGGTCGTCGAAAAGCCGCGGTTCAACAAATGGGCCGACATGTGGGTCAGTGCGGTGCTGTATGTGAAAAAACCCAGCATTACGACGAGAAAAACGATGTAAAATGCCGGAGTCCGAAGTGCGCGGGAAACGTTGACGCCGGCAAAAAGAGAATTGCTTTTTTCGCTTTGCCGGCCAGCTTTATCGGATTCGTCAACGGGAGGAGAAGGGGGGCCGTCAATAACGAAAAACCAGGCCAGTGCCCCGATAAGAAAGCATGTGACCCCCAATGCAACGAATGCCTCCCGCCAGCTGGCTGAGGTCATGATAAGCGTGACGGTGAATGGCACCGTCAAGCCACCGAAATTGTTGCCGATTGCCGCGATTCCCATGACCCGGCCGCGGGCATGAGGGAACCAGGCAGCCACCAGCTTGCCAGCTGGCAATGAAGTTGTTCCGGCGAAGCACACAAACTGAAGAAGACTGAGTGCATACCAATGCCATAGTTCCGACATCCAGGGCCGCATGACAAAACCTGCACCCATTACGGTGAGAGATCCCAATAGCACAGGTCGAGCACCGTACTTATCCAGGGCACGGCCGAGGAACGGGGCAGTGAGACCACTCAGCGCTGCAAATGAAGCTGAGGCACTGAGCGCGGTGCGGCTCCAGGCAAAAGTCTCTGCCAGCGGCGCGATAAACAAACCGAAAGAGTACTGAGCAGAGCCCACCGCTATGGCTGTGGCAATGAACACAACTACAATGGAGATCACACCCCGGGATAAAGCAAAATCTGGCATGACTAGGGGTCAAGTATTTAATTGTCTTTGAAACAATAAATGGGGTGCAGGGAGAATGAGAATTCATTCTATAGCAAATAAGCGGGAAAGTTGAAAATTCAAAAAAGCAGGGCATTTAATATTTCATGATCGGATGTTGGAAGCCGGCATTAAAAAATTCAGAATCTCAATTTTGGACGGTTTGTTCCGCAATCGTGTATTGACATAGCTTTCATATCATTTGCGCTGTTCACACCTGGCTCGGATTTGCTGCTGAACTCCTGAATTTAAATTTGTTGGTGCAACAGGCGGTTCAGGAGCATCTTGACAAAGAGACATTCCTCGAAAGCGATCTTGACTTGGAAAGTCGAGTTTTTTAAATTTTTTCTGACGGTTCGGTAAAAGATTCTGAACCGGAAAAAAATTGGGATTTTGTCTGTTCAATAGGCTGGTATTCTGGTACGGTCAGCTTTTCTTTCATAGCACCCAATAATAAGGTATTTAGATAAACAAAAAAGAGAGAGTGTTTTGTCCGAATATAAGCTGGTTCCAAGAAAAGCGGTGCTATGTTGGATCCATTGTGAAATGCAATTAAACTAATCATGAGGAGTATGTAAATGAGTAAAAAGCATGATAAATCGAAGGGCTTGACCCGTCGTGATGTTCTCAAAATCAGTGCTGCCTCCGCAGTGGCTGCCAGTACCCCGATGTTCTTCGTGAAGGATGCCTGGGCTCAAAAAGCGATTGGCAATTTTCCAGTGAATGGACCGACGGTGACTTATGGTTTTAATGTTCCTTTGACAAGTATTTATGCGGATGAGGGGGAAGATGAACTCCGTGCCTATAAATTGGCGGTTAAACACTTGAACAATGGAGGGGGAATGGTAGAAACCCTCCAGCCAAATGCATTGAAAAGAAACGGGGTATTAGGAAAAAAAGTTGAATATGTGGTTGGCGACACGCAAACCAATCCTGACGCGGCCCGCACCAGTGCCCGACGTATGATTGAACGTGACAAGGTGATCATGTTCTCTGGTGGGTCATCCAGTGCGATTGCCATTGCTCAACAATATCTTGCTCAGGAACTGGGTGTGATCTTTATGTGCGGTTTGACTCATTCAAACGATACGACTGGAAAAGACAAGCGACGCTATGGTTTTCGTCATTTTTTCAATGCCTATATGACTGGAAAAGCCCTGGCTCCTATATTGTCAAAAGAATACGGAAAAGATCGTCGTGCCTTTCATTTGACTGCAGACTACACTTGGGGGCATACTCAGTACCAATCAATGAAGGACTTTACAGAAAAAGAAGGTTGGACCACCGTGGACAATATCATGACTCCGGTGAAAACCACTGATTTTTCTCAGTTCCTGACTCCTATTTTGAATTCTGATGCCGATGTTCTCATTCTCAATCACTATGGGAAAAACATGAACAATTCTTTGACCAACGCCGTCGAATTTGGCTTCAAGGAAATGCAGAAAAACGGTAAGAACATGGAAATTGTGGTCCCGTTGTACAGCCGTTTGATGGCCAAAGGTGCAGGTCAGAAAAACATTGAAGGTGTTTTGGGAACCACGGCGTGGAACTGGACGCAGAAAGATGACGATCCCGGATCCAAAGCGTTTGTTGAAACCTTTGAAAAAGAATATGGATTCCCGCCTTCTCAGGCAGCTCAAACCTGTTATGTGCAGACGATCATCTATTCTGATGCCGTTGAGCGCGCGGGAACTTTTTATCCGCCGGCAGTAATTAAAGCGCTGGAAGGACATGAATTTGCAGGAACCGGTCCCGGTAAAACACTATACCGTGCCGAAGATCATCAGTGCTTCAAAGACATGCTGGTTGTGAAGGGAAAATCCCCCTCTCAACTCAAAGGAAAATATGATTTGCTGGAAATTGTCAGCAAGGTGAAGCGGGAAGATACCGTTTATCCAGTTGATACTTTTCCAGGAGAACTGGGCCCTTACGAGCCGGCCTAGATTTTCATCCTTTCAATTTGATAGTACAATCGACCTTGCCCTCCCCCGATACGTTGCTGATGGGTGATGGCAGGGTCTTTTTTCAGGTATTGAAAATTTTTGAGTGAGGCGTCACTCCCGAAAATCAAAAAGCGAAACCTTTTTCGTACGTACCCGAACAGGTCCCCACCTATGGTCAATCAAATCTTTTTACAAATCGTCACGGGGTTGCAACTGGGCGCGATCTATGTCCTGATCGCTCTTGGTTTGACTCTCATATTTGGTACTTTGGGCGTGGTGAATTTCACCCATGGTGCTCTTTTTATGCTCGGCGCATTTTCCGCCGTGATTATTTCAGGAAATTATGGGTTTGTTGCTGCAATTATAATTGTTCCTCCCTTTTTATTTTTTTTCGGTGTTTTGATGGAACGATTCATTGTGCGTTTTTTTTACGACCGTCCACACACGGATCAGATATTGGTGACTTTCGGATTTGCTATTGTGATTCAGGAGACTTTGAAGTGGATTTTCGGTTCCAATAATATTCCTTTTAAAATGCCGGCATGGGGGAGAGGAATTCTGAAACTGCATGAGTATGTTCCATTTTTGGATGGTTTTGTTGCTTACCCCAAATGGCGATTTATTCTGATCACGGTTTCATTTTTCACAGTGATTGCCCTTTTTGCCCTCTTGCAGTTCACCCGGTTCGGAATGGTTATTCGCGCCGGAATGAACGATTCTGAAATATTAAGTTTTCTCGGTATCAACATCACGCGGCGATTCACTCTTGTTTTTGGATTGGGATCGATGATTGCTGGTCTTGCCGGAGTATTTGCAGGACCCGTGACCAACGTTGATCCGGGGCTGGGCATGTTTTATCTGGTCCCTTCATTTTTGGTTGTCGTGATTGGAGGGATGGGGTCTTTGCCCGGGGCCGTCCTGGCAAGTTTTCTCTTGGGAATGGCGCAGAGTTTTACCGTTAGTTTTGCAGGACTACAAGCAATCGTAGTTTATATCGTCGCAGTGGTTGTATTGTTGTTTATGCCTCGCGGGTTGCTTGGAAAGAAAGGAGTGTTGGACTGATGGGCATTATTAACAGAGGCACCATTCATTTGACAGTTTTCGCTTTAATTGTACTGACCTTTCCATTTTGGTTTGAGTATACAGGAGGCTATGCAGGGTTGGATACAAAAATCATTATTTGGGCAATTTTCGCTCTCGGATTTGATTTGCTGCTGATTACTGGCTACCTTTCTTTTGGTCATGCGGCTTTTTTTGGGATTTCAGCCTATGCCACAGGTTTGATGCTGCTGCATTATTCCTCAAATATTATTGAAGCAATGATTGTTGGTGTGGTGGTTTCAACAATTGCAGCAGTGATTATTGGTTTTCTCACTCTGAGGAGGACGGGGATCTATTTTAGTGTTTTAACACTCGCTTTTGGCGAAATGTTTCACACCGCAGCGGTTTCTATATTTTCAGGTTTAACAGGCGGGGAAAATGGGCTGACCGGACTACCGACTCCAACTTTGTTCGGGGAGAAAATGCAAGGGAGCAATGTTTTTTACCTTTGTGCCATTTTTTTGATTATCGGCTTTTACCTGGCAAGAAGAATTACCCGGTCTCCCTTTGGCCTTATGTTGAAGTCGCTCAAATCCAACCAGACTCGACTCGAGTACATCGGTATCAATGTCCAATTTTATAAAAACTCTGCCTTTGTGCTCAGCTCGATCTATGCTGCCGTTGCGGGATCGCTGATGGTCATTTATGAACCCTACGTTGCAACTGAGTTTTTGGAATGGAAAACCTCGGGTACTTTAGTGATCATGTCCGTGATGGGAGGTGTAGGGACGCTCTTTGGTCCAATGATCGGGGCAGCATTCATGCTCTATTTTGAGAATGTGGCGTCCGTTTTTTTAGAAGAGCAATGGTTGCTGGCATTAGGAATCATGTTTATGGCAATTGTCGTTTATCTTCCTGGAGGATTTGTAGACGGCTATAAGAGAATGATGCGTCATTGGGTAAAAAAGAATCAGGCATAATCAGAAAGAACGAGAACAGTCCATGGCAATTTTAGTAGTCAACAATATTTCAAAACATTTTGGCGGATTACAGGCACTTTTCAAAGTCAATATTTCTGTTGAGGCAGGAACAACGCACTCGTTGATCGGGCCAAACGGTGCAGGGAAGTCTACTCTGCTCAATGTGCTGACTGGACAGATTGAACCAAACGAAGGTTCTGTCGTATTCAAAGACAGACCGCTTTTAAACATCACTCCGCACAAGATCAATCAGCTCGGCATCGCCCGGGTTTTTCAAACTCCAGCCATTTTTCCGGAAATGGTGCTCCTGGAAAATGTGATGGCTGCTGTTTTTGCGTCCCGTGATGGAGCCTATAAGTTTAATTTGCTGGAGTCGCGCCGCCATGCTCAATCCGTCGCCAATTTTGCAATAGAAATCCTGGAGCAGGTGGGGCTCCAGCACAAAATCAGATCGGAGGCCCGATTTCTTTCTCGAGGTGATAAACGTCGTTTGGAACTGGCAATTTGCCTGGCCCATAAACCTTCACTCTTGCTTTTGGATGAACCAACTGCCGGAATGGCGAGACACGAAACCGAATCCACCATTGAACTGCTTCGCAGTATTTCTAAAAAGAATATGACGATTGTGATTGTGGAGCATGATATGAATGTTGTTTTTGCTTTGTCTGATACCATTACCGTGTTGTCCCAGGGGCAGGTGATCGCTGAAGGGATTCCTGATCATGTGCGGGGCAATCCTGCTGTGATTGAAGCATACTTGGGAAAGGAACATGCATGAGTGAGATGATACAAAAACCTGACTCAAATGCGTTTTTTAGCGTACAGGATATCCATTCATATTATGGAGAAAGCTACATTGTTCAGGGAGTTTCATTTGAAATTGCAGAAAGGGAAATCGTTGCGTTGCTAGGACGGAATGGCGCTGGAAAAACATCAACACTGCGAACCATTGCCCGCGCCCACGAACCGTTTTTGAAAAAAGGGAAAATCGTTTTGAATGGAATGCCCCTGCATCAATTGGAGGCCCATCAAGCGGCACAAATCGGGGTCCAGCTGGTTCCGGAGGATCGTCGGATTATCGGTGGTGCCACGGTGGAAGAAAACCTGATTCTTGCCCAAATTGCGAAACCGATCGGATGGTCATTTGAACAGATCTATGAGCATTTTCCCCGACTTGCCGAACGGCGCAAACAACAGGCCACCACGCTTTCCGGAGGTGAACAGCAGATGCTCGCTGTTGCCCGTGCCCTGGCCAGGGATTTAAAACTCCTTCTTCTTGATGAACCTTATGAGGGCTTGGCGCCTATCATTGTTCGCGAGATTGAAAGAATCCTCCTGGAAGTCAAGAAACTGGGGATCACAACGATCATCGTGGAGCAGAATGCAGTGGCTGCCTTGAAGTTGGCTGACCGTGCGATTATCTTAGACACGGGGCTTGTTGCATTTGACGGCAGTGCGCAGGAAGTATTGGACAACAAGGAACTGAGAGAAGAGTATCTGGCGATTTAGTGTTTTAAAAAACAAATTCTCCGCTGACGCTTTGCTCTCAATTGCATTTTCCCTATCGGAAAGAATCTTTTAATTTTTGTTCGATGAACTCTTTGAGGTTTTTCATTTCCTCCTTTTGCTCGTTGCTGAGCGTATCTGAGTCTTCAAGGTAAGTCAGTCTGGTTTTGATGATTTGAATATCGGTTTTATGGATATCACGTTTTGCAATCGTTGGCGGGATCTTCCCTGAAGGAGTGAGAACGGGATCGTGTTTCTTTGAGGGACTTTTCACTGCATGATCTAGAATCTCATTGATGCCTTCCAGTGTTTTAGTCAGTCGTTCCTGGACAAAGGGGCCTTCAAAGACCAGCAGTGCTTTTTTGCTCGAAGAGAGGTCGCTTTGCACTGGAAAAACCAAACATTTGTTGGGTAAACCGAGGTTTTTTATCGAATAGATGTCGGTACCGCTCTGTTTTTGAGTGAGTTTAAAAATTTTGTCAAAGTTTTCACGCTCCAGATCTTGGATCATTGAACGGAGGTCAGTATCTAAACCTGATTTCATGCGTATGCTGAGCTTATCAATCAGCTCTCCCTGGGAATCAGTCCCTTGCTTGGCAGTGTTGGAGATAACTGCCAATCCATTCCTGAATTTTCCAATCACTCCGCCATATAATTCATCCATCACATTTTCCCAATCTTTGCGCTTTGTAGTGTGACGGTATCCAGCAGTGGCTTTCTTTTTAAATAGACCAAACATAATGCTCAGTATTCGAAATTTTGTTATTCCGCTTTTTTCTTTCTGGGCAAAAGCGGCAGTTTTTTGGAAATCTTCCCTAAAGATTTCATAAAGCGCCCTTGTTTGATGTCGGATTGCGCAATTTCAACCTGGACGTTGACGGTTTCCGCCATATATTTTTTGTCCACTTTTTCTTCCGTATCCCAATCAAGGGTACGGCTATTGACTCCGGAAGGCAGAATTCCTGGCAGTTCATTTTTACGATTTGCTTTGACAATCTGGGCGTGGACAGCCACGGAAAGAGTACAGATTTGATTGAGCGTCAATGAAGTCAGTAAGTCACTTTCTGCTTTTCGGGCTCGTTTCATTGCCCCTGATTTTGCGGAATCCCTGCTTGTAAATTCTTCAGGAGAGCCGAAGCTTTTTAAATGAGCTGGTTTCAAATCATAAGTTTCATGATACTGGCGTTCTTTTTGTTCCAATTCAGCAAATAAAGTCCCCAACTTTTTGTAGTTTTGAATCTTAATCAGGTTATAGAGCGGCTGCTGGTATTGATGAGTTGCCAAATTTTCAACATCGACGCGATATAGTTCCGAGTGCAGCCAGTATGTGAGATATTTCTGTTTCCACTCGAGGTAAGTGAGCAGTCCAGGGGTGGCTTTCATCCAAAAAATTAGCTCCCGAAATCGTTTTGTGATCAGCCCATATGGGTGTTCACCATGAAACAATGGCTCGCTTCTGGAAAGAATTTGTTTCAGGCCTGTTAAAAGATTTTGATCTTTTGGTACGGATTCCAAAGTGCTTCGGGGGATCATTTTCATGACCCTTTTTAATGTCTCCTCCGCCTTTTTTTTAAGCTCCTGACGCACTAGCTCCGCCTTTTCCGGAGCTAGTTCATCAAATAATCCACTGGTATTGAGAATGGACCTGATGACCTTGTAGGTTCCAATTGCTCTAGCAGCATAGATGCGTGTGATTTCTTCTTTTGCTTTAACCCCTCCGGTGAACAAGATTTTAATCTGTTCGAACATCTCCTGCGGATGACTGTAGAAGGGAGAGGCTTTTTGGACTTTCTTGAACTCCCCTTCAGAAAGGCTTTCCAGATAAGCCTGCAAATTTTTAGATAGGATTAAGGCTTCCTTAATACTCGCTTCATCAAAAACAAACCCTTCATGGGTTTCTATTCCTTCAGATTCAGCGCCCTTTCCTGAGGCAGATATCTGCTTTGCCAGGTAATCAAAATAAGCTTCCGCGACATTCATGTAATCGTGATGTTCAGGATGAGAATCCTCTTCCTCAACACCCTCAATATCCATCCAATACTCTTCAGCGGACATTTGTAAATTTCATAAATTGGTTTAATGGATATTCTTTATTTTGATAAGGGAATTGACGATTCTCCCTTTAGAGAAGCGAATTAAATCGAGGAAGTCGCGATTCCAGGACTTACAACTCACGCTACAGGATAAATTAAAGAAGTTCGAAGAATCAATATATTTTTTGCTGTCATTGTCTATCATGGCTTTCATGAAACTCGACTTAAACGAAATATTTTGTTAAAAGCTTCCATCATTTCAAATTGATTATCATTCACACTTTTATCCATTTAGTTTTATGTTAAAGGAATTATTTGAATTTGATCGACCGGGCTACTACGGGCCTTACGGAGGAACTTTTATTCCGGAAATTTTGAAGACAACCCTTGACGAGTTAGTCCTTGCCTTTCAAGAGGCTCAAGCCGATCCTTCATTCTGGCGACAGTATGTGGATGTGATGCAAAGCTACTCATGCCGCCCAACCCCGGTAACACCTTTAGAGAACCTGACAAAGTTGCTGGGTGGTGCAAAAATATATTGCAAAAGGGAGGATTTGAATCATACAGGGGCTCATAAAGCGAACAATGTAATGGGACAGGGACTGCTTGTCAAACGCATGGGAAAACCTCGTGTGATTGCAGAAACCGGTGCTGGTCAGCATGGAGTTGCCACTGCAACGATGGCGGCTCGTTTTGGCTTGGAATGCACGGTCTACATGGGTGAAGTTGATGTGGAACGTCAACGTCCCAATGTTTTTTGGATGGAGCAGCTGGGGGCCGAAGTGATTCCAGTCACGGATGGAACCGCCACTCTCAAAGATGCAATAAATCAAGCAAATCGGGATTGGGCTGCTACCATGGAATCGACTCACTACGTGCTTGGCACCGTCTGCGGTCCTCATCCGTTTCCTCAAATGGTCTCCTATTTTCAATCCATTATTGGTCAGGAAAGCTACGAACAAATGAAAAAGATCACGGGACGCCTGCCGGATCATATTTATGCCTGCGTCGGCGGCGGATCCAATGCCAGCGGTATCTTTTTGCCGTTTCTTGATGCACAGCAAGTGGAGTTGGTAGGAGTCGAGGCAGGAGGGAAGGGAATCGATTCCGGTTTGCATGCAGCTCGACTGCAGGGGGGAACACCAGGAGTCGCGCAAGGATACAAGACCTATTTTCTCCAGGATGATGAAGGACAGATGATCGAGACGCATTCTGTCGCCGCAGGATTGGATTATATCGGGGTTGGTCCAATTCTCAGTTATTTACACGACCAAAAGCGGGTTCGTTTTGAAAGCGCAGTTGATGAAGAAGTCATTGATGCTGCTAAACTGCTCATTCGGAAGGAAGGAATTATTCCAGCGCTCGAGAGCAGTCATGCTTTGGCAGCGGTAATTCGTGAGGCCCCCAAAATGAAACAGGATGAAATCATTTTGGTGAATCTTTCAGGCCGGGGAGACAAAGACATTTTTAATATTGCCGAAGCCATTGGTGACGAAAAATGGAATCAATTTTTAAAAAAGAAAGTAGAAAACCTATGAATCTCACAAATTATATCCGAGAACGGTTGCAGCAGAAACAAATTTTGTTGATGACCCATGTTGTTGTCGGTTATCCTTCGCTCGACGACAATTGGACCATGCTGGAGATGATGCAGCAATCGGGTGTCGATCTGGTCGAATTGCAAATGCCATTCACTGAGCCGAGTGCAGATGGACCGCTTTTTGTGAAAGCCAATCAGCAGGCGCTTAAAAATGGAATAAGGCGCGATGATTACTTTGAGTTTATGAGAAAGGCAACGGCAGCATTTGATTTTAAAATTCTGATGATGGGGTATTATAATCCGGTTTTTGTGATGGGGCATCATGAGTTTTGCAGAGAACTGCACAAGAATGAGAGCTGCGGGTTTATTTTACCCGATCTGCCGGTAGAGGAATTTGGGGATTTATTTGAATACAGCCGGCAATATGAACTGTCTCCCATTCTTGTCTGTGCGCCAACAAATACGCCGGAACGTCTTCGTCAGGTGCTTGCGCATGGTTCTGGATTTTTGTACTGTGCTGCCCGGAAAGGAGTTACCGGTACCAAGACCACATTGGATCAGTCACAGGACGGCTTTATTTCACGCTGTCGCGAGATTTCTGATTTGCCTCTGGCCCTCGGATTCGGTTTGTCTGAAGCAGCAGATATTCAACAGTTGCATGGAAAAGTGGAAATTGCGATTGTCGGGTCTGCCCTGCTGCACAGCTGGCAGGAAAATGGCCCTCAAGGATACCAGCATCACCTGGCCGGCTTAGCAGAAAGTTGTGCTTAATTAACAATAAGGGGACAGATTTATTTTTTTAAAAAATAAATCTGTCCCCTTAATTTCTTTCCCTCCGATCTTCTATTCTCCGTAGTTGTCTGATTCAGTTTTCCCTCAAGCCAAGGAGTTCACAATGAAATACCAAATAGGAAGCGAAAATCGTCCTCTAAGCGTCGCAATTATTGGTTCAGGACCGTCTGCTTTTTATGCAGCTGGAGATCTACTGAATCGAACCGAGTTGAATGTTCAGGTGGATATGTTTGATCGTCTGCCAACCCCGTATGGTCTGGTGCGGGGAGGTGTTGCACCGGACCATCAGAGGATAAAAAATGTCACCAAAATATATGAGAGGATTGCATCGCTCCCGCAGTTTCGTTTTTGGGGAAATGTTAATTTTGGGACCGACATCTCCAGAGAGGAAATTCTCAAACACTTTGATTGTATTGTATATGCGGTTGGAGCAAAATCAGATCGTCAAATGGGAATTCCGGGAGAACAACTGATTGGGAGCTATTCCGCAACAGAATTTGTTGGTTGGTACAACGGGCATCCAGATTATTTGGATGCTCAATTTGATTTTTCTGTCGAAAAAGTGGCGATCATTGGAATGGGAAATGTGGCGATTGATGTCGCGCGAATCCTTGCCAAAACTCCGGAAGAACTCGCCTCAACCGACATCGCCGATTATGCGCTGGAAGCTCTTAAAAACAGTCGAGTCAAAAACATTTATGTGATCGGCCGACGCGGTCCGGTACAAGCGGCATTTACTTCTCCGGAAGCAAAAGAAATGCTTGAACTGGAACAAACAGAAGTGATTGTTGATCCAGAGGTTTTAAAACTGGATGGTGCGAGCCAGCGCTTTTTGGATACGACTAAAAACCGAGATACGGTGCGGACCATGGAAATCCTGCAAAGGATCGCCGGGACTGAGCCTGAAGGAAAACCGAGGCAGCTCCATTTGATGTTTCAGTATTCTCCCCTGGAAATATATGGCAGCAATGAACGAGTTTCTGGAATTAAGCTTGTAAAAAATAAACTGGTGGAGGGGGAAGGAGGCAGAATCAAGGCGGAGGAGACCGGCATCATTGAAGAATTGCCAGTGGGACTCGTCTTGCGGTCAATTGGGTACAAAGGAGTCGCGCTTCCCGGTGTATCATTTGACGAAAGAGAGGGAATCATTCCGAATCACAATGGTCGGGTCGTGGATGAACGGACAAAGGAGATCTGCTCACGCGAATATGTTGTGGGCTGGGCGAAGAGAGGACCGACGGGTGTGATTGGCACGAACAAGCCTGATGCCATTGAAACCACCCAACATTTGCTGGAAGATTTTCGAGGGCAGACCGCAGAAGCCCCGGAAGAACTCAAAAGAGAATCAATAGAAGCATGGCTTAAATCAAAAAAAATTGAATATGTCACTTTTGAGGGCTGGAAGCGATTGGATCAGCATGAAATCGATGAAGGAGCAAAAAAGGGAAAACCCCGTCAAAAAACGACCAAGATTGAAGACATGTTGAAAATAATAAAATAGCCCGAAAAAGACCTTGGTACGTCGCTTGCTTTTCTTTCCAGAAACCAACCCAACAGTTCAATAAAAAGGAGAACTCAATGAGTGGTATCTACAATTTGGTTTCCGCAGGAAAAGCTCTGGAGCGAAAAATGGAAATCAATACGAACAACCTGACTAACGTGGATACGGCAGGATACAAAGAAGATCACCTCACTTTTCGTGAAGTGCTCTCCACCGCAAATCGTGTGGTGCCTGAATCCGGAGAGGAGCTTTTTCAGAGTCACGAAAACCTCGATTTGTATGTGGGGATGGATAAATCTTCCGTAATCGTCGATGGAATTGGAAAAGATTTCTCAACGGGTCCAATGCGTTTTACTGACAATCCGCTGGATATCGCGATAGGCAACGAGGGTTTTTTCACGGTAGCAACCCCTCAGGGAAATCGTTATAGCAGAACCGGTCAATTTACTATGGATATGAATGGAACAATTGTGACCAGTGATGGCTATCCGCTTTTAGGAGAAAAAGGACCAATTGTTGTTCAGGGAACCGATATCAAAATCAATGAGGATGGAGGAGTGGAAGTGGATGGTGCTGCTATCGACAAGTTGCGCCTTGTTCGTTTCCGAGATCCTGCCAGTCTTCAAAAATTGGGAAAATCATTTTATGCTCCGATCAGCAGCGACAATGTGCCGGTGCCTTCCGATGAGATAAAAGTGCGGCAGGGCATGATTGAAGAATCGAATGTCAACACGATCACCGGAATGGTTAAGATGATTGACGGCAATCGAACCTATGAATCTGTGCGAAAAGCAATGACCACCATTGATCGTCTTGATGAAAAAGCGATTTCAATTTCTCGAATTGGGTGATCCAGATTTTTATATTGAAACTATTTTTTAGGAGAGAACCATGATGCGTTCATTGTTTACCGCGGCAACAGGGATGAAAGCCCAACAGCGGCAAATTGATACCATTTCAAACAATCTGGCCAACGTGAATACCGACGGTTTCAAAAAGAGCCGTAATCATTTTCAGGATCTGCTCTATCACAATGAAAAACTTGCCGGAACACGCTCCTCCCAATCCACCCAAGTGCCGGTTGGGA
Organism: SAR324 cluster bacterium; assembly: GCA_015231825.1. Lineage (GTDB taxonomy): Bacteria > SAR324 > SAR324 > SAR324 > NAC60-12 > JADGAV01. Next base: position 61,528 of record JADGAV010000009.1, read on the forward strand.
TTCATGTTGGTCACGGTACCAAGCATGTCACGACAGAAAAGATTCACACTCAGGGAAATATGAAATCGACGGGCAACCAATTGGATCTCAGCATCGATGGACCGGGTTTTTTTATGATCCTGCAACCCAATGGTGCAATCGCCTATTCCCGTTCCGGACATTTTAATATTGATGGACAGGGGCGTTTGGTGACCAATGACGGCATGCCGATGGATCCAGAAGTGATCATTCCACAGAACACCCGGAAAATTGAGATCGGTTTGGACGGCAATGTGAATGTATTTTTGAGCGATGTGAACATCCCTGAATCTGCTGGAACTATTCAATTGGCACGTTTTCCCAATCCGGCAGGATTGACGCCCATAGGGAAAAACCTGTATGTCACCTCCCCTTCCTCAGGTCAAGTTGATGTTCAAGATCCCGGGGTCGAAGGAATGGGATCGCTCAATCAGGGATTTTTGGAAGGTTCGAACGTTTCGGTCGTTGAAGAGATGGTGAATATGATCACGGCTCAGCGAGCCTATGAGGTCAATTCCAAAGCGATTCAAACTTCTGATCAAATGCTGCAGGCGGTCAACAATCTAACTCAATAATTTATAGAGAAAAGACGATGCGATTCTTGAGAAAAATGATATCCTGGGGAGGAATGTGGGCCTTGCTTTCTGCATCCACGGCATTGGCTGCTTCGAACTCAAATCTTGTCAATGACTATGAACAGGTACAAATTTTTCTTTCTGAAGAAAGTATTGTTGAAAAATCCGATTATACATTGGCAGAGATCGCCAACGTGGAAGGGGCAGATCCAGTATTTCTGGAAAAACTGGCCAATGTCGTTATGGGGCGCTCACCCCTGCCGGGCGGTTCTATTGTCATCAACCGATCATTGATTATTACAAAGCTCCGTCCCTACATTCATTCAGAGAAACTGGCTTTTGGAGGAACGAATAAAACGACAGTGCGACGTTCTGCCTTGCGGGTAAGCGGGGATGATATCGATCAGGCGGTTCTCAATCATGTTGCCTCAGAAATGGAAGGGAATGATTTTAAAACGAAGCTTGTTTCTCAAAGTCGCGATGTTTTTCTGCCGAGGGGAACGTTGTCATTTGAGGTGAAGCTTCGTGGAAAATACAAAAAAGAAGGAGGATACCGAAATTACGTTGTCGAATTTAAAATTGATCAGAAACTGATCAAAAAAGTTCCCATTCGGGTCTATGTGAAAATTTATAAAGATGTATATGTTGCCAAAGATACAATAAAACGGGATCACCTGATTCAAGACGCTGATTTGACAAAAATCAGAAAGAACGTAGATCGGCTGCCAACAAACTATGTTCTTGATAAATCAACGCTGGTCGGCAAGATTGCAAAACGTTCAATCAACCCCAACGAGGTGCTCCATAAAAACACGGTGACCACAGCTCCGATTATCAATTCCGGGGATCAGGTGATGATCGTATATGAAACCCCAAATCTACGCCTGACCGCACCCGGAATTGCCATGCACAAAGGACGACTTGGAGAACGGATTTCAGTGCGCAATACGGTTAGTAAAGCATTGCTTCAAGCTATAGTAAAAAACAAAAACTTTGTTCAAGTTAATTGATTTAATCGATTCGCTTTGTAAAAGAGAAGATCTCTAATGAACAGGATGAAATTCATTTCTTTGGGTACCCTTATATTTATTCTTGTCATCGGCACCGGATTGGGAGGGTGCAATCTTCTCCAAAAAGCGCCTCCTCCCCAAAAACCGACCAATGTCAGCAAATCTCCTGCCAACCGGGCAAAATACCAAAGACGTCCGCGCATTTCCACACAACGAAACTTGTATGAAGGATCACTTTGGAGAAATGAATCGTCTTTTGGAAATTTATTGAGGGACCATCGCGCGCGTTTTCGTCATGATTTGTTAACGATCAATGCAGTGAAAGAAATTGTTTTTGTTCCTCCTCCCAAAGAGAAGGCCCCTGAAACAGCGACAACCGATATTCAAAAAGCCAGTGCAGCCTTGGAAGCTTTGTCTCTAAGAGATACACTGGAAGAAGAGCAAAACGAAATATTAAGAAATCTTGACACCATTTCTGCAGAAGTGATCCGGGTGCTGCCCAATGGCAATATGGTGGTTCGCGGTCGTAAAGTCGATCACCGGCAACGCAATCAAGTCCGCTATGTCACGACGGTCCAGGGTATTTTGAGGCCGGCTGATGTCAACGACACCAATGTGGTCTCTGCTGAAAAACTGGTATATCCGGAAGTCAAAATAAAACGTCAAATTCTCGGTAGCCTGCTCAGAACCAAATTGAGTTCCTTAGCTCCTCTGCTTGGAAAGCAATCTGCCGGACTACTGGAAAGACTCAGCGACTTCACCAAAACAAAAAAATAATTTCTTCGGGGATTGAGTATTCCTAATATTCCCGGAGGATCAGATTTCCTCTCCAATTCCTAAAAATATTCATAAAAAGATTTTCAGATTTGTATTTGTTTCTGTAAAAATAGCATACAGTTCTGCTGAGAAGGCTGAGTTTTTCATGGATTCCTGAAGAAGCAGAAACCTTTTTCATCTAGAAATTTGTTTGAGTAGGCGGTATGTACAGTAAGCAAATGGTTCTCGAAATTGGGAGTATAAAGTGAAAAAACCAGAAACATTGAGTATTGAAGAAGTTGAGCAAAAGGAAGAAGTCATTACTCTTCCTGAATCTGTGTCGAGGATTCTCACTCCTGAAGAAATCATTGTTTATGAGAATGAGACAGTAAAGTTTCTTTCAGTTGCAGTTGACATTTCCTTTGAGACACGTTTGATGGCCTTAACCCTGCTGAAGACACTTTCTCATCTTTCAGGAAACAAAGATCCATTGTTTAGTACTTTTGAAAGAATTCCTTTTAAGAAACATCGTTTACTTTACTATGTGGTGCCTTTTCTCTCCGAAATTGCAGGAAAAGGGAACTTGCTGAAGTGGTATCAGGAGGAAGCGGAGTACGCAACGGAACTGGAAAAGAAAAAAGGGGATTTCGGACTTCTCGAACATCTGATTTACCTGTATGAATCGGTGATCTTTCGAATGGTGATGGATAAAAAAAACCGAGACAACTATTTGCTGCTTGCGGAGTCGGTTTTAAAAGAAATTAGGGAGAATCTGCAGGATCTTCAGATCGCGTTTGAGAAAAAGGACGTTCAGCATTCATGGATGAGTTTGGACAAATCGGCGCTGATTGCTTTTAAGAAAATTATCAATACCTGGAAAACTATTGTTAATGTGACAACAATCCGGCACGGAGGACATCTCCCGGTCCAATTTCGGAGACCACCAGGAAAACTGCCTTTTGAATGGGCCGAACTGATTCGGATTAAAAAGGCGAATAAAGTCAGCATGATTAACGCAATCTATCCGCTTCGAGGACTGTCATCGCAGTGTCGGGAAATTCGAACCTACAGTTCCTTTATCCTGAATCGGGTTTGCGAGGAACGTCCTGGTTTTTTAGAAAGCCTGAAACACTCCAAGGTGGAGAGATCATTTGTCAATCGATTGAGGGTGGCGTATCAGATTAATAAAAAATATCCGATCATTCCATTGGACGTGCCTGGTCAGTTTCAACAGGAAATGTTCTTGATTCTGATTGAATATGCCATCAATAGTCTGGCGAAAAAATTTGAACTGGGTGACAAAGGAAAAGAGGATCTTCAGGAGAATTTGTCTAAATTCAGTGAACACGTTCAGACCAAAGATGAAGTGAACATGGAGGAGGTTCTGGCAAAAGATGAAGTTATTGAGCCTGAACCCCCGAAGGAAGAAAAAGCGAAATTTGCTTTGGAAACAGATTATCCTGCTCTGACGGATGATCAGGAATTGGGAATGGGAATGCAGACGATGCCCTTTATCTTTCCATTCACATACGAAGACGAGCAGGAGGAACTGCCCCTGGAGCACGTTCCGAATATCAAGTGGGATGAAATGAAATGGAACGCAATGAATGCCCAGGGAGTCAAACTTCAGGTTGCCGAAGCGAAAATATTTGTCAAAAAACTGGAAATAATTCCCTCTTATCGTTATGAAATTTTTTCTTTGAAAGATTATAAACCGATCAAGCCCTATCAGCAATTTTCGTGCTTTATTATCAAGATGATGCAGAAAGAAGGGGTACAGTATTATATTGCTAAGAAAGGGGGGAAGAAAAATGAAAAGGGTGTGTCTTCTGTGTTCATTGCTTTGGATTTGAGCGAACAATATCTTAAGAATATAGACCGAGCATTTTTTTTTATTTTTCCTGCACCCTACAATCAGCACATCCTGGCAATCCCCCGCTGAATTTTTTCGACAGCAATGTCAAAATTCTTTTTGTCGCCTTCCCGTTTCTGCTGAGCAACGTCATTGTTTGAAAAGGAAATAATCGTTTTTGGAAAAGATTCAGCATTGACAATCCTGGCATTTGTGATCTATTAATCGATTAAAAATTTTTCTCCAAATCTGTGATTCAAAATTCTTGATATCCGCTTTTAAATTACTGAATGCTCGGCAAATTTAAAAATTTATTGAGTCAGGCTAAACCTGCTCCTCCTCCCGTTGAGACGACTCCTGTCGCCAATGAACCCCCTGCCCCAGAACGGCATCCTCAGTATTCACAGCAGTGGGATCGGCTGGTAGAACTTTTCCAAACGTTGAAGGCCAATCCTTGGAATGAATCTGTAGAAAAGTTTTTAAAAGAGTTCCTGGATTCTCTGCAAAAGTACACCATCAGTGATTACCTTGCTTCTTCTTACAACAAGGAAGCTCTGGACAAATTCAAAGAATATGCATTGAAAGAATTTGAATCGATGGGCACAATCAACCGGGCACGAGTTCAGAGCCTGGTTGACTTAGCCGATGAGGAAATGCACAAAACAATTTTTGAATGTTTGTTTTTGTGCGATATCAATCCTGTGGGGCACCCCCCGTTTGAATTGTCAGATACTCAGGGTTTTGACGCCAAAGGAAACCCTATTTTGGAAAAGCATGTTTACCCCGTTTTCACGGAAAACGCTTTGACAGGAGTTGCGGGGATTGACCGGTTTTTACCTGGAGAAATGATTGGAGGAAATTCAGAGAAAAACATTCAGGGGATGAAGAGTTTTCTGCAAAGCGAATATTCTGAAATTGCTGCTCAATCCGGGACCCATTCTCAACCCTTCATCCACGCCATGACCACCATCGGCAGCTTGGGAGGAATAGGTCACAAGCCAGATTCCGATATGGATCTGCAGGTCATTTTTAATACGAGTCCTCAATTTGAACATCGGTGGAATGATGCAGATTTTTTTCTATCGCTTTGGACCCTCCTGCTTCACAATCTCCAACATAATTTTTTGGAAAAAATACTTCCTCAGGAAAAGCGGAGTGCTCTGAAAAAGAAAGTTGTGGTTGATCTGAAAGCAAGGTTCGGTGAGGAGCTGAATGAAGAGGAACGAGGAATCATCACAGAAATTTTTCCCAGTACCTATCAAAAAGCGCTTGAAGCTGAAGTCTGGAAAGTATTCAACGGTTTGAAACCACAGGATCAGAGTCAGATCCTTTATCGACAGGTGGTTCAAGACCTGTCCAAACTACCCTTCATGGAAAAATATTTTTCTCAGTTAAAAAAATGTTTTCCTCTTCTCCGGTCTATTGATTCCGAAAAACTGTTTAACAATTGTTTTCCTTTTTCGACACAGAAACTGGACAACGACAAAATCATGGGATGGCTTGCCAAATATTACAAGGATCAAAAATTGGGAAATAAAGGGGCCCAACTGATCATTCAGAAGCATGCAAAGAAAAAGGGAATTTCTGCAACGGAAATCAATGAAAAAATCAAAGCGACCGCCCTTTTAGAACATCTGGCTCAACTCAAACAGCGCATACCAATCATCAAAGCGTCCCTGATCTTCACTTCCGAGAGCATCTCCTTGGAGCAAAAAGACAGCCTGCAACGAATTTTAGATCATATCTGTAGTAAATTCGATCCCCAAAGACAGCATTTCGATGATTCAAACAAAGCGAAATTACTGGAAGAGCTCCATCTCAGTCTCAATAGAAGTTTTCGTTCACGAATGGTGACTTTAATCGATCGATTTTCCGATTTGGAAGCAGCCAGAATTGAAGCGGCCAGTGAAGTGGCTCTACATCACAAAATTCAAAATATCGAAAAATACCTAACCCGGAAATATCCGAATACAGAAGTTCATTTGTTTACCAATATTCTCAGAAACCAAAGGCAAGGACTACATACTCCTTTTTTGGTTTCTCCGGAAGGGAGCATGGCCTACTCTTTGATGCTCAATGATTTTCTTTTGAATCCTGCTGTAGTACTGGCAGGATCTTCTCCAATGCCGTTTGATCTTCCTGAAGATTTAAAGGTGATGCTTTCAACAGGGATTCTTTCTCCCAGCGAATGGTCGATCAGTCAGAGCAAAGAGGGAGGATCTGAATCATTTAACTTTCAAAAACTGTCAAATTGGGGATCAACTTCCATTCCAAGAGAAAAGCTCTGGTCGCACGCGATTCCTATTTATCTGCGCGAAAGTGAGAAAGTCAGTCACAGGAATTTGCCTAAAGCTTTGCTGAATTGCTGGTGGTTAGAGATGCTCTGCTGCATGGAAAAACAGCTTAAACCGACAAGTTTGACTCAATTGCTCTGGTATCCGGAAAATCGGTATTTCGTCAAATACAAATTGGAAGAACAGGAAAGCCACAAAATCTGGGTTGAGAAAATTAAAAAGATGGAAAAGGCTTATCCGGAACTTATGCGGGATCCATGGTGGCTCAAATTTACTGAAATGCTAATCAGGTTCGAGGATTCCAAGATTCGCAAACAAATTATTTTCTGCTTTGCTCAACATGTGCGCTTAACCGATATTATTAATTTTAACAATGAATGCAAAGCAGTATTGTTGGACAACAAGGCCACTTGGCGCTCAAAATCGCTGGTGACTTTTTATGATGAGTTTTTCCCCAACCAGGATGAACGGATTGATCTGATGAAATTCTCTCAGGGGCATGACGATATTGGCAATCGGATGGAGAATGAGCTCAAAGCATCGTTTCAAGCATCAATGGACCGGACCAAGCAAAAGCTCCTTGAAATCGGCAATGAGAAGGCATTGATTAAGATTGTCAAATATTTGGCGCGAATCGGGGGAAATACATTTTTGACGGATTCCATTAAAAGTGAGGTTCGGGAAAATTTAAAAGTGATCAATTCAGATATTCTGATTGCAGACGAAAACATTTTGCAAAAAGCACGTGCGAAACAAGAGCTCAATGCAATGGAGGAAGAGCAGCTTTTTGATTTGAAACAAGATCGTCGTAATATCAGGCAGATTGTCGAAGGAATGATCAGCCAATATCAGGAACTTGAGGGAAAAACATCTGTTCCGGAAATTGAAAAATATATTTTGGATTCACGGATCAAATTGGCTGGCGACCCTTTGGAGAATGTGATTTTTAACTACCATTACAAACGCAATTTCAAGAACAAGCCCTTTCAGGTCCCGCTTCCGATTTCAAAGTCTTTGAGCATTCCTCGGAAAAAAATAATGCTCATTTTCGATCCGGTTGAAGACAACTGGATCTTTAAATCCATTCTCAGCAAACAAGATTCGCGAGGGGGTCGTGGAGAAAGTGAAATGGAAATGTTCGGTGCGTCGCTTGTAGACGGACTGGCACGTTGTGTTTTCAGCGGTTATGTAGGCTTTACTACTAAAAATCTGACTTCCTTCGAAAAACCGGCGTCTCAGCAAAAAAGCCCAGTCGCCAGCAATTCAATTACGCATCAGGACATTCAGGACCTTGCTTTTGCGATCCACGACTTTTTTCAGCCGCAACGGGTAAGCCCGCAGGAGCTGCTTGAAAACATTCATTATATCACCGACATTTTTATGGTGTGCAATGTGAATCGTTTTGGAATTATTTCATTAATTGTTCGAGACAATTTTGGGGATCACTATGTGGTGAAGTATGATGTTGATAAAATCAAAGTCAAAATCCCGTCTCAGCACATGATCACACATGACGAGAAATTCCCGCAATTTTTTCTGCGACTTCACTGCAGCAAGGGCAGAGATCTTTTTAAAACTGCGATTGAACAGTTAAAAATTGTTCTTGATGGGAAATATAGGCCAAGATTCAAAGTCTGGGTTAATTTCGGGGATTTTGATCTGACGATCTCTCCGAAATTTTATCGGATTTATGTGAATGGTATCGCGGAAGGTCTTTGGCCGGCAGATTCGATCGGTACCCCACGTCAGTCAATTTCAGGAAAACTGAGTGAAACGCTCGATAAGATGGGGCAAAACGCAATCAAGCGATATCAAAAGATTGAAGCAGAAAGAAAAAATCTGCTTGAAAAAACCAAGCAAAAAAGCAATCTCCAGGCACGTGCCTACATGGACCGAAAACGAAGCGAGATGGGAATATAGCAATGCACTTTGAACGGTGTTTCTGAAATCCTCTTTTGTTTGTCCAGAGAATAAGATATACTCACAGTTTTTCAAACCGTTTGCTGATAAATCAGCCGGTGCAAAAAGAAGTTATTTTTCCACAAAATTTTACACGAGGTTCTATTGTACGAAACATCAGATATTCGAAAAGGATTAAGAATTGAAATCGATGGCACTCCTTTTCAGATTATAGAGTTCCAATTTGTTAAACCAGGAAAGGGGACAGCTTTTACCCGGACTAAAGTCAGAAATATTCTTACCGGGGCGGTGCTTGATCGTACATTTAAAACCGGTGAGAAACTGCAGCCTACCAATACGGAAGATCGAGAGATGCAATATCTCTATAACGACGGCAGCGAGTTTTATTTCATGGATAATAGTAACTATGAACAAATCAGTTTGAGTAGCGAAGTCATTGGCGATGCAGCCAATTATCTGCTCGAAGAGATGAACGTCAGTGTTGGGTTTTTTAACGGTAAGCCGATTGGGCTTTCATTGCCAAATTTTGTGACGATGGAAGTGATAGAAACTTCTCCCGGGGAAAAAGGCAATACAGTGACAGGCGCAACCAAACCGGCATCCTTGATCACTGGTTACACGGTCAATGTTCCTCTTTTTATCAAACAGGGTGAACTTTTAAAAATTGACACGCGTACCGGTGAATATGTAGAGCGAGTCAAGGCTTGACATTCCAATCCAGAAAAATCCCCTATCGTACCCACCAAGTTTCCAACTCCAATTCCCGGTTTCCTTTTGTTCCCCAAGGTCGATATGCTGGAAGGGTTTTTGAGATTGATGATACTGAAGATGCTCTTTTAGTCCGTGTCTTCCTGGAAGAAAAGTATTATCAATTTCATGCGGATCGCCAATCTACTTTCCGCAAAGGAGATTTGATTGCCTTTGATGTGGATTCCGACGGTCATTTGTCTGGTGTTGAATCATTGTTTTCTTCAGCAGATCCTCCAGAGTCTGGTGGAGATATATTCCGATGGCGGCAATTGGGCCACGCGGTCCCGCGGATGAATCGCCTGAAACAACGCCACAAATTGATTCGGTTTATTCGTTCCTACTTTGATCAAAATGATTTTTTGGAAGTCGATACCCCCCTCCTGGTGAAAGCCGCCAGCCCTGAAAACCAACTTGATCCGTTTGCCGCGGGTGACAATTTTCTGATCACTTCTCCGGAATTTCAAATGAAACGAATGCTGGTGGGGGGATTCGAAAAAATCTACCAGATCACCTCCTGTTTCAGAGACAATGAAGTCGGCCGATTCCATAATCCTGAATTCACTATGCTTGAGTGGTATCGAGCTTATGATTGTCTCAACTCTCTGGTCCGTGACTTGGAAGGAATTTTTGACCATTTTGCAAGGTTCAGTTCTCAGGTTCAACAAAATATATTGCAGTTCGGACCTTCTCGAATTTTGCTGAATAGTCCATGGGAGCGTCGTTCTGTTGCTGAATTGTTTGATCGTCATCTGGGTCTGGACATTGAGCCGGTTCAAACCGCAGCGGAATTTAAAGAATTAGCTGTTTCCAAAGGTTTTAGGGATCTTGTTGAGAATGTTCCTGATCAATACGAGCAGGTTTTTTTTCGATTGTGGGATCGTTTTGAAAGTCAACTCGGACTAGAAGTTCCGCTGTTGGTTTATGATTGGCCGATGCCTTTGGCAAGCTTTGCACAAAGGCGTGGAGACAGATTGGAAGTTGCGGAAAGAATGGAAATGTATATCGCAGGAATCGAGCTGGCAAACGGCTACGGAGAATTGACAGATGCTGACGAGCAGAGGCTTCGATTTGAAAAGAATTTAGAAGAAAGAAAATCTGATGAAAAAGTAGCGATTCCACTGGATCATACGTTCCTGGAAAGCATCGCTTCGGGAATGCCTCCCAGCGCCGGTATGGCTCTGGGAATTGATCGTCTTGCGATGCTGTTCACAGGTGCTCAGGAAATCCGTGATGTGATGTGTTTTGCCTATGATGAGCGATAATCTTTGAATCAAGAGGTTGTTTGTTTCATCCTTTCAAAAGCAATTTTCCACTATCTTATAAGAATACCCATCCTGTTCGGCTCTGTGTTTCTTCCTTGCTAAATTCTCCCATTTTTGTTACCGAATACCTATGATCCACCTCTAGTGAAAAAACTTATGAAACGGAATTTCATCTCTATATTGGACTGGACATCTGAAGAGATTCAAGCCAACATTGAATTAGCCTTGGAACTCAAGAAATTGACGAAACAGGGGGAATGCCCCAAATTGCTTGAGCAAAAAGTCTATGCCATGATTTTTCATAAAGAATCATTGCGCACCCGTGTTTCTTTCGAAGTTGGAATTTTTCAACTTGGAGGAGCAGCGATTCATTTGACCGCCAACGATTTTGTTCTGGGCGAGCGCGAATCGGTTCCTGACGTTGCTCAGGTCACTTCCCGTTTTGTAGACGGTATTTTGATTCGCACATTTGAACATCAAAGTGTGATTGATCTCAGTAAATATGCTGAAGTCCCGGTGGTCAATATGTTAACGGACTGGAACCATCCCTGCCAGGTCATGGCTGATGCTCTGACCATTCAGGAACATTTTAAAAAGTTGAAAGGGTTGAAAATTGCCTATTTGGGGGATGGAAACAATATGACGAATTCTTGGCTTTGTCTTGCCGCCCGCATTCCCCTGAATTTGTCCATCGGGACCTCTCCTGATTCTTTGCCGGATATGGATTTGTTTGAAAGGGTGAAGTCCGCTGGACTTTCTGAAGTGAGCATTTCACATTCTGCCGAAGAAGCCGTAGAGAATGCAGATGTGTTGTACACCGATGTTTGGGCAAGTATGGGAAAGAAAGACCAGGCTAAACGAAAAATTATTCAATTGAAGGATTTTCAAATCAACCAGAAGCTTTTGGAACGTGCAAAGTCAGAGGCGATTGTCATGCATTGCCTGCCCGCGGAGCGAGGATTGGAAATCACTGATGAAGTGCTCGATGGGCCGCAGTCTGTTGTGTTGGATCAAGCCGAGAATCGCCTTCATGCGCAAAAAGCAATTCTAGTTCAATTGGCCCGGTGGCAACAAAACCCTTAAATTGTTGCTTGGGGTCTCACTCATTGTAACGGAGTTAAATTATGTCTGAAAATGCTGTCCTCACACTCCCCGACGGGCAATCGATTGAACTGCCTGTATTGACTGGTTCTGAAAATGAAAAAGCAATAGATATCAGCAAATTGAGATCACAAACAAAGCACATTACTCTCGATCCCGGTTATGTGAATACGGGCGCATGTCAAAGCGGAATCACATTTCTTGACGGAGAAAAGGGAATCCTGCGTTATCGCGGAATTCCAATCGAGCAGTTGGCAGAGAATTCTTCCTTTATGGAAGTATCCTATTTGCTGATTCATGAAAAACTGCCGAATCAAAAAGAATTGGATGATTTTCACAATGAAATAAATCATCACGCATTGATTCACGAAGACATGAGGCATTTTTTCGAAAGTTTTTCCTCAGAAGCACATCCGATGGCAATTCTTTCGGCAATGGTTGCTTCTCTTTCCGCATACTACAGTGAAGCTTCGGGAGCTGCCTCTTTGGGAGACGTGAAACAAAATGCTGCACGTTTACTTTCTAAAATCCGCACGCTTGCTGCATTTTCCTTCAAGAAGTCCATTGGACAACCTTTTATTTATCCGAGAGATTCACTTTCATATTGTGAAAATTTTCTTCGGATGATGTTCGCCGTACCCGCTGAAGAATATGAACCGGATAAAGATGTTGTCGATGCACTCAATTTGCTCCTGATCCTGCACGCTGACCATGAGCAAAACTGCAGTACTTCTACGGTGAGAGGAGTGGGTAGCAGTCATGCCAATGTTTATGCGTCTGTTGCAGCAGGGATTTTAGCACTCTGGGGACCTTTGCATGGGGGTGCCAATCAACAAGTGATTGAGATGCTGGAGCACATTCGTGCGGAAGGGGGGGATGTTAATAAGTTTGTTGAAATGGCAAAGGATCCGAAATCAGGATTCCGTCTGATGGGATTTGGTCATCGTGTCTATAAAAACTATGATCCGAGAGCAAAAGTCATCAAAGGAGCTTGCGACCGAGTTCTGGCAAAACTGGGGGTTGAAGATCCAATTTTGGATATTGCAAAACAACTCGAGGAACGCGCGCTTTCCGAAGATTATTTTAAAGAGCGAAAACTATTTCCCAATGTGGATTTTTACAGCGGAATTATCTATCGTGCAATCGGAATCCCGGTCAATATGTTTACGGTGATGTTCGCATTGGGAAGGTTACCCGGATGGATTGCACAGTGGAAAGAAATGATGGAAGATCCCAAAAGTCGTATTGCTCGTCCCCGACAAATTTATACAGGGCCGATTGAAACACCTTATATGCCCATTGAAAAACGGAAGTAATATTTAGTAAAGGCGCTAGCCGGTGTTTGTCGAAGTGCACTAGCTAGCGGTTTCATTTTTTTTGAATATCGGGGCCAGCCGCTGAACCGCCTGCAATCGGTTCAGAGCGTAAAGATGAACTCCCTCCACTCCTTCCTCAATGAGTCCCTCAATTTGCGTTTGAGCAAAATCCAATCCAACCTGACGCATCGCTTCAGTGTCTGATTCGTACCGCTTCAATTTTGACAGTAATGGCTCAGGAATAGTGCAGCCGCATGTTGAAGCAAATCGAGTGATTTGTTGCGCAGATAAAGGAGGCATTACACCAGCAATTAGTGGAATTTTGATTCCGTGAGAGCGAACCCGATCCCGCCATTTGAGGAATAAATCATTGTCCAGAAAAAGCTGAGTGATGATAAAATCCGCTCCCGCTGCCACTTTAATCAGGAAGTGCTCAAAATGTTTTTCAATATTTTCAGCTTCCGGATGACCTTCTGGATAACCAGCTCCTCCAATCCCGAATTCTTTTCTCTGCCGAATTGCTGTTATCAGCTCACTGGCATATTCAAAACCATCTTGGGGTTTTTGGAAGCGTTCCTCATTTTTTAATGGATCCCCCCGCAAAGCCATAATGTTTTCAATTTTCGATTGGGCAAGATGATCCAGAACGAGATTGATTTCTGCTTTTGTGTGAGAAACACAGGTTAAATGTGCCAAGGCTTCGATCTGCATTTGGTTCTTAATATAAGATGCCAACTCGTGGGTATTGTGTCGCGTGCCTCCACCCGCTCCATAGGTAACTGAAATGAAATCGGGGTGGGATTTTTTGAATTCCATCAATCGAATCTTGAGAGTCTCCATTCCTTCTTCAGTTTTAGGAGGAAAAATCTCGATTGAAAAGACCGGCGAACCGGTATGAAACAAATCAATAATACGCATCAATGATTGTAAGAAAGATGTGATACTGAAAGATGGCGATCAAAAAAGCCCACTGATGGTGAAGTGAAATTTATCCGGAGATTCCCCTTGTCGCCGATCCAGCTTTTGCCCCCACTCAAACCTCAGGACGCCAATCGGAGTGATGATACGAACGCCTCCTCCGGCGCTATTGCGGAGTTCGAAAAATCCGGGTTTCTTTTCTCCCAGCAATTCATATTGAACTGATTCAGAAGTGATGTTTCCTGCATCGTAAAAAATTACACCCCGCATGTTGCTGGTCGGCCCTTTTTTAAGGGGAAAAAGTAGCTCCAAATTAAAAATTCGCTGAAAAATTCCACCCCCCTGTAATTTTCTAATTTCCTGCGGGTTTAAGCCTCTTGTCCGCTCATCAATGATGTCGACTTCTCTTTGTCCGTTCTCAGCAATGACTGTGCGTAGTTTTTGGTGAGGAAGAGCTTCCGACCCTGAATATGGCCCGGAAATCTGCCCAAAATCGTGTCCTCTCACGGTGCTGATCCCGCCAAGCCGATAACGGTCTTCGCTTGGAATTTCTGAATGCCCGATTTTTTCCAGAAAACCGATGCGTGTTTGAGCCATTAAGATCAAGGTCCGGTTGTCATTGAGAGACCAAAAATGTTTGTAGCGAAAATTGTATTCTCGAGATTGAGTATTGCCTCCTAAAACATCTCCACCCGTTTGAATGACAGTAAAACTGGTATTGATCCCCGAACTGGGGAAAGTTGGATGATTTTGAGTGTTGTATCCCAGGGATGGTGCAATTGAACGTTTAAAAATATTGGATCGCTCACGAGTAAAAAGGCGGTCTACGGTGCTGAATCGAGTAGAAAAACGCAATCTCCGATAGACGGGAAATCCACCAGAGATGGAAAAGGAATTTTCTATACGATCTTCCTCAGGACGCAATGTACTCAAAATATTTTGATGAGACAAGGCAATGGATGATGAAATTTGTGAGCCCAGCAATCGAGGTTCGATGAAAGTCAGACTGAAATCCGTCTGGGCTCCTTCTGAAGCACTTGGGGCGAATTGAGTATTCAGTCGCAAAGTCTGTCCCCGGCCAAAAAGATTCGCCTTGGAAAAAGAGAAGCCACCGGAAAATTGAGAAAGTTCACTGAATCCCAGTTGTGCAGAAAAGGTACCGGTTTGTGTTTCTTTGAGAGAGGCGATAATATCCAAAATATTGTCTTCATCTTCAACCGCTTCTTTAGACAGACGAAAACCAGGTTCGAAAAACCCCAGACCCTCGAGGTTTTCCTGACTGTTTTTTAACTTTTTCCCGTTGTACAGTTCTCCTTCCTTCACTTCAAATTCTCTTCGGATGACGTAATCCCGTGTCTCGACATTGCCGGAAAATTCAATGCGGCCGATATATGCTTTTTCATTTTTGATGATTTCATAGGTGACGCTGACAGTCCGATTGTTTTCATTAATTTTGGTACGGGGGATTACCCGCACGAAAGCATATCCTTGCTCCTGATAGACTTCATTCAGGGCGGCGCGATCCTGGTTTTGCAAAAATGGATTGTAAACATTTCCCTCTTTTAGTTTTAGCAATTCAAGCAGTTCTTCTTTGTTGTTGAGCAGGTCGCCACTGATATCAATTTTACCCGTAAAATACTGTTTGCCTTCTTTGATATTGAGAAACACCTTGAGTCGGCTGTATTCAGGATTATGGAACAAAATCACTTTCGGTTTGTCGATAAAAACTTTGATGTAACCTTCAGTGAGATAATTTTGAGCAATCAAAGCAAGATCTTGATTGACCCTTTCTTCCTGGAAAATCCCGGATTCAGTAGCCCAGGAAAAGCAGTCAATTTCGGCGCTCGTGATGAAACGTTTAATGTCCAATTCCGTAAAAAGTTGATTGCCGGAAACATAAATGTTGGTCAAAAACACTTTGGGTGTTTCTTCAATTTTAAAATCAACGATGTATTTTTTTTCTGAAAGTTCTTCGATTTCAGCGCTCACTCTTGTTTGAGAATATCCTTTTTTCCGGTACATATCCCGAATCGTAGTCTCGTCTTCGCTGATTTTAACTGGATCATAAATATCGTTAACCTCCGTTTTGAGTTTTTCAGTAATTTCGTCTTCAGAAAGAATTTGACGCCCGCTGATGCGAATATCCTGCACCCTCGGACGTTCGGTAACAACAAAGCGTAACAAATATCCGTCTGCTTCCGGTTCTGCTTCAACCTCAACATTGAGAAACAGTCCCATTTGATAAATCATTTTGATGTCACGAATGATCCTGCGTTTGTCGAGTAGTTGTCCTATTTGGCTTTCAAGCTTGAAAAGAATTTGTGAAGTTTCCAATTCAGAGGTCCCCTGAACTTCTATTTCTGTAATAATTGATTTTTGGGAATATACCTGCGGGACTGCCACGAACAAAAGCAGAAGACTGAACATTAAATTCCGGAATAACTGTTTCCAGTAGAGTAAGTTCATAGTTGTTTCAAGGAAAGTTTTATTGTATGGACTCGTTGGTCTGCAGATGTAACAAACCGTCCATCAATTTGTAATGGAACTGCATACTGTCCGCCAATGCCGTGTTATGTGTGATTACAATCAAAGTGATGCCGTAGTCGACATTTAAGCGCAGCAGCAATTCAAGAATTTGCTGACCGGTTTCCTGATCGAGATTTCCTGTCGGTTCGTCGGTTAAAAGAATCTTTGGAGAATTGGCGACTGCCCGAGCAATCGCTACCCTTTGCTGTTCTCCTCCTGACAATTGAGAGGGTTTGTGGTGAAAACGTTCTTCCAGACCGACATTCGATAAAAGAGATTTGGCTTTCTGGTTGGCCTCGTCGGTTGGCTGATTGCAAATTCTCAGGGGCATGGCCACATTTTCCAGTGCCGTAAAGTCGTGCAGCAAGTGATGAAATTGGAAGACATAGGCAATTTCTTTGTTTCTGAATTTTGCTGTTTCTTCACGTGTCATTTTTGAAAGATCTTCACCGGCAATTTTGATTTCTCCTTCATCGGCAGTATCGAGCCCCCCCAAGAGATGAAGAAAAGTACTTTTTCCGGTGCCGGAAGCTCCAACAATTGAAACGGTCGCACCCTGATTGACGGAAAGAGACAGACCCTTCAGAATATGCAAAATATGACCTTCTCCGTCACGGTAACTTTTGTGGAGATTTGTCACTTCAATTAGAATGTTCTCCGTCGTCATCGATGAAGCACCGGAAGCATCAGTTGGATTTCATCTTCAGGTTGTTGGAAACACAATCAACCTGGAGTTTTGCTCTGCTATTGAGAGTGAAAAAGCACGTTAAAATTTTTTTCTGTTCATGTAATTCAGGTCGTAAAGGCAGGTAGTTTTTTAGGAATGAGCTGATTCTTCAATTTTCCATATTGTGGAATTCCAGCAGAAAAAGGAGGAAAATCTTCACCTTCAATCAGGGGTTGACAATAGGTGATAAATTCATCAGTAATATCAAATCCTTCGTCTTGAATATAAGAATCCGGTAACAACTTTTCCTGATTTGCGATATTGGAAGCATCTGTGTGATCGACACTCCATTGATAGGGATCATTGCTTTCCCGCACAATGGTCACCATTTTTCCATTCAATTGTTCTTTTGCGATTATCACCGCGTGGTGGCCGCAGGCTATTGCCTGTTCGAGATCCACCCGGGAAACAAGATGCCTGCCTGATCGTTGGCAGTAATCCAAAAGTGCCCCATGGGTTTTGAGTCCCAGATTATCTTTTATTATCGATTGGACCACATTGACGGCCCCTCCAAGCTGAACATGACCAAATTGATCTTTGATGCCAGAATCTGCTAAAAAAGTACCATCTTCTTTTTTGGCTCCCTCTGAAACGACTACCACACAGTATCCTTGCTGAGCCACCGTACCTTCAATTTTTGCCAGCAGTTTGTCTTGAGAGACTGGACGTTCGGGTAAAAGAATTATGTGAGGAGGATCTCCAGCCATCCGACGGGCCAGTGCAGTGGAGGCAGCGATCCAGCCGGCATGCCTTCCCATTGTTTCCATCACAAAGACTTTTGTGGAATCTCGATACATGGAAGCGACATCAATCCCACCTTCCAGGAGTGATGTTGCATTGTATTTGGCCGTAGAACCAAATCCGGGACTGTTGTCTGTGACCGGTAAATCGTTATCAATAGTCTTGGGGACACCCACAGAGATGAGATCATATCCCATTTGCCCGGCGATTTGACTGACTTTATAGGCAGTGTCCATGGAATCGTTTCCTCCATTATAAAAAAAATACCGTATATTGTGTGCTTCCAATACCTGAACGATTCTTTCAAACTCATTTCTGTTTTTTTCCAAATCCGGCAATTTTCGTCGACATGAACCCAGGGCTGCACCTGGAGTATAGCGTAGCGCCTCGATCATATTGGGCGACTCTTCCTGCAAATCAATTAGATTTTCATCTAAAATCCCATTGATTCCTTGAAAACCTCCATAAATCTTTTCGATGAAATCCGCTTTCATTGCCTCCGTTATAACACCGTATGCTGATCCGTTGATGACACTGGTGACTCCGCCCGATTGGGCATAAACTGCATTTCCATGTAACATAGCAAACCTTAGTTTTAGAATTGAGATTTTCGATAAATTCGGGAAAATAATTACTCAATTTGATAGGCAATAACAAGTTTTTATATCAAATATGGAGGAGAAGAAGGAAGGATTTCACGGTCGTTTGACAGGTGCAAAGTTGATACTGCAATTATTCCTCTTCCAAGAGTTCTCTCAAACGTTTTTGTCTCTTTTTTTTGGCGATCGGGCGCCGGTCACATAGCTCAGAATCACTATAGTTGACGACGCGACGCAAGGGCGGGGATTCTGATTCAAAAAGACAACTTTCGTTCGATTCAACCCAGTTAGTGGTTTGGGTGCACCCTGTTGCTCCGACCCAGCATCCAAGGAAAAACAAGACAGTCCGGTTGAAAAAATAGCGATTCATTTGCGGCAGAATCCTGCTCATTCGGCATTCATTACAAGTTTGGCCCATTTGTGAACCCGATGAATTGCTGCTTGAATTGAAATGATAACATCTTCGGTATTGAATGGTTTTTCAAAATAATCGGTAGCACCGGCTTTGAGACATTCCACCACTCTTTGTTTGTTGCTGTGGGCAGTCATGATAAAGACCTGAATCAGATTGTTGAAACCCTTGACAAACCTCAAAAGATCAATGCCTGACATTCCCGGTAATTGCAGGTCAGAGATCACAATATAGAATTCTTCCGATTCAATCAATTCCATCCCTTCTTCTGCTGTATGAGCCGTGACCACCTCATGTCCCATATCCTTCAAAATTTCACGCAGGAGTAATGTCATGTTTTTGTCATCGTCAACAACCAGTATTTTTGTGTATTCCATTGCACTTTCATTGATTGGGGTGATTAAAAAGGTTTTGGTTCATCCAAACTTGGCTGTTTTTTTAAGCTTTACGGATGAATTCCATCAGGAAAAAATGAGAATCACTTTTTTTGCCAACATTAATTCAGCCCTTTCTCTAGCAAACTTTCCAAAAAGTTGAAAACTCAATTGTCATTGAGTGGAAAATTCTTCTCTTGAGGGCTCTTTTCCTGAAACTCTCAGAATTTTGCATCGGGTTTTAACTTTTAAATGTTCTGAGGCATTGTTATGTTCAAATAAGGTTTCTACAAAAATTAAGTTTTACACTAAATCCAAATACGTCATGAATTCACAGTATGATCCCTGGCTTAGTTTTTCAGTGATTGCCCTTACTCTTTTTGGGACGGTGATGATTTACAGCACCAGTGCCGTCTTTGCAGAATTACGGTTCCAAAACGGCTTTCATTTTTTAACAGCGCATCTGCTCCATCTTTGTGTTGGAATCGGATTTTTTGTAATTGGATTGAGAATGAATTATCGTCAATGGGAGAAAATTGTTCCCGTGATGATGATCACTGCTCTGATTTTACTGGTGCTTGTGTTGATTCCAGGGATAGGACATGAAGTCAAAGGTGCCCGGCGTTGGATTCGCATCTTCGGAATTGGGTTTCAACCGGCAGAGTTTTTGAAAGTGGTCCTGGTTTTTTATGTCGCTTCCTATCTAGGTCGAAAGCAAGATATTTTAAATTCATTTTTTAGAGGAATCAGCCCTAATTTTATTGTGATCGGGATCTATCTGATTCTGGTTCTGATGCAGCCCGATTTTGGCACAGTGGTTTTGATTTCCCTCACCGTGCTTTCAATGATGTATATTGGCGGAGGCAAACCCATTCATATTTTTGGAAGCCTGGTCGGGTTTTCCCTGGTGGGGACACTGCTGATTATCAGCCAGTCCTATCGCCTGCGTCGACTTTCAGCATTTCTTGATCCCTGGGATGATCCTTTGGATTCAGGATTTCAGATAATCCAATCTTTCATTGCATTGGGAACAGGAGGTTGGTTTGGTAAAGGCTTGAGCATGAGTCTTCAAAAGTTATTCTTTCTTCCAGACGCACATACGGATTTTATTTTTGCGATTGTGGGAGAGGAACTGGGGTTTATCCGAGTTGTATTCTTAATTTTTTTGTTTGGGGTATTTATTTGGCGCGGTTACCTGATTTCCCTGCATGCTGACAATCTTTTTGGAAGGCATATAGCCTTTGGGGTAACGACTTCCATCAGTCTGCAAATTCTTCTCAATCTTTTTGTGGTGACGGGTCTTCTGCCAACGAAGGGTCTCCCTCTTCCGTTTATCAGCTCTGGAGGCACTTCATTGATCGTCACTCTTTTTATGGCGGGACTATTGCTCAATATCGGTCAGATTTCACCGGCTGCTGCTCGAGGAGCGAGCTCTCCTTTTTCAACAAAAAGCCAAAGGGATTCTGGAAGAAACAGTTAATTTATTCTGATTGCAAAAGAAGGGTGCACTGAGAGGAATGCCTTAAAAACGGGAGTTTTTTGGGCAAAGAATCCATTGGATTTTTTGCAAGTGTGCATAAAATTGTTGACAATCTTTCAAAAATCATTAAAAATCAAGCCAATTTTGATACCTAAAATTTCACCTCATTATTTTCATGAGATACGGGAAAATCAATAAAATTGAAGCCCGCTGACTCTGCCTGATCCGTAACTGACCAATAATTTTGGTTTCAGTTTCTTGAGGTCTCTCGTGAATTTACCTGGAAGCATTACGATTGAAAAATTGGACCAAACCCAGATCGTGGAGTCTTTCTTTTAAACAGAACAATCTTCTCAATTCAGAATTTAGATACTAGTTTCTTAATATTGAAAGAGGAAAATAGGAGTAATCAGTATGAATAATAACACCGCAACTGCTCAATTAAATGAACTTGCTGAAAGTAAAGATGATGAGAATCAAGAGCCAACGTTTGGTGAAAAAATGTTAACATGGAGGGAGTCTGTTGGACTGACTCGCAAAGAATTAGCTCGCAAGCTCAATGTGTCTTTGACTGCAGTCAAAAATTGGGAAACTGGTCACTCCACCCCCAAGTTAACCAAGTACAGCGAAATCGCAAAAGTCCTCAGTATTACCGTAAAAGAAATGGGTTTGGATGAAAATTTGGATCTCACAAAAATAGGAGATCGAATCAAGTATGCAAGGCTGCTGAGAGGAATGTCCATAGAAGCGTTTTCGTACGAGTTCGGATTCGCAATCCAAACCGTTAAAAGCTGGGAATCTCATACAGCAGAAGTTTCAGAACCCTCCTTAGGGCGTATTTCCCGAGCCCTAGATATTCCCGCCAACTTCTTTGATATGGCCATCAATCCTGAACAAGTATTGGCGAATATTGCTTAAGCCGACATTTGAATGCTTCACCATGCGGTGCTATTTTTGGTGAAGCACTGTGATCTTGAACATTATCCAATCTCTTCTACATCCCATTTTTCAGATCCGATTACTCCCCACGGTCGAGGCTGTCCGGATTCTTTCCGGACCTGAAGGGTTGTTTGATGTCTTGAGGATTCCACCAGGTTTTTTGCATGAGCTTTGCTGTTCGCATCAACAATGTAGGGTTGAATCCATATTTCTTTGACATAGACACGATATTTCATAGTTCCTCTTTTTTCTCGTTTAGTTTATGTTGAGCTGTGCGCACATGTTTTTAAGATCAGTTCAACAAATTTCACTGTCCCTCCAGGAGGAAGCAGTTGATTGAGGTTTTTTCCAAAATAGCCGGGATGGTAGTCGTTTAAAAATTTTTTCCACCAGAGATTTCCTTCCTCCATAAATTGCTGCTGGGTAAGCAAAATTCCAGCCCGGGCTTCAACGAGGGCCGCAGCGTTTAATTCCTGATGGCTTCCAGGAAGGGGAACTATTACTGCATCTTTGGCGAGATATGCCAGTTCTCCCAAAATTCCTAGGCCCGCACGAGTAACTACCAAATCACTTCGTGCCAAAAGGTTGCCCATTCCTTCAGAGACAAATGGAAAGGGGTGATAATCGGGATGAGTACAAATTGGACCTGTTTGTGATTTTCCCGTCAAATGGACCACCTGGAAGCGTTCCAGCCAAAAATCCAAAACGAGAGCAACCGCCTGATTGAGTCCGGCAGCTCCCTGGCCGCCTCCAGTAACCAAAAGCACCGGTTTTTCTGGTTTTAGATTGAACTGCGAATTGGCGAGAGTGGCAGAGGCATTACGTATTTCAGAACGGACTACAGGACCAATTGATTGTTTAGCAATTCGTGGAAAGTAAGGTGCGGTCTCTTCAAATAGATAGGCTAAAAATTTGCTTGCCGGGGCCATCAGACGATTGGCTAAACCAGGTTGGACATCCATTTGGAGGAGAATATGTGGAATTCTCAAAATCCAGGCGGCATAGGCAACAGGAACACTAACAAAACTCCCGGCAGAGACTACTATCTGTGGACGAAACTGTATCAATTTAATCAGTCCTGCAACAAAACCTGATACTACAAAAAAAGGGTCTGTCAGGTTTTTCCAACTCCAGTATCGCCGAAGTTTCCCGGAAGGAATACCAGCAAAGGTCAATCCTGTCAGTTGAACCATTTCCTTTTCTGGACCGTCAATTGTTCCAAGGAATAGGCCTTCGACCTCGCTTTGACCCAATTTGTGCATCAATTCTCCGTAAGTGGCCAACAAAGGCGTTGTTGGTCCCCCGGAACCTCCCCCGGTGAACATAATACGTAGTGGCTGGTTTGGCATGAGATTCTCGATCTTAGATTTTCAAAAAGGATTTTAGCTCAATAAAAAAATGCTTACATTGCTAGCGAAATTTGTCCGCCTTTTCCAAATTTGGAAAGAAGCAGGGTACCTGGCTGTATTGCGAAGGATCTACATTCGTCTGGAGGGACCACGATGGGCTCCTCATTGGAATAAATGGTCGTTGTATCAGAAGCTTGCTCCCCATTGGCAGCAGTGGGTCTATCGCTACTGGCAACGTTATTCATCCCCTGCCCGGCATGACTGGCAGCAAGAATGCAAAAACTGGAAATTGGTCGCTCAATTTGAAATATTTTTACTGGGAGAAGAATTTGATCTGCTCCTCCAATCGATCCGCTCTGTGCTGTCCCAAACCTACCCTCATTGGCATTTGCATGTCCTAGTAAAACCCCCATCTTCAACTCTGCCTGATTCTTTTTTGGAAATTCATGATGCTCGAATACAGTACCATCTGATCCAACCAGATTCTTCCTTCACTACTGTATTCAACCGAATTTTACAAGAAAGCGGAGGAAACTGGATGGCATTTCAATTTGGAGGAGACCAGCTTGAGTCTCATGCCTTTTTCGAAATGGCCAAGATTGTTCAAAACAATGAAGTGGATCTCGTTTATAGTGATGATGATCATCTGGATCAAAATGGTGTGAGGTGCAGACCGCACTTTAAACCCGATTGGTCGCCCTGGAAATTAATCGCACACAATTATATTCGAAATCTCTGCGTCTTTCGTTGTGAAACAGTGAAAGCACTCCAGGGATTGGATGAAAAAGAAACATCAAACCTTTATGATCTTCTGCTTCGAGTGAGTGAAAATCTTCCTTTTGATCGTATCCGTCATGTTCCTCATATCTTCTATCACCACTCGCAGGAAAAAACAGCCTCTCCTCTCGCGTCGAAGTGGTATGGTATCGGAGAAACTACTCATTCCCAACGCGTTGAACAAGCGCTTGAACGGCGGAAGATAAAAGCAGCCGTCCGTTTTAATTCTGAGTTGAAAATTGTGACTGTTTTTCCTGAACTGGAATCCACACCGTTAGTTTCAATTATTATTCCATTTCGTGATCAATCGGCTTTGTTGAGGAAAGCAATCCATTCAATTTTTAATAAAAGTACCTATCCTCACTTTGAAATAATATTGGTTGATAACCAAAGTCTGGCGTCGACGAAAAAGGAGGTCTCGGAGTTGGTGGAAAGCCATTCTCAATTGCGAATGTTGTCCTATGATCAGCCCTTTAACTATTCCGCGATCAATAATTTCGCAGTATCCCATGCAGAGGGAGATCTTTTGGTTTTGATGAACAATGATGTTGAGGTCCTGACGCCGGAGTGGTTGGAACGGATGGCCGCCTATGCGTTGTTTCCACAACATGGTGCAATTGGCGCAAAACTATTTTACCCGAATTATACGGTCCAGCATGCCGGCATTGTCACCGGTATTTTTGGTGCTGCAGGGCACGTCCATCGCTTTGCCGGGAAAGAAGATCCGGGGTATGGTTTGTGCTTGGAAACTATTCGCGAAGTGAGTGCTGTAACTGCGGCTTGTCTGATGGTGCGCAAAGAGCTTTACCATGAAGTGGAAGGAATGGATGCCAGGCATTTGTCAGTCGCATTCAATGACGTGGATTTCTGTATGAAGTTGGGGGAAAAAGGTTTTTCAAATCTGTTTTTACCGACGGTTGAAATGCTTCATTATGAATCCTTTACACGCGGCAAAGATGTGAAACCAGAACAGCAGTCGCGGGTGGGGCAAGAAATTCAAACCATGCAGGAACGATGGGGTAGCCGGCTTTTCAGGGACCCTTTCTACAATCCCAATCTTACCTTGGAAGCAGAAGATTATTTTTTACAGTTTCCTCCTTTTTCACCTACAGAGTAGAACGCAATGAAAGGAATTATTTTAGCCGGGGGGACTGGCTCTCGCCTTTTTCCATTGACAAAAGTGACCAATAAGCATTTGCTCCCCATCGGCAGGGAACCCATGATATTTCATCCGATTCATAAACTGATTGAAGCGGGAATTGATGAAATCTTAATTGTGACAGGCGTTGAACATATGGGAGATGTAGTCAACCTGTTGGGGAGCGGTAAAAGTTATCACTGTCGATTTACCTACAAAGTCCAGGATGAAGCAGGGGGAATTGCTCAGGCGCTCGGATTGGCGGAAAATTTTGCCCACGGTGACAAGATCTGTGTCATATTGGGAGACAACGTATTTGAAGATCCGATTACAGATTTTGTAGAAAACTTTCGAATACAAAGGGAAGGAGCAAAGCTGTTGATCAAAGAAGTCCCCGATCCCGAGCGCTACGGTGTTGCTGAAATCGAGAATGAAAAAATACTCAGTATTGAGGAAAAGCCTGAATCTCCAAAATCTTCTTATTGTGTGACGGGGATTTATATGTATGATCAGCAGGTTTTTGATGCAATTCCCCGTTTGAATCCCTCCACCCGGGGCGAACTTGAAATCACTGATATTAACAATTTTTATGTGAACCAAGGGACCCTCAGCTATGATATTTTGCAAGGCTGGTGGACCGATGCCGGAACCTTTGCATCCTACCACTTGGCCAATCAGTTGATTGGGCAGCAGGAGAAAAAATGATACTGATGATAACCGGAGGAGCCGGTTTCATAGGCTCCAACCTGATTTTGTATTGGCTGAAAAAGTATCCGGAGGATCATATCATTAATTTCGATTCGCTCACCTATGCAGGCAATTTGAGCAATCTGAGCAGTGTGGAAAAACACCCTCACTATCATTTTGTCAATGGAAATTTGTGCGTACCAGAAGAAATCTCATCGGCCTTTGAGGAACATCGCGTTGAAGCCGTGATTCATCTTGCAGCTGAATCGCATGTTGATCGCAGCATTGCAGGTCCGGGACAGTTTATACAAACCAATGTTGTCGGGACATTTAATTTGCTGGAAGCGGCAAAGGAACATTGGCGTGAAAATCTGGCGAAACACCGATTCCATCATGTCAGTACCGATGAAGTATACGGGTCGCTGGGAGAAACCGGCTTTTTTTCGGAAACCACACCCTATTCTCCCAATTCTCCCTACTCAGCTTCAAAGGCTTCCAGCGATCATCTGGTCCGCGCCTATCGGCACACCTTTGGTCTCAATGTCACGACCACAAATTGTTCAAACAACTATGGACCGTTTCAGTTTCCCGAAAAACTTTTACCTCTATTGATCAAAAATTGCCTGGAGCAAAAGCCGATTCCAGTGTATGGAGATGGCAGTAATATTCGAGACTGGCTTTACGTCACTGATCACTGCAGCGCGATTGATACGGTCTTTCATCATGGAAAAGAAGGTGAAACCTACAATATAGGGGGGCTCAATGAATGGAGCAACATTGATATAATCCATTTTGTTTGCCGACTTCTCGATGAGGCATTGGGGCGTTCAGGCAAAGACTCTTGTGAAAATTTGATTTCTTTTGTAAAAGATCGTCCCGGTCATGACCGTAGATATGCGATTGATGCTTCGAAAATTCAAAAAGAACTCAACTGGAGACCGAGTTTTACTTTTGAACAAGGGATCAGGGAAACAATTTCCTGGTATCTTGATCATCAAGATTGGGTGCGCCTGGTAAGCTCCGGGGAGTACCAGAAATACTACAAGCAGCAATATGGAAGCAAATAAACGTCCTCTATTTCTCATTGACTGTTTGCTCATAGTTGAGGCAAGGCGAAAACATACTTCGAGAAATTTTGTATGAAAAGATCGACCTGTTTTTGTGGGCGGCAATTTGTGATTGGCATGATTTTGCTTGGTGGTTTCCTGTTCTTTAACCCCTCTTTTTTGATGGCTCAGCAAGCGCCGGATCCTGCAGGGGAAGCGGCTGCAGATGGAACACAAGACACGGGTGACGGCGTGGAAGGACAGGCTGCTGGAGGAGAAGGGTTTTCCTCTGATGAACCTTTTTTTCGTTTCAGCGTCATGACGGAAATGTTTGCCATGCGCTTTGATGATCCCCACCCATTCAAACAGATGACCGGTTCCAAGAAGTTTGACGATACCATCGCAGTGCCGCAAACAGGTCTCGAATTTGGAAGTAGGGTCAATTTCCAGGAAGACAATGGTGATATTCAGCCGATTTTCCGTGCCTTGCCTTCCTTTTCTATCGAATATGTCATTCCTGTCGATTTGTTTGTAATCAGTGGGGCATCGATTGAATACTATCACACTTCGACTCTCCACCTCGATGCAGTCGTTGCATTCAACGCTACTGGACCAAAGTCTCAAACCCCTCTAATCAAAATGCAGACCTACTATGATTTCCTGAGTGTGTCTGCACATTTTTTTAATCCGGGTGAAGAAGGTTACGACATTTTTGTCGGACTCGGTGTTGCCAATATTGATGGGGCTTATGAGGGAGGATTTCGAGGGAGAATTGAAAATGACTATGTGCGGACGGTGGAAACCGTAAACTTTGATGCTTTTCCAATCAGTTTTAAAAAAGTGGGATTGGACGTCATCGGAGATATTTGGACATTTCGTTTTACCACCCTGGTTTTTAGCCGAGCAGAAGTGATTACAAAAAATGTTTTCGTCGGCAATGAACTCACCCCCGATGCAAACGAAACGATTAATTTTGACGGTTTGATTCTCAGAGCCGCCCTATTGTTCCGCTGCAAGTATTTTTTGTGTTTTTTTTAGTAATAACCCCGTTTATCAATCTATGGAACTCAGCAGCTTCATTCATCAATACTGTTTTTTTTACAAAGATGGAAAATTAATTGCGGGATGGGTGGAAGGGGTTCAGAAAAACAAATTAAATATCTTACCCCTGCAGGGAAAACCTCAATTGCTTCCCAAAGCACGTGTTGCTGTTTTTTGGAGGGCCTCATCTCCCAATATGCAGAAAGCAGATGCGCTGCAAGATCTCCAGCTTCTTTTGGAGGAGATTAATGCCCTTGCCCAATCTCAAGATCTGGAAGTCATTCACGAATTGAGCGAGCATGGGAAAAGCTATGAATTTGACGAACTGGTCTCCGATTTTTTAGAAAACCCGCAAGACCCTCTCCAAAGAGTCGGACTGTATCTCTCACTGGAAAGCGACCGCCGCTTTTTTAAGAGGAAAAACAGCGTTTTTACGGCCCGAACCTCCGAAGAACTGGCGCAAATAGATGCGAAGGCAAAACGCGAAAAAGAACAACAGGAATGGGAGTCCAGAATACAGCAATGGATTTTAGAACTTGAGACCGGAAATTGGACTCCGAAAACGCAGGCCAGCGAAGAACAAATACTTTGGATCCAGCAGCTTCAATCGGTATTGGTTTATGGAAAAAATTCGGCCTATTGGAAGAGTATTTCTCCCCTGTTTAATTTGAGTGCATCTCCGAGCGAAGATGAGGAAGCAAAGCTGCGGAGCTTGCTGAAACAGGCAGGGTATCCCATTTCAAAAGGCCGCCTGCTGTTATTGAGAGCATCTGTAAAAGATGAATTTTCTCAAGAGTTATTGGACGCAGCTGCTGAATTGGGTCAAAAATCAATATCACATGCTGACCGCAGAAACTGGAATGGCATACCCACCTTCACTGTCGATTCCGAAAAAACTCAGGACTATGACGATGCCATTTCTATTTTGGAATGGTCGGAAAGCCGGATTGAAATTGCCATCCATATCGCTGACCTCTCCGGATTGATTCAACCGGGAACCATCCTATTTGAAGAAGCCGAATCCAGAGTTTCATCGGTCTATACTTTGAAGAAAGTTTTTCCGATGTTTCCTTCTTCTCTTTCAAATGACTACTTTTCTTTGAAAGAAGGAAATGATCGGCACGCTTTGAGTTTTATTTTTAACCTGTTCAGCAATGGAGAAAGCGTATTAAAAGGGATGGAATTCGGTGTCATTCAAGTAGAGCAGAACTTGAGTTATGAACAGGCCGATCTTTGGATTGGACAGGAAGTGTCTTTTTGGAAAATTCTTTCGAATTGTTGTCAGGAACTCCGTCAAAAAAGAATAGAAAAGGGAGCCCTGGATTTTGCTCGAAAAGAGGTTGAGTTTGATATTAGCAACCCTGACCATATCCAAATCAATGCGATCAACCGCAATAGTCCAGCAAACGAGTTAATCGAGGAATTGGCCATTTTGGTAAATCAGGAAGTCGGAAGGTTTTTTAAAGACCATCAATGCCCGGGAATCTATCGGGTGCAGGCTCCTTACGAGGTGATCAAAGAGTTGAAAGAGGGAGAAAAGCTTTCCCCTCAGCATTTAATGATCGAGCCGGCCAGGCTTTCTGTTATTCCTGAGATGCATGCCGGATTGGGATGCGACTACTATATCCAGGCCAGTTCACCAATTCGCCGATTTTCTGATTTGGTGACTCAGTATCAATTGGCTCAATATCTCAAATTGGGTAAAATTGTATTTGGGGAAGAGCAGTTAATGGGCTGGGCAGAACAAATCCATACAACCCAAAGAACTTATGCCCAGGTCGAACGTGAGATAGAGAACCATTGGAAATTAAAGTTTCTTGCCCAACATATTGGAGACGTGTTTTTTGCCCTAATCAAGCGCCATTTGCGTGGGGGAAGAACGGAAGTGATCTTTGAAGAAATTCAATACACGATTCAAGTTTCCAATTTGTCAATTTATGAAGCAGGAAAGAACGTGCTTTTGAAGATTGAAAATGTGGATGTGGAAAGACGCATAGTTTCGGTTTCTGTCGAAACAGAAGAACCTGCAAACTCGCAAGAGGAGCAGCCGTTTTGAAAAAAGTTGAGGACTGCGCCGAGAAAACAAAATTGCCTATCTTTTCAGATCAAAGTTCCAAAAGTTCATCCGTTTCGGGCGGTTTGTAAATCAATTCCTCTAATCTGACTGCTTTGTGCCCTTTGTATCCTCCTTGAAATCCAACAAACTTTAATTCCCCATTGACGAGAACATCGAGGGGACGGTCCACTTCGTGGGCAAGCATCAATATTTCCTTGGATTGCAAATTCAAAAAATCCCGTACGGTAATATTGAGGTTTCCTAGCTCTACCACAACATCGACTTCTGTGTGATCCAGATTTTTTTTGAATCGATTGCTCCAGGTATTGTCTTTTTCGTCCTGCTCGCTTTGAAACCCGGCATTGAGTTTACCTCGGATGGGTTCGATCATCGAATATGGAACGCACAGCGTGATCGACATGGGTGCTCTCCCAATCTCAACATCGAAAGTAACAACAATGACGATTTCACTATGAGGCACAATGGCCACAAATTGGGGATTGACTTCGTTCCGTTGATAATTGACCTGCAATGGGAAAACAGGGCGCCATGATGTCTGCAAATCTTCAAGTCCGCTCATCACAACCCGTTTGATCATTCTTTGTTCTATTTCTGTGAAGTCCCGGCCTTCTGCTTTCACTTCCAATTCTCCGGTTCCCCCAAAAAATAAATCGATCAATGTAAACACCAGTCGGGTCTCCAAAACCACAATGGCATTTCCCCGCAGTGGGTTCATTCGAAACAGATTTAACGAAGAGGGAACAGGAAGAGTTTTCAAAAATTCCCCAAATTTGATCAACTCTGTTGAACGCACACTAATATCGACAACTTTTCTCAAAGCATTGGACAGAGTCAGGCGAAACAAACGAACAAATCTGTCGTGAATAATTTCGAGGGTCGGCATTCTTCCGCGAATAATCCGGTCCTGGGCAGTCAAATCAAATGGAACGACTTCGTCCGGGTCATATTCTCCCTCATCATCGTCATCATCTAGATCTTCATCCCCGATCCCCCTGAGCAGAGAATCCACTTCATTTTGAGATAAAACCGAACCAGCCATAATCACTCCTGAGTTGGATAATTTTCAGTTAATGATTGAAGAGTATCACTTTTTGTACCATTTGAGAAAATTTTTTTATTTCAAAATACCAAAGAATGCTTGAAATAATTCTCACAAACTGAAGCCTTGCATGAAACGTTCATTTTTTTTGTTTCTCAGAATTTTTTCTAATCCGGATCTGGCTGGGGATTTCAATTTCAGGAATTCCGGGGAACTTTTCCTATTCAACGGGCGCTCATTTTTAAATCTAAATTCGCTTTTCTTATGCAATATCCCATTTTATTTCTGATATAAAAAACTTGTCATCAATAGCATAATCCTGTAAATAGGTTGATTTTACTAATGCAAATCAGAGGTGCGGATACGCCCTATTGAATGAGAGAGATTTACCATGAAACGAACGTTTCAACCGAACAACAGAAGAAGAAAAAAGAAACACGGGTTTCGAGCAAGAATGGCGACCAAACAAGGTCGCGCGGTCATAAAACGAAGAAGGGCCAAGGGGCGAAAGCGCTTATCCGCATAATGGGATATTCTTTTCCAAAGTGCATACGTCTGCGAAAAAAGACAGAAATTGATCGAGTTTTTGATCGTGGTGCTTTTCGCAGGTTTGGGTTTATTCGCATAAAATTTCTTATAACCACCTTGGGAAACAGCCGATATTTAGTTTCAGTAAGCAAAAAAGTTGGTCATTCTCCTTACCGAAATCATATAAAACGTTTGATTCGCGAAGCCATTCGTTTGCACAGGTCTGAGTTGGAACAAAGTTGTGACATTTGTATTTTTGTTACCAATCGACCTCAAAGCCCGGTACCTTTTTCTTACGTGGACAACAAAATTGCTGAACTTTTTGCCGAATTGAACAGACTGCAGGCACCCGCAATATGAAAAAAATCTACTAGGCAGACACCACCACCGTGAAATCGACTCTTAGGAGAATACTGCAAATTAGTACCCTCCACCGCCTTATGCGCCAAGGTATTTTTTTGATGATTAGAGGGTATCAGATCGTCATTTCTCCATTCCTGCCACCTTCGTGTCGGTTTTATCCCAGTTGTTCTCAATATGCACTGCTTGCCTACGGGCAATTCGGTATTTTTCGCGGGACGCTTTTAACTTTGAAACGGATTGTGAAGTGTAACCCCCTTCATGATGGCGGATTTGATCCCGTTCCCGATGATTCTTCCACAAATTTGACAACCCTTGTCTCTAGTAAACAATAAAAAGGAAACAGCGAATTTATATCTGCCGTTGGCGTTTTCGTAGTTTATTTAAAGACCGCATTAATTTGGAAAAAATATGGATCAAAAGACCTTATTGGCAATTGTTCTCTCTATTGGCATTATCATTGGTTGGTCATGGCTATTCCCGCCACCGCCTCCCAAAAAAAAGCCGATTGCAGATAATACTACGATTCAAAAGGAAGAAACAAGTTCGCTAGAAAGCAAAAAGGAAGAGCTCGTTGCAATACCTGTCCAGACGGATTTACCAGCGGTGCAAGGAGAATCTGCTCTTGCAAAAGACATTGTTGTGGAAACAGATTATTACCGTGCCGTAATTGACACCCGGGGAGGAGTTCTCAAAAGTTTACTTCTTAAAAACTATCAGCATTTCAAGTCGGGTATTTCACTGGGACGATGGATTCCATTTTTAGAAAGTATGCTTGGTAAAACAACTCCAGAATTCCGCACAGAGGACAATCTGGTGCAGATGATCAAGGCAGATTTCGTCAATAAAGTGAATACTTTGGGAGTGCGTTTTGACGAAAATCCATCGCTTTCAAAACTTTTTTTTCAAGCAATTTACTCAAGCGATCAGGACCATATTCAGATAGATAGCGGAACTTCACCGCAAACACTAGTGTTGCGCTCACCGGTTCGTGATGGTGTGGAAATCATTAAAACTCTGCAATTTTATGCAAGTGATTACAGTATTGACTATGAAGTTAGTCTCGTCAATCGAGGGGATGCCATTCATCCTTTGAAAGTTCAGCATGTTTTTGGAGAAGGGCGCGTTAAAGAACCCTTACGCGGTCAGGGGCGGGCTCACATTGGTCCGGTATACGTTTACAATGGCGAGTTGGAAACGGTGGACACAGATGATTTGGAACTTGAACCAGGGCGGATTTCCCAAATGGAGTGGCTTGGCCTTGAGGACTCCTTCTTCATTTCAGCAGCGGCAGGTTTGAGTCAAACCAATCGCGGGTTTTTCGAAGTCTATCCTTACGAAGGCAAGGAGGGAAGGGAATTAAAACCTATCTTTGGTATGAGCTTGCCTCCGGTCGATCTCAATCCTGGAAAGCAGATTAAGTCCAGTTTCAAGTTGTATTATGGTCCCAAGGTTGAGAAAGAAATGATGAAGTTTGGTCATAATCTTTTTCTTTCCCACGATCTCACCTTAGAGATACTGGCAAAGCCTTTACTGGATATTTTAGCGTGGATTTATTCCTATGTCGGAAACTATGGAGTTTCGATAATATTTTTAACGATCCTGGTTCGGGCAGTTTTATTTCCTTTGACCTACAAAGGATCTAAATCCATGAAGCGGATGCAGCAGCTTCAGCCGAAAATGTTAAAACTGCGTGAGAAGTACAAAGATAAAAAGGAAAAACTAAATCAGGAGATGATGGGGCTTTATAAAAGGCATAAGGTGAATCCGATGGGTGGCTGCTTTCCAATGCTGTTGCAGTTGCCGATTTTCTTTGCTCTATATAGTGCGCTCTCGACTGCTGTAGAATTGAGGCATGAACCTTTTGTTGCCTGGATCGTAGATCTCTCTGCACCGGACGGTTTGTTGGTCACTCCAATTTTAATGGGGATCAGCATGTACATGATCCAAAAAATGACCCCGACCGGAATGATGGACCCGACTCAAGCCAAAATTATGGGAATGCTGCCGATAGTATTCACTTTCTTTACCTTCACCTTTCCTACGGGATTGACACTTTACTGGGTGACCAGCAACATTATTTCATTTGGTCAGCAGTTCATCATCAACCGCATCAAACTCCCGGATCTTGTAGAAGAATCCTAAATCCGAATAAATTGGATTCAATTTAATTTCCTCAAAAACAACTGCTGAGCAAAGATGGATTATTCCTGGGCCAATTGGGTTCCGGGAATCGGTTGTTAAAACCCCATCACCAGTTCCCCTTTCACCAGGCATTGCATTTGTTCCAGCTATTGCGCTTCCAAAGAGTCGTGTCACGGGCATTGGAGACAACTGAAAAATTTTGTGCAAACCAGTTTTTCCCATCCTGAAAATTTCTGATTTTTGTTTCAGTTTCCCCATTTGCGGGAGTAATGACAAAGTTGACGTTGTGACGGTTATGGTAATCTGCCGAGAAGAGATCACCCGGTAAATCCGTCATGTTTATTGTCGTGAAATCAGCATATAGAAAACTGCGCCATTTTCGATTGAGCAGTGTTCCCACTTCTTCGCATTTTTCGTTGATCTCGAAATAAAATTTGCTCAGTGAATCCTTTTCAATACGGTATTCTCTTGGAGAAATACCCTGCCACCACCAAGGCATTGAATCCTGAATATGAGCTTCGACTCTTGCATGAGACAACATGATTACAGAAAACAGGATGAGCATTCCTTTACGGATTTGCGGGGACAATAAATCTTTTGCTGCAAGGAGTGTATAAATGGTGAGGGAGAGAAGAATGATATAGGTAAACGCGACGTATCGCTGATATATATCGGGATAAAACATTAAGCAAATTAACGTAATGTAACTGAGAAAAAAAGTGAGGGAAGTGAGAAGGAAAGTCCGTTCTTTTCGCTTATAAAATAAAAACCCGGCCAGCGCGAAAATGAGTAAGAATTCCGCATGATTCTTTGGTTCCACAAAGCGCGTATATCCTCTGATATAGTCGAGGAATCCCGGAACTTTCAGAGTTTCCTTGTTGATCTGGAATGTATTGAAAGTGGCAGTCTGTGCTAACCTTTCTGATTTGGGCAAAATCTGTTGAAAACCGGGATAAACCGGATTTCCGAGCCAGATTGCATTTTTGATTAAGAAGACACTGCAAAAAACCAGAAAAACGAAAGGTGTCAGGCAGTGATAATAATGAAGGCGTCTATGACGAAAAATGGAAAGCAGGACAGAGGCTGCTAAAATAAAAATGACATAGTTGACAGCAGTCAGTTTGTTGCTGACCGCCAGAGCGGAAAAAAGGATTACGCTCCACATGGAGGAATTTCCTTTTTTAAATTGCTGCTTTTGCATCATCCATTGCCGCATTAAATAACCGGTAGCTAGAAAAGCAGAGAGAACTGCGAACCAATCGGGTTTGAATGCAATGGTATCTGTCGCTGCAAAATTGAGTGTGGTCGGCCAAATGGCCATGACCACCGAAACCGCAGGCCAACGCTTCAAAACATAGGGAAAAGTGCTGAGCAGCAAAATCAGGCTCCCTGTAAATAAAAGGAATGTCACTTGCTGAGCAACAATATGATATGCGAAGAGATTGGTTGTGATAGACAATAAAAAAACATTCAGGCTTTCATAAACTCCCAGGAGCAAAAAATGATTGTCCTGATTGTATTCGTAAAAATTGACTCCACGCAGAAGAAAACTGGCGTATGGAAGGGTATTGTGGAGCTGTTCCGTTCCATTTACGGGCAAAAAAGTTGTTGAGAAGCGAGCAATGAACAAAAGAAGAGGAAGGAACCAGATCCAGCGGTGTTTTCCGAGCTGGCGGGCGTTCCAAAACAATCTCGAAATTGGTAAAAGTAAGATCTTTGGAGCGGTCCATATGCTGCTCAACAAGACCAAGGATAAAAAAACTAATTTGTAAAACCGTGCAGAGTCAATAGTGAGCAATGCGCCTAATATGGCAATATTTCCTAACAAACCTATTCCCAAAATTGCTGACACAGCAAAATTAAATCCGGAATAACATGGCAGTAAAAGTCGGCGATGGAGGAGGATTTGTCGGAGTGCTTCCCCAATGGACAAGATTCCATAACAAATTGAGAGGCTTCCGAGAAGGTTGAAAAGATAGAAGAAGCGATACCATTCATTCTGGAAAAGGATTTCTGAAAAAGTGGAAAATCCAATTAAGACGAGCAAACTCGCCCACAAAATGATGTGTTTTTTAAAAAAAGTCATTCACATTCCTGGATTGATAAAAATAGCAGGGGAAAAAGGCTAGATTAACACCGGACAAATTCTCAAACGTGAGAACCCTGGGCATGGGCAAGTGCCATAAATTCAGCGCGTGATGTTCCATCTTTAAGAAAAATTCCGGAAAGGGCGCTGGTGGTCATGAGACCATTATGATTCACTCCTCGCATTTCCATGCACATGTGGGACGCTTTGATGATCACCCCGACTCCTTGAGGTTTCAGAGTTTTCTTAAGGTATGAGGCAATATCGCTGGTGAGATGTTCCTGAACTTGTGGCTTTCTTGCAAAAAAATCGACAATCCTTGAGAGTTTTGATAAGCCGCAAAGCAATTCGTTTGGAATATAGGCCACTGTTGCCTCTCCTATAAACGGAAGCAGGTGATGCGCACATAGGGATTTGACTGGGATATGCTGCAAGATGATCATGCCGGGCTGATCATCTTTTGTCATTGGGAAAGTCGTCACGTTGAACGTTTCTGTTTTCATCCCTACACATAATTCCTCGGTCCACGCCTTGGCAATCCGTTCCGGACTGTCTTTAAAATGAGGATCATTGCGGTCTACTCCCAATCCTTCCAAGACCATGGAGAAACCTTCTTTTACCTTATTGTGATCCATCATGATGGCTTGCTTTTCAGTGGGTACAGCGCCAATATTTAACTCGTCAAATCAAATTTGGCTAAGTACTGATTTTTTATAGAATTTTTGGCAAAATAGATTTTTGGTCCGTATGCTGATTAATCCATTTTCTGGTGCAAGGCAATTGATTGTTTCTGCCGGTTTTTACAGTCTTTTAAAAACTGGCAAGAGCCTCTTCTTCTGTCGTATAAATCGATAAAATATCGTTTAAACGTGTCATTTCAAAAATTTCCATATTGTCTTCACCAAGTTGGCAAAGAGCTAGCCGAGAGTCGCGTGCCTGCAATGTTTTAAACATGGATAGAACCAATCCGACACCTGAGGAATCGATAAAAGTTATACCATCAAAATTGATGATGATTCCGCCGCCATTCTCATCCTTCAGGAGAGGCGTGATGTAATGTTCGATTTCATTCATGTTTTTTGAAGCCAAGTCTCCTTCAAGTGAAATAATATAGATGTTTTGATCAGTGCGATGGGATAGTTTCATAACTGCTCTTGTAGGAAGGTTCCTAAATGAAAAAATATTTTGCAGGACTTTTTTTCAAAACAAACTGACAGCGAATTTAGTTCAATCGTTAATTAAAATTTTATTTTCGATGACGTTTTCGATGCACCGTGCAATTTGAACCACCGGCTCGCCATGATAGAGCACGTGCTGGCCTTTTTCCAAAAGAATAAAACGGCACTGTGGTTTTTGACAGGCATGATGCAATCGACGCACATGGACACGATTGTCATCTTTTGCAATTAGGACTGTATGAGGAAACGTCATTTGTCTCAAGATTTTTTCAGTTCCATGACAATATTGTTGTAATCGTTTCACTGCTGAGATAGCATAATACGCGACTGCGGTTTCCAGTACAAGCCTATATGATCGGATATTTTCGTCTTTTTTTTGAAACTTGCGCCAGTAGACTCGGAAAAAAAGATAAAAATTGTATGCGAGGAGATAATACCAGCGTCCGGTGTACAGAAAAACGGAAGGAGCCATTAATATCAAGTGAATCTTGCTCGGGGACCAGCGATGAATTTCAGAAATTCGGATCAGTGACGCACTTCCCAGTGATTGGCCCACTAAAATCAGTTTTTTGTACGCTCTACTTTTTTCCTCAATATAAGCACTAATGTATTGTTCTACAACAGACGGTTCAAAATCTTTCATTTCGTGGACTCCCCGTCCATGAAAGGGAAGCAGCGGGACAAAATAATCAGCCTGTTGCCAGGAAAGGCAATTGATTATTTCGTCAAAAACCTGTGGGGAATCCATAAAGCCGTGGACGAAAATCACTGCCGTTTCTTTTTGAGAAACCGATGATATTGGCTCGGATCCCAAGAGAACTCCGTTGGAATTGAAAAGTACTGACGTTTCGATTTTGTCATCGATTCGTTGATCCAGAAATGCCCCGACAATTTTCAAAACGATCAGGCTGATCAAAAAAGCTGAAAATAAGAAAGTGATCACGTTTCCTTTGTCAAAAATTGAGATAGCAGGTATTTTTAAATTTATCTTCTCAATGCCAAAATCGCATATTATTATCACCTAAATAACGAACCCGTTGAGGAGGAGCAATAAAAAAGTCGCAAATTTATGTTTTTTCTCGAATTCTTTTGCACAATCTGATAACTCTTCATAGAAGGTTTCGTGCAAATTAGATTCGAAAGGTCCATTTCACAATTCAATAAAGGTAGCATGTATGGCTGGGGAAAGAAGGAGATATTTAAGAGTACTGTTTGAAGAAACAATTCAAGTTGAAACTGCGGATTGGACGGACCCGATGGCGACAGGACTGGATATTTCCTTAAATGGTACTAGATTCCATTGCGAGCACTCTTTGACCGAGGGCGCAAAGGTAGATATTCTCTTTCGATCTGATCTTAAGCTGGAAGGCGAGGTGCGATGGTGTTGGCCCATTGAATGGTATTATCAGGCTGCAGTTGAGTTTACGGAAATTTCTGAAGATGAAAAGAATCGATTGAAATCTTTTATCAGTGAAACAACTGGTGAGCCATATCCTGATTTTTCTGAAGACGAGCTGGAATCCGAAGCAGCCGCCGAAACGGAGGATGAAAGTGCGATTGAAGACGATGAATTTCTTATGGATGAAGACAGTCTCTCAAACGAAGAAGGGATGTTTTCCGGTACGCTCACGCCATTTGCATTTGCGGAGAAACAAGTTATTATCGTCGATGATGACTCCGAAAGAGTCGATGCAATTTCGCAGTACCTGATAAAACGGAATAAATTTGCTGTGGAGAACACAGACAAAAAAAGTCGTCTCTGGCCTTTAATGAAAGCCCATCCTGCTGACGTAATTCTTTTGTCATGGTCGTTGGAGGGAGAAGACGGAATTGAAATGCTGAACGGCATTCAGGAGCGTTCCCCGGGTATTCCAGTGATTTTTCTAGCCGGTTCTGTGAGCCTCGAAGAACGTCTGGAAGGACTGAACGGAGGTGCCGCTGATTTCATCACTCGCCCTGTTTCGATAAGTTCTATATCGCAGAGCATCCTAAGAATTCTTGCCTCTTTGGCGATGTCTTCCGGCACAGGAGGCAGTGAAGATTCCTCTGAGGAGGATCTTGGACTTGGAGATGAAGAAGATTTCAGCTTGGACGGAGACGATGATTTGGAATTCAATGACGATTTCCTGGATGAAGATTTAGAACTATAGATCCTCCTCGCTCTCACCAGTGTTTGCCAAAGTCCAATTATTGGATTTAAGGTTCAAAATAGCCGGCAAAAGCGCGGACTTTGCAGGGAATGAAAGTCCCTTCTCGTCATCGCCTCTTTTGCCTGACTAAATCCCTTTCTTTATTTGTCTTGGCTTATTGCAAAATAATAGGACGAGGCAAAAACCCTCTCCCCTCTCTTTAGTGTTTGAAAAGTCGCTGTTTTGCTCAAGCATAATCACACGCCAATGCGTGTGATTGTTGATTTCAGTTTCAGCTCCCCCTTGACTGCTTTAATTGTTAGGCTTCGTCTCAATCAAGTCTGGTCAAATTCGATATTTTCATGAAGAAAAAAAGACTGGATACAAGCCGATTGCCGTGAATCCCTGAATCGTTTGGGCGCAGGTGATCCAACATGCAGTTTTTTCGTGAATGCGTAGAACAGCACACCTATCAAATCTTCTAGTATTGTCTAGTATCAGAATCCCAAGTTTGCCATTTTATTCCTCTCCATAGTTGGCAGGAACCAGCAAAGTACCCTCCTGCTAATTTTGTTTCAAAATTCTCCATTAGATTCTCAATATTTTATTTTTCGTTAACATTTTCCGTCTCGGTATATGAGTTGCATTTCTCAGTTGAGTCTTCATGACCCAATGGACTCGCTAAAAAATCAGCGCATCCTGACATAGGTCGGTTTTCTCGGAACATGGATGTTGGAGCAATCGAGGATAATTGTTACGGTCATAATAGGGGTCATGATTATTGAAGCAACAAGGATGTTGGAAAGTAAGGAATATTCTATTACTGGTGCAACCGGGCAAACCCTTTATGAGATAGGTATCCAATGGAGATAAAATTATCCGTAATAATTCCAACATATAATTGTTCTTCCCTGTTGTTGAGATGTTTGCAGTCATTGGAGCAGCAAACCGCTTCGAAATCAGATTATGAAGTGATTGTTGTTGATGATGGTTCAAGTGACGATACAGGTGAAATTCTTGAAAAATTTGTAAAGAAAACCTCATTGTCTCTTAAAATTCTGTATGAACCTCACCAGGGACCTGCTGCCGCAAGAAACAAGGGAATTGCCAATGCTCAAACTGAGTGGATTGGCTTTTTAGACTCCGATATGGTGATCAATCCGGAGTGGATATCCAAAGGATTGGCACTGCTTCGTTACAATCCGAATGCAGGAGGATTTGAAGGGAGAACCGAAATTGGGGAACGAGAAAAAGTAACCCCCTTCACTCACCAACTCAGCAACGTCAAAGGTGGACGTTACCAGACCTGCAATTTGATCCTGCGAAAATCCCTTTGTCAGTTTTATCCCGCATACAAAATCCCTTTCAGAGAAGATACCGATCTTGCCTTTTCAATTCTAGAGAGAGGGCATGAAATTGTTTTTGATCCAACGCTGTTAGCTTATCACCCTCCAATTCACCCCAGATATGATCGTCCCATTCGAGATGCCTTGCGTTACTACTATGACGGTCTTCTGGAAAGAAGGTTTCCGCATCGATATAAAAGTGAAGTGGATGTCCATTACATTGGAAAAATAAAGCTTCCGCATCTGAGAAGAAAGATCTACAGTGCTTTCGCGTGGTCCCAAATGATCTTTCTGCTTTCAATGCTGCTCTCAGCAGTTCCAACGAGCATCGTGATGGTCTTTGGGGCAGTGCATCTTTTCGCTTTTTCTACAGTGATTTTGATTCATTTGAGGCATATTCAATATACTCAATTGAAATGGATCGATTTTTTAGGAATTATTGGTGTTGCTTATATTGTACCCTGGGTACTTATTATTCAACGGTGGCGTGGACTAATTGCTTTTAAGAATGAATCTGAGTTTTCAATCGAGAACCTGCAAATTTACCAACTGGCCGTCCCCAAAAATAAAAGCTCAAGGAAGATTATACCGTTGCATTCGCATACTCAAATGAAGCAGGAAGCCAATTCAGTCTTCACGGACAAACCTTCATACTATGGGCGCAAATAAAAAAGTCCTCCTCTTCTTCTGTCTCTGTTTGTTTGCCCACCCTTTAGGAGCTAATCCTTTTTTGGAAGCGAAAGTTTCCTTTCAAAAAGGGAAGGCTCTTCTAAGAACTCACCAATATAGAAAAGCAATCACTGCTCTAACGCTGGCTATCGAATTGAAACCGGACCATGCAGAGGCTTACCACAAACGCGGTACGGCACACTACTCTTCCAATAGTAGCAAAGAGGCCTGTCAGGATTGGAAAAAAGCCTGCGAGTTGTCGGGATATTGTATGGGGTGGAATTTTGGTTTGCACAAAAAAGTGTGCGGAGAAGAGTCGGGGGTGAAAGAAGAATAAGAGAAAGATTCCTTTTGATTCTTATTTATAATTGCCTGCAATCATTTCTTCAGATAATCCTGGTATTCCAGTTGACGTTTTAAAAGGTCGTGGTTTTCAACAGCCAGTCTCTGCCAGAGAGGCAATGCGCCTAAAACCGATGCATCTGCCAAATTAAGATTCGGGTCAGAAGGAAGGAGTTTATTGAAAACTTCCAACGCTTTCGGTTCTCGTCCTGTTCGCTGATAAATGACTCCCATTTTGTACTGGGCCCATCGAATGCGTTCTAAAATGTCAGGGTGTTCACTATTTTCATACATGGAAATAGCTGTTTGGTATTTTTCGAGTGCTTCTGTATCTCGCTGCATTTCGAACAACATATCGGATTTCAAAAAGTAACTGAGTGCGATATAAAACGGAACATCAGTGCCGACTTCCCCCACAACTGGATGAAAATAGTGCCGAGGTATTTGGCTATAGGCCTGTTCTGCTTCGGCATGCCTTCCTAAGTCCTGATACAAGTTACCCAATTCATAGTAAAGTTCGGGGACAACTTCTGCTCTCAGCGGGTCATTTTGTGTCCCTTGAGTGTACTGGCGGATCGTGTGTTCATAAACTTTAATCGCTTCAAGGTACTCTCGTCCCTGCTTGTAGACGGATGCCAGCTGCTTGTTGGCATCTGCATTATAGTTGCTTTCCGGGAAATCCCTGATAAAGCGGATCAAGGCTTCTCTTGCTTCATCGACACTCCCTTTTTCTGCCAGGGCAATGGCTTCCTGGAAGTGGCTCAATTCTTTTAAGGGGCTGTCTCCTCTGTTGCTGAGAAATTTAAAAACATCAATTGAATCATCAAATAATCCCAACTCCTGATATGAAATCCCCACCTGAAATAAAGTGGTGTCAAAACGAAATTTTGATAGATATTTCTCCTTAAAATCTTTGTAAACCCCAACCACTCCCAAATAATCTTTTTCAAGAAAATGCTGGTCAACCAAACCTTTCAGATTTTCATCAATGTTTTCTTGAATGATGCCTCTGCGGACATAGCGATTGTTGGGAAATTTTTGGGTGAACTCCTCGAGCGCTTTGATGGCTTCCTGATAATGTCCAAATAGGGTGAGCGTCAACCCTTTCCTTAAATAGGCTTCTTCTTTTAACGGAGAGTCGGATTTGAGATTAATAATGCTTTCGTAAACTTTCAATGCTTCTTTGTAGTCTTCAGAGTAGGGGCGTTGGGCTTGAATATTAGCTTTTCGAAGCTGCCCGAGGATGGCGACATCCTGCTTGAAGCTGGTGGCTGCTTTTTCGTAAACCTGGATTGCTTCTTCTTCTTTCCCTTCATCTCTTAAAAAATCGCCTAAACGGAGCGCTACCAATTTGGAAAAATCAGCATCAGGGTGCTTTTGGAGGAGAAGGTTGAACACTTCACGTGCTGTGGCGAAATCAGCAGTTTCGTAGTAGGTT
Source organism: SAR324 cluster bacterium (assembly GCA_015231825.1). Classification (GTDB taxonomy): domain Bacteria; phylum SAR324; class SAR324; order SAR324; family NAC60-12; genus JADGAV01. Next base: position 104,473 of record JADGAV010000009.1, read on the forward strand.
TCTCCCATCCGGAATAAAAGTCCTGGATCTCTTTCAGGATAGTTGACATCGATATTTCTTGCACGATCAAAGCCTTCTCGCGCCTTTGAAAATTCGCGCAAATTATAATAGGCCTCTGCCATTTTATAATGGGCAGGTGCTACATGGTCTTCCCTTGCTCCTGCACGTAAATATTCTCTAAAAGAATCGATTGCCGATTTCCATTCATGACGATCGACTTCACCCACGGCCCTCCAGAAATTGGCTTCTGCAGCTTCCAGTGTATCTGGAAATTTTTTCTGTAAAATATCAAAGGTTTGATTGGCATCGTCGTAAAACTGCATATTCCGATAACTCTGCCCAATTTGTAAATAGGCATGTGGGAGTAAATCACCAATCTCAGAATTGTTTGCTGTCGCCACTCGAATTGCTGTTTCGTAGGCAGAGATTGCCTGATGGTAATTGGTTGCATTGGCTTTTTGCAAAATTTCGTAAAGAGCGTCGGCCCTGCGAAATAATGATTGAATAGCGAGGAGGTCCAATGGTTCATCTTCAACGTCCGACTGCTGAGATTTTCCCAGTTTATACGTTTCCAAAAAGAGTTCCAGGGCTTGTTCGTTTTCTCCTTGCTGCAGTGCGCCTTCGGCAAGATTGTAGCTTTCCTTGATTGCATTTCGGCGCTTGGCACTTTCGATTCTCTTTTTGAGGTCGGCCTTTTTTTGTTCCTCGGTCATTTCTGCTTCCGGCACTGCCTGTTCTTCTGGGAGGGGAGCACCGGCTTCCCCGAAAAAGTCGATAATCCAGCGAGGAGGATCCAGCTGGTACATTTCCTTAACGTCCATTTTTCCCGTGGATTGAATTGTGACAAATGTCTGGTTGGCATCTGTTTCCATTTTGTCAAAACGAATGCGAGGGTCAGGCTTTGTTTGTTTGATTTCCAAGCCGGGAACAGGATGGGTGTCGGAAAAACGAATTGTGGTCACTCTTTGATCTTTGTCTTGACGAAAAAACATCCGCGGCTGCTGTGAGCGGACAAAGAAAAAAGTTGCTCTTGAAAAATTGGGTGGATGGTTGCTGAAACGGACATCCTTTAGTTGAAGTGCTGGAGGAACCGGAGGCGGTTCTAGAGGTTCTATGTCAATTTTTTGACGAAGTTCGACGGTCAGGACATGAGGCTGATTGTTTTTAACCGCATAGATGAGGTCAGGAATTCTAGTCTTGAATTGGACCCAAATATCATCGGCCTCCGGAGTGAACCGGATCCCTTCCAACATAGGGTCGTTGTATAAATGTTCGCTCTGATCTTTTTGAAACCCGAGCTGAGCGTTCATGAATTTTAATAAAAGAGTCTTCCTCTTCAGATTTTCATGTATTTGATAGATAGGAAGTGAATCGAAGTACAACAGCACGTTGAGTTGTTGGCCAATCCGCTGAAGTTCGACCTTGTTTACTGAAGACTCTGCCCCTTGTAGATCAGACACGGCAGGCAAAATGATCCAACTTAAGATCCAAAACACCCGGAATTGAAATTTTCTCATGAATTTCCTGAACTTTGGAAAAAATGGTATCGGATTCGTCTCATAATGCCAAATGGATTGCTAAATCAAAAACTGGCGCTGAGAACTTACGGTAAATACCTACCCTCTTTAGAATCATAGAATTATCATGCCATTTGCGCAGTTTTTCAAATCCTTGTTCGAAAATTGTTGGTCTGCCGATCACATACGGCGACCAAACCAAATCACTCTCCCCAAAACCTGCAGATTTTCCAGGGCCTCTTTTTGAACAATTTGCTCTTTATAGGCGACATTGTCGCTGCGAATAAGCAGCGATCCGTCATACATCGACTGGAGTCGTTTGGCGATCAAGAGATCTTCCAATCTCAGAATATAGATAGAATCCTTTTTTACACGTGTTTCAGATAGATCGACGAGAAGCAAATCTCCGTTTTTGATTGTCGGTTCCATGGAATCACCGTCTGCTGTGATCAGTGCCAGATCAGGGGCTTCTGCCCTCAAGTTGTTTTGCACCCATTCTTTTTTGAAAGCGAGGTAATCGACAACCTGTTCACTGTTGATAATCGCCCCATAGCCTGCGCTGGCCTGAACATCATAGCGAGGAACCATGACAAAATTATTGGCGAATTGTGCTGATGAAGATTCTCCTCTGGAACCAAATTGTGCCATCATTTCTTCGTCTTCCAGGACATACCGTGCTGATTCCTCTAAAAACGGAGCTCCTTCTCCTGTTAGCAGCCAGTTGACGTTGATTCCATATTTTACGTTTAATGCTAACAGATATTTAAATGTCGGTTTGCCTCGTCCTTTGCATATGTCTGTGATCTGTGCAGGCGTCTTTCCGGTACTTTTTGCAAATTTTGTCTTGCTAACTTCGGTGTTTTCAATGATAAATTCGAAACGTCTAGGAAAATCATTCAGCATTTTGCTTCTCTATTTAAAATTTCTCTTGTTTATTAATTTCTAATTAATTAATTTATGTTAAAACTTAAATAAAGTCATAAGCAAGCATAAAATGTAAAAAGTGAGTTTTACATCGAAATCCATTTGTCTAAATAACTTCGTTTGCCATGGAGGTCCTATCCCAGTTTTTTGCGACTCATCCTCCTCAAGTTCTGTGTGATTAAGAAAATTTGAAATAGCTAAATACCGGTTAGATATCAAAAGTCTTTCTGAAATTTTTCCGAGTTCTCTAGGATGGAGGACGGCATCACTGATTCTCTTATTTTCCAAATATCCGGTATGTCTAACCCTGCCTGTCAATCAATCAACAAGAGTAGTGCAATGACTGTACAAGCATCAAGGAATGTCTATGATGAAAGTAAAATCAAAACACTTTCTTCATTGGAGCACATTCGACTTCGTCCAGGGATGTATATCGGCCGTCTGGGCAACGGCAGCAATCAAAATGACGGAATCTATGTTTTGGTCAAAGAGATTGTCGATAATACGATCGATGAGCACATTATGGGGCATGGCAATCGTGTCAATGTATTCATTGAGGACAATCGGATAAAAGTTCGTGATTTCGGCCGGGGAATTCCTCTTGGGAAAGTCGTTGAGTGTGTTTCCATCATCAATACCGGGGCCAAGTATAATGACGATGTTTTTCAATTCAGTATTGGGCTGAATGGCGTGGGAACAAAGGCAGTCAATTCACTGGCCACGATTTTTAAGATTACTTCCTATCGGGAAGGGAAAAAAGTATCAGCAGAATTTGCGAGAGGACGTTTGACGAGTCCGGCTCGGGAAAGTGCTTCAGAAGAACCAAACGGAACTTTGGTGGAGTTTGAACCCGATGCAGAAATATTTTCCAATTTTTCTTTCCAGTATGACTATGTTAAAAAGCTCCTAAAAAATTATTCGTATCTGAATAGCGAATTGAGCCTGTATCTGAACAAGGAAAGGTTTCGGGCAAAGCGCGGTTTGCTGGATTTGCTGACAGAAGAAGTCGGTGATTGCAGTTTGTATGAAATTGTTCATCATAAGGAAGAGAGGATTGAGTTTTCGATCACTCATACAGATGATTACGGAGAGAACTATTTCAGCTATGTCAATGGGCACTTTACAAGTGATGGAGGTACTCATCTCAGTGCATTTCGTGAAGGAATTTTAAAAGCGATCAATGAGTTTTATAAAGGCAGCTACCAGGGGCCGGATGCTCGTGACGGGATTGTAGGTGCGGTTGCTGTTCGAATCAAAGAACCCATTTTTGAATCGCAGACTAAAAACAAGTTGGGCAACACGGATATAAAAGGATGGATTGTTTCTGCGACCAAGGAGGCTTTTGTTGATTATTTGTATAAAAACCCGAAAGTTGCAGAAAGACTGCATAAAAAAGTACAGACCAATGAGCGTTTGCGCAAAGAGTTGATGAACGTTAAAAAAGCAGTGCGTGATCGGGCAAAAAAAACAGCGTTGGTGATTCCAAAATTGAAGGACTGTAAATTCCATCTAGGAGGAAAAGATCCCAGAGGCGGCGACAGTATGATATTTCTGACTGAAGGCGATTCTGCCGGAGGCAGTCTCGTCAGTTGCCGAGATGTGATGACGCAGGCGATTTACTGCCTGAAGGGAAAGCCGTTGAATTGCTGGAATTTGGGACGCGAGGTGATTTATAAAAATGAGGAACTCTACAACATGATGAAGGCGCTTGGAATTGAAGATTCCATCAGTGATCTGCGATACAATAAAGTAATTATTGCTACGGATGCAGATCAGGATGGGTTCCATATTCGCAACCTGCTCCTGACCTTTTTTCTTCACTACTTTGAAGGCCTGGTGATTGAAGGGCATGTCCATATTTTGGAAACCCCCCTGTTTCGTGTGAGAAATTCAAAAATCACTCAATATTGTTATTCAGAACAGGAAAAGAATGCGGCAGTAGAGAAACTTAAAAAGGGAAAACAGCTCGAAATTACTCGCTTCAAGGGATTGGGGGAAATTTCTCCTAAAGAATTTGGTCAATTCATCGGGCCCGATATCCGTTTGACTCGGGTAGGAGTGGAACATATCCATAACATCCGGGAGTTGCTCACCTTTTATATGGGAAAAAACACAGAGGTTCGCAAACACTACATTATGGAAAATTTGATTTAGGGAGCCGGGGTTATGCAATATTTGAAGCCGATGATAGAAAAAAACTTTCTGGAGTATGCTTCCTATGTAATCAAAGATCGCGCAATTCCCCATGTCAATGATGGGTGCAAACCGGTTCAGCGCCGTATTCTGCACACCATGATGAAAATGGATGATGGGAAATTCAACAAAGTGGCCAACATCATTGGTGATACAATGAAACTGCATCCGCATGGAGACGCTTCGATTGGGGCCGCTTTGGTGGTGATGGCAAATAAGGAATATTTCATCGAGAAACAAGGAAATTTCGGCAATCTCCTGACCGGCGATCCCGCTTCTGCACCCCGCTACATTGAAGCACGTTTGACTCCCCTGGCTAAAGAAGTCTTATTCAATCCCGAATTGACGGAGATGGAAGATAGCTACGACGGGCGCAATCAAGAACCGCTGGTGCTGCCGTGTAAGATTCCCAATATACTATTGCTGGGCTCTGAAGGAATTGCGGTGGGGATGGCCACTTCGATACTTCCTCATAATTTCAATGAAGTTTTAAAAGCGCAGATCGCCTTTTTAAAAGAAGAACCCTTTGAGCTTTTTCCCGATTTTTTGACGGGTGGGCAAATGGATGTGAGTCAATATCAGGATGGAAATGGAAAAGTCAAAGTGCGAGCCTGCATTGAAGTTGTTGACGAAAAAACGGTTCTGATAAGCGATATTCCTTATGGAGTAACCACGGAAACTTTGATTGCATCGATTCATGACGCTTCAACTAAAGGAAAATTGAAAATCTCTTCAATTGATGATTTTACGACCGACCGACCCGCCATCGAAATCAAAGCGGCCCGTGGGGTCAAAGCAGAAAGCCTGTTGAAACCCTTGTATGCATTTACGAATTGTGAAGTTTCTTTATCGCTCAATTTGCTCGTGATATTGGACCGCTATCCGGTACAGATGAATGTCAGCACAGTTCTGCAACACAATACGAGGGGGTTGCTTGAAATCCTGGAAGCAGAATTGGAATTGGAGTTGAGCAAAAATGAGCGGAAATGGCATGAGAAAAAGTTGGAAGTTTTGTTTATTGAGCATCAGATCTATAAGCAAATCGAAGTCAGTGGGAGTTATGACATAGCAGTAGAAAAGATCGCAGCAGCATTTGTCCCATTTCATCAGGAATTTAAGCAGGAAGTTTCGGTTGACGACATTGAGAAGCTTTTAAATATCCCCATCAAACGAATTTCGAAATTTGATTTGAAGAAAAATCAAAATGGACTGAAAGATTTGGAAAGGGAAATTCGGCGAATCCGACGCACTCTCAAAAATATTACTCAGTATGCCATTGACTACCTCAATCAGTTGCTGGAAAAGTATGGAGATCAATTCCCCCGTAAAACGAAGTTGACCACATTTGAAGAAATCAAACTTAAAGAAATTGCCATAACCAATCAAAAGGTTGGGTGGCAAGAAAGTGAGGGTTATTTAGGATCGAGTGTTAAAAGCGATATTCAATTTGAATGCTCAGATTATGACCGTTTGGTGATTTTTGAAAAAGATGGCACTTACCGGATTATTCGCGTTCCCGAAAAATTGTTTGTTGGAACGAATATTGAGCGAGTAGACAAAGTCGATTCGGAGGCAGTATTCAATTTGATTTATTTCATTGATTCCACTAAAATTTGTTATGCGAAAAGGTTTGTTGTCAAGGGTTTTATTCTGGATAAGGACTACGAACTCTTTCCCAAGGCAAAGGGAGCAAAGATTGCCCACCTGAGCGTGGGGGATGATGTTGTGATTGATGTACACTATGTCCCTGCTCCTCGCTTAAAAAAGCTCAGAGAAAAATTTGATTTCAGAAAATTGGCAATTAAGGGAATTGGCGCGAGAGGCAACCGGATCTCAACAAAACCGATTCGACGGGTCAAATCCACCGGAAAAAATCAAACTTCTGATGAAAGTTCTGAGGCAAAACAGTTGGATTTATTGAAATGACGGATAATAAATAACATGGAAATTCAAGCAAAAATAATCGAGTTATTTGAGACCGTCGAGGTTTCTGACCGGTTCAGGAAGAGAGAATTCGTTGTAGAATTTGCAGAAAATCCTCAATACCCGGAATACATAAAATTTGAAATGGTCCAGGAAAAATGCGAATTGCTGGATCACTTTAAAATAGGAGATGAAATTGAGGTAAGTTTTAATCTAAAGGGGCGAAAATGGAATAGTCCCCAGGGAGAAGTTAAATACTTTAATTCACTCCAGGCATGGAAGCTGACACCAAAGAATAAGGAGCAGGACGCTGCAGGGAAAAGTCAGACAAATGTCGCTTCTCAACCCGCTTCAGCAACGCCGAATCCAGATACCTCTGAGCTTCCACCCGTGGATATCTATGAAGGCGAAACTGCGGAATATGACGAAGATGATCTTCCATTTTAACCGAACTTTATCCTTTTGATGCCGACTGAGCTTGCCTCGCTTGGGAGCAAAGTGCTACCTGGCCCCCTGGTTTTTCTCTGTCGCATTTACCAGACAGGCCATATTGCCATAGGGGTGCTTGTTTTCATGCATCAGCTGATGGGCGTGTCCGATTTGATCGAAGGAATAGGTCTCGGATAAACAGGGGTCGACCTTTTTTTCAATAATCAGTTGGTTGACTGCAGCGGCCTGATCATCGTTTGAAAGATGACTTCCCTGAAATCTTTTCTGCATCATCCAGTGATAACGTAAATCCATTGTGATGTTATAGCCGGTAGTGCCGGCACAAATGACGATCATTCCTCCTGTATCGCAGATAAAACCTGAAGTCGGCAAGGTTGATTCTCCAGGATGTTCAAATACGATACGGGGATTGACTCGTTCTCCAAGAATTTCCCAAATTGCTTTGCCAAACGAACGGGCTCCTTTTATCCACGGTCCATATTCCGGAGAGTTTGTGTTTGGCATTTGTCCCCAATGATTAAAATCTTTTCGATTGATTACTCCGACCGCTCCATGATCGAGACAGAATTGCCGTTTCTCTTCGTCTGAAATCACAGCAATCGCTCGACCTCCACACGCTCTTGTAATTTGTAGTGCCAAACTGCCCAGTCCTCCAGCGGCTCCCCAAACAAGCACCACGTCATTTTTTTCGATAATGTTGGGTTGCCAACCCATCAGCATTCGATAGGCTGTGGAGGCGCAAAGCATGTAACAGCCCGACTGTTCCCACGTCAAATGTTTGGGTTTACTTTTGAGTTGGTGTGACTGGGCCCGGGAGAATTGGCAGTAACTGCCGTAATTTGTTTGATACCCCCATATTCGGGTACTGGGCGCGAGCATGGGATCTTTTCCGGAAAGTACCCAGGGGTCATCCGGTTCCCACCAGCCGCTATGGACGACGACTTCGTCTCCCACTTTCCAATCGCCTACCTGATCTCCCACTTTCCAGACAATCCCGGAGCAATCGCTTCCACCTGCATGAAAATCTTCAGGTTCTCCCTTTTTCTGACGATCAGCAATCACGTCTACCGGATAACCAAGGGCGGCCCAGACATTGTTGTAGTTGATTCCACTGGCCATCACATAGACCAAAACGTCTTTCGGGCCGATTTTCGGAGTGGGAATCACTTCACGTTTCCAGGCATCCCTGGGTTCTCCAAATCGATCCTGACGAACCAGGAAAGCGTGCATTTTCTCAGGAACTGCTCCCAATTCGATCGTTTCTCCCAGTTCGTAAATTTCTTTTACTGCAGACATTTTTTTGCTCCAAAAAGTTGCCACCACTTTTTCCAGCGGCACGATGTTAGTGAAACCTTGGCTAATTGACAAAGTATGGTACCTAAGTTACTCTTTGAATTCGATTTTTGTCAAGAAAATAGGAAACTGCGGGAGGAAATTTGAAGAGCCGGAAAGAAGTTGCTCAGGAGTGGCAGAAACGAGGTTTTAGCTGTGGGCTTTGGACCGATGATGCGGGTCAAAAATGGGAAAATTTTACTCACGAAGCGGATGAACTGGTCATGGTGATTGAAGGAGACGTAGAGTTCGAATTTGATTCCTGTGTTTACCATCCTCAGGTTGGAGAGGAACTTTTGATTCCCGCTAAATCTTGTCATTCGGTAAGAAATATAGGAAAAACCACAGCATACTGGCTTTTTGGATATAAAATCTGATTTTTTTATAGTTCCTCTCCTCCACCTTGAAAGGTCCCTCTGAATTCGCTCCTGTTTGAAAAGCCATAGGAGTCTGGTGGTGTTCGTATTTCTGCTGTTGATTTTAGGAATTCAAAGTGGAAAATTCTTCTCAATGACTTTTCGATTTTTCTACAAAATCTTCTAAGACCCCCTTTTCCTTTAGATTTTTCCTCAATTCCATTTTTTCAAATTGAGTAAACAGATCCCTGCCGAGACTCGGATAGAAAGGCATCAGAAACACATTTAAAAAGCGGCTTAACACAAACGAAATTTTTGTCACGGTTTTTGCACATACCAGTGAAGTTTATTCAAATGTAAAATTAGACAACCCTTGAATATAAAAAGTTATGCAAAAATTCGTTTTAGAACAGCAGCTGCAAGCGCAAGATTTCAACTACAAAACTTTTCATCAAAACCTGGCTGAAAAACTCGATCACCAAGAAATCAATTCACTCAATGTGTTGGGCAGAGACTTTTTTAAACTGATTGACCATATCGTCAGTGAAATCTTCACTACCCGTGCAGGAGACTGTTTTCTTTTAGAACTTTCCCTGCAAGAATATCTGTGGGAGCTCCAAATCTTTACGAATCAGTTTATTCGCAGAGAAGCGAGTTCCATTTTAAAACTGAGGCACTTCAGCGAAAAATGTTTGATACAGTTCCAAAATGAAGATTTTTATGACAGTTTTATGAAGAAAGTTTATGAAGAATATACCAATCATTTCTTCACTCAAGATAGCAACAACGCCTATTTAGTTTGACCAATCGCTCTGATTCTCTTATTAAAACGGGGCTGGTGCTCCTCTTTTTTGTAAAACCTATTCTAGATACCCAGTCAATGATGAATTCGTCCGAGACTCCTCCCTCTGCTTCCGATTCCTCGTCGTCAACCAATAAGGAAGTTCAAAACTGGAAAGAGGCATGGAATTTCAGCCCAGGCCCTCGCACACGCAAAGAATTCCAGTGGTTAGCCCTAAAAGGGATCTGCATGGGATCGGCTGATATCATCCCTGGAGTTTCCGGCGGCACCATTGCTTTCATTACGGGTATTTATACGCAATGGTTGGCTGCCATTGCATCGATAAATTTGATATTTTTCAAAAAACTTTTGAGTTTCGAATTGAGAGGAGCATTGGCAGAAGTACACGTGCGATTTCTCTTGCCTCTCTTGTTGGGGATCGGCGTTGCGATTGTCAGTACCGCCCGTTTGATGCATTATTTGATAACAGAGCATGGAGTGTTGACGTGGTCTTTGTTTTTCGGTTTGATCCTCGCGTCGATTTTTGTTGTCGGCAAAGAAATTGACCAATGGAACGGCAGCGCAATCTTGTTCATCGGATTGGGTGCATTGGCTGCGTTTCTCATTGTCGGACTGATTCCTGTTTCAACTCCTGAATCCTGGTGGTTTATTATTTTAAGCGGTATCATCGCAATTTGCGCGATGGTTTTGCCGGGACTCAGCGGTTCCTTTATTTTGCTGATTTTGGGCAAGTATGAATTTGTTACCGGTGCAGTCAAAAACCCTTTTAATTTGGAAAATATATTAATAATCCTTTTATTCGCCTCAGGATGCGCGATTGGAATAATGGGGTTTTCACGAATCTTAAAATATTTGCTCGCCCGTTATCATAGTGCGACAATGGCGATCCTTACGGGAGTGATGATCGGAGCAATGCGGAAAGTGTGGCCTTGGAAAGAAGTCCTCGAAAGCAAAGTTGTTCGAGGTAAAATCCATGTCCTTCAGGAGCAAAATATTTTTCCACCTCAACTTGATGCACAAGTCATTTTTGCATTCTTTTTGATGTTGATTGGTATTGTCTTTGTGCTTTCATTAGAGAAATTTTCTAGATCTTCAAGAGTCTCCTGATTCCCCTCTTTTTACCTGCCTACCAATAAACCGTTGATTTTATGCCGAAATTGGCTCGAGCCGGTCTTTTTAATGAGATGCCCGCCTTGTGAGCCAAAGGCATTGTTGGTCGTTGAAGATCAATGTCTTGAAACCTTCTCTTTGCAATATTTGTTTGATCCTCTACCATAAAGTTAGAGGAAAAAGAGCCATCGCAGAGATCGACGTCGAATCCGGTTCTGGAAAAGTTCATGCTGTTGCAGCATAGTGACAGGTTGCCTGAAAGAGGTTACTATCGGGCGTGATCGACGGGTGAAACAGCTGCGGGTGAGCTTAGACCACGTTCCTTTTCAGGTGCATGAGAGGGGATTTTATGTCAATTCATCCAGTAAATCTTTCCATGACCCCAATTCACGTTCAGGATCAAAAAGAGGAGCCAGATGATCACACCATTCCTGCAGTGATTTTAAATATTCAGGGTCTGTTTCTATCCTGACCAGCTGTTCAGTCAGGCTTTCTGCATCACCTACTTGAAAATACCCGGGATAATCACTGCCAAGCATTCCAATTGACCCTGAAATATGTGAAGACAGAATTGGCACCGACAGCACCAGTGCCTCTGAGATAGCGTTCGCCCCTCCTTCCATGATGGATGAGTGAATCAGGAGACGGCTCCGTGACAAAATGCGTTTTGTTTCCCAGCGAGGACGTTCTCGCAGCCAGTGATAGCGAGAATTGTGCTGCATTTCACGCAGAGCATTGGCTTCCATTTCGTCGCTAAGTGCTCCTCCGACATGAAGCAGGCGGATATTTGAATTTGCAGGAAGTTTGCGAACAGCAAAGGCAGCCAGAAATGGGTCCTTCACAGGTCTGAGATGGCCGACAACACAAATATCAAAAGTTGTTTTGTTTTTTTTGACGGTTTTTTTCGGTTTAGGAAAAGATTGATAGATCACTCGAGTTTTTGCACGAAATGCCTGAGGCAATTCCTCAATGCCCATTGCCTGAAGCACCACTAAACGATTCGCCAATTTCAATGAATGTTGTGCATCCCGATCGGATTGAATATCCTGATACAAATCGGTCCCGGTTAAGGCAACAACAAGAGGACGCTCTGGGAAAAGATGGGAAAACCGTTCAATTGCAGGAAAACTTCGACGCGCATGCAAAGCGATCATTAAATCACACGCCTGTCCTTCATAGTTCTGTTTAATGAGCACCTGATGACCCAATTCTTTTAAAATTCGGGCCCAGCGAATAGCGGTTACTCGATTACCGGTCCGGGAATGAGCAGGTGCAGGGGTAGTTAGGATGATCTTCATAAAATCTAGAAGTGATGGTATGAATCAATAGATATAATGCTTTCGCAAAGCTCGGTGATTTTTAGCCGAGGTGGATTAAGTTCAGTGAAACTCTACAACCGATGTGCCTGTCAAACCTTTCTTGAATTATTCATTTAATGCATTTGCTGCCGGAGGTTTTCAATGTCGGTCGAATTCGGAGAACAGCAATTTTTCAGCGTTTACGAAGCATTTTATTGATATTCCTGAATGATCATTTGAATTTTACGTTGTCCCATAAATTCATTGATCCCGAGTTCAACAGCCAGGGTTTTTGGAATGCTGTCGCTAAAGGACTCTGCCAAGTTCCATCCGATTATTTCCTTTCCTGGAATATTCCATTTGATATGTTTGTCTTTCAAAATCTGAAAAGATTGCTGTGGGGCGGGGATTGAGAACAATGGGATAGGATTGGCTTCACCAAAGGGCTGCAATTGCTCCAGCTGTTCAATCAGGTTCCAGTCAATACTTTCTATTGGCAATGTTTCCTCGATTGTGACTTGCGCCTGGGAAATTGAAGGTATCTGTTCCCTGCAGGCAGTTTCAAAGCTTTCCACAAATTCGTTGAAACGTGAATGCTCCAGTGTACAACCTGCTGCCCCGGCATGCCCGCCATACTTTTCCAGAGAATCGGCACATTTCTGCAAGGCCTCTTTGATGTGAAAACCGGGAATGGAGCGTGCAGAACATTTATAGTGATTCCCATTTTTTGCGCAGACCAAGGCGGGCTTATAGAAACGCTCAACCAATCTTGCAGCAATGATTCCGATGATTCCCTCATGGAAATGAGGTGATTGGATTACCAGGCCGTATTTGTGCTGAAGGGACGCTGCTTTTTCTACAGCAATTTCCATCATTTGTGATTCAGTTTCCCGGCGTTCAATATTTGCCTGATTCAAATGTCCGGCAATCGTTTTTGCGGTTTCAAGCTCCTGGCACAAGAGGAGCTCCACCCCGAGCGAAGCATTTTGCATTCTCCCTGCTGCATTGAGGAGGGGACCGAATTGAAACCCCAGAGTCTGAGAGTCAATCAAGCTGACATTTTTCAATTGAGATAAAGCTTGAATTCCGAAGCGAGGATGGGAATTCATGACTTTTAGTCCGTGATGGACTAAGAGACGGTTTTCGTCTATTAAGGGGACCACATCGGCTACTGTTCCCAATGCTGTCAAATCCAAATACGATTTGAGGTTGGGTTCAGGTCTTTTGTCTGACCAAAAATCAATTTCCCGGAAGGCTTTCCGCATCGCCATCAGCAATTTTAGAACGACCCCGCATCCAGAGATTCCTTTGAAAGGATAGTTGCATTCCGGATGATTTGGGTTGATTACAATTCCATCGGGAATAAGGCTCGTTTCAGCCAGATGATGATCAGTGATGAGAGTTTTTATTCCATTTTGATGGAGATATTGTACTTCCTCGGAAGCAGTGATACCATTGTCCACTGTGATTACCAGTTCCGGATTCATCTTTTTCAAAACTTCAGCACTGGCTTGGGTCAAACCGTAACCATGTTCAAAACGGTTCGGAATAAAGTAGTCACAGTTTTGACTGCCGCAGCTTTTTAAAAACATCATTGCCATCGCAGTGGCGGTGATACCGTCGACATCGTAGTCACCTAAGATCACAATTCTGTTTTGTGACAGAATCGCCTGTTTCAGCATGTCCACTCCCTCTTTCATATTCCGCATTTCGTAGGGATCACGCAGTTCCGAAAGCTGAGGGTATAGAAAGGATTGAACCGACTCTTCAGAAGAGTAACCTCTCCTGATTAAGATTGAGGCGACCAGAGAGGACAATTGAAATTTTTTACTCAATTGATGGACCAAAGAGATTTCGGAGGGGACAGCAAAGTGCCAGGATTTTTTTAATGCCATTGCGACGAGTCTACCGAAATGGAGATTGGTGCAGGAACTTTAAATGACTGAAAAATTAAATTTAGTTAAGCCACTGAAGAAAAGCCAGTCTTTTTCTTGATTTCTAAAAAACGCTTGAGAAACAAAGGGGTTTTCATTATAAATCACTTTTAAAATTTACTGGTATTTTAATATTTTGATCATATTGAACGAAGGAATCCAATGTTCCGAAACAGTTTGAGGAGAATTTGTATTATTTTGAGTTTATTCAGTCTTTTGTACGGATCTTTCAACCTCCTTTTTGCGCAATCAAATTTTGCCCCGTTGTCTTCAGAAGATATTGAGGAAAAGAATGAAATTTGGGCGCTTTATCCGGGACTGAAAGTGTCAGCGGATTATCGTCTTCATGCTTTTCAAATTGATAGCAATACCTTGCCTCCCAGAGAGGAAGAAGATCCTGATCCAAAAGCATTATTGTTTGAACATGAGCTCCGGGTCAACTTGCGCTCGTCGGTTCATCGCAACCTCTCCATCAATCTAGAAATCGAAATCAATCAGGAGTCGATCCAGGATGCAGATTTCCGTTCAGAAAGAGTATCGGGAAAAACGACGGATTCACAGGTTGCGCAAATACAAGCTCGACAGGCATTTTTAGAATACAACTCGAACCCGAGAAATATCTTAAGAGTCGGGAAACAACCCTTCAATATTGGAGATCGGCAAGGCAAAGTTTTCAGTGGTATTCTAACAGGGCTTTCTCAGAATTGTGCGGCAGGAACCTGGTGCTACGAATTGGCAGCGGCGAAACTGGGGAATCATCCCGCGGATTGGTTGTATCTCGGTTCTTTGGACTATCCGGTCTTTGAAGATAAAAATTCTGACGGCACCGTAATGAATCGCCTGAATGTTGAAATTTTTAGAATATTTTATACAGAAAGAGATGTCCCTCTGGGAAAATCCAATGGTTCTGCACTGCGGGATGAAGCTTCCTCAGACAGGATCGCAGAAGTTTATCTTGATGGAAGTGAAGAAGAAAAGCAAAATGCCAGAGCACTTTCCGGGCAAATAATAGATCGGCAGGGAAGGCCCTTGTACTATGATGCGCTTCAACAGCAATATTTTGGACTCCGTTTAGAGTGGGAGATTTCGTCATTTTTTTTGAGATTCGACATCACCTCCAATCAAGGGATACGAAAGTACCATCTTGCCGAAAACTCAAATGGGAATTTGGAAAAACCTGATTTTGGGGAAAATTCTGATAAATTTAAGAATTCGCAAAAAGCAAAACGTTCTTTGGCAGGAGTTGTCAGTGAATTGGAAATGAAGTATCAACTCAATGCACATCAATTCGGGTTCAGAGGGATGGTTGCTTCCGGGGACAAAGAAAAATTGGATACTGAGAATACGGGCTTAAATTTTTTAAGAACGCTGAATAGTTATTATGAAATTGCCCCCGGCAGTTATCGAGGAACCAATTTTTATTTTAACGGCGGAGGCCTGGACATGACCGGGGGAACCGGTTTGGGTCACTCTGTCAGCAACACCTCCCTTTGGGGAGGCTGGTACCGTTGGGACCTGGCGGATGTAGATGTTTTTTTGAAAACCCAGCTGTTTAAGTTGTCACGCACCCAATCAGTCTACAATGAAGTCGGCGACCTGGTAGAGGACATTGGACTGGAATGGGACAATACTGTTTCCTGGAAACCAGACAAAAATTTGAATACGGAATTTGAAGTGAATGCTTTTCAAGCCGGTAAAGCTTTCACTTTGAATGACAATCAGACCCCAATTAAAAAAAACGACCCTGTCATCCAATTGGCCGCTCGAGTTTATTATTCTTTCTAAAGAAACGGTGCATTTAAAAGCTCATTTGAAAGGAAACTCCGCCTCCGTCCCAGAAGTTGTTTAGAAAATCATCGATATTCCATGTACTGATGAGCAATAAAAACGATTTCTTGTCCGTTGAGTGCCATTCCCAGCTGAGTCGAAGTTTCGACTCCAGTTTTTTTCCAAATTTATCAGTTTCCAGTTTGGAAATGTGATTTTTCAATTCCACTGCATTTCCCGCATAGAGCCCATACTCCCATGAAAGATTTGGATTCCATGGATGTTGAACCATGCTAAAAAACTGCCATGTTTCAAATCGATAGTTGAAACTTTTCAAGGGCAGGGCCGGATTGTCCAACTGGTTTCGATACCGGTTTTGGAAACGATCATATTGAGTCCCCGCAGTGACGGTGTATATTGAAAAGGTTTCTATCCAATAAAGTTCGCTTGAAAGAAACTGAATATTTTGATTTTCGTTTTCGTCAGAGCCGGGGGAAATGGATCTCAACCGTTCCTTGTTGAAACTAAAACTACGAAACCTCATCCCCATTAATTTTGTCTGGGAAAACTGAAACTCTGTAACAGCAGAAAAATCATCTCCTTTGTTTCTTAATGTCAAAAATTCATTTGGAGAAAAACGCTTGGCGACACGATCCAACAGCCATTCAAACTGAATATTGAGGTTTTTTGATTGAAAACTTCCTTTTATTCGGTCTTCCACAGGTTCACTCAGATACACATCTTCTTCAAAGTTCTTTTTGTTATAGAATAGATCCTGTTTGAGATGAGAAAATTCCAGGTAGCTGCCAGGAGTTTGTCCAATGCTGAAAGCCACACCAAGATCTCCTTTTCGCTTATCATAGGCTGGAAAACCGATTGCGGAAACATAGTACTGATCTCCGAGATGGAACTGTATCCCCAACAACTGTCTGAGGGGCTTGATCGAATAAAACTGTTCCTGTTTACTATGATAGTAAATCGAAGTGCGTTTGGAGAGAGAACGGCGAATCCGTGTTTCCATCGCCAGGTATGAGATATCCAGGTTCAGGCTTCCTTCAACCAGTCGAAATCCGTTGAGTATCTGTGCCCAGGTTCTTTCCTGAGTTTTGTTTGGCTGATACGATTTGATGTCAACAAAATTGTCCTTTTGATAATCCGGGTTTGCGATTTCCCAATCTCCATCAAATGCTGATGTGATTGCCGGTGAAACCAAAAAACTGGAAAAACAAACTGCAAGAGCAATAATTGATTTCATGTACGGTTTATTCTCGCAAGGAGGATCGATCCCCAATTTTGTTTCGTTCGCATTATGGTGATACGAATATTATTTTGTGAAGGATGTGTCAAACTTTCGTACAAATACTCCTCAAGATTGTGCAATTTTTAAGAATCGAGAGAAAGTATTCAGTTTGGTATAGTGAGTGCTAGGAAATAGTGGAAGAGCAAAGCAAGCGATTCACACCAATAAAGAATTGGACTTTGCCGTTTGTGCCGTTATCGCAACAATACCAAAATATTTTGAGAAAAATGAGAGCTAAATCCAGCAATATTATTTTGTGGCTTTTTTTAATGGGCGTTGCGTTTCCTCTGTATGCCCAGGATGTTTGCCAGTTGGACTCTGAAGAGCTTAAACGTCCGCAGGGTGCAGCTCCGAAGATGGATCGCTATCTATTGCAGGGGATCTATCTGGGTATGAGTTTTAAAGAATTGCAATTGACTAAACCTGAATTGACAGTACGACCGATCGTCCAATCCGGAGTGATTCGCGAATACTTTGTCGAACACTTTACTTCCGATGAACACTTTCTTTTTACCTTTTCGTGGGATGGCCGTATGTATAAATTGGTCTACCACAAAGATTTTCCTGTTGCCGTTGACGAACAGGAACTTAAGAATAAATTACTGCAGAAATACGGAAGACCCGACAGCCAGCTTGATAAACCCGGCGCGACAAAAGTTTTTGAATTTTGCTGGGGACAATGCCAAATGATTCGTGAAAATGTATTTTGCCAGGATGAGGATACAGATTATTGGTATACTTACTTTACGGCCTCTCTCAGCATTCACCGCAAGGACTTTTCCATTGTCCTTCATGATAACAAACGTTTTGAAGAAAACGAAGAAGCGTTTGTAAGAAGAAAGAGAACCAAACAAATGCTTCCTTCAAGCTCCGCATTGAACAATCTAAAATTGTAATTATCATTAGCAAAATATTTTCATTGATCAGTGTATCTGCATCGATTGCTGGGTGAAACAAGCTTTTGTTCGATAATGAACTTCACAAAGATCCGGGCTTTGAAAAGGGCTCCCTTGTCATTTACATGGCGGCCGTCATGCCAATATTGGGACTCCTGCGGCATGAGTTCTGCAAAATTGAGGAAAGGAAGTTGGTACTTTTTTGCAATTGCCTGAGTGATTGTGTTGTGTTCTTGGAATCCTCGCTGATAGTCAGGGTTTGCGGCATAATCTTTCAGGTGGGGGCTGTGTGCCCAGGTGGCCAGCATCAGTTGAAAATCATGGATATGCGAAAGAGCAACCATGCTTTTAAGGTTTCTTTCAAAATAAATCGGAGGGTTTTCTTCCAGCAATTGGGAAAGTTGCAACTCTGTCTGTCGGGTGGAGGCTCCAACAAAGTTTTGAATGCTAAACGGATAACTGATTCCCAGTTTACGCCGTAGAATGCGTATCAAAACCAAATTATCCCAGATGCTTTGAGGAGGAACCGACCACTGCTTTCGGTATCCTGAATTATCTCCACGGTAGGCAGCCGGATCAACCAGGCGGGCATGAACGTCGTTGGTAGCCTGATAGACAATCACCAAATCCGGATTTAAATCCAGCACGCGAAACATGAGATTGATCAAATTTTCAAAACTGGTATAGCCTTTGACTCCTGCATTGATCACTCTGATTTTTTGACAACGGTACTGATTTTTGAGAAGCCTCTCTATTTGTGCGGGGTAGGTATGGCTGTTGTCGGAGACGCGGCTGGAATAGGTGGTCGACCCTCCAATGGTAACGATACGAAATTCTCCCTCTTCTTTTTCCTTTGGAAATTCCTCTCCTCGAAATCCCAAGGAGTTGTGATCTTTGTGTGACGGATTCAAGTCATAGTTCAAATAATGGTGAGGGCGGAGGGCAACTTTGTGACTCAAAAACTGGTCATACGCTCCGTATTTTTCGAGCTGCTCTGTCGACGCATAGTGTCTCATCCAAAATTGTGCTGTGATTTCAGCTGCGGATAGAGACAGGAATATGCTTCCACCAAGCAATAGGATTTCTCCGCCCGAAGGTTTTCGAATGACAGGACGCCAGCATAAAATACCAAGTCCAGTCACCAAAAACACAATTTCAATTCCGCCAACCAAATTGAGAAGAATTGAAGATTCGAGAGGAGGAGGAAAAAAGAAAAGGTAGGGAACGGTATAGCGATTAAATCCAAATGCCAGGCCAATAAAAGATACTCCCAGCAAGCTGGGATTCCAAGTTGGATCTTTTCGCATTTTAGTCCCAAAAACTATAGACTCCCCACGTCATACGCAGGAGCAAACCTTGCAAGTCAATTCGCTTTTTGATCGGACTGATTGGGGTTGGAAGCAGTCGTGAATTGTGAAAGGGGTTTTTGAAAATGTTTGTATCATTGATGAGGTACAATTCAAACAAAACTCCATAGTTGCCAAACATGTCTCCGGTTTTCATTCCGATTCTTTGGAAAAAGACCGGTTTCTCAGCACGATAATGATCCAGATCGTCGAATGCTTCACCCGACTCGGGATTGATGGTCCCATGACCTCTGAATCCATTCCGAATAGTAGTTTCCACAAAAGCCCAGCCTAATCCATAATATATTTCGGTCTGGTCTCTTCCTGGCGGAATCAATCCATACAGTGAAAAGGTAAAAAAGTAGAAATGATTGCGCATTTCAATGATAGGTACATCAGATATTCGTTTTGCTCCTGACTGAGCCGTTTGATCGGTCAACCAGGTGTTGGTATAGTACAATTGAAAACTGTAAGCGGTGACCCAGTCGACTTCAGTCGGGACAATATACTCCAGAGAAAAAGGCGGGAGACCATGAACCAGCTTGACCAGTCCGGAGGATTGGTGTTCATGATTCTTGTCAAAAGCATTCGATCCAGGGGAGGGCAGCAATAAACCAGTGTTGTCTTGGGTGGAATTGAGGGAGGTATTGCCCTCTTTGAAGAATTTGTTTCCTGTCATCTTGAAAAACGGATGGACATCCTGGAAGCGATGCGTGGTCCATTCATAGAAACCTAAACGAAAAAAAGAATCTTTTACGGCAGTTCCTCCTTCGGGTGCTCCGTCTTCTGCTGCAGTTGGATCTCCTCCTTCTCCTGCAGGTGCATCTTCTGCTGCCGCTTCGTCCTGCGCGCGGGAAATCATTGGGGATCCAAAAAGCAACAAAATGAACATTGTTGCCCAAAAAGAACGAATTGTCACTTTCCCACACCTTAACATTCAATACTCACTCTGAAGAGAATCAAACCGATGGTAAGCAGAAGTGACCCATCAGTGTTTGTTTTCTACCGAAGCGATCAGCTTTCTAGAAAAGGCGATTATGTGATCCCAATCGTTGGCGCGGCTAATTCTGGAATGTGTAAATTCCCGGTTGAAAGGACGTGACATGAGCCAGACTTTGGCTTGAGAAAATTTTTCGAGAACATTCACACAATTGTCCGGATGGTCATCTACAAATAATAAAATTTCCTGTTCTTTTACCAACTGATGGATAATATCTGCCTTGAGCACCGGAGGTTTGTCGTCATATGACATGAATCCCCCACAATGCAAAGAATCCCATTGAAATCCTGCATTGTGCAGATTTTGCTTTCGTTTTTCCAGATATTGAGGAGGAATATTGGTAATGAAATGCACGGGATATGCCCCAAAGACGCCATTGAAGAGTGCGGATGGGATCAGTGGAGATAATTGGGTGAAATGCTCACTGTTGAGGAAATAGTCCCAACCTTCCTGGAATTGTTCGGCACTGAGCATATCGGAATACCCCCAGTCTTCCGTTCGATATCCATCAGGAATATCCAACTGAAAATAGTCTTTCAAAGTACGAATATAGCTTGTTTCAAAATCAAGCAAGACTCCGTCAATGTCAAAAAAAAATCGTAGCATGGCTCCTTTCCCTGCTTGTTTACAATAAATCGATTATGGCGCCGCCTCCAATAAATGTTCCGATCATGCTGCCCACATTCGCAAAAACTACAATCAGAAGAATTCGGGTGACTTTGTTTTTCCAAAATCCGGAAACTTGAGTAATATCATGAGCCAGGTTTTCGAAATCACGAACTTGCGGTTTACGAACGATTGCTTCTACCAGTCCTGCGACCCAACCCGCTGCGATGGTGGGATTTAATGATGTAAAAGGCGCTGCCACAAACGCAGAAAGAATCGTCAAAGGATGACCGGCGGCCAATACCACTCCCAGTGCAGATAAAATTCCATTGATCAGGAACCAGCGTTTGATCATTTCCAGTCCCACATTCCAGTCGGCGGCCACAAATCCATAGACAATTAAAGCGACGATTACTGCGGGAATCCCCCACTTTATTACATTTCCCCATTGTCCAGGAGGGGGAACTCGTTCCAATTGAGCCAAATCCTGCTCTTGATGAATTTGTTTTTTGATTCCGGGAACGTGACCCGCACCGACTACTGCAACAATTTTTTGCCCGGGTGCAGTTCGAATTTTCTCCGCCAAATATTGATCCCGTTCATCAATGAGAACTTTTTTCATCATGGGTGATTGACTTGAGAACGCCTCCATGGTTTCGGTTAAAACATCATGAGTTTTCATTTTTTCAATATCTTCTTTGCTGATTTCTTCCGAGATGAAGACACTCATTACCAGCTGGGTCAGAACACTCATTTTCTCACGGAAGGGAAGAGATCTCCAAGTTTTTTGAAAGGTTGTTTGAACATCCCGGTCTGCCAGGACAATTTCTGCCTGAATGGATTTTGCGGAATTGATTGCAGCCACCATCTCTTTTCCCGGTTGGATGCCCAATTTATCGCCCAGCTTTTTTTGAAAAGAGGAAAGTATGATATTGGCTAATAGGAGGAATGTCTTTTTTTCTCGAATGACTCTGAAAATATCCATATTCTTCCAGCGGTCTTTTTGAGAAAGAGATTCGTAGCGGGAAGGACACAGTTCCACACAAACAGTCTCTGGCTTTTCGGTTTCAATAATCTGAATAACTTCATCTGTGCTTTCCTGGGAAATATGTGCCGTGCCAATTAAAAGGATGTTCTTGTTTTCCAATTGCAGGTGATGAACATTGTCAGAATAGTTCATAATTTGTTGCTTTCTTACAAATATTGTTAAAAACGGTCTGGCGTATTTCAATCAGGCGAATGATTTGTCAATGCTCAACGTTCCAGAAGGTCGGTGCGGGAAATGGCCTTTGGAAAGATAACGCAATCAGGATGGTCAATCAAGGTTTGTTGAAAAGCGGGAAGGAGGTCGCGCCTGCTGAAGGGATTGCTACCGTTTTCTGCAAGAAAAAATTCAGGTGAGGTAATGGGGAGCGAGAAACATCCCCTGCAGGAAATTTTAGACGACCTAAGTGAACAAGTCTTTGATTTTATCCATGAATTTTGTGTGAAGGGGATGGCTGCGCTCATTGGAAAGGCGTTCAAATTCTTCCAACAGTTCGCGCTGTTTGCTCGAAATATTTGCTGGCGTTTCAACGATTATTTTTACATGCAGATCTCCTCTTCGATTTCCTCTCAGATGAGCGATGCCTTTATTGCGAAGCCTGAAGACTTTGTGTGTTTGCGAACCGGGCGGAATTTTGAGACGAGCTTTGCCTTCGAGAGTGGGAACCTCAATTTCTGTTCCTAGTGCGACCTGGCTGAAGCTGATGGGAACTTCACAATGAATATCATTTTCTTCTCTTTTGAAAACGGGGTGCTCTTTGACATGCAGCACCACATAGAGATCGCCAGCAGGACCTCCATTGGGACCTTGTTCTCCCTCTCCGGATAGTTTAATCCGCGAACCGGTGTCGACACCGGCGGGAATATTCACACGGAGGCGCTTGGTTTTTTTAATGCGGGTCGAACCATTACAGGATGGGCAAGGATTACGAATGGTCTTTCCTTCGCCTCGACAGCGACTGCAGGTCGTGGCCACACTGAAAAAGCCTTGCTGCACCCTTTGCTGCCCGCTGCCCTGGCAAACCCCGCACATTTCTATATCACTGGAAGAACGGGCACCCAGCCCCCCACACTGACCACAGGTTTCAAGGCGGGGGATGTCTAATTCCACCGTATGCCCGAAGGCAGCTTCTTCAAAAGAAATTTCAAGGTTATACTGAAGATCTGAACCGCGTTGAGCCCTTGTTCTTGACCCTCTTTGAGATGAACCTCCAAAGAATTGTCCGAAAATGTCGTCGAAAACATCACCCAGTCCGCCGCTTCCGCTAAAACCTCCAAACGGGTCTCCCCCGGCCCCCTGGCTCACCCCGGCATGCCCGAATCGATCGTAGCGAGAACGCTTTTCCTCATTGCTGAGAACCTCATAGGCTTCGGTGGCTTCTTTAAACTTTTCTTCTGCAGCTTTATCATCAGGATTTCGGTCCGGATGATATTGCAAGGCAACTTTTCGGTAGGCCTTTTTCAAGTCATCGCCAGTTACTGATTTTGAAACACCTAATATTTCATAATAATCACGTTTTGACAAAAGAAACTCCTTTAAATACTTTCAAAAGACCAGAGGGTTGCTCGCTTGAAGCAACGCCTCACAAAATTGGAAGACTGCCCATGCGACTTCCTAATCTTTTTTTACCTCTTCAAATTCGGCATCTACGACATCATCGTCGTTTTTTGGCTTCGAATCCTTATCATTGCCTGAGTTTTGGTTTTCGCTGGCTGTCTCAGATTCAGGAGCGGCTCCTTCCGGTTGCTGAGCGGCAGCTTGAGCATATAGTATTTCAGCGAGTTTGTGAGAAGCTTCAGACAAAGTCTTCGTGCCTGCTTTGATGGTTTCAACATCGCCGCCTTCAATGTCCTTCCTCAATTGATCAATTGCAGATTGAATCTTGGCCTTTTCGTCTTCAGGAAGTTTATCTCCGCTTTCATTGATGGATTTTTCGGTGTTGTAGATCAATGATTCAGCCTCGTTCAAAGTCTCAACTTTTTCACGCCGTTTTTTATCTTCCCCAGCATATTGTTCGGCTTCATTGACCATATTTTGAACTTCTTCGTCTGATAATCCGCTGGAAGCAGTGATTTTGATTTGCTGTTCTTTCCCGGTACCCAGGTCTTTTGCACTCACATGCACGATGCCATTGGCATCGATATCAAACGCAACTTCAATCTGGGGTACACCTCGAGGTGCGGGAGGGATTCCCACTAATTCAAAACGGCCAAGGGTTTTGTTGTCCGGGGCCATTTCGCGCTCCCCCTGGAGAACATGGATGCTGACTGCAGGCTGATTGTCGGCTGCTGTGGAAAAAGTCTGGCTCTTTTTGGTAGGAATGGTTGTATTTCGTTCAATCAACTTGGTCATCACACCACCAAGAGTTTCAATTCCCAGGGAAAGAGGGGTAACATCCAGCAGCAAGACATCTTTCACGTCACCTTTCAACACCCCGCCCTGAATGGCTGCTCCAATAGCGACAACCTCATCCGGGTTCACCCCTTTATGGGGATCTTTGCCAAAAAATTCTTTGACGATTTGCTGAATCCGAGGCATGCGTGTCATTCCCCCGACCAGGATTACTTCATCAATGTCGCTTGCGGTGCATCCTGCGTCCTGTAAAGCCTTTTTGCAGGGCTCCAAACAGCGTTGTGTCAAATCTTCTACAAGCTGTTCAAATTTCGCACGGGTGATTTTGAGATTTAAATGCTTGGGGCCGGAAGCATCAGCAGTGATGAAAGGCAGGTTAACATCAGTTTCCATACTTGATGAAAGTTCGTGTTTTGCCTTTTCTGAAGCTTCTTTCAACCTTTGAAGCGCCATTTTGTCTTGACGAAGATCAATCCCCTGTTCTTTCTTAAATTCATCTGCAAGGAAATTTATCAGGCGATTGTCAAAATCATCACCGCCAAGGAAAGTGTCGCCGTTGGTCGCTTTGACTTCAAAAACACCATCGCCGATTTCGAGAATTGAAACGTCAAAGGTACCACCTCCCAAGTCAAAAACTGCAATTTTCTCATCACTTTTTTTGTCCAAACCATAGGCCAGAGAAGCGGCAGTGGGTTCATTTATAATCCTCATCACGTTCAGCCCGGCAATCTTTCCGGCATCTTTTGTCGCCTGCCTTTGACTGTCGTTGAAATAAGCTGGCACAGTGATGACTGCATCGGTGACATCTTCCCCCAAGTAATCTTCAGCAGTTTGCTTCATTTTCTGAAGGACAAAGGCGGAAATTTCAGGAGGAGAATACTGCTTTCCGTCAATTTCCACATAGGCCAGTCCGGAAGGTCCTTCAACGATGTTAAAAGGCGAAACAGCATCCAGTCGTTTGACCTCCTCTGCACCCATTTTTTGACCCATCAACCGTTTAATCGAAAAAACGGTGCGGGTAGGATTGGTAACAGCCTGCCGCTTGGCAATCTGCCCGCTGAGGCGTTCCCCTGCATCGTTGAACGCGACCATTGATGGGGTAGTGCGCATTCCTTCTGAATTTTGTATCACTTTGGGATCGCCTCCCTCCATAACGGCAATACAAGAATTTGTTGTTCCCAGGTCAATTCCGATTACTTTTCCCATCTTAGCTCCTTAGTTTAAATTTGACGAAGCGTTCAGCGCCTCAACCGTTCTGATTTATTGTTTTTTTGATACACGAACCATGGCAGGTCGCACGACCCGATCGTGAAGTAAATACCCGACTTGGAACTGGTCTGCGACATGATCTTCCGGAATAGTTTCGGATTCGACAGTCCCTACGGCTTGATGAAAGGCTGGATCAAAAGGCTCTCCTACAGCCTGTATTTTTGATATAGAAAATTTTTCAAATGCCTCCTGATTGAGCTTGTATACCATTTGGATCCCTTCAAGGATCGCCTCTATGGTGGCGTTTTCCTTTTTACCATGTTCTATGGCTTGTTCCAGGCTATCCAGAGCGGGCAGCAGTTCTTTGATGAGACCCATGTGGTAATATTTGAATTTGTCCACATTTTCTTTGGCCATTCGCTTTTTGTAATTTTCAAACTCTGCATTCATGCGCAACAAACGATCTTGGAGATCGGTGACTTTTTTTTGCGACTGCTCCAATTGTTCTTCCAGTGTGGGTTCTTCCTGTTCATCTTCTGGGGTTTTCTCCACATCGGGCTCTTCCGGACCGGCTGCAGTTTGCTCTCCGGTCTCATCTGCTGACTCCGCTTCTACTTCTTCTGGTTCTTCCGGAGATTCTGCAAGGGTTTCTTCATCAGCGTCAGTCAATTCCGAAACGTCGATCTCCACTGAGGCATTTTCTTCTTTTGCTTTATCATTTGAATGGTTTGCTTTTGATTCAGTTTGCTTTTTGTTCACCATTTTTGTCTATTTTATCCGTTAGAATTAAGTGATTGTGCCAGTGTGCTCCTTTTTTTAAGGCTGGGTCTTTTCTTATTCAATTTGCGCATGTTCAGAAAGAGATTCAGATAAAATTTTG
Source organism: SAR324 cluster bacterium (assembly GCA_015231825.1). Classification (GTDB taxonomy): domain Bacteria; phylum SAR324; class SAR324; order SAR324; family NAC60-12; genus JADGAV01. The sequence goes on from JADGAV010000009.1 coordinate 130,713, forward strand.
GCAGTATAGTCCACAACAGGAATAATACGCTGATAATCCATGCATGTCGGACCCACAACGCCGACCATGCCAAGGATGTTGTTTTCCAAACCGTATCCTGCCGTTACCATTGAGCATTCTTGAAGACCTTCGTATTCGTTTTCCACACCGATATAAATTTGAATACGATTTGCCGAAAGCGTGTGATCGACCAGGCCAATGATTGTGTTTTTTTCTTCAAATGCCCCTAATAATTCTCGAATTGTTTCTTGTTTCTTAAATTTTGAACTGAGCATGAGGTCGATTTGCCCTTCCATAAAGAATTCTGGGGGGGCATCCATTTCGAAGGCTTTTTTACCCAAACGCACTGCCTGTGCTAGTAGCGTGTCATAACGTTCTTTGTCTTCCAGCATGCTTTGGAGAATCTTATTGCGGATTTCCAGTAACGAGGAATTTTGAAATTGTTCGTTGAGGAATTGGGCAACGGAGTTTAGGAAATTTTGAGACAGACCTTCGGTTGATTCGATGATCTTGTTGCGAACCAATCCCGATTTGGTGATCAATATTACTAAAATCTCACGTGAATTCATCCGGATGAATTCAATGCGCTGCAGGAGACTTGCCTCTGCTTTTGGGGCCGTGACGACACAAATGAATTCAGTCAGATTTGCGATCACGCGAGTGGTATTAACAAGCAGCTCTTCCAGCCTCGTCCCGCTTTGACCAGAAACTTCATGAATTTTTGTCTGTATGGTTTTTGGCAAATCATTGGCAACGGCTAGCGAATCCACATAAAAACGGTAGGCTTTGTCGGTCGGGATTCTTCCTGCAGAGGTGTGGGTCTGCTTCAAATATCCCATGTCTGACAGATCACCCATGATGTTTCGGATTGTCGCAGGTGAAATTTCCACTCCAAGGGTCTTGGAAAGGGTTCTTGATCCAACAGGTTCACTGCTCTGTATGTAACTGTCTATGATCCCGGTAAGAACCTTTTTAGTTCGTTCGTCGATCCCTTCTATGTCACTGCCCGGTTTTGTCCGTTTCATAAGTTCTATCCCCAGTATTGCAGGATCCTTTTTGCGTCGCAGGAGCGATGCAAAAACATGTTGGTCGTTTTTCGCAATTGCTGACTTCCAAGAATTTAGTATTAGCACTCAACTCATATGAGTGCTAATTATATTAGAAAAGTTCTTTTTGTCAAGCGAATTTTCATAGATGGCAGAATCCGGCAAAGTGTTGAATCACTGGGAAAAGTTATGACTTCATTCAATAGCAAGAACCGAAATGAGAATTGAAAAATGGAGCTTATTTTGAATGGAATGAGGAAACATCAAGATTGATTACACAATTGGATTATTTTGCAGAGAAGGAGTCCACGTACTCTGATCTGGAAGAATTTTCATTTTGTTTGGAAAGGTTGGCTATATCTTCTTTGAGCGATGTTTCGATGACGAGCAGTTCTTGAACAAATTGTCCTGAATTGGCAATATCGACCGTCTGTGAAACATATTCGGAGGATGTGTGTAAATTCGTATACTGATCGCTGAGTAAAGTTGCCAGGTCCATGTCAGGGTTTTGTTCCGCCACGTCCAAAAGTTTGATTGCACTGTTCAACTCATCGTAAATCCTTTGGAAGGTCAGCTCAATTTGTTCCAATTCTCCCACTGTAAAAGGAGGATCCAGATGTTTGTTTTGCCTGTCTAATGCGTAGTCAAATAAATCAAGCCTGATGTTGTACTGGCGGGTGGAGTGAATCAATGTTTTATAAAATTGATTGATTTCGTGAAAATTTTCGGTGCGAAGTTGGTTTTTCTGACTCCACATTTTCTTCCAAAATTTTCTTTGTTTTCTTTGAATCTTCAATTGATCCAATTCGTAGTTCATTTTTTTCAGTACGTCCCATTCAGGTAAGCGTGTCCGATAGTGTTGCCAAACTAGCACAGGCACAACGAGCCAACAGAGGAGAGTGGTTGTCAGCAAAGGCCAGAATCTTTTTCTACGGTACTCGCGCAGAACAACACGCCGTGCTTCAAGGATCAAACTTGCTCGTTTGTCTTCCAAACTTGCAATATACTTTTCAGGAAATTTTTTCACCTGATCGGATCGTTTAATAGAAAGAGTGTTTTCCATTCATCCTCCCGTTATTCTTGAAGATCCGTCCACACAAAAAAATGACTTCCACGAACATAAGTCCCAAAACAAACCAAAGGAGCCATTCTCGTATCTGGTTGACCGACAAGGTATTTATTTGCTCAGACTGGACTTCAGATTGGTGATCGAAATAGTCTTGCATAAGCTGGACTTTTTCGCTGTCCATATATTGGGGCATACTTTCCGAGACCGGCAAGTTGATTGAAAAATAATAAGTGCTCTGGTCAGAATCTTTTTTAATCCGGTAGTGACCGGGTAACCATTGAGACCGTTCTGCCTGACTGGAAATCACTGCTGGAAGCGCAGATCCTGCTTCAAATGTTCCAAGAAATTTTTCATTTTCCTGATCCATGATGAATTTTATCCAGTTCTGGATCTCATCGGCAAAGATCACATCTTTGTAGAGGGGGCCCCACGCTGGTGAAATTCCCGTTGCCAATAGCCAAAGATTATAGGTTTGGGAATAAAATAACGGTTCATTGATTTTTTTAATCTTCCATTCGGCAGCAAATGGAACCTTATTCCAATCGATGATCCATTGTTCTGCAGGAAAGAAATTTGGGGATGTTTCATTTTCCGAAGAGTTGCTTCTTTGTTCGGAAACGTTTTTCCAGTCTCCTAAACGCGTGGGAATGAAAAGCTTGGACGGGTATTCTTGTAAACTTTCAGCCCATCGGATCGGATGATCACCTAAAAGTGTAATGACATCGGGTCGGTGTTGTTTGAGATGTTCAGGCTCGCTGCTGAGAAAGGAAAATGCCTGATTGGCATTGAGAGCCGACTTGAGCTGATGCAAACCGTGTCGATAAATCGCAGTGTTCCCCTCAGAAGTGATGATACTGACATGGAGTTGACCGGAGCGGTTCAATTGATAGTAGCGGATATTATCCAATTTATTTTCTGAGTGGTCAGTTTGGATTGAAACCTCGAACGGAGCAAGACGTTCGAACTTTTGATCGAGCTGCAGTTTCAATTTTTGAACATGCAGTCCCTGCCATTGAAATTTCTGTGTCCCAATCTGTTGTCCTTTCTGAGTTACATTCAGCTGAATTTCACTTTTTTGAGGAAAAAACCCGAATACTTCTGCAGAAAGTTGAAAACCCTCCAATCCTGCATTCCCTGGTTCTACATTTCGTATCGACAGATTGAGTGCTGGTTCAATTTGCTTGGGAAGATGAAATTGCCAACTGATCTTTTGAGTTGCAGATTGATAGAATTGAAACTGCGACCATTGGTAATCCGAGATTAAATGGACTTTGATTTTTTGCGGTCCTTTTTCAGTGTCCAGGTGGTTTAATAACAAATTTCCAATTTGAGAAAGGTTAGGAGAGGCGGTGCTCAAAGTATTCCAATTTCCCTCTGATTGAAAAGGGAGATATGGAGGATTATCATATAAGCTGGAAAGCTTCAAAACAGGAAAATTCATCATGGAAGGATCCAGGTTCGTCAGGGACTGAAACAAATTGTTGTCATTTCCGGAAAGGGCACGACTGAAAGTATCATCAATCAGCCAAGTGGTGAAAATACTCTCTTTTTCTTTCCAATACGGGCGAGCGAGGATCATGCAGACTAAAATGACGACCAATGATCGCAGCAGTTTCAATAGCATTTCATCCAAGGAAAAAAGAAACCTCCTCGGATGGCTTTGAACGGGTAAAAGAAAGAAGGCAGAAAATAAAAATGAATTTCGTTTCGGTTGACGAACAACCGGTAAAAACCATGGGATTACAGCAAGCGGTAAGGCCATTAACCATAGTGGGGTCAGGAATTGTAACACGGGAATTTTTGCTAGTGATTTGGTTGCTTGCCACACTCAAATTGTGAGCCATACCCAAGGGTGAAACTTTGTGAAATGGATCGCCAATTGACGAATTAATTGGGATAGGTTGAGTGTTTATTGCCCAGACATCCTTCCGGATGTTTGATGTAAAAAGATTCTATTTGGAAACAAAGCCGTTGCCTCTAATATTAGAGGTATGCATTTTGTATTGTTTTATTCTAGCTGACAAAGCTTGGTTCTTTCAACGTATTCGGTAAAAGAGGCAAAATGTCAATGGCTGATCAAGATCGATTTATTCAATCCCAAATCAATGAAATTCGCCGTTATGTAGAACAATATCCAAATGAAAATCCCAACAAAGTCGTTCTGCGATGGATTGAAGAGCGTGCGTCAAAATATCGGGAAAATTGGGAAGAAAACAATCATCATTGAACGGATTGAATGATTAGCAATAGTGTTCCTTTTCCCATGCTGATTTGAACTGAAGGGGTAATCGTTTTATTAGAAATTCCAGAAGGTTCTTTTCCCATTTCCAGTTTTTGATTTTGCAAAGGAAATGCAAGACCAGAAGTCGTGATTTCCTCAACAGGTCCAAATAAAGGCAACAATGAGAGGGTTGTGCCCGGGGCCATATTCTCCTGCCAGGTTCCTTCTATCAATTCGATACGATCCTGTTCAGTCCACAAAGTAATTTTCATCTCCGAAGCATATTTGTAAAGCAATTCGATATTTGCTAAAAACTGGTCGCTTCGCTCTCCTGCTGCTCCCAACAAGTGCACTTCATGGACTCCCTGATTTAAACAGTATCGCAGAGCTTTGTCACTATCATTCGTGTTTTGTTCCGTGATTTCCACGATACGTTCAATTTCAAGTTTTTGTCGGACTTCCAAAAGAATCGAATCCATATCCCCGACAACCACATCAGGAATAAAACCTTGAGAAACAGCAAAATTCGCTCCTCCATCGGCGCAAACCTTCAGGTTAACCTCTTGCCACATCCGTTTCATCAGTTCCATTCCAGGAGGGACTCCATTACTGAGGATCAATGCTGTTTTCTTCATGACGGCTAATTCCCACTCCTTTCCTGGGGCCTCTAAGTTGTGATAAATAATAGATTTTGAGGACTCAATTTATCACATTGAAAAGCGCTTGTATGCTTCTAAATTACTCATTTCCAAGACCGGTGCTGCCGATACGACTGTTTGGTGAATCAGGAGGAATTTGAGATACTGCATCTGCATAACAAAATTGTGTTTCCCCATGAAATGGGTTATTTTTTATTTGAAAACAAAGCCCAATGGAAGCTCAAATAGAAGACTACAGGGCATTAGCTTAAAGAAGAAAACTGGATGAATATTTCGGCAATATTATATGTTTTGGGATCTCTATTGGTGTTGACAGGAAGCCTGATGTTTCCTTCTTTCATTGTGGCTCTGGTCTATGGAGAAGGTGATGCGGATGCTTTTCTACTCTCGGCATTTTTTTTAATCGCTTCTGGTTTGCCCATCTGTTGGTTTTTTAGAAAGTCCCCGGACCTCACCATAAAAGATGCATTTATCATTCTATCTTTGGGATGGGTGTTGGTTTGCTCTGTCTCTACTTTACCCCTGATGATTCACGGAGTTCTTCCCTCGTTTACCGATTCTTTTTTTGAAATGATGTCTGGGTTTACGACAACCGGAGCAACGGTTCTTACAGACATTGAAGCATTGCCGCATGGCCTTTTGTTTTGGCGCAGTTTCACTCAATTTCTTGGTGGAATGGGATTCATTCTGATAACGATTCTCCTGCTTCCATTTATGAGAATGGGCGGAATTGCGCTTTACCGGATAAAAGCCGATTCGGGGCAGAAGAATATTCAGGAAAAATTAAATCCTCTGGGGAAGGGCGTGATTGTAAAGATCTGGTATATATATTTGGTGCTGGTTCTTTTCCTTGCTGTTTTGCTGTGGGCGGGAGGGATGTCACTATTTGATGCCCTTTGTCATGCTTTCGGGACTCTTTCTACGGGAGGATTTTCTACAAAAAATGCAAGCCTTGGACATTACAATAGCGCCTATTTTGAATGGCTCACGATCATTTTCATGTTTTTGAGTGGAGTGAGCTTTTTTCTTTATTATCATTTACTAGAGAAAGATTGGGAATCAATTAAAATCAATACCGAGTTTCGCTGGTATTTTTGCTTGATTTTGCTGTTTTGTGCCATTGTTTCCTTGATTTTGTGGAACGATAATACCTATAGTGCTTGGGATTCTATTCGTCATGGTACGTTCCAAACAATTTCGCTGTTAACGAAGACCGGATACACTTCTGATGATTATGAAAAGTGGCCCCAGTCTGCTCAGATGTTTCTATTCGTGGTTTTCTTTATTGGGGCTTCCGCAGGTTCCACTGCCAGCGGCATCAAAATGATTCACTATGTGATCATTTTAAAATATCTCTATGCTACTTTAAAAAAAATGACTCAGCCGCTTCAGGTAATTCCTATTCGAGTCAATCGACAGCGCGTTGATTCACGACTAGTTGATTTGGCTGCCAGTTTTTTTATATTAAATATCGTTTGGGTTTTCTTGGGGGGGGGACTGATGGTTATGCTGGACGATATGGACTATTTTAGTTCCATCTGCGCGGTCACGGTCACACTCATGAACATTGGTCCGGGATTAGGAGAAATTGGTCCGTCCAGTAGTTTTTATTATATTTCTTCATTGGGAAAATGGTTTCTGTCTTTTAGTATGCTGACTGGGCGTTTGGAAATATTTTCTGTGATCATGCTGCTCTATCCTTCATTTTGGAAGGAATAAGCAAATCCATCCTCTCCCTTTTTAATTGATTTACCACTATTTCGAAAAAACAAATGTACCCAGCTTCAATACTATTGACTGACTTTTATCAACTGACGATGGCGTACGGTTATTGGAAAAATGGTATTGATCACAAAGAGAGTGTTTTTCACATGTTTTTTAGAACGACTCCTTTTGAGGGAGGATTCAGTGTCGCCTGCGGACTGGAAAATGTAATAGAGTTTCTGGAAAACTTTCGGTTTGAACAAAGTGATATCGAATATTTGGCATCGCTTACGGGAAATGACGGCAAAGCGCTATTTCATTCAGATTTTTTAATCTTTTTAAAAACCTTTAAATTTCAATGTGATGTAGATGCCATCCCTGAGGGGACGATCGTTTTTCCTTATGAGCCATTAGTCCGGGTGCAAGGGACTTTGATCCAATGTCAGATTTTGGAAACAGTGTTGTTGAACATGATCAATTTTCAAACATTGATTGCCACCAAAGCCGCTCGGATCAGTTTGGCAGCCAAAGGAGATCCGGTAATGGAATTCGGACTGCGGCGTGCTCAAGGAATTGATGGTGCATTGACTGCGAGTCGGGCCGCTTACATTGGAGGATGTACAGGAACATCAAATGTTTTGGCGGGAAAAATGTACGGGATTCCGGTCCAGGGGACGATGGCACACAGTTGGGTAATGAGTTTTGATAAAGAAAATGAGGCATTTGATGCCTATGCGAAGGCGTTGCCCAATAATAGTGTTTTTATTGTAGACACTTATTCTTCCCTGGAAGGGGTAAAAAATGCTATTGAAACAGGAAGACAATTGAGAAAACAAGGATACGATCTTGCGGGCATTCGATTGGATTCTGGAGATTTAGCTTATTTGAGTATCGAAGCTCGCAAAATTCTTGATGAAAACGACTTCCAAAATACAAAAATTGTTGTCAGCAATGAACTGGACGAAATTATTATTGCCAGTCTGAAACAGCAAAATGCACAGATTGATACCTGGGGAGTCGGGACAAAATTGATTACAGCCTATGATCAACCCGCGTTAGATGGGGTCTATAAACTTGCTGCGATACGAGAACCGGGTGAACCTTGGGTTTATAAAGTAAAAGTTTCAGAGCAGGCAATAAAAGTAACCACCCCCGGGGTTCAGCAGGTGAGACGATATCGGGATGGAAAAGAAAATATCGCGGATGTGATTTATAATTCAGCAGCGGAAATGGGAAAAGGGTGTACGATGATTGATCCTTTGAATATGACCAGACAGCGGGAGATTTCCGGGGAAATGGAATACAAAAATTTGCTGGTTCCAATATTCAGAAATGGGAAAAAAGTCTATTCTTCTCCGACGATTCATCAGATCAGGGAAAACGTCAAAAATGAATTAAACCAGTTTCATCCGGGAATTGAACGATTTATTAATCCGCATCAATATCCGGTAGGAATTGAAAAATCCCTTTTTGAACTGAAAACAAAGCTAATTCTTCAAATAAGAGAAAGTTACAGACATGAATAGTCTGGGAATAGGAACAAATGAAAGCACTCTTGCTCGTTGATCTGCAGAATGATTTCACACCTGACGGGGCATTGCCTGTTCCTGAAGGAGATCAAATCGTCCCTTTGATCAATAAACTTCAAAAGAAATTCGACCTGCTTGTTGCAACCCAGGATTGGCACCCTGCAGATCACGAAAGCTTTGCAGTTCACCACAATAAGCAAGCTGGTGAAATCGTTATGCTGTATGGCGTGGAGCAGATTCTATGGCCTGTTCATTGTGTACAAAACTCATACGGAGCAGCTTTTATTGATGGCCTGAATACTGAGAAATTTGCTTGGATTTGTCAAAAAGGAATGAACAAAAAGGTAGATAGTTACAGTGGTTTTTTTGAAAACGACCATCAACAAGCTACAGGAATGGATGCCTTTTTGAAGGAAAGAGGAGTGAGCGAAATTTATATTACCGGCTTAGCAACAGACTATTGTGTCAAATTTACCGCACTGGATGCCCGGTCACTTGGCTATCCAACCTATCTAATTGCTGATGCAACACGTGGAGTGAATCTCAGCGAAGGTGATGCGGAAAAGGCAATCGGGGAAATGTCTTCAGCGGGTGTTACAGTGGTGCAAAGTTCTGAAATTTTTTCAAATTAATTTTGTAAATTGCAGAGGAGGTGAATATGAAAATAAATTTGATGGCGGTTTTTATATTAATGAGTACGTTCGTTGGCCATGGTCAGGCCCAAGAAGTTCCAGGTTATGGAGACTTCAGAGCACTGCAAATCGATCAGAACATTGTAAAAGACGTGATTGTTGAAAACAACGACATTTATGTCAAACTGGATCCAATTTTTCGTAACAAAGAAATTTCAGTCAGGATTTCGGATTTGCTGCTAGGCGCCTATCGAATTTGGTCTGACGGTGAATTAGAAAAGACAGTAAAAATATACAATTCGAATCAAAACGGCAAAATGGACTATACCTATCGCATTAATACCATTGCCAATTTTGTCGAATACTGGATTGATGACGATTTAGTGCTTCACCTGGAAAGAGTGGAATGATTTCAAGAAAGCATCCCACTTTGGACAAATGTGGAGATCCAGCTGAATCCTGTCAACAATAGGGAAAGGCGGGAAAATGGGCAAATCCCATTCTTGAGCAACTGCAAATTTATTTGGAACTTACCATTCTCCCTGCTTGGGCATTGAAGTCCAGGGCTCTTGAGGCTTCAACGCCTCTCCTTTTTGTAAAATTTCGATGGATATTTGATCGGGTGAACGAACGAAGGCCATTCTTCCGTCGTGTGGCGGTCTCAAAATTGTGACGCCCCCATCCATTAACTTTTGGCAGGTTTCATAAATATTTTCTACAGAATAAGCCAGATGTCCAAAATTTCGTCCTCCCGTATAAGCTTCTTTTTGCCCCCAATTGTAGGTCAATTCAACTTCAGGTTCTCCGTCTTCAGTGGCCAGGAATACCAAGGTGCACTCCCACTGGGGTTGATCATTTCTCCTGATTTCTTTCAATCCTATTAATTTGAAAAAATTCAGTGCTGCTTCTAAATCATAAACTCTGATCATCGTGTGTAAGTATTTCATGGTTTTCCTTTTTTTTTGAAAATATTGACTATTATTTTTGGAGAGTGAAATTGGCGATACAAAATATTCGATGCAAAAAAACGGTTATAAATCTGAACGTACAGTTTGTTTTGTTGCAGGCTATCCTGTTGAGAGGAATTGACGTTTCTGATCTTGATGTATGCGTGCCGTTAAGTTGAGGAAATGGTTTTTCAGGGGAAATGGGAACTGCTGTCTCAATTTGAGCTGTTCCAAAAATGATAAAATTCTAAAAACTTATTTCATCCGAGCAGCAGCCTGTCTCACAAGTGCTCGTGACAGTTTGGCTTCGTATTTTCGATGTCTCTGTATCTCTGTGTCATCTTCACCGAATTGTCCACTGAGAGCCTCCTTGGCCTTTTTTTCTGCAATTTCAAGTCGGGTGAGATCAATATCTTCTGCGTTTTCCGCCATTTCTGCAAGGATTGTAACCCTGTTGTTTTCGATTTGTGCATACCCCCAGTGAATCGCTGTAGCATGGCGCTGTGCACCCTTTTGATAAATCAGCACGCCGGTATCGAGGGTGGTCATCAAAGGAACGTGCTCAGACAGAATTCCAAGCTCGCCTTCGATGCCGGGAAGAGTCACGAAGTCAATGGCCTCTTCTTCAATTATTTTCTTTTGAGGTGTGACAATTTCTAGTTTTAAACTCATGGTTTGGATCCTGTTTTTTCCTCAATCTAACTTCAGTCAGCCAATGCTTTTGCCTGTTCAATCGCTTGTTCGATGGTGCCTGTCATGTAAAACGCCTGCTCAGGCATGTCGTCATGCTTTCCATCCAAGATTTCTCTAAACCCTTTAATTGTATCTTTGACATCGACATACTCTCCGTCTCTTCCTGTAAATTGGGAAGCAACAAAAAACGGTTGTGAGAGAAAACGCTGGATTTTTCGTGCTCTGAAAACAACATCCTTGTCTTCCTCAGACAATTCATCCATCCCGAGGATGGCGATAATATCCTGTAAATCTTTATACCGCTGCAGAATTATTTGGACATCTCGGGCTGTTTTGTAGTGTTCCTCACCCAAGACATCTGCTGTGAGGATACGAGAGGTGGAGTCCAAAGGATCAACTGCGGGATAAATTCCCAGTTCCGAAATTGATCGGCTCAAAACGATAGTGGCATCCAGGTGAGAAAACGTGGTTGCCGGGGCAGGGTCTGTTAAGTCATCGGCGGGAACATAGATTGCCTGAACTGAAGTAATCGAACCTTTGTTGGTAGACGTGATTCGTTCCTGCAGGTTTCCCATTTCAGTAGCCAGGGTCGGTTGGTAACCCACTGCTGAAGGAATCCGACCGAGCAAAGCGGACACTTCTGATCCCGCTTGAGTGAAGCGAAAGATATTGTCAATGAACATCAAGACATCGGCTCCTTCTTCATCGCGAAAATATTCGGCTACCGTGAGCCCGGAAAGGCCCACACGTGCACGAGCGCCAGGGGGTTCATTCATTTGCCCGTATACGAGTGAAGTTTTATCGAGGACTCCGGACTCTTTCATTTCCATCCAAAGGTCATTGCCTTCCCGTGTACGTTCCCCAACTCCGGCAAAAACAGAAAATCCTCCATGCTCAGCGGCAATATTTCGAATCATCTCCATAATGACAACGGTTTTTCCAACTCCGGCACCCCCGAACAATCCAATTTTTCCACCTTTAGAAAAGGGACACAGTAAATCAAGAACTTTAATACCGGTGACCAACATCTCAGTGGAGGTCACCTGCTCCTCGAATCGAGGAGGTTCACGATGAATTGGCCAGCGCTCGTCGTGCTTCACCTCACCCATCTCATCAACCGGGTCTCCTGTAACGTTCAATATTCTCCCGAGTACTCCTCTTCCGACTGGCATCGAAATGGGACCTTCCAGATCTCTGACTTCCATTCCCCGTGCCAGACCTTCCGTGGCACCCATGGAAACACTTCGAACTGTGTTTTCACCTAAATGCTGCTGGACTTCGCAAATCAGTTTAATTGTTTCCCCATCGACTTCATAGTTGATCTCTAATGCGTTAAAAATTGTCGGTAAGTTTCCTGATTCAAATTTAACGTCCACTACAGGACCCATGACTTGGATAATCTTTCCAATCTCCATCCTTTGCCTCTTTTGTTGTCAGTTAATTTTTAACACTAAGTTGTTATACAATTTACAGGGATTCTGCCCCGCTTATGATTTCAATCAATTCACTGGTGATCGCTGCTTGACGAGTACGGTTGTAGTACAACTGCAGCTTGTCGATCAATTCTCCTGCGTTTTTCGTTGCGGAATCCATAGAGGTCATCCGCGCCCCATGTTCTCCTGCAATTGAGTCCAACCAAGCAACAGCGACTTGATTTTCTACATATTTTTTCAACAGGGTATCCAGAATCTTTTCTGCTGACGGTTCAAATAGGATTTCCCGCTCGTCAAGTTCTTCGGAAGGGAGCGGTTCGATTGGCAGCAGGGTTTGAATTGCAGGGTCCTGGGTCAGTACGCTGACAAAATGTGAATAGGCCAGGTAGACACGGTCAATTTCGTTTTTTTCAAATTTTTCGATGTGGTCTTTGACAATTGTTTTGACCGTCACACTTTGCTCAGTGACTGGAATTGAAGTGTAGTTTTGCAGAATCGTATGATCGGTCCTTTTGAAATACTCTGCTCCTTTCCGCCCTATGATGGTAAAATGAGCAGCGTCAATTTTTTGTTCTTCCAGTTCCTTGAGCAGCGCTTTACACAAGTTGGAATTGAATCCGCCACAAAGCCCACGGTCTGATGTGATCAATATGACAGCCGTTCTTTCTCCTTCCGACCTGGCAAACAGAGGATGCTCTTCTTCTGAAAAATTTGCACTCAGTACGGAAACAACTCTTTTCAACTTTGACGCATAGGGAGTGGCTTCTTGAAAGTTGTCTTGAGCACGTTTCAATTTTGCCGCCGAAACCATCTTCATGGCGCTGGTCGTCTTTTGCGTTGTTTTGACGCTCTCAATCCGTTTTCGGATTTCCTTTAAACTAGCCATCTAAATCTTTGAGGAGTTGAAAGTTAATTAAGCCTGAAACGTTTTTGAAAAATTATCCAATGCTGTTTTCATTTGTGCGGTCAGTTCATCATCCAATTTTTGCTTGTCCTGCAGCGATTTTTTCAACCCGGATTCCTGGGCATTCACGTAGGCTAAAAATTCTTCCTCGAATTTTTGCACGGAAGTGATTGGGAGCTGGTCGAGATAGCCGTTGGTGGCAGCAAAAATAGAAAGCACCTGATCAACCCAGTGCATCGGCTTGTATTGAGGTTGTTTGAGCATTTCTACCAAGCGGGCCCCCCGCGCCAATTGTCGCTGAGTGGCCTGATCGAGGTCGCTTCCAAATTGGGCAAAAGCTTCTTTTTCGCGGTACTGAGCTAAATCCAGTCGCAGAGTTCCTGCAACTTTTTTCATTGCTCCAACTTGAGCAGAACCCCCTACACGAGAGACTGACAAACCCACATTGATGGCCGGGCGAACTCCGGAATTGAAGAGGTCTGTTCCTAGAAAAATTTGACCATCCGTGATCGAAATCACGTTGGTAGGAATATAGGCAGATACGTCTCCTGCCTGGGTCTCTATCACCGGTAGTGCCGTTAAAGAACCGCTTCCAAAATTTTCGTTCAATTTACATGCTCTTTCCAAAAGTCGGCTGTGAAGATAAAAAACATCTCCTGGGTAAGCCTCTCTTCCCGGGGGTCGACGAAGGAGCAAAGAGAGCTGGCGATAGGCAACGGCCTGCTTTGAAAGATCATCATAGATACACAAGACGTGCTTCCCCTGGTCCCGGAAATATTCACCCATGCTGACACCCGAATAGGGAGCCAGAAACTGAAGGGGTGCGGGTTCCGAGGCTGTTGCACTTACAACGATCGAGTACTCCATTGCTCCTGAATCCTGCAATTTCTGAACGATTTGCGCCATGGTTGAACGCTTTTGTCCGATCCCGATATAGATACAAATTAAATCTCCGCCCTTTTGATTGATAATCGTATCAATCGCAATCGCTGTTTTTCCAGTTTGACGGTCTCCAATAATCAGTTCTCGCTGTCCCCTTCCAATAGGCACCATTGCATCGATCGCTTTTAAACCGGTTGCCATAGTTTCATGAACCGACAAACGCGTGACAATTCCTGGCGCAACGACTTCTACCTGCCGCCTCTCTTGGGTATCTATCGGACCTTTCCCATCAATCGGCGCACCAAGCGGATCCACCACTCTTCCGAGTAACGCTTCTCCCACTGGAACCTCAGCAATACGTTCTGTTCTTTTGACCTCGTCGCCTTCTTTGATATTACGGTCGGTCCCAAAAATCACCACACCGACATTATCTTCTTCTAAATTGAGCGCCATGCCGACGGTGCCGTCAGGAAATTCAACAAGCTCTCCTGAAACAACATTGTCCAGTCCATAGACTCTTGCTATCCCGTCACCAACTTCCAGGACAGTACCCACTTCCACAGTGGTGGTTTCTTTGTTAAAGTTTTCGATCTGGCTTTGAATGATACTGCTGATTTCTTCAGCTCGAATTTTCATGGCGGCTTAACCTCTGATAATGGATTGATAAACACGTGCTAATTGGTTGCGAAGACTTCCATCGATTACGACTGACCCGATACGCGTGACCACCCCACCAATGATGGAATTGTCAATTTTGACACGGACATGAACATCTTTACCAGAATAGTTCGAAAGCTTTTGTTTGATATCACTAATCGTTGATTCCGGCAATTCCTTAGCCACGGTGATTTCAGCATTTAAGATGCCCATTTTTTCGCGAACAAGACTGGAGAATACGGTTTGAATTTCTGCTAAGAGTTCAATGCGCTTTTTTGAGAGCAAATATTCAATGAAAGTATGGACAAGAGGACGTAATTGAAGTTTTTCTAGAATTTTAAGGACGATGTTTCGCTTGTCCGAGCTGAGAACTTTTGGGTCGGCGAAGAGGCTTTGTAACTCTTCTGAAGAATTAAAAGTCTGCACCACTTCCGATAAATCCTCGTCGACAGACTCTATTGATCCGTCTTTTTCCGCCAAATTTAATAATGCTTTCGCATATCTCGTGGCAATGACAATCTGGCTCAATTCAACCCTCCTGATTTCCTAATGAAGTTGATTCAAATAATCTTTAACTAAATTTTCATGATGGGAATCGTTAATTTTTTCCTGGATCACTTTTTCCGCCAGCTTTACCGTTTCTCCTGCGGTCCAATGCCTCAGTTCCAGTTCTGCTTTTTTATACTCCTGCTCCACCGCAATCCGTACTTGCTCTTTCATTCGATTTGCTAATTCCTGGCCTTCGGAAATGATCCGGTCTTTCTCCGATTCGGCTTCTTTTCTCGCATTTTCTACCATTGTCTGGGCTTCTTGTTTCATTTGCGCCAGTTTTCCGCGAAATTCTTCCAGTTCAGCTTCTACTTCTTTTTGTGCTTTCCTCGCCTCGTCCAAGTTTTGTTTGGTACTTTCTGCGGAGCTTTTAAATCCGCTGCCGACTGGTTTCTTGGCGAAGTAATATAGGAGTCCAATCAGGATTGCGAAGTTGATGACTTTGTAAATAAAATCCAACGGAGAGCTGCTTCCTTCAGCAGCGAATATCGGGGTAGCGCCAAATATAAAAAGAAATGTGATCATTATAAAAAGGGAGGATGTTTTCTTCATGAAATCACTCGGGAGGAAGACAGATGATTGTTCAAATTGCTAATTAAGCAATCGATTTGCAGCACTCTCGGCTAAAGATTGGGTCAGATTTTGTAACTGGGATTTTGCCGTTTGAAGCTCCTCTGCCAATGAGATTTTGCCCTTTTCCAATTCCTTCTCACCGGTTTCCCGAACTTCCTTGATCAGGCTGTCTTTTTGCTTGATTGCTTCCAGGCGCGCAGCATTGTAAGTGTTGTTGACCTCTATCCGGGCTGCATTCAGCTGTTCCTCATATTCTTTGCGAAGTTTCGAGATTTCAACACTAATCGCTGCGGCCCGTGTTTTGCTGGTTTCAACAATTTTCTGGCGATTGTTTAATGTTTGAAACACTGGTTGAAACAGTAATTTGTTCATCATAAAGATAACAAACAGCAGCAGACAAAAAACCAGAACAGGTGTGGCTAATTGAAGATGGAGCAGGCCGTAATCGACGCTGAAGTCAAACCAGGCGTTTTCAATTATTAGTTTTTTGATTTCTTCGTAGGGCATTGATCGTTCTTGTCAGAATTCTACTCATTGACTGTAAAAGGTGGTCAAATATTCATCCTTTCAAGTCCTTTGTGAAGCAAGCTCAATGGCTACCATAATCGGTAAAATGGGTCAAGGTATTAATTCGGTAAAAAGGCAGGGGAAAAGCATGCTTTTATAGCTTTTCAGATGAAAGAAAGCATGCTATTCATTAGCCCAAAAAATGATAAGTATCTCAAAAAAATGGTTTTTGAATTCAAGTAATCGAGACTTCAATGAGAATCGGGATAGGGTTTGATGTTCACGAGTTTGCTGAAAGCCGTCCTTTGATTATCGGCGGTGTTCGAATTCCTTATGATAGGGGGCTGCAAGGTCATTCAGATGCCGATGTCTTATTGCATGCGATTATGGACGCGTTATTGGGAGCACTTGCCCTGGGAGATCTAGGTGCTCATTTTCCTGATACGGATCCCGGTTTTCAGGGAATCGACAGTCTGCAGCTTTTAGGGACCGTTTACGAAAAATTGAGGGAACGCCAATTTAGAGTGGTGAATCTGGACTCGGTAATCATTGCGCAAAATCCTAAAATGAATCCTCACATCCAGATTATGCGGCAAAAAATCGCAGATTGTCTACAGGTGGAAACCGATTGTATTTCGGTCAAGGCAACGACTACCGAACATCTTGGCTTTACTGGGAGAGAAGAAGGGATTGCCGCACAAGCAGTAGTTCTTTTGAGAAAACAGGAACATCAACTGGACGATTCTTAAATTTTTTTGGAATATTCAGAATCAGGGGCATTTGAAGTTCCCTTGACCATTGTTATGACGTTTGTTAGAATTTCATCGTATTAGTTTCATTCTTTAAACACCATGTACAGAGATAAATTATGTTTGGCTTAGGAATTTGGGAACTTCTCATCATTTTGACCATCGTCGTTTTACTTTTCGGGGCAAAGCGACTCCCGATGATCGGAGAAGGAGTGGGAAAAATGATCAATAATTTCAAAAAAGAAAAGCAATCGGATCCTTCCTTGGAACAAGTGGAAAAGAAAGATGAATCTACGACAGTCGTCGAAAATTCATAATTGATCAGGCACCAGGTGCTTCTGAAGGTCATGTTGTCCAGAAGATTGATTCTCCGGCAACAAGGCAAACGAGTGAATTTTCGAAATCGAATAATGAATTTGATTCGGCAAAATTTCAGAAAATAGAAATGAATGAAAACATAGCCGAAATTGACAATTGCTCGATAAGAGAAAAGGCGGAATATCCCTCAAGCCTTGTGTTTTCTGACAACGTCGCGCTATCTCAAATACCAGCTGAAGAAGATTTTAGGGAGAAATCTTCAAAATCGAGATTTGAGATAGAAGCACAAAATGATGATTTCTGATGCTGGATCGCCTCCAGACAGCGTTGCAATCGGTTGACTCCATTACGGACCATTCAGAAGAATGGCTGTGGGAACTTTTGTCTTCCCTTCCCCTTTCTCCCCTGTTAATTGATCGAAGTCTCTCACTGCTTAAAAAGCTCAAGCATCTCAATCTTGATTCTCCATACATTCTATCAACTCTGCTTTTTTTTCTTTTTCCTGGAAAGGAAGATTTTTCGGGGCGAGAAGAAAAGATTTCTCCTTTGATTTTAAAGCACTACGAATCTCTTCAGAATATATTTTCACTCGCCCCCAGTCTCCGCAGCAGAAATCAGGAAGAACTTTTTCTGAAAATGCTGATTGCGATGACAAAGGACCTGCAGCTGCTGGCCTCAATTTTGGCAATTCAGCTTCAGGGTCTTGAATCAGTCGAGGATCTTTCTGAGGAAGAGCAACGCGTTTATTCACGGAAAATACTCGCAGTTTATGCCCCTTTGGCAGAAAGGCTGGGAATTTTTTGGATTAAATCGGAATTGGAAGATATTGCATTGCGGTATGTAGCCCCGGAAATTTATTATGAACTGAAACAGAAAGTTGCCAAAAAAAGAAATGACCGCTCCAGAATGATCGAAGAAATTACTCAAGAAATTCGACAACTGATGGAAGAAACTGAAATTCAGCATGAAGTCCAAGGGCGGTACAAGCGATTTTATTCGATCTATCAAAAACTTCAGAAAGTCGATTATGACTTTGATCGTATCCAGGATTTGATTGGATTTCGAATTTTAGTCAACAATGTTCACGATTGCTATAAGGCTTTGGGCTACGTTCATGAACGATGGTCTCCAAAACCCGGGCGTTTCAAAGACTATATTTCTAAACCAAAACCCAACCGATACCGCTCTTTGCACACAACAGTACTGGATGTGAATGGAGAATCAATTGAAATTCAAATCAGAACTCATGAAATGCATGAAGTAGCGGAGTTTGGCGTAGCGGCCCATTGGCAGTACAAGAAAGGAATCAATCAGCACAATGGCAACTCAGAATTTTACGACAATCTCAGAAAAAAGGCCAACAATGAATTTGAAGGGGACAGACGACCGGTAAAAAACACCGGAGATGACCTTTCCAATAAAATTGTTGGATTCAATCGAGGAAGGAAATTAGGTGGAGATAGGGAAGCATTAGAAACAGAAATTTCAAGTCCCGGCATAGATTTTCTTGAAAATAAAATTTATGTGCTGACTCCGCAGAATGATGTCATAGAATTGCCAAAAGGAGCCACTCCAGTTGACTTCGCCTATGCGATACATTCGAAAGTAGGCGATCATATCACCGCGGCAAAAGTCAATGGCAGGATATTGAAGCTTGATGATTGTCTTTCAAATGGAAATTGTGTTGAAGTGATCAATTCTCCGAAGCAAACTCCTCGATATGAGTGGCTCAAGTTTGTCAAGACCAGCAAAGCGAAAAACAAAATCCGTCATGCTGTTCGGAAAAAAGATCGCGAAACCAATAAAAAAGTAGGAATGGAATTGCTGGATAAAGAATTCAAACGACACGGTTTGAATTTCAATCGGGTGGTCAAAGACGGGACACTTGAAAAAATGGTTCTCCAGAGAAAAAGCCATCCATTGGAGCAGACAGTCTGTGCAATCGGAGAAGGGGGAATGAAAGCCGGAGAAGTGGTTCAATGGTTTTTAGCCCCTGTAGAAGTAAAGACTGAAGAAGATAGTGCCCAGACCTCTCCGGACAAAAAAAAGCTCCGTTCTTCGATTGAAAGAAAGGGAAAATACGTCATTGTAGAAGGAATGGACAACATGCTGGTTCGTTTTGCAAAATGCTGTTCTCCTGAAAATGGCAGTAAAATTTATGGTTATCTGACTCAGGGGAGAGGGATAACCATCCATCGTGTGGAATGTCCTGACTTTCAACGTCTCGATGGAAGTCGTCAGATTTCAGCACATTGGGGGGAAGTGCCTGATGCAAAAACGGCCTAATCAAATATATAGAATCAATTTCCTTTTCTGCCAGTTCATTTTCCTTTTGGACAATAGAAAGATACTTTGTTGCCATTGAAAATAGGCTTAAACAGATCATTCAAATCATTGTTTTCAATAATTGCCCCTGGGGAAGTCTGTTCTACGCTTCTCATTAAATATTCGCTGCCTTGATTGACAGATCCGAGTGAAGCTTTGCTTTTCTGCCGAATAGCGAGTTTAGAAAGGTTGATCAGATGCCCCTGATTTTCGAGATGGTCATGGAGTTCGAAATTGGTCCCTTTTTCCGGGTCTTCCAAAATTTCCCCGCAGGAAATAATCAGTAAAAGTACGGATCCTCCAGTTAAAAAACCTTTCAAAAAAAATCCTCGATTAGAATCTGCTCCGGACAGTTTATCTCGATAGGTTTGATAGGTTTTTGCAAGAGAAAGGAGAATGCCGACTAAAAGTACAAAAAACAAAAAACTCAGTAAAGCCTGGTCAAAAAAAGGTGGATTGCCATCAAATGGTGCTATCGTGGTGCAACCTAAATCAGGTTTGGGCTCTCTTCCCGATTTAGGATAGATTGTGACAATTCCGATGATGTCGTCTACCCCGAGACGTAATCGCTCACGCTCTCTTCCGTATGACATGATGGAAGCCACATCTGAATGATCGTGTCCCAAACCGAAAGTGTGCCCGAGCTCATGGGTCACCGTTGATTCCAAAGATTTGGCATTCCAATCCAATCCTTCTCCAAGCCATACATCGGCTTCAACGATATGATCCCCTTCCGTTTTAAAAATAGAATACCCTGCGAAACCGGAGGGAACATCATTGCTGAAGCCAATAACATTGATGCCGTCATCATATTTAGGAGCAGATGCAATAAGTGTCGAATCTGCTTCAAAAAGCTCGGGAGAACTTTCCTGCAGATCTTCGATTTCAAAAAATGATCCTTTTACACCATTCCATTTTCCCATAGAGTGGCGAACGATGGTTGTGATTTCTTCGTCTGTCAAATCACAATTACAGCCTGAAGGATTGACAATAAATCGAATGGTATCTCCGTTGCTTACATTCCATTTGATGAATGTTCCATTGGCTGTAAACAGTGTAAATCCGCTCAAGATAATCAAACAAAATCCAATCCAGCCAGCTTGCTTTAGAGAGATTTGGATTCTCTTTTGAAGTGCCTGTTTCATAGCATTTTCAATCAAATTTTATAGGAAAGCAAAAACCCAAGCCATCCGACAAAAGAAGGTCCGGCGCTTTTGGAACCCAATATGGTTCCTCCTCCTCCAACGAGAGTCACGTATTGAAGCCGAAGACCAATTGAATTTGTTTTAATAAGATAAAATCCACCTCCAAAATTCAGATAGAGTGGGAGTGACACACCATGTATGGCGTAAACGTCACTTCCCAAAATTCCAAAAACTCCGTCGCTGCTCAGGGTATCAATTTTTTCAATTGAGACAAGACTCGCGCCCCCAAAAAAAGCAGTGTATTCGATATCGTTTTCCGTTTTGACTTTTAGAGTCAATCCATCGATCGGAGTTCCCGAAATATACAGAGAGTTAATTATTCCCCCAGAAGGGAAAGTGGCCGCCCCTGAAAGTTCCAACGCCTGCATGGCAGTAAAAGGGAAAAATCCCAGCAAGACGAGGAGGAACACGAAGCGATAGACTGCTGCAACATGAAAATTCATGGATTTCGTCATATTTGTTGTTTTACAGACTGATTTCCATTCCAAGATACCAAAAATTTCTGACACCGATTGCATACAATGGGTTCGCGCTGGGAATCAAGATGATAAAACTGTCCAAACCTATTTTGAAGGCAAAATCGCCGCTGATGCCGAAATTGGCCCCTGTGGTGACAACAACAGCAATGTTTGTTACTGACTCTGTATTTCCTTGGGCCTCACTGCTGGAGTTGGCCAACCCGATCCCTCCTCCGAGAAAAGTATCGACTGCGCCGCTGGAGATGGCGCGATACTGCAATGCCAACAGTCGTTCTTTTTCAAAAAATGAACCGTCGCTCTTAATTGCTCCACGGGCATAGGTCATTTCCCATCCATCCTGTGCGCCAAAGGCGATTTTTAATCCAAGAGTTGGCAAAGAAGCACTGTCTCCCCGATCAATTCCTCCGATCAGTCCGGAATAGAGAACCTCACCCGAACTGACTGCTGGCAATGCTACCAGGCTTCCTATCACCAGCATGAGCGGCATTGCCAAAAAACCGGTTTGTCGATTCAATTTTCTGAAGGGATGGAGCATATCGGCAAAGGTGGATTCAAAAGTACAAAAGCAAAAACTTAGAGTGAGAAGCTCATTAAAAGGTTTAGTCATTATTGAAAGAACGACGGTAAATAATTAATAAGTCACATTGAAGAAGACATCATGGTCATTGCCAGTTCCGACAAGTCGATCTTTATTTTATATTGTCGCAGCAGGCCGCCAATCACAATCAGCACCCGTGCCATCAGGACAAAATTGTCAGGTATTTTGACTTTTGCCTGACGCATCACTTCCAGGTAATATTGCATCTTTGTTAAATCATGATATTCCCCGGTTTTTCCCTGGGATAGAAGCTCTTTCAATTTTTCCGGAAAAGGAGAATCAAATCCTGCTTTTTGAAGAATCGTGTCAAACCCTTCAAACTGCTCCAACAGCAAGGCAGTTAACACTTCTCGATAGCTGCTCGTCTCTCGACTGGTCAGCCTGGCAACGGCACCAAAATCCAGGAGTGCGATTTTTCCGCGGGGGGTAACAAAAAAATTGCCGGGATGAGGGTCTGCGTGAAACAATCCGCTCATGAAAATTTGTTTTAAAAAACTATGCACCAACTCTTTGAGCAAAGATTCAGCGGCTGTCGGTACTTCCTTGAGAAACTGCCGAATCGGCATTCCTTCGATAAAATACATTCCCATAGTGCGAGTCGTCAGCAGCTCTTTCACTAAAATGGGATACTCCCATTGCTGGTTTTGATAGGTGCCAAAAAACTGAGTGAGGTTGCTGGCTTCATGGTAATAATCCAACTCCTTAAGAATGCTTTTTGACAGTTCCCTTACAATTTGCTCCAGGTCAAGGGTTTCAACCTGGCGGTTGAAAATTTGAGCAACGGATTCAAAAAATTTGAGATCCGCCTGGATCAACTTTGAAACTCCAGGAATCTGAATTTTAATGGCGATTTCCGGTCCGTGAGACAACTGAGCCTTGTGAACCTGTCCAATGGAAGCGGTTGCCAATGGAACCGGATCAATAGTAGCGATCAGATCTTGCCATCGTGGACCAAAGGACTCTTCAAGAACCGGGACCATCCTTTGCCATTCAATAGGGTTTGCCTGATCCTGAAGCTGAGCGAGTACATCGCTGTAAACTTGAGGAAGTCCGCTCGCGTGGCAGCTGATGAATTGTGCTGCCTTGACCCATGCCCCTCCCTGTTTTTTGCACAAAGCCGCAAGTTCATTCGCATTTTGCCGATGCATTTCCTCTTCACGCATTGTGTATTCAGATTTTGACAATGCAACGTTTCGGACTTTGAAAATTTGATGGCGCCCCATCAATTTCATGATTGTTTGGATCGCTTCAATGTAGCGGCCGCTGTTTGCATAGGTTTCGGAAATCGTTTTCCAACCTCCCCAGATACGTTCTTTCAACTCCTGCAGCTCTTCCATTGTCTCAAATGTCTTCGGAGAGTAGGACTGAAAGGAGCTTAAAATATCGGAAATTTGTTGATCGAACTGCTGCCAGAATGACGAGGAGTTCTGCCCTTCTTGTTTTTCCTTTTCAGAAGAAGGCGAAATCTCTTTCGGCAGGTCATTTCGCAATTCATCTGCCTTACTGATGAGGTCCGAAAAGAGCTGTTTTGATTTTTTTACGATTTGTTCAGAATCCATGGCTTTGTTTCACAATGTCTGTCGGTCAGTATTGAATGATTTGACTTGATCTATCTTATTGAATCTAATAGATATTTTTTGTAAAAGAGCAAATTTTTTCTTTTGCTCAGATGTTTTTCCCAGGGAGGAAAAATGGTATTGGTTGCTTCGTCGTTTGAAAAATTCACGCTTCATTCTCTTTTCCGGCGGCAAACAAATTGTCGCAGTGAATCACTCAGTTTTACCATGAAATCATGAAACCATTGATAAAAAAAATCGGTGTAATCGGATTAGGCTATGTTGGACTTCCGCTTGCGGTGGCATTTTCAAAAAAATACGATGTTATAGGATTTGATACCAACGCTCAGAAGATTGAAGAATTGAAAGCTGGGATTGACCGTACCAGAGAAGTTTCTACGAACGAACTGGCCGCCAGTTCTCTTGCTTATACCATAGATCCCCAGGAAATTGAATCCTGTGATTTTATAATCGTCGCTGTACCGACACCGATTACAGAGGCAAAAATTCCTGATTTGATTCCTCTGCTTTCCGCAAGCAAAACCGTTGGAGAGCATCTTCGGCCTGGCACCACAGTGGTTTATGAATCCACTGTTTACCCCGGTGCGACTGAGGAAGATTGCGTCCCGCTCCTGGAAAAACATTCAGGATTGAAGTGTGGAACAGATTTTAAAGTTGGCTATTCTCCGGAACGGATCAATCCGGGAGATAAAGAGCACACGCTCACCAAGATCACTAAAGTAGTATCAGGCATGGATGCTGCGAGTCTTGAGCTGATTGCAGCGGTGTATGAAAGTATCATCGAAGCGGGTGTTTTTCGAGCCAGCTCAATTCCGGTTGCTGAAGCTGCAAAAGTTATTGAAAATACACAGCGTGATTTGAACATTGCCTTGATGAACGAACTCGCTTTAATCTTTGAAAAAATGAATATTCCTACCAAGGATGTTCTGGCTGCGGCTGGGACCAAATGGAATTTTCTAAAATTTACACCGGGTTTGGTTGGCGGGCATTGCATTGGAGTGGATCCCTATTATCTCACTTATAAATCGATGTCCCTGGGGTATCATCCCAATATGATTTTAGCCGGGAGACGAATCAATGATGGAATGGGACGCCTGATTGCAGAAAAAACAATTCGTCAGTTGATTGCAGCGGAAAAAAACATCAGAAAATCCCGAATTCTTGTTTTGGGCTTTACATTCAAGGAAAATGTTCCGGATGTGAGAAATACTAAAGTTGTTGATATCATAAATGAGCTTCGTGAATGGGGGGCTGAAATTGATATTTTCGATCCTGTCGCTGATGAAAATGATGCGCAGGAAGAATACCAGGTCCAGTTTATTTCAAATCCTTCTCCCAAAAGCTACCAGGCCGTGGTATTGACGGTTGGTCACCAAGTTTTTTTGAAACAGGGATTCGAGATGCTGATCGATTATTTGGATTTGGAGTCAGGAGAGGGGGTCTTTATCGATGTCAAATCCTGCTTTCTTCCGGAAAATATTCCCGCCAATGTTTTGTACTGGAGTTTGTAGAGAACGTTTCAGGAAAATCTCTTTTTTAAACCTAAAAATGCAACGACTTGATTGAACTGCATTTTAAGCATTGCTCGGCATCATTGACTCAATTTCCAGTTTCCGTTTTTTTTCCATTTGAAGCATTATCCATGTGGAAAATACTACTCCAATAGACACGACAATTACGATAATTGTCGCGATAGCATTTATTTTTGGGCTGATACCAAGGCGCACACTGGAGAAGACTTTCATCGGAAGTGTCGTTGAACCCGGACCGGAAACGAAACTGGCAATAACGAGATCATCGAGAGAGAGGGTGAAAGCAAGTAGCCAGCCTGAAACCAATGCAGGAGATATGATTGGCAAAGTGATCACAAAAAACACTTTGAGGGGCGGAGCCCCAAGGTCCATTGCGGCTTCTTCGATCGAGATGTCCATATCCCTCAACCGGGAGGAGACGATGATTGCTACAAAGGAGCTCGCGAAAGTGACATGAGCGATCCAAATCGTCAGAGTTCCCCGACCCTCAGGCCATCCGAGCATCTGATCCATTGAAACAAACAAGAGCAGTAGCGACAAGCCGGTGATCACCTCCGGCATAACGAGAGGTGCGGTGATCATGCTTGAAAAAAGTGTTTTTCCTCGGAAACGTCGAAACCGCACCATAACAAATCCCGCCACCGTTCCAAGAATTAAAGCTCCGCACGCCGTTAAAAAAGCAATCTTCAAACTGCTCCATGCTGCATCTATTATCCCTTGATCTTGTAGCAATTCCCCATACCACTTGAATGAAAACCCTCCCCAGACTGTGACCAGTTTTGAGATGTTGAAAGAATAAAACATCAGAATAGCAATGGGAATATAGAGGAAGGCGTACCCGAATGCGAGAAAGAACATTATGCTGAGGGACATGTGCGGCTTCATAAAACCTCCCTCGACTGATAGTGATGAAAAATCGCAAGAGGAAAGGCCAGCATGATGAGCATGACGATTGCTACGGCAGAAGCAACCGGCCAGTCGCGATTATTGAAAAATTCCTGCCACAATACCTTTCCGATCATCAGCGTTTCAGATCCACCGAGGAGTTCTGGTATGACAAACTCTCCCACTACGGGAATGAAAACTAGCATGGATCCCGCCATAATTCCGGGAAGAGAAAGCGGTAAAGTAATGCTGACAAATGATTTCCAGGGACGGGCGCCAAGATCTGAAGCAGCTTCGAGCAACGCATCATCGTGTTTGACCAGGTTCGTGAAAAGCGGGAGAATCATAAAAGGCATATAGGCATAAACGGTGCCGATGTAAACTGCTGTATTGGTGTTGAGGAGAGCCAGCGGTTCCGTGATCAGTCCCAATGACATTAAAAAATTATTGATGAGCCCATTGTTTTTAAGAATCCCAATCCAGGCGTAGATCCGGATTAAAAATGATGTCCACGAAGGGAGAACAATCAGCATCAGGAGCAAATTCCGAACGGCCTGGGAAGATCTGGCAATTCCATAGGCCATAGGAAAACCAATCAAGAGACAATAGAATGTTGAAATAAAGGCGATTTTCAGTGAACTGATATAAGCGTTGGTGTACAAATCATCGGTAAGAAGAAACAGATAGTTTCCGAAATTCAATTTAATGCTGAGGATTTCTTCCCCATATTCAAATAAGGAAGAGTATGGGGGTCTTGCAATCTGCAGTTCTGCAAAGCTGATTTTAAAAACGATCGCAAACGGAACGAGAAAGAAGAAGGATAACCAGAGGTATGGAAATGCAATAACCCAATCCCTGCCTCGTAATAATTTTTTCATGGGATTTTTCATGATGATAAAACAACTCCGCTTTGTGGCGACCAACTGATGTACGCTTCATCATCCCAGGTGAACCTTTCTTGGGTACTTCTATTTATGTTGACTTGGGTTGCCATCACTGTTTTGCCACTGGTCAAAGTCACGTGGTAGGTCGAAAGTCCTCCCAAATAGACAATATCTTTGACGACCCCTTTTGCCCAATTGCAGTCTTCCTGAGGGAGTTCCCGGCTCACTACAATTTTTTCCGGACGGATTGCCACGGCTACCTCCGTTCCAACGTTTCCGATGAGTCCGTGACTGATCAGCAGCTTATTCTCAATTTCATGAGAGGCAATCACGACCTGGTCAGGTTTTTCTTCAGCAATCTTGCCGGAAAAGATATTGACAGAGCCGATGAATTCGGCACAGAATCGATTGTGAGGAAACTCATAGATCTCTGCCGGTGTGCCGACCTGAATTATGGATCCTTCATTCATGACTGCGATTCGCCAGGCCATCGTCATGGCTTCTTCCTGATCATGGGTGACCATAACACAGGTCACTCCCACCCGCTCAATAATGTCTACCAGTTCCAGCTGCATCTGGACGCGCAGTTTTTTGTCCAATGCCGCCATCGGTTCATCCAGCAAAAGCAATTTGGGGCTTTTGACCAAGATTCTCGCGAGAGCCACCCGTTGCCGTTGTCCTCCTGAGAGTTGGTGAGGACTTCGTTTACCGTAATTTTGCATTTCCACCAAAGAGAGTGCTTCTGCGACCTTTTTTTTGATTATATTTTTAGGAGTCCCTTCCTGCTTGAGGCCAAAGGCGACATTTTTTTCTACAGTCATGTGGGGAAACAAAGCATAGGACTGAAACATCATGTTGACATGACGCAGATAGGGAGGAATGTTTGCCATATCTTCCCCATCAATTAAAATCTGTCCTGAGCTGGGAGTCTCAAATCCCGCAAGCATTCGTAAAAGCGTTGATTTTCCGCATCCGGAACTTCCTAATAATGCGAAGATCTCCCCTTTCCTTATGTTCAAATTGACATCTTTGACTGCTACAATTCGATCAAAGGTTTTGTTGATTTGTTTGATCTCAACAAAGGATTGTGGATCTTCGCTCAGCGTTGGCATAGGCGGGTTGGTTGAGACTGTAGAGGTTGAGGCAGCAAATGAAATGCAGGTTTTACACAGTTGAATATCGATTTGCTGTTATTCTATTCAACTGAAAAGGCGTTCCTGCAAAACTGAGAAACGCCCGCTTTTGAATCATTTGCCGGTTTTGATTTTTGTCCAAACCCGGTTTTGAACCCGATCAATCTTTGGAGGTGTGACTTCAAAGGTATAAAGTTTTTCTTTGGTTGCCGCATCCGGATAAATGCTTTTGTCTTCTCTCACTTCCTTGTCAACCAGATTGAAAGAAGCATTGTTTCCATTTGCGTAGGCCACATAGTTAGAAATCTCGGCAATGATTTCGGGTCGCATCAGGAAATCTAGAAATTTGTGGGCATTGTCCGGATGTTTGGCATCACTTGGAATTGCAAGCATATCAAACCACATTCCAGCACCTTCTTTGGGAATAATATAAAGGATTTCGACTCCATTATCCGCCTCACTTGCTCGATCGGCTGCTTGAATCACATCGCCTGACCAGCCCATGGCGATGCAGGAATCTCCATTGGCCAGATCATTGATGTATTTTGATGAATGAAAATAGCTCACAAAGGGACGGATCTTCTCCAGGAGCGGTTGTGCAAATTTGGTATAATCCGACGCATTGCGGCTATTGGGGTTTTTCCCAAGATAGTGCAGTGCTGCAGGCAGCACTTCTGAAGGGGCGTCGAGCAAAGAAACTCCACAGGAACTCAACTTGGAAACTATTTCCGGTTTAAAAAGCAGATCCCAGGAATTTAACGCGACCGAATCGCCAAGAATTGCTTTTAGTTTTCCAACGTTGACTCCAATTCCGGTGGTTCCCCAAAGATAAGGGATGGAATATTGATTGCCCGGATCGACAATCTTAAGGGTTTCCATCATGGCCATATCGAGATTATTCCAATTTGATAATTTCTTTTTGTCCAGTTTTTGAAAAACACCGGCCTTGATTTGCCTCCCCAGAAAAGAAGACGATGGAACAACAAGATCAAATCCTGTCTTTCCTGCCAGCAGTTTAGCTTCCAGGACTTCGTTGCTGTCAAAAACATCATATGTCACTTTAATGCCAGTTTCTTTTTCAAACTTGGCAATGGTCTCTTCGGCGATGTAATCTGACCAATTGTAGACATAGAGCAGTTTTTCTTCGGCGGCATTGAGCATTCCTGCGAAGAGAAACAAAGCGATGCTGGCAAGAAATATATTTTTGGTCATTTGTTTAAACATTTTTACCTCCCTTGGTGATTTTGGAAAAAGAAATGAAATTCGTTTATTAGTTCTTCATTTGCAGCTTTTCTGAAGTTAAATCAAGACTTTTTAGAGCCAGAGTGATCAGCTCATCAATATGTGACTTATCGAATATCAGAGGGGGTGAGATCACCATGGTATCTCCAACGGACCTCATCACTAAACCCGATCGAAAACAGGCGTCCCGGCAGATGAGACCAACGTTGTCTGATTCAGGGAAACACTCCATACTGTTTTTGTCTTTTACCAGTTCCAGTGCAGCCATAAAACCTATGCTTCTGGCTTCTCCAACCAGCGGATGATTTTCCAGTTCTTTCCAGCGTTTTTGCAGATAAGGGGCCGTGAAATCGTGGACATTCTCGATGATTTTTTCTTCTTTTATAATTCTGATGTTTTCTGTTGCAACCGCACAGGCCACTGGATGACCGGAATAAGTGAAGCCGTGGTAAAACTCTCCACCCTCGTCAATCAAAACACCGGCCACACGATCAGAAACCATCACTCCGCCGATGGGGAGATAACCCGAGGAAAGACCTTTGGCAATAGGCATTAAATCGGCCTTGATTTGAAAGTGATCACTGCCGAACCAACGGCCCATGCGACCGAATCCGCAGATAACTTCATCGGCGATCAGCAAAATTCCGTACTTGTCACAGATCCGCTGGATTTCGGGCCAATAAGTTGCTGGAGGAATAATGACCCCACCGGCCCCTTGTACGGGTTCACCAATGAATGCTGCGACTCTGTTTTCACCCAGCTCAATAATTTTTGTTTCCAAAGCCTGTGCGGCATTGATTCCAAATTCATCTGGTGTTGAATCGCCTCCATCCTTAAACCAATGGGGTTGTTGAATGTGAACAATATCAGGAATAGGAAGTCCTCCCTGGGCATGCATCGGCTTCATTCCACCCAGACTCGCAGCCGCCATCGTGCTGCCGTGATAGGCGTTCTCGCGGCTGATAATCACGGTTTTATCTGCTTTTCCCTTCAAATCCCAATATCGTCGAACCATTCTTACTACGGTATCGTTCGCTTCAGAACCGGAATTGGTAAAAAATACATGATTGAAATGATTTGGAGTGACTTCACTCAAGATTTGCGAAAGTTCTGCTGCAGGCGGGTGAGTCGTCTGAAAAAACAAATTGTAATAGGGGAGGGAAAGCATTTGCTGATAGGCGGCATCGACGAGTTCTTTCCTGCCATAACCGATGTTGCAGCACCAGAGTCCTGCCATTCCATCCAAAATTTTGTTTCCTTCTGAATCCCAGAGGTAAACACCCTCTGCTCTGGTGATCACACGACTTCCTTTTTTATTCAGGTCTTTGTAGTCAGTAAATGGATGCAAATTGTGAGCAGCATCAATTTGCTGTAATTCACTTGTGGTTTTCATTCGACACTCCGGTGCTGGAAAATGGATTTTGAATTTAGACGTTCAACAAAAGAAATTCTCGTTCCCAGGGACTGATCACTCGATAGTAGGTCTGATATTCTTTTTCTTTGACCGCAATGTATATTCGGACAAACTGTTCTCCTAAAACATCTTGAAGAACCTGATTGTTTTTTAGCTGGCGGAGCGATTCATGGAGCGTTCTTGGCAGTCCGAAAGGTAAATCATAGGCGTTTCCCTCGAAAGGAGGAGTGGGTTCCAGATTTTCTTCCATTCCCAAATATCCGCATGCTAAGGTTAGGGCGATCGCCAGGTAAGGGTTTGCATCGGCTCCTGCGACTCTGTTTTCAACACGTGTGTTCTCTGGAGAGGAGAATGGAATTCTTAGTCCAACGGTGCGATTGTCGTATCCCCAATGCACGTTGATAGGACACGCCATGTCTCTGGTGAATCTTCGAAAAGAATTCACATTGGGAGCAAAAAACGGCATTGCTGCTGGCAGATATTTCTGCAGTCCGGCAATATAGGAAAAAAAGTAGTTGCTGTTCTTCCCTTCTTCATTGATAAAAATGTTCTGATGTGTTTTTTTGTCAAGAATGCTTTGGTGAATGTGCATTGAACTTCCCGCTTCGTTTTCCATCGGTTTTGCCATGAAAGTTGCGTACATCTGATGACCAATGGCGGCTTCCCGCACCGTCCGTTTGAACAGAAAAGACTGATCTGCCAGACTTAGGGGTTCACCGTGGAGAAAATTGATTTCTAACTGTGCGGCTCCTCCTTCGTGGATTAAAGTGTCAATATCAAGATTTTGTGCATCACAGAATTTGTAAATGTCTTCATAAAAAGCAGTGAATTCATCCAGTGCTTCAATCCCGTAAGGTTGACGGCCGATTTCTTGACGACCCGATCTTCCAACAGGAGGTTCGAGGGGGTAATCGGGGTCCGGGTTGGTTTTTGTCAGAAAAAACTCGAGTTCGGGCGCCACTACCGGTTGCCAGTGTTTATCCTCATAAAGTTTTAAAATCTTCCTTAAAATGCTTCGCGGAGCAAAACTGACTAATTCCTCTTGCTGATTGTAGCAATCATGGATAATCTGTGCTCTCGGTTTTTTTGCCCACGGAACAATTCTGATTGTATCTGCATCCGGGCGCAAAAGCATGTCGAATTCTGCCGGATCGACCAACGTCGATTCGTCGGGCCAGTCGCCAGTGACGGTCTGAGTGAAAATCGATTCTGGAATACGTATCCCGTTTTCCTGCGTAAATTTGGAGGCAGGCATGATTTTTCCTCGTTGGATTCCGGTAATATCGGGAATTATGCACTCCACTTCCGAGATATTATGTTTGATAAACCATTTTTTTATTGATTCCATAGAAAAAGTCTTTTTGAAATCAGCGGCGAATTTTTTAAAAGGAAAATAAATCGGAATGTTGCTTAAATGCGATCTTGACCGTGACAACAGTATTAATAAGTTTCGCTTCTAAATGTCAAACCTTCTCTGCATAATAAAAGATGCCGGTACCTGAAAGTATAAGGGAAGCGAAAAATTTCCTCGTCCAGTTTCCTGAAATTGAAAATATTGACTTGTTGATCCCCGACACCAATGGAATTTTTCGTGGAAAAAGAATTGGTCGGCAGGATCTGGTCAAGGTTTATCAAGAAGGGGTTTATTTTCCGGGTTCCACGTTTGCACTGGACATCACGGGTCATACCGTGGAGGCAAGTGGTCTTTCATTTGATATTGGTGATGCCGATCAGCTCTGTCGCCCAATTCCTGGAACCTTGCAGTCGGTTCCCTGGAAAGATCCTTTATCAGGCCAGGTCTTGTTGACAATGTACCAGCAGGAAGAAGAATTGTTTTTCGCCAGTGCAAGGAATGTCCTGCACCGGGTTCTGGATCGATTTTCTGATCTCAAACTCACTCCGGTGGTTGCTGTTGAAATGGAATTTTATTTACTGGAACGGAGACTGGAACAAGATGAACCGCCGCAACCGCCGCTCTCTCCGGTAACTGGAATTCGGGAAAGCGCCACCCAGGTTTATTCAATGGAAAATCTGGATGACTATCAAGAGTTCCTTTTGGAAGTCTCGCAGGTTTCAAATATTCAAAATATTCCGGTCAATGCTGCTATTGCCGAATATGCACCGGGTCAGTTTGAAGTAAACTTGCATCACCAACCGGACCCGTTGGGCGCCTGCGATCATGCCATGCTTCTGAAGCGGATCATCAAAGGGGTTGCTCGAAAGCATGAAATGGATGCTACTTTTATGGCCAAACCCTACATGGAATGTTCCGGCAACGGCACTCATATTCACCTCAGTTTGCTGGACGAAGAAGGAAACAACGTTTTTAAAGGAGAGGAAAGGCATGAAATCAATGAAATGCCAAAAAACGAATTTCTTCAGCACGCTGTTGGTGGATTGCTCGAAACTATGAACGAAGGAATGGCGATATTTGCTCCCAATGCCAATTCATTCAAACGTTTTCAGAACAATAATTATGTCCCAATGTGCCCCAATTGGGGATGGAACAACCGAACAACAGCAATTCGAATTCCCTCCGGACCTCCCAATGCCACCAGAATTGAACACAGGGTTGCCGGTGCTGATTCCAATCCATACTTACTGTTGGCTGCTCTGTTGGCTGGAATCGATTATGGCATACGTCATTGTGTTAAACCTTACAATTTTGTCGTCGGTAACGGTTACGAACAACACGAATCGAGCCTTCCAGACAATTGGAAAGAGGCTCTCGAATCTTTGAAAAACGGCAAAATCCTACCCGATTATTTGGGAGAGCAATATTGCAAAATGTATCTTGCCTGCAAGACAGAAGAAATGCAGGCTTTTCAACAGCATATCTCCAGGTTGGAGTATCAGTGGTACTTGAATGCAGTTTGAGTTTCGCCGGTAGTAAATTGATTATCCACTTCCTGAGAAAACATTATGACACGTTTGGAACATGAGCCTTCTTATTATGTCGCTTCCGCGAATCAAAACCTCAACTATCCCACTTTGGAAGAAGAGAATTCTTGTGATGTCTGTGTAATTGGCGGCGGAATAACAGGCGCATCTGCTGCGCTGCATCTCAGACAGAAAGGGTATGAAGTAACCCTTTTAGAATCGAATCGCGTTGCCTGGGGAGCATCAGGAAGGTCCGGAGGGCAATACATTTTTGGTTACAGCTGTTCTCAAAAAGTTTTGGAAAAAAATGTTGGCAAAGCCGATGCAAAAAAATTGTGGGATCTTTCAATTGACAGTATCCGTCTTGTAAATCAACTGATTGAGGAACATCAAATTGAATGCGATCAGGTTGCCGGGCAGATCAGTGTTGCCCTCAAACCACGACAACATAGAGAATTGATTGAGTGGAAAGCAGAATTGGAAAATGATTACGATTACAAAGGACTGCAGTTGTATGAAGGTGATGAATTAAAATCTCTCCTCAATTCAGAAAGATACCTGGCTGGTTTGTTTGATCCTCAGAGCGGACATTTGCATCCGATGAATTATACTTTAGGCCTGATGCGGGCAGCTGAAAAGGCGGGAACAATGATTTTTGAGGGCTCAAAGGCAACAAAGATCGAATATTCGGACAATCCGGTTGTTTACACGGAAAAAGGGAGCGTCAAATGCAAATACGTGATCCTGGCAGGAAACGCATATCTTGGTGATTTGGCGGAAAAACTGGAAAAGCGAATTATGCCGGTCGGCACTTATATTGGAGCCAGTGAAGTCCTTGGAAAGGAAAGAGCAAAGTCCCTCATCAGCAATAACATGGGAGTCTGTGATATCAATTTCGTACTGGATTATTACCGTCTTTCTAAAGACTACCGGATGCTGTTTGGCGGTCGGGTCAGTTATTCAAAAATTGATCCCTGGAATCTTGCAGAAACGATGAGAAAGCGTATGGTGACCGTCTTCCCGCAATTGAAGGAAGTGAAAATGGATTATGCATGGGGAGGGTATGTCGGCATTACCATGAATAGAGCACCCCATTTTGGGAGATTAAGAAACAATGTTTATTTTGCGCAGGGCTTTTCAGGACATGGAATCGCCTTAACCGGCATGGCAGGGAAATTGATGGCGGAGGCACTGGCTGGCACGGCAGAAAAATTTGATCTATTTGAGAAAATCAGCCACAACCCTTTTCCTGGTGGAAAATACATGAGAACTCCAGGATTGGTGCTCGCCATGGCCTATTTCCGCTTAAGAGACATGCTCTGACCCGTTTTTGCCGGACTCCTTTTTCCTAAAAAATGGGAGATCGGGATGCAGCAATGTGAGAGAATATTTCATGAATTTAAAACTGAAACAGCTTGTTTTGATGGGGGTCTGCCTGATTGTAGTGGTCATTCTGGGCAGCAAATTCATTGGCAAGGATAGCCTTTCCAGCCCCAGCAAATTGGATAGGGAGGCTGTTGAAATTTTCGTTAAAGGTCTTCCCGTTGCAGCTTTCAATACCCCTCCCGAAAGCAAATCCATTGAGCTAGTTGGAATTCAGCAAAAAGATGAGGGCGCAATGATCTATGTCAGGTACCGGGCAAAGGATGATGGAAAACAGCATACGATTCCCTTCGAGATTGTCCGGTTCGATTCGGGAAGATGGTATTTTCCGAAAATGAGTGAATTTGTCCTGGAATGATTGCATTTCAAATTCCTGCTCAGCAGCAGCTGAACTCCAAATTCGGAAAAATAAATGAAGGAATTCGAATCAATGGTTTTTCAAGGATCTCGTCTGTGCGTGCTGATGTGCGATCAATCAAATCCACTGCAGCTGGAGCAGCTGCTGCAGGAAGAATTGTCACCGGAAGAGTCCCAATCTCCGTAATTCAGCCAGCTTCTGCCGTCGTCTCCAAAACTCTCATCAGCAGAAACTCCTTCTGCCTGAACATCTCCAACTAAATTCGCAGATTCAAATTCATTCTGATATTCATGATTGCTGTGGTATTCAATGTCTCCCGACTCAGGAGCTTCAAAGGGAGCATCGACATTTAAAGTGTCTGTACTGCTTGCATTAAAACCTTCATCACCCACGGTCAGCATGGACTGACCGGCCTCGTCAACCAACGTGAAATTATGAGCATGAATGCTGTGAAAATAGCTCATTTCACTCCACAGCCAGGCATAGAGAAATGCGTCCTGGTAACCATAATATCCGTAATAGACAGGTTCTGCATTTCGATGCTGCGGCAGGTCGGAAGGAGCCTTTATTGATTTTTTTGGGCGAATCATTTTCGCTTTGGATTTGATTTCGATCGAATCCACTTTGATATTAGTCCGGATTGCCTGTTCCAGCATTTGAACAAATTGGTCAAAGGCATGTTGTTTTTCGCGCAGATAGCCGTCGTATTTGTTCTGATCTTTGAAAATTGTCGACATCTGTTTTTTCAGTTGTTTGATGTCTGTGCCTCCTTCTCGTTTCAAATCATTGATGATGCCGTTGATATGAATAGCAATAGGCATTTCCCCCACCTTGTGTTCTCTTTTAATGTCGATTTCAATCAGATAACGCAACTGTTCTGTTTCGTGTTCCATTACCAGATAGAGTGTTTTGAAAACCTCTGCTTCCAGTTTGTCAACGCGGAATTCAAAGTTGTCCATCGCTTCTTTTAAATCATCTTCGACCCCTTTTTCATCGAGATAAAAATCAAAATCATCTTTAGCCAGTCTGACGATATTGGTGATTCCGGTTCTGCGAAAAACAATATTGAATTGCTGCAGGATTGAAAGTGCATTGAAAGTCTCGTGTTCTTCTTTTTCAGTTCCCAGTCCGGCAGTGAGGTAATAGAAAATCTTTCCAAACATTTGGGTTGGCTTGACTGCTTCAATCAAGGTTTCCTGAGATGGTCTGACACCGATATTTCCGCTAAAATACATTGTTCCCCTTTGACTAAAAGATGTTGGTCTGGCAGGTCCCGCAATTACTTTCTGCTCCATAAAAAGGAACCGTTCCCCAAAATTCCTCTGAAGGGGTGCCAAAATGCAAAAGATACAATTTCATGGTAAGCCGAAATTGTTTGTGATTTTCCTGATCAATTCTGCGATCGGATCCAGAACTGGATTCGCCAGGATCATGGTGGATAAATCGATCAAAATTGCTGATGCAGAATTGATCATAGGTTTGAGTGCATAGAATAAATTCATGCCAAACCAAATCTATGATTTTGCTGGGAGTTAATCTCTTTTTTGAGTAAGCGATTAAATTTAGAAACCGAATCACTTCCCCCAGTGCAGTAGTCACACGATTTTCTTCGATCAGGCAATTTTCTCTGATCTTTTCTTTTAAAACGGGTTTCTTTAGAAGAATTTCCTCTGCTAATTGGAAATGGTTGAGTTTTCCGGGAAATATAAGTGATTGGTCCTCACAGACATGCTTGTTGATGTTCCTCATGAATTCAATCCGTCCAGAAGATGTTTCGTGATCATCCACATTAACTTATTCTTTCGATAAATTTAAGAAATTTCTCTACTATTGCAGTATTCTGCGACGCGAGGATGCCCTCAAGCGGTCTCATTCCTCCTGCCGATTTGATGCTCTGCTATCTCCTTCACCCTGAATTTAAATTGTGTTAGAATCTTTCTGTTATTCAATGAAAGAAAAAATGGGAATCTTTCGTTTTCAATTGTTTATTGGGAAAATCTGATATGAAAAAAGTCACCCATTATTTTGACTATAAAAGCCCCTATGCCTTTCTCGCACAGGAGGCTACCTTCCAGTTGAGGAAGGATACCGGCATCGAAATAGACTGGCTACCTTATACGCTCAACATTTCTCAGTTTTTAGGTGTTCCCGAATCGAATCTATCTGAAGAGAAGTCCGTCCAGGTCCGCAATGCCCATCAGTGGCGAAGAGTTAAATACATTTACCTGGATTGCAGGCGGGAGGCCAACCGGCGAGGATTGATGGTGCGCGGACCTCGAAAAATCTTTGACAGTTCCATTGCCCATATTGGATTTCTCTACGCCAAACATGGAGGTAATTTTGAAAATTTCCACAACACTCTGTTTGAGCGATTTTGGAAAAGGGAATTGGATCTGGAAAACCCGATTGCTGTTGCCGAATTGTTAGAGGAAACGGATGTAAATCCAGCTGGGTTTCAGGATTTTTTGGTGGGAGAAGGGCGCAGTGAACTCAGTAAAATTCAAAGCGATGCGGAGGCAAGAGGAGTTTTTGGAGTCCCGTCCTATCTGGTCGACAATGAACTATTTTGGGGAGCAGAACGATTGGGACGGGTAAGGGAACTTTTAACCTGATAGGGACAATCTTCGTTGTGTTACTGCTTCTAAAAAATCTGTTCATGACAAGGCTAATTCAGGAGCAGGATGCTGCTTTTTGCTGATGTAATAGTAGAGTCCGCCAAGCAGGGAGAGATTGATTACCCCTGCAGCAGCAGCGTTGGCGTAGGAAATCGTATAGTCGCCGGAAATGTCAAAAAAATAGCCGCCTTGAAAGCCACCGAGCCCCATCCCTATCCACCCGAAAAATGAAACGATAGCGAGCGAAACACTGCGTCGATGCAAAGGAGTCATTTCACGCACACAAATTGTTAGGCTGGTCATCACTCCCGCATAGCCAAAACCAAAAACAATTGCCAAAACATTGAGACTGAATAAAGTATCGAGCTGGGTGAACCAAAAGACAAAGAGCGTCTGCCCGAACGAAGACAGCATGTATGTTTTCAGACCACCAATGTAATCTGAAATTTTTCCAAAGGCAATCCTCCCGAAAAATCCTGAAATCATGACTAAACTCAGTACACCTGCCGCATTTTGGGCATCTATTCCTTTGTCCTGTACGAGAGCGGCCACGTGAATGATGGGTGTCGCCATACAGATACAGCAAAATATTACAGCGGTACTTAACCAGGGAACAATGACACGGAGCACGTCCGGGTGAAACTCTTTTTCAACAGAACCTGCCCGTATCTCAGGAGATAATGCAACTTTTTTCGGAGAAGGAGGTGTGCGGACCAGAAATGCCAGGGGCAACAAAACAATAAATGAAAAGGCGCCGCAGATGAGGTAGGTTGTTCTCCACCCGGAAACAGAAATTGAATAACTGATGAAATAGGGGATTATTCCATTCCCCAATGCCTGTCCTGATGTTGTTATTCCAAGCGCCAATCCTTTGTTGTGAGTGAACCAGTTCCCCACGTTTGCCACTAGAGGAGCATAAAGAGTCGAAATTCCCAAAGCTCCCAAAATGATGTAGAAGAGATAAAACTCGACAATCGTGTCGAGATAGGCCAGCAAAGTGTACCCGATGCCGAGACAGACTGTGCCGAAAATAAATATAACCGAAACATTGTAACGATCAGCAAGATAGCCCATTGCAATCCCGCCTAAACCAACAGAAATGGTACCGGCCAAATAGGCGATTGACGTCTCTCCTCTTAGCCAGCCTAAATCTGTTGTGATTGGGATTAAAAACACTGAGATAGAGTTAAAGGCACCAATCCCGATGCCGAGTGCAATGGATGTGACAACCACCATCAGCCAGCCGTAGTTGTCGTTGATTATCTGTCGAAAATTCATTGAAATTCAGGAAGGAAAAATGCGGAATGCGTTGCAAAACAGCTTAGATTATTCTTCTTTTAAAAGGGGGGAGTCAAGTTTAATGAGAAATTGTTACAGAATCGCATGGGAAATTTTTTTTGAAAAAAGTCGAGGAAGGAGAAAATAAATATTTGCTGGGGTTCTGGAGCCGACGGAGAGATCAGCCAGACCGAAGAGAATTGCTCTTGTTCCGTCTGACTGATGCTCCGTAGGAGTCTCATGATAAATGGCTTCCTTCTTGCCGAAAGAACACTCTTATTGAAAAAGATTCCCTTGACAGTATCCACAGTAGGCTTCCGTGTAGTTGTGGTAAGTCAGAGTTCCTTTTCCATGGCAGTGGGGACAGATTTTTTTCCAATTAAAAATTCTTGTATTTGCACTCCCGTGCAGTTTTTGCGTTTGATTGCTGGGTGATTGAATTTTCGCTCCCATATCCTTCTCCGTTTCAGAGCTTTTGGCCAAGCCCGATAGTTATGTTTCTAGCATCTGTCAAACAAACTGCAGAATGACATTTAGTAATGCATAATTAAGACCTGCTTAGATGGCAATTAACAATAATATCAAAATCTGATATGGGTATTGCAGGCTAAATGATAGGAATCCGTATTTTTCTGGTTGTCTTATCTGGCATAAGACTTTTGGCTTTTTGAATAATGGGATTGCAGAGATAACTCTATGGATCGAGAAAAAGAATTTACGGGAATTATGCCTGTTCGAGAGTCATCGCTTTTCGATGTGGATGCCTTGCAGGACTATATGGAAAAAAATATTGATAATTATAGCGGCAATTTGGAAGTCCGGCAGTTCAAAGGCGGGCAGTCCAATCCGACTTATCTTTTGAGTGCAGGTGGCGTCCAATATGTCATGCGTCGGAAACCTGCAGGCATATTGCTCAAGTCAGCACATGCGGTGGATCGGGAGTTTCGCGTGCTTTCCGCCCTGGCTTCAACAAGTGTTCCCGTGCCCAAAATGATATGCCTGTGCATGGACGAGTCTGTGATTGGGACCTGGTTCTATATTATGGAATACTGCAAAGGGCGAATATTCTGGGAAATGAGTTTGCCGGAAATACTTCCTCTGGAACGGGGAAGTATTTATGACGCCATGAATGACACCATTGCCAATCTCCATCAAATTGATTATATCTCGGCAGGATTAGAAGATTTTGGAAAGCCTGAAAACTATGTTTCCAGACAGATTGCGCGTTGGACAAAACAGTACCAGGCTTCCAAAAATGAAGAGATTCCGGCAATGAGTCATCTTATTGAGTGGCTTCCTGAAAATATCCCTGAGCATGAAGAATGTTCCATTGTTCATGGAGATTTTCGCATGGATAATCTTGTTTTTCATGAAAAAGAATCTCGTCTGATTGCAGTTTTAGATTGGGAAATTTGTACGTTGGGACATCCGATTGCAGACTTCAGTTACCACTGCATGCAATGGCGGCTTCCATCGAATGTGTTTTACGGCATAGCTGATCTGGATCTGAAAGCCTTGGGAATTCCGACCGAAGAAGAGTATGTTGCTGCATATTGTCGTCGAACTGGGCGTGTAGAGATTAAAAATTGGGATTTTTACATGATCTACAACATGTTCCGTCTCGCAGCAATTCTTCAGGGAATCATCGGCAGGGTCCGTGACGGGACAGCTGCCAATTCGCAAGCAGAAACGGTTGCTCCATTTATCCGTCCTCTTGCCGAAAAAGGGTGGGATGAAGTTCAAAAATTGTGATTACTAAGGGAGTTTGTCGGTGGCTCTTTATTTTTCCATAGCTTTGCCGAGGAGAGCCAGAACCTGCCGCATTCCTCAGCTGCTCAAGTTCATTTTGATTGCATTTTGCTGCTTGGGATACACTTCCTGCGACTCCATTCGTCAGGGGATTCAACAATACAAAGATGAGCTGATCTACAAATGGGATTCGTTCGAGTTAAAAAAAATAAAAGCTCCCCCGCAAAGAAGGTTTTACAAGGGAGACTCTCAATGGAAGATGCTGCCGGTTGCACTCGGATCAGCCGTCGCATTGATTCTGTTAGCCTACTACTACAGCAAGTATTGGGAGCGGCAAAACCAGTACAAAATTGAGCAGAAAAAGATACTGGCGAGGTTGCACAAACTTTACAATCAGCTTCAGATCCTGGATGAAGATGAAACTCTGATGGGGGAATTGATGGAAGACCTGGAAGCTTCCTCCATTCTGAGATTGATTGAATCTCCTGAAGAATTCGAAGCCCGGGTCGAGGGATTCAAGCAAAAGAATCCGGATGAAAAAGTACTTTCTGCAATTTATCACCTGCGGCACAAGCTAGGCTTTGGTTTTTACAATAAATCTATCCCTTTCCTCTGCACTCAGATGTTGGGGACTTCCGAGCAATTGGAGTGTTCAATTGAATTACCAAAAAAGTCGGTTTCATTTTTTACCCCTGTTCTTTCTGCGACAGAACAGTTTCTCGTGATTAAAGCTCCTCGTGTCAAGGGGAAAGCGGTCAATTTAAAGAAATACAAGCAGCTCACCTGCAGAATTTGCAGGAGCGATGATGCGGACTATCAGTTCACGCTGCCGATTCTGCGTCAAATCAAAGGTAAATTTGATGCGGTGGTGCTTGGGCACACCTGGGATATCGAAAAACGATTGCTGCGTCATGCAGACCGAGTCTCTCTCGAAATTCCAAAAGATTTTTATGTGATCCCCGAAAAGTACATGTTTCTTTATGCTGACCAATCTCACGCACTGTCTTCAAGCCCGGAGGTCTCAAATTTTCGAGGGCGCATTGTTGATCTCAGTTCAGGGGGGGCAAAAGTTCATACGAAAGAACTCCCTCACAATATCCAGGAGGATGCCCTCTTACTTTTTGGCATGAAGGAAGCAAATATTTCCGGGGACTTGACGGCAAAAGTTTTGAGCATCAATACTCTGGGAGAAGAACATTTTTTACATCTTCAGTTTTTTCGATTGAGAGAAATGAAACGCATGCGCCTCAGCCGATTTATTTCAAAGATAGAAAATCAGTGAGAATGAGTAAATAAAGTGTGGAAAATGCAGCACCCTCATGCGCTGTCAAATTTTATACTTTCGTGATAAATTTGTGACACAAAAAATTTCTTTTTCCTTTATTCTAAAGCCCAGTAAAGTCCATAGACCGTCATAACTGCAAATGCGAAATGCATGCACGGTTTTTATTCGAGTATCGAA
The DNA here is from genome assembly GCA_015231825.1 of SAR324 cluster bacterium. Classification (GTDB taxonomy): domain Bacteria; phylum SAR324; class SAR324; order SAR324; family NAC60-12; genus JADGAV01. The sequence continues at coordinate 172,784 of JADGAV010000009.1, forward strand.
CCCGATTTCCATTACTTTAAAGAGGTACCTTATGTTTGTACGTATTAAAAAAAGTTGGGAGCTGCCAGAATCTGATGTTACTCCTGAATCGATATATGTACAGCGCAGAACATTATTGAAAGCAGCGGGATTCTCCCTGGCTGCCGGATTAATTCCTACCACTTCCATGGGAACGAGCGCTGGATTTCCTTCCAATTTGAATCCTAAATACCCCGCAGGAGATTTAAATGTGACCAAAGAGGATTTGATCACCTCCTATAACAATTTTTATGAATTTTCTTTTGACAAACAGGATGTGGCGGAACAAGCTGAAAACTTTAAATCTGAGCCCTGGACATTGGAAATCAGCGGGATGGTGCACAAACCGCAAAAATTTGATGTCAATAAATTGGTCAACCAATTGGGTAATGAGCAGAGGGTTTACCGTTTCCGATGCGTAGAAGCCTGGGCGATGGTTGCGCCCTGGGATGGATTCCCATTGCAAAAGCTGGTGGAACTGGTTCAACCGACCTCACAGGCAAAGTATCTGAGATTTGTTTCTTTTCTGGATCATGAGATGGCACCGGGGCAAGTCCGTGCTCCCCAATACCCATGGCCTTACAATGAAGGGTTGACCCTTGCAGAAGCCACCAATGAGCTGCCGCTAATGGTAACAGGAGTTTACGGCAAACCCCTACCCAGTCAAAATGGCGCTCCACTTCGCTTGATAGTCCCCTGGAAATACGGTTTCAAAAGCATCAAATCGATTACAAAGATTGAATTTACAGACAAAATGCCCAAAACCCTATGGAGTGATTTGGCGCCGAGCGAATATGGGTTTTACGCAAATGTTAATCCGGAGGTGGATCATCCGCGCTGGTCACAAAAACAGGAACGAATTGTCGGCACCTGGTTTAAAAAGCAGGAGACACTCAAATTCAATGGCTATGGAGACCAGGTAGCAGGGCTCTATAAGGGGATGGATTTGAAAAAATGGTATTGAGGAATGAAGTTATTCGAAGCTTTCCTGAAATCCAAAATATTGCTTCTGATCTTGCTCATCTTACCTGCAATCATGATTGTTTCGGCAGGTTTAATGGGCGGGTTTGATGCCAACCCCGTCGAGTTTCTTCAATTGGAAACAGGTGAAAAAACTCTTTGGCTGCTGTTAATCGTTCTATGGATTTCTCCTCTCAAGGCCGTGTTTCCCCAGTTGAATCTTCTTAAGATTCTTATTCGTCACAGGCGTTGGATTGGGGTGGCTTGTTTTGTCTATGGAGTTTTTCATTTCGCAATCTATCTTCTTGATTCCGGCTCATTGGAAATCATGCTGGAAAACTTCACGCGTTATTTCATCATCAGCGGAAGCCTTGCTTTTCTGATCCTTTTTGCTTTGGCGCTCACCAGCAGCAACGGAATGATTAAAAAACTGGGAGGAAAAAAATGGAAAAACCTTCATCGTCTGATATATATAGCCACTTTTCTTGTTTTCCTCCACATGATTGCCAAAGAAAAAAGTAACATCATCACCACATTCCTTTATTTTGTTCCACTTGTCCTGGCCGAAGCATATCGGATATATGTTTTCTGGCGGGTCAGACACAGGAAACTCTCGACCTCATGAATCTTAGACTGATTGAAGAAATTGCACTCAATTCATGGCCATCACTGCAACAGATGTTTTTTGATGGTTGGATATTGAGATTTTCCAAAGGCTATACCAAGAGAGCCAATTCAGTCAACGCGCTTTATCCCGGAGATCTGCAGGTCACTGAAAAAGTAAAAACGTGTGAACAAATTTATGCGACGCAGGGTTTGCCTCCTGTTTTTCGCCTCACTTCCTTCAACCAGCCGGACGAACTCGATCTTATTCTTCAAAAGCAGGGATATCAGCGACTGGATCTGACAAGCGTTCAGTGCCTTGATTTGCAGAATATTTCGGTGCTCACTTCAGCTGGTTTTCAAATCTGGGACAATCGACATTTAAATGAGTGGTTGGAGGTTTTTTCGAGACTCAGTGGCAAATCCGGAGCAGTCAACCCGGTCCACCGTGAATTGCTTGAACATATTCCTTCTCCAAAAATTCTGACTGTCTTACGGCGCGAAGAGCAAATCGTTTCTTGTGCTTTGGTGGTGAAGGAAGGTGACTATTTGGGCCTTTTTGACATGGTTACTGGCGCATCCTCCCGGAATCAGGGAAATGGAAAAAAACTGCTTTCCAGTATCCTGAAATGGGGAAAGCAGGAAGGCGCTCATTATGCCTACCTGCAGGTTGTCAACACCAACAAACCCGCAATGCAGCTTTATGCCCAATTTGGATACCAGGAAATCTATCACTACTGGTATCGAGTTCAAGATCAACACGATTTTCCGGAGGCATAGTCCTTTCCTTCAGTTTGCCGGGATGCGCCCTTTTCAATTTTTTAAATACTTTTTCTAAATGAAGCGGTCCGCCCCGCCAGAGGCTTCGATAGTGGCTCCGGTAACAAAACCGTTTCTTTCAGAGACCAAAAAGGCAGTGAGAGCGGCAATTTCCTCCGGTGTTCCAAATCGTCCGATCGGCGTTTTTTCAGCTCCAAGTTTTCCAATCAATTCTTCGTTGGAGAGATTCGACCATTCCGGTCGGTTTTCACGAACTTTCGGAATCATATTGGATTGCCAGTTATCGGTCGTGACAGCTCCAACTCCAATTGCGTTGACAAGGATTCCGTCTTTTGCATGTTCCAAAGCTAAAGATTTGGTAAAGTTGTTGATAGCAGCGCTCAGTGCATGGGAAATCATTAAGGTTGGATTAGGGAAAATTCCCCCCACTGATGAAATATTGACAATTCGCCCTCCACCGTTTTTTTGCATCAACGGAACAACGGAACGGCAGCAATTCACCATCCCGTATAGTTTCACTTCCGTCATCGATTTCCAGTCTTCTTCTGAAGTTTGCAGCAGAGCACCGGCTTGTGCTCTTCCTGCGTTGTTGACCAGGATGTTCACGGTGCCGAAACAACGGACCGCTTCTTCGACAATGCGGCTGGAGTCTTCAGAGATTGAAATATCTGCTGCTATTCCGGCAACTGCGGCATTTGTTTTGTCACGAATGCGCGTGATCGCATCCTGCAGCCGATCATTGTTCCGTGCAATCATAAAAACTTTTGCCTGGTCAAATGCCAGCTGTTCTGCGATTGCAAATCCGATTCCGGTGCTCGCTCCTGTGATCAGAGCAACTTTATTTTTGATTTGAAGATCCATGGTTCTCCTCTGATAGTATAAATCCTGATCTTTTTGGGGGGATCTTCGGGCGTCCTACCAAAAAACGCGGCAAAGTGGCCGGACTCCAATCAATTCATCCTGTTGAAATTTATAGAATGACTGAACGGAATGATCCCACAAGGTGAATCCCTCATATACGTGCGATCAGGCTGAATGCGACAAGAATTAGAAAAATCAGCACTAATTTCCGAAAAATTTCGTCAGTGATGTGTTTGCGAATTTTTCCTCCCAGTTTGATTCCTATTGCTACCGGGATGATTCCTCCTCCTGCGAGAAATAAAGTCTGCTGATCAAGGAGTCCGAGCCCACCTAATCCAATCAACATCACCAGGCTTGACAAGGTGAAGGAAATATTGATTGACTGAACGAAGAGGTTTTTTTCCAGTTTGAGAGAAAGCAGGTAAGGCAGAATCGGAATCATTTGTGATCCGGTCACGCCATTGACAAATCCGGTGAGGGTACCAACCGGGATGGTCAAGCACGATGCTGTCCTGGCACTCAGCACAAATTCGCTTCTGGACAAAGCCCAAATCGTATAAATCAGCAGTACGACTCCAAGAAATGCGCGGGCACTGGAACTGTTGACTGAGTTTAAAACCCATAAGCCCAAAATTAGTCCGGGGATTGCGGAGAGATACATTTTCCAGAATCGTTTTGCCGCAACAGAAAAATTCCCGGCATTGAGCATCACCAGAATATTGCTTGAAATGGAAGGTAGGATCACAAGGGGGATACTCGATTTTAAATCAATCATAAATGTTAAGATGGGAAGACAAATTGTCGAAAAGCCTAATCCTGTAATTCCCTTTAAAAATGCAGAAATAAAAAAAGTTGCAATAACGAAAACAATGATCTGGAAATCCATAGGATCAATTCAGCAAGATTTGGAGATACTCAGCTTTTTTGCCTGGATGACTACGATTCACTTGGGCTTTCAAATTTTTCTTTTGCTGCCTGGCTAAAGGCCTTTTTAGCCTGCTCAAGGTTGTGTAGAATATCTTCCTTGGACATCCCTACCGTGTCTCGGGCCGCCGCGATCACAGTTTGGCATTCATTGCTGTCCATAAATCGGGATGCGTCTAAGATGCGGGGCAGGTCTTCATCAGGAAGTGCGAGGAAACCATGCTTGTCAGCATGAATCAATTGCCCCGGACGAATGGTTTGCCCAAAAACTTCCACTTCACAGTTCCAGGAAACAGGGATTCCATAACCATGACCGACACACATGCGGCGGGCTAGAGCCTTGAATCCTGCATTGGTCATCTCTTCTAAATCTCGGATCCCGCCATCGGTGATGGTCCCGACGCATCCCAAACTTCGATGGGTATTGCTGTTCACTTCACCCCACAAGGATCCGACCAGTTTGGGCTTATCGAGATCCTGCACCACGACAATCTTGGGGCCGGGAACAGAAGCAACATAGGCTCGGTATTGCCTTGTATTTTCCGGGTGATTTTTCTGATATTCCCTGTCGCTTGCTCGATAAGTGACAGTTACGGCATACCCAACCATCGGGCCCATTTGTGGCATAAAGTCTGTTGTTTCCTCGAGATTGATACCATCTTTTGTGCGATCATGCCGGGTAATCATTTCCCATCCGTTGTAGATTGTAGGGGTGTTCCAGCGTTTCAATTCAAGTATCTCGGAGTGACTCAAACGTTTTACATTGGAATTGTCCATAAAATGGCTCCGTTCAGATTATTGTTTGTTGTGAGGGTTACAGAGTAGAAGAATGGAGGGATCATCCTCTCATTTCCTGATAATTTCCAGTCTATATTCTGACCTGCTATGTTCTGTTTACCTTGACCTTTTTCAATGACAGTCGCTATGAGGAGGAAGCATTGAAGAAAAAAACACGGTCATTGCAGAAAGTGGTATCGATTGAACTCAAAAACAACCAGTCCTTTTGGGCATATTATTTGGAGAAGACATGAACATTATGCACAAAAAAGCAATTCCTTGGAAAATCCCGTCCGGAGTCCTTTTAGTCTCTTTGATTTTAATCGTGTCCGCCTGCGGAGGTGGTGGTGGCGGCGGAGCTGGGGATTCAGAGAGCATCGATATCAATGGCTCAGATGCTTTGCTCAGCAGCGGAGCAATACCTTTTGATGATGACAGTGCATCAGACACCGACGATTTGTCAATCCTTGATGACGGCATTGATTCTTCTGACAGCATAAGCATAGATTCCGGGACGGTGAATTCCGTGAATGATGATAATGAAACAGGAACTGGGAACTCCTCGAACGCTTCCAGCTCCACAGGCTGCGGGGCGCCGACCGGTTTTTCAAAAAAAGTAGAAGTTTTAGGGCTCTGTGTTTTTTCGACTGCTACGGTTGCGGATTCCAGGATTTTGCATGCAGCCAGGGTGCTGGCAGAATATTTGGACAATGACGAAAACGGGGTTGCCGATAACGCGACCCTGATTGCCAAATTGCTTGAAAGAAAAGCCTACATGGTCATGTTCCTTGATCAGTCGGAGCAGGATTCTTTTGCCGGTGAATTGACAGGGAACAGCCAGAATTTATTTGATCATGAAACTCATCCTGAGGGTTCCAGCGAAGGCGATTTCGATGCGACTTTAGAAGAAGTCCTGCATTTAATTTCTCATGAAGGATTGGCAAACATTTATCCCGATGTGTTTGGAGAAAACAGTGGTACCAGCTTAACTGATGCTATGGATACGGCAAGAGGCGGGCATTTTGAGGAAATTCCAAGTACCTATCCTTCTTCTGCCTGGTTCACTTACAACGACAGTACCTGTGATTATGCCTGTCAGGCAACGGAATATTTCTATTTTGCCTTGACGTCAATTTTAGGAGCTCAGGAATATGCAGGTCGATATGATAACATTTCTATCGAATGGAAGCTCAACACGAGGTCGAAAGTTCAGGCAGGTGATCCGACCATCTACAGTTTGCTGACAGACAATCGATACCAACTCCCGACTGTTGTTCCTGACGGGAAATACAACGGAGCGACCCTCACGATAGAGGCCCCCTAGAGAAGACCGGCTTAGAGAAATCAATTCAATAAAATCCTGAATAATTCCTGTAGTGATGGACACTCGCAAAATTATTCATGTTGACATGGATGCTTTCTATGCTTCCGTCGAAATTTTGGACAATCCCCAATTCAAAGGGCAGCCTTTGATTGTGGGAGGAAGTCCTGAAAATCGTGGTGTTGTGGCCGCTGCCAGTTATGAGGTCAGAAAGTATGGAGTCCACTCGGCAATGGCCTCCAGTCGGGCAAAACAGTTATGTCCCCATGCGGTTTTCATCAAGCCTCGATTTTCACGCTATAAAGACATTTCCAGCCAAATTCATCAAATTTTTCTGCAATACACCGACCTTGTCGAAACTCTTGCCCTGGATGAAGCCTGGCTGGATGTGACACAAAACCTTCCGGAGGAGCCATCCGCGACGATTCTTGCCCAAAAAATTAAAACCCAAATTCTAGAAGAGGTCGGGTTGACATGTTCTGCAGGAGTTTCATTCAATAAATTTCTTGCGAAAATAGCATCGGACGAAAAAAAGCCGGATGGCTTGTTTGTCATTCAGCCCAAAAATGCAGTTTCCTTTTTACTTTCAATGGAGGTAAAAAAAATTCCCGGTGTAGGCAAGGTCACTGCCAAACATCTGGCTGAACATGGGATACTGGTGGGACATCAGCTCCATGAAAAAACAGAAAGTTTCCTGGTTCAGCATTTTGGAAAATTCGGTCGTGTGATGTATGAACGAATTCGTGGAATCGACCACAGACCCGTCAGCCCCGTTCGGGAGAGAAAGTCCATGAGCGTTGAAACTACGTTTTCCAAAGACTGGGTTTATGGAGCGACTCTTCTGAATGAGTTGGACAAATTGATAGAAAATTTATGGAAAAACTGCCAAAAACGTTCCTTGAATGGCAGAACGGTTACACTAAAAATAAAGTTTAATGACTTTCAGCAGATCACACGCAGTACCAGCGTGAATCAGGCCATCGCTTCCTCCGAAGAAATGTTTCAACTTTGCCAGCGCAAATTGGAGCGGGTCTGTCAGAAAGAGTATCTTCAGAAACCAATTCGATTGCTTGGAGTCGGAGTTTCAAATTTTGAGAAGGAGGGAGGACAGGAAGCCAAACAACTCGATTTTTTTGAATTGATCGACCATTCGGATTCGACTGGGAACGGCTGATGTGCTGGGCATCCATTCAGTAATCCGGGGGTGAGTCGGCAGATGTCAACAAGAAAGTGCCCAGCAGGGAAAGTATAGACACGCTCAGAAAAGGGATCGTGTATCCATGGAAGAGATCATGGAGAACTCCCATCAGACCGGGGCCGATTGCGATCCCAATGCTGATCAGCATCCAACCGAATGAATAGATTCTACCATAATCCCTGAGTCCAAAGGAATCTGCAACGAGGAGGGGTTGGAGCATCAACAGATTCCCCATTGTCATTCCAAAAGCAACTGTCCCCAGAATTAGAATGTCTCCTGAAGTCCCGAATGCCAACACCGTTAAAGCAATTGCCTGGAGCAGCATCAATGCGACAATCAGCGATCGAATACTGATATATCGATGAACGACCCATCCTCCGATCAATCTCGAAATGACACTGACTCCTGCTAAAACAGAAATAGCAGTGGCGGCCATTTCTCCACTCACCCGGTCATTGACCACCTTGAATAAATGGGCAATCGCTCCGACTTGAGACATCATGATTACGATGAAACTGCTTATCATGATAATAAAGTACCTGCCGGCAATTGCTTTTTTGTAAGGAACTCCACGCTGAGTTTGATGATCAGAATTGATGTCTGATTTGAGTGCAGCACCATCCATCCCCATTTTTAAAAAGGCGGGTTCAGAGCGGACGAAAACGGCTGTGATCGGAAAAATTCCCAGAAAATAGATCACCCCGAACCAAAAAGTGGCTTTCTGCAGTCCCATCTCGTGAATCATTTTTGCAGAAAGCGGAATCAAAATGACTCCCCCCACCGACAATCCTGTAGAAGCGATCGAGAGGGCAACGGCTCGCTTTTGATTGAACCAGTTGGCGACAAGTGTGGTGCCGGGAACCAGAGAGGAAAACGAAAATCCCACTGCAAAAATAAAATACACGGTGTACAGCTGCCAGATTTCCCTGATAAATCCGATTGCCACCAAACTGAAAGCTCCGACTATGGAACCGATCGTGATGGTAAAACGGGGGTCGTATTTTTTCATGAGGTTGGCCGCCAGGAGTCCGCTCATTCCACTGGTGATAAAAAACAGAGTGATGGCACTGGACGCATAGGTGACGGAAAATCCACGTTCAGCGATCAGGGCGGTCATAATTACGGAAAGATTGTAAAAACCCAATCCGGAGGAAAACATCAGCATAACAAACACTGCAAGCACAACCTTCCATCCATAGTAGATCGAACCGGTGTGATCTCGCATCGAGTTTTGAAATTTCATCTATGTTCGAGCAAAAAAATTGGACGAATTCGCGAGGAACGTGTGAACTTTGTGGGGGATCCTCTAATGAGAAAGGGTCCTCAATTTGGAATTGAAACTCCCCCCTGTTCTAGCAGGGAGAGTTTCGGCAGGGGATTGATCCGCATTATTATTCAGCACCGATGATGCAGACAGCAGCGACATTTTGGTGAGGTGCTCCTCCCAAATTATGAGTCATGCCCATAGAAGGCTGCCCCAGTTGACGCTGTTCTGCACGACCCTGGAGCTGCAGATACATTTCATACAGCATACGCAGTCCGGATGCCCCGATCGGATGACCAAAACATTTCAACCCGCCGTCTATCTGACAGGGCACTTTACCATCCGCATCATAGAATCCATCCATCACGTCTTTTATTGCTCCTCCTTCCGGTGAAATGAAAAGATCTTCCATTGTCACCATTTCGGTGATGGAGAAACAATCGTGGACTTCAAACATGCTGACTTGCTCCCGAGGATTGTCAATGCCTGCTTCTTTATAGGCTTTTTTAGCCGCAATTCTGGTGGTATGAAAGTAGCTGCCGTCCCAGGAATTGTGTCCTGTTTCTGAGCCGCTGGACAAAGCCAGTTGCAGGGCCTTGACCGTGATCAGATTTGTTTTTCCCATAGATCTGGCGATCTCGGGCGTCGTGACAATGGCGCATGCGGAACCATCACTGACGCCGCAGCAATCAAACAAACCAAGGGGTTCAGCAATCATCGGAGCATTGATGACCTGCTCTTCAGTGACTGCTTTCTGCAAATGGGCTTTTGGGTTTTTTGCTCCATTGGCATGGCTCTTGACAGAAACATGTGCAATCGCTTTTTTTAAATCCTCCGCTTTGACATTGTGCTTTGCACGATAAGCGCTTGCCAATTGTGCGAAATTACCAGGTGCAGATCCCGTCGCTTGCCATTGGGGTGACAAGGTTCCGACACCACTGGCAGGCAATCCTCCGTAGCCGGTATCCTTAAGCTTTTCAACCCCGAGTGCCAGCGCAATATCGCAGGCTCCGGAGGCAACAGCATAGACGGCACCCCGGAATGCTTCTGAACCGCTTGCGCAAAAATTTTCGACTCGGGTGACGGCAATATTGGGGAGCCGCAGGGCCATTGAGAGCGGAAGTCCCGATTTCCCAACGTGCACATCTTCTATGGCAGTTGAAAACCAGGCGGCATCCAGTTGTTTCGGTTCAATTCCAGCGTCCGACATGGCTTCCAAATACGCTTCCACCATCAATTCTTCAGCACCTGCATCCCATCTTTCCCCAAATTTTGAGCATCCCATCCCCAGGATTGCCACTTTGTCTTTAATTCCAGTTGCCATTGTTGTTCTCCTTTTTTTAAATTGAAGATTTATCGGATTGGCACCGCTTTCCAGAAATAACGAACGAATCCACGACGTTCGTCAAAACCCTTGATTCTAAAAACCATTCTTACAGCGGTACCAACGTCAATTTCTCCCACTGCTACATCAGTAAAATCTGTCATGAAGCGTCCTCCCTTGTCAAACACTATCATTCCATAATGTGAGGGGGGATCCATCGTATAAGTTAAATAATCTGCCGACCAGCTTTGAATTTTTGCGTTCTCATTGACAAAACTGTAAGGGTCTTGAGTATGTGGGGCCGCGCAGTCCGGGTTGACACAAACATCTTGCCGAGGAAACTGCGGACTGCCGCATTGGCGGCATTTTCCTCCCACTAATCCAAGAATCATGTCTCGTCTGCGATAAAGAGTGGTCAATGCGGTTTTGTTATCTCGTTCTGCCCGCATGCCATATTCTTTGTCAATCAGTCTGTTAAACGCGAGGAACCGGTTGTAATTGGATTCCTCCTGACGATTGGCCAGAGACCCCCGGATACCGTTTGGTTTGCTCATTTTTGCCAGGTGTTCAGTCACCCGGAATATGAGCACATCACAACCCTGCCCAAAACTGGCGACCATGATCAATTGCCCTGCACGGACGTCTTCCTCCATGCGATTCAACAGCATGATTAAAGGATGAGCAACTCCGGTATCTCCGCATGTTTGTGCCAAATTGTCGCAGAGGATTTCACTTGAAATTCCTGCTGCTTTCGCAGCGGTCTCAGCGGCCCTGCCGATGGTGGCGGGTAAAACAAAATGATTGATTGCCTCTGCAGGAAGATTTGTTTTTGCCAGAGCTTGCGCGATGGTTGGAGGAATAATTTTTTTATACCCTTCATCTCGAATCCAACGCTCTTCCCAGTTGTAATCAAATTGCTGCCCTTCTCCCTTAAAATGATCTACAAAATCTACAGTTGTGCTATGTCCGCCCAAATATTCCAAAATCACATGCTCGGTTCCAATTGTCACTGCGGCGGCACCGTCTCCAAACGCCAGTTCCTGTGTGCTGGATGGTCTGGTCTTACGATGATCTGAAGCAACAACCAAAGCGTTTTGATAGCTTCCCCCTTTTACCGCAGCAAGAGCCTGCATCAAGGCCGAGGTTCCCGCCCTTTGCGATGAGCCGATGTCGAGTGAAGCAATGTCCTGCCCCAAGCTTAAAGCTTCCACAATTATTCCTGCATTTTGACGATCCACAAAGGGCATACTGGTTGAGGCAAAATATATTGCATCTGGAGATTTGAGACTGATCGGAGCAATGCAGTCCCGTGCGGCTTCCACTCCCATTGTAACGGAATCTTCATCCCAATTGCACATCGATCGTTCGAATTTTGCCTTTCCACGTAATGACGGGTCTGCCCAGGAATGTGCGTCTACAATTGATTTGCGCAAGAGACGCAAGCGTGGAATATAACCACCAAAAGAGGTAATTCCTACCATAACAACTTTTCCTCCTCTATTTCTAGATTGCTCGCAATTGCGAATTGATTAGGGATACTTGAGGTTGTTTCCTGTTTTTCGTAAAATGACTGTCAGCATTGTTCCAATCGGTGTTTTGGGGTCACCGGGTGAGGTCGTAGTAATTCATGGAAAGAGAACTCGATGCGGCTTGCCACCCTTTTGGTTCAGATTTGGAAAACTGTTTCTCGTAGTGATGATCAGTTTATTTGTTCTCTTGTAAGATTCGTGATTTTGAACAATTTTGCAAGGGAAATCGATGAACCGGACCCTGTCGATACGGCTTTTTTGGGAATCAAAGATAAATTTGAAATTTGCCCGGGATCGTTCTAGTTTAAAGCTCGCATTAAAATAACAGGTTTCATGGATGGGATCCGGGAGTAAGATGCGTTTCAAACGATGTCCTGAAACAGTTTGATGGATTTTTTCCTGATCAGCATTGAGGATGAAAATGGCAAAAAAGACAATTGAAGTAGCCGGACCTTTTTTCGAAGATTTTGAGCATGAACAGCTGATGGAACAGGCACCTTCGCTAACCATTAGCTCAGGATATGCAGTAATGTATCAAAGCCTGTTTGGCGACCGGTTGCGCTTACCCCTGGATCGGGAACTCTGTAAAAAAATACTCGGCAGCGAAGCCACTTTGGTCAATCCTCATCTTCTTTATAACCTGGTGACAGGACAAACGACCTATGCTTCTCAAAACGTCAAAGGCAATTTATTTTACCGCGGCCTGGTTTTCAAGAAACCGGTTTTCATTGGTGACACGCTGAACACGAATACCAAAGTACGGGCTCTCCGGCAAAATAGACACAAAGAAGGACGTCCTGCGACCGGGATGGTTGTTCTGGAAATTCAGGTCGTCAATCAGTTTCAGGAAGAAGTGATGTTCTTTTGGAGATGTCCGATGATTCCCTGCCGGGATCCCAATGCCGACACAGGGCATGCGGATTCGTTTGATTCCATTCCTTCCGAAATCAATCTGGAGGCAGTCAAGAAAATGATTCCTTCTCATTGGAAACTTGACCGATTTCAGCAAGACTGTTCAGGAGATCATTTTGCGCAGATTGCCGAAGAAACAATCTATAAAATTGCTGCGAGGGACACGGTCACCTCGGCTCCGGAATTGGTCCGGATGACCTTGAATATGGCCACGACCCATACGGATGCCGGCGCCAGCACCTACAAAAGGCGTTTGGTCTATGGAGGCCACACCATCTCCGTCGCCGCCGCTCAGATCGTCAGGGCTCTTCCCAATACTGTCACCGTGATGGCATGGAAGGCCTGCAGTCACACGGCTCCTGTTTTTGAAGGTGATATTTTGCGTACCGAAATGTCTGTGGGTAAAAAACATGCTCTTGAAAAAAACGGAGGTTTGGTGGAACTTCATGCAGAGGTATATGCAAATCGGGAAGAAGAAACGGATGAAGTCAAAGTTCTGGATTGGGAATTGATCGTTTTGATGGCTTGATTCAGTGGAGTTGAAACAAATAGAGGGATTTATGAATGGAATATTGAATGGAATGCGGGTTGTAGAAGGTTCGGCTTTTGTTGCAGCCCCTTCTGGAGGAATGACGCTGGCTTCATTGGGGGCAGATGTGATTCGCTTTGATCTGCCTGGAGGAGGGTTGGACTATAAACGATGGCCCGTTGCAAAAAGCGGTCAAAGTCTTTACTGGGCAGGACTGAACAAGGGCAAACGTTCCATCACCGTTGATTTTCGTACCCCGAAGGGACAGGAAATTCTGACGGCGTTGATTTGTTCTGAAGGAGAAAACAAAGGTCTTTTTCTCACAAATTTTCCGGCAAAAGGGTGGTTGGACTACGAAAACTTAAAAAAGCGTCGCTCGGATCTGATCATGCTCAACGTGAAAGGAGACCGGCACGGGGGATCTCAGGTGGATTATACCGTCAATCCGCGAGTAGGGTTTCCCACAGCAACGGGGTTTGAAGACTCAGAACCGGTCAATCATATGCTGCCTGCCTGGGATCTGATTACGGGTCAAATGGGGGCTGTCGGCCTGCTGGCTGCTGAACGCCATCGACGATTGACGGGGCAGGGGCAGCTGATCAATCTCCCGCTGGCCGATGTGGCAATGGCGACATTGGGGAATCTGGGAATTATTGGAGAAGTGATGATCAACAAGGAAGATCGACCGCGCTACGGAAACTTCATGTATGGTGCTTTTGGAAAAGATTTTGAAACAAAAGATGGAAAGCGGATCATGATCATTGCCATTTCTCTCAGGCAATGGAGTGGTTTATGCCGTGCTACGGATTCGACGGAGGAAATGGAAGGCTTAAGCCGGCGCTTGAAGCTTGATTTCAGAGAAGAAGGGAATCGCTTCCTGGCACGGGAATCCATTGCGGCTCTGCTCATCCCCTGGATGAAAAGTCATGATTTGCAGGAAATTGAAAAAGTGTTTGAAGCGAACGGAGTTTGTTGGGGACCCTATCAGACCTTTCGGGAATTTGTTGAATCCGATCCTGAATGTACGGTTGAAAACCCCCTCTTTAAGAAGGTTAATCAACCAGGCATCGGGGACTATCTTGTTCCCGGTTATCCTGTTGATTTTTCCGCTGTTCCGCGAGTAGAACCCGGCCCGGCCCCTGAGCTTGGAGCCGATACCGACGAGGTATTGTCTATCGAGTTGGGGCTCTCTGACAGCGAAATCGGGAAACTCCATGATCAGAAAATTGTCGTGTAATAAATTTTAGAAAAAAATAAATCTGTCCCGTTTTTTCTACTATTTTTGAGGAATCAAATGGAAATTTCAAATCGAGTCGGAGAAGCTCAGAAAGTACTTGGGCAGGGGCGTAATCTTCTGCAGTCCTGTTGGAGTACCGTCAAAAATCATTGTTTGATCAATGGCAGGATCTCTTCATCCAGGTTGGATGAATTTCAACTGGTCTGTTATGAACTTGCCCTGTCAACTGCTGAGATCACCGGTGCTGAACTGTTGTTGGAGTATGCCCAAAGACTTCGCAGCAAAGCGTCGAACCCCGGCGCGGAAATGATGCTGGAAGAGAAGATCGCTTTTACTTTTTGTTCTGAAATCCTGCACTCGGTTCGCAGCAGGCTCGCAGCTAGAAAAGCGGATTTCGGCTTGTCTTCAACGACTTTGAATACTGCCCTTTATTCGCAGGAAACGGAAAATTTTTGCGACCGCTATCTGAGATCCCAAAGCTTGGAGGAACTCGGGAGGTCTCTGCTGGAACTGGATGGAAGAACAGGAGACTCTCTTTTGGATGAAGAGAAAACAATCATGGTGGAAAGCTTCCGGAAATTTGCAGAAAAAGTTGTCGTTCCTCTGGCGGAAGAAATTCATCGGAAAGATCTGATCATTCCGGATGAAATAATAAATCCCTTGATCGAATTGGGTTGTTTCGGGCTTTCAATTCCCATGAAGTATGAGGGGATTCAGGCAGATGATCAGGAAGACAACCTGGGGATGATTGTCGTTACCGAAGAACTTTCCAGAGCGTCTCTGGGAGCGGCAGGGAGTTTGATCACTCGTCCGGAAATAATGGCAAAATCTCTGCTCAGAGGAGGAACTGAAGAGCAAAAACAGGACTGGCTGCCAAAGCTCGCTGCAGGCGATCCGCTATGTGCAATTGCGATCACGGAACCGGATTTCGGTTCCGATGTGGCTTCCATTCAATTGAAGGCGTCAAAAACTGAAGGAGGATGGCTCCTGCAGGGAGAAAAGACATGGTGTACTTTTGGAGGAAAAGCCGGTGTCCTGCTGACTTTGGCCAGAACCAACCCGGATATGAGTTTGGGGCACCGGGGATTGAGCTTGTTTATAGTGGAAAAACCCAGCAGCGACGGCCATGAATTCAACTTCACCCAAAAGGAAGGAGGAAGCATCAGCGGAAAAGCAATCCCCACTTTAGGCTATCGCGGAATGCACTCTTTCAATGTTTTTTTTGATGATTACTTTGTTCCGGATTCCGGATTACTGGGAGAAGAAGCAGGTGAAGGAAAAGGATTTTATTTCACGATGGCCGGGTTTTCCGGCGGCAGAATCCAAACCGCCTCAAGGGCGAACGGCTTGATGCAGGCAGCCTATGAACAGGCACTGGAATATGCAAAAAATCGAAAAATCTTTGGAAAACCACTTTCCAATTATCAATTGACCCTGGTCAAACTGGCGAAAATGGCCTGCCTGCTTACTGCGTCCCGTCAATTCACCTATTCTGTCGGGCGCCTGCTGGATTCGGGCAACGGACAAATGGAAGCCAGCATGGTGAAATTGTTTGCCTGCAAATCTGCGGAATGGATTTGCCGTGAAGCCACTCAAATTCATGGTGGCTTGGGGTATGCAGAAGAAACTCCAGTCAGCCGTTATTTTGTCGATTCCCGCGTGCTCTCTATCTTTGAAGGAGCGGAAGAAACGCTAGCCTTGAAGGTGATTGCCAAAACTATGATTGAGCAGGCGGACTAAAATTTTTTTTGGTATAGTCCGCAAATTCCTGTTTTCCGATTAAAATTTATTGCAAACCGATTTTTCAGGCTGCCTTTAATTCCAAAAAAGCTATTTATTCACTTATGCCAGGCGAACTGCTCCATCCAAGCGGATGGTTTCTCCACTGAGCATCGTGTTTTCAATAATCGATTTTGCCAAAGCTGCATATTCGTCAGCACGTCCCAGACGTTTTGGAAAAGGGGTGCTGGCTGCCAGGGCTTCCCGTGCTTTTTCAGGGAGACCATCCATCATGGGGGTATGAAAGAGACCGGGTGCAATAGTCATCACCCGCATTCCGTAATCGGCAAATTCTCGTGCAATGGGAAGAGTCAATCCCACAAGTCCTCCCTTGGATGCAGAGTAGGCAGCTTGTCCGATTTGACCGTCATAAGCGGCTACCGAAGCAGTGTTGATGAAAACTCCTTTTTCGCCGTCTGCATTTGTTGCCTCATTGTGGAACATTTTCTCGGAAGTATGACGAATGACATTCATGGTCCCGATTAAATTGATATTGATCACTTTGGCAAACGAATCAAAGGTCATCATGCCTCTCTTTTGACTGAGGACTTTTGCAGGTGTCCCTACCCCGGCACAATTGATCACGATGTGAAGTGAAGCAAATTTTGCAATCACACGGTCCACACCAGCTTTTACCTGCTCATCGTCTGAGACATCTGTTTTAACAAAAAGGACTTTGTCCCCCAATTCTTCTGAAATCGCCTTTCCGGTTTCTTCATTGTAGTCGAAAATTGCAACACCACCTGCACCTTCTGCAAGCAATAGGCGGACGCACGCGGCCCCAAGACCAGAAGCCCCGCCGGTGACAAGGGCATATTTATTAGTAATTTCCATTTGATTCTCCTGAAAAATTGTAAAATTGAAAACACGCAAAATTATGATTGCTTTTGAGCACGTAGAATTGCCTCTCGTATCAAGCATAGACGATCGTTGCCGAAATACATGTCATTCCGGTTTACGAAGACTGTAGGAGAACCAAAACCTCCCCGGTCTATTAACTCCTGAGTATTGGTTTTGAGCCGTTCTTTAATTTCGGGCTTCGCGATTTCCTGAAAAAAGTCATCTGGCTCCAATCCGACTTGCCGGCAGATTTCCGTCAGGATTTCTGTTTGGGAAATATCCTGATCATCCCCCCAATAGGACTTGAATACCGCATTTGCAAAAGGAAGCAATTTTCCTTGCTTTTCAGCAATGAAGCAACCCCGCATCGCACGAACACTATTGACTGGAAAGACGGTAGGAGGCATTTTGATTTGAATGCCGTAGTGATTTGACCAGTCAGCAAGATCTTTGATCATGTATTGGGCTTTAGGAATCACTGGATTTTCCCGGGACTGATAGACACTGGGGTTGATGCTGTTAAAAATGCCTCCCACCAGAATCGGCTTCCATTCAATCTGAACCTCCCGTTCTTTTGCCAACGGTTGAATCCCGATAAAGCCCAGATAAGTCCATGGACTGGAGCAATCAAAAAAAAATTCCACTGAAACCATATTTATTCCCCAAACCTTTAAATATAGGATAATATCTCCAAGTTCTGTTTTATTTTCAAGTGAATTTTGCCAGAAGATGCTTCGCTTTCAAAGCAGGTCTTTTTTTGGTATTTGGATCACCGAAAGTGAAGTCCGCATCAAACCGATTGGTCTCCACTTTTTTAAACACTTTAATCAAAATAATATCATGGCAATCGTTATCAAGTCTCCTTCTATCATAGAAGCCGCCGGTACAAAACCAAAAATTATTGAAGAATATGTGGGTCGGGTGAATTCCCGTCATGAACAGGTCAGTATTGCGAAAATGACCAGTCCTTCAGGGTGGGTAGAGCCAGGGCAAACTCCTGAATTTGATGAATATACAATGGTTTTGAAAGGAGAATTGACCGTGACTACTAAAAAAGAAAGCTTTCAGGTGAGTGCCGGACAAGCCATTGTGGTGGAAAAAGGAGAATGGATTCAATACAGCACCCCGCATCCGGAAGGTGCAGAATATGTGGCCGTTTGCCTCCCTGCTTTTTCAATGGAAACTGTCCATCGTGATGATGAAGTTTGAAACTGCTTTATGTTGTCTTCAAGGTGAATAGCTTTATCTTTTCCTCTTTTCCTCTCAACTCACATTCGCCAATCTCCGTCAAATCGTAGCTATTTTTAAACAAATTGATCAATTTTTCAGAAATGAGAATGTCCACTTCATAAGAATTACATTCACTCTGAATTCTAGCAGTAGTATTTAAAACATCTCCTGAAAATGCGATCTCCTTTTTTAAAATTCCTATTTCTCCAATAGTGGTTTTCCCAAAATGCAATCCAGCCTTAAAACCAGGAACCAAGCCAAATTTTTTTAAATATTTTCCGGAGGCCCTATCCAGGGTTTTTTTCATGATTAAAAAACATTGTATGCAGTTTTCATTTTTTACCCCTTCTTTCAATGTCCAGGAGATAATCACTTCATCACCAACATATTTATAGATTTCTCCGGAAGTTTTAGTAATGGCTTCTGTAAGGTCTTTGTAGTATTCATTCAACAACTCATAAAATTTTATATGTCCTAATTTTTCGGCAATGGAAGTTGACGATTTCA
Source organism: SAR324 cluster bacterium (assembly GCA_015231825.1). Lineage (GTDB taxonomy): Bacteria > SAR324 > SAR324 > SAR324 > NAC60-12 > JADGAV01. Next base: position 191,377 of record JADGAV010000009.1, read on the forward strand.
TGTCCAGGAACATGAATATTCGTTCTTCTTCTCTGGGTTTATGATATTTGCCAAGGATAAAATCTTTAAGGATACTCTGCCCAAGTTGATCACTGACTTCTGAAAAGAAAAGCATTATGAATACAACTGTCCCCATGTAAATGATGACAGACCAAAAAGCAAAGTTTGTGATAAATTGAGTTACAGAATTAAGATTTAATGGGTCAAAAAGCGAAACCTCTAAAACTATGCTGTTCAGAATAATGGTTAGGCTCAACAGAAATATACAAAGTGTGCTTATGTAGATGGAGGTTTTGATGAAAATTTTTTTCCCAAAAGACTGTCCGATAAAAATTTTTTTCAAAAACAGAATTTCGATAATTCCTATTGTCCAACCAATCAGTAATGCTCCCACACTGACACCAACAAATGACTGCTCAAATTGATAGGGATTTCCTGTTGCTGGATAGTAATTTAAGTTACCGAGCAGTCCTCTTTCAACTACAGTCCAAAGAACACCAAAAAAACAGCAAATAATTCCAAATGGTAGAATTTTACTGATATTTCTTTTTTGAGTTGGAGAAAAATTAATAGGAGACATGAGATCCTTCTGTCGAACATTGGCACTAGCAAGCGGATAGGCAGACTATGCCTTTACAATCAATTTTTCAGGAGCGATCAATTCGAACCCTGCAAAAGCGAGATGGTGACATGGCTTTATACCCTTGTCAGCTGCTCCAGGCTGCAAAATACTACAATTTTTTTAACAATTGTTTGTTTGCTGAGAATTGAAAACCAAGTCTGATATAGTACTCTAAGGCTCTTTTGTTCGTGGGCGTTGTTTCCAACTGCAAAGCGACTATGCCTCTCTTTTTTGAATCCCCGATACTGTTTAAAAAATGCGACCCAATCCCCTTATCTCGATAGTCCGGTTTGACATATAACTCATCTATATTCGCGAAACTTCCACCATATTCATTGCTCCAAAAATAAATGATAATTGCATAACCAACTATAACTTTTTCTACTTCAAAAACTATGATCGATCCCTTTTGCGGATGACGTTTCAGTTCATCAATCGTCTTGTTGATTTTCGCAATTGTCATTTTCTCTCCATATTCGTCTTCTGAATAGAGAGAAAAAACCATCTTCTCAAGTTCTTCACAATCGCTTTCAATAAAATCTCGAAATACTGCTTTACTTGCCAACTTTATAAACCTTGGATTGATAATTAATGCGTGTTATGAGCCTGTACTCATTCCATCCAATATTGAAGATGTTTTTTCTTCCTGCATTATCAGCATGGAGAAATTAGGCACGTATTTCTTTGATATTTTGAAAATTTCCTTTTTTTATTTTTTGAAACCATTGCAGAAAGGAAGGTTTTACAGTTGGATGAATTGTATAAAACTTAACTCCAGGAAGTCCGGAGCTCGGTTTCGAGCGTCATTCCCTGTCCGGGATCGCAGGAATCTCGGTGCACTTGCCGCGAGGGATATCGCCGGCACGGTCATACATTGGCAACTCACAGACTTCACTGGCTCGAGTATGTCCGTCAACGCATTCGACGCGCAGTTCGCTCCCCGGCCCAAGAGTCGGATCCTTCAGGCGTGCGATGGCAACACCACATTGAAGGTAGGGAGACCAGGCGCTGCTGCAGACAAGACCGGCGGACTCGCCATTGAGATAAAGAGTATCACCGTGGCGGGCCACGCCATCGGCGCATCGCAGCCCCCAGGTACGTCTGCTCTTGTCCGCCTGTGCGAGTGCGGGCATACCGATAAAGCCGGATTTTTTAAAATCCACCAACGCCCCAAGCCCCGCGGCGAACGGAGTCACGCTGTCATCAAAATCAGTACCTGCGAAAAGCAACCCAGCTTCTATGCGTCGGGCGTTGGTCGCTGCAGCCGGTATGGTGTGAATCCCGTGGCGTTCTCCTGCCTTCAGGATCACTTCCCCGATGACATCAGCGTCGGTATCGGATCCGAAGTAAAACTCCCAGCCCAGCTCGTTGGTGAAACCCGTCCGGCTGATCACCACAGGTTGGCCACCGATATGTATCTGGGCCAGATCGAAGTATCGAAAGAGATCCGGCATACCTTCGTCGGAGGCTTGAGCGAGCACATCCATTGAACGCGGACCCTGGACCTGGCTGATCCAAACATTGGCATCGAATACCTCGACGGCGAAACCTTCCGCGTGGGCACGCAGCCAGACTGGAAACTCGCCATCACCTTGGGCATACCAAAAGCGGTCGGGCGCGAGCCGAAGAAGGACTCCATCCATAATCATTCCGCCATCCGCAAAACAGGCAATTTGATAGCTGCAACGCCCGACACGCACGCGTGACACATCTCGTGTGAACACACGGTTTAGCATAGCTTCGGCATCCGGCCCGCGGATCTCGGTTGCCAGTTCGCCGGTATGTGCAAGACCGACCTGCCGCCGCAAACGCCAGTAGAGTTCTTCCGTGCCAACGTTGCCGTATGCAAGCGATCGCAACCGTCGATTGTAGACGCCGAACTCCGGGTCATGCGGAAGTTCCTGGTGCACCAGCGGATGCGGTGTCATGGACTGTCGGAATTCACTCGCACCACCACTGGTGGTCACTGGCTTCACCACGAATTCTGTATTGTTCTTTGAGTGTATCAAATTACCTCCCGGTGTTTAGGGCTTAAAGAAATCAACAAATGATCTGATTCGCTTCAAAGGAATAGCGGATCAACTCCCCAAGACTCAGCAGCACAGTCTGGGAAATCGCCTCCATCTGTTTGTTGAACTGAAATCCACCTCAGGCTCTCGTGTCTGCTTCTTTTCTTAAAGCACTGTTGTTGCATCCAAAAAATGGCATTCATGACGCTTTTTGACTTTTTTTAAAAATCTTGTCTCAAGTAAGTTCGCTTTCTACTTGTAGAATCTTTTCTTTTATCCATAAATTTAGCAGAGTTTCTTCACGGATTCCTCGCTTTTCTGCATTTTGCTTAATCTTTTGTGAATGTTGTTCTTTTTTTGAAAGTATCTGCTGTGTGTTTCAAATTTGATATTGAACGAGGCAACCCCTTTTTGTGCTCTGTTGAATCATGTTCTTTCCGGAAGGCACCGATTTCCGGGCAAGTTTGGGTATTTGAAGCAGTGGTTGTACGGGACCGGGACAAATCCCTGGCTCTTTGAAGATGAATTTCAGCCGGTATTCTTGTACTTCGGGAACTTCTTATTCTTCCACATTGTGATTCCAATGCAGTTTTTCGACGTCACCCTTTAAGCCATCGTTAGGCCTTTTGAAGTCCTTGTAAATATTCATTTTTCCTATCTTTCTCAAGATATTTCAGCGCATTACCAAGACTTTCTTTTGAAAATGATTTCAAGTGATTTTCAACAAATGAAATGACAATTTTTTCATTTTGTTTTGATATATCACGCAAAATCCAGCCCACTGCGGTCTTTGAAAAACGTTCTTTTCTGTTGATGAGAACACTGCATGCCTCTTGAATCAATGGATAATATTTTGACTCCGATGCTAAATTTACAAAAGGAACTACAGATGATCTTGCTTGCCACAAATAGTCAGCATCTTTCCATTTTATTATTGATTCTGCACATTGTTCACCGTTTTCCTTGATTGTTGCTCCCAATATACGAACGCAAAACCAGTCACAAATATTCCAATCAAATATCAATTCCTGTTCATATATTTCTTCATACCTTTCAAGCAGAATTTTCCAGGGAAACTTGTCATAGAGATAATTTTGAAGCAATAAGATTCCTGCAAGTTTGTCTTCTGCGATGGGCTCTCTAAAAAATTCCAATGCCAAATCAAGCTGATTTTCTAAAGTCCAGTTGTCAATTCCATTTGCCTTCCGCCATTCTCCCAGCAATTCCCGATTTTTGGGAATACCGACTCCTCTGAATGGAATCACTCCTTTCATATATTTTTCCCACCATAGCTTTGTTTTTTCGCTAGCTTCAGTTGCCAATGCCTTTTGGTGTTTTTGAATTAATTCCTGATAATTGCTTGTCATCATTTAAAGCCTAACATAGTCGCAAACATTAAAAATGGGTTTCACTTCTAAAAAGGAGTTCTTCAATTGTTATAATCAGCGAGTCCAATCAATCAACTGTTCAATCAAATTCCTCGAATGGAACTTCAATTTTGGGTGTATAATTTAGATGGGAATTTGGTGAAATTGATAATCCACGGCATACATTTACCGGTGAGTCGGAATGATACCTCAACTTGCCTTTTCTGCTGATTACAGTATTCTTTTTCTTCCTGCCAAGTTCAATTCCTTATGGAGGAAAGGTATTTCCTTTGTGAGAAGGATTGTCTGTGATCAATTCAAAATTATTTACTGCACTGAAAAGGAGTATAGTCATATGAGAACCCTGCTTTTGATTTTGTCCCTGTTTTTTACCATTTCCTACGCCGAGGCACAGGAATCGATTCGTGGAAATTTTGATGCCTTAAACGGGGTGCCGAAAATGCACAGCATGGAGAAATTTGTGTTTGAAGAATTTCTCAATTTCGGCTGTCCGCACTGCAATAATTTCCGGATGCTCTCTCAGGAAATGAAGGAAAAATATAAAAATCGGGTTGAATTTATTGATGTCCCCATTTTATTTCGTGGACAGGCCGATGCACCACTACGTTTGTTTTATGTCGCCAAATCTCTCGGCAAAGCAGAATCGGTGAAAAATGCAATTTTTGAAGCGCAGTTCAAACATGGTGTGGATGTATTTGACCCTGGAATCATCAACTATCTTGCTCGCTCATTGGGGATGGGAAAAGAATACAGTCGAGATGCGCAAAGTGCTGAAATCACTCAAAAGATAAAGGACAGTGAGCAAAAAGCAACCCGCTATGGAATCCAGGCTACACCCACTATTGTGTTGGCAGAAACTTTGAGGATGAAAATTGGCGGCAGCATGGAAGAATTTGTAGAGAATCTCCCGCAAACCTTTGATGATTTATTGAAATAGAGTTTTCCGGCCTCAGAAAAGGCCGGAACTTTTGGTTCTTTATTTTAGAGATTCGAAAAAGTCACGTTCGCTACTGAGCAAAAGCGTCGTGCCTTCTTTCATCGTTTCCCGATAAGCATCGTGTGAACGTTGAAATTTGAAAAAGTCAGGATCTTTTCCATAAGCTGCAGCATAAATAGAAACGGAACTGGCGTCAGCGGTTCCCCGGATTTCTTCTGATTTTTTTTGCGCTTCCGCAAGGAGCTTGATCCGGTCCCGATCTGCAGCAGAACGAATGGATAGAGATTGCTCTTCTCCTTCAGAGCGGTACCTTTTTGCGTCCCGCCGACGTTCTGCTTCCATACGCCCGTAAACGGCACGACTGTTGGCGGTCGGCAGATCTGCTCGTTTAATCCGCACATCCTCAATTTCTATTCCAAATGCCCTGGCTTCTTTTTGAGCATTTTCTGTGATTTCCTTCAAAATGCTTTTACGCAGGTTGATTGCCTCGGCATCGAGCACACTGTTCTTGATCTGCGTGCTGAATTGACCGCTGTGCTGGCTTCCGGAGACAATTTCAGTAAGGGTATGCTGACCAAGAACCTGCCGGACCTGGGAATAAATAATATCATCCAAACGGGCTTGTGCCTGAGAGGTGCTGCGCATGGTTTGATAAAATTTTAAAGGATCGGTTACTTTCCATTTCGCATAATTGTCAACCACCATTTCTTTTTTGTCTTTTGTAAAAATTGAGCCGGGGTCGGCATCGTAGGTCAACAGTCGATTGTCAACAACAAAGATTTCGGTGATAAAAGGAATTCTAAAATGCAGGCCCGGTTCCTTGTAAATTCTTACGGGATCTCCCAAACGTATTTTTACGGCATATTCAGTTTGATCAATGACAAAAGCAGTTGCAGAATATGCCACTACAAGACCGATTACGATGAAGAGCAAAATTTTGATAGCGCTGAAGGATTTCATATCGAGTTTATGCCGTTAAATGATTTAAATACCAAATTTTAGACTGAAACTTGCATGTTTATGCGTTTTACAAAAAGATAACAGAATCTGATGCTAAGAAAAATGTCTGAAAATCTTGGTTAGGATTGCAAAAATTTTCGACTATCATATCACCATCACTTGATTTTTTACAATTTTTTTTGCAAAGAGTCTTTGTCTGGCAAGTCGATCAGCAACACGGAGGTTCAATATGTTTGGTTTTCGTTCTCCCAAAGAACAGGACATTGTGATTCAACTCGCATTGAAGCAAATTGAGAAAATGCTGAAGGAAATGGATGGAGAAGGGAAAGATTTGAGGAAACTGAAATTGAAACGATTTCAAAAAACACACCATGTGAATTGTCGCTGCGATCAATGTCAGACTGCCAAGGCTAAGGAAGATCCCCGCCTGAGAGGACTTCAGGAAGCCGGATTTAAAGTCTATGTGGAAGGAGATTGATGAAAGGAAAGAGATTCCCCGATGTCCTGTAAATTTCCGAAGTTTCCTCCCTGTTGAATGAGTTTTATGCGAATTGAACTGCCCGAAAAAATGAGCCTGGAAACCATTCCGCAATTTCTTTCCCAAATTGATTCGGTGCTTTCCAAACCTGCTGGTGAAGAATTGGTTTTAGATTTTTCCCGGGTCAATCATTTGGATATGTCCGGAGTGGGTACTGTGGTGCGATGCATGGAGCGGTGCCGAACAGAAAAAATTGAAATTCGGTTTGAAAATGTAGATCCCAAACTCTCCCATTTGCTGGGATTTGTGAATATAGAAGATGTGGCAGGCAGCACCGGTCCGCCACCTAAAAAAAGGGGGATTTTTGAAAAAATTGGCCGAGACACCCGCTGGTACTTTAAAGATACTCTTGGATTTTTAGAGTTTTTGGGAAAAACAACAAGCATTCTCGCAAAAGAACTGCTCCGCCCTGATAAAATTCGATGGTCCGATACCTTTTATTATCTGGAAGCCACGGGAGTCAATGCGCTGCCCATTGTCGGATTGATTTCATTGTTGCTCGGAATGATCATTGCTTTTCAATCTTCAGATCAGTTGGCCCAGTTTGGGGCGAACATATTTGTTGTCGAGCTGGTCTCGATTTCAATGCTGAGAGAATTGTCCCCATTGATCACTTCCATCCTGATAGCAGGTCGATCCGGCTCTGCTTTTACTGCAGAAATTGGTACAATGCAGGTTTCTGAGGAAGTTGATGCGATGAGAGTGATTGGGCTGGACTTGACCGAATATTTGATTTCTCCAAAATTCTGGTCTTTACTGATCGCGTTGCCGCTCCTTGTTTTCTTTGGAGATTTGATGGGGCTGATCGGGGGGGCCGTTATCGCAAACTGGAAGCTGGATATTCCCTACATGACATTTATTTTAAGATTGCAGGAAAAGGTGGCAGTCACTCATTTGGTTCTGGGATTGGGGAAGTGCTTTGCTTTTGCAGCAATTATCAGCATTGTCGGATGCTACCGCGGAATGCTGGTGACCAGTGGTGCAGGGAGCGTTGGCCGGCAGACAACGTCCTCCGTGGTGACTTCTATCTTTCTCGTAATTATTGCCGATGCGGCTTTTTCGATCATTTTTACGATGGTCGGGATTTAGAATTCTGGTGTGTGAACCGAAAGATTGATGATGAACGTTATTGAAGTCAATAAACTGGTCACTAAATACGGAGCAAGGGTGATTCACAATGAATTGACCTTTAACATTCAAAAGGGAGAGATTTTTGTGATTTTGGGCGGCAGCGGCTGCGGGAAAAGTACCCTGCTCAAGCACCTGAGCCGCTTGCTCATGCCCAGCAGCGGCCAAATACTGATCGATGGCACCGATGTTACCTTTCTTCATGAAAGTTCCTTGCAGGAAGCAATGAGGCCGGTCGGATTTATGTTTCAATCGGGTGCTTTATTTGGTTCGCTTACACTTCTGGAAAATGTGGCGGTTCCCTTGTTTAAATTCACGAAATTGGACAAAGAGACCGTGAAAGCAATATCCCGGGTCAAATTGGGGATGGTCGGCCTGGGTGGATTTGAGGGGTACTATCCCCATGAAATCAGCGGCGGTATGAAAAAAAGGGCAGGAGTTGCAAGAGCAATGGCGCTTGATCCTAAAATTCTTTTGCTGGATGAACCCAGCGCGGGCCTGGATCCGATCAGTGCGGATGAACTGGACGATTTGATTTTAGGATTGAACCGGGCGTTGGGGATTACTTTTGTGATCGTGACCCACGAATTGCAGAGCATTTTCAAAGTCGCTCAGAGAGTAATCATGTTGGGGCGGGGAAACATACTCGCGGAAGGGGATCCGAATCTTCTGAAAGATTCCGAGAAACCCTGGGTATCTGATTTTTTTAACCGCCGTGGTAAATTCAAACAATATTTGACGAGCAATCCATGACTCCAAAAAGCAAGAATATTTTAGTTGGCATGTTTGTGATTTTTTTCTCCGCAGGAGCTGTTGCTTTTATAACCTGGCTTGGTACGACCACAGTCAGAGAAGAAACCGATACTTACCTCGCCTACCTTGAAGAATCGGTTTCAGGTCTCTCTCAAAACTCTCCTGTTAAATACAAAGGGGTGACAATAGGCCAGGTGGAGAAAATCAGGATCAACCCGGAAAATTCCAACCAGGTTGAACTGCAATTGATGATTAAGCGTGGCACGCCCATCAAAGTTGATTCGGAATTGATCTTGACCTCTCAGGGGATTACCGGACTCCAATATATTGAAATAACTGGAGGAAGTGAAGAGAAAGGACTGTTGAAAGCAAAGCCAGGAGACAATTTCCCGGTCATTGTCTCCGGAAAATCTACCCTGGCGACAGTAGAAGCCGCAATTGGCCCGATGCTGAGCAATATCAACCTCGCGATTGAGGACATTCGGCAGGTGCTCAAAAGCGCCAGTCCTGAACGCTTGACGAATATTTTGTCGGATGTTGAAAGTATCACCGAAACAGTAGCGGATAATTCTACAGCGATTGTTGAAGATCTCAATCAAACCGGAGAAGGTCTTAAACAGGTAGTGGAACAGACCAATCAGCTGATGGATAATGCCAATAATTTTTTTAATAATCGTGAAGATCAGGTCGTGGCGATGATTGGAGAAGTTCAACAGGCTTCCAGCGCGGTTAACCGTTTGTTGGGAAGCATCGAACAGGAAAAAATCATTGGGAATCTCGGTAAAACCGTCAGTCATGTTGATCAACTTGTAGAAAATTTAAATGGAAGGGGAGAAGGTCCTTTGTTGGATCTCGTTGAAGGAATGAGTCAATCCACCACCCGTTTGAACCGCCTGCTTGCGCGATTTGAAGAGGAGCAGATTGTGCAGGGAGTCGGGAAAACAATCACTCGTGTTGACCAACTGGTAGCCAATGTGGAAGAAAAGTTCAATGGACCTGTTGAGTCGATGCTCAGTGAAATTCAGCAGTCGGCTCAAGCGGCCAATCGGATCGTAACAAAAGTCGAAGAAGAGCAGCTTGTTGAAGGAGTGGGACAAGTCGTTGCCAAGGTTGAAAAAATTGTAGATAGTCTGGATCAGACGGCCAGCAATGCGGATCAGTTTTTTGCAAACTTGAATAAAACTGCTGGAAGTGTCGAAATATTTATTTCAAATTTAAACCAGACAATGACCAAAACCGATCAGTTCATTTCCCACATGGATCTGACGCTCGTTTATGTTGACCAATTCATCAGTAATCTGGATCAAACAACCAGCAACGTTGATCAATTTGTTTCGAATCTTAATACTACTGCTTCCAAAGTGGATCAATTTATTGCCGGTCTTGATCAGACAACCGAGGGTATCGAAGATTTTATGCAAGTATTGAGTGAAACTGCCGCGAAGACGGATCGGTTTATTGGCAATCTGGATCGCACCACTGGCAACGTGGATCGATTTGTGGGCAATCTGGATCAAACTGCAGTAAAAGCCGACCGGTTCATGGTGAATTTGAATCAGTCGGTCGGCAATATGAATCAATTTATCGCGACGATGAATCGGGCGGCCGAGAAGACGGATCAGTTTGTTGCCACGTTGAATCAGACGGCGACTGAAATCGATCAGCTCTTTGATACTTTGAATGATCAAGTGGTCGAAAATGAATTCCAGGCGATGCCGAAATCAATCAATTTGACGCTGAAAGAAATTCGAAAACTGACGGGGACCTTAAATCAATCGGCAGAAGATGCAGAAATTTCTTCGACCATGGAGGATTTGAAGAAAACTCTGGAGGACATCCAGACATTTGCTCAAACCTGGACTCAGGTGGCAGAGGAACTTGAAAACCAGCCGTCTGCCTTGATATTTGGGGAGTCTAAAGCGGAAATCAATGTTGCTCCAGAATGAAAAATGATCATTGATATGCTGTTCTCCATTCAGATTTCAGTTTGATCCGATTTGTAAGGTTGATGCGATTTTCCGTAGGCGATGCTGCTGGAAATATCGTTTTTTTCTTGTTCAATAAATTCAGAAATCGCCTCACGAAAACCGTCATGCACAATCCAATGTGCACTGTAGATGATTTCCTGCAGGAACCCTCTCTGAACTTTGTGCCTGCCCTGCGCTCCTGCTTCAAATAATTGTATTTTCTGAGCAATTGCAAATTCAATAGTTTGATAGTAACACAACTCAAAATGGAGGTTTTTGAATTCTTCCAGACATCCCCAATATCTTCCGTAGAGCCCTTTGCCTTTGTGGTAATTGATTGACCCGGCGACCCACCTGTCGTCTGCCCTGGCAAGAACCAGCACGATCTGATCTTTCATCACTCGAAAAACCTGTTCAAAAAACTCAAGGGAAAGATAGTCAATTGCTCCCATTTTGTAGATCGTCGAAAGATAGAATTCATACATGATGCGGCTGTGTTCTGGCAGTAATTCATCTCCTCTAAAGACCTTGATTTCGATATTCTGCTCTTTCACCTTCCGACGTTCCCGCAGAATTTCCTTGCGTCGTTTTCCCTTCAAAGTATCGAGAAAATTGTCGAAATCCGAGTAGTCCCTGTTTTTCCAATGATATTGAGTGCTGTGTCTCACCATAAATCCGGCGTCCTCAAAAACAGGGACCTCGCTTGGCGGGATAAATAGAAAATGCAAGGAACTGCATTGCCATTTGTCCATCAGTTCACCTGCGGATCTGAGCAGGATGGTACTTATTTTCTTAGAATCTGCATTTGGATGAACTAGAATCTTTTTTCCTGTTGCAGGAGTGAATGGAACGGCGGAAACCAGTTTTGGATAGTAGTCCACACCATGCTGCATATATGCATTGGCCCATCCCCAATCAAAAATGTATTCGCCGTAACTGTTATTTTTGAGATAAAGATAGATGGCACCAAGCAAGCTTTTTTCTTCCCAGCAGGTCAAATAACAGGGAACCCAGCCCGCTTTTCTGCCAACACATCCTCCGGCTTCCATTGCCATCAGGTATTCATATTCTGAAAACGGAAAATCAGACCCGATCAATTCACTCCATGCCTCTTTCGGAATATCTTGAAGCTTGCTAAAAATTTTTAATTCCACCATTTCTCTTTACCTTCTATTCTTTACAATATCCTGTAATGCCTTTTACAATGAATACAATAGTTCGGGAAATTCCATTTGATATTTCTTTTTTGAACGGTTTAAATTTTTTCTTTTTCATTATTAATCCGTTGGCGAGAGTCAGGCAGGGCCCAGGCTCCACTTTGAGATCAAATGCCGTTTTCAAAGATGGAAACCCAATCACGGAAACGTTTTGGATAGAAGTTTTTTGAGATCTGATGCTACAAAAAATGTTAAAAAAGGAACGGGTCTCTCGATCCTCAGAACCACGATCTGAATGTTACGGAAGAACTTTAAAAATAGAATAACTGACTGAAAAAATAATAACAAATCGGTTCTGTAAATTTATTGATTCTCATTTTGTTTTCAGCAGTTTAGAGTCCAGAAGAAATTTGAAATTCTCTCCTGTTCATGTAGGATTGGTGAAAACAGGAGAATTGTTGAAAAGTTCAATACTTGTTCATCAAACAAGAAGACTGGGTGAAAAAGCGATTTGTAAAGAACGGGTCAGCGAGTGAGAACAGAGTGAATGAACGTCGAAAAAACAGAATAGAGGCCTATTACCAAAATAAAATTCCGAATATCGAGATTTTGATTGATAATGTATGGGATCCGCACAATGTCGCTGCTGTGGCAAGAACCGCGGATGGGTTGGGGATTTCTGTGCTGGATCTGTATTACACATACAATGAATTTCCAAAACTTCATAAAGTCGGCAAGAAAACCAGTGCCAGTGCCAATCAATGGATTCGGTTCGAAAAAATCGAGAACCTGTCCAAATTTGTCGAGCAAAAAAGATCGGCAGGATTCCAATTTCTCGGGACTGGAATGGGAGGAAATGCGAAGCAGTTGAACCTGTTTCAATTTCCTGAAAAATGCGTGATTATAATGGGATCTGAAAGCACTGGGATGTCTCCGGAATTGAAAGAAATTTGTGATGAACTGATCTATATCCCGATGGTGGGGATGGTCACCAGTTACAACATTTCTGTTGCAGCCGCCCTCATAATGTACGAAATTTTCAGTCAGAAAGGAAATGCACTACAAATGAAACCGGAAGAAGATTTCTGCAACAATTACAACCGGGGAAGACTTCCTCCAGGGCGTTGATACCCCTTTTAAAAACGGACTTAGCATGCAAAAACCATTTGGATGTGCCACCTATGTTCTCATGATAATCGGGCTCATTTTATTATTGACCTGCATCGGTGGATCCTCCTCGGCCAATTCAAAAACGGGCATTTCCAGGGCTACAGATATGCGAGTCTTTTGCTTGGAGTGTGAAATTCCGCTCAGGTCAAATGAAATTCATTTTTGAAATTGCTCAATTTCCCTTCAATGCGAATTTACAAAGACTTTGCTTATTACGCGAACAATTTGTTGACTCCATCTGCAATACTTCTGATGTGTGCGGGAGTCGTGCCCCTTCCTCCTCCAATCATAGCCGGTTCCAGGGGGAGGAGCTTGCTGAGTGTTTCTGTAAAAGCAGAAGAAATTTCGCCAAAATGAAGCGGGGCAGGTTCATCCAGCAAAAGACTGACAATCCCAAACTGATCCACGGAAGACTGAACCAATTCTGTCAGATGTGCTTCCTGCCAACTGGCTTGAATTCCGATAAAATCTGAGATTTGCTGCACTTCTGCCAGTTTGCCGAGGAAATCACGCGGATCATCATTTTGAAAACGCAAATGGGCGACCACCTGTTTTGGGGTGGAACGCTTTGCTACTCTTGCCGCCAGTTTCAGGTCTTCAAAGTCTGTGAATTCACTGAGCATGAAAAAGAGTACTCCTGTGTCTGACTGGTAAATCAATTGTTCTCCATACGATTTTTCCAGCAGGTGGTTTGGGATTTTCCCGGAAACATCTTTGTGGACCGAAGTGATGCTTCCTGCGGGAATACCTGCTATCCCTGCACCCTCCCTCAGCAGGGCCATTCCGTTGTTGTTGATATTTTCTCCTCGATCAATCAGGCCCAGAGATTCCAATACGAGACGATGGGCTCCTTCTGTGTTGGTTCGCAAAATCGCTGCTCCTGACTGCAGATATTGTTTGTAAGTTTGAGAAACCAGCTCAGGGTGGGTGATGTTGGCGATAAAGGAAGCTTCTGTTTCCGGAAATCCCAGGTTCTGCAGCAGAAGCGGTTTGCTGCCATCGCATACAACCGGAGCATTTTTTTCCAGGTAGTCTAACAGAGAGAATTTGGGAGGACGTGCCATGGGATGGTCTTATTTGGAATTATGGAACTCTACAGCCTGCCGTGGCATTTTTTGTACTTTTTTCTGGAACCGCAGGGACATGGACCATTTCTTTCAGCATTATAGAAAATCGGATCATTGGCTGAAACGGTTTCTCTCAGCGCTGATTCCAGGTTTTTGTCTGTTATTGTCGCATCATTTCCAACAAAATTTCCGAGAAATTTGCCGCATTCAGAAAGTGGTTTCAAGGTTTTTGCTCTGGAAACCAGTGAAAAAGGAAACTGATATTTTTCCTGAAGCGCTGTTGCTTTTGAGACAGTCTCTTCAGCCCAGTCTAGAGGGATATCGGTTCCAAAAACAACAATGGTTCTTTCCAGCAAAAGATAAACATGTCGAAATGCATTTTGAATCGTGTTGATTTTTCTGAGAAACAGAGGATCAGACTCGATCATATTGAACAGCACCACGCCCTGCGCATTCAAATGCTTTTTACACCGCTGATAGAAATCGGCTGAAGCAAGGTGCAAAGGACTGAAACCGGTGCCGCGGAATGCATCAACAAAAATGAAATCATAACAAACGTTTTCTGCACGACTTTCCAAATAGTCACGCCCGTCCATAATCACCGCGCTTTGTCGATGATCTGGTTCAAATCCAAAAAACCGCCTGGCCAAAACAAGAGTTTCAGCATCAATATCCGTGCTTTCAATTGTCAACTCAGGAAAATAATGATGCAAAACCAAAGGAATTCTGCCTCCTGCCAGGCCGATCATGTAGACTCTTTCCGGGTTTGCATTCCAAAGAAGAGAAAGCATCATTGCCTGATTATACGGTGTCGGGCTTAAATCGAAAGGATCATTTAAATCGATGGCCGACATCGCGCCGCTTGAAGCGGGATTGGGATGCAGTGAATGCGGATCTACAAAATACATCCTTACAATGGATGAACTTTCTTTAACAATTTTGATTCGATGCAGATCAGACCATTTTTCGTAGATCGTCCCGATGGGTTTGTCCTGCAGCCAGTGCAGTCGTTTTGACACGGATATTCTGTTTTGGTCAAACCAGCCACTTTTTTGCATTGGCCTGCCTCTGGGAATTTTTTTTGAAATCAATTCTCTTTCATTTCAAAGCCTTCAAAATTAGCTTTCCGATGAGGCGGTGGTTTTGCAGTTTTTGAATTTGAACTTCATCTGCAGGGAAGTCTGATAACGGACCTTAAGATCCGTCATTGACGCGTTCCCTGCAAAGGCCTGGGGAATTGGGGATTGTGTTGACGGATCACTAACTTGAAAATTATCTTGCCTATCGTCGTCTGCCAAATCCGCGAAAACTGCGGCCTGAGCTGCGGCCAAAACTAAATCCGCTGGAGCGGCGAGTGGGTGCCCTGAAAGTCTTTCTGGGGGCGGTCGTTCTCTGAGAAGCAACTGAAGATCGGGTTTTTCCAAATCCTCCAGAACGTGTAACATTTTGGCTGTTTCGGGATTTAAATTGGGTGCTCTTGATTTGATTGAGCGATTTGGGCGGTACTTTTTTGCTGGTGGAAGCAACGGATTGACCTCGGGAGTTCTTAGCCGCTGTAGAGGATGGGGCCGCTTTACTGAGACCTGCCACGTTTCGATTTTGGCTGATGGCCGTGGTGGTTCTGGGAGCATAACCAGCTCCGTATGCGCCAAATCCGCCGTAGTATCGGGGAGCGAACATCCAGTTCATCATCATCGAAGTCATCAGGATGCTGGAAAGGCTGGTATGGTGATGGTAGTATGGCTGAGAATGACCGCTGTATAATTGCTGGTTGGGGGCGGTCTGTATCATCATATTCTGATCGTTTTCCTTGATTGCCGCCGTGCTCATGATCTCAATGGATTTGTTTTCTGCGATGTCCACCCAGGCCTTTTGATCACTGCCTTCAGGAAGGGTTTTTACTTCGGATGGATCGGGTACCCGAATGGAAAGCAATAAATTTTCGGAATCTTCTGCAAGTGCCTGGGGGACCACCATCACAGGATCTGCAATTCCGTCGTTGTTTAAATCAATCGTGCTGATGTCTCGAATTTTGTTGGAAACTTTAGTCACCAGAGTTTGTGCAAAATCTTTTTCCTGTGCGCCGGAGTTCACGGTTTCCTTCATTGCTTCTTCAACAAGTCCAGGCACTACTTTGGGATCCAGATTTTCGGTCAGATCCACCCCCAATTCTTCGATAGCGGCCTGGTTCAGTGTGTCACTGACTCCGACGACAGTTCGGTCAGGGAGAGTCATTGATTTTTGTACCTGCCGGCCATCTCCCTTAAAAAAGATCCAATAGCCGATGAGTAGAAAAATCGCGATCAGAATTCCTTTGGTCGAAAAGATCCCTTGCACGATATCGTCTTTCTCTTTGGAGTTTTTTGCCATGTCCCCTCGATTCTTTCTGGTAAATAAGTGCCGGTGTCAAAGCCGGAGCTTCTCAAAACAGCGTACTGCCCCAATTGTGTTTGGAAGTGAAACCGAATTTATCATATCCTCAGGCAAGTGCCAAATTTTTCCTCAATGATTCCCGGGTTGAGTGAAAGAAGGATCCACGGTTTTTGATTTGACCGGCCAGAAATCTGCTTTTCTTTTTGCCTTGAAAAGGCATCGTTTGCGGACTATATTTCAGGATTAATATGTTCATTTCTGCTCATTTTTCCCGTTGCCAAGTTCGGTATTGACAAGAAACTTTTTTCCATCCGCACCGGTTCCCATTCCTAAAATATACTCATTATACTCTCCTCATGACTTTAGAAACTGATACGAGTTACGGCATCGTGATTGCCGGCCACGGCAGTCGCGATAAAGAAGGTGTCCAGGAATTTGAGGACACCATTGCGCTTTTAAAAAAACAACACCCGCATAAAGTGGTCACTCATGGATTTTTAGAATTTGCATCACCTACGATTGATTATGCAATTCGGGAAAACATTAAAATGGGGTCGAAGCGCATCGTCATGATCCCTGCGATTTTATTTGCAGCAAGTCATGGCAAGAATGACATGCCCATTGAGATGTTGAGTACAAAAAAGGAATTTCCGGATGTGGATTTTCAATATGCCGGGGCAATGGAGCTGCATCCGCTTTTGTTGAAATTGTTTCAGGAGAGAATCATCGAGGCAGAAGCCCGTTCTTCCCGGACAATCAAACGGTCAGAAAGTTTGCTGGTGATTGTGGGACGGGGTACGACGGATTCTGATACCAATTCAAATGTCAGCAAACTGACCCGCATGATCGAGGAAGGGATGGGTTTTGGAGCTTCCTTTGTCTGCTATTCCGGGACTGCGGAACCGATGGTTCGAAACGGGATTGAATTTGCAGCAAAGATGGGTTTCAAGCGTCTGGTCGTGATTCCATATTTTTTGTTCACCGGAGTTTTGATCAAGCGAATCTATCAGGCGGCTGATGAAGTCAGCGAACTTTTTCCTGATCTTGAGATTCTGAAGGCGCAATACTTGGGTGTGCATGAAAACGTGACCAATGTTTGGATGGAAAAGGCGGAGGAAGGGATTAATGGCAAGGCGGTCATGAATTGTACGCTTTGCAAATACCGCACACAAATTGTTGGTTTTGAAAAGGAGGTAGGAACCGTGCAGGAGGCGCACCATCTCCATGTGAGAGGCCTGAACGAAAACAACGAATCTCAGGAACATCATCATCACGATCATTCTCATGGGCATCACCACCACCATGCCTCAGACGAGGTCGAAAAACAGAAAGCGGAAATTTATGTCCCCCATCCCATTGAAGCCGAGAGTTTTAAAATAATTGAGGAGCAATACGACTGGTTGAAAATTCCGGAATCTCATCGTCCGGTCATCCAGCGCCTGGTTCACACCAGCGGAGATTTTTCAATTGTCGAGGATATCAGTATTTCAAAAGATGCCGTCGAATCAGGGGTTCGTGCCCTGATTTCCGGAAGCGGAATCATCACAGATGTGACGATGGTCAAAAGTGGTTTGAAAAGGGCTTTGCTTTCCCAAATTGGAACCGAGGTCGTCTGCGAGGTTCATGAAGAAGAAACCCGGCTGCTTGCGAAGGCAGCAACAATAACTCGTTC
The DNA here is from genome assembly GCA_015231825.1 of SAR324 cluster bacterium. Lineage (GTDB taxonomy): Bacteria > SAR324 > SAR324 > SAR324 > NAC60-12 > JADGAV01. Next base: position 209,118 of record JADGAV010000009.1, read on the forward strand.
TGCTGCCGGTATCCGTCGAGCCTGGCAAAAACGAGGGGATGATGTGATTGTCGCGATTGGAGACGCACCAACCGCAGTGATGGAAACGATTCGTCTCATCAAGGAACAGAACTGGCGTCCTCATTTGATCATCGGTCTGCCGGTGGGTTTTGTCGGAACACAAGAATGCAAGGAGCAGCTGAGGCAAATTGAGGAAGTTCCTGTTATCACCAATTCTGGCAATAGAGGGGGATCTCCCTGGGCTGCGGCAGTCGTCAATGCGCTAATGATTCGAGCTGTTAATCATTTAGCCGTTTCATGACTCTTCCCATACGAAAACCTTTTGATTTTAGTCAGTTGGCCGAGAATGGTCTGCGCCGGGGAGTGACCACCGGAACCTGTGCCACGGCTGCCGTGAAAGCGGCGTTGTTAAAAATTTTGTGTGGAGAAGAACGTCAGGAAGTCCTGGTCAACCTGATCGACGGCTATCATTTTGTACGCATTCCTATCTTGAGACTCGAAGAATTTGGTCAAAATCGTGTCAAAGCGGTTGTGGTGAAAGATGCGGGGGATGATCCCGATGCCACGCATCAGGCAAAAATTTTTGCAGTCGTTCAAGCAAACGATCAGAAAGCGATTCGTTTTATAGCAGGAGAGGGAGTCGGCACTATTACCCAGCCTGGCTTTGCTTTTCCCATAGGAGACCCTGCCATCAATCCCGTTCCCCGGGAAATGATGGTCAAGGCGGTAGAAGAAATTGTTGGAGAAGCAGGATATTGCGGAGATTACGGGTTTGATTTGGAAATCGGTTGTGAAGACGGACTGAAAATTTCTAAAAAAACCTACAATGCCCGTTTAGGGATTGAGGGGGGAATTTCTATTCTTGGCACAACCGGAATTGTTGAGCCCAAGTCTCTTTCTTCTTATTTGGCATCCATTGAATTGTATATCCGGATTGCTGCCGCCGATTGTCCTCCGGCGATAGTCTTCAGCCCCGGCAATATTGGACAGCGTTTTGCCTCGAAGACATTGAATTTTCCGATCAGGCGGATTGTGCAAATGTCCAATTTTGTCGGTTTTTCCCTCGACTCTCTGCAGCGCACATTGACTGAGTACGATTATTTTCTTCCCTGCCTCTGGCTGGCGGGACATCCCGGGAAACTGGCGAAGTTACTGGATCAGGTCTGGGACACCCATTCTCGAAACAGCAAAGCTGCAGTGGGTGCAGTATGCCGGGCTGCTGAAAAATTTGGTATGGATCAGGATTTGATAAAAGCCTGTCAGCAGTCCAGCACGGTTGAACAGATTACTCAGCTAATGGCATCTGACCGTTTCGCTGCTCTCTTTTGGGCGGACCTTGAGAATCAAATTGCTCAAATTGCAAAAACAAAAATACCTTCGGTCCAGGAAGTCCAGGTGCGGTTGATCAGCATGAAAGGGGCACTTCTCAGAGAAATTTCTTCTACGTGAAAAACTTATGTTAGGGCGCAAATGAGAGAAACAAAAAAGCAGGGCACAGGAACATTTTATGGAGTCGGAGTTGGACCGGGTCCAAGAGGCTTATTCCCGGTCAGTGCAGTCGAGGCCCTCTTGTGCTGCGATATTATTTTCTGTCCCAAAGCCGATACCAAGGAATATTCCTTTGCGCGTCAGTGTTTGAACGGGATTGATATTCCTGAAGAAAAGTTTGAGGAAATTCCTTTCCACATGGATCCAAATCGTGATCTGCTGCGGGGGCACTACCGGCAGCTGGCCGATCAGATTGCAGAACATTTGAAACAGGGAAAAAATGTCGGCTGTCTTACTTTGGGGGATAGCATGACCTACTCAACTTATGGATACACCATCGCCGCCTTGTTGGAGGTGCTTCCCCAGGTCGAACATCATACCTTCCCGGGAATCACCAGTTATGCCCATCTTGCTGCCACCTTCAACTGGCCTTTGGGAGAGGGGAAGGAAAGGGTTCTGATTCTTCCCTGTCCGGACGAAATGGAGAATCTCCGAAATGATATCGACACCCACGATGTGGTGGTTCTGATGAAAATCGGTAAACGCCTGACCGATGTGCTTCAGGTCCTCGATTCGATGAAAATCAAGGAACACTGCGTTTTCGGGCGAAGAATGGGGTTGGAAGATGAAATCCTCTGCAATGATTTGAGTCGTCTGCCTGAAGAGGAGTCTTTGGGTTATTTATCCACGATGTTAATCCGAAAAAACCCAAGAGAGAAACGGCATTTATGAAAGTCTATTTTATTGGCGCGGGCCCGGGGGCTCCTGATCTGATCACGCTGCGCGGGGTAAATATTCTAAAAAATGTCCCAATGGTGATGTATGCCGGGTCGCTGGTGAGCGTTGAAATTCTGGAACATTGTGCAGAAGGGACTGAGATCATCGACACCTCCCAGCTCAATCTGGAAGAGCAGGAATCCTGTTATCTGCAGGCGAAAGAAAAGCATTGGGATGTGGCCAGGGTGCACTCGGGAGATCCTTCCATCTATGGTGCGATTGCCGAACAAATCCGACGATTGAATCAGTTGGAAATTCCTTTTGAAATTGTTCCGGGCGTCTCTTCTTTTGCTGCATCTGCAGCGGCATTGAATGCGGAATTGACCAAACCCAAAATGTCGCAAACCATCATTCTCACACGCACTTCTGGAAGAGCCTCTCCGGTTCCTGAAAAAGAAGCATTGTCTGAATTGGCTGCTCATCAGGCGACTTTGTGCATTTTTCTTTCGGGCCCTCATCTGCCGCAGATCGTCAAAGATCTTCGTCAGCATTACCCAGACAATACTCCAATTGTGCTCGTGTATAAAGCCACCTGGCCTCAGGAAAAAATTCACCGCAGCACTCTGGAAAATCTTTTGGATGAAATCAAGGTCAAAGATTGGGCCCTGTCCACAATGATATTGGTGGGTGAGGTGCTGAGTGAGGACCTCCTGGAAGAATCACAGCTCTATTCATCTCAATACACACACCGCTTTCGGACTGCAAAGAAAACGAAATAGGATACTGATTCTATGAAAATCGGAATATGGCTGGTGCGTGAAGAGGCAGAAATGCTGGGGGGCTTTCTGGCAAAGCATTTACCGGGGGAAATCAGTCGTCCCTGGCGGAAGACAGAACAATCGGGAAAAGCGCAGTTTGAACAGGCGTTTAACGAATTCAATCATTGGGTGCTGGTCATGGCGACAGGAATCGCCGTCCGGTATTTGGAGGGATTGCCTCAAAACAAAAAAACTGATCCGGCTGTGGTGGTGCTCGATGAGGGAGCACGCTACGCGGTTTCTCTGCTCAGCGGACACGAAGGTGGAGCCAATTTGCTGGCCTACCGTGTGGCCAATTTGACAGGAGCCCTGCCCGTCATAACGACTGCGTCTGAAACTTGCAGACCTCTCATTGTCGGTATTGGGTGTCGGAAAGGGATTGATGCGGATCAGATTCAGAAAGCGGTTTCGCAGGCCCTCCAACAGATTAATCGGCCACTCGAAGATGTGCGGGAAATTGCCACCATTGATTTGAAAGGAGAAGAACCGGGTTTGCTCGAATGGTGCACCCGCCATCATTTCGCTTTGCACACGATCAAGCAGGAACTGCTTGCCAAACGCCCGTGGGTTTCAAAAACGTCGGCGTGGGTGCAGAAAAACATTGGAGTGGAAGGTGTATGTGAACCGGCCGCGCTTCTGGCCAGTGTGCGGGGTGAATTGATTTTGGAGAAAATGGCGTTGAACGGAGTGACTGTCGCGATTGTCGAGGACCCGGTCTGGAAGGAATAACACACATGAAAGAAAAATAAATAATGGAAGGAAAACTTTATCTTGTTTCAGTAGGACCCGGATTTTCAGAACTGATTCCTCCTTTAGCAAAAAAAGCGATTGCAGAGAGTGACGCCATTGTCGGCTACGACCTCTACTTGCGTTGGATCCGGGAATGGGTCGAAGCTAAGGAAATTTACACGCTTCCGCTCACTCAAGAACGGGAACGGGCTTTAAAATCAATCGAACTGGTGCGTTCAGGGAAGAGAGTCAGCCTGATTTCCAGCGGTGACATAGGAGTCTATGCAATGGCCACACTGGCCTTTGACCTGATGGGAGAAAATGAAAATTTTCAGGTTGAGGTCATTCCGGGAATCACTGCCGCCAATGCCTGTGCCTCCTTGATGGGAGCACCCTTATCTCATGATTTTGCAACCCTTTCCCTGTCTGACTTGCTTTGTCCCTGGGAGTGGATTGAAAAACGCGCGAGTCATATCGCTCAGGCAGATTTGGCGGTTGTTTTTTACAATGTGCAAAGCAGGGCAAGGCAGGAAGGGGTTTATCAAATCTTGCGGATCATGCTGAAATTCAAGCTACCCGGCACTTGGTGCGGGATTGTGAGAAATGCTTATCGTGAAGATCAGAAGATTCAATTTTTTACCTTGGAAGAACTCCTTCAGCAGCAGTTTGACATGCTCACCACGATAATCATTGGTAATCGTTTTACACGACGCCGGGGGAAGTTTCTTTATACGCCCCGTGGTTATGAGGGATGGAAGGATTCTGAAAAAGTTCTTGAAAAAACCAGCCTGCCGGTCAATGCCTGCTGGGTTTTTTCAGGCACCAGTGACGGCAATCAACTCGCTTCGGAGATCCATGCCCAGGGAAAAAAGGTGGTGCTTTCTGCATCAAGCGAGTACGGCAGGGCACTCGCACAGAAAAAGTATCCGGAAATTGCGGTAACTGGAGGAAGAAAAGGCGCGGAACGACGTCGGCAGGAATTGCGGGAAAGTTCTGCCGCCTCAATTGTTGATGCCACCCATCCTTTTGCTGAGGAAATTTCCAAACAACTGATTCAAATTTCAAAGGAATTGGATATCCCTTATCTGCGTTATGAACGTCCCGGCCTCGGCGACAATGCTTCTCCTTTTCTTTGTGCAACGATGGAATCGGCAGCAGAGCTGGCGATCCAAAAAGGAAATCGTATCTTTTTGAGCACCGGTTCCAAAGACCTTGAAACCTTCCTCAGAGCTTCAGAGAACCAGACAAAGCATTGGTTTGTTCGCATTACTCCCGAACCTTCAATACTTGAGCGTGCGATTGAATTGGGAATTCCCCGCGATCACATCTGCGCCATGCAGGGTCCTTTTTCTCAAGCATTCAACGAAGCGCTCTGGCGAGATTGGCAAATTGACTGTGTGGTCACCAAAGATTCCGGAGAAGCGGGAGGGTATAGTGCCAAAGCGAACGCAGCCAGAGCATTGGAAATTCCCCTGATCACGGTTCAGCGTCCTTCGCTTGATTATCCCCGCTTCTTCAGCAAATCTTCTCAGGTTCTGGATTGGCTGGAAGATTCGAATTCAATCCCGCATTAGAGGCGTAAGATGGGAGAAGCAATTCTAGATTATCAGGCATTGCAGGAGTGGCAGCAAAAACTGCTCGATGCCGCCGAAACAGTATTGATTCAGGCTTACAATCCCTATTCGCGGTTCTCGGTAGGAGCCGCATTGCTCACTGAAACCGGTGAAGTGATCGGCGGAGCAAATTTCGAAAATGCCGCCTACAGTCCAGGTATCTGCGCTGAAAGAGCAGCTTTGGTCAGGGCCAATGCACAGGGCTATCGAAAGTTTAAAGCGGTCGCAGTCATGGGGCGCCCCCGTGATTTTCAGGAAAAAAACCGGGAAGAAACGTTTGCTCAGGTAACAGCTCCTTGCGGAGTCTGCCGGCAGATGCTCTTTGAAGCGGACCAGCTCTCAGATCATGATTTGGAGGTGATTATGTCGACTCCCGACAAATCCAGGATTGTCCTCATGTCCATCAAAGCCCTCCTCCCCTATGGATTCGGTCCCCAAAACTTGGGCATTGATCTCAGCGAATTTAAAAAGTAGCAGGACACAGATATCCTCTGTGGACTGCTCCTGACCGGCAAGTTGAGATTCGGTTTTGATGATGATGTTGCTGGCGTGAATGCTGTCTGGAAACCAATCAGAGTCCCAGATAATTTGACTTCACTTCCTCGTTGGCCCATAGATCATCGGGTAGCGATGAATGCACGACGACCCCCTTGCTCATGACGTGAACAAAGTCCACCAACTTGAGGGCGAGAGCCACGTTCTGCTCTACCAACAAGATCGAAAGCCCCATCTCCTTTAATTTGGTGATGGCTTCCCATACCTGCTGAATCACGACCGGTGCCAGTCCCTCGGAAGGTTCGTCGAGGATCAGGCAATCCGGGTTGCTCATCATTCCCCGCCCGATAGCGAGCATCTGCTGCTCTCCTCCGGAAAGGGTATTGGCGCGGTTCCTACCGCGTTCCTTGAGGCGCGGGAACAGTTCGTAGATGCGTTCCTTGTTCCAGCCTTGTCCGTTTCCGACTCTGGCCGCCACGATCAGGTTCTCCTCCACGGAGAGGGAGGGGAATACCCGTCGTCCCTGCGGGACCAAACCGATCCCCAGGTCCACGATTTTGTATGAATGCTCGTGGGTGATGTCCTGACCCTTGAACAGGATGCGACCCTGACGGGGATGGTTGAATCCGACGAGGGAGTTGACAAGAGTGGTCTTGCCCACACCGTTGCGGCCGAGCAGTCCGACGATTTGCCCTTCCTCCAGGCTCATGGTCAAGCCCTGCAGCACGTAGGAGTCTCCATAATAAGTATGAATGTCCTCTATTTGAAATATGGTCATGATTCAGCCCACTCCCAGGTAAATTTCCTTCACCTTTTCGCTGGCCCGCACTTCGTCTGTGGTGCCTTCCTCAACGATTTTTCCGTAGTGCAGTACCGCGATATTATTGACCACTGAAAAGGCCACATCCATGTCGTGTTCGATCATCAGGATGGCCAGCTCCGAATCCAGAGTATTGAGGAAATCTGCCATTTCATGAGATTCGCCGGTGGATAATCCGGCCGCCGGCTCGTCCAGCAGCAACAATTTGGGATCGGTGGCCAGAGCCAGCACGATTTCGATCTGCCGCTGTTCTCCATGGGAAAGATGGTGGATTTCCACATCCTTGCGGTCAGTGAATCCCGCTTTTTCCAGCAGCAGATGGCATTTGTCGAACAAATCACGGTAGGAAGTCTGGAACCGCAGCATGGAAAATTTCATTGCGCTGACTCCCTGGGCTGCCAGCAGCACGTTGTCCAGCACCGTCAGTTTGGGAAACAGGTTGGTTATTTGGAAGGTGCGTGCCATACCCAGCCGCACCCTCCGGTAGGTGGGCCATTTGCTCACTTCCTGACCAAAGAGTTTCACACTGCCGGTGGTGATGGGAAAAACACCGGTGATCAGATTGAACAAGGTGGTCTTGCCGGCGCCGTTGGGGCCAATGATCCCCTTCCGCTCACCCGGATAGATGTCCAGATTCAGGTCTGTGACTGCATTCAGCCCTCCAAAAATCTTGGACACTTCCCGCAATGAAAGGCAAGGCGAGGCAGTTTGGCTTGGAGAAGATTTCGTCAAGGAGGCAACACCCTTCAAATGTTCCAGACCGGAACGTCAATTCAGCACGTGTTCCGGCCTGATTGTGCAGAGTTCCCTATTCGCAATGATCACAGGGAGGATAAGACCGGCTGTATACGGGTTGTTTTAAAAACGTCTCCTTGCCAAAATTCCAGTACTGACTCACACCGGGGTAAGTTTTGACAACGTTGTTCCACAACTCCTCGTCCGGATAACCAAAATTTTTCTTCTTTGTCACTTGCCGGATGTAGATGTTTTGCACCGGATTCATATCGTCATCCAGGCTCACCGGACCCCGTACCGTATCCAGTTGGATCGTGCCGACGATTTTCACGAATTCCTCCAGGCCGGGCCATTTGCCATCGGTCTTCTTCAGGACTTCGTGGATGAATTGGACAGTGGTGTAGTTGCTCTCCGAATAATATGAGGGCACCTTGCCGTATTTGCTGCGGTAGTTCTTCACGAATTCCATGTTTTTCGGAGTGTCGATGGCTGCGCTGTACTGAAGCGCCGTGACGTATCCAATGGCTTCGTCACCCATGAACGGCAGGGCAAATTCGTCGGCACTGGTGCCTCCGCCCAGCAGAGGCGCTTTCATTCCAGCCGCCTTGTATTGCTTCGGGAAGGCCAGGGACATGGGGCCGACCATCAGCGTGAATACAGCATCCGCATCTTTCTTGATCAGGGGCAGGAAGGGGCCGAAATCCTGCGTCCCGAGTTTCGGCCATAATTTTTGTACAATCTTTCCTCCGCAATTTTCGAAGGCTTTCTGAAATCCGCCGATCACTTCATGGCCGAAAGCATAGTCCGCACCCACGGTTACGATCCGTTTGTATCCCTGGTCGCAGGCCCAATTGCCGAAAGGGTGGGTGGACTGGGAACTGTTCCAGCCAGTGCGAACCACATACGGGAATTTCTGCTTTTGCCGTTGGGTCAGGTCATCGGCTGCCGGAATGGAGGCAATGTACAAAACCTTGCTGCGTGTGCTCACTGGTGCCAGGGCATATCCGGTGGAGGCCAGTAAGCCGCCGATAAACATGTGTACATTGTCCTGCCGAATCAGCTTCTGCGCTTTGCGAACATTGACCGGGGGCTTGCCCTGGCCGTCTTCGACTATAAACTTGATCTGCGCACCGGCCAGGTTGCCGTTCTGCTCATCCAGATACATCTGGAATCCGTTGCGCATGTCTTTGCCGATTTGGGCAAAAATTCCTGTCAGGGGTGCGAGAAATCCGATCCGGATTTCCTCGGCTTGCACGGTCCGTGTACCGGACAGCATTAACGCAGCGACCGTCATTACGGCAGCCAGCACGGAGGCCTTTTTAAAAATTTTATTCATCATCGTTTTCTCCTGTATGAATGACGCGGACAGCTATCGGACTTGACCGGATGAGGCTTCCGCCCCTTCCTTTTCCGACCGATCAGTACGCCATGTTTTCACTAATGCCATCAGGCCCATCAGACCATCGGGCAGAAAGAGAATTGTTAACACATAAACCCCGCCAAGAATATATTGCCACCATTCCACCAGGGTGCTCAGATATTCCCGTATAAACACCACCACTGCAGCCCCAATGGGGCCTCCGACCAATGTTCCTGCTCCTCCCAGAACCACCATCAGCAGGGCATCTACGGAGATGGGGAGAAGCACGTCTTCCGGACTGACAATTCCGTTGAGGTGGGTCCAAAAAACACCGGCCAACCCGCCAAATCCGCCGGCGATGACAAACGCCAGGTATTTGTGCAGCCAGGTGTTATATCCCAGCATGCGCATGCGGGTTTCGCTCTCCCGGATGCCCACCAGGGTTCGTCCGAAGGGAGAATTCACCAGCACGTACATTGCCGTCAAAGAGAGACAAAAAAATATATAGACCAAAAGGAAAAAATTGATGTCGTTGGAAAAATCGACTCCACAATTTGGCCGCATCATGACGTTGATGCCGTTGTCCCCTCCAGTGAGAGAGTTCCAGCGGTTGGCCAGACCCCACACCACCATCCCCAGAGCCAGGGTAATGATGAGGAAATAGACACCGGTGGCGCGAATGGCAAAGAGACCGAAGAAGGCAGCCCCGGCCGCACCAATTGCAATCCCCATCAACAGGATCAGGGACAAATCACAGCCGAGCCCGAACTGAAAACGGTCCACCAGGATCGCGGTCAGATATGCCCCCATGCCGAGATAGGCAGCCTGACCCAGCGAGGCGAGTCCGGTGAACCCAAGCAGCAAATCCACACTCAGGGCCAGAATCCCCAAAACCAGCGTCTGTGTGATCAACAGGCGTATAAAATCATTGGCAAAGGGGGTGAACAAACCCACCAGCGCCATGACGATCATCACGGTCAGTATTTTTTTCCGGTCTTTTAACGCCATGCGGTTCCAGATCTCCAGGTATGCAGGTTTTCCCGGTAAAGTTGATACCAGGATTTTTATTCCCGTCCGAACAGCCCCGTGGGTTTAACGGCAAGGATGAGTACCATGGGAGCGTAGAGGGTGAAATATGACAGTTCCGGGAAAAGTCCCTTGCCGATATTGTCCATCAATCCAACGATCATGCTGCCGATCAGCGCGCCCCGCAGGGAACCCATCCCCCCAATGATGACCACGGCGAAGGCGAGAGGCAACACTTCGAAATCCAATCCGGGGTAAACCCCGGTGAAGCCGCCGCCAATCACGCCGCCCAGTGCAGCCAGAAAGGCCCCCAGGGCGAAGACCCCCATGGAAATGGTAGAAGTGTCGATACCGATCCCCCGGGCCATTTCCGCATCGTCCACAGTGGCCCGGATCACAGCGCCGAGGGTGGTTTTTTCAATCACCAGCCACAGAATGACGCCTACCACTGCCACTACTGCGATCATGAAAATCCGGTAAACGGGGAAAAAGAGGGTGCCGGTCTGGATGCTCCAGTTCAGATATTCAGGCACGGGGATGAACATGTTGTCTCCACCCCACAGATCCAGTGCGCCTTGCTGAAATAACAGAGCAAAACCGACGGTCAGCAAAACTTGACGCAGGGGGGCGAAACCCAGTTGGCGGAGGAAGATGCGTTCCATCGCCAATCCAATGATTGCGATGGTCAGGGCTCCTGCTGGAATGGCCAGCAGCCATGAGTCAGTGACCCAAATTACGGTAAGGGCCACATAGGCGCCCAGCAGAAAGTAGGAGCCGTGAGCGAGATTGACGATGCGCATCACCCCGAAAATTAAGGACAAGCCGCTCGCGAGCAGAAAAAGCAACGCACCGTATGAAATTCCGTAAAATGCCTGTAAAATCCAAAAATCCATAGCACTTATCAAAATCTAGAATTAAGTGAAACGATAGCATTTGGAAATATCCGTGTAAAGAAATTTATCAGGAAGGAAATGCGGTGTTTTGCTGACCACCTTCTTCTCTTCTGGAACGAAAAGCAAGGTTTTAATTCTCAGTTTACGGTCGGTAGGGAATAATGAGTGGAAAAAGCCCAAATCTAAAATTATTTCGTTATTATTTCAATCGGTTAGCTTTTAAGACTTTACAGGATATTCAAGAACAGGTTCATTTCTGCCTTTCCATTGCGAGAATCAGCAGGCTCCAGAAAGCAGCCTCTTCGGATGCAGCGAGACCCCAATCGCCGGGCGATTGCAGGAATCAAAAATTGAGCGCCCCGGACAAAAAGATTGACAGAAAAGAGATCAATGGAAGGTTGTGGTGGTAGCAGCGCAAATAGTTCTCCTTTGGCTTGAGGGAACATTCAACTAAATTAATCTCAAAAATTCGTCATCCACCCCTTTGATCACTTCAATACGAGGTGTGAATTGCCGAACTATTTCTCCTGTTAAAATAGGAAGTTTGAAAGGAAAAAATGCAGGAGATTGGGACAATTCTTTTAAAGCCATTCTTTCTTTTGAAACAGACAAGAGGACACTTTCAATCAACAATGATGCAATCTTGTTCTCAGATATGGTTTGCGGATTTGATTTTTCATAACAACCTTTGACTTTTGAATCTTTTAA